>CAYNIC010000006.1:0-102922 GCA_964397465.1 uncultured Rhodospirillales bacterium
ATACCCCTGCCACGTTCATCTTCTGGCCGTTTAACCCCGATTGATCCTGTGCCATGGTGCCATCCTTGTAACGCGTTAATAGGTTTGAACCTGGGTTCACCCCGATGACCTTTTTAACGCTTTTTTAAGAAAGATATTTCCCTCTCTCGATAAAAACTTGTAAAAAACCGCAGTAATCCTAGAGTCAAAATTAATACAATTTGGGAAAATCATGTAATATGTAAGTACTTATAGCTAAATAACGAAAACAATATC
The DNA here is from genome assembly GCA_964397465.1 of uncultured Rhodospirillales bacterium. Classification (GTDB taxonomy): domain Bacteria; phylum Pseudomonadota; class Alphaproteobacteria; order JAWKYA01; family JAWKYA01; genus JAWKYA01. The sequence goes on from CAYNIC010000006.1 coordinate 256, forward strand.
TTATAAACGAAACAGTTTGATTCAGGTCCTGAAAAGGCAGTAAACCTCGCAAAAGAGGGCCGGATTATTCCCTCTAACCGCTTTATTCTTTTTGATCCTCACATGGTTCGTCAGATGCCCGCACGTCGCGTCAAATCCTTACCAAAGAAAATACCTGCCATATCAAAAACCAAAACCGTTAGCCGCATTATCGGCCACCGCGGCGCGGCGCGGCACGCTCCCGAAAATACCCTGTCCAGTATGAAAAAGGCCGCGGCACTCGGCGCAAAATGGGTAGAGTTCGACGCCAAACTTACGGCGGACGGCAACGTCATTTTATTGCATGACGATACGCTGGACCGCACAACGACCGGTAAGGGTCCCGCAGCCAAACAAACGGCAGCACAGCTGGACCGTTTTGATGCCGGTAGTTGGTTCAGCGCCGATTATGCCGATGAAAAAATACCCTCGCTCGAAGCGGTTATCGACTGCCTTAAAACTCTGGGTGTCGGCGCCAATGTCGAAATTAAACCCTGCCCGGGGCGAGAAGAAGAAACGGGACGAGCCGTTGCGGCTCTCCTGCAGAAGAAATGGCCGAGATCTCTCCCGGCGCCCATTCTCTCCAGTTTCAAAGCCAAAGCGCTCGCCGGCGCTCAAGCGGTCGCACCTACACTCGAGCGCGCCTATCTGCTTGATCGTGACTTTGGCGAATGGCGAGACCATTGCCGTCAGTTAAAATGTACCGGGCTCCATCTGTGGCACGGCTCAGTGACGGGACCGGAGATTGTTCAAGAAGCGGGTAAATCGGGCTTAGTTGTCCGGGTCTACACTGTTAATAACCTAGCGCGCGCACGATTATTGCTTGATTGGGGCGTCGAGGGGATTGTGACCGATGATCTTCTCGCACTTGCTCCTCTAATCTAACTTATTGAAATTACTTAATTTGAAACAGGATTTCTAAATTTTAACATTTTTTTAAATGAAGCTGCATTTTTGGTATATGCCCACACGATAACTTGGGCCATTCTGGGCGCGCTTGATCGCAGATCAAGGCACACAGTAGCAATTCGGGGGAAACCAAATGATTAGCAGAACGTCAGCACTTGGCATGGCATTGGCCGTTGCCCTACCTGCGGCGGCCGCCCAGGCGCAGACAGAGATTCAATGGTGGCATGCCATGACCGGCGCCAATCTTGAGCGGGTCAATGCCGTTGCCGATCAGTTCAATTCTTTACAAAAAGACTATAAAGTTGTCCCAAGCCTGAAGGGTAACTACGACGAAACCCTCGCCGCGGGCATTGCCGCCTTCCGCGCTGGCAAACCGCCTCATATCTTGCAGGTTTTTGATGCCGGTACCGGCACCATGATATATTCCGGCAAAGCGATTAAACCCATCTACGAGGTTTTTTCCGACGCCGGGATGAAATTTGATCCGAAGGTCTATATTCCTGCAATCACAGGCTATTATAGCCTGCCTGACGGTCGGATGCTGTCCTTCCCATTCAACAGCTCCTCACCGATCCTTTATTGGAATAAGGATATTTTCAAAAAGGCCGGTCTCGATCCTGAGAAGCCGCCAAAAACCTATCCTGAGCTGTTTGAGATGGCGAAGAAGATCCATGCCTCGGGTCACACCTGTGGGTTTACGTCAACTTGGGCTACGTGGATCGGCTTGGAAAACTTTAGCGCCTGGCACGACGTACCTTATGCGACCAAGAAAAACGGTATGGACGGCTTGGATGCAGAGTTAAAGTTTAACAGCCCTCTGCACGTTAGGCACTTCCAGAATCTGGCTGACCTACAAAAGGATAAGACCTTTGATTACGGCGGCCGCACATCTGAGGCCAAACAGAAGTTCACCAGCGGCGAATGCGCGATGCTGACTGAGTCATCAGGCGGCCTGGGTGATGTTCGTAAAGCCGGTTTTGCTTTCGGCACTTCGACCCTGCCCTATTACCCAGATGCAAAGGGCGCTCCTCAGAACACGGTTCCTGGCGGTGCCAGCCTGTGGGTGATGTCAGGTCATAAGAAAGACGACTACATCGGCGTAGCAAAATTCTTCTCGTATCTGTCTAACCCATCGGTTCAGGCGGAGCTGCACCAAAAGTCCGGATATTTGCCCATTACACCTGCTGCTTACGAACTGACCAAGCAATCGGGCTTCTATAAGGACAATCCTGGGACGGAAACCCCACTTCTTCAAATGACCGGCAAGCCACCGACCGACAATTCCAAAGCGGTTCGCTTGGGCAACCTGCCGCAAGTCCGTAACGTCATTAACGAAGAGGTCGAGGCTTTGTTTGCGGGCAAGCAAACAGCGCAACAAGCCCTCGACAAGGCGGTTGAGCGCGGCAACGCGATCCTTCGCCAATTCGAGAAAGACAACAAATAATAAAGGCATCGACAGCGGGTGTAGATTCAAAAGATCTGCACCCGCCGTTACCTTTATATTTGTTGGGTCACCGTCATGGAAAAACGCGTCGTCTTTTCCCATAAGGTTTTACCGTTATTTTTAGTGTTGCCGCAACTTGCGGTGACGATGCTCTTCTTTATCTGGCCGGCATTTCAAGCAATCCGGCAATCGGTCTTCCGTGAAGATGCTTTTGGATTAAAAACGCAGTTTGTCGGGCTGAACAATTTTATTGCCGTTTTTGCAGATCCTAATTACCTGAACTCGCTCTCAGTCACGGCTATTTTCAGCTTTTCTGTTGCCGCTCTCGCTTTGAGTTTATCGTTGTTGTTGGCTGTTATGGCCGACCGCATCGTCCGCGGGGCCGGTCTCTATAAAACCCTTTTGCTTTGCCCTTATGCGGTTGCCCCAGCGGTTGCGGGTATGATCTGGCTATACATGTTCAATCCGTCTATTGGATTGATGGCTCATGGATTGAAGATCCTCGGCGTGGGATGGAACCCACTGCTTAATGGAACCGACGCCATGATTTTGGTGGTTGTCGCCGCGGCTTGGAAGCAAATCAGCTATAATTTTTTGTTTTTCTTGGCCGGCTTGCAATCCATTCCGAAGTCATTAATCGAGGCCGCCGCCATTGACGGCGCGGAGCCTGCGCGGCGGTTCTGGACGGTGGTTTTTCCGCTTTTGTCACCTACAGGTTTTTTCTTGCTGGTCGTCAACGTGGTTTATGCTTTTTTCGATACCTTTGGCATCATCCACGCCGTAACCAGCGGCGGCCCCGGCAAATCGACGGAAATTTTGGTCTACAAGGTTTTCAATGACGGTTTCGTCTCCCTGGACCTTGGCAGTTCCGCGGCCCAGTCGGTCATCTTAATGATCATCGTTATCAGTCTATCCGTCATTCAATTCCGCTATATCGAACGCAAGGTGCATTACTAATGGTCGAAAATCGCCCTTGGCTGACGGTTATGGCCCACGCCATCCTTATCTTGGGGATCGCGATCGTGGTGTTTCCGATCTATACGACGTTTATCGCATCGACTCATACGCTTGAGACAGTGATGCGTCCCCCGCTCCCCTTACTGCCAGGATCTCATTTTCTAGATAACTACACCAACGCTCTTTTCCATGGCACGTCGCGGCTTGGTAACCTTCCTATTTGGCACATGCTGCTGAATAGCGTTGTTATGGCCCTTACTATAGCCATCGGGAAGATTATCATTTCGATCATCTCCGCCTATGCGATTGTCTATTTTCGTTTTCCTTTTCGGATGCTGTGCTTTTGGATGATTTTCATCACTTTGATGCTTCCGGTAGAGGTCCGCATTGTCCCGACCTTTAAAGTTGTTTCTGATCTGGGGCTTTTAGACAGCTTTGCCGGATTGACCGTTCCTCTGATTGCTTCGGCAACAGCGACCTTCTTATTCCGTCAGTTTTTCCTAACCGTGCCAGAAGAGTTGCTGGAGGCGGCACGCGTGGATGGCGCCGGACCTTTCCGCTTTTTTAAGGATATTCTGCTGCCCTTATCGCGGACGAATATTGCGGCTTTGTTTGTTATTCTCTTCATCTATGGATGGAATCAGTATTTGTGGCCGCTTCTTGTAACCACCAAGCCTGAAATGATGACGGCAATCGTTGGATTAAAAAGTATGATCTCTTTCGCTGATGCCGATACGCAATGGCACCTGGTGATGGCAACGACTATCTTGGCCATGTTGCCCCCGGTATTGGTGGTGGTGATCATGCAACGGCTTTTCGTCAAAGGCCTTATAGAAACCGAAAAATAGGGAAGAAACTGCCATGGCAACCATCGGCATTCACGGCGCCAAGAAGCGCTACGGCGATCTGCAAGTCATCCACGGTCTCAATATGGATATTGCCGATGGCGAGTTTGTGGTCATCGTTGGACCTTCGGGCTGCGGTAAATCCACCCTGCTTCGTATGATTGCCGGGTTAGAAACGATTTCTGAAGGTGAAATTACCATCGGCGGCCGGGTCGTTAATAATCTTGAGCCCGCTCAGCGCGATATCGCCATGGTTTTTCAGAACTACGCGCTTTATCCGCATATGTCAGTTCGCGATAACATGTCCTACGGATTGCGTATCGCCGGCAAAAGCAAAGAGGAGATCGAATCGCGTCTGCGTACCGCCGCAGAGATGTTGGAGCTTTCTCATTTACTAGATCGCAAACCTCGCCAACTTTCCGGTGGTCAACGCCAGCGCGTTGCTATGGGTCGCGCCATCGTCCGCGAACCTTCGGCGTTTTTATTCGACGAACCTTTATCGAACCTAGACGCCAAACTTCGCGTGCAGATGCGCCTTGAAATCAAGGCCTTGCAACGGCGCCTTGGCATCACTTCGGTTTACGTCACGCACGATCAAGTTGAAGCCATGACTTTGGCTGATCGTCTTGTGGTGATGAATCAGGGAGTTGCTGAACAGATCGGTGCCCCTATCGATGTTTATCGTCGGCCCGCGACCACCTTCGTTGCCGGATTTATCGGATCACCCGCGATGAATTTCTTTGATGCAGAGATTCAAGGTGACAAAGCCTCCTTGGGAGCTGCGGGAAATCTTGGCTTAAATGGCATTCGCGCACCTGCCGGATCGGTCACCGTCGGCATACGGCCTGAGGATCTGGAAATCTCTTCAGGTGATGGCTTTGGCTACACCGTTGAACTGCTGGAGCCCTTAGGCGCAGATACCTTGGCTCATGGCAAAATCGACGGCCAAGAGCGGCTTATTACCGTGCGTCTTCCAGCGAATACGGGTGTTCGCGTGAACAGCCATGTCCGCCTACGCCCGGTGGAAAATCGCCTGCATCTGTTCGAAAGAAAGACCGGTATTCGATTAGAGGCCTAAACAAGGATTCTCAATCGTTTGCTAGACTTTAACCGCAAACTTGCTAACCTCTGGCCAGTCATTACAGGAGCTCTTAAATGCGCCATTTTTCAGCCCTAACCGTCACAGCTCTTGTCTTGCTTTGTGGCCAGGCCGCTTTTGCTCATACGGGCGTTGGCTCAACCAATGGTTTTATAGCGGGCTTTTCTCACCCTCTCTTTGGGCTTGATCATTTACTGGCAATGATCGCCGTAGGCTTATGGGCGGCCCAGCAAGGCGGTCGGGCACTTTGGCTTGTCCCATGCACTTTTGTGACGGTTATGGCTCTAGGCGGCCTTTCGGCTCATTTAGGGCTAGATTTGCCAGCCGTTGAGATGGGCATTGGCCTTTCCGTTATTGTCTTAGGGTTGGCCGTGGCCGCAAATTTAAAGCTGCCAGTGATTCTGGGAATGGGTTTAGTTGGCTTATTCGCCATTTTCCACGGCCATGCCCATGGTGCAGAAATGCCCGAAGATGCAAGCGGTTTGGCTTACGGGCTAGGATTTGCTTTAGCGACCGCCTTACTTCACGGTGCCGGTATTGGTTTGGCATGGATCGCTTCACGTTTTACTTCCAAAAGAACAACTCAAGTTGCTGGGGGTATTATCACTGCTTTGGGTGTTATGCTGTTGGTTGGCAATTAACTTAATCTTTTATGCCATAGAAATTATCTTCACGGCATAAAAGGCTTGGAGCACGAGTTGGTAATGAAGCCACGGTTTTATCTAACCCTCGTTTTTGCCTTAGGCTTTGCCCAGCTGGTGAGTGCGGCGGGATCAGAAGACCTTGTCCTCGCCATGCCGCTGGAACCCCCGCATCTTGATCCCACCGCCGGTGCAGCGGCTGCCATTGATGAAGTCACCTACGCCAATATATTCGAAGGACTGACGCGGATCGACGAGAGCGGGGCGGTCCATCCCGGCTTAGCTGAAAACTGGTCTATTTCTCCTGATGGTTTGCGCTATACGTTTCGTCTCCATAAAAATGTAAAGTTTCACGACGGAAACAGCTTTGATGCTGAAGACGTCGTCTTTTCGCTTAACCGAATTAATGCCCCGGACAGTGTTAACGCTCAAAAGCAGCTCTACAGCGCGATAAGTTCCATCGAAGCTAAAGATCCGTTCACTGTTATCGTAACACTCAAACAACCTAACAGCCGTTTTCTTTACAATTTAGGCTGGGGCGATGCTGTCATGGTTGAAAAAGAAACCGCCGCCCAGAACAAAACCAAGCCTATTGGGACAGGCCCTTTCCGTTTTGTCTCGCAAATTAAGGGTGAGCGCGTAGAGCTCGAGCGCAACCCCAATTATTGGGGAACGAAGGCCCGGCTCAATCACGTTACTTTTCGCTTTATCACGGATAGTGCGGCTCAGGTTGCCGCTCTTCTGGCCGGCGACGTCGATGCCATTCCCAATTTAGGGGCCCCGGAGACCGTTTCCACGTTTCGTGCCGATAGCCGCTTCGAAGTTTTGATTGGGACGACGGAGGGTGAAGTTATCATGGCGTTGAATAACGCCCGCCCTCCGTTTTCCGATAAACGTGTTCGAGAGGCTTTTTCGTATGCGATTGATCGTAAAGCCATTATCGACGCGGCTTATTTTGGGTTGGGTCAACCCATCGGCAGTCATTTTTCGCCGCAACATTCCGCCTATAAGGATTTAACGGGGCGTTTTCCTTACGATCCAACCCGTGCCAAGAAACTCCTCAAAGAAGCTGGCTTAGAGAATGAGCTTTCACTGACGCTAAAGCTCCCGCCCCCCGCCTATGCACGCCGTGCCGGAGAGGTTTTGGTTTCCCAACTTGCTCAAGTAGGAATCAAGGCTCAAATAGTTCCAATGGATTGGGGCCAGTGGTTAGAGCAAGTTTTTAAGGGGAAAGACTTCGAGGCAACGGTTGTGGCCCATACCGAGCCTTTGGATATCGATATTTATGGGCGTGATGATTATTATTTCGGCTATAAAAACGACACCATCAAAGCTTTATTGGCCCGCATAGACGCCGAGAGCAGTGAGAAGCGCCAACAGGCTTTATGGGCGGAGATACAAACCATCGTCTCGGAAGACGCCGTAAACGTCTTTTTGTTTGAATTGCCCAAGATTGGCGTTTGGAAAAAGGGGTTGTCTGGACTTTGGAAAAACAGCCCGATCCAGGCCAACGACCTTACGGCAGTTTACTGGAAGCGATAATCATTTCTCTGATTAGGCGTATGCGATGTTAAGGTTTTTTATCCGTCGCTGTTTGCTAGCAATCATTGCTCTTTTTTGCGCCGCTATCTTTATTTTCTTCACCATCGAGGTGTTGCCGGGCGATCCGGCTCAAGTCATGCTGGGTGTTAACGCATCGCCGGAGAGCCTGGCCGCGCTTCGCTCCCAACTGGGGCTAGACCAATCCGTTATTATGAGGTTTACCCATTGGCTTATTGAACTTGCTTCGTTTAACTTCGGTGTTAGTCTCATTCATGGAGATAGAATCGCCAGCGTCTTGCTTGAACGGTTCTCTGTATCGGTTCCTCTCGCTGGTTTTACAATCTTTCTATCTACGGGGCTTGCTTTTCTTCTTGGAAGTTTCAGCGCCCTCTACCGTCATAAATTACCTGACTATGCGGCGCTAATCTTTAGTCAGCTTGGTATCGCCATCCCTGGCTTTTGGCTGGGAATCTTGCTTATTTTAATATTTTCCATCGAGCTAAAATGGTTTCCTTCCGGCGGATTTGCCGGATGGAATGTTGGCATTCTACCCGGAATAAAATCGCTTATCTTGCCAGCCATCGCCCTTGCCCTGCCCCAAGCGGCCATTTTGGGGCGCATCGTCCGCACCGCCCTTATTGAGGCCATGGAGCAAGATTTCTATCGAACAGCCCTCGCCAAAGGCTCAACGCCACTACACGCGCTTCTGCGTCATGCCCTAGGCAATGCGATGATTCCCATTTTAGCCATTCTGGGGCTTCAGCTGGCCTATCTTTTGGCCGGCGTTGTCGTCATAGAAAACGTTTTTGTTTTACCTGGCATAGGTCGTCTTCTTATTCAGGCAACGGGTCAACGGGATCTGATCATGATCCGCGAAATCATCCTTGTGATGGTGGCCGCAACTATTTGCATTAATCTTCTGATCGATATCGTTTACGGCCTTATTGATCCTCGGCTAAAAAAAGACCTTTCGGATGCATAAGTTAACCAACAGAGCGTCAGGATTAAGGCTCTCTTTACTTTGCCTGGGATTGATGGCGCTTCTGTCGGGCATCGGGATTTTTTGGACTCCTTTTTCAGTTACAACAGTCGACAGTGCCATCCGCCTTCTCTCTCCATCGATCTCTCATCCATTAGGAACGGACCATTTCGGGCGAGATACTCTTTCTCTTCTTATGATTGGAGGAGCCAACGCTTTTCTCGTGGGAATCTTGTCTGTTGGCTTGGGCGCCATTGTTGGCACTTTTCTGGGCTTAACGGCCGCTATGCCAGCCCATCGCCATCCCTTCCAAGAGACCTTTGATGAGCTGCTGATGCGAAGTACCGACGTTATTTTTGCTTTTCCCGTAATTATATCGGCAATTCTCATCGTTACGAATATTGGGCCAGGAATAAGCACGACCATTTTGGCCATCGCCATCTTTAATATTCCTGTTTTTGCCCGTCTCTCTCGTAGTACGGCCAAGAAGGTATGGGTCCAAGAATTTGCTCTTGCATCGCAAGCGGTTGGCAAAAGTTCTTACCAAATCACCTGGAGTCATATTTTACCGAATATCTGGGCGCCATTAATCATTCAAGCCACCTCTCAGTTCGGCCTCGCCATTCTGGCCGACGCCGCCTTAAGTTATTTGGGGCTTGGCGTACAACCACCCGACATCAGCTGGGGGCGAATGCTGGCCGATGCACAAACTTTCCTTTATGTATCGCCTTCGCAGGCTATCATGCCGGGAATTGCCGTGACGATAACCGTATTGGGGGCTAATCTTCTGGGAAGCGGATTAGGCGATGCCCTGTCTTTAAAACAGACAGGACAAAAATTCACTGCTGACTCGGTTTAGCAGTTCTTCCATAAACATCTTCAAGCCGAACAATGTCATCTTCCCCGAGATAGCTTCCCGATTGAACCTCTATCAACTCGAGAAGAATACGCCCCGGATTTTCCAAACGATGCGGTGTGCCCGGCGAAATATAAGTCGATTCATTTTCGTTCAACGTCTGTTCTTCAGAGTTTCTTGTTACCCGCGCCGTTCCCCGAACGACAATCCAATGTTCGGCTCTATGGTGATGGTACTGAAGCGACAGTTTGGCATGGGGCTTAACCGTTATGTATTTGACCTGAAACCGATCGCCTGATCTTACGGTTTTATAGCTTCCCCATGGGCGATAAACTGTGGGATTGGCATCAGATTCAGGCCGACCCAAGGCGCGCAACTTTTCAACAAGCTTCCCGACTTTTTGCGCTTGGTCTTTTTGAGCCACCAACACGGCATCTTCCGTCGCAATAACAATGAGATTATCAATACCTAAAGTACATACCAATGGGCCCTCGGAGCGCACGTAACTTCTTTTTGTTTCTTCTAACAGAACATCCCCCGACATGATGTTCCCCACTTCATCAGGCTTTAATGTCTCGGCGAGACTAGCCCAACTTCCAACATCGCTCCATCCTATGTCTGCGGGAATTACCGCAGCCCGGGTAGTTTTTTCCATGACTCCATAATCAATGGAAATCGCCGGAGATTCCATAAGTGCGTCTTGGTCAAGCCGCAAAAAATCGAGATCATGGGTAGCTTTAGATAAAGCTTTTTGTGCTGCTGCCGACACTTCAGGCAGATACCGTTCAATCTCCGAAATTACTCGCTGAGCCAAAAAAATATACATGCCGCCGTTCCAAAGATAACCACCCTCCGCAAGTAAGCTTGCCGCCTGTTGCGCGTTCGGCTTTTCAATAAATTTGTTGACCGCAAAAACTCCCGGGGCGTCGGAAATCTGTTTACCCTGGTGGATATACCCATAGCCTGTTTCAGGGCGCGTTGGCGTCATGCCAAAAGACACCATCCATCCGGTACTCGCCGCATATAAGGCTTGATCTATAACCTTATTGAATTTTTTCGTGTCCGCAATTGCGTGATCCGACGGCAAGATAAGCAAGCAAGCCTCTGGGTTATCCTGGGCGGCAAGCTTTGCGGCAATCATTACTGCAGTCGCCGTGTTACGTGGAACAGGCTCAAGTACGATGGATTTAGGGGTAATGTTTATAGATCGGAGCTGTTCCGCGACAACGAACCGATGCTGATCATTGCAAATGATGATAGGTGGCGCGAACTTGCTAGCGTCTACAACACGACGTGCCGTTTCTTGCAGCATTGTTTGCGAGCCGACCAAGGGCAACAACTGTTTTGGAAATAAACTTCGTGACAACGGCCATAGTCTAGTCCCAGAGCCGCCTGAAAGAATTACGGGATAAATACGGGGCATCAGCTCCCCCTCAGTCCTTACGTTCCGCAACCTGCAATATAACTAAACTACTTAAAGTTGCCATCGCTTAAATGTCGGAGGCAAATCTATGGGGCGCCACATTCCCTTGATGTCAGCAATTAACCCTTTAGGAAATAACAAATCCTTAAAATTTTTCTGACTTAAGTTGAAATAATCTTTATGGGCGACAGCCCCAACAACCGCTGCATAAGGCCCCCTCGTTTTCATATCCTGAGCCAGATCAATCCCGTATTCATGCTTCGCCTCTAGCGGATCGGCCAAAGGATCATGAACGACCACCTCTCGGCCATGAGCCTTCAGGCCCTCGACAATATCAATAATTTTTGAGTTGCGAAGGTCCGGTACATTTTCCTTAAAGGTAAGACCTAAGATTAAAATGGGGCCCGATACATTGCACCGCTTTACAATCTGCTCGGCAATATATTTTCCCATCGCGTCATTCGTTCGACGACCCGCCAAGATAACCTCAGGGTGATGCCCTACGGACTCGGAACAATGCGCTAAATAATAGGGATCGACACCGATACAATGCCCCCCGACGAGACCCGGAACAAAAGGTAAGAAGTTCCACTTGGTTCGCGCCGCCTCCAAGACATCGTATACGGAGATATCAAGTGCGTGAAATATACGCGTTACTTCATTTATAAAGGCGATATTAATATCGCGCTGCGCATTTTCAATAACCTTGGCGGCTTCCGCGGTTTTGATATTTCGGGCAAGAAACACGCCGCCGGACGTGATCTTGCCATAGATATCACCCAACTTTTGAGCTACTTCCGGGGTCTGACCGGCAACGACTTTGGTGATGCGATCTACCGTATGTTCTTTATCTCCCGGATTAATACGCTCAGGCGAGTAGCCTAAGTAAAAATCTTCACCACAGGTAAGACCGGATATTTCAGCCAATATCGGTCCGCATACGTCTTCTGTTACACCAGGATAAACCGTGCTTTCAAAAACAACGATTGAACCTTTTGACATAACCTTACCAACCGTACCGCAAGCGGCTTTGATGGCCGTAAGATCGGGTTGATTATCCCCATCCACAGGGGTTGGAACAGTAACGATATGAATATCCCTGCCTTTGATTGCCTCGATTTCAGAGGTTAGGCTTAATTTGCTGGATGACAGCGTTTTGTCATCAATTTCACGTGTCCGATCGTGACCCGATTTAAGCTCTTTGACTCGCGCAGCATTAATATCAAAGCCGATAACATTGAAATGCTTTGCTAAGCTCACAGCCAACGGGAGGCCGACATAGCCGAGGCCAATAACCGCAATTTTGAGGGAAGCTGAAGATTCTGTCATATCTGTCCTGGAAACTTAGGGAATGGAAGAATAAGTTCAAAAGCTCTAGCTGCGCGCAAGACAAGGCTGTCCTCGCCTAAGCGACCTACTATTTGTAAACCGATGGGTAAGCCATCTGCCGTTAATCCGCAAGGGATTGAGATGGCCGGATGACGAGTTAAATTGAACGGGAGGGTGAATGGAGACCATTGCCACCAATCGCTATAGCCCGAACTTTCCGGAACCTCCACTCCCGCCGCAAAAGGGGGTACGGCCACCGTGGGCGTTATAAATAAATCATAATGCTGGAAGAAGTCATTTAAGCAGATGCCCAGGGCTTCCCGCATTGACACCGCCTCCAGGAACTGGGGCAGCGTAACCTTTTTCCCTTCTTGAATTAAAGAAAGAAGCCCTGGATCAAGCCCAGCTATCGTTTCCGCAGAGAACAGCGACGCAATCTTTAAAAGCCCACTTAGCCAATGGATGCGCCAAATTTCTTCAATTGTTTCTAGTGAGAAACTTTCAAAAGGCTCGGCCGCTTTAAATGCGATTCCCGCATCTTTATATAATTCAACCGCACGAGCAACAACCCCTGCAACCTCCCTATTTACCGCCGCACCCCCTAGATCGGCACTAAAAGCAATCTTCATGCCGCGAATGCCTTCATTGACTTTTTTGAAGAATTCCCCATCGGGTCCCGAAACCGCATAAACATCTCTCCTATCATAAACCGCTATTGCATCCATAAGGAGAGCGACATCTTGAACCGTCCTTGCCATAGGACCATGATGAGCCATCGTGCCAAAAGGGCTGGGCGGCCATAACGGAACTCGCCCCGAGGTCGGCTTTAACCCCACCGTACTTGTAAAGCTCGCCGGAATACGGATTGAGCCTCCCCCGTCTGATCCTAAGGCGAGAACAGTCATTCCCGCGGCAAGAGCAGCAGCAGAGCCCCCAGACGACCCACCAGGGGTTCTTCCCATATCCCAGGGATTATAGGTGATACCGGTTAAGGGAGAGTCTGTAACAGCCTTCCAGCCAAATTCCGGCGTTGTGGTCTTGCCCAAGAGTATAGCGCCGCCCTCTCTTAGTCTTGCAACGGCCGGCGCATCATCATCCCACAGCTGGTTCGCTGATATGGCCTTAGATCCTCGTAATGTGGGCCATGCCTTAGTCAACAAAAGATCTTTGATCGCGACGGGAATTCCATCCAAGGGTCCTAGCGCCTGGCGTGATAGAAACCGTGTTTCTGAGGCCCGCGCCGCCTCCATGGCGGCAGATACATCAACTAAGCAAAACGCGTTAAGGGCTGAATTTTGCGCATAAATCTTATCAAGGCACGCAGAAGTTACTTCAACAGGTGAGACCTTACCTTGGCGGTAAAGATCGGCCGTTTCCGTAGCCGAAAGAAAAGCAAGATCGGTCGTCATGGAGGGATCATAGTCTATGACGCTGCGCCCATTCTTGGAAAGAAATCATCATCCAAAGCTCCCAAGAACTGTCTCTTTTTCCCGATTGAAGCTCATTTCTCCATTTAAGCGGAAGCTCTGGATCGAATAATCCTTGGCGACGCAGCATTACAGGATCACATGCTTGATCAACGAGATCCCGTAATTCTCCTTGCAGCCACTGAGCCAAAGGAATTTCAAAACCTTTTTTAGGGTAGCTGAAAGCTTCTTTGGGTAAAAGATCGGCAAAAGTCTCTCGCAAAATTGCCTTACCCTTTCCTCTTTGCAGCTTCCAAGATCCCGGCATGGCCGCAGCGCATTCGACGACGCGATGATCTAACAGGGGACATCTGACCTCTAAGCTTGCCCACATGCTCATTCGGTCAACCTTGGTGAGCATATCATTGGCTAAAACCAATGAGATATCCGCTCCGAGCATGACATTGATCAAGTCATCATCCCCAACCTCATCTCGATAAGAAGCGATCAAATCAATAGGGTTTGCATAGGATTTGGAGCCTGGTAGCAAATTATCGACATCTTGAGGAGATAATAGAGAAGCCCATCCAGCTTGTCGGTCAGTCGGCGCCTCTGCCGCATAAGAAATGAATCTACGCACTCGACGTAATGTTTCATGAAGTTTTGAATTTTTGTGTCCATTTGGCAGCAAGCCAAGCGTCAGACCAAGACCGTTACGCAGCGCTACAGGTACTGCCTTATAGGTATCAGCCCATAATTCTCCCTGATACTTACGGTACCCAGCAAATATCTCATCCCCCCCATCCCCGGACAAAGCAACCGTAACTTCTTGTCGGGCGGCTGCAGAAAGAAGATAGGTGGGAAGAGCCGAGCTATCGGCAAACGGCTCATCCAGGCCATCCAATACCGTTGGCAAAGCCCTGAGCGCGTCACCTTGCGTAATCTCGATCTCTGTATGGTTAAGACCGAAATGTTTGGCTAGAGCCGCTGCTGCCGGGCGTTCTTCATAATATCCTGAAGCATCACGAAATCCCATCGTAAAGCTGCGCAGCTTATGGCCTTGGCTGGCCAAAGAGGCGATCACCAAAGCGCTGTCTATACCGCCCGATAAAAAAGCGCCCACTGGAACGTCGGCCACTAATCTATCCTTGCAGGAAAGATCAAACAGGCGACGCAACTCATCTTGGGCTTCAGTCTTATCCTTGAATCGGGGCGGGCGGGCGCGGGCGAGATCATACCAGCGATGAATCCGCAAACCCTTTTCGGAGAACTTCAAATAGTGCCCAGGAGCAAGCTTCTGTGCGCCCGCGCGAATAGTCCATGGCGCCGGTATGTATCTGAGGGTGCAAAACAGCCTAAGCGCCTCTATATCCAATCCGCCGAGCTTATCGCTTAATGCTCCCAAAGCGGTTAAATCCGACGCAAAGGCGATTTCCCGCGCATCGGCTACATAAACCATAGGCTTTTTACCAAATCGGTCCCGCGCGAGAATTAATTCGCCTTGCTGCGGGTCCCAAAGAGCGAAGGCAAACATACCGTTGAGCCGAGGCAATAACGCCGGCCCCCACGCCGCCCAGCCAGCGAGAATAACCTCTGTATCCGACTGACTGGCGAAAATATAACCGAGCCGCTCCAAATCGTGGCGAAGAGATTGATAATTATATATCTCGCCATTAAAAGCGATGATCCTGCCATGACGCGCCATGGGTTGGGCTGCTTCCGCGGTCAGATCAATGACTGCCAATCTGGCAAAAGCCATGGCGCATTGATTATCTTGCCAAGTTTTTTGATCATCCGGCCCCCGCCGACGCAACCGAGCGATGGCCTTAGATAATCGCGCGGCAAGATCATTCTTTGCCAAGCCAGATAAATTGACTTGCCCTGCCAAACCACACATAACTAAACCAACCCCTGCCACATATGTACGAATGATTGTCCGGCGCGGTTCAAAGAAAATTCACTCTCGACGCGCAAGCGTGCAGAACGCCCTCTTTGCTGTAAGCTTTTTCTTCCCTCGCCTATAATATAGTTCAATGCGGCGGAAAGTTCTTGAGGCGAATTCGGGGAAACGACAATTCCCGTATCCTTGACAATATAGGCAGAATCTCCAACATCTGTAACCACAGCCGGAACTTCGCAAGACATGGCTTCGGCAACAACGTTGGGGAAACCTTCACCAAAAGCCGAACTAGAAACCAAAACATCAGCAGCCGCAATGAGATCGGGGATGTCATCACGACGCCCTAATCCTCGAATAGACGTCGAATTTCCCATACTTTCTGTTCCCGCACCAACCAAAAGAAGAACTCCAGGAAAATTCTGAGCCGCAGCCAAGAGAGTCGCGTGATCCTTCATCGGATCTACCCGAGCGATATGAATCAGAACGGGCGTTTCCTCTGGAATTCCAAGCTTAGAGCGCATAATTTGTCGCATAGCGAGATTAGGCGAGAATCTCTGCGTATCAATTCCATTAAGGATTACTTGCATCTTTTTTGCGTTATAGCCCAAATTTATATGAGCTTTCTTTCCCGCATGACTATTAACAATAATCGTATCTGGCGTAGTCGATAGACGCGCATTCGTTTTCACTACGAGATTTAAGCCCCAGCCGTAACGACGAAGATCCATATCGGAGCAGCGAATGCCCCACGCAAGACGGGGCCGAGATGAAGGTGGCCACATGAGGCTGCCCCGGGCGAGCGCCGCCATAAGATCGGCATGGTACATCCAGCTTTGAATAATGTGAGGTTTGTATTCCTGAATGAGCTTGCGGAGCCGCCAAATGGCTCGAGGGTCAGGCATACCCTTCGCCATCCCAAGATGAGTTGTGGGTATATCGCGCCTTTGTAGCCACTCTGCTGAGGCCCCTCCCTTTACCAGACTCACGACATGCTGATCGACTTGCCCTCGGGTTCTTTCGACCAAGGAACATAGCATTGTCTCTGCCCCGCCCGTGCCGAGCCCCGTAATTACGTGCAGTACTTTAAGTGAAGCACTCATCCCTGCGGCACAAGAGAAGTTATGCAGGCCTCGAACGCACTCACCGCGCGTCGAAGCCAGAATTGCGGCGGCAATAAACAAGGCCCTATATTTGCAAGAGAGTCCCTAAGATGCGTTTCCGAAAGGTATTCTTGAAACTCATTCTGAGTTTTAGCTATGCGAATTGCACCTGGTATAGTTTCCGTCTGAACTTCGGAAATACCTCCGGATTCAGCAGTGGCAATAACCGGCGTACCTACCGCTAAAGCCTCCAGCGCCGCGTTAGGCATACCCTCCCATCGAGAGGGCAAAACGAAAGCGTCTGCTCCTGCATATCGAGACCAAGGCTCGCTCACAAAGCCTTCAAAAGAGATATTTGTCAAATTAAGAGACCGAGCCTTCTCACGCAACGGCATTTCCTCGGGACCAGTCCCTAAGATGGTTAAATGATCTTGCTGCGGAAAACTAGAAAACATGGCGAGCAGATGATCAAATCCTTTTTGCTGGACAAGCCTGCCAGCGGCAATAAAGCGGCGCCCGCCGCCGGGGAATCGCATTGGCCGCATAGCCGCCGCTCTAATTTTTTCAACATCAATGGGGTTTAAAACTATAGCTAGTTTAGCGTCAGGGATTTTAAAATTACGGGAAAATTCTTCTCGCATACGCTCCGAACTACAGAGCAGAAGATCGGCGTAAGGATATAAACGCTTATATCCCCAAGAAAATAGCTTTGGGTTACGGCTTGCAGGCAAACTGAGAGACGGCAAATTAGCTTCGCGCAGCATGAGTTTAGTTGATGTCGGCAATAATGGTCGTAATATTAAAAGCGCTAAATTTATATGACCAAAGGTAGAAAAAATAACATCTGGACGCCAATCCCATATTGATCTCACCAAAGGCAGAAGTGCCGAACGCAATCTCATCTTCTTAAGGTCGATATATTGATCTACCGATTGTAAAGTTCTTAGAGGACCCTCACCAGAAATAGCAATCAAGGTTTTATCAAATTTAAGCTTATCAAGCTGGCCTAAAATATTAAGGGCCACACGCTCTGCACCACCCCCGGAAAAAGATGGCAAAATAGTGAGAAGCCTAATCAATAATATTCTCGCTGCGAATAGAAACCATAATTAACGCTGATAACCATAATAAACTTAACCACCAGCTTTGCCAGGCGCCAAAACCTAAACCAGAAATTAAAATGGCCGACGCGACTTGACCTTGAGAAAAAGCCGCTAGAGCACGGCTAGGGTTTAGAATACCCAGGTTTATAACCGCGAGGATAAAAGCAAAGATAACCGCTCCGATTCCACCGAGCTCTAACCATATTTGCAAAATAGCATTGTGGGTATGAAGGGGTAAGCTTTCTCCTGACGTCCAATTATTTTTGCATGGAGGTTTGATATCGATGACATCTCGGCCACCTGGCATAATTCTTGCCGTATTCAACCCCCAACCTATTACCGGTTTTTCTAGGGTTTTACCCACTGCGAATTGCCAAACATACAGGCGGTGCAGCGCTGAGGGAGCTGTGTAATTGCAGCTAAATCCCAACCATCGCTCCGGCGATAAAATGGTTTGAGGCAATATCGGCGCCATAATGACCGCCAAAAAGATGAGAAAAGAAAATATATTAACCGATACGTAGGGCTTTATAACCACCAATAAAGCGGCAGTTGATGCGGCGATTGCTGCAAAGAATGCAGTTTCATTTTCTAATTTCCATAGAATTAAAAGGCATGTAAGCCAAAACATCACGGCAAGGCCGCGATGTTTTCTTCTCCATATCCATCCTATAGTCGGCCACATTATAACCGCCAGAACCGCCGCAACCCGGTTTAACTGCTGTAACGGTGTAATGAAAAATTTCTGATCAAAAATTATCGATAAAAATGTCCTATCAATTAAAATTTGCAGCAAAAGCAGAACTGCTCCCAAACAACAACCGTAAACCAAGTATCTTCCTATAAGTTGTTTTGAGGAAAGCGATGCGGTGCAACTCCAGGCAAATAGCGGCAGGATCGCCATAAATAACCCTAATCGTATAACCTCTATGCCCGTTTCTTTATAGCCAATAGTCCATAGCAAACTGCACGCACACCAAATCCAAAAAATAACAAACAAAGCCGAGATTTTCTTAATTTTTGGCCACGGCAAAGTATAAAAACGTCTGGTAATAAGTAAATTACCTACCGCTACAACGCCAACAATAACCAAAAGCGGCGCCAACCAAAGCGGTGCGAAACTCGACAAGGGAAGAATAATGAAGGCGGCGAAAGCAATGATCTGAGCAACAAAGTCATGCTTCCCAGAAGCTTTTTCATGCGGCTCTTCACCCGAGTGCATTTTCATAAAAGACAAGTCATTCATCCCCAAGTTTCTGAGCATTTTTTAATAAGCGTGCAGTCCGGTCCCAACCCAGGCGAAAAACAGCGTCCATAATTGAAAGACCAGGTATGAAGTCTTCAGTGCTTTGAGAATATACGGGATGCTTAAAATCCAAATATTTCAGATCAATTCTAGCCTCGGAAAATTTATGCGGGTCCTGATATTTTACCCCACCTTGACCGGAAAGATATTGGCCCTTCGCATCAATTTTCTTAACTATTTCGATAAGCCTTTCGGTTCCCATGGCTGTTATGCTCAACTCAGAAGAACTCACAAATCGACAATGAATACCGAGACGGTCTGCCAATTTAATAATAAGTAACTTATTAAGCTCCGCTAAGTTATTTTTTGCTGATGCACTAAATAGCATCTCCCCAAATTCTTCCATAACCTCAGAGAATCTCGGAGATTTTCTATACCAATTTGTTAGGCTATTAATATGATCATATCTCCATGTCTCGCTCGAAGGTAGCGTTTCATTAATAAGCGAGCCTTTTTTGTGCAGGACAGGCACCGTCAGCCAGCGTGGCTGCGCGCCATGCAAAAATTGCACACGATTTATATACGACCCCTTAGAAAAGGCGACATCATCTAAAAATACAAAGATATCGGCCACTGAAATTTTTGCAAAAAATCCAAACCACGGAAGGTAATTGGGTTGATGAATGGCAATCTTAGTCATAATGCAGAAGCTATAGATCTTAGGTGATAATCTGTTGGTAAAGGAGAATAGCCTAAATCATGGCGAATTTTGTCGATCCTTAAGTCACGATTGCGTTCCGCTACTTCCCCTGAGTAAATTAATTCTGACTTACTATTTGTGATTCTTTTGATAGCAAGGGCAAAATCCGATAGCGAAAAGGCTTCTTCGCCTGCCATATTATACACAGGCTGGGCAAAATTATCTTTGCTCAGGATAAGTTCGATCCCCAAAGTTATGTCCCCCGTGAAGCTGAGCCTAAAAATGCTTTTGGGATCCAGAATTTTAATTGGTTCGTTTTTCTTTGCCGCCTTTACGAAATTGTAGATTGCTCCACTTTTTCTTTCCGGACCATGGACACCTGCCAACCGGATTATAATTGTTTGAAAGTCTCGCGTTGAAGCAGCACGTACGTAATCTTCAGCTTCAAGCTTTGTTTGGGCATAGGGTGATAGAGATTGAGTCGAGGACTCCTCGGTATAAGGCCCATCATTTTCATATACCTCTATTGTGGAAAGATAAACGAACTTTCTTACCCCCGAATCTCGAGCAGCCGTCAAAATATTTCGGGTCGCGTCACAATTATCTCGTTTATATGTTTCAAAGTCATTTGCCTTTATCCTTCCGGCCGCGTGGACAATCGCGCCAATTTTTTTCTTTGATAGAAGACTAACAACCTGTTTTGGATCACAGAGATCAGCTGGATAATTACATAAATCTAGCTTAGAGCCGGCGCGCGATGTCGTAAAAATTACCGAATCTTTGAGCCGTAACGACTTAACTAATGACCCACCGACAAGCCCGCTCGAACCAGTTATAAGAATTGGACTCATCCGAGTTGCTTGCGCACTTCAGTGGTCAAGACATCGACAATCTTATCAACAGATTCTATATCAAGATCAGGAAATATCGGTAAACAGATGACATGGTGTAGCGCCCGCTCGGTACCCGGTAAGGACTGCGACAAAGATTTAAACGGAGCTTCGTCATAAATGGGCGGGTAAATCTTCTTACATGATATTTTATGATTTACTTTTAAATCTTTAAGAAGCCGATTGCTGTCTATTCGCTCATCTAAAGAAACGGCATACTGGTAGTATGAGGGAATGTTACCTTCGGGTATATCTAAGATGCGAATTCCATAGGCATTTTTTAGTTTGTCACTATAGCGCGAGGCTATTATACGTCGCTGATGCGCTTGCCGCTCTAAATCCTTACTTTGGTGAAAAGCGACACAGCATCTCAGCTCATCCAAAAGATAGTCACTTCCTAAGTATTTAGTTTTTCCTGAAGAAAGATCTTTACCAAATTCCCTTGCACTCCGCATATAGTCTGCCAATTCTTTGATATTTGTCGTCGCCATTCCTCCTGTGCCCACGGCAACGACTTTCGTCGCATAAAAACTGAATAAACCAACGTCTCCTAAGCTACCCGCCATGAAATTATTGACGGATGCACCATGGGCATGCGCAGCATCCTCAATTAGAAAGAGATTATTCTCTATGCAGAAATTCTTAATTTCCTGCCATTCTGGTGTAATAAATCCGGTGAGATGCACCCAAATAACCGCTTTCGTACGAGACGTGATTTTTTGCCTAAGATCCGCCAAGTCAAAGGACAAGGTTTTGGGATTTACATCAACAAGAACGGGTGTCCCTCCTGCGGCGATGATCATGCCAACATCTGTAATGAATGAAGCGGCCGGGACCAAAACTTCTTTTCCTCTGACTTCTAACCATTCCATAACCATTTGGAGACCGCTTGAGCATGTGGCGATAGCTACCGCATCTGAACATCGAGTCATATCTGAATAAAAATGCTCAAGAGCTTTTTCAAAAGGTCCATGGATTAGACGACCCTTGGCCAGGATATCTTTAATATCCGCAAGAATATCTTGTTGGGTTTGAGCAGAAAAAGACGGCTTTGTAATCGGTATCTCTTTTTCAATTACAGTTATTTCTGAGGCCATCAGATTAACCTATAGTTATTACGTTTGCGGGGCCCTTCTTATGCTCTTTTGAGAAAATAGTTCCCAACAAGCAAATGCGAGAGCGTAACTTTAGGGTTACTCAAGATTTCTTCGGTAATTTCCCTGGGTGCGGAAACAATCGGTTTACCGTGAATATTTAACGAAGTGTTCAGGACAGCACCAACTCCCGTCAGGTCCTTAAATTTCTTGATCAAATCATAGTACCGAGAATGCTTAGCTGGAGCCACGATTTGCGGACGCGCCGTACCATCGTACGGATGTAAACAGGATATAAGTGTCGCCCTTCCCTCGGCGGTGCTATCTACAGTACATGTCATAAACCTTAGGTCAATCGTACTTGGCATATCCAGATACCGATCGGCATCCTCCTTGAGAACAGAAGGAGCAAAAGGCATCCAGAAATCCCGTCCTTTAATTGCTTCATTTATTTTCTGAACAGACTCGGGTCTTCTTGGATCAGCAAGTAATGATCGATGACCTAACGATCGCGGGCCAAACTCCATCGAATCCCGGCAAACGGCTAGAACATTTCCTGCAGCAAGCGCTTGACTTGCTTTGATTTCCGGATCGCCCTCAACAACGACAAATTTTTCACGAATTAGCGGCATATCTAAGATATGGCCCACATCCTCCTCGGTTACCTTCGAACCTAGATAAGCGGATTCCAAGGGGGGAATCTCGGCTGCCTTATTTTGGTCACGACAGAGCTGAGCATAAAGTCCCCATGCCGCCCCCATGGGAAGGGACTCGTCTCCGCAGCCAGGCGGGATGAACAATTGTTCCAGGCCAGGAATCTTAGCTATTCTTTGATTTGCCTTGACGTTGAGAGCAACACCACCCGCATAGACAACCTTGCGCGCTTTTGTTCTTTTCATTGCCGCTTCAACCCAGCGGGTTAAAAGATCTTCGACAAGATCTTGGAGGCCGCCCGCTATGCCATCGAAGCGTTCTGTTTTTAAGGCTTCTTTTGCCGCCCAGAAAATATCTTTATATTGTGGGTTTCTAGAAAATTTAATTCCATCAAGAATTAACATATCCGATAGAGAATCATATACGGATTTTTTCAGGTAGGATTTAGCATAAGGCGCCAAACCCATTACTTTATATTCGTGCTCACACGGGCGCATTCCTAAGAACAGAGTGGTGTAAGTATACAGTGGCCCGATAAGACAATCGTGGCTTTTATGTATATTTTGCATTAGCCCTTTCTGATCGAAGATATTGACGGTATCATATACGCCATCGCCCCCCGCATCCATGGTAAGCGCGCATACTGTTTCTTCCCGAAACGGGCTAGCAAACATGGCGTACGACGCATGGCACGCATGGTGATCGTAAAAAATAACTCGGTCTTTTGATATGTTAAAATATTCCGCAATAAAACTATGACGATAAGCAGCAATCCGTTTCTTCTCGTCGTTGGTTAGTTCACGTGTCTCTTTTAAAGGAATCAAATTACGATCATAGTGCACATCATGGGTAGGACTATAGTTCCCGACACCCTCGGCAAGCGCAATGCTTTTACCCTCGTAAAAATTGGGATAACGCACTTTTTCTTGAATACGATAGTAATCGCTAATTTTAAGGGAAGAGGCGATGCTCAGCAAATTTACAGGAACAGCGCGCGTTCCGGCAACGGCAACGTAGCTGACATCAGATTTTTTTAAGCCAGAAATTCTAAGGCATTCTTCTACAGCTTTTGCCGGGAACCCGCCGGCAGATTTAATGCGCAAAATCCTTTCTTCAGCAACAGACGCCAGAACTGTACCATTGCGCATAACGCAGGCAGCGGCATCGTGGCTATCTTGGATGCCAACAATAATAAGATCTTTCACTGTTCACCACTCCGTATGCTGGTCCTGCTTTTCGCCGCTAAAATTTCTTGCCAGAAATTTAAAAGATCTAAAGTTCTACCTTTGGGATCACATAATGCAATGACACGGCTTTTACCATCTATCCCTAATTCAGACAATTTTAATCTATTATTTGCCAGATCAATTATAGCGTCTGCTACGGCGCTAGCATCAAATTCAGAAAAAAGAATTCCCGTTTTTCCATTTTCCAAGAACTGATTACTTTTTCCCAAAGTCAATACAGGTTTTCCTGCACCTAAAGCTTCCAAAATATCTCTTCCGCCCTGCACTCTACCGAGTTTGATTAATGCATCACAACCTGCAAGCACACTCTCAGGATGATTTGTGTGGCCTAGAAAAACAAAAAAATCCCGAACTCCGCATTCAGCCGTATAAGCTTCAAAGTTATTGACTCGATCTTTAACTTTCCCCGGTTTTCCCGGAAAGTTTTTTGGTAAGGTCATATCTCCAGCCAGAATAAATAAAACATTACTTATGTTTTTTTGTTTAAGAATCACAGCGACATCAACAAGTCGATCAACACCTCGTACTAAAGCAAAATTAGATAGGCTGGCTAACTTTAAACGACCATCTTGAGGAATACCGGAGTGCGACTGTATTGCCTGCGGCGGGATGGAAACGGGATTATAAATAAGCCGAGGTTTCAATTTATAATGACTTCTATGGCTGAATATTTCTGCTTCCAGCTCTGATATGGCCACAATACCATCGACACAATGCGCTATGGTTCGGGCCTGCCAGCGAGAAAACATATTCTCGGGCGGTATTGTTCTAATGTGCATTGTTACTGGCTTTGATGTCTGTTTATGAAGCCATTTAGCTAGCAAGAACAAACCTTCGTGGTTAAAATGAATAAGGTCAAAGTTGTCTAAATGGTTTAATAATTTTTTTCGGAAATTATGTGACATCAGCCAAAGAACAATAAATCGTCCATACTCTACGCAATTGCGAGAGAATCGTTCTACTGACGTCGCTTTAGGCATCGTAGGGGTTACTAGAGCCCTGATATTCTCCTCCTTGTATGCTCTACTTATGGGGCCCACCTTTCGATGCCAAACCTCGATTTTGATATTGGCTCTGAGTTTGGAAATATTCTTTAGAAACTCAAAAAGACTTCGCGATGATCCACCATAACCCCCTTCAATATCAAGGCATAGCACACGCATATCTATCCTATGCACCTTTACTAAGAACAAAATTACTTAAGGCGAGATGCTGCAGTCCAGAGCGCAAGAATACATCGATCGCTTCAGCGGGCGTGTAGACAATTGGACTTCCGTGTATATTGAACGAAGTATTGAGAATACCCCCACGACCAGTCTTATGGGCATAAGCCGAGATTGCCGCATGAAATCGAGGATTGGTTTCCTTCCTCACAATTTGAGGACGAATTGTTTTGTCCCGCGGATGCATACTAGCGCTGATATCTGCGCCGGCATCAGGACGAGATTGAAAACAAACAGACATAAAATCGTCCGTGACTTTTTTCGGGTTTTTATAATACTTCGCAGCCTGTTCTTCCATAATAGCGGGAGCAAAAGGCATCCAGAAATCACGCATTTTAATCATCTGATTGATTTGATCAACGCGCCTAAAATCATCGGCTGCAGCCAATATGCTGCGGTTACCTAGCGCCCGCGCCCCCCACTCCATGCGCCCCCAGCAGGTAGCAATGATTTTTCCTTGTGACAGCAGATCGCCGACCGCATCTTCAATCCTTTGAGGTTCATCTACGGTAAAATTAACACTTTTTTGCAGCTTCTCAATATCAGAGCGCTCGCGTGCCGCGGAAAACTCCCCGCCCAGATACAGATTCTTTAGATGCCCAACCCGATAATTTGTATTTCCGCTTTTTTCAAAGTAACGATAGAGAGCAGCCCCTATTGAGAGAGACTCATCCGAAGCGGTCGGCATAATATGCAGATAATCAACCTCTTCTATTTCAGCAATAAGCATATTGGCTTTGACATTCATAAAAACACCACCGCCGCAAACTAGCCTGCGGATACCTGTAGATTTTATGACAGCTTTAACCCACTCGACCATCATCTGCTCAGTAAATGCCTGCACTGTCCCAGCAATCACATCAAAACGCGTTCGCTCGAATTCATCCCGAAGATATTCATAGCAATAGTTAGTGGAGAGCTGAGTGGAAAGCTCGAAGCCAAGGCCGTCACTTCGAACCCGAAGCAAATTCTGCAAGATTTTCAACTTAGATTGAATTAAGTTAGGTTCGGCATACGGCGCCAAGCCCATTACTTTGTACTCATGCTCCCACGGCGTTAAGCCCAGAAGAAAAGTGACACGCGAATAGATCTTTCCCAGGGATGCATGCCTATCCGTTACCGCAATCCGCTGTATTTTATTGCCTGTACAAATAGAGACAGTCGCGCTGAGACCATCGCCCGCTCCATCACATGTTAGCCCTAGGGTAGGAACTTGATAATCCAGATTAGGCGCCGTGTAATATGCGGCCGCAAGATGAGCCAAGTGATGTTCAACAAAGCTTATTTGATGACTCGCGACACCCAAATGATCCATAACTTGGGTTATTCTTTCCTTCTTTCTCTCTTGAAAAATGAGCTCCTGGTATTCCTTAGGTTGAGACTTTGCCGCAGACTGCTCGGACATCCCCACCAAATACCAGGGCGCTATGTCTTTAAGATAAGGTGTCGCGTGCATGAATAACGACGCATACACCACCTCATCAAGAAGGCTCGCATCTACATTCGCTATGCGCAAGACTTCTTCAATTGCTCGTCGTGGATAACCAACTTCATTTTTGATACGGCTCAGCCTCTCCTCATTTATAGAAGAAAGAATGACGCCGTCTCCAATTAAAGTGGCACCGCAATTATGCCCATCGTGAATGCCTAAAATATACTGCGTTTTTTTTACCATCTAAATACCTCAAGAGATCTCTTGTGAGCGGATTATCAATACTTTCTAGAGACCGTTTTCATGGAATGAATCTCTCGATAGGTTTCGCAATTCTCGGCTAATGAATTTCTAAACTGTAGAGCTCTATTGTCTACAAATTCTGAGAGCCGATCCGTAGCCGATAGAGATCCACCATCCCACCAAATGGGGTGCGTCAAAAGTTGCAGTGCTTTTTTGCTTTTAATAGCATCATGGCCATAAGGATGGCCGTACCGCCAACTTCCGCGTGAGTCAGAGCAATACCCGATTTCTTTGAAAAAGCGCGGTTGATACGTGTGCAATCTACCTGCAAGGTTTTCCGCATTGCCCAACAAATTTGCATGCGGACGATGAAAACTAACAAAATTAATCTTTTCCTGAATAATACTCTCAAGAATGCCGCATTCTTCGTCAGCAGCAGCTTCTAAAGCTGACCAATCCGAAGAATAAATACTTGCATCAAGATGAAGGCCAATTCTGTGACCAAGAGCCAGTATACTCCTCAAACTACGAATATTATGTGACGTATAAGGATTATATAGATCAGACCGCAGTAGAACGAAATAATGGGCTGAAACTTCCAAGTTTGCTTCAATGTCAGCCATACGCAGCGCCGATTCGATACTCATGTCAATGTCGTGACGTAAAACGATATGTGGGTGTAAGGGGCGGATTTCTTCATAGCCAACCACGTCGTAACCGCGATCCTTGAAACCCTGGAGTAAGGCTGTATAACTTTGGGTGCTAAATTCTTCAATATTATTAAGCACTTACGATACCTCTGAATACGGGTATGCCTGAAACCACGTGGATAAACTTAACAAGGTATGGAGTAATTTTCCATGCTTGGCTGATCCAGAAAGATGTTCCTCAACAACTGTCCCTATGCCTTTGGTTGTTAAAATTCCCGTATCAAGCAAGGCTGTGTCCTGTGGGAGCCGCCGCAATCGTCTTTGAAATTCCGGATGCAGCATTAATAACTGGTCCAAATTTGACCAAGAACCATGAGTTTCCATCTTGGTCGGCAAGGCAGGGACGGACCATAAACCTGATTTTTGCATAACAGAGCGACCCACCATTGCGGCGATATGCTGCGGCCCGCTCCAACGAAGAGGATAGCCTGTATTGGCGTCAAGTTCATCGGCTAAAACAGGGGATAATTGTTTTAGTGCCTGCCTTGGTATTTCACCCTGAGCGCGCCAAACAGGAGGCAGGGAAAGACAGAAGTCAAATAAGTCCTTATCAAAACATAGGGCACGATGCCTTATGACTGTTTCCATCGCAGCGAAGTCGTTCCAGGTATAATGGAGGGATTGGGTATGAAAAGAAAAAGCTTCTAATGCATTATAGGGATCTTGGATATCCGCTTGGGTCAATGCATAGGTTGCAGCCTGTCTCTGCCGCTCAGCTAACTCAGAATGAAATTTTTGGTCTATACTTTTTCTAAGACTTATTGACGGCGTTGAAGCTCGCCATATTCTCACCATTTCTCCCGGTAAGTCTTTTGAATTAATTTTTCCCAGAAGTGGAAGCCGGATACTCCCTTTACCTATTCTAATTGTATAGCAAGGTAGGTAAAAGCCACGAAATGCTATATCCAAGGCATGACCAGAAAATAAAACATCGTGATCTGCCGATAACGTCGGCAAACGACGGAAAAAAGTGAATGGCGTACTATAAATGCCTTGAGCCGCAATAGTTGCATCATCAAAAGTATCGATAAGTTCCTCAGATGGATTGGCAACATACTGAAAGGGCGCCCCTGCAGCTTCCGCAACAGCACGAGCAACAGATACCTCCCGATTATCAAAAGGCCCTACAGTAAGGCACGAAGCGGGCTTACCCGCTGCCTTTGCCGCCGCAAGAACCAAACGGGAGTCAATACCTCCGGATAGAAGAACTCCAGATCTTTCATGATCGCCAAAGCGTCGCTTACCGGCTTGAACCAAATGGGCAGCAAACCTTTCAGGAGCTTCCGCGCGAGAAAAGCCCGGAGGTTTCCAGTTTAGTTTCCAGATTTTTTTACGATGAATCTGTTGATTTTCGTATCGCCATAATGATCCTCCAGGCATGATTTCAATGTCGGCGTAAAGAGCATGATTAGAGCATATACGCCTAAAGGTTAGCATTTCAAACAGCGCTTGACGGCTTAAGCGACGCCCTACCGAGGGATCTTGCAGTAAAAATAAAGGTTGGCTCGAGGCAAGAAACCCGTCTTTTGATTCAGTGACGAAAAACGTGCGTGTCCCCAATCGATCATTAAAAAGTGCAATCTGATTTTTTGCTGGATCAAGAATAGCAGCAGAAAAACTTCCGTCGAGTTGAGAAACCGCGGCCTCTATTTTATTTTCACGGTAGAGATTCGCCAAAAGAATCTCGGGATTTTCTTCTGGCCCATTATCTCCGTAAAGCTCGCCATTCAACAAAACCGTTAGACCATCAATGTAAACTGGCCCTCGCTCATACGGCAAGCGCCCGAGCCAAAGACGGCCGCATGCCCAATTATTGGATATAGAGCGGACTTCTTTTTGCGTCCCAGGCCGATGCAATTTATTTAGTATTAGTTCGCACCGACTTTGGGCATTAAAGCCTACGACTAAAATAATACCGTTCATTGATTATCTTCTTTATTTATGTCATCCCAGGTTAATGGCGATCCCCGAGACAAATCTCTTTTAGCGCTGCGCCCCAGAATATGCGGCATCTCCTTAGGCAAGAGGCCGTACCCTGGGCGGATGGTTCTAATATTGTCAGTCGTAAATATCTCACCCGCCTTTACATCACGAACGATATAAATTGACCTACGGAAGCGTAAATTATCCCGTTCACTTTTTTCTATTTCATAATTTATTTTCCCACGCGCTGCCCAAGCTATTCTGACATCTTCAACCAAGCGCTTAAGCTCGTCCGGTTCGAGCGAGAATGCCGAATCATGTCCGCCATCAGCACGTCGAAGCGTCACATGCTTCTCAAGTAGCGTTGCCCCCATTGCTACTGCGGCAACGGACACCGTCGTCCCAAGAGTATGATCCGAAAGCCCGATACATAGATTAAATTGGCGCTCTAAATCAGCTATTGTCGCCAAATTTGCGTCCTCGGCCGGCGCCGGGTATGCAGAGATGCAGTGCAGAAGCGCTACTGGACTATTCTTGATCTGGGCAGATTTAACTGCCTCGGCTATTTCATTCAACGACGCTAGGCCAGTCGAGATAATTATCGGCTTCCCTGTACTCGCCACTTTTTTTATGAGCGGAATGTCAACAACCTCGAAAGAGGCGATTTTATACGCGGGCGCCCCCAGATCTTCGAGAAAATCAACCGCTGTATCATCAAAAGGTGTTGAGAACACGGTAACGCCCAGAGCGCGCCCATAATCAAACAGCGGTTTATGCCACTCCCAAGGAGTGTGCGCCTCGTCGTATAATTCGTATAGCGATTTTCCCGCCCACAGACCATCTTCTATCCTGAAATCAGGACCGTTATGGTTGATTGTAATCGTATCTGCCGTATATGTTTGCAGCTTGATCGCGTCCGCTCCGGCTTCTGCCGCAGCCTTCATTATTTTCTTGGCACGTTCAATCGTTCCATTATGGTTTGCTGAAAGCTCAGCAATAACATAAGGCGGATGCGAGGGCCCGATTTTGCGATTTGCGATGAGAAAATCATTGGTCAACATGCTACACTCCGCAGAGATTTCATTGTTCACTTCCTATTAGTAGTCGGCGGAATGGCTTTGGATTGATTTCCTTCATTTCCAGGGCGGATATTACCGCATCGCTCAGTTTTTTGCGATCAAGTAACGGTTTATTTTGCTCGTCCCATTCACAGGAAACGATCTTACAGCGGGCACGTAATATCTCTGAAATCTCGGGCCTATATTGCGCCAAACCTAAGTCAAGCAAGATAATTGGGACATGACTACAAAGGGCTACCCAGAAAGTTGTTGAGATTGGATAATCAAAAACGAATAAATCAAACTCTTTCATGGTTTTTTCGAATAAACCAGATTCTACCTTGATTACATCCTCAAGCGGATATTTTTTCCCCCGGAATAAGCCTTCTGGATGAGGTTTTACGGCAGGCAGAATGGGCATTTTAGATAAAGCATCAGCCACATTTCTTTGCCAATCCAAATAAATCGAGGAGGCCGGAAGAGGCGGGTATAGCTCGCGCTGATCGATAACTATACCCGGCACATAAAGCACTCTTGGTGTAAGTTTCTTTGGTTTGGGCGCAGTATCTAAATTTTTTCTAAAATGAGGATCGCCTGAGCCCCCCATCATGCGGCATTCCGGTACGTGTCTCCGTGCAGAACTTGTGTCCGCAAATTTTGCCATTTCTTGCGTAAATGTGATGAACTGGCTAGAGGGGGCTGCCTCAACAAGTAGAAGCCCTGCGGTCTCGGTTATTAATGGGCGCGTCCCACCGTGATCATAGCGCCACACCTCGCCTCCCCTTCGTAAAACTTCCAGTCCGAGAGCCCGTGCCGGAAAAGCGCCTCCGGTTCCGGATAAAAGTATTTCCGGAACATCCTCCCATGATTTGGTCGCAGAAAGCGCCTGCTGTGCTTTAGTCATCACAATTCTTATACGCGGCCCTAAAAGTGCAGATAAAGACTTACGGCGCTCCGCAGAAAGCTCTGGAATATCCGTATAAACGGTCAAAAAATCCTTTACCGCCATTGCAACTAAATCGTCATTAACTTTAATATTTGACTCGAGACCTCTTAAGAGCTGATCACCATGATAATATTTGGGTAAAATGCCTTGAGTCTTGATGCAATCAACCATGAGTGAGTTGTGCGAAACCGCCAGCGTTTTATTCTGAATTAAAGCTTTCGGAAGCTGCCATACCGGCGTCCAAGCCGCCATCCGTGCTAAGCGCCGCATGCTTGAAAATTTCATCTGGGCTTCACGTGCACCATGATGAATATGATTTATCTCGGCAACTTCAGTGGTTTTTGACTCACAAAGCCATTTCCATTCTGGAATCTTTTCTAAAATTGGATGGTAACTTCTATCTGTTTCGGCGCATAAAGCTAGATGCGTTAACCATCCGCCATTCGAAAGAGCTGACGGAGCTGCTAAATTTAATAAGTAACCCAGTTCGTCCTTCGAGCGACACGCCAGTTTAAGAATATTCTCATTCTGCACCGTCATAGCCTGCTTTAATTTTGCAGGATTTATCGGCCAGGTAAGGGACGGATAAGACATATACTCTCTCAATTAATCTTTGAATAATTATTCAGATATTCCATAATAGTTTCGGCAACACGTTGAGCGCCTTTCCCGTCGCATAGCCTTGCGGCGTTAACGGATAGCTCTCTATACAGCTTTGGATTTAATCTAAGGTCGTTAACTGCATTAAAAATTTTTCCGGAAAATTCTGTACGGTTTCCACTTAAAACAATCGCAGACTGATTATTCAACAAGGCTTTAGCAACATACTCCTGATTAGAAGCCATAATGCCGACAATGGAGGGCAGACCTAAGCAGCATCGCTCCCAGCTGGATCCGCCACACGCTCCTATTGCAAGATCGGCATTTGCCATTAAATAAGGCATATCACGGGTATTCTCATGTAAAACCGCCCCAACCGCTTCGCATATCCTCCTCACATGATTAAGGTGCGGCGCCATATCCGTTAGCATTACGTAGATATTGGTTTGCCCTACCATTGGCTTCAAAGCCTCGAGGCAGGGACTTGACCAGTCATCTGGATCTGTTGCGCCAAAAGATATAATAATCTTTTCTATCAACGTCCTGTTTTGCAACGTCCTGTTTTGATGATATTTCAAAGACTGAGGACGGTATTGATTAAAATCACTACCAACCAGAGCATAGTGAGAGCCCAATAGAAACCTGCAATTAATCGGAGCTTTATTTCGATATTCTGCGGATGTCCGGCCTGGTGTTGGATCTAGCAGAAAATTGCAACTGTGGGATCGATTGGCTAAATCATCTATGCAGAAAATATGCTTTACCCATTGTCGACATTGTTTCTCAAAAACGTCATCAATAGCATAATCGTCAATCACAAGAAGATCGTAAGCATTAACCTTAAGAAGGTTAACTAAAGTATCTAATTGAATTTCTGGGTTAAAATCTACATCGCAGCCATGCAACTGTAGCGCCGTTTTCAAAACCTTACAGCGACTAACATGACCTCCACCAATCTTGGGGCCAGAACTCGCCCATATAATTATCTTCATAATGCTATTACGTAACTATTAACGGGAAGATTTAAGTATTTGTTTTAAGTTCTCGCTATGAAGCCATTCGTCATTCGTGTCACTTGCATAGCGAAAGCCTTCCGATACCTGTTTTGCTCCGCGTTTTAAAAAGCTGGCTCTTTCCCACGAGGCAAAAGATGGTTCAATAATATAACGATCGGGATACTCAACGGTTGTTCTGGCATCGTCTTCCGTTACCATGACTTCATGAAGCTTTTCGCCTGGTCGAATACCAATTTCTCGCAAAGAAATACCGGGAGCCATTGCTTCTATCAGATCAACAATTTTCATGCTGGGTATCTTAGGTATAAAAACTTCAGCACCTTGCATCATCCCTAAACAAGACAGTACAAAATCCACCCCTTGTTGAAGAGTTATCCAAAATCTGGTCATACGGTAGTCGGTTATAGGGAGCTCTTTCTTACCTTCGCTTAGCAGCCTTTCAAATAACGGAACGATACTTCCTCGACTACCAACCACATTTCCATATCGCACAACGGAAAAACGCGTTTCGGTCTTACCTGAAAGATTGTTACCCGCAATGAATATTTTATCGCTTGCTAACTTGGAGGCACCATAGAGATTAATAGGCGCCGCAGCCTTATCTGTTGACAGGGCAATAACCTTCCTTACGCCGCATTTAATAGCGGCGTTAACAACATTTTCTGCACCGTGGACATTGGTTCGGATGCATTCGAAAGGATTATACTCCGCCATGGAAACTTGCTTGAGGGCCGCAGCATGAATGACAATGTCTATTCCTCGCATGGCCATTTCTAACCTTGCTCCATCCCTCACATCGCCAATGAAATACCGAAGGGAGGGATGACGACTAGGAGGTAACTCTTGCTGCATCTCATATTGCTTAAGTTCGTCGCGGGTAAAAATAACGACACGTTTTGCCGAAAATCTTTCCAGCACAGTCGAAATAAATCTGCGCCCGAATGAACCCGTCCCGCCAGTTACCAGGATTGATTTATCGTTTAAATCTATTGAATCTTTAGTGAATGATCGCATGGCTTGTCTCGGCTATCTGTGCTTGAAGTTAGGCGTCTACGCGTGCAGACGCTTGGGTAGACTGCTTAGAGAAAGCATCTGCGTACCACGTACGATTTGATATGAGCTTATCATGGGTACCTTTTTCTATAATCGCCCCGTCTTTTAAAACGACGATTTGATCAGCGTCGGCAACAGTTGATAGACGATGGCTGATAATAAGTATCGTCGTATTGGTTTCTCTTCTAATACGGGATATTGTATTGAAAAAATCCGCCTCAGATACAGCGTCTAAACCAGATGTCGGTTCATCCAGAATAAGGCATAACGAGCGGGAAATTAAGGCACGACCTAAATCCAACCGCTGACGTTGCCCCCCCGATAACCTGAATCCCGATTCCCCAATCCTTGTCTTATAACCATGAGGTAAATCTTTGATGAACTCAGTAACACCAGCTAACCTCGCTGCCCATTCTACCTCTGACTCTGTGGCGTTTTCTTTACCTAAACGGATATGATCTTCGATAGTTATGTTAAAAAGTTGAGGGTGTTGTGACACATAGGCTATCGATCTGCGTAATGAAACGAGTGAATAATCTTCGAGCTTTTTTCCACCAATTAAGATCCGCCCCTCTTGGGGAGAGCGCATCCTCGGTAAAAGGTCAATCAGGGTCGACTTGCCGCTGCCTGACGGACCTACTACCGCCGTCATTTTATTAGAGGGTATCGAAAAATTGAGATGTTTTAGCGCCGTATGATGGCTCGCCGGATAACTGAAAGATACGTTTTCAAAAACTATTCCTTCTCCTAAGGAATACAAAGTCTCACCTTTTTTCTCATCCTCAGCCGAAGCATCTAATATTTTTATCCTATCCAAGACGGCATTCAAATGGCCTTGCTGACCTAGCCAACCTTGCATATTACGAACAATCTCTTTTGAAAGCGGCAGCAATCTTATGACGGCCACCACAAGAAATGCCCCTACTTGCTCCAAGGAAATACCCAAATAAAAGAAACCAAAATAAAGCATTAAAAAACAAATGCCTAAAGTTAACGGTTCCAACAAGGCATCCAATCTTGCCAAGGTTAGCCGGTAAGATGTTTCAGCATCGAATACTTTATTGCTAATTTGCTCCAGTTGATAAAGCTGAGCTTTCTCAAGCTGAGACAAACGTATCAAGCGCAGTGACTTAAATCTTTCAATCAAGAACTCCGCTGCTTCGGCGTATACGCGGGTGATTACGTATCCTCCGCGAAGCGAGTTTCTAAAGAATCGGCGCGCAATCAGTACGGCCAAACCAATACCCGCCATAGCTATAATGGTATAAATGCCCGTAGTAATGATAAGGGCGATAAGCCAAACCAAGGCTACGATAAGCATATTAAGCAATGTAACCGGGGTTAACGAAGCGTCTACAGCCTGAGCTAATTGATAGGACATACCATTGAGCATTACCCCTGTCGGCTCTTTCTCTTGCTGCTCGCATCGAGCATTTAAATATTTTTTAAATATCGAGAGCTTCATTTGTCGAATTAGAGTCTCGCGATTTAGAACCAACAAATGCGCTCTTCCATAAAAAAACAGCTGACGTCCACATATGCAGAGGAAACTCAGAAACAGTAAGCTCGCCAAATTAATCGGTATACCTATAAATGAAAAAATCATGTCAAGGTTACGCCAAAAAGAATGCCGACTCATAAGCGAGTCAATCGCACCCTTTGCTTCAATATATTGGAAAACCGGCATTAACATGAGTAGGCCGGCAGACTCAAAAATAGCACCACCCAGGTTGGCTAAGATGAGCTGAATTAAGCGAATCTTCTTTAACCCCATACTCAGCGTTACACGCCAGAGGTATCGGGGCGAGAAGCTCTCAAAGAATTTATGCGATTTCATTTGTAGTCATATGTTGCTTCTGCGCACCGGATAAATCTTCTGGGCGCCCTACGTCTATCCAAGATTCATGTATAGGAAACAATCCTAAACGTAAGCCTAGGCTTTTGCCGCGATTTAGAAGCTGCGGCATATCTAATGGCTGATTAGGAGTGATAAGCCCCCTAAACGCAGGCGATAAATAATACACACCAGCGGAAACAAAATAACTTAAGGACGGCTTTTCGTCGATCCCTTCAAATGCACCCTGTCCATCATAACGCACAACCCCATAGGGAACTTGATGTTCATAACGCGCGACGCCTAAGGTTCCATCATGGCCATGGCTTATGTGAAACTTTGCTAAAGCGGTTAGGTCAACTTGAGTTAAAACATCTCCATTAATGACAAGAATTGGATGCTGCCAAGGAGTAGGCAAATTTGCTAAAGCACCAGCTGTTCCCAGAATGCTAGTTTCATGTAAAATTTTTACACGCGATACATTATTTCGCCGTCTTACAAAATCTTCAATTTGCTCAGCTAGATAACGAACCGAAACCCATATTTCACTTATTTTCGCCTTTTCAAGTTTCTCTAAAACATGATCTAAAATAGGGCGTCCGCCAACTTCCAATAAGGGTTTTGGGGTAGTTTTAGTTTGCTCCCCCAAACGCCGACCCAACCCTCCCGCCATCACAATGGCCGTAGCAATAGGTTGAGTTTCTCTGCCGAGAAAAATTTCCAATAAGCACCCGGCATCATCAAGAATGGGTAAAAAAGCAAGATCACTTCGCTGCTGAGCAAATTGGTATAAATTGTATTTATCCTGGCCTTGACGCCCGACGATTGGCGCAGTGTTCATACATTGCGCGGCTGTGTTCTTTAATAAATCTGCGCCATTGAGTAAGGCGCGCCTAACATCACCATCCGTAATTGTTCCTAACAGCCGATTGTTTTGATCAACAACAATTTGGAATAGATACGGGGAGGCGTTAATCCGGGCGAGAACATCCTTAAGAATCAGATCAGGAAGGCAGATGTGACTTTGGATGTCTTCTACGCTGAGCATTTTTGCTTTCAATAAAAGCTACCGCCTTCCTGGTGAACAAGGGTTACCGGAAGGACGACAGAATTCCCCGCAAAAGAGGTTATGTTCACAATATGAACTATGTCAAGGATTATGCCCTTCGGACCGCCGATAGGCGCAGTTAGCCTTGACATTTTGTTCATTATATGAACACTAGGTTCAGACCTAAGCTGTTGAATTTTATCAACGAGGTATTGTCTTGGCTCCCTTTTTGGCAAACCCTTCCTAATGGACCGTATCCCCCTTTCTGTTCCCGATTTGCGCGGACGTGAAATAGAGCTTCTAACGCATTGTGTAAGAACCAATTGGGTATCAAGTGCTGGCCCACAAGTCGCGGAATTTGAGCAAGTCATAAAATCATATACGGGGCGGAAGTACGCCGTGTCGACAGTCAATGGCACAACGGCTCTTCATATCGCCTTGGTCTCTGCAGGGATCGGCCCGGGCGATTTAGTTATCGTTCCAGATTGGACATTTGCCGCTTCCGTAAATGCAATTTATCACGCAGGAGCTACCCCGTATTTTCACGATATCGGCAGTGACTGGTCTTTGGATCCCTCCCTTGTTGCTCAGAGTCTAGCTGAGAAAAATTCTCGTATAAAAGCGGTATTGGCTGTTCACCCAATTGGACGACCGGCAGATATGGGGACCTTGCAAGGACTTTGTCAGGGCGCAGGAATAATCTTGATCGAGGATGCCGCAGGCGCTTTAGGGGCAACATACAAAGGAAAATCTGTGGGAGGCTTTTCAGATTTTGCTACTTTCAGCTTTAACGGCAATAAGATTGTTACAGCCGGCGGCGGCGGAATGATCGTTACAGATAACAATACTTTTGCAAAAAAAGTACGCCATCTTTGTGCACAGGCACGATGCGGAAACAACTATTTGCATGATGCCATAGGCTGGAATTATCGAATGACCGGCCTGAATGCCGCACTTGGATTAGCACAAATGGAAAGAATTGAAACCATGATAGCGATGCGTCATGACATTAGCGAACGCTATAACCGGGCATTAGCCGGGCGCACCGATCTACTGCCGCCGCCGCGCATTAATTATGGAATAGGTAATAGCTGGCTCTACAATGTTCTATGCGCTGATGAGCCTACCGCCAATAGTTTGGTAGAACACATGGATAAGCGCAATATAGAGACAAGGATCTTTTGGCGCTCTTTGGCTGATCAGAGCCCCTATAAAGACGCGCCCCAACGCCTTATCGGGCGGAGTAGATCTTTATCGGGCCGCGTTGTTTCCCTACCATCTAGCAGTTCTCTATCTCCAGCAGAGCAAAACTACATCATCCAAGCTTTAGGTGACTTCTGTGGCGCCCCAGCACAAGCTCTCGACTAGTATAAAACGACAAATAGCCGTTGTAACGGGCGGGCGGGCTGAGTATGGGTTATTACGGCCGTTGCTTAAGGAAATTCAACTCGAATCGACCTTAGAACTGTCCCTTATCGTAACCGGTATGCATTTATCACCGTATTACGGCGAAACGGTAGAAACGATAAAAAAAGATAATTTTCCGATCGCTGCCGAAATCGAAATCCTGCTATCCAGCGATACCGGATCCGGAATGGCAAAGGCTACAGGTTTGGGTTTAATAGGATTTGCTGACGCCTATCGCCGTCTGAACCCTGATTTTCTTGTTGTTTTAGGAGATAGATTTGAGAGCTTTTCCGCCGCATTAACGGCCGCTTTTTTCCAAATCCCTGTTGCCCACATCCACGGCGGAGAGTTAACGGAAGGTGCTTTAGACGACACCCTTCGGCACGGCATCACGAAGTTTGCCTCGATACATTTCCCATCTCATGAATCATATGCGCGTCGGATATTACAACTCGGCGAAGACCCTTCACGCATATTTAACGTTGGGTCTTTAGCTGAAGATAATCTGGCTGATATCGCTTTCCTTAACCGAGATGCCTTAAGTCAATCGCTTGAGTTCAATCTGACAGGTGATATCGCTGTTATTACTTTTCACCCTGAAACCGCCGAACGTACGGCTCCAGTACAGCAAATTAATTGTCTTTTAAGCGCGCTAGATGACCTTCCCAAGGATATAAAATTTATTTTTACCATGGCTAATGCGGATGCGGGAGGTATGGCTATCAATACCGCGATAAGCCAATTTGTTGAGGGAAATAAGGGGCGAGCAGCCTGCTATAAAATGCTAGGAACCCAGAGATATATTAGCTTAATAAATCATGCTTTTGCAGTTATCGGAAATTCTTCCAGTGGGCTTCTTGAGGCCCCTTTATTAAACATACCAACAGTTAATATAGGAACCCGGCAGAAAGGGCGTTATCGAGCCTCAACTGTGATTGATTGCCCTCTAAATAAGGAAGCAATTTATCGGGCTATTTTGCAGGCAAAAAACCTTACTCGAAAGCCGGCAAAACTCCCCCACAAACATGTCGCACAAGACATAGTAGACGTTCTCAAGTCATACGACCTAGATTCGCCCCTAAAGCTGCCCTTTAATGATCAATAACAAGTAAATATATTGGCAAGTCAATTCTTTCTTTGCCAAGCTTGACATAGTTTTTCGAGAAGTTTTTCGCCAAAGTTATCTTGTAAACGCATTTTCTCTGGATCAAATGTGATATCGTCTAAAACTTGAAGAAGGAGAAGGCCATCTTGCCTGAAGACCTCTTTATCTTCAGATGTCAGCGTCAAAACTTTCTTAAGGATTTCTTTGATCGTCGCCAAATTATCCACTTTGTAAAAGTGCGGCATGAAGTCATACCAAGCGCGTCTAGCGATGCTTACAACTGGTATGCCCGCAACCAAGGCTTCGAATCCCGTGCGGCCTGCCAAAGTCGCTATGGCCTGGGCGTGATGAATGATATCTAAACCCCTTTCGCGCGGGTCAATAAATAGAACATTGGGCATTTGTAGAATAGTTTTATAAAGATCTATAGAGCGATTGCCGATCGCCGGAACATGCTCTTTAACCGCTAAGTAATATCCGGGCGGCAACTCTTTAGCTAATTGTTGAATTATGCTTATCTGATCAAAATACTCCGGAGACCATATCGTCTGGAGAGTTTCAGGCTCAAGCTGCATAGGATAGAAAATAAATTTCTTGTCCCTAAGGTCAGCGATTGAAACAAGCTTTAGTTTCTTCAGTAAAATCCAGGCCCAAACTCGATATATATTATGGCGGGTTCTTTCATAAAAGCTGGACCCATAATGAACAATCTTATCGTATCCCCGGTAATAACCATACATCCAGCGAAGCGAGTGAAGAAAAGAGTTCCACAAGGCAACAGGCCAATTGGTTGCCCTTAATGTTTTTTGACGAATATGGAGATGAAATGCTGGAGGTGAAAGTTCTCGTTCGGAAAGCTCTTTCCTCTGCGATTTTTTCGCATTTTCCCATAGTTCCCCTATATAGGAGACATCCGGGAGATAGCGATCCGTCCATAACATTGTATCGAGATACAGTGTATAAAACAGATGCCAACTTGGTAGATTATTTTTGACCGCGACGCTATCTAATTGTCGGATCGCACCTAAAACAAAAGTTACTTTATGTTGATTTATAATTTTTTCATAAAAATCGTAACCTTGGCACAGATTATATATAAGATCAGAATACCGGCTTGTTTTCTGAATGCGAGTCCGAGGAGAGCGTGAAGACGCTGTATTAAAAAAGCGATAGTCAGCCAAGTGATGATGCAGCGTTGTGTTATATACGCGTTCTATTTCTCGCCCACGCTCAAACACGGCCTCATCGCTCATCCCACTGGGGACTTGATACCTTACTTCACTTGTTGCGTATACGTAGTCCGCCAGGCCCATTTTCTTGTAGTGGTGAGCATCTTCTTTATACCGTGCGATTATGATGATTTTACTTCCATACTTTTTCTTCAGGGTTCTTAATAAAGAAACCATATACTTTTTTTCATCACCATTCATTTCACAAAGAATGCATTTAAACATGTCTTTAAAAATCGCGGATTTGTTATCTAATTCACTCATTTCTTTTTATCCCAATAGGCAGCTACAAATTCCGCCACTTCCCAATCGAATGGAGTATCAATATCAATTGACTCAATCTCACTTAAAAGGACCGGAAACAAACCATCCGGGGTAAACGTCCGGCTTTTTTTAAAAATATCCACCCGAATTGCATACAACGCTCCGTTTGGCGTCAATAGCGGTCTCTGGTCTGAAGATAAAGAATATGCTTGCCCCTTTTCAGCGATCGTAAAAATGCTTCTTGATGTTCTACCCAGATCCTTCATAGCCACCATAGCAGGTATGGAGGGGTCTGAAATCATCCGATGTACGGTCTCACGCAATAGACTCGAATCCCGAAAAGGGCTTGTTAGCTGCAGGAGCACCAAAACTTCCGGCTTAGTGTCAAGCTGGGCCAATTGATCAAGAAAATGCAACGTTACATCGACGCTAGTTGCCTGATCGGTCGCTAAATGTGTCGGACGCAAAAAGGGTACCTTCCAGCCATAAACAAGGCCCTCTTCCGCGATAGCAGGAGAATCTGTGGATAAATACACAGGTATATCTCCCGCCCCTTCTCTTGCAAATTCGGCCGTCCGTTGAATAAGGGATTTCCCGGCAAGAAGTTTGAGATTTTTTCCGGGTAAACGTTGAGACCCGCCTCGAGCCGGGACGAGAATAACAACTTCTTTCATAATACCCACATTAATCTTGTGCGCAAAAGCGTTAGAATTCCGGTAAGATACTTCTTATTTTTGCCAGAGCTTGTTTCTTTGCAAGAAGGCGATTACCCGGCATCATCAGATAATCTAGTTTAGACAGCGCAACTGTCCGGGCTGCATCAGCCAAAGAATAATTCATAGGTTCCCCATGCAGATTAAGAGACGTGTTTAGCACAGCAGCAACACCTGTTTTTCGGCGGAAAGAGTCGATAAGATTCCAATAATCAGGATTATGCTCGCGCATAACAAATTGGGGGCGAGCACTAAAGTCTCCAAAATGCAGCCCGGCAATAATATCTTTACGATGTTCTGGAGAGCTAGGAAAACCAATAGTCATAAACGGCGAGGTCGCATTTTTGGGGTTTTCCAGATAACGATTAGCGTATTCTGCCAATATGGATGGTGTAAATGGCATCCAAAAATCGCGATTTTTTATGGAATCATTAATTAATTTAACATTACCAGGGTTTGATGGGTTGGCAATAATCGCGCGATTACCGAGAGAGCGCGCACCAAATTCAGCCGGCCCGACACACCGCGCTAAAACACAATCAGCCGCCAGTAAACTCGCCGCGTGATCATTGGTAAAATTCTCCAGGACGATAAAGTCGTCGGATGTTAATGACGTCTCATTTAAACGATTAGGCCAATCTTGCTGATGGGCATTTGGCTCCGCGCCTAAATAGGCGTGAATCATAGGGCTAGGTATTTTGTTTTCCACAGCCAAAGCAAAGCAAGCTCCTGCACTTATAGACTCATCGCCGCCAGATGCAGGAACCTTCAGCCAGGATACTTCCGGCAATTTCAAAATATCGCCATTAATTTTTATGTTCATAGAGAGGCCACCGGAAAAGCATACGCCTTTTTTTTCAGTTTTCTCCAACCAATACCGCGCCCAAGAACAGGTTACTGCCGAGGCCCAATTTTGCATAGCAGCCGAAATATTATCAAAGCGATGTCCCTCTAACCTATCCCGCAAATCAAAATACGAATCGCGCAAAGGTCGGTCACTTACAAATTTTCCATCGCGAAAATCTAAAGCATCAAAAAAAATCTTTTCCGTTTTTTTAACCGCTTGATATCCTTGAGTATAGCCCGACAAGCCCATAATTTTATATTCGTGCTCATTAGGCTTCATACCAAGCAGCAGGGTTACGTATTTATAAATGCGAGC
Organism: uncultured Rhodospirillales bacterium; assembly: GCA_964397465.1. GTDB lineage: Bacteria > Pseudomonadota > Alphaproteobacteria > JAWKYA01 > JAWKYA01 > JAWKYA01. The sequence goes on from CAYNIC010000006.1 coordinate 42,604, forward strand.
AACAGCATGATCTTTGCCTCTGCCTACATTTAAAAGCTTACCATTTTCACCGACTATAGAGGCACTCCAATTGCAGCCGTCACCCCACGCATCCGCCGTAAGCACTAAAGCCTCCGACATCTCCAGTGGCGTTATGGAGCTTCCGTACAGAGCGTAATAGGCGTGACAGTCATGATGATCGATGCTGTGTAACTGCCCTTCAAAGTTTAAATTCTGTCGCACAACCCGAGGGCGCTCTACAGCAATAAAATGATCTACATGCTCTGCCAGGGACGAGTCTCGCAATAAGAAATCGAAATTATAATTATGGTCGTAATTAAAGCGCTGACCCTGCTTTAAAAGATCTCGCCAATACCAGCCGTCATTCAGCTTCCCCTCGTAAAAATGCGGCCACCATAGCTTGCGCATTTCCGTAACATGATCGTCTATTGTCACATTAGAGTAGCGGTCTATTGCCGCAAAATAAGGATCTGACTCACGGCCTGCCCATACTACGTGAGTAATTTTTCCGGCATTGCCTTTTAGGTGTAAATCGATTAATTGCCGAATCGCCTTTAGTGGAAATGCCACTTGGTTTTTGCGATTAGTCAGTCTTTCTTCTTGTATTAAGCCAACGACCTCTCCGTTGACCATCAAACAAGCTGACGAATTATGCTCTGCGGCAATACCTAAAATTATCATCGAACTAAGAATTTCTTTGCCAGTTTGAGGGAAGGATTTTTAAGCAAATGCATTCCAACAGTCATTCGTAGGTATTGAAACCATGGCGCGTGGGTAGTTTCACCTCTATATGGGTCCAAATGCTCATGATCACAAATGACCGAAGGATCCGAAAACAAGTGCTTAAGGGAAAAAGTAATTAACCTGTTGCTTGCGGTCAGCTGGATACGTCCCTCCCATCGGCTCTTATCTTGCGGTAAAAATGGCGCCAATGAAATATTTTCTGCGCTTTGTGGCAAAATTTTTATGCGTGGCAATACCTGGTTATCATGGCTACGTATTTCCGCTATAATCGGCCGCCGATACGGATTTATCAAAACAATCGTTTCGCCGTAATCCTTCGCACGATCTAACAAAACCGGAGAATACCCATCAATATACCTGCCATGAACGGCAATTTGGTTGATCGTTGGTGGTGAACTGTATTTGTGCGAAAGATCGGAAATAAAACCCTTGTAGCCTGGTCGAGAGAATATGGCATAAATACCCGCCGCTAAGTTCGTTCTAAAAACCGGCTTACCATCGGCGGATGTATAGCCGAATTCCACATACCCCGCTCTTTCGCTTTGCATGTACCCTTTTTCTGGCCAATTAAAAAACAATTCCTTGTCGGTAATGGCCGCGCCTAAACGAAAAGAAAGCATTTTTTCTTGCCTATCAATCTTTTGTCCATCGCGAAAAATATCCAACCAGACGGAAATATCGGCATTCGGTGAAATTAAGAAGTTTTCGATCATCGATAAAATGGGTTTTATCGTACAACGATATCCAGGCTGTAGGCTTGTTACACCAGGGATTAGATAACTATAGGCCATCTCTTTTTCCTATAAATGATCGAGGGAAAAATAAGATTGGGAAATATCCGAAAAGAGAGAATATGCCTTTCGAGGACTTTTCCCCTCGCAATGAATGCGGATATCAAATGGTTTATTTTCGATGACATCAGCAATATGCGCAGGAAGAGATAGCCTATATAAATGCGCTCCGTAGGGAGAAATATCTATCTGACTAGTACATAAATCTTTTTCTGAAAAGCCAATGCCATAGGGGTAAGTCACCTTATAATTAAGGGGGTAAGCTCCCTCATTTAGTAACGCCAGAAATATTATTTCCGATTTAGGATTCCATAAAATACTCAGCCATCGATCAACCTTGAAGTCGCTTCTCTGAAAATGAACAGAACTTGCCCCTCTTGGCGCTTCTATAGTTAGCTGCGGACGCGTAGTTCCACGATGCCCCGGGGATAAACTTTTGCGCCGTAGCGCTATTGACCCGATATCAAGATTGACTGACTTTGGTAAATACTCTGTCGGTACGATTTTTATCGCGTCTCCTGGGTATGCTGTCTTTTCTCCTTGGGCGCACACGACGCCTGAAGAATCGCGAACGGTGTATTCAATCTTAGTTGGCGGAGCACAATCTGTTCTTTCAAACATAAGAGAATCATTCGCTATCAACACCGTTTGCGTTATATCCGGACCGATAAGTACGGGCGCAACACTTTCTAAAAGAATGGGAACCGAAGGCGATATTTTATCAAAAAAACTCCAAAGGCCTTGGCGCAATGAGGATGCCGGCTTTGCCTTTGTTAACTTCCTTGATCTTGATCGGATTGCCGGACTATTTGTCTGTGAAAATGCATACTCTATATCAAGAAGGCATGATGTACATTTAGAGCCGGCACCGGACGATTCTAAAAATTCTTCAAAGGTAATACCTTCCAGTTGAATCTTAGCTTGCATGTCTTCTTCGCTAATATTCAAACACGTGCAAACGATGTGGTTTAACCCGTTCATTATTTAACCAAGCAAGAAATTTTTTGATATGTGAAGTTAATCATTCTTTCCATCGTACAACTTACTTATAAAGGATCGATACTCTCATCAAGAGCATAAGAGCGCTTTGCGTAGGAACCGATATATGACCAATACTCCATTGGAGAAACGCCTATTCCGGGTCTTTTGGCGGTCAAATTCTCCGTCGTATACTTTTCTCCAGATTTTATGGCCTGCGCAGCTACAAGGCTTCGACGCGCAATAGGGATATTCTTGCTCTCTGTATCATGGGCTACTTTTTTACCATTCCCCATTGCCTGCTCAATTAACCTTACCCCCTCCACCAAGCTTTTAAACTCGTGCGGTTCCAAGGACGCCTTATGATCTGGACCAGGCATGGATTTATCAATCGTAATGTGCTTTTCAAGTATTGTCGCCCCGCAAGCGGTTGCGGCCAAAGCGATAGCAATACCTGTCGTATGATCTGAATAACCTACAGGTAATTCAAATTCACGTTTTAACGTATCAATTGCTCTTAGATTCACCGCCTCGGGCAAGGCCGGATATTCTGTCGTACAATGCAAGAGAACAACCTTATCTTTAAGAGCTTTCCGCCCCTCATCGGAAGCGTAACTATTCATAAATCCAGCCCTCGTTGGCGGCGCATCGGAAGAAGCGGTCAAGCCAAAGGCAATAATTTCTAAAGCGGACTTTATTTCCTCGATATTCGACATCCCAGTCGACATAATTATCGGTAGCTTCTTTCGCGAAATATGAAGCAACAACGGACCATTTGTTATTTCTCCCGAAGGAATCTTAATACGCTGTATATATTTATTTGCGATCAGCATATCCAATGACATGGGATCAAAAGCCGTAGACAAGAATTCTAAACCCCGCTTTTGACTATGAGCATGAAGCATATGATGATCTTGTTCGCTAAGCTCCAAACCACGGATCATATCGTATTGTTTTGACATGCCCGTTTCTCTGGCCTGATATGATGCAGTGGGCGCAAACTGAGTTGTTAAAAGATTCGTTTTAAATGTCTGAAATTTGACGATATCGGCGCCTGCTTGAGCTGCGGCATCAACAAGATTTAATGCCAAATCCAGAGAACCGTTATGGTTAACTCCCGCTTCGGCAATTATAAGCGTTGGCTTCATTGTGATAAGGCCTGCCCATTCACTATTGAGTAGCACGAAGGTTGTCAGTAAAATCCAACAGCCAGCGTCAGAATGCTTGAGGTAATCTGCCTACTAGCCGTAAACAGCGAATCCGATTGGCTGCCGCTAGCAAGGTGATCAATGTAACTTTAGGATAAGTGAACTTAACTTAAGTTGCTTGTCAAGCAACTGACACCCAAACTCGCCTCTTTCACAGACTTTTCGACATGGTGATGATACCATTTAATATCTTGATTATAAAGATATTTTCGCTATTTTAAATGATGGAAATTATGAGTTCACTGTGTGAACAAATTTTCTTGACTACAAGTTCATAATATGAACATATGCGAGACGCTGTGATGTGTTCTGGCATTTTCACCAGAGGGGCGGTAGCGTGATAATCTCGTTCTCCGCGATCATCGAAATAATCTTTAGCACTTAAAATGATGCAAACTATTCCCTTCAGAATAGTTTGACGGCTATTTACGAATGATGAACCGTAAAAATCTTTTCTATATTATTATTGATGCGCTGCGCTGGGATGTTTTGCAAAACTATGACTCCGCCAAAGCGATCATGCCAAACATTGCCGAATTAATGCAAGGCGGATTTACAAGAAAAACTATCGCAAACTCCCAATCGACGCAGTTTGTTATGCCTTCCCTCTTTTCATTAACTTATCCCTTGGATCACGGCGGTTATAATACCGGCATACGAAATCGGCCGAAATCATACGTTGAGGTTGTTAAAGAAGCTGGCTACAGCACAAATCTAATCTCTACATGCAACCAACTTGGCGTTCATTTTGGTTACGATCGAGGATTTGATAGGCTAGCGACTACTAATACCTTTGCAACCCTGATTGAGCAGCTCATAAACCGGGTTCTCTACTATAATATAGAACTCTTGCAGAAAAATCAGACAACTCAGGCTGAGACCATTGAAATAGTTCAGCGGGAATTCGACAAAATGCTTGAACGACTGCAGGAACAATTTACCAAATGGGACAAGTCGTTTTGGCCTGAAAAACTACTTAAATGGAATAAAAAAATATATGATGCGAGCTTTAAAGAAAGAGAAATTCTGCACCAAAACCCCCAGATCATTCTGAAAAAATTGCGGGAAATAAGTCCTGGGATTTATTGGCGATATCTTGGCAAGACTCATGCTCCAGCCTTATCGTTTTTCTTTGCCCGCACCATTGAAAGCTGTCGGTGGAGAAGCCGACGTTTTCTCCAACATATAAATTGGATTCCTTTTCTCTTTCTGAGCCACTTTCAGGTCCTGTTGCAGGATCTATCTCCTAAGCTAAAAAAATTCATTCATGATGCGCCTCAACCATGGCTAATTCATATGCACATCATGGATGTACACGACTGCAGATCTTTGAATCGCATATTCTGGCGACTTAAAATCTTAAAATATTTCCCAAGAATTTGGCGTGCACACCAAAAGGGGTTAACCAAGCGCCGTTTTCTTTATGATCTTACCCTTGCTGCTGTCGATCATGAATTAGGGCGAATCATAAATTCTATGAAAGAAAATGGCACCTTTGATAAAACCATTTTCCTCGTTACCGGCGACCATGGCTTGCAGTATGCTCATAGCCCGCGCCCGAGAAGTGAGATCGCTTACCGGACCCACTATGAGGATATTAATGTGCCTCTGGTCATCGCCAATTCGGATAAAATACCCGCAAAATCTGCTAATAATCTTGATAGTATGGGCGTTACTGCAACTTTGTTAGAGGCGGCCGGCTTACTCTTACATCCCTCCTTTAAAGGGGTTTCGGCTTACGCAGGCGGGCGGGAAATCATCATCAGTGAAAGCGCCGGCGGTGGCAATGCCGATCTTGCTCATCGGGATCTATATTTCACAGTAACCAGCCTAACCCACAAGCTCATGGCCACTCTTCGCGGAAATAGACTTTTGATCGAAGAATTTTATAACCTGGATGTCGATCCATATGAACTCAATAATATCGCTAAATCATCGTCGCGTAATCCTGCTTTGACTGATCTTATGAGCCACCTCTTAAAAGAAAGATCTGAACTTTTCCGCGCTCGAAATATTAGCCTAGAAAAAGTTTAATGGTATTAGCATGATTATCTGGATTACAGGTCTTTCCGGTTCCGGCAAAACCACTCTTTCAAGAGAAATCGCCACTCTTCTAAAACCTCATTTACCCCATCTGGTTCTTGTTGATGGGGACGAGATACGGGAGTTATTTGCCGACAAATTGGGCCATAAAGAATCCGACCGTGTGATTCAAATAAACCGCTTGCAGCGCCTTGCCGCCATTCTGGACTCGCAGGGTCTTATCGTCATTGTCGCCGCCCTATATAGCCGCGATGACCTCTTGGCTTGGAATAGGAAAAATTTTACCTCTTATTTTGAAATTTATCTTGATGTTGACCTGGCGACTGTATGTCAACGCGATCCCAAGAAACTGTATGATAAGGCCTTAAAGGGCGAGGTCAAAGATGTGGTCGGATTAGATATTCCGTGGCATCCACCAAAAAATCCGGATCTAATCATTAATCATCATGATTATGATTCTATCACCTCAATTTCACTGGACATTATTAAATCTATACCTTCCCTTTCAGCAGTCCTGAATGACAGACATGAGTGACCTGAACTTAACTCAATCCCAGTATCTTGAATTTGAGAAATTAGCGCTCGGTGCATTTCTTCCGGTTACAGGCTTTATGGATGAGGATACTTTTCATTCCGTCGTAACAAGAATGCGCCTTCTCGATGGCCAACCTTTTACTTTACCAATTCTTCTCGATCTTAGCGCTGCTGATGCGCAAAGATTGCGTAGCAGCTCTCGGATAACATTAATTTATCAAGGCAAAGAAGTTGGCCAACTTATTCCGAACAGTTTTTTTACATGCGACAAGGTTAAAACTGCCGAGAGTATTTTTGGCACATCTGATAAAGCCCATCCTGGGGTTAGATTTTTCATGGAGGGCGGCGATTGGTTTGTTGGCGGGGCAATTACCTCCACGGTTGTCGATCCGGCTACATTTTCTAAGTCGAATGAGTTAACCCCTGCCGAAACCAAATCTCTTTTCAGAAAAAAAGGCTGGAAAACCATTGTCGGCTTTCAAACCCGAAATGTCCCTCATCGTGCCCATGAATATCTTCAACGGGTTGCGCTAGAATATGTTGACGGACTTTTCTTGCACCCTCTGGTGGGCAGAAAGAAGCGTGGCGACTATTCACAAGAGGCTATCCTAGCGGGATATCGAACCTTGGTTGAGAGATTTTACCCTTCCGACCGTGTTGTTCTTAGTCTGTTGACCACTGCCATGCGTTACGCCGGTCCGCGCGAAGCCATCTTTCATGCCATTATTCGGAGAAACTACGGTTGTACGCACTTCATTGTTGGACGCGATCATGCCGGCGTAGGATCCTATTATGATAAATATGCCGCCCATCAGTTGGCAAAGCGTTTTGAGGGTGAGCTGGGCATTGACATACTTCCTTTCCATGGTCCCTTTCACTGTCAACGTTGCGACGGAATCGTCACCGAAAAAACCTGCCCACACCATGCGACGGATCCGCAATCCGTAAGAGACATAAGTGGGACAGATATGCGATCTATTTTAACAGGAGGCTCTCGTCCGGACCCCAAATTAATGCGCCCGGAAGTCGTTTCGGCACTCCAAGGCATGGCTATATTTATTGAACATGAGGATACTTAATGGCTCGTACTCGTATCGTCGCAACGATAGGCCCGGCATCCAATACGCCACAAGCCTTGAAAGACATGGCTGCTGCTGGCATGGGAATCGCCCGACTTAACGGTAGCCATGGCAATTTAGACTGGCACCGACAGACGATTGATTTGATTCGTAAAACCCTACCCGAAGTCCCTATTCTTTTGGACATTCCTGGAAGAAAAATCCGTACCGCCCAGCTTCTCAACGAACCAAGTTTTAAAAGCGGCGAGACCATAACCTTAACAACCAATCAAGTTTATAGCGGAACGCAAAAAGTACTCATAAATAACGCCCGACTCCATGAAGATTTAAAAATTGGCGACGTCATATTTGCCGATGATGGAACATTAAAATTTACCGTAGTCGGCATTGATAAAACAAATATTTCCTGTCGGGCAGAGACATCTGGACAGCTGAAAAGCCGTAAAGGCATCAACGTCCCCTATGTACAACTACGCGGCCAACCCGTAACAGACCGTGATGGCGAGATGATCAGATTCGCTAAGGAAAATGGGGTAGACTTCGTTGGCATAAGTTTCGTTGAGTCCGCCGAACATGTTGAAAAGATCCGCACTCTCATCGGATCATCATGGCCCCGCATTGTATCCAAAATCGAAAACCGCGGCGGCCTGGAAAACATGGAGGAAGTCATTAAAGCAACCGATGCTATTATGATAGACCGTGGGGATCTTGCCGTAGAGACTAGCCTTGAGCATGTGGCTATTTTTCAAAAGCGCATCTTGCGCTGCGCTCAAAGTCACGCCAAACCCGTTATTGTCGCAACTGAAATGCTTCACACAATGATTAACAATCCCCAGCCTACCAAGGCAGAGGTAACAGACATAACAAATGCTGTTCTAGATGGCGCCTCGGCAACCATGTTGTCCGGAGAAACAGCCATCGGCGCGTACCCTGCAATCGCAATCAATACAATGAAAACGATATCAGCTGCTGCGGAATCTCTCGTACAAGAAACCCGGCAATTCGATCAAGCTAGCAGTAACGTACCTCAAGCCATGTCCGGCGCGATCAATTTACTCTGCCGGAATTTGCCTATAACCAAAATTGTAGCCATTACGGTGTCGGGCTTCGCAGCCCGCACTATCTCCGCCGAAACTCTTCAGCAGCCTATTCTCGCAGTTAGCAACGATAGAATGGCGGCACGAAGTTTTAATCTGCTCGCCGGCGTAAGAGGTATTTATGTCGATATGCCTTTTTCGAAGAATACAACCGATCACATCGCAAAATGCTTAACCGAACTTTGGCGTCGACAAGAGATTGACCGTGATGATTTTCTGCTTGTAACGGCAGTCGCTTACCCGCGTTCCGGAAATCGCATGAATCTTATCCAAACCCACGCGGTAGCCGATCTCATTGAAACGCTCAACTGGAAATAACTATCTCAAAGGCGTCCTTCCATCCAGTACCCTAAAATCCCTAAGTATTCTCTTGTTGCCAGGGTAAACAAGTTAAGACCTTTACGGCTCGGCATAATGTCAAAGATACCTATTTCTCCTATATCCTTTGTTGGAACCGGCACTCCTAAGACTTTAATTCCAAGCTTGCGAAAACAAAGCATCATGCGAAGCACATGAGTATCCGCCGTAACGATGATCACTTGGCTCGATGATTTCAGATTCAGGAGCGAAGCCACATTAACCACGGTTTCATAACTATTGCGCGAGTTCTTTTCTATAATGATCCCTGGATTTTTCTCTAAATCAAAGGCCCTGATTGCCGATTCAGCCTCACTCATGCACCCCGGTTCTGAAAATTTCGGGCAACCTCCCGCGATGACAAAAGGAACCGCCGGGTGCTGTTTGGCAAAAACCAAGCCGATGGCAAGCCGTTTAATCGTAGACTCGCTTGGCCATGTGACCCCTGTCCCGTCTTCATAACTCCCCCCCGTAAGAACAATGATTCCATCAACTTTCTCTTTGCCCGTATAGGGGGGTGTAAAAACCAAAAGACCGGACGTATAAATTTTTGCCATAATAGGCATTGTCATAAGGCAAAATATCAGCGTCCCTGCCGCAAAAAGCCAACGGCTAAGCCTGACCTTCCGCCACAAAAATAGAGCCAAAAGCAAAATGAACAGTGCCGGCATGGGAGGAAAGAAATAGTATTCTAACAAAGAAGTAATCGTCATTGGCCTACCGAAACAAACGTTAAAGGTAAAAATATGATAAAGCCTACAGCTTTACTCAAAAATAAACGAGTCTTGGTCACAGGTGCCGATGGATTTATCGGCTCTCACTTAGCCGAGACCTTGGCAAATTCCGGAGCGAAAGTTACCGCCCTCTCCTATTATAACTCATTTGATAGCTTTGGTTGGCTCGATTCTCTAGATCCGGCCGTCAGAAACGAAATGAACTTGGTACGAGGCGACATTAGAGATCCACAATTTATAATGCGCCTAACCCAGAACCAAGATTTTATTTTTCATCTTGCGGCGCTTATTGCCATTCCGCATAGCTATGCCGCCGCTCAGTCCTACGTAGATGTTAACATTACCGGTACGCTCAATATCCTTGAAGCCGCTCGGCTGCACCGGACTCCGCGGGTCATTCACACCTCCACGAGTGAAGTGTACGGAACCGCTATCCGTACGCCAATTGACGAAAGCCATCCCCTGCAAGGCCAATCGCCCTACTCTGCAACTAAAATCGGCGCCGATGCCTTGGCGACGGCCTATGCGCTCAGTCATGAAGTTAATGTCGTTACTTTGCGACCCTTCAATACCTACGGCCCCCGCCAGAGTGAGAGAGCGATTATTCCCACAGTTATCCGCCAAGCACTGGACCCCCAATGCGAAGCAATTCACGTCGGTGACCTGTCAACCACGCGCGATTTCACCTATGTCAGTGATACCGTTGAAGCTTTTCTCGCTTCCGCAACCAGCAGAAATTTAGAATATGGTCGCGCTTATAATGCCGGAACGGGGCGGATGGTGGAAGTCGGCGACATGATTGCCCAGGTCACTCGCCTGACTGGAACCAATAAACCTATCGCCATTGAAGAAAGCCGCCAACGGCCCATCGCTTCGGAAGTCCGTTGCTTGCAGGCAGATGCGTCGAAGTTAACCGCTGCTACTGGATGGACCCCGACTTTAACCTTAGAGAAGGGCCTAGAAAAAACCATCGCTTGGTGGAAAACCGAGATCGGGAGCGGCCGTTTGCGGCATAGCTCGCGTTACATGACTTAGTATAGAAATAAATTGGCAGGTTGAATGTATGTCCGATTTTGAATTATCCCGGGTTTTCTTAGCAATTATCCTGCTCATTACGGGCGCCCATAGCCTGGGATTTCTTTTTGAAAAAATACGCTTGCCCCGCGTAGGTGGAGAGCTTCTCGGAGGTCTGCTTCTTGGCCCTTCTTGTTTGGGCTTATTTTGGCCGGGCACGCAAAACTTTCTATTTAATTCCTTTCCCGCACAACCGAAGCTTCTTGCCACACTCTATTGGTTTGGACTCATTCTTCTTATGTTCGTCGCCGGCTTTCGCTTGGAAACGAAAATTCTTCATAAAGAATGGAAAATGATCCTCACTCTTTTGATTGGAACCGCTCTTCTGCCCTTTATTGGCGGATGGCTTGCGATCGATTATTTAGACTTGTTTTTGGCTCACTTTGGCGACAAGGCTACAGAGATTTCCTTTATCCTTATCCTTGCTATCGCCTCTGCTGTCACGTCTATCCCGGTAATTTCCAAGATTTTTCTCGATCTCGGCATAATCAAAACGCCCTTTGCCGCTATTGTCTTGGCAACAGCCACCCTCAAAGACGTATTGCTTTGGGTTGGATTGACGATCGCGACCGGCTTGGCGAGCGGCCATATGAATACGCCGGCAGAAATGATCCTCGTGGTTTTAAAGACAATCACATTTCTAGGCGTTGGTCTTTTAATCGGGCCTTACCTCCTAAAATTGGATAATCGCCTGATGATCAATCTGATTCTCAAATCGTCTCGGTCGGGATATGCATTATTATGGTGCTTCATTATGGTTTTCTTTGCCAGCCTTTTGCATATTAATGTCGTGTTCGGCGCTTTATTGGCTGGCATCGCTTTTTCCTCGCTTCCCGAACACAGATTTGGGCCGGCAAAAGATGCCATTACCGATGTGGCGCGCGCATTTTTTATCCCGTTGTATTTTGCCCTTGTGGGCTTAAAGATAAATCTACCCGAATCTTTCGACGCCCCCTTATTTTTGGGCTTTCTCGGCTTATCAACATTACTCTTGGCGAGTTCAGGTTGGCTGGCCGCGAAAACCCGCGGATGTTCGGCGGCAGAAGCAACAAACTACGCTATCGCCATGAATACCCGTGGTGGACCCGGAATCGTTCTTGCCAGTGTAGCCTATGAAGCAGGGATTATCGACTCGGCTCTGTTTGTTGCCTTGGTATTGACTTCTTTGGCAACGTCTATTTTTACCGGCTTCTGGTTCCGTCGGAAGAATATTCTACGTAACCTGCAATCTACCCAAACTGAAAAGGTGGCCTAGTTATATTTTTCTCGTCAAAGCTCGGTGTAAGACTTCCAATCCGACCGATCCGCTCTTTTCGGGATGAAATTGAAAACCCAAAATATTGTCCCTTCCTATCGCGACAGGGATCTCCATATTATTAAAAATTATATGAGCAAGTACGTCTTTCTTGTGGGTTGGATGGGGCGCATAGGAATGCACGAAATAAAGCATGATTTCCTCTGCCAAATCTTGAAAAATTGAATGATTTGAATGTGTTATACGCCATCCCACATTAGGGATGCGCATTGCTTCAGCGTCATTGCCCTCCGGCAGCCGCCGTGTACTTCCAGAGAGAAGAGAGAGGCCCTGCTCCACGCCAAATTCCTCACCTACATCGAGAAGCAGCTGGCATCCGACACAAATACCGAGCAAAGGACAGCCTTGCCGAACGCGTTCTTTGAGCGCTTGATCCAGCCCTCGCGACTTAAGAGCCCGCGCAGCATCACCAAAAGCTCCAACGCCGGGAAGAATAAGATAATCCGCCTTAGAAATTTCTTCCGGATTGTTGCTAACTTTAAAGTCCTGGCCTATATGACGCAAAGCCTGACTTAAAGAAAATATGTTCCCTTTTCCGTAATCAACCAGCATCAACATCACAAACGGACCTTGATCTTATTGTCGCCCAATATTTCCTTCACTTTTCCAATAGAACAAAGATCATAATGAAAAAGCGATGCGCACGCGACAGCATCCGCAACATTCTTCGAGAAAACCTCCACAACATGCTCCGCGTTACCCGCACCACCAGAGGCAATCACAGGGATACGAACACGTTTATGCACTTCGTCCAATAACTCAAGGTCGAATCCCTTGCGGGTTCCTTCATGGTCAATGGATGTGATGATTATTTCGCCGGCGCCCAACCGCTCCACTTCGGTGACCCATTTGAGAACATTGATCTCGGTTTTTTCCCGGCCGTTATTGGTTTGCGCTTCCCACCAACCGCCTGGCCGCCGTTGAGCCTCTATGGAAATCACCACTGCTTGACTGCCTACCGCCTTGGCGGCGTCGCTAATAAACTGAGGGTGAGCGATAGCGGCGGTGTTAATGGCCACCTTATCGGCGCCGGCACGTAAGGCAGCCACAATATCCTCAATAGTTCTTATTCCTCCCCCTACGGTCAAAGGAACGAAGATATCTCGCGCCGCTTCGGAAACAACATCCAAAATAGAATTACGGCCGTATAGAGAGGCAACCGAATCCATATAAAGAATCTCGTCTATGCCGGCATCATAATAACGACGGGCTAACTCGGCCGGCTTACCGACGACCCTTAGACCTTCCAAATGGATCCCCTTAATAACGTTTAAGGTCTTAATATCCAAACGCGCTATAAGCCGGGCCGGGTGAGAATTTGACATCGTTAGAACTGGGGTTGTTTCATATATTTTCTTGAATAGGATGCCTTAACTCCCAGGCATTACCCTTTTTTCTCCATAAGTGAGGAGATCTAAATTTCTCTATAACATCCCAGAATTGATCTTCAGAAAGGCCCAGATATTCGAGCATGCTCGGAAGGTATTTTCGAGGAACTTCCGTATCAAATCGGCGTACTAAAGCTATGCCTTCTGTGCGGTCTATCTTGCGATTTCTGATTTCCTGGGCCGCATCATAAGTCGTCCGGCCGATACCGAATTTGATAAGAGTCGTATAGTAATGCAGAGGATCAATCTGATCATCCAGAGAATTATATTTGGAGTAGGTACCTTCCGTCCGTTCAGTATTAGCCGCAAATCCGCAGTGCTCAACGGCGTAATAATACATTTCCTGAGGATCCCAGCGAAGGTAGTACCCTAGGTAATGCACCTCCGTGCCGACCCGCTGGAGATCCGCATAAGGAACGGGGAGATAAGGGTTTAGATCGGCAAGCGTCAGCTTTTCTTGCTTGATAAGATCGGCAACAGGAAATCCCGATAGAGTTAAATTTTCAACAGACACGCTTCGTTCAAAAAACGACATATCCATCGTCGGTTTTTCATTATCCTTGATGGCATTCCCATATTCGGCTGCATTCTCTCCGTAAAAAACCAGTGGCACATTATAAAGCGCCGACTGCCGCGCCCCCGCCATCCGCTGACCAATGATAAACGGCTGAAATGGATGGCAAAGATTGGTAAAGGCCAACCGCGTCAGCAAGGAATGTACCCGCCCATTTGGCGTGACCAAGACGTTATCCAGTCCGCCTACATGTATCCAATTCTGGAAGTTTTTCCAACCAATCTCCGTATATTTATGAGGAGACCAGGTCACGGTTAATGGATTCATTCCATACTTATATTTAAGAACATGCGAGGCAAAGCAGCTATCTTTGCCTCCACTGCCGGGAACAATGCAGTCATAATGGCCATTGCGACTTCTATACTTGTCACACAAAGCGATTAGCTCTGCTTCCCGTCTTTTCCAATCAATTTCCTCTTTGATATCCGCATATCGGCACGCGGCACAGACACCCTCTTCGTCAAAAGCAATGACCGGCTTTATTTTTTCCAATCGATTATGGAATTCCACAACTGAACTTGGCCGCTGATTAGAAATGACACAGCGCTTGCAGTATTTTACTTCGGCTGGAAGACCGTAGCGAACCTCAAGCAATCCTTCTTCCGGGTCATCGATGTAACGCTTGCCATTTTTTTCAACTACCTGAAGAGACGACGTCATCTGTATCTCGCATTCTTATATTTTATTGCAGAAATTATATCGATTCGTGGCTAAGCCATCATTACCACAGTTTCCACGGTGCATTTCCTTCTGCCCATGCCTTATTCAAGGCGTCCGCGTCACGCTGCGTATCCATGCATCCCCAAAATCCCTCATGTCGCCAAATCATGAGCTGGCCCTGTTGGGCAATCTTCTCCATGGCGCCGTACTCAAAATCGCAATCCTCTTGCGGGGATAGATAGTCAAAAATCTTTCTGTTAAAAACAAAAAAACCCGCGTTTATATATTCACCGCCGCCCTTCGGTTTTTCAGAGAAGCTCATCACGCGATCGCCCTGCAGCGTCAGTTCGCCGAAGCGCGCCGCCGGGCTTACGCCCGTTACCGTCGCTATTTTTCCGTGACTTTTATGAAACTTCTGAAGGGCATCAAGATCTACCGCTGAAACGCCATCGCCATACGTCATCATAAAATTATCGCCGGTGATATAGCGCTCGATGCGTTTTAGCCGACCACCCTTTAAGGTTTTCTCACCCGTGTCAGCCAAGGTTATTCGCCAGCCGATTTCATCGGTTTTTCGGTGAATGGTTAAGCTATCGGGTCGACCGATTTCGATCGTCACATCACTATTCAGCATTTCATAATTGAAAAAATAGTCCTTGATCATTTCCCCCTTATAACCAAGAACCAAAATAAAATCCCGAATTCCATAGTGGGCGTAATGCTTCATAATATGCCATAGGATAGGCCGCTCCCCGATCTTCACCATCGGCTTTGGCTTAAATTCGGTTTCTTCCTTGAGGCGGGTACCATAACCTCCGCAGAGAATAGCAACTTGCAATGTGATCTCCGTTTGTTAACCAGCTGGCCGCAATGCCGATAAGGGAACACGCGCGCGAACGTGCCGCCCCAGAATATCTAAAAGAACCATAACACGCTCATTATCGCTCATTGCCTGAAATACACCTGTCAAATCTTGAAAGGGACCGCTCATAATACCGACGGCCTGTCCTTCACGAAAAGGCGTACTTTCAGCAACTCGGACATATCCGCTTTCATTTTCTTTTGCTCGAATGGAATCGATAATATCTTCCGAAATGGCGATCGGCTTATTACCATTACATATAAGATGACTGATGCCCACAGTAGATGAGATGGCTCTCCACCGCGCCTTAGCTATGTCCATAGCTACGAAAATATAACGAGGAAACAGGGGGGCGGCGATATAATCAATTTTTCGCGCATGGCAGCGCCGCTTCATGTAGCGCGGGAAATAGACGCCAAAACCTTGACGGATCAGATGCTGGGCCGCCTTCTCTTCGGATTTAGCCAAAGTGTGAGCGGCAAACCATTCTCTCATCTCACTCTCCCTTACGGTTTTTTACAGACGTAAGAGCAACCCGCAGCAACCGGAGAGCAATGACCTTATCCGGACCTAATTCCTTACACAGAGCCGAATAGCTCTCTTGCGGTGATGTTGTGTCGGTTAGAATAACGCCATCGATATCAGGCAAATCAGCCACAGAAGGAACGACCGGCAAACCGGCAAACTCCGTTTCCTTTGATAAAGGATCGACAAAGCCCACAAGATTTATATCTTCGTCACGCGCAACGAGCGTGGCTATTTCTCCCAGCTCACTTACACCGTAGAGCGCCACGCTACGCCACTGACGTTGACCGCATTGCTTGATTACAAATTCACAATCCGCCCGCGCGCGCCGGAAAAAATGTAACGATGTCACAAGATATTTAGCTGTAAGCCGGCTTTTTTCCGTAAAACCCTTCGGTGTTAGATAGTAGGCATATCGATTACGCGGGACTTGTTTAACTTTGATTAGTCCCTTATCGATACAACGCTTGAGATAAGCATTTGCCAATCCTAAGGCTATGTTCAATTGCCCTGCAACTGAACGCTGGGTTACCGCGCTATTTTCGTGCACCGCCGAGAGCAAACCAAGGGTTATTTCCGCTTCGTTATCCCTCGCTGAGACTGCGAAATCATTATCTTGTGGCATCGCTTTACCGTTATAGAGGCAAGCCCCGACCATACAGCGTTCAGGAACTGAACGTCAAGCTGGCACTTCGACCACCAGAACACAGCCCGCAATAGCAAGATCTTCATCAGATAAGTCTTGAAAATCCTTGGCAATTTTAGGCCGAATTTGGCGCACCGCCGCAAGGGAGCGGTCTCGCAATGCTTGGGGTATGTCCCGCCAGGTCGAGGGCTCGATTTCTTCCTTCACCCCAACTAAACGGGTAATTTTTATACTGCCTTTAAATCCGGAGCGCACCAGCCACTCTTGCCATATCGGAAAAAGGACTCGATTAGGTCTTCCCGAGTGCTGGGTCATACGGCGCCACCATACCTTGGAAAAAGTCAAGAAGGTCAAAGGATGACGGCCGGCGAACATTCCGTGATCCCGAAAATCAATCCTATGCACCATTATTCCGCCGGGACGCAGAGTCTTAATCATGTCATCTAAGGCAATTAGCGGATCGGCAAGATGCTCAAGGACAGCGCGCGATAAAATCGCATCGAAGTTCAAACCTGCCGTTCGAAAAAAAACCTCAGCCGGACTACCCGAATGATAGACCAGGCCACGCAAGGTTGACTCAGAGGGAATGCCGCTAAAGATATGGCGGAGTCCGTGTCGATCGGCCAAGGCTTGATAAATCAGGGTCTGACGATGGGAATCGCGAAAAGATTGAAACTTATCGACAGCATGAACCACCGTTGCGCCCTGACCTAAAATCATAAGGGCGACACCAAAATTATCGCCAGGACCTATTTCGGCAACAGCTCCGAGAAACTTAGAGCGCCCCGCATAGCGAAAATAATCAGCGGTAACTTTCTCGATATAAGCGAGAGACTCATCAAGATTTAGTTTAGCGTGCCGCGACCCCGAGACCGTTCCCAGCCGACCTCTCGCCCAGCGACGACCTATTTGCCAATCAGTATACAAATAATAGGCCGCGGTTAAATTTGGGCAGCGTTTGATCAGAGAAGCTAAGAACATTTCCCGTAAATAGCAGGGCTTTAGGTAAAGCGCTATAGGGTGCCGTCGAACCGGTAGGCATCCATGGCCAAAACTCCATAGGTATAGCTGTGATGGAGCCGATTACCCTTACCTCCTCCTGCCCCTAAAGCGGCGAAAAAGGGCAAAAAATGCTCTTCCGAGGGATGGTTGAGGGCCGCAAAAGGAGCTTGCTGGTGGTAATCAAGTAAATCCGCAATGCGCTCTCGGACAACCGCCGTATGAACCCAGTCACTGAAATCCTTTACCCAATCCGGCGGGTTGGCTGTGATCTGGGAATCTAGGGCGCGAAGATTATGCGTAAGAGATCCCGCACCTATAATTAACACGCCTTGTTGACGTAACGCGCTCAGCGCCTCCCCCAAGACAAAGTGATACGCCGGCCCGAAGTGAGATTGCAGAGAAAGCTGAACCACGGGCACGTCAGCATGGGGGTACATAAGGGTAAGAGGAACCCACGCTCCATGATCGAGGCCTCGTTCACTATCGATGTGAGTTTCGAGGCCGACCCCCTGCAAAAGCTGTTGTACCTGGCGTGCAAGAGGCATGCTGCCCGATGCAGGGTACTGGATTTCGTACAATTCCGGAGGAAACCCTCTAAAATCGTGAATGGTCTTAAGTTTAGGCGCACCGGTTACCATGGGTATTTTCGTTTCCCAATGCGCCGAGATAATCAAGATAGCTTCGGGTTTTCCTAGGTCTTTTCCTAAATCCTTCAGAAATCGATGGGCTGCACCATCGTCCAAAACCAAGGTCGGGGCACCATGGGATACAAAAAGCGAAGGGAAAATCGATTGCATACAGGGATGGTAATCCTAAGTCGCCATTTCTCAAGCCCCTTCTTTCGGACAAAGAAAAACCGCGCCATATGGCGCGGTTTTCCCAGCAGATATTCGACACTTAGAGAGCGAGGAGCTCGATTCCATCAAAGGTGATCTGATCCCCCATACCATTGATATCAATCGTTCCGGTCGCGTCGGCACTCAGCTTCAGATAAACATTCATCTGAGCATCCGTGTAGAAGGTAAACGTTCCCGTATCCAAATGCAGCCAGCTGAGATTTGCTCCGCTAACCGCACCGTTCAGATCCAGCGTATCGATGCCAACGCCGCCATGGAAGATGTCCTGGCCATCGGTTGCACCGAACAAGAACGTGTCATTGCCGATGTCGCCGAACAACTCGTCCTGGGCGTCGTTATCACCGCCGGACTGGAGAACATCGTCACCCAACCCACCGTGAATGATATCGGCCCCTGTCCCGCCGGAAATGATGTCCTTGCCATCGCCGCCGTCCAGATAATCGTTACCGTCGCCGCCGCTTATTGAGTCATCGCCAAACCCGCCATAGGCGGTATCATTGCCCATGCCGCCATCCAGCAAATCATTGCCACCGGTCTTGATCAGCGGATCATTGCTATCCCCGTGCAGAATATCATTCTGGTCGCCGCCGAAGAGGGAGTCATTACCTTCACCGCCGACCAAAAGATCGTCTTGAGCCTCGCCATTAAGGACATCGTTGTTCTGCTCGCCGAACAGCTTGTCGTTGCCCGCACCACCTGCAGCCATATCATCTTGCTTGCCAAGATGATTGGTGTCGTCAAAGGCTGTACCGGTATAATTATCTGCGGTACCTGGGCCGTTGGGCTCACTCAGGTTGTCGCCGGGTACGCCGACAATGGCTTCCACCTCTTCAAAGTACAGCACGCTGCCGTCATTTAAAGTGATTTTACCTTGTCCCGTAGCTGGATCAAAGGTCGTATTGGCAAGATCCAGCTGACCGGCAACACCGGAAACATCCACGATGTCGTAACCACCGTTGCCGCCGTTGAAGCCAAAGCTATTCATGCCATCCCCATCAACCCCGTCACCTGCTTGCACGACGTAGATGTCGTCTCCGGCATCGCCAAAGACCTGGTCGTTATCGCCGCCACCGCCCATCAGGATGTCGTTGCCGGCATCGCCATGCATGACGTCGACGCCGCCCTTACCCATCATGGTATCATTATCATTGCCACCACTCATATCATCGTCGCCATCACCGCCTTCGAGGGTGTCGTTGCCGTCATTCCCCTCTAGCTTGTTGGTATCGGTTCCGGTCTCTATCAGCCAATCGTTGCCCTTGTCGCCATAGAGCTCGTCGGAGCCGAGGCCGCCTTCGATGGTATCGTTGCCATCGGCACCGTTACCGCCATCGAGACCGTACAGAATATCGTTTCCGTCACCGCCGAAAATATTATCGGCACCGCTACCGCCTTCGATGACGTCATTGTCGTTTCCGCCGATAAGGTGATCGTTACCCGAACCGCCAAACAGGTCGTCGTCATTATCACCGCCGTCCAGGTAATCATTGCCGTTAAAGCCTTCAAGCTTATCGTCGCCGCCAAGGCCGATAAGAACGTCCGGCGTATTGTTAACCACGGCATCAACAATGGCGTCGTCATCGCCTTTCATGTTGTTGTTATTGTTATTCCCTATTTCGAGCACGCCAAAATCAAATTGCTCGACATTGGTGAAGGTTAGGGTTGTTCCGTCATGCAAGGTGACAAGCCCGGACATGGGCACGGCAACCGCCATACCTTTAATCGGATCCCACTTCATAAACTTCCAGACAAAGCCGTCATCACTGGCGTCCGCCGTACCATTCGTCGTATCCACATAAATCTTGCCTCCCGTCAAAGACGGATCGGCTGGGTTAAGGATAACTGGTACGCCAAGCTTCATGACGAAACCCTGGCCTGTAACAAGACTGGTTGTTTGATAAGTTACAGCACCAATCACTAACGGAACTTCATTCAAATCCATACCGGTCGGAACGCCATCAAGGAAGAACAGATGGTCGACGCTGCCTAAGGTATCTATGCCACCATCATAAGTGTTTTTGTTGCCGCCATCCGGTCCCCCAAATATATAATAGTCGGATCCGGCCAAGCCCATGACAACGTCATTGCCTTCTTCTTCCTTGGGATCGGCAGCACCACCGCTTTCGACGCCGTCAACCAAGATGTCGTTACCGTCGTCGCCCATCATCTTGTCATCGCCGGTGCCGCCGTAAATGGTATCGTTACCTTCGCCACCGTTGATCATATCGTTGCCGGTACCGCCCGAAAGAGTATCCGCGGCATCGCCGGCCCAGCTATCGCCGAGACCTGAGGTTAGGGTGTTGTTTGCCTTGTCAAGAACGGGGGAGCCATAGCCGCCAATGATCTTGTCGTTGTTTTCTCCGCCGTAAATGGTGTCGCCGCCAAGGCCACCCCAGATGTTGTCAATCCCGGAGCCGCCGTCAATGGTGTCTCCGCCATCGTAGAATTCATAGTTGGGCTTCAGTGGCGTACCCGACGCATTGCTGAGCTTATCGCCGCCGCCATAGAGAAAATCGTTACCGGATCCGCCGATGATATCATCGCCCCCGGCGCCGCCATAAACCTTATCGTTACTGGCGCCACCATCAAGATCATCATTATTGGGCGTCATATTGCCCATGGTTGGGACGATATATTTATCACTCAGCACCTTGGTGAACGGATCCATATCTCGGTCGCCAAAGATAATATCCATGCCGTCGCCACCAACCGCCTTATCTTCACCGGCGCCGGCGTAGATGATGTCGTTGAGATCGCCACCATCCAAATCATCATCTTCGTTGCCACCAACAAGAAGATCCGCTCCGTCGTGGCCGTCAATGTTATCCTTACCGTCTTGACCAAAAATGGTATCATTACCTTCGCGGCCACGAAGATTGTCGTCGCCGTCTTCACCTCGGATTAGGTCATTGCCCTCGCCACCATCCGCAACGTCATTGCCTATCCCACCCAGCAGGGTGTCGATGCCAACCGAGCCGTAAATGCTGTCATCACCTTCATCGCCCCATAAGGTGTCGTTGCCGCTTCCGCCATCCACACTGTCGTTACCAAATTCACCTTTCAGGTAGTCATTCCCAAAACCGCCAACCAATGTATCGTTACCATGGCCGCCGAAAACAGTATCGCTCAGGGCGCCACCGTACACAGTGTCATTGCCGAAGCCGGTATAAACAAAGGTTTTGGCGTTATATTTGGTAAGGCTTGCTATAGCAGTGTCCTTTGGTAACCAAAGGATGTCGTCACCACCCAATGTTTCCATTTGAGTCGCCAAGGGATTCAACAGCCAAATCGGCTTACCATCCGGACCAAGTTGGTTAAGGTCAAAGGAATCGCTCAGCTGCGTAAAAACGGGAAGAGAAGGCATAGATTCGCTCCTATCTTGGCCAAAGCAAACAGCCCCTTTCATGGGATTGTTTACTTTTTATTAAACTTTGAGCCATGGAGTATTTTTGTCTTTTGCGCCCTCGCAAAATTTTTTTTTATTCCGTGCAGATAAAACAATTTTTGTTAAATTAAATCTACCATCATAACCCGTAACATATTGCTAAATAATAATTTTATGAAACTGCCCATTTTTATACATGCGACTTAGAATCATTAAACCAACTTAAGATCAAAAATTCTGATAAAATAAAAGAGGCCGATTCTTGGCTGCGAGTACGGTCTGAGACTGGTGCGGGCGGCCGGACTTGAACCGGCACGGCCCTTACGGGCCGAAGGATTTTAAGTCCTTTGCGTCTACCATTTCGCCACGCCCGCGAAGCGCGCCGGGGCAACCTATCCTGCCCAGGCCTAACAAGGCAATATAAGACATGAAGACACCAACCCCGCCCCCCTCACTTTGGCTTTCCGGCCTTTTCTGGCGTAGCATCGGGATTGGCGCGACTGTTTTTTGGATGGTTATGATTCTTTGGATCACCGGAAGCAATCCTGACCACCCCTGGTTCAAACTAATCTTTATCATTCCATTAGCAGGGTGGATTTGTGGTCTCAGTCTGGGCCGGTGGTACCAACGGCGTTTGGATCGGCGTTAGTCCTCCTGTACGCCGGCAGCCCCACCAAGGGTGCGCACAAGCTCCGCCACCTCGGTGACTGCCTTTGATATCAAAGCCGCATCAATACCGCGCAAAACCAAACTCGTCCCCAATAACCCGGCGCGAAAATAGGGATAGCTGCCAATTTCTACCCCGCTATAACGGGCCTGTATGGCAGCGAGCCCCGAGGCAATTTTACCCTCGGGTAAATCACAGGTAACGGTCCGGCTCAAAATAGGGGGACCGCCTTTTAGAGTGCCTTTCAAGCCATCGATCATGGCTTGAAAAATTTTCGGCACACCTGCGAGAACGTAAACGTTAGCCATTTTAAAACCTGGCGCGCGACTTACGGGGTTATCAATCAGCGATGCCCCTTCCGGAACGTCAGCCATTTTCAGCCGCGCCTCATTTAATTCATGAGCGGTGCCCCGGTAGTGATCTTCCAGTAAACGGACGGCCTGAGAATGGCGGACAAGTCGAACACCGAAAGCTTTGGCAATCGACGCTGAAGTAATGTCGTCGTGAGTGGGACCGATGCCGCCGGAAGTAAAGACATAGTCAAATTCCGACCGCAGGGTGTTTACCGCGGAGACGATGACGGATTCATCATCGGGGATAACCCTGACTTCCCTTAAGGCAATACCCAAACTGCCCAGGATTTGAGCCAAATAAGCCAAATTGACGTCCTGGGTCCTGCCAGATAGGATTTCATTACCGATAATAATAAAGCACGCCGTAGGAGTCCGAGAATTTGCGTGCATTATAATATCCCTTTTCTTCGAATAGGCTATTTAACTGCGGGCGCCAATTCGACGCCTGTCTATTGGATCATCTCGAAAAGAATATGCGCTAATGAGTTTTGATAGCCTGACTTTTTTCTTCATTTATTGTGTTGTCTTTTTCTTATACAGCGTTTTGCGTAATCGGGCCCCCCGATTTTTAGCCCCGCTTTTTCTTATTACAAGCGTCATCTGTTACGCCATGGCGGGCTGGGGGGATTTAACCCTCATTATAAGTGTTTTAGCCGTTAACTATCTGCTGTCCTTTGGTGCACGGGACCGGCGCATTTTAACGCTGAGCCTCACCCTTAATATCGTCTGTCTTTCTATTTTTAAATATCGTGGTTTTTTCTTAAACGAGCTGGGAATCAATCAAGACGTCTTTTCTTCGAGCATCGTCATTCCTTTGGGGATTTCTTTTTATATTTTTCACATTATCGCTTATCAAATTGATCTCTACCGCGGTCATGCAAAATTTATTTCTGGGTTCGCAAAATTTTCTCTTTTTGTGGTGTTTTTTCCTCAATTGATTGCCGGACCAATCCTTCGCGCCAACCAGCTGGCGCCCCAGCTTGGTCTTGTCTGGCAAGGCAAGCCGCCAGTAAAAAAACTTTATGCTTACGGTCTTGCCCTCTGCCTTTGCGGCCTGGCGAAAAAGATCCTTTTTGCGGACAGCATCGCCCCAGAGGTCGATATCATCTTTTCTCAACTGCCCGCTCATGCCTGGATGGCCTGGCAGGGAGCCATTCTATTTGGATTTCAGCTTTATTTTGATTTTTCCGGATACAGCGATATCGCCATAGGACTGGCTTACCTTGTCGGTATAAGGCTGCCAAATAACTTTCGAACGCCTTATTTTACTTTAAGTCCTTCGGAGTTTTGGCACAGATGGCACATCACTTTATCCCGCTGGATCCGCGACTACCTCTACATTCCGTTAGGAGGCAGTCAAAAGGGGGGTCTCCTCCAGCAAAGTCTTATTTTGCTTTTTGTCATGGCTTTGGCCGGCCTCTGGCATGGCGCAAACTGGACATTTATTTTGTGGGGGCTTGGGTGGGGAGTATATGGTGTTGTGGAGCGTCTTCTAAAAAAAACCAATTTAAATCTCTATAAAAATTTTAAACCTGTCTTTTTGATTCTCCATCTCGGTATTATTTTTATTCTTTGGGTTTGGTTTCGGGCGCCTAACGCGGGCTACGCTTTTGATTACACAAAAATTATGCTCGGCTTGGGACAAAATAACCTCATCGGTTCATCCTACAGTCACTGGCCGAACGGCATGGGTGGCGCGGCTTTGAGTTTTTCTGTCCTTATGTGCTTACATGGCCTCGAGCGTTATGCAGACCGGCCGCAAACCTTGTGGTGGTTACGAAAATGGAATAACCCCTTTCTTTGGGCAAGTCTGGCGACTTTATGCTTCTGGTTAGTCATGATACCTAAGATGAATGTTAATCCCTTTATTTATTTTCGGTTCTAGTGAAACGTAAACGCACCTGGCTTATGGTCGCCCTTGGCATTCTTGCTGCGACGCTATTGGCAGAGGGAATTTTGCGGCTTATAGAAGCGACACCCTTAGCGTGGCGAATACTCCCAGTCGCCGAAGTGTCGCTTTATGGGCCCGATATCGAAACGGGCTATGCATTGCGGCCCAATGTCTCGGGCACATGGATTACAGAAAATCGAGTCCAAATCCAAACCAACAACCTCGGCCTACGCGATAAACCTTTGCAAGCAGTCAAGCCAACCGGGCAACAGCGTATTGCCCTTATGGGCGACTCATTCGCTGAAGCGCTTCAGGTAAATCTTGAAGATACCTATCAAGCAGTCGCCGAACAGCTTCTTGGCGTGCCAACGAAGAATATCGAGATTGCTAATCTCGGGCTCGCTGGCGCCACGCCTGCTGTCCAGATAGTACGCGCGAAAAGTCGAGGCATTCGTCTACAGCCTGATGTTTTTTTATTCATGACAAATTTTGCCGATTTCGCCGCAACTTCGGAGGATGACTCCCGCTTTCCTGCCTATATTGTTCAAGCAAATGGGCACGCGGCGTTAGGTTATGGCTTTCGTGAGAGTCGCGGTTTTAGATTGCGAATGTCAGCCATAGGGCAGGCCGGTTATTGGCTTATCGATCATAGTAAAATTGCAACCCTTATAAATAATCGCAAAAACCAAAACGATTTAAGAACAGCCGATGCATCTGCCCGTTCCCTGACCTGCGAAAACCAGCAGGACTCTGCCCTATCGCTAATACGCGACTCCCTACCAACAGATATCGCAGCCCGCCTTCAAGCATTTTTAGGCGACTTAGACCAATTATCTCATGCCGCTGGAGAAATTCCTGTAATTCTATCGTTAAATAATTTACCTGGATGTACAGAAAATGAGCGAAACAATCTGTTGGTTCTTCTTGAAAAGAAAACTAAGGGGACGAAAATTTCTATTGTCGACTTCGAGAGCGTTTTGCAAAAAACATTAGCAAACCATCCTCATTTGGATAAAAAAGATCTATATGGATTTGGCGCCCGCAAAGGAAACGGCCACCTCAATGAAATTGGCCATAAAATATACGCCGAAGCCGTTGCAAAAATTCTTCAGCCTTACCTTACGAAATGAAGTTCTCCTCACCTCTTGTCCCCGCGCGGCTCATCAAGCGTTACAAAAGATTTTTAGCTGACGTCGAAATCTTGGCCGGCCCGGATCATGGACGAATCCTAACGGTTCATTGCCCGAACCCCGGCGCCATGTTGGGGCTTGCGGAACCGGACTCTAGAATTTGGCTAACGCGATCCAATAACCCTGCACGTAAGCTTGCTTATGGGTGGGAACTCATCGACGTTGATGGCGGCCTCGTAGGCATTAATACTGCTCATCCGAATATCTTGGCAGAAGATGCCCTTCGTGCCGGGATCATTCCTGAACTTGCCGGATATACAAGTATACG
Source organism: uncultured Rhodospirillales bacterium (assembly GCA_964397465.1). GTDB lineage: Bacteria > Pseudomonadota > Alphaproteobacteria > JAWKYA01 > JAWKYA01 > JAWKYA01. The sequence goes on from CAYNIC010000006.1 coordinate 68,826, forward strand.
GCGGGAGGTCGTCTATGGCAGGAACAGCCGAATTGACCTCTTGTTGGAAACGCCCGGCCAGCCGCCGTGTTATGTCGAGGTCAAAAATGTTCATTTAAAGCGGAAAGCCGAGCTTGCGGAATTTCCGGATAGCGTGACAGCCAGAGGCGCTAAACATTTGAGTGAATTAGGCTCTATAAAACAGAGTGGCGCCCGCGCCGTAATGCTTTATATTGTGCAGCGCAGCGATTGCCGGTCATTTAGCCTTGCGAGCGACATTGATAAGGCTTACGCAGCGGCCTTTACGCAGGCCATGGCAGCTGGGATTGAAGCATTTTGCTATGCTTGCAATATCACAACGGACGGCATTGAATTAACGAAACCTCTACCTATAGTTTTATAGAAGATGATGGATCAGTACCACGAGCAACCAGGACGCATTAAAATTCACGGCCCCCAAGAATTTGCGGGCATGCGCCGTGCCGGCCGCTTAGCGGCTGAGGTTTTAGATTATATTACCCCTTACGTTGTGCCCGGCGTTACCACCGAGCGCTTGGACCGTCTTTGCCACGATTACATCATCCGCGAAAAGGCAATCCCCGCTCCTCTTGGATATAGGGGATACCCCAAATCGATTTGCACGTCGGTTAATCACGTTGTCTGCCACGGAATTCCCCGTCACGACAAAATCTTGGCTGATGGCGACATCATTAACATCGACGTAACCGTGATCGTCGATGGCTGGCATGGCGATACCAGCCGAATGTACTACGTCGGCGAGAATGTAAAAATCAAAGCCCGTAAGCTTGTGGATGTTACTTATGAGGCGATGATGCGGGGCATTCGCGTGGTTCGACCCGGCGCCTCCTTAGGCGACATTGGCGCCGCCATTCAAGATTATGCCGAGTCCGAAAGATTTTCTGTCGTTCGTGATTTCTGCGGCCATGGCATTGGACGGATATTCCATGACGCGCCTAATATTTTGCATTATGGCGAAGCCGGGACCGGTTTGATCTTGGCTCCCGGAATGTTCTTTACTGTTGAACCAATGATTAATGCCGGTCGGTTAGACGTCAAGATTCTCCAAGACGGCTGGACGGCCGTTACCAAAGACAAGTCTCTCTCCGCACAGTTTGAACATTCAATCGCGGTAACCGAGACCGGTTATGAGATATTTACCGTGTCGCCAAAAGGTCTGCATAAACCGCCCTATCCTTCCGTAGCAACCTCGGCATCGGTTGCGTGAATGACATGACGATGGACACGCCGAACCTCAACGGCCATCGCCAACGTCTTCGCACCAGATTTCTTGCCGCGCCAGATGCGCTTCCCGATTATGAGCTGCTTGAGCTTCTTTTATGTATGGCTCAACCGCGTGGCGACACAAAAGAGCTTGCCAAAACTCTCTTATCGGAATTCGGCTCTCTTACTGAGGTTTTAGCTGCCACGCCCCAAGAACTTACCCGTGTTTCCGGCCTTGGGGAAACCTCCCTGGCAGCGATTAAGACCGTTCACGAGGCGACGGCCCGCCTCCTGAGGTACAAAGCGTCGGAGCGCCCCTTATTATCTAACTGGCAATCCGTTCTTGATTATTGCCGCATGCGCATGGCCGGCATTCGTGTTGAGCAGCTGCGGCTGCTTTTTTTGAACACGAAAAATATGTTGATTGCTGATGAAGTGGCGCAAACCGGCACGGTTGACGAGACACCTGTTTATCCACGAGAGGTCGTCCGCCGCGCCATAGAGCTTCACGCCAGCGCGCTCGTGATGGTTCACAATCATCCCTCCGGCGATCCTATGCCAAGTCAGGCCGATATAGACATTACCCGCCAGGTTAAGTCGGCATTGGAGGCTTTGGATATGCGGCTGCATGACCATCTGGTGATCGGCGGCGGAAAGTGTATGAGCTTGAAAGCTATGGGTGTTATTTGAACAAAACCTTATCTCTAGTCCCGCAAGAAATTTTAACTTTTTGGTTTGCCGGAAATCCTACCGCCTGGCGAGAAGCCTGGTTCAAAAAGGATCCGCAATTCGACGCCGAGATCAAATCCCGGTTTGAAACCTGGCTTGAGCCGGCAAAGAACGGCCACCTCAAAGATTGGCAGGCTACGCCTGAAGGCGCACTTGCCCTGACCATTCTTTTGGATCAATTTCCGCGCAACATCTACCGGGGAATGCCGCAGAGCTTTGCCTACGATCCTTTTGCTTTACAAAGCGCTGAGTCGGCTCTTGGTCGGGGGTTTGACCAGCAGATGACCACCGCTCAGCGGATGTTTCTGTATTTGCCTTTTGAGCATGCCGAGGATTTAGAAAAGCAAAATCGCTCGGTGGATCTTTGTCGCCAACTCCCCGAGGATCAATCCGGGTTAAAAGCCCATACGCTTCAGTATGCCCTTCTGCACCATGACATCATTAAGCGTTTCGGCCGTTTCCCCCATCGAAATGCGATTTTGGGGCGCGCCAGCACCCCTGAGGAAATAGCCTTTTTGCAAGAACCCCATTCTTCTTTTTAAGCCTTAACATTTTCTCTCTAGATTTTACCACTAATACGGGCGTAATCTCCCGTTTTACGATCTATGACTTTAAAAATGACTTTAAGGGGGAAACATCCGATGGCGATCCGTTCATCTAGGCTCATAATTGCTGTTACGGCATTTTTGCTGCTGCCCGGCATTGCCGCATGGGCGCAGAATAAACCAGCAACCCCCGCCTCCAAACCGGAGGCGCCCGCAGCCGCAGCGTCCAAAGCCCCGGAGGCGCCTAAAACCCCGGAATTGGCAGCGCCCAAAGCCCCCGAAGCGGCAACGGGCCGAACGGAAAAACCTCTTGCACGGGCTAAGCGCTTTATGGTCGCCGCAGCCAATCCTGTTGCGGCAAGAGCGGGATATGAGATTTTAAAATCAGGCGGATCGGCTGTCGATGCCGCCATAACCGTACAACTGGTCCTTAATTTGGTGGAGCCGCAAAGCTCCGGCATCGGTGGCGGCGCCTTCTTGATGCATTACACGGCCAGTGAAGGCAAAATTCGCAGCTATGACGGCCGTGAGACAGCTCCCGCCGCCGCCAAACCTGATCGATTTATGCGGCCTGACGGTAAGCCGATGGAATTTGCCGAAGCCGTGGTCGGTGGCAAATCAGTTGGCGTTCCCGGCCTCGTACGAATGATGGAATTGGCCCATCGTAACCATGGCCGTCTCCCCTGGGCCGAACTTTTTGGTCCCGCGATTAAACTTGCCGAGGATGGATTTGAGATATCGCCACGCCTCAACGATTTACTCTCCAAGGAACAGCATCTGATTAAATTCGCTCCGGCAAAAACCTATTTCTATGAAGCCGACGGAAAGCCTAAAGCTGTCGGCACGAAAATCCGGAACCCCGATTTGGCCGCCGTTTTCCGGCTGATCGCGCAAAACGGCGCCGACGCTTTTTATAAAGGCGCCGTTGCACAAGACATCGTTGCGGCTGTCACCAAGGCAAGCATGAATCCCGGCGATATGACCGAGGCGGACCTGGCCGGCTATCAAGCGAAAGAGCGCGACCCTGTTTGCGGTGATTACCGCCGCTGGAAGATTTGCGGCATGGGTCCGCCCAGTTCCGGCGGTATGACGGTTTACCAAATCATGAAGCTGATGGAGCCGTTCCCCGTTGCCAAACTTAAACCGGATTCAGCAGAAGCGGTGCATCTTATGTCAGAAGCCGGCCGTCTCGCCTATGCCGACCGCGGCCTTTATATGGGCGACGCCGATTTTATCCCCGTTCCCGTCCCCGGCCTCATGAATGCCGAATACTTGAAGTCACGCGCCAAACTGATTCAAATGAAGGCGCCCATGGAGAAGGTGGAGGCCGGCGTACCGCCCCAGAAAACAGGCTGGGATTTTGCGCCGGATCGCGCTCAGGTGTTGACGGGCACAAGCCATATTGCCGTTGTGGATCGTTTTGGTAATGCCGTATCTATGACAACGACGATCGAGGATGGCTTCGGCAGTCGAACCATGGTTCGCGGTTTTCTTCTTAACAATCAGCTGACCGACTTCGCGTTCAATCCGACAGATGGCGGCAAGCCGGTTGCCAACCGACTCGAAGCCGGCAAAAGACCGCGCAGCTCCATGGCACCGACCCTCGTCCTTGATCAGAAAACCGGACGATTGATTGCAACCCTTGGTTCGCCCGGCGGCAGCGCTATCATCAATTATGTGGCGAAAACGCTTGTGGGAATATTGGATTGGCGGCTCGACCCGCAAACCGCGGTGGCTCTTCCCAATGTGGGAAGCCGCGGCGGGCCCATTGAACTTGAACAGGGCACCACCGCAGAAGGACTAAAAACGACGCTTGAAGCGATGGGCCACAAAACACGCGTTATTGAATTGAATAGCGGAATCCAAGCCATTGTCCGCCCCCTTAAAGGCGGCGGCTGGGTGGGCGGCGCCGATCCGCGCCGGGAAGGAATCGCCCTCGGCGACTAAGCCGCCGTTAAAAGAGTTGCGGGCAAGGCCTTGGCGCTCGTAAGGTCGGCCCGCAACTTTTCGCTCCAGGAGGCCCCATGATTCCGCGTTACAGTCGCCCAGAAATGACGCGCATATGGGAGCCGGAAAACAAGTACCGTATATGGTTTGAGATTGAAGCCTATGCCTGCGATGCCCAGGCCATGCTGGGGATCATCCCTAAAGAAGCTGCGGCGGCCGTCTGGAAACGCGGCAAATGGGATATCGATCGGATTGATGAGATCGAGCGCGAAACAAAACACGACGTTATCGCTTTTCTCACCAATCTTGCAGAGGCCGTGGGCGACGAAGCGCGGTTTGTTCACCAAGGCATGACGTCCTCGGATGTCCTGGACACCTGCTTGGCCATCCAGCTGGTCGCAGCGACCGACCTTTTATTGGCGGACCTGGAGCGTGTTTTAACTGCCATCGAAAAACGCGCCGTTGAACACAAATTCAGCGCCTGTATCGGCCGGAGTCACGGTATTCACGCCGAGCCGACCACCTTCGGCTTAAAACTTTTATCCCACTGGGCCGAGTTCTCGCGTTGCCGGGAACGGTTGAAAACCGCGCGGCAAGAAATCGCCACCTGCGCCATTTCAGGCGCGGTTGGAACCTTCGCGAATATCGATCCGCGGGTTGAAGAATATGTCGCGCAAAAACTCGGGCTGACGGCGGAGCCCATATCAACACAGGTTATTCCACGCGACCGGCATGCCGCCTATTTTGCCACCCTTGGCGTTATCGCAAGCTGCATCGAGAATTTTGCGGTTGAGATTCGCCACCGACAGCGCTCTGAAGTTCGAGAGGCCGAAGAGTACTTCAGCCCTGGCCAAAAAGGCTCCTCTGCCATGCCGCACAAGCGCAATCCGGTTCTTTCAGAAAATCTTGTTGGGCTTTCCCGACTTGTGCGCGCTGCTGTCGTACCCGCCTTGGAAAACGTCGCCCTTTGGCATGAGCGCGATATTTCTCACTCGTCTGTTGAGCGTATGATTGCTCCAGACGCCACCGTAACCTTGGATTTTGCTCTGGCGCGACTCGCGGGCCTTATCGAGAAACTCGTGGTTTACCCTGAGCGGATGATGGCCCATCTCAATGCAGGGGGAGGTCTTTGGAATTCCCAGCGTGTGCTTTTAGCGCTAACACAAGCCGGCGCCAGTCGCGAGAATGCCTATAAACTTACGCAGCGAAATGCCATGCAGGCCTGGGAATCGGCAGATGATCCCCATGCCTTTGGCTTTGCCGACCTTTTGAAAAAAGACGTCGAGGTCATCGCTTTTATTCCCAAGGAGAAAATCGATGCGCTTTTTGATCTGGATTACCACCTAAAGCATGTAGAGACATTATTTTCACGTGTCCTAGGTCGTTCTAATAACGGCAAAAAATAACATAAAATTAAGAAAAGTTTTCCAGGGGTTGATTCGTCTCCGGTTTTTTTGGGAAAGTATGCATCTAAACAACCCAGGGAGTTTACATGCGCTTGATGAAAACTCGATTTGCCGCGGCAAGCTTAGGCCTGTTTTTGATGGCAAACACCCTTTCCTTTCCTGCCTATGCAGCGGGTGAAGATGGCGCTGTGGCCTATATGAAGAATTTGGCCAATAGTGTGGTTGCTGTTTTTAAAGCCGAGAAGCCTTCAGAAGAGCGTCGGAAAATTTTCAGCGAGATGATCGCTCAGAATCTTGATGTCGACTCCCTGCTCCCATATGCGCTCGGAGCCAGCTGGCAAAACGCGAGCGATACGCAAAAAGCCGCCCTTAAAGAGGCGTTCCGCCAACATGCCGCCCGGGCCTATACCAAGTTCCTTTTGGAATCGTTCATCATTGAATACAAAATCGTTAACGTCTCTCCAGGCGATAGCGAAAAAACCCTGGTCAGTACAAAAGTCGAGCGGCAATACGACAGCCGGTCACCCACCTATAATTGGACCGTCATCCGCTATGGCGGAGATAATTACCGCGTTTTCGATGTGGCTGAAGCGGGAATCGGTCTTTCCGGCCTCTTGAAACAAGAATGCCAATCTCAGGTGGAGAAGAGCGGGATAGACGGCCTGATCACCTATTTAAAGGGATCGACCTAAGCTTGATAACCTAACCCTTTGACGCCAAGCGTCGGCAGAGGGTTAGGTTTCATGCATGATTTCTTGTTTAGCAACCGCCGCCAGGCGGTCCATTTCTGCGCGTATGCGATGCTCCGTCATCGTGACGCCTTTGGCGCTAAGGTCGTTAAGAACCTTACGAACTACGTCGCCATCGCCGGGCTCGGTAAAGTCGATGGCGACAATTTCTCGGCCATACGACTCGGCGGCGGACCCGGTAATCCCCATCAAACCGGCGGCCCATATGCCTAACAGCTTATTGCGGCGGGCATTGACCTTGAATTGGAGCTCTGCGTCCTTTTCATATTTCTTTTCAAAGCCTTTTTGGCGATCGTCAAAGCTCATTCTGGCGCTCCTGTCATAAAACCTGCAGACTTCAGAAATCGGGCTGAAATCCTAGCATTATCATATAGCCTCAGTTGGCCCATAAGAAAAGTCTCGATCCTGTCACACACGGCATTTTACCTATGACCTGGAAATGCTATAGGAGGCTCTCAAGATTTCCCCGAAAAGGCGCGCCATGGTTAGACGCAGGCGAATTTACGAAGGCAAGGCCAAGATCCTTTTTGAAGGACCGGAGCCCGGTACGCTTGTCCAATATTTTAAGGATGATGCAACCGCATTCAACAATAAGAAACATGCCGTCATCACCGGGAAAGGCGTTCTGAACAACCGCATTTCTGAATATCTAATGGCACGCCTAGCTGAGATCGGCATTCCGACTCACTTCATGCGGCGACTCAACATGCGCGAGCAGCTCGTTCGCGAAGTTGAAATTATCCCGATTGAAGTCGTTATCCGAAACATCGCCGCAGGATCCATTGCCACGCGCCTGGGCATAGCGGAGGGAACGCCTCTCCCGCGATCCATCGTTGAGTATTATTACAAGAACGATGAGTTGAATGACCCGATGGTTTCTGAAGAGCATATCACCGCCTTTGGCTGGGCCAGCCCTCATGATTTGGATGACATTCTTTCCTTATCACTTCGAATCAATGATTTTCTATGCGGCCTATTTTTAGGGGTCGGACTAAAATTGGTCGACTTCAAGTTGGAGTTCGGCCGGCTTTGGGAAAATGAAGAAATGCGCTTGGTCTTGGCTGACGAGATCAGCCCGGACAACTGTCGGCTTTGGGATGCCAAGACCGATGAGCGTTTAGATAAGGACCGATTTCGCCGTGATCTTGGCGGTGTCGCCGAGGCCTATCAAGAAGTCGCCCGGCGGTTAGGTATTATGCCTGAAGCCGGCCCGGCGGACCTTAAGGGGCCGCATAGTTTGCAATGAGTAACCCAGAGATTTTATCGTGAAAGCGCGCATTCACATTACATTAAAACCGGGAGTCCTCGATCCACAAGGCAAGGCGATAGAAAACGCTTTAAGCCATCTGGGCTTTAGCGGAGTGGATAATGTCCGGCAAGGCAAGCTTATCGAACTTGACCTTCAAGAGACCGATCAGGCTCGCGCCCGAGCGCAAGTGGATTCCATGTGCAAACGGCTCTTGGCGAATACGGTCATTGAAAGTTGGCGTATCGAACTCCTATAGAGGATAGGTTATGGCTTTTCGTGCAGCAGTGATTGTTTTCCCGGGTTCAAACTGCGATCGAGACATTGCTGTTGCATTAGAAGAAACCGCCGGCCAAGCCCCTCTCATGGTTTGGCATACCGAAACAAGTTTACCCAAGGTTGATCTGATCGTTTTACCGGGAGGGTTTTCATACGGCGATTATCTTCGCTGCGGTGCCATGGCCGCGCAGTCGCCCATCATGCGCGAAGTTAAATCCCGCGGCGATGCCGGGGTTCCTATCTTGGGTGTCTGCAATGGCTTCCAAATTCTTTGCGAAGCAGGGCTTCTTCCCGGGGTTTTGCTCCGCAATGCTCGGCTCAAGTTCATTTGCCGCGACGTAACGTTGAAAGTGGAAACGGCTCAGAGCTTATTCACCAACCGTTACGAAACAGGGCAAATCATTCAAATTCCCATCGCCCATGCCGATGGAAACTATTTTGCCGACGCGCGCACCTTAGACGAACTAGAAAACGAGAACAGAGTCGCCTTCCGCTACAGCACGGCCGAAGGAAAAATAGACGCCGCCGCCAATCCTAACGGTGCCGCAAGAAATATCGCCGGCATATTCAACAAGAACAAAACGATCTTAGGCTTAATGCCTCATCCGGAACGCGCCTACGATATGATTCACACTGGAACAGACGGACGTCCTTTTTTTGAGGGCATCGTTCAAGCCCTTGCCGCCTAAAAAGGACATGTCTATGGACGCCACGCTTTATTCAAAGGGCATTACGGCTGATATCGTCGCAGCCCATGGCCTTAACACCGAGGAATATAACCGCGCCGTAAATGTTTTAGGCCGCCCGCCCAACCTGGTGGAACTGGGCATTTTCTCAGTCATGTGGTCCGAGCACTGTTCCTACAAATCATCGAAAAAATGGCTGCGCCGCCTACCGACATCTGCACCTTGGGTGATCCAAGGGCCTGGCGAAAATGCAGGCGTTATCGATATCGGCGAAGGATTGGCCGCTGTTTTCAAAATGGAAAGCCACAACCATCCCTCTTACATCGAACCCTATCAAGGTGCGGCGACCGGGGTTGGCGGCATCCTCCGCGATGTTTTCACCATGGGCGCCAGACCGATCGCCAATCTAAACGCCTTGCGCTTTGGCGATCCCCGTCATCCTAAAACCCGACACTTGGTGGCTGGGGTTGTCGCAGGAATTGGTGGTTACGGAAACTGCGTCGGCGTTCCCACGGTCGGCGGTGAAGTTAACTTTCATGCGAGCTACAACGGTAATTGCCTTGTGAATGCCATGACCGTTGGCGTTGCACCGGTAGACCGTATTTTTACGGCGAAGGCAACGGGCATAGGCAACCCTGTTGTTTATGTGGGTTCCAAGACCGGCCGCGACGGCATCCATGGCGCAACCATGGCCTCTGCCGAGTTTACGGAAGACAGCGAAGCAAAACGTCCTACGGTTCAAGTCGGAGATCCCTTTACGGAAAAGCTTTTGATTGAGGCTTGCATGGAGCTTATGGCGACCGACGCCATCGTCGCCATTCAGGATATGGGCGCTGCAGGACTTACATCGTCGTCGTTTGAAATGGCGTCCAAAGGGGGGCTTGGGGTCGAGATTAAACTTGATCAGGTGCCCTGCCGCGAAGACCAGATGACACCGTATGAAATCATGCTGTCCGAAAGTCAGGAACGCATGCTGATGATTCTCAAACCCGGCCGCGAGGCCATTGCCGAAGCAATTTTCCGCAAGTGGCAATTGGATTTTGCCATTATTGGGCATTTAACAGATACAGGACGGATGGTTTTGCGCTTTTATGACGAGATCGTGGCCGATTTGCCAATCGATCCACTTGCCGAAGCGGCGCCCGAATATGACCGACCTTGGGTGAAAACCCCCGCTTTACCGACTGTAGCCGCATCAACCATCACCGACACGGATCCGATCGCCGCCTTGCGAAAGCTCATAAATTGTCCGGATGTGGCGTCGCGCCGGTGGATATGGGAGCAGTATGATTACATGGTGGGCACAGATACCGCAGCGCGACCTGGCGGCGATGCCGCCGTCGTTCGGGTGCATGGTAGTAACCGTGGCCTTGCCATGACGACCGACTGCACACCGCGTTACGTTCAAGCCGATCCGCAACAAGGCGGCCGCCAGGCGATTGCCGAAGCCTGGCGAAATCTGAATGCCGTCGGCGCCCTGCCCCTTGCCGTGACCGACAACATGAATTTCGGCAATCCTGAACGTCCGGAAATTATGGGACAATTTGTCGGCGCCATCGAAGGCATGCGCGAAGCTTGTCTTGCTTTGGACTTTCCCGTTATTTCCGGCAATGTCTCATTGTATAATGAAACGGAAGGCAAGGCGATCTTGCCAACTCCCGCGATTGGTGGTGTTGGTCTTATCAAGGACCTCTCGAAGATCGTTTCCATCGCCCCGCCGAAAGCCAATTTGGCACTTGTCTTGCTGGGCAAAACCGACGGCTGGCTCGGCTGCTCCCTCTATTTACGGGAGATCCACGGCCGTGAAGAGGGAGCGCCACCCCCGGTCGATTTACCGGCGGAGCGTAAGGTCGGCGATCTGGTCCGAACCCTCATAGAGCAAGGCGATATTTCAGCCTGCCATGACCTTTCCGATGGCGGACTGGCCGTTGCCCTTGCTGAAATGTGCTTGGCGAGCAACATGGGTGCCTCCATCACCCTACCCTCGGCTATCCCGCCTCATGCCTTTTTGTTTGGCGAAGACCAAGGCCGCTATCTTGTCGTTACGGCCACCCCGCCAAAAGTCTTGGAAGCCGCGGCAAAATCCGGGATCCCGGCCCTTATTTTAGGACAGAGCGGCGGGGATTCGTTGAAACTAGATCATTTGGGTATTATATCTGTCAATGAGCTCCGTCACGCTCATGAGTCATGGCTGCCCGCCTATATGGCCGACTAGCCTTGGCGGTAAACTGAAAGATTACCTTTATGGCTATGGACGCGAATGAAATTGCTGCACTTATCAAGGCAGCCTTGCCCGACGCGGAGGTTCGGATCGAAGATCTGGCCGGAGACGGCGATCATTACGCCGCCTATGTCACGTCGCAAAGCTTTAAGGGCAAAACCCGCGTTCAGCAGCATCAGCTCGTCTACAATGCTCTTCAAGGGCGGATGGGTGGACAGCTCCATGCTCTCGCATTACAAACCCTGGTTCCGGAAGGAACGTAATTCCTGTTTTCGTGAAAGGACACACCATGGCCGACAGTACGGTCCTTGAGCATATCCGCAAAACCATCTCGGAAAACGATGTCGTTCTTTATATGAAAGGTACGCCTGTTTTCCCGCAATGCGGGTTTTCCGCCGCTGTCGTTAACGTTTTAACGCATATGGGCGTGAAATTTAGCGGCGTTAACGTTCTCGAAGACATGGCGGTCCGCGAAGGCATCAAGCAATTTTCCAACTGGCCCACCATTCCCCAGCTTTACGTTAAGGGCGAGTTTATCGGCGGCTGCGATATCGTGCGCGAAATGCATCAGTCCGGCGAGTTGCTGGAGCTGTTTAACGCCCAAGGCATCAGCGTTAAACCCGCCGCTTAAGGCCGGCTTATAACCGTAAAAAAAGGGCCGCATTTGCGGCCCTTTTGGCATTCAGATTTTGCCTTGGGTTTAACGTGAATAATATTCGACCACAAGGTTCGGTTCCATTTGGACCGGATAGGGCACATCGGAAATTTTCGGCGCCCGAACAAACTTTGCCGTCATCTTCTGATGATCGACATCCAGATAATCCGGGAGATCGCGTTCGTTGGATTGAACCGCGCCCAAAACAATCGCCATTTCTTTTGACTTCTGCTTCAGCTCGATAACATCGCCTTCTTTGGCCAGATAGGATGGAACGTTAACGCGCTTACCGTTGACCTTGATGTGGCCGTGGTTGACGAATTGGCGTGCGGCAAAAACGGTCGGAACAAACTTGGCGCGATAGACAATCGCATCCAGACGGCTTTCCAGCAGCGAAATCAGGTTTTCACCCGTATCGCCACGGCGGCGCGCTGCCTCTTCGTAATAACGACGGAATTGGCGCTCACCGATATTGCCGTAGTAACCCTTCAGCTTTTGCTTGGCCATAAGCTGCACACCGTAATCCGACGGCTTTTTGCGCCGTTGGCCGTGCTGACCTGGACCATATTCACGTTTAACGATGGAGGCTTTCGGGCGGCCCCAGAGATTCACGCCCAAGCGGCGGGTGATTTTGTATTTAGAGGCTTCGCGCTTTGCCATGCGAGCCCTTCCTTTCTGATAACATCTTGTTGTCCCGATTAGCCGGTTTCCATGCATGGGCATGGGGCGGGAACGATAGCCTGCTCCACATTCTCGGGAAGTGGCCGGAGTATATGAGGGCTAGCGGGTAAGTCAAATACTTATAACATATTGTAATATATCAGTTTTTTCTAGGGCCCCGGGCTCTGGGGTGGCGCAAGGTCACGATCATGCCATGCAAAGTATTGATTTCCTGCTGGGTCAAACTGTTGCGGGCAAACTGTGTTTTAATGTTATGCAGCATGGTTTCCCGCTTGGCGGGCGGCCACAGAAAACCGCATTCATCCAACGCCAACTCCAATCGATCGAGGAAATTCGCAAGTTCTTCCCGGGTGGCGAGGGGACTATCATTGGTGACGAACTCGCGCTCGGCGGTGGGGGATTTCTGCTGGAACCATTCATAAGCGATCAACAAGACGGCTTGTGCTAAATTAAGCGAGGAAAAACCGGGATTCAAAGGCACTTCAATAATCGCACTGCATTCGGCGACTTCGGCATTTAGTAATCCGGTGCGTTCGGGACCAAACAACAAGCCGCAAGATTCGCCCCTTTTCAAGTGGCCGTCGACTTCCGTTGCCGCGGCGCGTGGAACAAAAATAGTTTTTGTCAATTCCCGGCGCCGCGCCGTGGCGGCATAGACATGCTGCAGATCGGCGATAGCCGTACGCAGATCCGGATAAGCCGTCACTGCCTCAAGAATGGCGCCAGCGCCCGATGCCATGGCGATCGCTTTATCGCTGCGCCAATCCTCGCGCGGTTCGACAAGGCGCAACTCGGTTAGCCCACAATTCAACATTGCGCGCGCAACCGCCCCCACATTCTCCGCCATTTGCGGGCGCACCAGAATAATAACAGGTTGTTTAGGGGAAACTCGCACGCCTCGGTCCATTCAACAAAGCGGCATAGGGCTAAACGCTAACCCCGTCGCGAAGAAGTTTATAGGTTAAGCTATCGGCCAGGGCTTCGTAGGAAGCATCGATGATATTGCCGGAAATTCCGACCGTGGACCACTCCGCCCCGGTTTCATCCCTGCTCTCTATCCGAACACGAGTAACCGCAGCGGTTCCTGTCGTGCCAGGCGGCGGCGGCAAGATCCGTACCTTATAATCGGTGAGACGGAGGCCGCTCAGCTTCTCGTAGCGACCTGCCAGAGCCTTTCGCAGAGCACTATCCAGCGCATTTATCGGACCGTTACCCTTGGCGACGGTCTCAAGGATTTCATCGCCCACCATGACATTCACAATGGCCTCGGATTCCGTCACCAACTCGCCCTTGGCATTATGCCGATGTTCATCCGAAACCTTGAACCGCAACAACCGAAAATACTCGGGAACCTCGCCCAGGGCGCGCCGCGCCAGAATTTCAAAGCTAGCCTCGGCGCCGTCATAGGCGTAACCCAGAAACTCGTTTTCCTTAACCTTATCGACAAGGGCCGCGACACGGGAATCCTTCGCATCAACAACCAGACCGATCTCCGAAAGCCGCGACAGAATATTCGCACGGCCCGCTTGATCGGAAATCAGAATACGCCGTCGATTACCGACCGTTTCCGGCGGTATGTGTTCGTAAGTGCGCGGATCTTTTTCAACTGCAGAAACATGGAGGCCGCCCTTATGGGCAAAAGCACTTTCTCCGACATAAGCTGCATTATGGGCTGATGCCCGCCCCAATCTTTCATCCAGCAACCGCGATAAATGAGTGAGCTGAGGAAGCTGCTCACGGAGAATATTGGTGGTCATTCCCATTTTTAAAATCAAGCTGGGGATGAGAGAGATCAGGTTGGCATTTCCGCAGCGTTCACCCAGACCGTTAATCGTTCCCTGAACCTGCCGCACCCCTGCCCGTACAGCGGCAAGGCTGTTGGCCACAGCGTTTTCCGTATCGTTATGACAATGAATACCCAAATGCGACCCGGGCACTCGCTGCACAATTTCACGAACGATCTGTTCAATTTCATGGGGCAGAGTGCCGCCATTGGTATCGCATAAGACGACCCACCGCGCCCCAGCCTCATAGGCCGTTTCGATACACGATAATGCGTAACGAGAATTGGCTTTATATCCGTCGAAAAAATGCTCGGCATCAAACATCGCCATGCCTAATCGCGCCTTAGCGGCAGAGATACTCTCCGCAATCATGGCGAGATTCTCTTGCGGCTCGATGCCCAAGGCGACATTGACGTGAAAATCCCATGCTTTACCGACAAGACAAGCGGCGCCTGGCTTTGCATCAAGGATAGCCGCAAGTCCTGGATCATTATGAGCGGATCTTCCCGGTCGCCGGGTCATTCCGAAACCCACCAGGGTCGCCTGGCGAAAGGCAGGGGGTGAGGCAAAGAACGCGTTATCGGTAGGGTTGGCGCCGGGCCATCCTCCCTCGATATAATCGATACCGGCTTGGTCTAGGGCTCGGGAAATGGCAATTTTATCGGCAACGGTAAAGTCAACGCCTTCGGTTTGGGCGCCATCCCGCAAGGTGCTATCAAACAGATAGACCCGGTCTTTTTCCGATGCATTCTCGCCTTTGACCTGCTGTTCGGCCATGACTTTCCCTTTATTGCACCCCTTAGGCGGACATAGCACATACAAGGATTTCTGTCGCCCTGCCATAGGTAAACAGATCGCTGGCGCTGATGCCTTCTGTTGAGTACCTTGAGGCAAACACGTTTTTAGGACACCCCATGGGCCTTACTATTTATAACACCATGACCCGACGTAAAGAAATCTTTACGCCCACCCACCCTGACCGGGTGACGATGTATGTCTGCGGTCCGACGGTTTATAACTATGCCCATATCGGGAATGCCCGACCACCGGTGGTATTTGATGTCCTAACCCGGCTATTAAGGCATAAGTACCCCCACGTTACCTATGCCCGCAACATAACAGACGTTGACGATAAGATTAATAAGGCGTCTCAAGAAACCGGCCGAACAATCCGTGATATCACTGACGAATATACCGCGGCTTATCATCAGGACATGGCCGCATTGGGGGTCTTACCGCCGGATATAGAGCCGCGGGTGACCGATCATATTTCTCACATCATTAGTATGATCGAGACGTTATTGGCTGCCGAGCATGCTTATGCCGCCGAAAACCATGTGCTGTTTCATGTCCCTTCCTACGCCGCTTATGGCCAGCTGTCGAAGCGTAGCCAGGACGAGATGATTGCCGGCGCCCGGGTGGATGTCGCGCCGTACAAAAAGAATCCCGCAGACTTCGTTCTATGGAAACCATCGTCTCTGGATATGCCCGGGTGGGAAAGCCCTTGGGGACGCGGGCGCCCGGGTTGGCATATTGA
The DNA here is from genome assembly GCA_964397465.1 of uncultured Rhodospirillales bacterium. Lineage (GTDB taxonomy): Bacteria > Pseudomonadota > Alphaproteobacteria > JAWKYA01 > JAWKYA01 > JAWKYA01. Next base: position 84,512 of record CAYNIC010000006.1, read on the forward strand.
ATGCTCAGCTATGGTGGAGGCCCATTTCGGACCGACAATCGATATCCATGGCGGTGGCCTAGACCTTGTTTTTCCACACCACGAGAACGAGATAGCTCAAGGCACCTGTGCCCATCATGGCGCCGTTTATGCGCGCTACTGGATGCACAACGGTTTTTTAAATGTTGAGCAAGAGAAAATGTCGAAATCCATCGGCAATGTTTTAATCGTTCGTGATCTTTTACGCGAAGCGCCCGGCGAGGCCATCCGCCTTGCCTTACTGTCGGCGCACTATCGCCAACCTTTGGATTGGTCGAATGAAGGCTTGCGTCACGCTAAACGCACCCTTGACCGCTTGTACGGAACATTGCGTCACTTGCAAAAAATTGATCCGGACATTATGGAAATACCCGGGCCTATTCTCTCCGCTCTTGAGGATGATCTAAACACACCCGCGGCCTTTGCCGCCCTGTTCGACATTGCCCACCGCGCCAACACGGCTACCGACGCAAAAGATCAAGCGCGACTGAAAGGCGAGCTTTTAGCCAGCGGACAAATACTTGGCCTTCTGCAGCAAAATCCCGAGCATTGGTTTACCGCCGATGAAGCTGGTGCAGGATTATCTTCGGCGGAGATTGACGACTTAATCGCGGCCCGTGCCGCGGCACGCCATGCACGCAACTTCGCCGAAGCCGACCGCATCCGCGATCAACTTACCGCGGCGGGAATTATTATTGAGGATCGGCCTGACGGCGCGCTTTGGCGGCGAGGCTAGGGAAAAACCATGGCCAATCCAGAAATTACTGATATTCGAAGCACGCAGCAAGAAATCGTGGACGAACTCGCCTTCTTCGATGATTGGGCCGATAAATACCGATATATTATTGATCTGGGGCGAAAACTCCCGACATTTCCCGAAACCTGGAAAACCGACGAGAACAAGGTAAAAGGGTGCCAGTCACAGGTTTGGTTAAAAGTTGAGGACTTACCCGGGAATCGTTTGAAGCTTCACGCGATCAGTGATGCCGCCATTGTGTCGGGCCTCATCGCCATTATCTTGCGTATTTACGACGCGCGGACACCCCAAGAGATCTTATCAACGCCCCCCGACTTCATTAAAGCGACGGGACTTGACGGACATCTGTCGCCAACAAGAAGCACCGGGCTTGCCGCCATGCTTCGCACCATTGCGGCCCATGCCGAACGTCATTTGGCAGCATAGGTTATCTCATGGATCAAGCCTTGCTCGACCTTTATAACGCCAAGATTTTGGAGCTGGCCGCCAAGGTGGAACGCGACACACGCCTTGACCACCCTGACGCGACGGTATCTAAAGAAAGCCCCCTTTGTGGAAGCCGGATCACCATCGATCTCGTTATGAAGAACAAGCTGGTCGCGGATTATGGACAAACAGTGAAGGCCTGCGCCTTAGGCACGGCAGCATCTTCGCTTATGGCCAAACTTATCATCGGCAAGACCGCGGCGGAACTTCGCCAACTGCGCGATGAAATGCGCGCCATGCTGGAAGGCTCTAACGCGCCCCCATCACCACCGTTCGAGGATTTTAAAATCCTCACCCCCGTCGTTCCGTGGAAATCGCGTCACGGCTCGGTCATGTTACCGTTCGAAGCTGCCGCCGAAGCGGCGACAATCGCCGAGAAGAAAAATTAGAAAATGCGGGCGAATACGCCCAGGCTATTCGCCCAGTGGGGCAAAATGCTGGCCCAAAGACTATTCGTCCGGCATCTCAGATAACCAAAAATCAGACTGAAAACGAAGGTTTCAATCAGGTGACGGCCAACGGCAAGGGCGTCAACATGCTGAATGAACAGATAACTCACCGATTGGGTTATCACTGTAAGAGCGGCAACCACGATTAGCGCCGGCCAAAAACCAAGCCGGACTCCCAGTGCGGGAAGCAAAAAACCGCGATAAAGAATTTCAAAAAACAGGCCACCGATAACGATGCCAGGAATTAACAGAATTATAGCTATATCCGGCATTGAGTACGCCGATGGAGCAAGGAAATTTTTTAAAAGAAAAACCGCAGCAACAGCGGCCCCTATCAAAAATCCTTTACCTGCCGTAGCACCACTGAATCCCAAAACTTCCAAGGGTCGCCGGATTTTCCCAACAACAAAACAAATCACTATCGGCGTTAGGTAAAGAGCTATTTGCACGAGCAAACCGAAAATCGCAACCCCTTGCCCTAAGAGCCGATTAAGGTCAGCAGCCATAGGCGAAAACCAAATAACCTTCGTGGCAAGGATCGACAAAAACACAAATCCCAGCAAAGAAAACCCCAGAACCGACGAAGGAATTGCGCGAAATGCCGGGTCCGCACAAAGACTTCCAGAAGGCAAAATCGATGCGGGCTGCGTCATACTACTCAACCTTATAAATTGGAGAGCCTCACCAGGGCGCGCTCTCGTCCAATCAAGGGAAGAAGAGCGGCAAGTTCGGGGCCATGCTCATGGCCCGTCAACGCCAGTCGTAAGGGACGAAACAAAGCTTTTCCCTTGGCGCCTGTCGCTGAAGCAACGGCCGTGGTCCATGCCTTCCAAGCTTCGCTGCCCCATGGCTCCGGCGGAAGCAATCCGGCGGCCTGCCTCATGAAATTCGGATCAATATCCACGCCGGCATTCTGAACATCAATCTGTCCATAGCAAACCCTATGCCAGAGGCGCGCCTCATCAATGGTGTGAAGATTAGATCGAACTGCCAACCAGAAATCTTCCGTAAAAGAAAGATCCGGCAACCGTTTTTTAGCCTCTTGATAAGTCAGCCCATGAATGATCTCCGCCGATAGGCGGCGCAATTGCGCATCATCCAGGCGCGGCATTGCAAGACCAAAGGCGGTTATATCAAACTCCTTGATCAGGTCATTTAAAGTAATATTTCCTTCAGGCGAGCGCGACGTTCCCAGGCGGGACAATAAAATGTCAATTGCCAGGGGTTCGATTCCCTCAGTCCGCAACAACTCTAAGGAAAGACTCCCCACGCGTTTGGACAGCTTTTCGCCCCCCGCATCCGCCAGCAATGGCAAATGGGCAAATTGCGGCAATGCGGCACCCAAAGCCTGCATAACCGCAATTTGAATAGCGCCATTCGCAATGTGATCATCGCCGCGAATGATATGGGTAATGCCAAACTCGGCATCATCCACGACCGACGGTAACATATAAGGATAGGTGCCATCTTCACGCACCAAAATGGGGTCGCTGGCCGAGCCTTTGGTGAACTGGAGCGTCCCATGCACCATATCAGTCCAGGCGAATGTCGCATCAGGAAGACGAAAACGCCAATGGGGCTTACGTCCACCGGCTTCCAACGCCTTACGCTCGTCCGGGCCTAGCTTTAAGGCGGCCCGATCATAGATGGGTGGGCGGCCTGCAGCCCGGGCCAACTTTCGCTTTAGATCCAGTTCTTCGGCCGTTTCATAGCAGGGATAAAGAAAATCTTTTTGCCGCAAGACCTCTGCCGCAGCATCGTAACTTGCCGATCGCTCCGACTGCTTGGCTTCCTTATCCCAGTCTAATCCTAACCACTTAAGATCAATGGGGATACCATCCATAAAGGCTTGGGTTGACCTCGCCTTATCCGTGTCATCATAACGCAGCAGGAATTTACCGCCTGTTTTACGGGCAAAAAGCCAGTTTACCAAGGCAACACGGGCGTTACCTAAATGGAGCTTACCGGTGGGGCTGGGGGCGAAACGTAAATAACTGGTCACTGATTCTCTTCACGAAATCCGTTGGTGATAGGGTAACGCCGATCACGGCCGAAGGCGCGGCGCGTAATTTTAACTCCTGGAGGAGCTTGGCGACGCTTATATTCTGCACGATCTAGCATAAGTCGTACACGTTGAACCGTCGCCTTATCAAATCCAGCGCCAATGGCCGCTGTAACGCTGGAATTTTCTTCGACAAGCAGGTGCAAAATTCGGTCCAATACGGGGTAAGGCGGCAAACTATCTTCGTCTTTTTGACCCGGCTTCAGCTCCGCGGTGGGGGCCTTGGTCATAACCCGGTCCGGGATAACGACACCCCTAGGCCCTAGAGCATTCGGGGGAAGAGCCCGATTGCGCCAGTCGCAGCAGGCATAGACATCCATTTTATACACGTCCTTCAGAATGGCGAATCCGCCGCACATATCGCCGTATAGGGTGGCGTAACCGACGCTCATCTCGGATTTGTTGCCGGTCGCCAGCAGCATATGACCAAATTTATTGGACAGCGCCATCAGCGTGATGCCTCGGGCGCGGCTTTGCAGGTTTTCTTCGGTAGTATCCTTCGCGCTTTTGGCGAATATGTTTTTCAACATATCGTCAAAGGCTTGCATCGCCGGTTCAATCGATATGTTATCCAAGCGTATATTAAGCCGCTGTGAAACATCACTTGCATCATCCAAGCTATCTTGGCTGGTGTAGGGAGAGGGCATCATGACGGCCCAAACCCTCTCGGACCCCAATGCATCGACGGCAATGGCGGCGCAGATGGCGCTGTCGACACCGCCCGATAACCCTAGAAGAACGCCAGGAAATCCATTCTTGGTCACATAGTCGCGCAAACCCAAGACCAAGGCGGCGTAAATGGCGGCGGGTCCTTCGGGGGGAGCATGCCTTTCCGCCACATCACAAACCCATTGGTTATTCTTTCTTTGCCACTGGGTGATGGCCATAGCGGATTGAAATGACGGTAGTTGAGCGGCGATGGAACGGTCCGCATTGAGAACAAAAGAGGCGCCGTCGAAAACCAACTCATCCTGGCCACCGAACTGATTGACCATAATAAAGGGAAGGCCTGTTTCGGTTACCCGCGCCACGGCATGGGCCATGCGAATGTGCGTTTTTTGGTGTTCGTAAGGAGAGCCATTGGGCGAAATAAGAATTTCCGCACCGCTTTCCGCCAGGCATTCGGCGCAATCCGGCGTCCAAAAATCTTCGCATATCAAAACCCCGAGACGCACGCCGCGGAAATTGATCGGGCCCGGTAGCGGTCCGGCATTAAAAACGCGCTTCTCGTCAAAAACCCCATAGTTCGGCAAATCGTGCTTCACCCTGACCGTTTTAATCTCACCCTGATCAATCAAGACAACGGCATTGAACGAGGGCTTCGGCGGAGCCGCAGAATGTTGAGGCGTCAAAAGCGCAACATCTTCACTCTGCGTAGCGTGAGGTGCATTTTTCCGCCAAGCCGTGCCAATCAATAAAGCAGGGTCCTTTCCCTTGGTTAGGACGGCAAGCTTGCCGATGGCGGCTTCTGCGGCGTCAAGGAACGCTTCGCTTAAAACAAGATCTTCTGGCGGATAACCGGTGAGAGCAAGCTCGGGAAAAATGACAAGATCGGCCCCTTGCCGCGCCGCGGCCGCATGAGCCTCAAGAATAAGCTTAAGATTGCCCTCAAGGTCGCCCACCTTGGGGTTAATCTGCGCCAGTGCCAATGTTAGTTTATCTGTCATATCTAAAGGTGGGCCGAGGCCGTCTTGCGTGTCAATGCTTGAAAACGACCATATCTTTTACATCCTCGCCAATATAGGTCTGCGGTAAGGATGGTTCGGCTTTCAATTTTTCCTCTTTTTCAGAGACGCATTCTTGAATTTTTTGAGCAACTTCTGGCCAAACCATGCCGGGCCGCAGGCTGTCCAGGAAGCAGCCGTCATAAAACGTATAGGTTTCCTCGTTGCTGCAGCCAAAAGAAACCCGATCAACACGCGTCGCCGTTAAAATGATGCGATTTGGCGCAGCCAAGTCTCCCGACGTCAAATATGTTCCCGAATGACAACCCGACAAAACAAGCACGGCGGGTTGATCAGGGCAGAATTTATTGATGACACCGTTGAGATTCTTTGGCGTCAGATAACGGCGGGCATTGCGTAACACCAGCCCATTGACATCACCATGCGACGTTACAAACACGAAACAGCCGTCACCCTGATTTATATCCAAACGCTTAAAAGCGTTGACAATAGCCGGTCCGGTTGCCTGGGCATCTTCATCCGCGGCCATGGCAGATACTATTTGAATGTGCGCAGGCGCAATACCGTAATCTTCTTGCAGCTGTTCGGCCATATCATGGACAGCCGTATCAAAGACGTTTTGTACATTGTCGCCGGCGATCAGTACGGCTTTCCAGGTTATGTCTTGGCCTGCAGCGGAGAATCCCGTTCCCACGACGCCTGCCAACAAGCTTAGCCTCAGACTTATCGTTAGAAAGTTACGGCGCATAAAACGGTGCATAGCTCATCCTACGATGGAGAGGATATAATCGCCAGAAACAGTTAAAAATCTGGACGCCGCAGCAGCCACTCCCGCCCCACTTTCACCAGAGGCTTGGCGTCATAAGAGATAATATCCGCCGTGGCATAGGTTTCCTGCCAATTTTCGGGCAAGAACGACCCGGTCCCAACGATATCGAGCGGGGCGTTAGCAGCAGCCATAACCCGGCACTTTGCCGGGCCAAACCCTGAAGAGCCAATGATCTTGACCTGATTAAACCCCTCGCGGTTCAAGGTTTCCCGCATGTGCCAAATAGCAGCGGCCGAGACACCGGTTCCTGTGAGATACCGCAATTCCGCCTCGGTGCGGTAACCTCGGATGGCTTGAGGGCAGTTTCGCTCCAGAACAGCATAGCTTTTTGTCGCGTCCAATCCTTCAACATGGCGCGATCCCACCGTATCCAAACGCACCGCTAGGCGACCTTTTTCTGCCAATTCGGGAAATCGCCGGCAGACGGCCAAACTGTCTGTTATCTCAAGCCCGAAGTAATCAACAAGAACCGTGAGAGTTTCATCAGGAAAGGTTTCATGAAACATCTCTGCTGCTCGCAACGTGCTCCCGGCATAGCCGATAAAGGCATGCGGCATGGTGCCAAAGGCATGCTCTTTACCCAAAAAGTGCGCGGTGGCTTCTGTGGCATTGCCGATAAAACCAATGGCTTTATGTTTGCGCTGCGCCGCCGCCGAGCCGACGGCCGCCGCATAGGCCATCATTTCCGCCATATCGGTTCCCGCGCAATGCCGGGCATCCATCGCCAGAAACGCGACATTGGGCAAATCGCTGCACATTGTGTAGGCATTGTATGCCGCAACGCAGGTAGGGCCAAGCTTTTGCAGGAGAAGGGTTTCAAGGTCGACCAGCCCAACCAACGGACCGGAAATATATAGCAGCGGCTCTCCCGAACCTACCCACTTGCCGTCGGAAAAACTAACCGTAACCTCGACATCGATTTTACGCTGGGCGCAGATAGTCTTGAGCCAGTCCACCGCCAAGCCGGTAGCCGCCACCACAGGCCGCCGCATAAAGACAGCGTAGGTGACTTCCTTGTCGCCAAAGCGCGCGGCGATTGCTTTGGTTCTATTAAAATAGTGATCGGTCCATGCGCTGATTTCTGATTCCGCCGGACGAAGCGAAAGTTTAGTCGATTTTTTCTCCATGGTTCAGCCTGCCGCAGCCAGACGGCGGACCCCTTCTTGACGTTCGTGCTTCAGCATCTCTGCAATCAAGAACGATAGCTCCAAGGATTGGCTTGCGTTCAGGCGCGGATCGCAATGGGTGCGGTACCGATCCGTCAAATCCCGTTCCCCGATTTCCTGCGCCCCGCCCGTACATTCGGTGACGTTCTGACCGGTCATTTCAATGTGCACGCCGCCGGCATGGGTGCCCTCAGCGCGATGAACCGCAAAGAACCCCCGCACCTCGGCCAAGATACGCTCGAAGGGACGGGTTTTGTAGCCGTTCGCCGCCTTCACGGTGTTGCCATGCATCGGATCGCAGGTCCAAACCACCGCCCTACCTGCCCGCTTGACGGCACGCACCAACAGCGGCAAATGAGCTTCAATCTTATCGGCGCCCATGCGAGAGATCAGGGTTAGCCGTCCCGGTTCATTTGCCGGATCCAAAACATCGATAAGTTTTAGCAAATCATCCGGATTTAAACTCGGACCGACCTTTAACCCGATTGGATTCTTCACACCGCGTAAGAATTCGACGTGGGCGCCATCAAGCTGACGCGTACGATCGCCGATCCACAACATATGCGCCGAGCAATCATACCAATCGCCGGTCAGTGAATCCCGGCGAGTCAAAGCTTCTTCATAGTGCAGCAATAAGGCTTCATGAGACGTGTAGAATTCCGTCTCACGGATCTGAGGAACGCTTTCGCCGGTCAGACCACAAGCCGCCATAAAGGCTAAGGCTTCGTCGATCCGCGCCGCCAATTCATCGTACTTATGCCCTTGGGCGCTCCCTCCGACAAATTCCAAGTTCCATTGATGGACGCGATGCAGATCGGCAAAGCCACCCTGAGCAAAGGCCCGCAACAAATTTAGCGTCGCAGCAGCCTGGTTATAAGCACGAACCAGACGCAATGGATCGGGTTGACGTGATGCGGCATCAAACGGCATGGCATTGACGATATCGCCACGATAGCTGGGCAGCTCTATGCCATCTTGGGTTTCCGTATCCGTCGAGCGCGGCTTGGCAAACTGCCCCGCCATGCGCCCTACCTTCACCGTCGGCACCCCTGCGGCAAAGGTCATCACAACCGCCATTTGCAGCAAAACCTTAAAGGTATCGCGGATGGTGTTGGCGGAAAATTCGGCAAAGCTTTCGGCGCAGTCGCCGCCTTGCAGCAAAAACCCGTGGCCCTGAGCCACACCGGCCAAGGCTTCTTTCAAACGGCGCGCTTCCCCGGCAAAAACCAATGGCGGATAGGCCCGCAAGGTCGTTTCCGCCTCGTCCAAAATCTTTTGATCAGGATAAGTCGGGACCTGCCGTAAGGGCTTTCCTCGCCATGCCTGCGGTGTCCAGGCCTGCGGTGTCCATGCCGCCATTGTCTGCTCCTTTGCTGCGTAGAGAGTTTTGTACCCTCTCGGCCCCAGCTTTTCCACTACTCCGGCGACAACCTTCCATTCAGCGGATCATTATGAAGCTAATCTAATTAAATATATCATTAATATCAATTACTTATTAAGTACTTTCTTTGACAGGCTCCCGGAGGGTCACAAACTCTTCGGCGGCGGTCGGATGAATGCCGATGGTCGCATCAAAGATAGCTTTGGTTGCCCCGGCCTTAAGGGCGACGGCGAATCCCTGGACGATTTCCCCGGCCTCCGGGCCGACCATATGCAGACCGACCACGCGATCGGAAGCGCGATCAACCACCAACTTCATCATGGTTTTTTCATCCCGCCCGGTCATGGTATGTTTCATCGGCTTGAAGATGCTCCGATAGATGTCGATGTCTTTATATTTCTTCCGAGCAGCTTCCTCGGTTAATCCCACCGTCCCGAGATTGGGCGTGCTAAAAACCGCCGTCGGGATGAAGTCATAGTCAAGACGCGCGGGGCCTCCTTTGAACCAATGACGGTAGAGAACCATGGCCTCGGCGATCGCTACGGGCGTCAACTGCACGCGGTCGATCACATCGCCAATGGCCCAAATCGATGGAACCGAACTGCGGAAACCGTCGTCAACGACAATGCCCCCGCTCTGCGACAATGTTACACCGATTTTATCCAGCCCAAGGTTTTCGGTATTCGGCTTTCGCCCTGTCGCAAAAAGAATCGCGTCGGCCTTCAGGTATGAACCGTCTTGAAGGGTGCATACCAAGCCTTTTTGCATCGACTCAATCTTCGCCGGAATAGTTTCAAAACGGATATCTATTCCTTTTTTGATCATTTCCTCGGCCAAATGGCCCGCGATATCTACATCGAACTCCTTCAGCAGTCGCTTGCCGCGATTCATTTCCGTTACTTGAACACCCAGCCCCCGAAATATGCCGGCGAACTCAACGGCAATATAACCACCCCCGACAATGATTATTCTTTTGGGTAGCTCTTTCAAAAAAAATAAATCATCGGAAACCCACCCAAGATCGGCACCAGGAATATCGGGACGGATCGACTTACCGCCGGTCGCGATGAGAATTCTTTCGCTGCTTTTTCTTTGACCGTTTATCTCGATGGTGTGTGCATCAATAACCTTGGCATACCCCCAAAAAATATCTACGCCTGCCCCCTTCAGGAGTTTCTCATAAATACCGTTAAGGCGTCCAATCTCGTTATTTTTGTTATCGACAAGCCGGGACCAATCGAACCGCGGTTCAACAAAATCCCACCCATAGCCTTTGGCATCTTTCGCAATCTCACCGTAAGAGGCGGCATAGGCAAAAAGCTTTTTCGGCACACAGCCGACGTTGACGCAGGTCCCGCCAAAATGACGACCCTCGGCAATGGCGACCCTCGCCCCGGCAGCGCCACTCATGCGAGCTGCACGCACACCGCCCGACCCCGCCCCTATTACGAATAGATCATAGTCATATTGTGCCATATCGTTCTCTTATTCCTTTTGCTCTTGCCATAAGCCGCCCGGGTAAACCATGGTGAGCTTGAAGACAGACTAAGCCGTCCTTACTTCCGGGAGAAGCCCCATGATGACCTGGCCGCACTTACTTTCAAGCCAACGTTTAAATCGGGCTGACGCGCTTTCCTCGAAAGGCCGCAGTTCCTTTCAGCAAGATCTGGACCGGATTGTGTTTTGTTCCGCTTTTCGCCGTCTACAGAATAAAACACAGGTACACCCCCTGACGCATAACGACAACATCCGAACCCGCCTTAGCCACAGCGTCGAAGTCGCCTCGGTGGGCCGGTCTCTGGGCACGATTGTTGGCAACGCCATAGCCCCGCGACTTAATCTTGACGGCATTACGGCCGATAGTTTCGGCCATATCGTTCAAGCCGCCTGCCTTGCCCATGATATCGGCAATCCGCCCTTCGGTCATGCCGGCGAAGATGCCATTCAATCTTGGTTTGCTGATTCATCAACCGGCCGGAATTTACTGCAGAGCATGACGCCGGCCGAACAACATGATTTTGAGAATTTCGACGGCAATGCCCAAGGCTTCAGAATTCTGACCCAACTCGAACAACGCAAATGGAGCGGCGGCCTGCAATTGACCCATGCCGCCTTGGGCGCTTTCACCAAATATCCGCGCGCGTCAACGGCGCCGGCGCAAAAATCCTATCCCGGCAGCAAAAAGGTCGGCATTTATCAATCCGAGTTGCCCTATTTTGTCACCATCGCCCACAGTTTAAAACTGCGACCGCAAGGCAAGCGTGGAGCCGCATGGTCGCGGCATCCCTTGGCCTATTTGATGGAGGCCGCCGATGACATTTGTTACTCCATCATCGACATTGAAGACGGCGCGGCTCTCGGTCACCTCACTTATCAGGAAGCGGAAAGTATTTTGTTGCCTGTTGCGCGCATTTCCAAACGCGACCTTGCAGGCAGCGTCGGCGAAAAATTGTCTCACCTCCGCGCCAAGGCCATAGGGAACTTGGTAAATTCCGTCGCCGAAGCCTTTCTTCGTGAAGAAAAGTCCTTGCTTGCCGGCACCTTTGCCGCCGAGCTTATCGAGAAGACCCGTTATGCCGAGAATGTGGCCCTGGCGAAGCAAACGGCACATGAACAAATTTTCGTTAGCCGCGAAAAAACCGTTCGCGAATTGGCGGGGGCCTCGGTTATTACCGGCTTGTTGGATATGCTGACAGAGGTGCCGTTTGCCCTTGCCGGCGCCAAATACGACGCTTCACGTCTTAAGGGCCGGACGTCAAAACTGGCGCGGCTGATTGGACTTGACGAACCGCAACCCAAGACTCTTTACCATGCCACCTTGCGCGTTACCGATTACGTTGCGGGAATGACCGATCGCTTTGCAACAGACCTCTATCGCAATCTTCGTGGTCTTGCGATGTAGCGGCCTAGCCTTACTCAACCGTCACGGATTTTGCCAGGTTTCTCGGCTGATCGACATCGGTGCCTTTCAGGACCGCCACGTGGTAGGCCAATAACTGCACCGGAATGGCATAAAGTATCGGCGCCACGAAAGGATCTATCTTCGGTAAATCGATTGCAGTTTGCACTTGGTCGCCGATATGGGCAATTCCGGCGGCATCAGACAACAAGATAACTTTCCCGCCCCGCGCCACAACCTCCTGAAGGTTCGATATTGTCTTTTCAAACAGGGCGTCGCTGGGTGCAACGATAACGATCGGCACGTTTTCGTCGATCAAAGCGATCGGCCCATGTTTCATTTCGCCTGCGGCATATCCTTCCGCATGAATATAGCTGATCTCTTTCAGCTTTAGCGCGCCTTCCAGGGCAATGGGATATGCCGTTCCCCTTCCCAAATAAAGAACGTCACGCGCCTCCATAACTTGATGGGCCAAATTTTTAATGCGCGCATCGTGATTGAGAACCTCCGCCATTCGGGAAGGAGCTTCCGCCAAATGTACGGCAAGTTCGCTTTCGCGCCGCGCATCGATCGCCCCCCTGGCCTTAGCCATGGCTAGGGTGAAGCAAGCAAGCACCGTCAGTTGGCAAGTAAAAGCCTTGGTTGAGGCAACGCCAATTTCCGGCCCGGCATGGATTTGCAGGACGGCGTGACTTTCCCGTTCCATAGAACTTTCCGGAACGTTCGTTATCGCCAAGATATGCTGTTTTTGCGCCTTGCAATAGCGTAACGCCGCAAGGGTGTCGGCTGTCTCCCCCGATTGAGAAATAAAGATGGCGAGGCCACCTTCGGGTAACGGCGCCTCCCGATAGCGGAACTCTGACGCCACATCGATTTCAACAGAAATCCTGGCGATAGTTTCCAGCCAATACTTGGCCACCATGCACGCATAGAAAGACGTCCCGCAGGCGATCAAGGTAACTTTGGTGACGCGCCCCAAATCAAAGGGAAGCTTGGGGAGAACAATGCTTTGACGCGCTGGATTATAATAGCTGGCCAGGGTGTCGCCCATAACACTGGGCTGCTCATAGATTTCCTTCAGCATAAAATGTCGGAAATCTCCCTTGCCGATCAGCGCACCGGAAACGGCGGTTTCGACAATGGGCCTCACAATCGGCTTATCGTCGGCGTCAAAAACTTGAGCTTGCTCGCGTTCAAGGACAACAACATCACCCTCTTGCAGATAGCAGATCCGCCGCGTAAGAGGAGCCAAGGCCAAGGCATCCGACCCCAGATACATCTCCCCGTCGCTGCCGTAGCCGAAAACCAGCGGGCTGCCGCGGCGCGCTCCCATCATCAACTGATTTTCCCCGGCAAAAATCACTGCAAGGGCAAATGCCCCTTCCAAGCGGCGAACCGTCTCCAGCATCGCCTTTTGTGGAGAATGCCCTTGATCAAGGTAATCGTTCAACAGCCGCACAACCGCTTCGGTGTCGGTATCGCTGGTGAAAACCGCGCCTTTGGCGATCAACTCCTGCTTGAGCTCACGATAATTTTCGATAATGCCGTTATGAACCAAGGCTACGCGCTGGGTCATATGCGGGTGGGCATTATTTTCCGTCGGTGCGCCATGAGTGGCCCAGCGCGTATGGCCGATTCCTACAAGGCCTTCCAGAGGCTGCTGCTCGACGGTCTTTTGCAAATTGACAAGTTTGCCCTGAGCGCGACGCCGATCAATGGCTCCCTGGTGAACCGTGGCGATTCCGGCACTGTCGTAACCGCGATATTCGAGGCGCTTTAATCCGTCGATAAGTCGAGGCGCAACAGGTTTTGAGCCGATAATCCCAATGATTCCGCACATAACTTAATCCACTCTTAGGCTTTAGGTGTTTTTTCGGATTTACGTCGGGAGCGAAAGCGTGCGGCCGCCCCGGGAGTTTCATTTTGAGGCGTACGCGCCACCGCCACGGCATCCGAGGCGACATCCCGCGTGATTGTGCTTCCTGCACCCACAATCGCCCCGGCGCCTATGGTAATCGGCGCAACCAATGACGTATTCGATCCGATGAAAGCTCCGGCGCCGACGGTTGTCGTCGATTTGCGAAAACCATCGTAATTACAGGTTATGGTTCCGGCGCCTATATTGGCATGAGCACCCACCACCGCATCGCCCAAATAACTTAAGTGATTAGCCTTTGCGCCGGCATCCAGCCGGGAATTCTTTATTTCAACGAAGTTGCCTACCCGCGCATCTTCACCGATGGATGTTCCCGGTCTTAGCCGTGCATAGGGTCCGATCGAAGCACGCGCAGCCACTTTCGCATTTTCCAAATGGCTAAAGCCGTGAATAACCGCGCCTTCACCGATTTCCACGCCCGGGCCAAAAAACACGCACGGCTCTATCGTTACATCGCGCGCCAGTTTGGTGTCGGCCGACAGCCACACCGTCTTAGGATCACTCATGGTGACACCGGCTTTCATGGCTGCCTGTCTAAGCCGATGCTGAAGGGCCGCTTCGGCATGAGCCAAATCGGCACGATCGTTGATGCCAAGCAGCTCTTCCTCTTCTGCTTCAACAATGGAGCAGGTTCGGCCTTGCTGGCGCGCCAGGGCAATAATTTCGGTTAAGTAAAATTCCTTCTTCGCATTGTCGTTTTTAAGGGCCTGCAACAGCGGGAGTAAAATCGCGCCATCGACCGCCATTACACCTGAATTGCAGAGATCAATCGCTTGCTCGGCTGCCGATGCGTCGCGCGCTTCAACGATCCGCTCTAAATGACCTTGATGATCTGTGACAAGGCGGCCATATGGCCCCGGATCCTTCGGGCGGAACCCTAAAACAACAATCCCCGGATTGCTCGGCTTCTGCCGTTCACGACGCATCGCCTCGAGAGTTTCGGTTCTGATAAGCGGTGTATCGCCAAACAGAATAAAAATATCTCCCAAGAATCCCTTTAACAACGGTTCCGCCGCCTTGACCGCATCACCGGTGCCTAAGGGTTGCGGTTGATAGACTGTTTGAACGGGCGCAACCGCTTGGGCCACAGCCGCCATGTGCGGGGCAATCACCACAATATTCAGCGTCGGATTGAGAGGGGAAACCGCCGCCAGCACATGATTAATCATCGCGCGGCCGGCAATTTTGTGTAAGACCTTGGGAGTATCCGAAAGCATCCTGCTGCCTTGCCCGGCAGCCAAGATCACGGTGGCGAGAGGGGATTTCGTCATAAGTTAATCATAATCCGAATATTGAGCTTGAGGCGGTAAAGGTGCCATAGAGGACATCATGGGAAAAGTCACTTAATATTGCGGGCCATTACGAAGTATTGCGAAGGATGACAGCTGCATGCCATTAAAAGAGGCGGATATTCCGGATAAAATCGCCGCGGCCCGCCGCTGGCCGGCGCTGGTTTTTGATCTTGATGGCACCCTTGTTGATAGCGCGCCGCAAATTACAGAGTCTCTGGCCTATGCTCTGGCAAAGGCCAATCGCCCTCCCCTTGGACGAACAGCCGTTATCTCTATGATCGGCGATGGAGTCCCGACACTAACCGCCCGCGCCTTCGCGGCGACCGGCGGCAGAGACCCCGACGGCGAAGCCCAGGCGATCGCGGAATTTCATGACCATTACCAGCAAATTGCCCACACCTCGACGGCCTATCCCCAGTCCATCGAGACTCTAGAGACGCTTTATGCGGCAGGACACCGCCTGGGCCTCTGCACCAACAAATCGATAGCGGGAACCGAGCTCGTTCTTAAAAATTTAGGCATCGCTGGGCTTTTTACGACTGTTATCGCGGGAGACAGCTTGCCGATACGCAAACCCCATCCGGAACCTCTTTTAGAAACGGTCCGGCGCCTTGGGTTTACCGCCCGTGAGGCGATCTATATCGGCGATGGACCGGTCGATGTCGCCACCGCAAAGGCCGCCCAGGTCTATATGATCGCCGTTTCCTATGGCTATCCGCGCATGCCCCCTGAACAGTTGGGCGCCGACTGTCTTATTAACGATATGGCGGATTTGCCGTCGGTTCTGAGGAAACTCCCATAGGTCTATGTGGAGAACCCGGCCGTAAGTGGAACAGCTTGACAAGATTCATAGGCCCTCGCTTTATAGCGTCTCTTAGAGGGGTGCGTAGCTCAGCGGGAGAGCACTGCCTTCACACGGCAGGGGTCACAGGTTCAATCCCTGTCGCACCCACCAGCAAAATCAATGACTTAGCTCATATCATCAAAAATCTGGGACGGTTATGGGGTCGGTTAAAAATCTACTTCACCACTGTCGCTACTTGACTTTTGCCATGATGATATCGCTTGACGTTACCATAGTAACGTTATACGTTACCTAAATGATCAAGACTTTCAAAAACCGTTACACGGCAGCGGTTTTCTTAAGAAACGAAACTCGGAAATTTGGTCCAAATGTTAGCCAGGTTGCCGCCGAGAAATTGAGAACGCTTGATCAGGCAGCAAGTCTGGACGTTCTTGGCTTGATTCCAGGGAACCGATTAGAAGCCCTGAAAGGTGATCGCAAGGGCCAGTTCAGCATTCGGATAAATAGTCAATTTCGCGTATGCTTTTATTGGAGAAACGGTCATGCCTACGAAGTCGAAATCGTCGATTACCACTAAAAAAGGGGAAGGTCTTATAACTCGTGAAGACCTCCTGGCTGGCAAGATTAAACTTGATGACATTGTTACCGGGAAGAAGATCCCCCCTATCCACCCCGGCCAGATTCTTCTGCATGATGTTATTGAGCCGCTAGGAATTACCCCGTACCGTCTTGCCAAAGACCTTAGTGTCCCTCTTACACGGATTACAAACATTATCGCTGGTAATCGATCCATAACGGCCGAGACAGCCTTTCGATTATCTCGCTATCTAGGTACATCTGCAGAATTTTGGCTAGGCTTGCAAAGTCAGTATGAGCTTGATGTTGTTCGTGACAAGCTAGGGAAAATCGTAACCAAAGAAGTTACGCCTAGGGCGGCGTAGAACTTTTATTACACGGGTATGAGAATTCGGGCTACTTGGTACGAAGAAGATGTCAAGTACGGTGACGATAGCCGGCACCAATATAGGCGAAGGCGGAAACCGCGGTCGGGACTAAAGTCGCCGAGCTGCACTACGGATTTAAATAAACTGCCTATAGCGCAGGCCTGAAAAGTTAGTTGCGTCGGGTGCGTAAGCTGATAATTTTATGGGACTGCCAAACCCTAAAGCAATAACTTTCGAGGCAGGCATATAGCTATGAAAACTAATGTTTAGATCAAAAGTATTATTCATATTGGGAGCTGGCTCTAGTCAGGAGGTCAAACTTCCGACAGGGGAAGAGCTGATAGAATTGCTAGTTAATAAGCTAACTTTTAAATTCGAAGGTTATCCTAAAGATCCGATAAATCTGGCAGAGACTGACCGAGATGTATATTTAACCATCAAAAATAATTTCCGTCAGGATTTGGGCCAATATTTGAACGCAGCAAAGCGACTTTCACTAACATTGCCAAATAGCATATCAATCGATAACGCATTACACGCGCATCGCCACGATAAATATATGGAAACATGCGGCCACTAACATAGATCGTTTACCAATATATCGGCCGCTTCGGCATATTCCCAAAGTCACCATTCTCACGAGTGTACATACCCCCTTCACACGGCAGGGGTCACAGGTTCAATCCCTGTCGCACCCACCATTCAGCCTGATGATAAAGGAAGCGCGTCAGGCTTACCGCAGATGAATGGTATCTGCGCAGATAACCATCACCAGACTCAATATTATGACTCCGCAGCATATGTTCCGATCGCAGTTGACGGAACCAATTGCAAAGCTCTGCGTTTTGGAACAGATGCTTCAAGAAAGGGAGTTTCCTCATGTTAAGCACAGTTCTCCTTATTATCCTGATTTTGATGTTGCTTGGCAGTGTTCCGGCTTGGCCTTACAGCCGCTCTTGGGGATATGCTCCAAGTGGCATCATGACCATTTTGCTTGTCGTGGTTATTGTGGCTCTGGTCACGGGGCGGATCTAAGTCGTTCAATTTTAAAATCCCCGCGGATTCGCCTCTGCGGGGATTTTCTTTAGTAATCTCAAAGATATAGACTTCATAAAAAAATGCCTTCCGGCGGGAACCTTCTCTGCCGGGTAAACGTTATGATTTTAAGCCCCTAAGAGGAGCACTGTTGACTCCCCCTCGACATGCTCCAATGGTGACGGCGCTCAGCCGCGAAAGAGCGCCGTCACCTCCTCTTTTCCACGGGATCGACTATGGCGAGAATTCCCTTATCCGACACTGAAACCCCGGCGATCTCTTTAAGCAAAGAGGAAGCGCGGTCGGGCGAGACCAGTGGTCATCTGCGCATTATTTTAATCACATCAGTAACTCTCGCCGTCATTAGTCTGGCGGTTGTGTTAGCCGTCGCTTTCGCAAATAAATTTTCATAAGCTAGCTATTCTCGCAGCATTTTTGCAGCGGAACTTTTGCAGTTTCTCTTCGTTTATCTTGAAGCGACGGCAAAGCCGTTTTGATATTATGGAGGTCGAAAGATGAACTGGGATACCGTTGAAGGCAACTGGAAGCAATTCAAAGGTAAGGTCAAACAACAATGGGGAAAACTCACTGACGATGATCTAGACCTCATTGAAGGCAAACAAGATGAGCTTGTTGGTCGGATCCAAGAGCGCTATGGCATTGAACG
>CAYNIC010000007.1:0-101501 GCA_964397465.1 uncultured Rhodospirillales bacterium
GGAAAATTAATTTCGTTGATTTTGGTCGCACCTAAAGCCAATTGAGCAGCAATCTTATATAGATTTATGCCGTAGGCAGCTTCGATAAGGCGGCCAATGGCAACGCCGGGTGCCCGGGCGGCGTTTTCGAGCAAGCACCAACGGTTATCATCTTTCAGCTTTATTTCTGTATGGGTCATACACGTATCAAGCTGGAGGGAATCTACGGCCTGTTTGGCGGCTGTAGCTAGCAGCAGTTGCTTCTCCCTGGAAAGAACGCAAGGCGATTGTAACCCTGTTTCCATAAAGCCAGGGGCCGTCGGTAACCGAGTGGTAATGGCAAGCGGTGAGTATTGACCCTTGATGACTATCCCTTCGACGCTAAGATAATCACCATAACGGTTGTCTTCGAACCAAGAATTCGTCGTCGATTCTATGAGGGACTCCGCTATGAGCTGGGTTGCATAGGAGTGATCCAAGGGGCCAAGTGTCTTGTTTTTAATTGCGGTTATCATCCGTTCATGCAGCTGGGGAAACAGCGACATAGCTTCGCCCTTCGAAGCGATGAGCGTATGGCCAAATGACCCAAACCCTTCGGTGGTTTTTAGTAAGAGGGGATAGCCGATTTCATCCCCTGCGGCGATCAAATCAGCGACCGAAGAAACGGCCCGAAAGGCAGGACTGGGAACCTTGGCAGCCATAAAGGCTTGGCGCATTGCCAATTTGTTTTTAGAAGAGTTGGCATGCGGTCCAGGTCCGGGAAGCCCCCTGTTCACGGCCGCCGCTGCGGCGATCCTTACGCAGCCCTCGTCCATTGTCAGAATTCCATCAGCGGCCACCCGCTGCGCCGCTGTTGTTGCTTCATCGATCATGTCTGAGATTTTTATAGAAGGATTGGAAGCGTAATGACTCTGAATGATTTCATATGGCGCGAGTTGGGGCAGAATGTAAGACGGTAGTTCGCTTGTGGCATAGATTTTGATATCCGCCTCTTCGGCGATGTGCTTTAGGCCGTAACTTAAAGATAAGCAGTTCCTGCCAAGGACGAGCATAAGTGTTTTTTTCATATGAACTCCACGGTGCCGGAGAAACAAGCGAGCTATGCAACTTAATGTTTGTGCTGTCGGACGCCCATATAACAGGCGAAGGTGGCCAGCATGCCGAGTACACAGCCAGATAGGAATGGCGCGCTACTGGGTTGCGCCAACATGGCGATAAACCAGATGGTAATTCCCACCAGATGCCCGATGCCTTCCGCTATCTTAAGCTCTTGCTGGGATTGCTCTGTCTGTAACGGCAGCAGGTCCCGTAGCATATAGACGGTGCCACCGCCCAACCCGGTGATAAACCAGAGCACCAATAGCGGAACGGCGCTTGTGGCGTAGGGGATTAATAACAAAGCTGCCGCTGCCAGAATGTGCCCTGAAATAAGCCAGATCCACCGTGGCTTTAAATACCATTCGTAAGCGTTATAGGCTGCCCATCCCGTATAGAAGACCAGCCCCATCAGGTGAGGGGGAAGCGCCGTGCGATCAGCAAAGATAAGAGGTATGGCATAAGCATAGGCGAAGTAATGCGCGTGATGCAGCATCATGACGAGGTAAACAGGGAAATTTCGCGGTTGAGTTAACCTGACCTTATAGCTGGGGCGCTCGCCTAATTCCGAGGATTTGCTGAAAGCTATTGCGGCCGAAAGCGCCAAAATAATAACCAGAGCAAATTCAGGGATAAGCGGGGCGATCACGAACCCAAAGGCGCGCGCACCGTATTTAACGGCCCTGGGCGAAGAATGCGCGGCGGCATCGCGCACCCGCATCATGGAAAGGCCAAAAAAGAAATAGCCAATGATGGCAAAGGAAACAGGGGCAAAAATGGCGGCAGCGGCACTAGCAACGCTGATGAGTGCCCATAACCTGGTCTTACCAAAATGGCTTATCTCATTGATGAATTCGCCCAGCTTAAAAGCAAGGAGATATAAGAAGAGGGTTTCGAGGGTGAGTTGATTATAAAAAGCAAAGTTGATAGCGATTTTTAGCTGCAGCCCGAAAAACACGGCGGTATAGCCAGCGTTTACAACGTGGGAAGCAGAAAACCGTTGGCGCAGGTTGAACGTTAGCTCGCTCATGTTATGTGCTTCAAGTCGGTGTGTGAGGGAACGGGAATCAGCGCGTTGGTAGGGCATAAATTAAAACAGTAACCGCATCCGTCGCAGTCATCCTCGAATGTCCAAGGTCTTACGTCGAAGCTGTCACATACCCCAAGCCGCTCGCAAACGCCGCAATCGATACAAAGCTCTGGGATTAGTTGGGCGCGCGCATGAGAAAGAGGGCGTTCATTCAGACGGCGTTCTTTACGGTTCTGAACCGCGGTGCCGAATAATTTGCTGACGTTATCGTAATTTTTCTCATCGAGGTATGAAAGTATTTGTTTGTGAAGGCGGGGGATAAGAGCGACCCCGTGTTTCATGATGGCGGAGGTGATATGCACTGTGCTTGCTCCTCCCAACAGGCATTGAATCACATCTATGCTGCGCTCAATGCCGCCGCCAGCGGATAGGGGGCGCTGCGTTAATTTGTGTAGCCGCAGGGTCGTTGAAAAAGCGAAGGGAAGGAGAGGCTCGCCCGTGACTACGCATGCCGAGCGCCCATCAACAGGGCTATAAAGAAGCCCTTCATAGAATGCTGACTGGGTGTCTGTATCTATCAATGGTTCAACGCTAATGGAGTCATTAAAAATATAACCGGCTACTTTGTCGGAGCGGCAAAAAGAATGAATTAGATCGTCGTCCATAAAAATATTTAACTTTAAAAACAGAGGGACGCTAATTGCTCCGGCTATGTCTGCGATGCTTTGGGTGAGGAAGGATATTTGCCCTTGATCAAGCTTGCGAAGATTTAAGTAAAAGAAATCAAGTTGGACTGCGTGTGCACCTGCTGCAACGACGGCCTTGGCGAGATCCTTCCATATCAAAACATCTTCTTCGCGAGCCATGCTGGGATGAAAAATTGACGCGATAATAGGAAAGCTTGTGGCTTCCCGCGCGGCCTTGATCAGATTTATCCCGCTATGCAGATTTATAATTTCTTTGCGAAAGGTGGAGGTGAGCGCAGTTCCATAGCCTTTTATCCAACGATATCTACGGCGGTCGTGCGGCCGTAAATCATTTTCGGTATATGCACCGATCGACTTTAGGATAATGGCGCCGGCGCCGGCTTGATCCGCTCGGACAATGTTTGCAAGGGTTGCGCTGGGAGGCCCCGATCCCACGATTATGGGGGAACGCAGGGGCAACCCGGCGAATACAGTCTGCAAGCGCCTATCGATGAATTCACGAATGCGGCGATTGGGATGACGTTCTTGCATGGGAAGCTAAAAAACTACAGGGTGTTTGCTTACATACCGCGATGGTACTGATGCGGAGAGCAATTCCGCCCCGGAGTAAAGAGGATCAGACTTGTCAAAAATCCGATCCAGCGGATCTTCAAGTTTTGAATTTAGAAAAGAAAATATCTTGCAATGCCCATAGTTTTCATCAAGACGGGCCATGAGTGCCTGGGCCTTTTCTGAGGCAAGGATCGCCTGCAAGGGTTGCTCTGCCAAATTGCCAAGGATCCAGGCTTCATGTAGCGGCCGGCCTTGCGCGTTAATGGCCCAGGGTGATGCTAGAAGTGTTCCGTCCGCCATCAACCCATATGATTCCTGAACAAGATCGCATGGATTACCGGCCTTCTTCATGAAAGCAGGCATCAGATGTTTAAGGGCGCATTGCAGTTTAAGCTGAGGTGAACCATAGGTTTGCTCGAGCTCAAGGAGGATATTTATAGCTTCCTGGTACTCGTCGCGTGTCGGCACTTCGCTTTCAAGTAAAGAGCCGCGGCCAACAGGGAACAAGCGCATAACAAGTAGCTTGGCAATTCCGTGCCGGTGCAGCAGCTCATATAATTGGATCAAGTGTTCGCGTTTAAGGATGGATCGCGTAAGGGGGAGCTCGCCTCTGGTTGGGCAACCAAGGGCGGCGAATGCTGCCGCTTTTTTTAAATTTCCGAGGGCGTAACCTGAGGGGCGATTTGCTACGTCGTCAAGAGAAGCGGCATCGAATGTAAAATTAAACTCTCCAATGAGCGGATATAAAATTTCAGCGCTGTAGTGAGAACTGCCGCTTCCGGTTACGGTAAGTGTGACGTTGTGTTTGCCTAATTTTTTTGAGGCATCCTTTAAGAATTGAAAATTTTCTTCCGAGACAAGTGCGTCTCCGCCCGAAACGTCAATCTTCGCGCTAAACCCTTCAAGATGGTCAAGGATGCGCCGTTTGCCGTCGAGGGTCAGCTCTTCGCCGCGCTTCTGGCGCAGCTTAATCGCTTGCATATAAGGACTGATGTTGGGAGAGAGTGGGCGCGTCTCTGTTTTCGATAGCCCATGGGAACGCATGATCAATTGACCATCGCGGCGCTGGACGTGCACGGCGTCGACGCAGCAAACCGCGCAATCCCAAGGGCAAACTAAGGTCGAATTAAAAATGATATCAACCTTAGAAGGTAAAGGTTTTCTAAGAATGGGTGTTGTTGAAATAAAAGCATGATGGCTCTCGCTCATCTCACTTCTCCTTTCGTAAGATAACCTATAATTGTTATATATAATAATTACAACCTATAATTTTATTATAAGTTTTTGCTCATCAAGATGTGCGGGTGCGGAAATTTAGAACAATAGTGTTGAATATACTGGAGAAGCTCCCGTATAAGGCCCTTTCACAACGACATGGACGCAAGGACATGGCACAAGGGCAGGGGCCCTCAACGTTAAACAAGGGGCTGATCTTATGGCTGGCGAACGCACTCTCTCGATTATCAAACCGGACGCAACGCGGCGGAATTTAACCGGTAAGATCAATGCCGTGTTCGAGGCTGCGGGCTTGCGCATCGTCGCGCAAAAGCGGATGCATCTGTCGACCAAGCAGGTCGAGGCTTTCTATGCCGTGCACAAAGAGCGGCCCTTCTTTAAAGACCTGTGCACCTTTATGTGCTCGGGTCCGGTGGTGGTTCAGGTGCTGGAAGGCGCCAATGCCATCGCCCGTAACCGCGAGGTGATGGGCGCCACCAATCCTGCCAACGCCGCCGAGGGAACCATCCGTAAGCAGTTCGCCGAATCCATCGAGGCCAACTCGGTTCACGGATCGGACAGCCCCGAAACCGCGGCGCAGGAAATCAGCTTCTTCTTTGCGGGTCTTGAAATCGTCGGGTAAAGGTCAGGCGTCGGTTCAGCCTAGACGAGAGCCAGCGCCATAATCCCGAGGATAACGACGACGGCGATGATTCCCCAGGTCAGCATTTTGATGAAGCCCTGAAAGGTGGTTTCATGGACGATCATGTCCACTTTGCCGCCGAAGTCGAATTTAGGGTCGGTCGCCATTTTTTAGGGTCCTCAAAGCCGAGCGTTATCGTTGGGCTTATATAACGCTTCCTAAGCCCTTGCCAAGGCCTGTTAAATGGGAAAATAGAACAGGGTTTTGGGTGGTAATCCCTGAAAATCTGCGGATATCTCGACCCTATCCCCGCGCACAACCGCAGTTTTGCTGGCGATAAGGGCCAAGGCCGCCGGGTAAAGCTGATGCTCGGCCGCCAAGATGCGAGCCGTTAACTTTTCCACATCGTCACCAGCCAAAACCGGCACCGCTGCTTGGGCGATAATTGGCCCGTCATCCAAGGCCGGCCGCACAATATGCACGGTGCAGCCGCTGAGTTTTACCCCCGCCGCAAGGGCTTGAGCTTGCACGTTCAATCCTCGAAAAGCAGGCAGGAGCGAAGGGTGAATATTTAAGATTTGGTCGGGCCACTCGGCAATGAATCCCGCGCTTAAAACCCGCATGAACCCGGCGAGGCAGATGAGATCGATCTTCGCCCGGCGCAGCGCTTTTGTTAAGGCGGCGTCAAAGTCTTCGCGGGTTGCAAAGCCCTTGTGATCGATGACCAAGGTGGGGACGTTGTATTCTTGCGCCCGAAGCAAACCCTGTGCATCAGCTCGATTGGAAATGACGAGGGCGATTTCCGCAGGATATGACTGATCCACCGCTGCCTTCAGCAAGGCTTGAAGGTTGCTGCCCCGTCCTGAAATGAGGACGGCTACGCGCCGCCGAGCCATGCGTCCTCATTCGTTAAGGTGACGGCGGCAGGACCGTCGGTGCTGACAATCTCGCCAATGGTCAAAACCTCTTCGCCCGCAGAGGTAAGCAATTCGTTGATGGCTGGCGCATCTTTTGGGTGACAGATGGCCACCATGCCAATGCCGCAGTTAAAGGTACGTGCCAGGTCATCGATGGATAGCTTGCCCATTTCTTGTAGCCAGCTAAATACACCCGGAAGAGGCATGGCCGCGCAATTCAGTCGTGCGGCTGTTTTTGGTGATAACACCCGGGGGATATTTTCGATCAGTCCACCGCCCGTGATATGTGCCAAGGCACGTATGCCGAGAGGCATCGCCGTCAGAAGGCTTTTCACATAAATTTTGGTTGGGGCTAGCAGGGCACTGGCAAGGCTTTGGGTGGCGGCAAAAGGCGCAGGATCTTCCCATGCCAACTTGTGCTTTTTCACCAAGTGACGCACCAAAGAGAAGCCATTGGAATGCAGGCCCGAAGATCGTAAGCCTAGAATGATATCGCCCGGATTGCATGGCCAGGGACGAACCCCCTCCCGTTCAACCGCGCCGACGGCAAAGCCGGCAACGTCATATTCGCCCTTGGTATAGAATCCTGGCATTTCTGCCGTCTCACCGCCGATAAGTGCGCAGCCTGCAATACGGCATCCCTCGGCGATACCCTTGATGACAGTTGCCGCAGTCTCAACCTCCAAAGCGCCGGTTGCAAAATAATCCAGGAAAAACAGCGGTGTTGCACCTTGAACGACAAGGTCGTTAACGCTCATCGCGACAAGATCCATGCCGATGGTATCGTGCCGGTTGGCGGCAAAGGCGAGTTTCAGCTTGGTTCCTACCCCGTCGGTGGCGGCTACCAGGATCGGGTCACGCCAACCGCCGGCCTTCAAATCAAATAAGGCGCCAAATCCTCCTAGGGCTGAGGTGGTTCCAGGAATAGCCGTGGCGGCGGCAAAGGGTTTAATGGCCTCAACCAAAGCATTTCCAGCGGCAATATCAACTCCGGCCTTCTTATAGCTGCGCGCTCCTATGGTATCCTCCTGAGGGATGGGGTATGAGAAAGGCGGATGACCTTACCTTTTCCGAGATAGTTTGCAATGCTTCGCACTAATAAGGCTGTTTTGACAATATCCCGAATGATCGCGAGCTTGGCCGTCCTGCTGAGCTTGGGTTTCTCTGGGTTTTCTATCCAAGCGCAAAGCCTGGCGACGGTACGGGACTTGTTTACGGTACATAATATAGCCGTGGATAAAACAGCGGCTACGCCTACCGCAGCCCGCGAGGCGGCTTTGGCCGAAGCCCAGGCGCAGGGTTTACGCATTTTACTTGAGCGTTTTACCGCGGCCGCTGACCGCCGCGGGTTGCCGGTCCCAAATAGCCGGGATATCCCCGATATGGTGACGGGTCTTGAAATTCAAAACGAGAAACTAGCCGGTACGCGGTATATCGCGACGGTCACCGTTAGCTATCAGCCCGATGATGTTCGTCAACTGCTGCTAAATGCGGGAATACCCTTTGCAGAGATACCGTCACGGCCGGTTGTGGTTCTTCCCCTCTTCACCGTTAATGGTAAAACGATTCTGTGGTCCGATGCCAATGCCTGGAAGAAGGCATGGGATTCTCGTTCATCAGACCAAGGATTGATACCTTTTTCCGTGCCGGTCGGCGATTTAGAGGACATTTCTGCGCTCTCCACCGAGCAGGCACAGGCCGCGGCACCGGGCAGTTTTGACGCCATTACCAAACGATATGGCGCAACGGATGTTTTGGTGACCGAATTAAAAGTCGTGGGTAATCAAATAACGGCAAGCGCCTTGCGCATAGGTCAGGCAACGGGAAACAAGGTTATTGCCGATAAGATCGCAGGCACCGCCGATACTCCAGACGCTTTAGGCAAAATAGTGACGGCCGTTATATCTGCATCGGAAGAAGCGTGGAAGCAGAGTAGTTTGACTCGTTCTTCACAGCAAAGCGATATCGAGGTTGCCATTCCGATCAATAATTTAGGAGAGTGGGTGCAAGTGCGGGGACGCATCAATGCCGTATCCTCCGTACGTCGAACACGGCTGGTTTCCTTATCCAAAACGCAAGCGCGCTTGGCGGTTAATTTTGTCGGCTCGGTTGAGCAGCTTCGCATTGCTTTGGCGCAAAATGATCTTGGCCTAGAGCAGGCTAACAGTGAGTGGGTGATTAATTCTCGGCCGCGCGGACAAGATCCGGCAACGTCACAGGGATTGTCGTCTCCAGCAGGGGCACCTGCAAAACCATGACCGTTAGGGCTCAGTTATGGTTTTGGTTCGGCCTTTTGGCTGCATTTGTTGTCGCGTTGTGGGCGCTTGGTGGAATTTTATTGCCTTTCATCGCTGGTATGGCTGTGGCCTATCTGTTGGATCCGACAACGGACAGGCTGGAGCGCCTGAAGATCGGCCGCACGACGGCGACGGCCTGCGTTACGGCAATATTTTTTCTTCTCGTCCTCGGCGTGCTGGCTTTAATCATTCCGTTAATCCAGGGCCAGTTGATTGCCTTAGCGGATAAATTCCCAGCTTATCGCGTTGCGGTCGAACAACAGATCACTCCTTTATTTGCCTTTGTTCAATCCCACGTTTCATCCGAAGTTTGGGGGCGTATCCAAGAGATGATCGGTGTTGCCAGCGGTGATTTAACGCGCTGGTTTGTGCAGTTCATAAAAAATCTTATCTCGAGCGGTGTAGCCTTGGCTAATTTGCTATCGCTGCTTCTCATCACGCCGGTTGTGGCCTTTTATCTGTTGCGTGATTGGGATTTGATCGTGACAAAGATCGATATATGGTTGCCGCGCAATCACGCGCCCGTCATCCGCAAGCAAATCAATGAAATCGATCGGATTTTGGCGGCTTTTGTGCGTGGTCAGATGACGGTGTGCGTTATTTTAGGTTTATTTTATGGAATTAGTCTCAGTCTTATCGGGTTGGATTTTGGATTTTTGGTCGGGTTTATGACGGGACTTCTGGCCTTCGTCCCTTATTTCGGCATGTTGCTTGGTCTTATTGTAGGTTTGGGCATAGCAATTTTTCAGTTTAGCGAGTGGCTGCCCGTTCTAGGCGTGGCTGCGGTGTTTTTGGTGGGGCAAGTCCTAGAAGGTAATTTCATTACGCCCAAACTTGTGGGCGATCGGGTAGGTCTTCACCCCGTTTGGATTATTTTTGCCCTCTTAGCAGGGGGCACATTGTTTGGATTTGTTGGTGTTCTTGTGGCTGTGCCGGTCGCCGCGGCGACAGGTGTACTCATTCGTTTTGCCTTGGCACAGTATATGGGAAGCGCTCTTTATAAGGGCCAGCCGGCAGCGCCGAAGCCCGTTACCCGCCGGCGGTCTTCACCGCCATGAAATCAGCCTCGCAAGGTCAGTTTATTTTTGACCTGGCGCATAGAGTCTCTTTTGCTCCAGAGGATTTCTTGGTTGTCGCCGGCAATAACCAAGCCGTCGCTTGGTTAGAGCGGTGGCCTCAATGGCCTGGCTCTGGTTTGATTCTTTGCGGACCCGAGGGTGCGGGCAAAAGTCATTTGGTCAGCATTTGGCAGCGTCGAAGCCAAGCACGGTTATTGGCTCCGGTCGAAATCATGAACGATCTCAGTTTGGTGGAGAAGATAAAGCCGGCAACAAGCTACCTTATTGAAAATGCGGATCAGATAGAAGGTCCGCAGGGCGAAAGGATGCTTTTGCATTTTTACAATTGGGTTGTGGAGCATCGTGGCTCTGTTGTGATGACCGCGCGGACGCCAATAGCCGACTGGCCTTTAAAATTGCCAGATCTCACATCACGATTGAGGTCCTTGCCTCAAGTAACTATTGCGCCGCCAGACGATGAAATGTTGGGTCTTGTTTTGGTGAAGTTGTTTTCCGATCGTCAGCTTCGGGTGAACGAGGAGGTACTGAATTATATCTTGCCTCGAATTGAGCGGACTCCGCGGGCGGCGGCTCAGATTGTTGATGCACTTGATCGGGCGTCATTGGAAGTCGGTCGGCGTATTTCGGTGCCTTTGGTACGAGAGGTTTTGGCTAAGGCATCAAAAAATTAAATTGTTTGTTCGGTCTCAATATCGCCTGGCGTCAAAAAGGTGAGAACTTTGCTTGGCGCAAGCAAAAGATCATCCCAGGTAGCGGCGTCGCTTTCGATAACGGCGAATGCGGCCGGAGAAAATCTTGCTGCAAGACCATTTATATATTGTCCGCTCTTTTCCGGACTTGAAGATATTAAGCGCAGGGCGAGTTCGGCCAACCCGGGTGCATGGGCGATCAGCAGTATGCGTTGATAGCTATCCGGCATCGCGCAAAGCCGCGCTGATAATGTCTTGGCGTCGGCAAGGTATAGAATCTTCTCAAAAAAAATATCGGCCGGCCGAATATTGAGGTCCAAGAGCAACAAGGTTTCTCGTGTTCTCACGGATTCCGAGCACAGTACGGCATCCGGCGCCGGTTGGCTGGTAGCCAAATACCGACCTATCTTGGCGGCGTCCATACGGCCTTGCGAAGACAGACGCCTTTCCTGGTCATCGAGGCTGAGATCCCCGCGCCCCGCCTTTGCATGGCGTAAAAGGTAGATCCATTTCATGATATAGTAGTCTAATATGATTCCCGAGAGGATCGATAGGTAGTAAGCTTAGCCTAAATAGACCGGGCCGAAAAGCTATGAAGCTGAAAAATAATTGAGAAAAGGCGTTTGATGGGTAGTCGTAAAATTACCGCGGAATTTTCCATTCCGAGCGATTTTTCCCGGATCGATTTTCAGTCTCCGGAACGTTTTATCAATCGCGAGTTGTCGTGGTTGGACTTCAATAACCGCGTTCTCGACGAGGCGATGAATCCTAACCACCCTCTATTGGAACGGTTACGCTTTTTATCGATCTCCGCAACCAACCTTGATGAATTTTACATGGTTCGGGTCGCGGGATTGCGCGGCCAAGTTGAGGCAGGTGTATCGACGCTTAGCCCCGATGGACTGACGCCCGCACAACAATTGGCGGCGGTAAATCACCATGCACGCCTATTGATGGAAAATCAGCGCAAGATTTTGCGTTCTTTGCGCGATGAGCTTCGGAGTGCCGGCATCACTCTTATTGACCCATCCGAACTTCGCGACGCGGAAAAAGACTGGCTAAATAAATACTTCCAAGAGCAGATATTCCCCGTTTTAACCCCTCTAGCAATTGACCCAGCGCATCCGTTTCCGTTCATTGCCAATCTGGGATTATTGATGGCTCTCAAGCTCGTGCGGGAAGATGACGGCAAGAAAATGAATGCTATTTTGCCAGTTCCGGCTCAGCTGCCTCGATTTATTAGGCTGCCTTGCGGAAAAGATATTCGGTTTATTGCGCTGGAGCAGATTTTCGATCTGTTTTTATCGAAGCTATTCCCCGGTTTTATGGTTAAGGCGCGAGGTATGTTTCGAATCATTCGCGATTCAGAAATGGATATCGATGAAGAGGCTGCGGATTTAGTCCGCACCTTTGAAACCGCTTTAAAGCGTCGGCGTCGCGGTCATGTCATTCGGCTGTCCATGTCTGCGGACACACCCGCAAGCCTTAGCGCTTGGATGGTCAAAGAGTTTGCCATTGATCCCGATTGGGTGTTCAAGGGTGATGGCTTGTTAGGATTGGCGAACTTATCGCAAATGATCGTGGATGACCGACCTGACCTGGTATTTAGTCCCTACCACTCTCGATTTCCGCAACGTATTCGGGACTGCGGGGGTGACTGCTTTGCGGCAATCCGTACAAAGGATATTGTGGTTCATCACCCTTATGAAAGCTTTGATGTTGTCGTTGAGTTTTTACGCCAAGCGGCACGTGATCCGGCTGTCGTCGCCATCAAGCAAACCCTTTATAGAACATCAAGCGATAGTCCGATTGTCGCAGCCTTGATTGAAGCGGCCGAAGCCGGTAAGTCGGTTATGGCGATTGTTGAGCTTAAGGCAAGGTTTGATGAAGAAGCCAACATCAGATGGGCACGAGACATGGAGCGCGCCGGTGTTCAGGTTGCCTATGGTTTCATCGATCTTAAAATTCATGCGAAGTGTTCGTTAGTCATTCGCCGAGAGGAGGGTGGCCTTCGATCTTATGTGCATTTCGGCACGGGCAATTATCATCCCGTCACAGCCAGGGGATATACGGATTTATCCTTCTTTACCTGTGACCCGGCGTTATGCCGGGATACGGCGGCGATGTTCAATTATATGACCGGCTATGCGACGCCCGTCTCGATGGAGAAATTGGCCATTGCCCCGGTCAATCTCCATGATCGGTTGCAAAGCTTAATCGAAAATGAGATCGCTAATGCCAAAGCGGGGAAGCCCGCCCAAATCTGGGCGAAGATAAATGCTTTAGTCGATCCCGGAATCATTGATACCCTGTATCGTGCGTCTCAAGCCGGTGTTCAAATAGATATTGTCATTCGGGGCATATGCTGTTTGCGTCCGGGAGTGCCGGGACTTTCAGAAAATATCCGGATTAAAAGCACGGTTGGCCGTTTTTTAGAACACGGCCGAATGGCTTGTTTTGCCAATGGCGAACAGCTGCCGAGTCGACAGGCGAAGGTATTTATATCTTCCGCCGACTGGATGAATAGAAATTTTTATGGCCGCGTTGAAACCCTGGTGCCGATTGAAAACCCCACAGTTCATCAGCAAATCTTGGATCAAGTTATGATGGTCAGCCTGAAAGATGATGCCCAAAGCTGGAGCTTGGGCCCTGATGGGCGCTATACACGGTTGATTCCGCAAGGCGAACCTTTTTCGGCCCACACTTATTTTATGACCAATCCAAGTTTGTCGGGCAGGGGAAGTGAAGCAAAAACAACGAAAACCGCACCACGATTGGTTTTGCGCAAACTTTAATGACAAAATCTTCTTCAAGCTCTGCAGCTTTGCGGATTGGTGTTGTTGATATCGGATCAAACTCCATCCGATTGGTTATTTTTGAGAGTTTAAGTCGGGCGCCGTCGGTTGTTTTTAATGAGAAGATACTGGCACGGCTGGGACGTGGTCTGACCCCAGGAGGAAGACTTGATCCTGCGGGAGTGGAGAGGGCGCTGGAAGCTCTGCAAAGGTTTTCGGCGATCGCTAAAGTTCTAAATGTATCGCGGTTAATCGCCGTGGCAACCGCCGCCGTCAGAGAAGCGGCAGATGGTCAAGACTTCGTTCAGAAAGTTGAAAAACTTTGCGGCATGAAGATTGATATCCTAAAGGGCGAGGAAGAGGCCCGGCTTTCTGCTTTAGGGGTTGTTTCGGGTATCCCCGATGCGGAAGGCGTAGCGGGAGATTTAGGAGGCAGCAGCCTCGAACTCATTCACATCACGAAGCAAAATGCCGATCATCACGTCACTTTGCCCCTAGGACCATTTCGGCTTGATGAGCTTGCGTTAACGGATACCGTTGTTGATGATGTCATTCGTTCGGAGTTAAAGCCGCTGGCATGGTTGACGTCGGCCTTAAATAATCGTTCTTTTTACGCTGTCGGCGGAGCTTGGCGGGCTGTGGCCAAGGTGCATATGGCCCACGTCAATCATCCTTTGCGGGTTGTTCATCAATATACGGTTGCTTGGCAAGAGATAGAACCTTTTTTGGGGTTACTGGCTCGTATGAGTCATTCAAGTCTTGAGAAACTGGAAGGCATTTCTCATCGCCGTATCGACACTCTTGCTCAGGCGGCGGTGGTTCTTCGCGAAATTGGTCATTATGCCAAACCGGCAAGAATTGTCTTTAGCGCCTTTGGACTGCGTGAAGGATGTCTTTATGACTCGCTGATGAATACAGAGCGGGGAAGAGACCCCTTAATTGAGGGATGTATCGCCTATGGTGAAAGATCGACCCGGTTTCCCGGTCATTTCCGTCTTCGCGACGCGTGGCTTAACGGCATATTGAGCGATGCGCCGGCGCCAGTCCGCCGTCTTGCCAGCGCAGCTGTTGCCTTGTCGGATTTAGCCTGGGGAGATCATGCCGATTACCGGGCAGAAGAGACATTGCAACGTATTTTAGCTTTGCCGGTTGTTGCCATTGATCATCCCGGTAGGGCTTTTCTTGCCGTGGTTCTTTATACGCGATACGGTGGGGATGATGTAAACCAAAGGCTTGAGGGGTTGCTGCGCCTCTTGGATGAAGCTACGCGTCGTTGGGCAAGAATGACGGGATACGCCTTACGTTTGGCCTATTCCTTTGCTGCCGGAGCTGTGGCGCCTCTTACACGAGCAAAATTAGAGATCTGTGATCAAAATCTTGTCATGACCGTAGTGGCTGAGGACAGCCTGCTCATCGGCGAGATGACCCGGCGCAGGATGGAAAAGTTAGCCGCCTTCCTGCAACTCCGTCCCGTCATCCAGATAAAAGAATAATCGCCTCTTTGCTCATTCGATGATGATGGTACGCTCGATCTGTACGACGGGTTGAGGTGCTTGACCGTTAATAGATCGCGTCAAGGTATAGCTCGCTTTATATTTGCCCGGCTCCCAGCCGGCAGTAGAGAGTTTATTGCCAGCGTAAGAAAAATATGTTGCTTTATTTTTTGGTACCTTTTTAGAGCCAGCGTAAATATTTTTCCCAGATGGTGCGGTCAGTAGGAAATTTTCTGTATCGCCGGCGACTGGACCAAAAAGTTCTACCCAAAAAATAATAGCTGATGACTTGCGGGTAAATTTCGTTGCCGAGAAAGTTCCATTTCGGGCCTCGGCTGGCGTAGGGGGACGGTCAGAAAATCCAGAAATCAAAATCCCCGTGCGCACATAGGGAAGTGCTGCTAAGGCTTCTGGTGACCATAGAGGCGCAGGATTATCCGCGCCGCACGTGCTCTGCACGGCTTTTCCAGTAAAGGGATCAAGTGCGGTCTTTCCCTTCAGAACCTCAAAATGAACATGAGGAAATTCAGCCATACCGGAATTTCCAACCAGACCCAGCTTTTGGCCGCGCTCGACAACATCGCCTTGTTTAACGGCGATTGAACCTTGGCGCATGTGACAATAGTAAGTTGACCAGCCCTCGTCGTGCTCAAGAACCACGGCATTGCCACAGTGTCTTCCTTCTATATCAGCAGGCTTCAAGGTTTCTGGGGTAACATCGGCCATACCGTCACGTATCGCGCGAACCTTGCCGGCGGCAGCAGCAAGAACGGCAACGCCCTGCCGCATTTCTGGATAATCCAGCAATCGGATATCGGTGCCGGTATGATTCTCATAGCTCAAAGTGTTGCATTGAAAATCTTTTGCATCTGGCCCCGCAAGAAGATCAACATAGTTTTGCACAAAACAGTTCTTACCGATTTTGCAGTCGATCGGCAGGCTGAAAGGAGGGCCGTCGGCTAGAGACGCAGAGTTTTGAACAAATAGCACAGCGCTCACTACGGTCATGAAGCCAAAGGCATGGGCAAGAGTGTAACGCAACTTCATAAAAGACCTCCTGTGTTTGAGACAAGGGCGATGCGACCGTTCTGACATCCGATGCTCAAGCGTCCATGTTTTAAATCTAAGGCAGCGGCACCGAAAATGTCACGTCGCCATCCCCTAAGAGCGGGAACATCGGCGGCATCGTCAGCTGCAATGCGTTCGATGTCCTGGCTATTTGCGACAAGTTTCTGTGCCACATCGTATTCCTCACATTTTGCCTTTAATAAGACCTTAAGTAGATCCGTGAGAGGCCCTAAGCCGGGAACAAAATCTGGTTTCTCTTCAGGCGGCGGCAAGGCCTCGTCAGGTAAACTCAGCCCTTTTTTGACGGCATTTAAAATGCCGGGTCCTAACTTGCCGCCAGCGATACCGGCACCGACACCGCGGCACCGCGCCAAAGCTTCAACAGAAACCGGTGCGGTGGCGGCAATATCAGCCAAACAATCGTCCCGGAGAATTCTGCCTCGGGGTAAATCCCTTTCCTGGGCTTCACGTTCCCGCCAAGCTGCAAGTTCTTTTAAAATGCCGAGAAACCGCCGATTATTTGTGCGCGGCCGGAGGCGCCGCCAGGCTTCCTCCGGATCAACCTGATAAGTGCTTGGATCTCTTAAGATGGCCATTTCTTCTTTGATCCAAGGGGTTCGGGCCGTCTTCGTCAGTTTTGCCATCAATTTTTGATAGACGTTTCTAAGGTGCGTCACATCGGATAAGGCATAATTTTGTTGTTTTTCGGTAAGGGGGCGATGGGACCAATCAGCCCACCGGGAAGATTTATCGATTCGAGCGGAAGTAAGTTTTGAGACCAGGGTGTCATAGGCGACACTTTCGCCAAAACCGCAGACCATTGCCGCGACTTGAGTATCGAAAATGGGCTGAGGAATAGTGCCGCTTAAATGAAAAAAGATTTCAATATCTTGGCGGGCGGCATGAAAAACTTTCAAAACAGTATCTGTCGCGAGCAGCTCAAATAAAGGCGCGAGGTCCATGCCAGCTGCGAGGGGGTCTATCAATGCTGCTTCATGGGGCCCGGCCAATTGAACCAGGCAGAGCTTGGGCCAAAAGGTCTTTTCCCGCATAAACTCGGTATCAACAGTGATAAATTCCGCATCTTTTAAGCGATGGCAGAAGCCAGTAAGGGCGGGGGTATCGGTGATAAGATTGGGCAGGGACGTCATACTCTTCCTATAACCTGTCTTGCATTTAATTCCTAGTCGGGGTTGCCTTGACAAAAGCTGCGGTTTTGTGCCCATTGCGGCATATCTGAAAGGGAAAACCCACGATGCATGCCTATCGCTCTCATACCTGCGGGGAACTTCGGATCACCCATGATTCACAGCAAGTTAAGCTTTCCGGCTGGGTCCACCGCAAGCGCGATCATGGAAATTTGCTTTTTATTGATCTGCGCGATCATTATGGGCTGACACAGTGTGTGGTTAACCGCTCAAGCCCGGCTTTCTCCGCCGCCGAAGCGCTTCGCCTCGAAAGTGTCATTACGATTGACGGCAAGGTCGTTGCCCGAACGAACGACACCGCAAACGCCAATTTACCGACAGGCCAAATCGAAATTCAGGTTGCATCGGTAACTCTTCTTTCAGAATCAGATCCTTTGCCCCTTCAAGTGAATGCTGAGACAGATACAAATGAAGAGCTGCGCCTCCGGTACCGTTTTTTGGATTTGCGCCGTGACAGTTTACATCGGAATATCATCCTGCGCAGCCAGGTCATCGCCTCTATTCGGCGCCGTATGATTGATGCGGGATTTCTTGAATTTCAAACACCGATCTTAACGGCAAGTTCGCCAGAGGGTGCGCGCGACTTTTTGGTGCCAAGCCGCATGCATCCGGGAAAATTTTACGCTCTCCCGCAAGCTCCGCAGATGTTTAAGCAGCTGCTGATGGTGGCGGGGTTCGACCGATATTTTCAGATTGCGCCCTGCTTTCGCGATGAAGATGCGCGGGCGGATCGTTCCCCCGGCGAATTTTATCAGCTTGATTTTGAGATGTCTTTTGTAACGCAGGATGACGTGTTTCGAACTATTGAGCCGGTGCTGCAGGGCGTGTTCGAGGAGTTTGGTCGTGGTTATAAGGTTACGCCGGCCCCATTTCCGCGTATTGCCTATGATGACGCCATGTTGCGTTACGGCTCTGATAAGCCGGATCTTCGCAATCCGCTGCAGATTTCCGATGTTACGAATGCTTTCCGCGATTCTGGGTTCGGTATCTTTGCCAAGTTGACTGAAAAAGGTGCTGTGGTTCGCGCCATCCCGGGCCCCGGTGCGGCAAGCAAACCCCGAAGTTTTTTTGATAAGCTCAATGACTGGGCGCGCAGCGAAGGGCAGGGTGGCCTCGCCTATGTTCAATTTGATGGCGGCGAAGCCAAGGGGCCTATCGCCAAACTGCTGGATGCAGAACGGTTATCGGCGATCAAAAATGTGAGTAAGGTGGGCGAGGGAGACGCCGTTTTCTTTGTGTGCGGTCCGGCGCGTCAAATCGAAAAATTTGCCGGGTTTGTGCGCACGAGAATCTGCGAAGAACTAGACCTCTTAGAGAAAGATACATTCAAACTTTGCTGGATCGTTGATTTCCCTATGTACGAGCGGGATGACAAAACCGGCAAGATCGAATTCAGCCACAATCCTTTCTCCATGCCCCAAGGGGGGCTTCAGGCGCTAGAAACGCAGGATCCGTTAACCATCAAAGCGTATCAATACGACATTGTATGCAATGGAGTTGAGTTATCGAGCGGGGCTATTCGTAACCACTTACCTGAAGTGATGTATAAGGCCTTCTCAATCGCCGGTTACAGCCAGCAGGAGGTTGAGGGGAGATTTGGCGGGCTCTTAACCGCCCTACGCTATGGTGCGCCGCCGCACGGGGGATCCGCGCCGGGGATCGATCGAATTGTCATGCTTCTGGCCCAGGAACACAACCTCCGCGAGATTGTGGCCTTTCCGATGAACCAACAAGCTCAGGATCTTTTAATGCAAGCTCCTAACGAAGTTCCTGCCGATCGGCTCAAGGAGTTGCATATTCGATTGGCTTTACCCCCTACCCGCAGTTAAGAGACAGGTTTAAGAGTCGCAAAAAGAGTCACTTGAATCAAACCCTTGCAGGGAGTCCTGTTTCCTGGTATAAGGAAGCGTCGCCGCGTGACGGTGATGTGGATTAAGGGCTCATATATGTCGCGGCTTTGGATTGTACCCGTGTGCCTTACTCTTGCTGGATGTGGCGGTGGAGGGGGGTCATCGGTTTCTACCTGGCTCAAAAGCGAACCAGCTTCTGCAGATAAGTCTTCTCAACAATTAGCTCAGCTTGGCGCCTCGGATATACCGGAACTTCCCCGGATCCAGATGGCCGCCAATACCGCCGCTCCAGGCGTTGCAGCATCTCAGCGTACAGGCAGCCAGCAGTCTTTGCCGACTGTGGATATGAGCAAATCGTGGTCGACTTCGGTTGAAGCGGCTCCCTTAGATGATTTACCGCCTTTGCCAACTTCTGGCTCAGCGCCGGCTGTAAGCTCGCCTTCTCCGGTTGTTTCAGCCCCTGTTGCGGAGGCAAGCACGCCAAACGTTAAAGAGGTACCGGTGCTTCCAAGTGTGAGTGCCGCTGGTTCCGGAAATTTACCGGCGCTTCCGACAGTTACTGTAACAGCAACGGCGCCAAAAGCTCCTCTAGCACCACCGAAAGCCGTTGTATCTGAACCAACAACAGTGGCGGCAACGTCTCCTTCTGTCGTGGACCCCTACGCAGATCGAACAACCGCCTATATGGCAACGCAGAAAACTGTGTCGGTATCTGCGCCTCAGGCTTCGCCTTCGGCAGTTAAGATGGCGGCCTTGCCAAGCTTGACGCCGGCCGCTCCGGAAACTGCACCCGTTGCTGCCGTCGGATCTGTCCAATCAGAAGCGCTGCCGGTTTCCTCCGCTCCTGCAGTGAAGCCAATGGTGTCAAAAGCCATTGCTCAAGCAGAAGCGCCCGCCATGGTTCCGGGCAATGGAAAGCGTTACCTGGTGTTCGCAAGCTTTAATGAATCCGAGAAGGCAAAAATCTTGGCACGCCGCCATGCAAAGTTGGGGGCCACGGTTCTCGCTTCTGAGGTTGGCGGTGCCCAGGTATATCGTGTGGCTGTCCCAGTTGGAAAATCGGCTGCGACCAAGCGACGTGATTTAGCTGCCGCGGGCTTGACGGATACCTGGCCGCTTCGCATGTAATTATAAGGCCACCAAATAGGATGGGCTGCTGTTTAAGCGCCTCCGTGGCATAAGAGGACGGAGGCGTATGTGAGAGGATTCTCTATTAAAATCGTGAGCAAAATTGCTTTTGCCGCGGCTATCGCCCTGTCGGCTGCTGTATCAGCCCGTTTTGCTGCCGCAGCGGATCAAGTACCAGCGGATATGACACCGCATCGGGTAGTCTATTCTCTAACAAGCGATAAAGTTCGCTCCGATAGTCCTTTTGTGGCCGCTGAGGGCGATTTTGTCATGGAAATTGCAGAAAGTTGCGAGGGCTGGACCCTCAGCCAACGCATTCGTCTGGTCTTTAGCGATAAAATGGATGGCCGCGTAACAACGGATTATCGCTTTGCAAGCTTTGAATCCCGAGACGGTCTTTCGTATGATTTTTCAGTCAAAAATACCCACGAAGATGAGGTCGTGGAGGATTTTAGCGGTACCGCCAAGCTGACGGCTCTTGGCAAGGGTGGAACGGCGCGATTCCGGCGCCCTGTTGCAAAGGAAATAGTTTTGCCCCCAGGGACCTTGTTTCCCATTCAGTATAATCTTGCTTTAATGCGATCCATGACCGCCGGTAACAAAATTATGCCGGGAATTACCTTTGATGGCGGCAGCGATGAAGCGCCCTATGAGGTGAATGCAATTATCGGTTTACCGGCCGAGAACAACCTCGGCCAGGGTAAAGGCGATGCGAACCTTTTGAAGGGTAAAGCATGGCCGGTGCGTATTGCTTATTTTAATTTAAGCGAAAAAAAAGCTGAGCCTAATTTCGAACTCGATATCCATATGCTGCAAAACGGCATCTCGCCGTCGTTGATTTTGGATTACGGTTACATGCGTGTCGGAGGCGTGCTGGAGAAAATCGAGGCCTTGCCGCGCCCTAAATGCGGTATTCAGCGCTGAGGTCTATTAAAAATATCCTCGAAGCTTTTTTGTAAAGCCTGATCAACTTCTGTCAGACTTACCGATTTTCCGAGAGCGGCCATCGATGTAACGCCGTAGCGGGCATCTTGAATGCCGCAAGGCACGATTCCTTTGAAATGATCTAAATTGGGGTTAATGTTTAACGCAATGCCATGATAGGCCACCCAGCGCCGGACGCGAACGCCGACCGCCATAATCTTATCTTCCTTCCCGTCGGTGCTGCTCACCCATAATCCGACCCGTCCTTGTCGGGTCTCTGCTTTCACACCGAAATGGGCAAGAGTTGCTTGGCCCCATCGCTCCAAATCGCAGACATGACGGCGAACATCATGGCCTCTTTGCCTCAAGTCCAAAACTGCATAAACAACCCTTTGTCCTGGTCCATGATAGGTAATTTGGCCGCCCCGGCCGGTTTGATAGACGGGAAAGCGGGGGGTGATCAAATCACCCGGTTTGGCGCTGGAGCCTGCGGTATAAAGCGCCGGATGCTCCAAAAGCCATACCAGCTCGCCCGCCTGGCCGCTCGCAATGGCAGCAACCCTAGCTTCCATGGCCGTTATAGCGTCTAAATAAGGTACGGGGCGGGGGTCTATCCGCCATTCTGGCTCTTGCATGGCTTTATAATCACTATCGTAAAAATAAGAACAACAATTAAGCGTGCTTGCGCCCTGGCGGGGGTTTTGCTATTCCCGACCCCAGGGCAGCAAGCTCTTAATTAATGATGCGGTCGTGGCGGAACGGTAGACGCGCAGCGTTGAGGTCGCTGTGGGGGCAACCCCGTGGAAGTTCGAGTCTTCTCGACCGCACCAAATAACCTTAAGGCACGCCGTTAACCGCGTGCCTTTATGATATGAAGGGCTAGGATGGGCGATCAAAGCAGCCGTGACGCGCTTCGTGAGGCAGCCCTTGCGTATCACCGTATGGGAGGGCAACCCGGCAAGATCGAGGTTGTCCCTACTAAGCCTCTGGTAAACCAAAGAGATTTGGCTTTGGCCTATTCGCCGGGCGTGGCTGCGGCCTGCGAAGAGATTGTCACGGATCCCAAAAATGCCGCCGAGTTGACGTCTCGGGGCAATCTTGTTGCCGTCGTCACGAATGGGACTGCCGTATTAGGCCTGGGGCCTATTGGCCCTCTTGCCGCTAAGCCGGTTATGGAGGGTAAGGGGGTTCTGTTTAAGAAGTTTGCAGGAATTGATGTTTTTGATATCGAAATTGATGAACTTGATCCCGAGAAACTCGTCGATATCGTTGCATCCTTAGAGCCGACATTTGGGGGGATCAATCTCGAAGATATAAAGGCCCCGGAATGCTTCATCGTTGAGAAAGCGCTCCGGAAACGGATGAAAATTCCTGTTTTCCACGATGATCAGCATGGCACGGCAATTATTGTCAGTGCGGCTATTCTGAACGGGTTGCGGGTCGTCGAGAAAGATATCTCCAAAATCAAGGTCGTTGTTGCTGGTGCTGGCGCGGCAGCTTTGGCCTGTCTCGATCTCTTAGTGAAGCTGGGTTTGAATAAGACCAATGTGACTGTCTGCGATGTCGTCGGCGTGGTCTACGAAGGTCGGACGGAGCTGATGGATCCCTGGAAGTCTGCGTGGGCCCGTAAAACCAAAGCCAGGGTCTTGGCCGAGGTTATGCCGGATGCCGACGTTTTCATCGGGCTTTCCGCCCCCAATGTTCTATCGCCTGAAGTTCTTAAAACCATGGCGCCTCGCCCGTTGGTTTTTGCCCTGGCAAATCCGACACCTGAAATAATGCCTGAGCTCGCTAAGGCGGCCCGTCCGGATGCCATCATCGCGACGGGACGGTCGGATTATCCGAACCAGGTTAATAATGTTCTTTGTTTTCCCTATATTTTTCGCGGCGCTTTAGATGTAGGCGCAACGGCGATTAACGATGAGATGAAGCTCGCTTGTGTTCGGGCTCTATCGGAACTGGCTATGGCGGAGGCTCACGAGGCGGTTGTCCGGGCCTATGGCGATGAAGAGCTGCGGTTTGGCCCAGATTATCTAATTCCCAAACCCTTTGATCCGAGACTCATCGTTCAATTGGCGCCTGCCGTGGCGAAATCAGCGATGGAGTCTGGAGTTGCTACCCGGCCTATCGCCGATTTCGAGGCCTATAAAGAAAAATTAAGCCGCTATGTTTACCGGTCGGGCTTACTCATGAAGCCCGTCTTTGAGCGCGCTCGAAGCGATCCCAAACGGGTTGTCTACGCCGAAGGAGAGGACGAGCGGGTTTTACGCGCTGCTCAGGCGGCCGTGGATGAGCGCTTGGCCAAACCTATTTTGGTCGGACGGCCTGACGTCATTAGCCGCCGGATTGAACGGTTAGGTTTGCGAATCCGTGTCGGCAAAGAGGTCGAAATCGTCAATCCGTTAAGCGATCCACGCTATGATGCTTATAGTGCGCTTTACCATGAGATTATGGCGCGTAAGGGGATATCGCCCGCAGCGGGAAAAACGGTAGTGCGCAGCAACACAACCGTTATTGCTGCACTTATGCTGCGACGCAAAGAAGCGGATGCGATGCTCTGTGGCACGGTTGGACCGTTCCGAGATCACTTGTCTGACGTCGCTGATGTTATTGGCAAAGCAAAGAATGTCCGCCACCTTTCTTCGATGAGCGGCCTTATTCTGCGGAATGGAACCTTCTTTATCTGCGACACTTATGTCAGTCCAGACCCGTCGGCAGAGGAAATTGCCGAAACGGTGCAGTTAGCCGCAGCCTCTATCCGGCGCTTCGGTGTATCGCCAAAGGTGGCTCTGTTGTCGCACTCAAATTTTGGAACAACCAATTTTCCTTCCGCGGTCAAAATGCGGGATGCTTTGGCCATTTTGCAGCGTGAAACGCCCGACCTAGAAGTTGATGGAGAGATGCACGCCGACGCAGCTTTGAACGAAACCATTCGTGCGGGTGTATTTCCAGGAGCGCGCTTGAAGGGGCAAGCCAATCTTTTGGTTATGCCTAGCCTGGATACGGCTAACATTGCCTTTAATCTTCTGAAGGTTTTAGGCGATGGACTGCCCTTGGGCCCTTTACTGATTGGTCAAGCTTTGCCCGTGCATATTTTAACGCCAAGCGTTACTGCGCGGGGCATTTTAAACATGACGGCTGTAGCTGCGGTTGACGCCCAAAACCGGGGAGATCGGTAATGACAACCGATCCCGAAAGCGTGTCAGCTGAAGAGGGACGGTACGGGCTAGTACCTGAAAACGTTAAGAAGATTGAAGAAGCTCTCGATGACGGCAGAGTAAAGGAGATCAGATCTCTTCTTAGCCCTCTACACGTCGCA
Organism: uncultured Rhodospirillales bacterium; assembly: GCA_964397465.1. Lineage (GTDB taxonomy): Bacteria > Pseudomonadota > Alphaproteobacteria > JAWKYA01 > JAWKYA01 > JAWKYA01. The sequence goes on from CAYNIC010000007.1 coordinate 23,989, forward strand.
GATATTGCCGATCTTATCGAAAGCCTCTCCGACGATCAGCGGCGAGTGCTGATGGGAGCAATCGATCATGATGTCATCCCCGAGGTTCTATCCTATCTAGACGAAACGGTTCGTGAGAGTCTGCTGGATGCCTTAGAGCCGGCGCAGGTTGCGAATGTTATTACGCAGCTCGATAGCGATGATGCGGTTGATTTGATCGAAACGCTGGAACCAGAAGATCAACGCGAAGTGCTTGATGCTGTTCCCGCCGAAGAGCGTGCTCAACTTGAAGATGCGCTGCAGTACCCAGAAGATACAGCTGGACGCCTTATGCAGCGCGAGCTGGTTGCTGTGCCAGTGGGCTGGACCGTAGGTAACGCCATTGATTTCACGCGAAGTACAGTAGACCTACCCTCTGATTTTTATAATATCTATATTGTGGATACGGAAGGTAAGCCGCAAGGGGCCATCCCATTGAGCAGGGTCTTGCGAAGCGGTAGGGATGTACCTCTTGTTAGCCTTATGGATCGTGATTTGCGTTTAGTTCCAGCCACAATGGATCAGGAGGAAGTGGCGTTTCTGTTCCGAAAATATGGGCTGATCGCTGCTCCCGTTATAGATACTACGGGCCGACTTGTCGGCGTGATCACCTTTGACGATGCGGTACGTGTTATTGAAGAGGAAGCCGAAGACGATCTGTTGAAGCTGGGCGGCGTTAGTGAGGATGATCTTTACAGTGCAGCCGTTGATACGACAAAAGCCCGGATGCCATGGTTGGCAGTAAATTTAGCGACGGCTTTTCTCGCCTCATCCGTGATTGGTATATTCGAAGGGGCGATTGAAAAGATCGTCGCCTTGGCGGTTTTAATGCCCATCGTTGCCTCTATGGGAGGTAATGCGGGAACTCAAACCCTCACCGTCGCAGTGCGGGCTCTTGCAACCAAAGAATTAAGCTCTGCCAATGCCCGTCGCGTGTTGGGTAAGGAAGTGTTGGTGGGCTTTGCCAATGGGCTGGCTTTTGCGCTGTTGACCGGCATAGTCGCATGGATTTGGTTTCAGGATCGCGGGGTCGGTATTGTATTGGGTCTGGCCATGGTTGCGAACCTGCTGATGGCGGCATTTATGGGGATTACAATACCTTTGCTGCTTGAACGATTTAAAATTGACCCTGCGGTCGCTTCGGGCGTGTTTCTAACAGCCATTACTGATGTCGTTGGTTTTGGCGTATTTTTAGGTTTAGCTGCGCTATTTCTTTTATAGGGTGTAACCGTCAATTAAGTTTTCACCATGGAAGGGTCCAGGTATGCTGTCCAACCAATTTCCAGCCCTTAATTTTGATCTCGGTGAAACCGCCGACATGCTGCGCGATACGGTGCGGAGTTTTGCCGCCGATGAAATTGCCCATCGCGCCGCAGATATCGACAGAAACAATGAATTTCCCGCTGACCTTTGGCGCAAAATGGGAAGCTTGGGCATTCTTGGCATAACTGTCGAAGAAGAGCTGGGCGGTGCGGGCATGGGCTATTTAGAGCACTGCATTGCCATGGAAGAGGTTAGCCGGGCCTCGGCCTCCGTTGGCTTAAGTTATGGCGCTCATTCTAATCTTTGCGTCAATCAAATCCGTCGCAATGGAACCAAGGAACAGCAGAAGAAGTACCTTCCCAAATTGATATCCGGTGAGTTTGTCGGTGCTCTCGCCATGAGCGAACCTGGCGCTGGATCTGACGTTGTCTCGATGAAGCTAAGGGCGGAGAAAAAAGGTGACCGCTACATTCTGAATGGCAACAAAATGTGGATCACGAACGGCCCTGACGCCGACGTGCTTGTTGTTTATGCGAAAACAGATCCGGCTGCCGCCGCTAAAGGTATTTCGGCATTCCTAATTGAAAAGGGAACGAAGGGTTTCTCGACGGCGCAAAAGCTCGACAAGTTGGGTATGCGGGGCTCGAATACCTGCGAGCTCGTTTTCCAAGATTGTGAGGTGCCAGCAGAGAATATACTCGGTGGACTAGGCAAGGGCGTAAACGTCTTGATGAGCGGATTGGATTACGAGCGGGCCGTTCTTGCCGCCGGTCCTTTAGGTATTATGCAGGCCTGCATGGATATCGTCGTTCCTTACCTGCATGAACGAAAGCAATTTGACCGGCCCATTGGCGAGTTTCAGCTGATGCAAGGTAAGCTGGCCGACATGTATACAACAATGAATGCCAGCAAAGCTTACGTCTATGCGGTGGCGCGGGCATGCGATAAGGGGCAAACCACACGCAAGGATGCGGCTGGCGCCATTCTGTATGCCGCAGAAAAGGCAACCTGGATGGCTCTGGAAGCCATTCAGTGCTTGGGGGGCAACGGCTATATTAATGAGTATCCTACGGGGCGATTATTGCGGGATGCCAAGCTTTATGAAATTGGCGCCGGGACATCGGAAATAAGGCGCTGGCTAATCGGTCGCGAACTCTTTGAGGAATCAAAGTAGAAAAGCCATAAAATTACTTCGTTTTGTAATTGTTTTTTCATCATTTTTCTTGTGCTATGGCTAGGCGAGCCACTCAAGGCTTGCGAGGGAGATTCGGCCTATGCCGACGGTTTTGATTACAGGCTCTTCACGAGGGCTAGGATTGGAGTTTGCTCGCCAATATGCGGCGGCAGGGTGGCGAGTGATTGCAACGTGCCGCAAACCAAAAGACGCGACGGCTTTGGCGGGGGTCAAGGGTGATATCAGCATTTATCCTCTTGATGTAACTGATCCGCAGTCTATCCAGGCTTTGCAAAATAGCCTCGGCGATTTTGTTTGCGATCTCTTGATTAGTAATGCGGGGGTTTTTGGCCCGCCGCCCCAAAGATTTGGGGGGCTTAATTATCAAGAATGGGAAGATGTCCTGCGGATCAATACCTTAGCGCCAATGAGGATAGCGGAGGCTTTTGTCGGCGCTGTTGAGCGATCCAATAAAAAAACAATGGTCTTCATCACAAGCCGAATGGGGTCGATCGAAGATAATGGGAGCGGCAGCTCCTATGCCTATCGTACATCAAAAGCCGCGCTAAATGCTGCGGTTAAGACGATGTCGATTGATTTGGCGGCGCGTAAAGTTATCTCTATCGTTATTCATCCCGGGTGGGTGAGAACGGATATGGGAGGCAAGGGTGCCCCACTCACCGCGCAAGAGAGCGTTACAGAGATGCGGCAGGTAATCGATGGTCTGTCCCTCACAGACAACGGCAAGTTTTACGCTTATGATGGTGTTATATTGCCTTGGTAAAAACCAAGAAAAGGGGATGCAGTGTCGCAAGGGCAGTCTAATGCAGTCGAATTCTATTTCGATTTCTCTTCGCCTTATGGATACCTAGCTGCGCAGGAAATCGACGATTTGGCAGAAAGTCATGGTCGCAAAGTCATATGGCGGCCGATTTTGCTGGGGCCTATTTTTAAGCAAACAGGGGGCAAACCGCTCTTAGATATTCCGTTGAAGGGAGAGTACGCTCGCCGCGATATCTTGCGGGCAGCGCGGCGGATTGGCGTGCCGTTCCGTTTGCCCCAGCCGTTTCCATTTTCGGCGGTTGGCGCGTCAAGAATCTTCTATTGGCTTTTTGACCAAGACGAGGAAGCGGCTTCTGCTTATGCCAAGGTTATTTTCCGCGAGGCATTTGAGGAGGCGCGCGATATTTCCCAGCCTGCCGTAGTTAGCGAAGTGGCGTTACGCTTGGGCTATATGCCCACCGAAATAGATACGGCGCTTAATAATCCCGAACTTAAAGAGCGGCTACGCCGGGAAGTAGATATAGCGATAACGCGGAAAGTATTTGGGTCGCCGTTTTTCTTTATAGATGGCGAGCCGTTTTGGGGAAACGACCGATTGGCTGATATAGATTTATGGCTGCAGCGAGGGGGCTGGTAGTTTAAGCGTGGCGCGATCCTTCTAAAACACTCTTAAACGTACTCGCATCCACATTGCCCCCCGACAAAACAAAGCCCACTTTTTGCCCCTTTAGCTCTTCCATGTCATGAAATAGCGCAGCCAGGCCTATTGCGCCCGCACCCTCGGCGACATTATGGGTATCTGTAAACAAAATATGCATCGCATCGGTTATGGCGTTTTCCGATATCCGCACAATCCGTTCCGCGCCACGCAAAATAATCTCAACAGCTTCAGGGGCGGGGGTCCGGCAAGCAACGCCGTCTGCCATGGTATGGGCCGTATTCGTCGCAATCGGCTTTCCTGCTTCAAACGATAAGGCATAAGCCGGTGCCGTATCTGCAACAACGCCTACGATTTTAGTTTTAATGCCTAAGGCATCTCTGGCGGCGATCATACCACAAATGCCGGAGCCTTGGCCGATAGGCACATAGACGGTGCGCAGATCTGGTTCCGCTTTAAAGAATTCCCAGGAATAGGTCGAGACACCGCCGATAAGTAAGGGGTCAAGCGAAGCAATAAGGTGAAGGCTATGCTGAGCCGCATATTCTCCCGCGTATTCTTTTGCCGCTTGGAAATCGTGTCCATATTCGATGAGTTCGGCACCCTGGGTTCGCATGGCAGCGTTTTTCTCCATGCTGTTGCCTTCCGGAACAATAATTGTTGCGGCGAGACCGTAGTGCCTAGCGGCTGTCGCTATACTCTGTCCATGATTGCCACGGGTCGCGGTAACTACGCCTTTAATGTTTGGCTGGGTCTGGACTAGGTTATCCATATATACGAGGCCGCCCCGAATCTTAAATGCGCCAACCGGTGTATGATTCTCGTGCTTGACCCAAACCTCACACTCGCAGCGGCGCGACAGCCCGGGCCAGCGATATTGCGGCGTTGGGGGCATAAAGCGGTAGACGATGCTAGCGGCCTTTTCTATTTCGGCTAGATTTGGCAGGGGATAGTTCACGCATAACCTCCGAAGGGTACTTTAGCCATAAAATGCCCTAAAAATGATGAAGCAGATGGGCCAAGGCGGCCAAAATGCGGTTCCCTCTTGCATGAAGGTGACTGCTCTAGGCAATCTGTAGCCCCTACCTGAAGGAACCTGCTTAACCTATGGCTGTCATTCGGTCCACTCTTGACCATAATTCTGAGGCTTTCCGCCGTAATGCAGCCGATATGGCGGTGCGGCTGCAAGAGCTGCGGGATATGGCGCAAAGGGTCCGGCAGGGGGGCGGCGAGTCGGCTCGAAACAAGCATATAAGCCGAGGTAAGATCCTACCCCGGGAGCGTATTACGCGACTTCTCGATGATGCATCACCCTTTTTGGAAATTGGGCAGTTGGCGGCGACAGGCCTCTATAAAGAAGAGGTTCCGTCGGCCGGGCTGATCTGCGGGATCGGCCGGGTCTCGGGTCTCGAGTGCATGGTGATTGCGAATGATGCTACGGTTAAAGGGGGTACTTACTACCCTTTAACGGTTAAGAAGCATCTGCGCGCCCAAGAGATTGCCGCCGAAAATCATTTGCCCTGCATCTATCTTGTCGATTCTGGCGGCGCAAACTTACCAAATCAGGATGAAGTTTTTGCAGACCGGGAACATTTTGGACGTATTTTCTTTAACCAAGCACGCATGTCCGCGGCTGGTATTCCGCAAATTGCCGTTGTCATGGGCTCTTGCACCGCAGGCGGTGCTTATGTTCCTGCTATGTCTGATGAAACCATCATCGTCAAAGAGCAAGGAACTATCTTCTTGGCCGGCCCGCCTCTGGTTAAGGCAGCTACTGGCGAAGTCGTTTCAGCTGAGGATTTAGGCGGAGCAGAAGTCCATACCAAGATAAGCGGTGTTGCCGATCATTACGCTGTGAATGATGAGCATGCGTTGGTGCTCGCGCGTAAATCTGTTGGACGATTAAACCGAAAGAAGGTTGTTCCTGGTGACTTGGCTTCACCGGAAGCCCCACTTTATGCAGTGCAGGACCTGTATGGTATTGTGCCTTCAGAGCTTAAAACGCCCTATGATGTTCGGGAGGTCGTTGCGCGTGTTGTTGATGCCTCCGAGCTCGATGAGTTTAAGGCCAATTACGGCACAACGCTGGTGACGGGCTTTGCCCGGATTTTTGGGTACCCCGTGGGCATTATAGCCAATAACGGAATTTTATTCTCGGAAGCTGCTCTCAAGGGGGCGCATTTCATCGAGCTATGTTGCCAACGAAGTATTCCCTTAGTCTTTTTACAAAACATCATGGGTTTTATGGTGGGGCGTAAATATGAGACCGGGGGGATTGCTAAAGATGGCGCAAAGATGGTGACAGCGGTTGCCTGCGCCAATGTGCCAAAATTTACAGTCATTATTGGCGGATCTTTTGGTGCAGGCAATTACGGGATGTGCGGCCGTGCCTATCAACCGCGTTTTCTTTGGATGTGGCCAAATGCGCGGATCAGCGTTATGGGCGGCGAACAGGCCGCCAATGTCTTAGCCACGATCAAGCGCGATGCTCTTGAAGCGCGCGGCGAGACTTGGTCTTCCGAGGATGAGAAAGTTTTTAAGACTCCCATCCAGCAGCAGTTTGAAGCGCAGTCAAATCCCTACTATGCGACAGCGCGACTATGGGATGACGGTATTATTGATCCCGCAGATACGCGCGCCGTACTTGGTCTCAGCCTTTCAGCAAGTCTGAATGCACCGATCATGCCAACCCGGTTTGGCACATTTCGGATGTAGGGCAGTCATGATGCACAAAGGCTTTCGGATCGAGAATAAAGATAAGGTCGCGCGGCTTATCCTTGATCGCCCCGAGAGACATAATGCTTTTGACGATGCTTTAATCGCTGATTTGACGACTGCACTTGAAAACTTAAACAGAGATCTTTCTGTTCGTGTTGTTATTTTGGCGGCCGAAGGTGCCAGTTTTTCTGCCGGTGGTGATCTATCCTGGATGCAACGCGCCGCCAAATATGATGCAGCGCAGAATCTGGCCGATGCCCAGGCCCTAGCTAAGCTTATGGCGACACTTAATGGAATGCATAAGCCAACCATTGCGGCCATACAGGGGCCGGCCTATGGGGGCGGCTGCGGACTTATCGCTGCATGCGATATTGCTATTGCCGCCTCGGGCGCGGTTTTTGCGCTGACTGAAGTTCGGTTGGGCTTGATTCCGGCGGTTATTGGTCCTTACGTTGTTCGGGCGATTGGCCAGCGCCAAGCGCGCCGCCTCTTTTTAACGGCGGAGCGTTTCTCTGCTGAGGAAGCGCATCGTATCGGTTTTATTCATGAGGTAACAACAGCAGAGGGCTTGCAGAGCGCCATAGATAAACTAGTTAATCTGCTTTTGCAGGGAGGGCCGCAGGCGCTAGGCGAAGCAAAGCAGCTGATCCAGGAACTTGCCGATCCGGGTGGTGGACCAAAACAGGCGGACGCGATGGCGCGAAAAATTGCCGCCATGCGTCAGACACCTGAGGGTCAAGAAGGGATTGCTGCTTTTTTAGAGAAGCGAAAGCCGGCATGGATTGAAGATGACAAGAATAAGTAAAGATAATATTGCAGGCAGTCACCGTTTCGCCAAAATTTTAATTGCCAACCGAGGCGAGATCGCCTGCCGCATCATGCGCACGGCCAAACGTTTAGGGATTCGTACTGTAGCGGTTTATTCCGAGGTCGATGCAAAATCGGCCCATGTTGATATGGCTGACGAGGCATGGCCGATCGGTCCGGCTCCGGCTCGGGAAAGCTATTTAAATATTGAAGCCATCATTGATGTGGCCCGTAAGGCTGGTGTCGACGCTATTCATCCAGGCTATGGATTTTTGTCAGAAAAAGCCGAGTTTGCGGCTGCATGTATCGCAGCCGGATTTGTTTTTATTGGACCGCCGGCAACCGCCATTAAGGCTATGGGAGATAAGGCTGAAGCAAAAAAAATTATGGCTACGGCATCCGTTCCTTTGGTGCCGGGATATCATGAAGATGATCAATCTGAGAGTAGCTTAAAATCAGCTGCTCGCCAGATCGGTTACCCTATTTTGATCAAAGCGGCTGCTGGCGGTGGCGGCAAGGGGATGCGGATTGTTGAGGAAGAGGCCGAATTATTATCGGCAATGATTTCAGCTCAACGTGAGGCAGTATCGGCTTTTGGCGATAATCGCATCATCTTGGAGAAATTTCTTCGTAATCCGCGGCATATCGAAGTTCAGATCTTTGCGGATAATGAAGGAAACGTCATTCATCTTTTTGACCGGGATTGCTCCATTCAACGCCGATATCAGAAAGTGATCGAGGAGGCTCCCGCACCGGGAATACCCGAATCTGTGCGTCACGCCATGCATAAGACCGCGGTAGACGCCGCTAAGGCCATCAATTACGTGAGTGCGGGAACCATTGAATTTATCTATGCTGATGAGAAATTTTATTTCATGGAAATGAATACGCGCCTTCAGGTTGAGCATCCGGTCACGGAGTTAATCACACGGATCGACCTTGTCGAATGGCAAATAGACGTGGCAGCCGGCCTGCCTTTACCGTTACGCCAAGAAGATATTACAAGCCGAGGGCACGCGATTGAGGCGCGGCTATATGCTGAAGACCCGTATCATCAGTTTCTTCCGTCGATAGGGAAAATCTCACATTTGCGACTGCCGGATCAATCTCCGGATTTATGGGTTGATAGCGGCGTCAGGCAAAACGATGAAGTTACTGTTTATTATGACCCGATGATTGCTAAGATCATTTCTTGGGACGAAGATCGCTCAATAGCTGCCTCTCATTTAAGAGAGGCGCTTCTATCCGTTGAGGTCGCAGGGCCGATTACAAATGCGAGTTTTCTTGCAGCGATTGTCGATCATCCGGCCTTTCGGCTTGGTGAAGTAAGTACGCAATTTATCTCAAAACATAGTGCGGATCTGTTACCGCCAATCGACGTTCCCTTTGCTGTATGGGCGCTTGTCTCTATCGGAAGATTAGACTCCGTCAATCAAGCTTCGCCAAAAGATCATGATGCCTACTCTCCGTGGTCAAGCTTAAGAGGTTGGCGCCTTAATGGTGATCCTTCATCAATACGTATGAAATTTAAACATTATGACCATGAAGAAATGGTTTTTGCCACTTTGCCCGAAAAAGGAAAATTCTCTTTTAGTTTTGGAAATAACGTAACTTTTGGCTCGTATCAACAGGACAGCGGCCGCTATCGGCTATCTCTTGGCTCGACATGGATTGAGGGACGTGTTGTTCAGCAGGGTAATCAAGTGAACGTATTTTACCAAGGAAAAACCTATCGCCTGATGATCGTTCCTCGGGACGATATGGAGGTGGGTCCGACCATGTCGGATGGCACGCTTGTAGCGATGATGCCGGGAAAAGTTGTTTCTGTTGCCGCCGTCGTTGGACAAAAGGTTCAGAAGGGCAGTACCCTGGCTGTTATGGAAGCCATGAAGATGGAGCAGCCCATTCTGGCGCCTTTCGATGGTATCGTTTCTCAGGTTTTGTGTCGTCCCGGGGATATTATTGCCGAAGGCACGAGTCTTGTCGTCTTAGAGGAAAATGTTGCCGCTGATGACAATTCCCATTGAACACCTTCGCAATTTGGGACCTAAAACCGGCAGGTTGTTGCGGGACATAGGCATATCTACGATTGATGATCTAAGAAAAATCGGTCCGGTTGAGGCATACTGCCGGCTTAAAAGTACAGCGCCTCAGCAAGTATCCCTAAACGCTCTTTGGGCGATGCAAGCGGGCCTTTTAGATATGCCATGGCAACATCTGCCACTCGAGATTAAATCGGAACTCCGCTTGGCCTTGGAGAAAAAGTCCCCATGATGCCAAAGGCTGTTCGTATTGTTGATGTCGGTCCGCGAGATGGTTTGCAAAACGAAGCAACGCCTGTACCTGTATTGGCAAAGATAAACTTAATCGAAAGTTTAGCCGATGCTGGTCTTTCGGCGGTGGAGGCTGGAGCTTTCGTTTCGCCTAAGTGGGTGCCGCAAATGGCTGATAGCGCCGAAGTCATTGCCAAGATCAAACGACGCCCGGGTACAAGATACCCCGTTCTTGTTCCCAATATAAAAGGTTTCGAAGCAGCCTTAGCGGCAGGAGCCATTGACGAAATCGCTATTTTTGGTGCGGCATCAGAAACTTTTTCACAGCGAAATATCAACTGCTCCATTGACGAAAGCCTTGAACGTTTTGCACTCGTAGCTAAAATTGCCTTATCAAAGGGGATTCGTTTACGTGGATATATTTCGTGTGTTTTAGGTTGCCCCTATGAAGGACATGTTGCACCAAACAGCGTGGCTGAAGTTGCCTTAAAGCTGCTTGATCTGGGATGCGCGGAAATCTCCTTGGGCGACACCACCGGAGTTGGAACGCCTTCAAAGGCTATCCATATGGTCGAGGCTGTTACCCAAAAGGTTACTATTGAGCGGCTTGCGGTGCATTTTCACGATACTTGGGGGCAAGCTTTGGCCAATATTTATGCGGTCTTAGGCTTAGGTATTTCAGTGGTCGATAGTTCGGTTTCGGGTTTAGGTGGCTGCCCTTACGCGCCCGGTGCCGCCGGGAATGTCGCCACGGAAGATGTGCTCTACATGCTTCATGGCATGGGAATAGAAACGGGCGTTGATCTTGCCAAGGTTGCGGCGGCAGGCCGGGAAATCTGCCGGATATTGGGGCGTAAACCCGTATCTCGCGCCGCTCAAGCGCTGCAGGCAAACCTAAGGAACTGAAATGATTTTGCCTCAAGTCCCGTTTACAGTGACCAATTGGGATAAGGTGCCCATCACAGAACATAAAGGTGATGTTGGAAAAGCTATCTGGCGCACCGTTACCATGGGTGATATCCGAATTCGTTTAGTTGAATATACTCCTGGTTATGTTGCCGATCATTGGTGTGAACGTGGACATATTATTTTTGTTATGGAAGGGGAATTGAAAACAGAATTAAAGGATGGAACTCAATTTACAATTTCCCAAGGTATGAGCTACCAAGTTTCTAATGATCCTAATGCCCATAGATCAAGCGCTCCAATGGGAGCTAAGCTTTTTATTGTCGATTAAATAATGTCTCTTAATCTTATCAAGCTCTGTGTTGGTATTACGGATATCAAGCATCTCGAAGGTGTGCAGAAACAAAGACGTAAGGCTGCCAAGCGGAAGTTTTCCCGCCATGTCACGCGAAACTGGCCACGCCGTGCAGAAGAAATTTTAGAAGGCAAGGGCTCGCTTTACTGGGTGATTAAGGGCGTCATCCGCGTACGTCAGCCCATTATTGGTTTTGATGAAATGCAGGATGACGAGGGCCGGCCTATGTGCGGCATCCGTTTGGCGCCGGAGCTTGTGCCTGTTATTCCTTATCCATTTCGGCCCTTTCAAGGCTGGCGTTATTTGGAGGCGCCGAGTGCACCACCGGATCTCAGAGGCATGAAAGGTGGTGTTGCCGATCTTCCGCCCGATCTGGTTGCTGAGCTTGTTAGTCTTGGCCTAATGTGATTGTCGCCAGCGCTCCGTGTTTAAAAAGCTGAGCCAGGCTTTGCGTAACGGTGCGAGTAAAGATTTTATTTTGCGGTAAATCATCACCAAATATGGCTCTAAGCGCCAAAAGTTCCCGTGCTAGATGTTCGGCGTTGGGGCCTGTTTTTGCGGCAGTTTCTGCAAAGATCGGCGCCATGGGATCACGGACATCAATCTTGTGTCCCTTTTCGTCCTGCCCATAGACATATCGCATCCAGGCGGCGACACCTAGACCAAGACGTGAAATAGGGGCATTTTGCTTTAACCGGTCGCGGATGGTCCCAAGCAAGCGTTGCGGTAATTTTTGTGATCCGTCCATCGCAATTTGCCACGTCCGATGCTTTAAAGCAGGGTTACGAAACCGCTGGATAAGGGCTGTTTTGTATGCGGTGAGGTTGTTCCCCGCAATTGTGGGAAGAGTAGAGGTAATTTCATCATCCATTAGTTGCTGAATGAAGGTAGCCAATGGAGATTTCATCGCTTCGGCGACCTTATCAAATCCTGCCAGGTATCCCAGATAGGCAATAGAAGAATGGCTGCCATTCAAAAGACGAAGTTTTGTCAGCTCATAAGCGTGGACATCTTTGGTAAATTGCACACCATATTTTTCCCATCTGGGCCGGCCAGACACGAAGCGGTCTTCGATCACCCATTGGGAAAAAGGCTCGGTAACGACCGGCCACGCGTCCTCGACACCTAAGCCGGCGCTGACCGCTTTTCGGTCCTCGTCCGTCGTTGCGGGTACAATCCGATCAACCATGGAGTTAGGGCAAGGAATTGTATCGTCAATCCAAGCGCTCAGACTCGGATCACGCATCGCCGCAAACTGACGAATGAGTTTTGCTACAGTGTCGCCATTACTGGGAAGATTATCGCAGGAAAGCACGGTAAAGGGGGCATGACCAAGTTTTTTGCGCTGAAAAATGGCCTCTACGATAAATCCCAAGGCTGAGCGAGGCTGATGAGAGCGCTCCAGATCATGTTGTATATCCGGATGGTCTTTATTGAGATTGCCCGTTGCCGGGTCGTGGCAATAGCCTTTCTCCGTAACCGTCAGGCTGACAATTTTGACCGAAGGCCGGCAGAGTCGATCCAACACCTTTTGAGGTGATTCAGGGGCGACCAGTATCTCCGCAACGGAACCGATGATCCGGAGTGTTGTTTGTGCGGCATCACGTATCGCCACCGTATAGAGATTATCTTGTGGAGCTAAAGCATCGCGCGTATCGGGGCGACGCAGGCTAACACCGGCTATCAGCCAGTCGCCGGCCTCCCGGTTAAGAGCCTCATCAACATATACGGCTTGATGCGCACGGTGAAATGCGCCAATACCTAAATGTACGATACCGACATCAAGTTTCGTACGATCGTATAGAGGCCGGGCAATTTGAGTTGCAAGACCTTTCAAAGGCGCAGGACTTAACCTCACTTACCCAAGATCCGTGGCAAGAACAACGAAACTTCAGGGACATAGGTGATAATGGCAAGGACAATCAGGCTTGCCAAAAAGAAAGGCCAAATAGTTCTCATCGAATTCATAATTGAAATCTTACCGATCGCACAGCCAACGAAGAGAACAGATCCTACAGGCGGCGTAATAAGGCCAATACCTTGGTTGAGAATCATGATTATGCCAAAATGAACCGGATCCATTCCGTAGGCTTTCACTACAGGCAAGAAAATTGGCGTGCTAATGATGATTAGCGGTGCCATATCCATAAATGTACCCAAGAAAAGCAGCACAATATTGATCATGAAAAAAATGACCAACGGGTTATTACTGATATGACGCATAAACTCGATCGTAACGGCCGGAACCTGAAGGAGAGCCATAAGCCAGCCGAAAGCACCTGCGGTACCTATCACCAATAAGACTAAGGCTGTAGTTCGCACGGCGCCGAGGGTCGCTTTGACAAAATCCTCCCAGCTCATGCTGCGGTAGACGAGTAGGGTGACCAAAAGTGCGTAAATAGCGGCAATCATGGAGCTTTCGGTGGCCGTAAAAACACCGGAGCGAACCCCGCCCATGATAACGCCGACCAATAGAAGGCCGGGGACGGCGACGACAAAAATCCGACCCAGCATAGCAAAGCCGGGAAATCTTTCTGCCGGATATCCTCGCTTTAAAGCAACGACGTAAGCGGTTAACATCAGAGCGGCAGCCAGAAGGAGTCCGGGCAAGATGCCGGCGGTGAAGAGGTCGGCGATGGAAATGGATCCTCCCGCCGAGATCGAATAAATGATCATGTTATGGCTGGGGGGAATCAGCAGCGCAATAATTGCGGACATGACAGTAACGTTGACAGCGTAATCGACGTCGTAACCGCGCTTGACCATTTGTGGAATCATGATGCCGCCGACAGCCGAGGCATCGGCAACGGCCGAACCTGAGATACCTCCAAACAGCGTGCTGGACATGACGTTAACCAAGCCAAGGCCGCCGCGTGCATGCCCGACCAAGGCAGCGGCAAGCTGAATAAGACGTTCGGCGATGGTGCCGCGCATCATAAGCTCGCCTGCATATATGAAAAACGGGATTGCCATCAAGGCAAAGACATTCATGCTCGAGGACATTTGTTGGAATATGACGAGAGGCGAAATGCCCATGTAAAAAATGGTGATCAGAGAGGAAAAGCCCATCACAAAAGCTATGGGCATTCCCAATAGCATTAGAACCGTGAAGCTAAGAAACAAAACCGTAAGAGCCATGATTACTCTGCCGTGGTTGCCACGGGCGTGAGATTTCGGCGCGCCGCAGGGTTGATGATTTGTTCGATAGAAAAAAGAAGTATAAGCGTGCCAGATAATGGGACGGGCAAATAGCTCAGGCCTTCCGGTAGACCCAGCACAGGTATTTTAACACCCCATGTTTGCGCGGCTAACTGACCGCCCCACCACATCATTGAAATGCCAAAAATACCCACCAGAAAGTTAGATATTCCTGCCATGATTCTTTGGGTCGATTCTGAAGCGATATTCTGGAAAAAATCCATGCCAAGATGAAAATGCTCACGCACACCTACGGCGGCTGTCAGCAAAATAAAATAGAGCATAAGAAGAAGAGCCAACGGTTCAGTCCAGGACGGTGTATCATTCAAGACAAATCGTCCAAAGACTTGCCAGGCGATGGCGACTGTCATTACGACAAGGCCAGACCCGCTGATATACAATGCAGTCTTTGCCATGATCGCCATGAGGCGAGAATAATTCTTCACGGTAAACATCGGTAATTTCCTTTAGGGAGATGGGTAAATCCCCATCTCCCTAACCAGAAGTTATTTAACGTCGCGAATGCGTTTGACTAAGTCTTTCAACTTGGCATCAGTTACGAACTTGTCATAAACCGGTGCCATGGCGTCGATGAAAGGTTTTTTGTCAACTTCGGCAATTTGCGCGCCGCCCGCTTTAACAGCAGCCATGGCCTCTTTTTCGCTGGCCACCCAAAGTTCGCGCATTTTGGTGACGGAAGCTTTGGCGGCTTCACGCATTGCCTTTTGATCTTCCGGAGAAAGCCTCATCCACGTCTTTTTGGATACAACGAGAACTTCCGGTGCCATGGAGTGTTCAGTCATGGTGTAGTATTTCGCGATCTCAAAATGCCTTGTGCTTTGATAGCTGGGCCAGTTGTTTTCAGCGCCATCGATAACGCCCGTTTGCAAGGAGCTGTAGACTTCGCCAAAAGGCATTGGAGTTGGATTTGCGCCCATCGCTTGAACCAAAGCAATAAACAAATCTGACTGTTGAACCCGTAGTTTTAGGCCTTTCATGTCCGCTAGAGATTTAATCGGGTGCTTGCTGTTATAGAAGCTTCGCGCGCCGGAATCATAAAATGCCAAACCAATCATATCGTGAGGCTCAAAGGCCTTTAGAATATCGTCGCCGATCGGTCCATCCATAACCTTGTGCATATGTTCGACGGAGCGAAACAGAAAGGGTAGGGACGGCACCTGGGTTTCTGGTACAATGTTATTAAGAGGCGCCAAATTGATACGATTCATATCAATAACGCCAAACTGCGTCTGCTGTATTGTATCTTTCTCTTCACCCAGCTGGCTGGAGTGAAATACTTGAATTTTGTAACGGTTGTTCGTGGATTTTGCCAAAAGCTCGCTCATGTACTTGACGGCTTCTACCGTGGGGTATCCGTCAACGTGTGTATCGGCCGACCGTAAAACGGTTTGAGCGCTTGCCGTTCCGGATAGAATGAGAAAAGTTCCGGCGGCGATACAGGCACTAAATTTTGTCGAAAACGTCATCAACTTTCTCCCTAAGATTACAGTTTGTAGGCAGCTTTTGCCAGGCGGTAAGCCAGATCGATGGCCACCTCCCGGGCTTCATCCTCCTCCAGACGATGCTCCGCGACGAGCCTGGCAAGGAAAGAGCAGTCAACCCGGCGCGCCACGTCATGGCGCGCTGGGATCGATGTAAAGGCACGAGTATCGTCGTTGAAACCAACGGTATTATAAAAACCTGCGGTCTCAGTCACCATTTCCCGGTAACGGCGCATACCTTCGGGGCTATCATGAAACCACCATGCGGGGCCCAGCCTTAAGGCTGGATAATGGCCGGCTAAGGGGGCCAATTCCCGGCTATAGCTTGTTTCATCCAAGGTAAAAAGAATGACGGTCACCCGCGCGTCGTTTCCAAAACGATCCAGTAAAGGCTTAAGGGCTTTGACGTAATGAGTTTCGGTCGGGATATCTGCGCCCTTATCACGCCCATAAGTCTTAAAGAGATGCGCATTATGGTTGCGAAAGCTACCAGGATGGATTTGCACGACGAGTCCGTCATCTAAACTCATTCGGACCATTTCGGTAAGAATCTGCCCACGAAATATATCGGCCTCATCTGCAGTGATTTTTCCACTTAAGGCTTTTTGGAATAATGCGGATGCCTCAGCTTCCGAGAGGTCTGATGTTGTTGCTTTGGGATGGCCATGATCGGTTGAGGTCGCGCCAAAAGACTTAAAATATTCTCGCCGTTCAGCAAGAGCCGTCAGATAACCTTTCCAGGTTTTGGTATTCTGTTTTGCCAAGGATCCTAACTGCTCAACATTTTCTGTAAACCCAGCATACTCTGGATCCGCCACGGGATCGGGACGAAAGGCCGTGACCACACGACCTTTCCAGCCGCTTTTTTGCAGGGCACGATGATGGTCGAGCGGATCAATAGGTGATTCCGTTGTAGCAATCACCTCGATTTTGAAGCGCTCGAAAAGAGCACGCGGCCTAAATTCGGGACTGGCAAGACATGAGGCGACGCGGTCATAAATAGCATCGGCTGTTTTTGCATTCAGGCGGTCTGTTACACCAAAGACGGTTTCCAAAGAATGCTCGAGCCACATTTTTGAGGGTGTGCCTCTAAACAAGTGCCAATTCTCAGCAAAAAGCTTCCAGACGCTCCGTGGATCTTTTTTGGGCGCTTTTCCTTCTGCATTGGGTATTCCCAAATCCTCAAGAGAAACACCCTGGCTATACAACATGCGGAACAAGTAGTGATCTGGAACAACGAATAGTGCTGCTGGATCAGGGAAAGGCTCATCATAAGCAAACCAGGCCGGATCCGTGTGGCCATGGGGGCTGATAATAGGGAGCTCCTTTATTTCAGCATAAAGCCGACGAGCAATAGCGCGTTGCGTTTGGTCGCTTGAAAATAAGCGGTCGTCGTGTAGCAAACCATCCCCCTTGGTATCATTCGTAAGTGCTAGTCATCTTCCCGCATCATTATTTCTTCTACATGAGTCAAATGCTGATGCATGGCTTTACGGGCGCCGCGCGGATTCCGGTCGCGGATAGCCTGGTAAATAGCTTTATGGTCTTTCAGGGTCATACGCTGATTTTCAGGTAGACCTGTGCGTTGACTTAAGGCGCCAAAAAGAGGCACTGCCATATTCGCCCACAGACCTTCGATGATAGACTTTAGGATCGAATTATGCATTGCCGCCGCTATTCGTGAATGAAAAAGCTGATCGGCATACTCGGCGTTTCCGTGAGCTTTCATGCCCTGCTTGAAAAGGGTAAGGGTCTCGGCGATGCCTTCAATTTCTTTTGGTGTTGCCGTTTGTGCTGCTAAAAAAGCAGTTTCGCCCTCAATGATCTTGCGGGCAGCAAGTAACTCAAAAGGGCTGGGTCCTGCATCCAGATTGAGCGCTGTAAAGGGAACATCCTTGCCGGCAGGTTTAACGTAGGTGCCTGATCCTGTGCGGACCTCGACAAGTCCGGCTAATTCTAAGGCAATCATCGCTTCTCGCACGACAGGCCGGCTGACGTGGAGCTCCTTGGCAAGGTCGCGCTCTGGCGGTAAACGGTCACCCGGGCCGAAGTCGCCGCGCCGGATCAAGGTGCCGACCTGATCGGCTACCTGTTGATATAGTCGTTGCGTTTCGATGGCCTGAAATGGCATAGCAGAGACGGTTCCCCCCGGACCGGCATGCATATTTTTGCATGACTTCCCGCATTATCACTGGGTTGAAGGATTGATCAAGTGGTAATGTGGCCTTACCAATTATCTCGCAACTGCGAAAAGAAGAGATAGGCTTGCTATGAAAATAACAGATGCGCGTGTTATCGTTACATGCCCGGGACGTAACTTCGTCACGCTCAAAATTATGACCGATCAAGGCCTTCACGGGGTAGGGGATGCTACCTTGAATGGGCGAGAATTGTCCGTTGCTTCCTATCTGACGGATCATGTGATTCCTTGTTTAATTGGCCGCGATGCAAGCCGCATCGAGGACATTTGGAATTATCTTTATCGTGGGGCTTATTGGCGGCGGGGTCCTGTCACGATGTCGGCTATCGCAGCGGTTGATACCGCTTTGTGGGATATAAAAGCAAAGGCGGCAGGCATGCCTCTCTATCAACTTTTGGGCGGGCGCAGCCGTGACGGTGTCATGGTTTATGGTCATGCGAACGGCCGCGACATCGAAGAGACAGTGGATCGGGTAGCTGAATATATTGCTCTTGGTTATAAAGCCATCAGGGCGCAATGCGGCGTGCCGGGATTGGCATCGACCTATGGTGTCAGTCAAGACAAGATGTTCTACGAGCCGGCCGATGCGAATCTGCCGACGGAAAACCTCTGGTCGACCGAAAAATATCTTGATCATACCCCGAAACTTTTCGAGCGATTGCGGGAAAAATTTGGTTTTGAGCATCATCTTCTCCATGATGTTCACCACCGTTTGACACCTATCGAAGCAGCGCGCCTGGGCAAATCTTTCGAACCCTATCGCCTGTTTTGGATGGAGGATGCCACACCCGCAGAGAATCAAGAGGCGTTTCGTTTGATCCGTCAGCATACAGTTACGCCCATTGCTGTTGGGGAAGTCTTTAACACGATATGGGACTGCAAAGATCTTATCCAAAGTCAACTGATTGATTATATTCGCACGACGGTGGTTCACGCCGGCGGAATCACTCATCTTCGCCGCATCGCCGACCTAGCGGGACTTTATCAAGTCCGGACCGGCAGCCATGGGGCAACCGATCTATCGCCTGTGTGCATGGGGGCGGCGTTGCACTTTGATATTTGGGTGCCGAATTTTGGCGTTCAAGAATATATGCGGCATACGGCAGAAACCGATGAGGTTTTTCCCCATGATTATACCTATAGAGACGGACAATTATTTCCCGGAGAAACGCCGGGACATGGCGTCGGCATAGACGAGAAATTGGCCGCAAAATTCCCCTATAAACGGGCCTATTTGCCGGTTAATCGACTGCAGGACGGAACGATCTGGCACTGGTAACAAGAGGAGAGGGCGATGGACTTATTAAGAATTCATCCGGCCGATAATATTCTTGTCGCCCTCAAGGACATACCTGCAAACCAGCTGATGGAGAATGGAACTGTCACGCGCGAGCCTATCCGGCGTGGTCACAAAGTAGCCAGCAAACCGATAACTAAAGGTTCACTTGTTCTGAAGTTCGCTCAGCCCATTGGCGTTGCCAGCCGAGATATTGGCGCAGGTGAGCACGTTCATCTGCATAATCTAAATTATTCTGCAAGTACGGCGGACCGCAGCATCGGCGAGTTCTTAAAAGACTATCGAGCGCCGGTAAGCCTTGAGGCTACTTTTCAAGGCATCATTCGTAAAGACGGTCGTGTTGCGACCCGTAATTATATCGGCATTCTAACGTCGGTAAATTGCTCTGCCACCGTTGCGCGGCATATCGCCGATCAATTTCGCGGCTCGGCCTTGGATCCTTGGCCTAACGTTGATGGTGTAGTAGCCCTGACCCATAAAACCGGTTGTGGCATGGCTTCTGAAGGTGAGGCCATGGACATACTTAGGCGAACGATAGGGGGCTATGCGCGCCACTCAAATTTTGCCGGCGTGTTGGTTATTGGTTTGGGGTGCGAGGCCAATCAAGTTGATCGCTTGTTGGAGGCACAAGGTTTGACACCTTCAGACATACTGCGTGATTTGGTCATTCAAGATGAGGGCGGTTCTTCTGCTACGGTGCGCGCCGGAGTTGCCAAGATAAAAGCCATGCTGGATGAGGCAAATCAGGTTAAGCGTGTTCCTGTTTCTGCACGGCACCTCAAACTGGGGCTGCAATGCGGAGGATCGGACGGATTTTCCGCGTTATCGGCTAATCCAGCTTTGGGTGTTGCAGCAGATATCCTGATTCGTCATGGCGGAACGGCAGTTCTTAGCGAGACCCCGGAAATCTATGGGGCAGAACATATGCTGCTCAGTCGGGCCGTCAGTAATGCGGTCGGACAAAAACTTCTCGATCGATTGTCATGGTGGCAGGCATATACGGCGCGTACGGGTGAAACGATGGATAATAACCCTTCGCCGGGTAACAAGGAGGGTGGCCTAACAACAATCCTTGAGAAGTCCTTGGGGGCCGTGGCCAAGGGTGGGACCACCCCCTTGGTGGATGTTGTTGAGTTTGCCGAAGAGCTGAAAGTGCCGGGCTTTGTTTTTATGGATACGCCGGGCTATGATCCGGTTTCCGTCACGGGTCAAGTTGCAGGTGGATGCAATATCGTTTGCTTCACCACCGGACGCGGGTCGTGCTTTGGGTGCAAGCCTGTGCCAAGCCTTAAGCTGGCCACGAATACCCCGATGTATCTGCGCATGACAGAAGATATGGATATTAATTGCGGAGAGATTATTGACGGAACCGCAACAGTGGAAGAAATGGGTAAAAAGATTTTTAATCTTATTTTAGCCACGGCGTCGGGCGAGAAAACAGCCAGCGAAAAATTCGGCTATGGTGAGGATGAGTTTGTGCCGTGGGTTATTGGCGCAACGGTTTAGGCATGTCGTTGTATTTTAGCCATTAAAGCCTCTTTTGGGTATAAGCTCAGGGAAGGGGGTTGGATATGCTTAATCCACGGCAATATGCCGAAAAATTAGCTATTGGCTTTGAAAAGAGCATAGAAGCCGTAAGCGCTGGTTGCTTGGCGGTTCTTATTTTCATTCTCTGTTGTCAAATTATTATCCGAGGAATTTTTGGTTTTTCCGCTGCTTGGGTGCCCGAGCTGGCGCAATGGTTATTTGTGATTTTAGTTCTTGTCGCCCTGCCGGTGACTCAAAAACGTGACGCATATTTGTCTTTTTCAAATGTGCAAAATAGTCTGCCGTCGCACATAAAAAAGCTTGTACTGCTGATTGTTGATGTTATTACGCTTTATACTCTCTGCCGACTGGGCATAAACGGCAGTCAGATTATTTTGTTGGTTGGCGGGGTTAATCCTGCTTTGGGATTTCCGGAGTGGGCGCTTTTTATTCCGATATCGATAAGCGCAGCTTGTGCGGGAATCCTGTATATTTATCGCGCGATCATTAAAGGTCATCATGTCAGAATTTCTTTGAGCATTTTGCTGGTTATCTTTTGGATAACTCTAGACACTCTAGACCTCATTCTTGTTCCTCAGCTTCGTCCTGGTCTTTTTATTTTAGGAGCCTTTGTCGTGGCCTTGGCCATAGGCGTTCCCGTCAGTATAGCCATGTTGTTTGCTAGTTTTATGGCCGGGGATATAACGGCGCTTCTTCCCGGGCCGGCCGTAGTACAGAACTTTGTACGAGGACTTGATCGTTTTATTCTTCTGGCCATTCCGCTATTTCTTTTTGCCGGTGCACTTATGAATCTGGGGGGGTTAACAACAAAACTTATCGATTTGGCAGATTCCTTGGTTGGCCACTTACGTGGCGGATTGGCTCAGGTGAGTGTTTTTTCTGCCATGTTATATGGAGGCATTTCAGGATCCTCTAATGCCGAGGCATCACTCGGGGCAAAGCTGTTGGTGCCGCAAATGGTGAAGCGAGGTTACCCGCCGTCCTTTGCCTGTGCCGTGACCTCTGCTGCGGCAATCTTGCCCAATGTCATACCCCCATCTATTGCTATGCTGATCTTGGCGGCTGCTTCCGATATCTCCGTTGGTGCACTTTTTATCGGCGGCATCATTCCGGGTATCATTTTAACAATGTTTTTGATGGCGGCTGTTTACTTTCAAGCAACGAGACTGAACTTGAAGGAAACGACGATAGTGCGCCAAACGCCGGGACAGGCCTTGTGGCGGGCTCTGCCGCTTCTTGGTTTGGCAGTTATCATTGTGGGCGGTATAAGGCTAGGATGGGCAACGCCTACGGAAGCTGGGGCCTTGGCGGTTCTTTATGTATTTGTCTTTGGTATATTAACGCGCACTTATTCGCGCCAAGGAATGGCGACGGCGCTGAAAGAAACAGCCGTAGATGCGGGCTTGGTTGGATTACTCATTGGTGTTGCAGCCCCGTTTTCATTCATTCTTATAGCTGATCAAATTCCGCAAGATCTTGTACGCTTTTTATCCGTAGGGGATAGCCCCTGGGTTGGCTTATTAATGATTAACGTTTTGATGCTTGTTGCGGGGTTGGTTATGGATACGGGGGCCGCTATTTTGGTTTTGGTACCCTTGCTTTTGCCGGCCGCTGTGCAGTTGGGCATTCATCCGGTCCATTTTGGCGTTATGACCGTAATTAATCTTATGATTGGGGGGTTGACGCCGCCAGTGGGCATTCTTGTGTTCATAACGGCGACGACAGCACATCAGCCGGCTAAGGCTATTTTTCGAGCGGTAAGGCCGTTTACCTTAATCTTGATTGCGGCGCTCTTGATTATTGCTTTCGTTCCTGAGCTAACTCTCGGTTTAGGTCGTTTGTTTCATAAAGGAAATTAAGATGGTGCGGTTTTTCCTTTTTGTTCTGACTTTACTAAGTATGGCTGTGCCGCAGCTTTCTCAAGCGCAGCAAGTGGGCAAGGTTGCGGTTATCTATAAAGAGGGTCAGCCCACGGTGGTTATGTGGCGACGAATCGCAGATCAAGTTGAAAAAGAGACTCAAGGCCGTGTTCAGTTAAAGATTTATCCGAATGGACAATTGGGCGGCGAAAAGGAAGTTGCGGAAGGCATGCGGCTTGGGTCCGTTCAGGCGGCCGATTCGACCTTGGCAACGTTGACGGCATGGGTGCCGGAAGGAGCCTTATTTGATTTACCCTTTGTTTTTCGGGATCGAATGCATATCGAAAAGGTTATGTCAGGGCCGATTGGAGAGGATTATCGCCATAAGTATGAGGCTCAGGGCTTTCATGTTTTGGGTTACATCGTTTATGGATCGCGTGACCTTGTATCACGTACGGCAATAGCTAAACCGGAAGACATCAAGGGGCATAAAATGCGCGTTTTGCAGAGTCCTTTGCATATTAAGGTTTGGCAAACTTTAGGTGCCGAGCCTATTCCTATTCCGATTACTGAAGCCTATAGCGCCCTGGATACGGGCGTGGTTGATCTTATGGATATGACGTCCGATGGTTATGAAGCCTTAAAACTTTATGAGGTCGCGCCATACCTTATCGAAACAAACCACATATGGTCGATTGGGGCAGTTATGATAGCAAAGAAATTCTGGGATAGTTTGTCCGCAGGAGATCAAGCTATCGTCCAGAAGGCGGCAAGCGATGCTATTCCTTTTTTTAATACGCTTCAGGCCGATACGGGCATAGGCGCATTAAATCGTACCCGCGAGAAAGGGGCTAAAATTTCGCAAACTTCCCGCGAAGCCTGGCAGAAGGCCATGTTGCCGGTTTGGAAAGAATGGTCTGATAAAGTCGGTGGCCTGACCGCCATTGAAACTATAGTAAAGACACCATAATCAATGCTCATTCCGCAGCCTGCGGTCGAATGATCTTGGTTCCCGACTCCTCGAGGTCGTAGGCCTTCAGGGTATCGCTAATATAGTTTGATGTGCGCGTGCGACGCGAGACCAAGCTATAAATAACGGGCACTAAAATCAGCGAAAGAAGGGTGGCAAAGCTGACGCCGCCGGCAATCACAACGCCGATGGCTTCCCGGCTTTTTGCGCCAGCGCCCGTGGCTAAAGCTAGGGGCAAGGCACCGCAGACTGTGGCGATGCTGGTCATCAAAATGGGTCGCAAGCGGGCCACGGAGGCTTCGATAACCGCTTCATGCAAAGATTTGCCGTCTTCGCGCAGTTGGTTGGCAAACTCTACTATCAAGATGGCGTTTTTAGCCACAAGTCCAATCAACATAATCATCCCGATCTGGGTATAAATATTGATAGTCAGCCCTGTAAGCCAAAGCGATCCAAGGGCGCCAAATAAAGCGAGGGGCACCGTCAAGAGGATGGTGAAGGGATGGACAAAGCTTTCGAACTGGGCGGCGAGGACCAGAAACACAACCAGCAAAGCCAATGCGAAGGTTACATAGAGAGTGCTGCCCGATTCATAAAACTCGCGGCTGGCGCCGTCGTAAGCTAGGAGAGCTTGAGGTGGAAGAACTTCGGACGCGACGTTTTTTATCTTAGTTAAGACATCCCCTAAGGTGGCTCCAGGTCCAACCGTACCGCTTAGGGTGATGGAACGTAACCGATCAAAGCGGTTGAGCTGGGAAGGTCCGGCCGCCTCTGCAAGGTGAACAATGCTGGATAAGGGGATAAGGGTTTTGCTGTTTGTCGAGCGGACAAAAATATTAGATAGATCGGCAGCGCTTACTCGGTCTTCGGGGCGTGCTTGAAGAACAACATCATACTCATCACCGCGATCTTCGTAGCGGGTGACAACGCGACCACCCAGCATGGTTTCAAGAGTTTGGCCAACATCAGAGATTGATAAACCTAAATCTGCGGCGCGGTTTCTATCAATGGAAACCCGAAGTTCTGGCTTGGTTTCCTCGTAATCGGCGCGAAGATTCTGTATTGACGGATCGCCGCGCAATGCGGTTAAAAGTCGATCACGCCACGCCGCGAGTTCTTCATAAGTACTGCCCCGCAGAACTACTTGAACCGGTGTCGATAAGCCACGTACGCCAAGTCCGCTGGGGTTGGTTCCAAATGCACGGACACCAGGCACATTCTTCAGCTTATCGCTAATTTCTTGGGTGATTGCCTGTTGGGGACGGTTACGTTCTTCCCAAGGGGCGAGGCGCAGGATATAGGTTGCGCGATTAACACCACCTGCGCCACCAAAGCTGGGCGCCAGAATGCTAATGACCTTATCGGCTTCACCGCTATCAAGGTATGGCTTTAGGATGGCGTCGATTTTTTCCATCTCGCCGCGGGTGTAGCCAATGCTTGCACCCTCAGGCCCCGTCGCAGAAATAATCGTGGTGCCGCGATCTTCAGAGGGCTCAAGCTCCTTAGGCAGAGCGGCAAAAAGAGCAAAACAGCCTGCGAATAAACCAACGGCGCATAAAATCACTACAGGCCGAGCCGATAGAGCATGCTCTAGGATGCGACGATAACCCGTGTTAAGCCCATGGAATATGGGTTCTGTTTTGCGTACCAGCCAGCTTTCTTCACGGGCCGGTTTAAGAACTTTTGAACAGAGCATGGGTGTTAACGTAAGGGCCACGACCATCGAAAAGAGAACGGCGGAGGCCATGGCGATACCAAACTCACTGAACAGTCGACCAACATTTCCTGATAGAAACGAAATTGGCAAAAAGACAGCAATAAGCACGGCTGTTGTCGCTAATACGGCGAATCCGATCTGCCGTGCGCCTCTAAAGGAAGCCACCAGAGGTGGCTCTCCTTCTTCAATTCGTCGCGAAATATTCTCAAGAACAATGATAGCATCATCAACGACGAGGCCAATAGCAAGTACCAAGGCCAGAAGAGTCAAAACGTTAATGGAGAAACCGAAGGCAGCCAAAGCGGTCATCGAGCCGATGATCGAAACGGGTATCGCCGCCATCGGAATTAGAGTTGCACGGATATTTCGCAGAAAGATGAACACAACGGCAAGAACAAGTATCATCGCGACGATAAGCGCATGATACACCTCGTCGATTGACTTGGAAATAAACACGCTTTCATCATAAGTGACTTCGATATTGACCCCTTGGGGAAGAATGGAGGTAATTTCCGGTAGGGCGTTTTTCACGCCCGTGCCAACATCAAGCGTGTTCGCCTTGGCTTGTTTTGAGACGGTAATGCCGACGACTGCGTTGCCATTAAGACGAAACTCTCCACGATCATCGCGCGGACCAATTTCGACCCGGGCGATTTCCCCTAAACGCACAAGGTAATTTTCACCCTGGGCGACGATGAGGTTGGAAAATTGTTGTACATTCTTAAGCCGGGTATCGGCACGAACTGTAAATTCACGTTGGGCTGACTCAAGACGGCCGGCAGGCAACTCTACGTTCTGACTACGCAAAGCGTTGCTGATATCATTAACGGTAATGCCGCGAGCCGCCATAGCCAAACGATCTAGCCAAATCCGCATAGAATATACGCGAGCGCCAGCAACAGACGCATTGGCGACACCAGGAATAATTGATAGACGATCAACAATGGAGCGATTGGCAAAATCCGTAAGTTCTAAAGCGTTTAAATTAGCGCTTGAAAGAGAAAGATAGATGATCGGCTGAGCATCGCTATCAACTTTGCTAACAACGGGGGCTGTAACGCCATCCGGTAGGTCGTCGGCAATCCGTGCAACACGATCGCGAACGTCATTAGCAGCGGTTTCAATGGGTCGGTTTAGATTGAACTCAATACGAACGTTAGAGCGTCCTTCTTGGCTGGACGACCGAATAACCTTGATGCCTTCAATGCCGCTGACCGTGTCCTCGACCACTTGCGTGATTTGGCTTTCAATAACCTGAGCCGAGGCGCCTTGGTAGGTCGTCGATACCGATACGATAGGCGGATCTACATCAGGCATTTCACGGACTGCGAGTTCCCTGTACGAGAAAATCCCGAAAATGACAATCAATAGGCTTAAGACGATTGCCGAAACCGGGCGACGAATGGCGAGATCAGATAAAACCATGCCGGCCTCTCAACTTGCCGGGGATTGTTTGGCTGGGCGGCTATTCCCAGCGTTACTTCCGCGAATCGAGACAGCCGATCCATCGCGAATAATCTGTGTTCCACGGACAACGACAGTTTCTCCGGGGGAAATTCCTTTAAGAATCTCCGCCTTACCGATACTTCGCGAACCAAGAGTGACCTCTCTACGTTCAGCTTTATTATTGGCAACCACAAAAACGAACTGTTTTGTGCCTTGGGGAACCAGGGCTTCCTCAGAAATAAGAGTCGCGTTTTCGCGCGAGGCGATGACGGCCTCTACCTTCAAGAACATGCCTGGACGAATAGCGCCATCAGGGTTGGGAAGGGTCGCGCGTAAAACAATCGAGCGGGTTACCGGATCGATACGGGTGTCAATCGCGGTAACTTGCCCCTGAAAGCTGCGATCCGGAAAAGCGTCAGACTTCGCGACAATAGGCATGCCTATCTTAACAGCAGCCATGGTGGTCTCCGGTAAAGGAAAATCAATCTGCATGCTGGAGAGATCGTCCAGGGTCGCGATTAAGGTCCCTGATTGTACCACGGCACCCGGTGAGACCTTCCTGATCCCCATTTTACCGGTAAAAGGGGCATAGATCTTCAAGTCACCCAAGCGTGCCTTTGCTCCAGCGGCAGCGGCTCGGGCTGAATCAAGCTGTGCTTTTAATTCGTCTACCCGTGCCGTGGCGATAGCATTGGTGTTAGAGAGGGCGGTCGCCCGCTGCAAAGCAAGCTCAGCATTACGCCGTACGGCTTCTGCGCCGGACAAGCTGGCGACGGCCTCCTCGCTCCGCATTGTCACGAGCAAGGTTCCGGCCTCAACTTGCTGGCCGTCCGTAAAATGAATGGCGTCAACGACTCCGGTTACCTTTGCGGTTATGCTGATGGCTTCATTTGCCCGTGCCGTGCCAACAGCCTCGGCCATATCTGTCATGGTACCAGTTTCCGCCTTGGCAACCTCGACCAAGGCAGGGGGAGCTTCACGAGTAGCGGCAGGTGTGGCGCGCTTTGCCGTCGCCCAAAAGGCCGTGTAACCCCAATAACCCAGGCCAAGGACGATAACGCCACAAATAGCGGGAACGACCCAGCGGCGCCGTTGTGGTGAGTCATCTTTTGAATGTGAAGCGGTCATGAAAGAGGCCTGTCAGTTGGGCGCAGCAACGCGAAGTGGGTGCCTAATTTAGGCTAAGCTGTTCAATTAGATAAGAAATTTCATGTTAATCACACCATATTGTGAAGAACAAGAGCTGCATCATAGCGCGAAACGCTGAATTAGACCTGAATAACCTAAATTGTTGAAAGAATTCCGAGCATTAAAGTGCCCACGACAAGGCGGTACCAGCCAAAGGGAGCAAGGCCGTAACGGGCAATAAACTGTAAAACTGTTCTGACAACCAGCAGAGCAGAAAGAAAAGCGGCAATGAATCCGATTCCTATGATCAATAGGTCTTCGTTTAATAATAGATGCCGCGCCTTATAAAGATCGAGTGTTGTTGCGCCGAGCATCGTTGGAATGGCTAAGAAAAACGAAAATTCCATAGCGGCTTTTTGCTCCACGCCCAATGCGCGGGCGCCGACGATTGTCGCTCCGGATCGCGAGACACCCGGGATCATTGCGATGGCCTGGCAAAAGCCAATTTTGAGAGCAAGGGACCAGCCGCCTTCACTGACCTCGACATATCGCGGTGCAGGCAAGAGCCGTTCAACTATCAGGATAATGAGTCCACCAACAATGAGACTGACCGCAACGATATAAGGGTTAAAAAGATAGCTCTTGATGAAATCATGAGCCAGTAAGCCGATAACTGCCGCAGGCAAAAAGCCCAATAAAATCGCTCGAACAAACCTTTGAGCTTTGCGGTCGACAGGGATGTGAACCGTGACATCTAGCAATCGTTGAAAATAAACCCAACATACGGCGAGGATGGCTCCTAATTGAATGGCTACCTCAAAAACTTTTCCCGGTGGTCCTCGAAACTTGAGGATATCGACAAAAAAGATCAGATGGCCTGTCGAGGAGACAGGAATAAACTCGGTTAATCCTTCAACAATGCCTAAGAAGATTGCCTGCCAGAGAGCCTCAATCGTCATGCTATAGCCAACCCCTTCGCCTGAAATAAAGGAACGGCACAATTGCCGAGAGAACCATAAGACCAAGCGCAAGAGGGTAACCAAAAACCCAAGATAGCTCGGGCATGTAATGGAAATTCATGCCGTAAACGCTTGCCACGAGAGTGGGCGGCAAAAAGATAACCGCAGCAACAGAAAATATTTTGATGATGCGATTCTGCTCGATGCTGATCATGCCCAGTGTGGCATCAAGCAGAAAATTCACCTTATGTGATTCGAATGATGAATGTTCGTTTAGAGAGATAATATCGCTGCGGAGACTTTTTAAGCGTGCGCGAAGTTCCTTTAAATTATTTTTGGCATTAGCTTCATATTCAGGCGTAATAAACCGGATTAAGCGCGTTAAGCTTAACAGGCTTTCGCGGATAGTGGATGTTAGATCCTCAATGCGGCCCAGGCTTTTTAAAATCGTCTGCAAATCACGCCTTTCCCCGACACGCCGCCGTTCAGTTGTAGGGCGCGTATCAAATATTTGTTGGGAAAGAGCGTCTAGATCGACGCCGATCCGCTCTAAGATGTCGGCGAGGCGGTCAATAAATGCCTCAAGGATACCAACCAACACTTCTCTTGCTGTTGGATAGGAAGACGATTGCTTAACGAGGCGAGCAGCAAAAGAAGATATGGGCCGAGGATCGCTGTGGCGCAAGGTAATCAAGCCTTCAGGGCAAAAGATAAAAGCCAAGGACTCAGCGGTGGGATTTGGTCCATCCGCGTTCGCCAAGACTGTCGCCGTCATACGAAAAATGGAACCTTCGGTATAGAACCGGCTTGAAGACTCGATTTCCTGCATGGCTTCGCGTGTCGGCAGAGACAGCTCAAGCGCTTTCTCGACGGTTTCTTTCTCATGATCGGTTGGATTAAGTAAATCAATCCAAAGAGCAGGAAGAGGGAGCTTCATGCCAGGGAGAAGGGCTAAGCGCTCGATGATTTCGCCGCGACGCAGATAGACATTGATCATGGCCGCCTCGTCAGTAGAAGATCGCATTAACGTGGGTGAGTTTGTAAGCCTAACCACCCACGCCTGTCATCTAATTGCTGGCGTAGGTAACGGGCAAAAAGGCAAAATCTGCTCTAAACCAGGTTATTCTTCGTCTGAACAGGCTTTCCAATATGTGATTAACCCGCTAAAACCCTAGTGTTGGGGAACATAAGGGGGCATGAGTTATGAAGGGGCTTCGTTTTACGCTTGGGGTGCTGGCGGGGACATTTCTAGCGTTGCCGGGTATGGCAGCCGATCCGCTAAAAATCGGATTTATCACGACTCTGTCGGGTCCTGCAGGATATTTGGGTGAAGACGCTCGTGATGGCTTTCAATTAGCGATTGCGCTTGAGGGAGGGAAATTAGGCGGGACACCCATTCAGTTGTTGATCGAAGATGATCAATTAAAGCCAGCGACAGGCAAGCAACTGGCGGATAAATTCATAAAATCCGATAAGGCAAAGATCATTTCCGGGATTATCTTCTCTAATGTTGCCGTGGCGGCCGTGCCCAGTATTTTGGAATCGGGGGCGTTTTTTATATCGCCTAATGCGGCACCTTCCGAGTTTGCGGGTCAGGGATGCAACAAAAACTACTTTGTTGTTTCATGGCAGAACGACAACCTGCATGAAAGTGCGGGGAAGGCGGCCGGCGATCTTGGGTATAAAAAAATGGCCATTCTGGCGCCCAATTACCAAGCAGGAAAAGATGCGTTGGCAGGGTTTCGCCGCTATTACAAGGGCGAGATCGTTTCCGAAATATATACCAAGCTAGATCAAACGGATTTTGCTCCGGAGATCGCGCAGATCCGCGCGGCAAAGCCGGATGCGGTTTTTCATTTTCATCCCGGCGGCTTGGGTATTGCGTTTACAAAGCAGTATATCCAGGCGGGTCTTATGAAAGAGATACCCTTGGTCGCGCCCATGCCGTCCATGGAAAACCGGATTATGACAGCTATTGGTGACGCCTCTATCGGCATTCAAAGCACCAGTCATTGGAATCAAGACTTTGCCAATGAAGCCAACAAGAAATTTATGGCAGAATTTCAAAAGAAATATAATCGTGTGCCAACAGAGTATGCGCAACAGGGTTATGATGCGGCGCTCTTGATTGCGAGCGCATTAAAGGCGGTCGGCGGCGATATCAGCAAAGAAGACAAGTTCCGGGAAGCCTTGCGAAAGGCTAATTTTCAGTCACCGCGGGGGGCGTTCAAGTTTGCGTCAAACCAGCATCCCATTCAGGACTGGTACGCACGGATTGTTGAAAAAGGTGCAGATGGAAAGCTGATGATGAAAACCTTGCGCAAAGTGTTTGAAGGTCATGTCGATGCCTATGCTGCCGAATGCAAAATGAAATAGGAGAGAAAGATTTCCTCAAAGGACATTTCTTATAGGCAGTCATGACGCTATTTCTTGAGCAGGTACTGAACGGTTTGCAGTTTGGGATCATGCTCTTTCTCCTTTCCGCGGGACTTACGCTTATTTTCGGCATTATGGGTTTGATAAATCTTGCCCATGGCTCGCTTTACATGCTGGGAGCGTATGTTGCGGCGTTAGTTGCCGAGCGCACAGGCTCCTTTCTTGCTGCAGCAACGGTTGCTTTGCTCGCAACAGGTGTGATCGGCATTGTGATCGAGTCTCTGATAATGCGCCGATTATACCTGCGCGAGCACCTTGATCAGGTCTTGGCGACCTTTGGATTGATTCTGTTTTTTAATGAAGCTGTGTCCTGGATTTTTGGTCGCCAACCCCGATTTATGGATATACCAGAGTTTCTTTCTGGTACCATTAACATGGCTTCGGCTTTTCCTTATCCGCTTTATCGTTTGGTGGTGATAGGCGTCGGTCTTTTGGTTGCGGGTCTACTGTATATCCTTATCCAGCGCACCCGGTTAGGTATGCAGATCCGCGCAGGAGCAACCCATCGAGAGACTATTGCCGCTCTCGGGGTGAACATTCGGCGACTTTATACGTTGGTATTTGGACTGGGAGCCTTATTAGCCGGGCTCGCCGGCGTGATGGCAGGGCCTATTCTGTCGGTTCAACCGGGAATGGGGGAGCATATTTTAATTCAGACTTTTGTGGTCGTGGTGGTTGGCGGCTTGGGGTCTTTGCGTGGGGCATTTGTCGGAGCTTTGCTGGTTGGTATGACGGATACTCTGGCGCGGGCTTATTTGCCGATGCTTCTTAAGCAGATTACCGATGCGGCAACGGCGAGTGGTATGGGGGCAGGCCTCGCTTCCACAGCTGTGTATATTTTAATGGCAATCATACTGATTTGGCGACCGCGCGGCCTTTTTCCAGCCCATGCATAAGCGTCATTCTCTTGCGATCGTTATATTGTTCACTCTATTTGCCGTGTTGCCCGGTGTGGCGGCGCTCACGGATCAACCTTATCTTCTGATCATTGGCACGAAGATTCTTATCGCTGCGTTGGCGGCGGTAAGTTTGGATTTGATCTTAGGTTATGGCGGCATGATTAGCTTCAGTCATGCGGCTTTTCTTGGAGTTGGCGCTTATGTTGCAGGGATTTTAAGTTTCCACGCATCGAGCTTAGCCACAGGTGTCTGGTTTGATGGTCGAGAGGCGTTCATTGTGTGGCCTATCGCTATTTTATCCTCTGCGGCAATCGCTCTCATTATCGGTGCTCTGTCTTTGAGGACAAGCGGAGTTCATTTTATTATGATAACTCTTGCTTTTGCGCAGATGCTTTATTTCGTTTCGATCTCTCTTGAGCCTTATGGCGGTGATGACGGCCTAAGTCTTGTTGGACGAAATCGTCTTGCCGGATTCAGCCTAAGCGATGATACGGTTTTTTATTATGTTTGTTTGGCTCTTTTAGGAGCGTTCTTCTGGCTATGTCAAAACATTGTCTCCTCTCGATTTGGGTATGCAATTCGCGGCATTAAGCAAAATCCCTTGCGGATGAAGACGATCGGCTTTCCGATCTATCGATACCAACTAGTCTGCTTTGCCCTGGCGGGGGCAGGCGCCGGACTTGCCGGCGCTCTTGCGGCAAATCAAAGTGAGTTTGTAAGCCCTGAGCTGCTGCACTGGAGTAAATCTGGCGAAATCATGATTATGGTGATTTTAGGCGGTATGGGAACATTGCTGGGCCCCGTGTTGGGCAGTATTGTTTTGATTGGCCTGGAAGAGGGACTGGCTTTACTGACGCCTCATTGGATGATTTTTCTGGGTATCATTCTTGTCGTCATAGTTCTGAGTCTTCGACGCGGCTTATATGGCCTGTTGATTCGAGGCCCCAATGGCTAACAGCATGTCTGTTTTAGAGATCGATAGAATAACCAAGAATTTTGGCGCGGTTAGGGCCGCTGATGATCTGTCGCTGCATCTTGCCCCTGGCGAGTGCCACGCCATAATTGGCCCAAATGGAGCCGGAAAGACCAGCTTGATTGCGCAAGTCTCTGGAGTTTTAACGCCTGACTCGGGACGAATTTCTTTTTTTGGCCGAAACATCACAACATGGCCGATATGGCGTCGTAGCCAGGCCGGGATTGCACGATCGTTTCAAGTTGCTTCAATATTTCCTGAATTTATGGTTATTGAGAATGTTGCGCTAAGCATCCAGGCTCATAAGAGTCATAGTTTTTATTTTTTTCGCAGGTCTCGCGAAGAAGAACAACTTCGTGCCGCTGCAGAGTTAATTATTTCTCAAGTTGGTCTTGGCGCCAAGGCCAACGTCCTGGCGGTTAATCTTTCTCATGGAGAACAGAGACAATTAGAGTTAGCCATGACCCTCGCGAGTTCACCATCTTTGCTGTTATTGGATGAACCTATGGCCGGTATGGGCAGCATTGATTCCCAGCGGATGATCAATTTGCTGCAGGAACTAAAGGGAACGGTGACGATCCTTTTGGTTGAGCATGATATGGACGCCGTCTTCGCCCTTGCTGATCGCATCACGGTTATGGTTTACGGTAAGATAATTGCTTCTGGTGCACCTGAAGACATCAAAAATAATGCCGATGTGCGGATAGCCTATCTCGGACAGACAGTGTAATGGCTTTGTTACAGATCGATGGCGTCGAGACATTCTATCAGCAAAGCCAAGCCTTATTTGGTGTGACTTTTTCGATAGATAAGGGGGAGGTAGTCTCTCTTTTGGGGCGCAATGGCATGGGTAAAACCACGACTATTCGCTCTATTCTCGGCATGACACCGCCTCGTCAAGGAAGCGTGTATTTTGCGCAGCAAAATGTAAAGGGTTGGCCAAGTTTTCGTATCGCGCAACTGGGCATCGGCTTGGTTCCTGAAGGTCGGCAGGTATTTCCGACATTAACCGTTGGGGAAAATCTTCTCGCCACAGCGGCAAATAGACTTAATCGGCCTCAAAAGTGGAATTTATCAAGAGTCTTTGATCTTTTCCCGCGGTTGCTGGAGCGAAAAAACCAATTCGCAGCCGCCTTATCCGGAGGAGAACAGCAAATGCTCGCTATTGGCCGGGCGCTTATGACAAACCCGCAACTTCTTATTTTGGATGAAGCGACGGAAGGTTTAGCGCCCCTTATCCGGGAAGAGATTTGGCGATGCCTTACCACTCTTAAATCCGATTCCATGTCTATTCTTATTGTTGATAAAGACATTCATGCCTTGCAGAAAATTTCCGATCGACACGTTATCCTTGAAAAAGGATGGACGGTTTGGCAGGGAAATAGTCGTGAACTTAATTCAGATCCGGGTGTCATTCAGAAATACCTCGGGGTTTAGATGACGGAATCTATTCTTTTTCAGTATGCTGACCGCTCAAATCTACCTGTCACCCATCAGTTTGGGCCCTATGAAGGTGATACGGGGCAAAATGTCTATGAGCAGCTGCGAAGTGCGTTGACAAAGACCGCCAAAGCGATGATGGCGGATAAAGTCTCGCCAGCTTTTTTGTCAACCATGGAATGGACGGTGACGCCAGAAGCCAAGAACGCATATCTGAGAGAGCTACGGAGAGTCGATTTAATTTTTCGCGAGGTTTTTGGCGGGAACTATCCAATTCTAACCTTGCAAGAAGA
The DNA here is from genome assembly GCA_964397465.1 of uncultured Rhodospirillales bacterium. GTDB lineage: Bacteria > Pseudomonadota > Alphaproteobacteria > JAWKYA01 > JAWKYA01 > JAWKYA01. The sequence goes on from CAYNIC010000007.1 coordinate 58,809, forward strand.
TGTTTTGGATAGAGGACAAAGCATCAGAATCGTATCTATTGCCGCAGTTCCTATACCCGATAATCGCCAAGTCTACCGTCACTTTACTAAGGTGGAGTTGGATCGGGCCTATAGTGCTCGCAGTGCAGTTCCGGAGCATCTTGACATCTTTGCGGACTGGCAAAAGTGGAGCGATGATTTTCGCAATAGTGGGAAAGGGCAGTGCATTACATTGCCTTACGGACCGACGGCCTCTCAAAAGCTTGATCTATATTTGCCGCCGAAAATCCCTCAAACGGTTTTACCCGTGCATATCTTTTATCATGGCGGATATTGGCAGGCTCTTTCTAAGAGTGAGCATGGTTTCTTAGCGGCGCCGTTTGTTAATTCTGGTGTTGCTTTTGCGGCAGTCGATTATTCGCTTTGCCCCCAGGCAACCATAGACGATATTTTTCTTGAGGCACGCCGCGCTTTAATTTTTCTCGCGAAAAATGCGCCGCGCTACAGGGTTAGTACAAGTGATTGGCAGATCGGCGGTCATTCGGCGGGGGCGCAGATTGCGGCGATGCTGGCTACAGATAAAGAAGTTTCCTCGCTTATCGCCAGTCTGGTCCTGGTAAGCGGAATTTTCGATTTGGAACCGCTACGGCATACGGGGATGAACCGCGTGCTCGCTCTTGATCCCAAAATGGTCGAGCGTCAAAGTCCCTTGCGGTTATCCCCGCAAAACAAACCAACCGTGGTCCTTGCTGTTGGCGAAAATGAAAGCGCAGAGTTCCACCGCCAGACAGATGAGTTTGCGGCGGCATGGAGATCGAAGGGCACTACCGCTATGCAGGTACCCTTGCCGGGCGCTAATCACTTTACGGCCCTCGAGATTTTAGCCGATGTGGACAGCTCCTTGTTTAAACTGGCTCTTTCCGCGATCAAATCTTGACTTTTAAAGGTATATGAAAGAGAATATTATTCTTATTCATGTATTAGGTGGAGCCATAAGTGTTTGATAAGGCGGGTTTTCGGGCTGCATTGGGCCGGTTTGCCACGGGAATCACCATCGTTACTGCGCAGCCTAATGATGGAGCACCGGTGGGCTTAACGGTTAATTCCTTTAACTCGGTCTCGCTTGATCCTCCCCTCGTTTTATGGAGCTTAAACCGACAAGCCCAAAGTTTGCCCATCTTCAGCCACGTTGGCCATTTTGGCGTCAGCATTCTTTCTGCCCATCAAATGGACTTATCGCAACGATTTGCATCGCCTGTTGAGGATCGTTTCACTGGTGTGGATGTTTTTACCAGTGTCACCGGTGCGCCGTTGATTCAAAACAGCACGGCGTGGTTCGATTGCGAATGCCGGCATTACTATGAGGGTGGGGACCATCTTATTTTTGTGGGTGAAGTCTTGGCCTTCGGCGTGTCGGATCTTCCGGCGCTTCTGTATGAAGGCGGTAAGTATAAGGTGACCAATCCTCATTCAAGCTTGACCGAAGCTGTTTCGCGTGGCCCTGGCTTAGAGCAGTCCGTTGCGCAATCATCCCACCATTCGAACGAAGATCTTTCTTATCTTTTGGCAAAGGTCAGCAAATGGGTCAGCGGCGGGTTGAGCGATGACCTAAAACAAAACGGACTTAGCTTGACGGATTGGCGTATTTTATCCTGCCTCCTGCGCTATCGAGAAACCACCGTAGGGGAATTAGCGCAAGTTGCTTTGTCGCCGCAACCAACGGTGACTAAGGCGGTTGATCGGCTTTGTGATCAGAATCTCGTTCAGCGTGACACAGATACCAATGATCGACGCCGGGCGAGCGTCTCTCTGACAAAGCAAGGCCGATCCTTGGCGGAACACCTAGCAACGGCAGCAAACAATTACGAAACTGCTCGGTTATCGGCATGTAACTCAAACGATGTTGCGGCGCTGAGGTCGGCTCTCGCGGGCGTTATAAGTCGGTATGACTCCGCCGCCGACTGATCTCGGCCGGGATAAGTTATGACGCTTTTTCCAACGCTAAGGCTTGCGGAGCGTACCCGAGATTAGGCGCCAACCAACGCTCCATCTCGGCAATAGTCATTCCTTTGCGCTTGGCATAATCCTCGACCTGGTCGCGTTCGACCTTGCCGATCCCGAAGTACGCTGCCGCAGGATGACTGAAATAAAATCCGCTGACAGCCGCTGTCGGCATCATCGCATAGCTGTCGGTTAGGCTAATTTTAGCGTTTTTCTCCACCTGCAAGACATCAAACAATGCGCGTTTTGTCGTGTGATCAGGGCAGGCCGGGTATCCCGGTGCAGGTCGGATGCCGCGATAAGATTCGGCAATTAACTCATCATTGCTCAAGCGCTCATCGGCGGCATAGCCCCAAAACTCTTTACGCACCCGCTCGTGAAGTTTTTCGGCAAAGGCTTCAGCCAGGCGATCGGCCAAGGCTTTGAGCAAGATAGCGGAATAATCATCATGTTCCTGTTCAAAACGAGCAACATGACTGTTAATCCCGCCACCGGCGGTGACGGCAAATCCGCCAAGGTAATCGACGTGAGGTCCGGATGCCGGTGCCAGAAAATCGGCTAAACAAAAATTGGGACGGCCGCTATCGCGGCGATCCATTTGTTGCCGCAACATCGGGATACGCATCAATTCTGCAGAACGTGCCTCATCACGCCAAAAGATGATATCGTCTCCAGCGGAATTGGCAGGCCAAAATCCAATAACGGCGCGCGCTTCCAGCCATTTCTCAGCAATGATGGTCTTGAGCATTTTCTGGGCGTCATCGTAAAGCGGACGCGCAGCCGTGCCAACAATCGGGTCGTCCAAAATATCGGGGAAACGTCCGGATAACTCCCAGGCGGCAAAAAAAGGTTTCCAATCGATACGCGAAACCAATTCTTCTAGGTCATAATGCGCAAAAGACTTCGTTCCGATAAATTTGGGGCGCGGCGGCTGATATCCCGACCAATTGATGGGTGCGGGGTTGGCGCGTGCAGCGGCAAGGGTCAGTCGTTTCTTGCCTTCTTGCTGATTGGCGTGTGTTTCCCGCAAGCGCTGATAATCCAATCTTATTTCCTCGGCGTAATTTGAAACATTGCCGCGATTAAGCAGATTGCCGCAAACGCCGACCGCGCGGCTGGCGTCGGGAACATAGACGACTGGTCCCGCATAGTTCGGGGCGATTTTAACGGCAGTGTGCATCTTGCTGGTGGTGGCGCCGCCAATTAACAAAGGTATGGAGAAGTTCTCGCGCTGCATTTCTTGGGCGACGTAAGACATTTCTTCCAAGCTTGGCGTTATGAGTCCCGAGAGGCCGATGATGTCAACTTTCTCGCTTTTGGCAATTTCGAGGATTTTCGCACAGGGCGTCATCACACCCAAATCAACGACTTCAAAATTGTTACACTGCAGAACCACGCCGACGATATTCTTTCCGATGTCGTGAACGTCGCCTTTAACGGTGGCCATAAGAACCTTGCCGGCCGACTGGGCGCCGCCGCCGATTTTCTCAGCCTCGATATAGGGCAGAAGATAGGCCACGGCCTTTTTCATGACCCGGGCGCTTTTGACCACCTGCGGCAAGAACATTTTGCCGGCGCCAAAAAGATCGCCCACGACATTCATGCCATCCATCAGGGGACCTTCGATGACGGACAAAGGACGCGCGGTGGCTTTACGGGCTTCCTCCACATCCTGTTCGACAAAATCATCGATCCCGTTGACGAGAGCATGAGTGAGCCGGCTGTTAACTTCTTTTTGCCGCCATGAGAGGTCAACTTCAGCTTTTTTAGTTTCGCCGGCGTATTTCCCGGCAATTGCCAGCAATCTGTCGGTCGCATCAGGGCGGCGGTTCAATAAAACGTCTTCGACATGCTCACGCAACTCGGGGGCAATCTCTTCATAAACGGTTATCTGCCCGGCATTAACGATTCCCATATCCATGCCAGCGCGAATAGCATGGTACAAAAAGCAACTGTGCATCGCTTCCCGCACCGGATTATTGCCGCGAAAAGCGAAGGAGACGTTCGAAACACCGCCGGAGATACGGACATGGGGCAGGGTTTCCTTAATCCGTCGGGTGGCGTTGATGAAATCAACCGCATAGTTGGCATGCTCTTCGATACCGGTGCCGACGGCAAAAATATTCGGATCAAAAACGATGTCTTCCGGCGGGAAGGCGATCTTATCGACGAGAAGACGGTAGGCCCGGGTGCAGATCTCGACTTTGCGATCTTCGGTATCAGCTTGACCGCGTTCGTCGAAAGCCATGACGACGACCGCGGCGCCATAACGTCGAACCATCTTGGCCTGTTTCAGGAAGGATTCTTCGCCTTCTTTCAGACTGATGGAATTAACGATGGACTTACCTTGAACACATTTAAGTCCAGCCTCGATCACCGACCATTTGGATGAATCGATCATGATCGGGACTTTGGCAATATCAGGCTCGCCGGCGATCAGATTCAAGAAGCGGGTCATGGCTGCTTCCGAATCGATCATAGCTTCGTCCATATTGACGTCAATGATCTGAGCGCCGCTATCCACCTGTTCACGCCCTATGGCAAGAGCAGATTCAAAGTCATCACTTAAGATGAGTTTCTTAAATTTGGCGGATCCGGTGACGTTCGTGCGCTCGCCGATATTCACAAAACGACTGCTGGTCATTGGGATAGCTCAAAGGGTTCAAGGCCAGAAAGCCGCATGGCGGGTTGGTGTATCGGAATGGAGCGCGGAACAATGCCTGCAGTCCCGGCGGCGAAGGCCCTAATATGATCAGGAGTGGTCCCGCAACATCCGCCGACGATGTTTACGAGACCTGTCTTTGCCCATTCGTGAATATGGCCGGCCATATCTTCCGGGGTTTCATCATAACCGCCGAAGGCGTTAGGCAGTCCGGCATTGGGGTAAACGGAAAGACGCGTATCGGCTACACGCGATAATTCTGCCACGAACGGACGCATTTGTTTGGCGCCCAACGCGCAGTTAAGCCCCACGGCAAAAGGTTTGGCATGCTGAACGGAGTTCCAGAATGCCTCGGGCGTTTGTCCCGAAAGCGTCCGGCCGGATAAATCGGTAATTGTCCCGGACACAATGATGGGAAGTTGCGTTCCCATATCTTCAAAGACTTCGTCAACGGCAAAGAGGGCAGCCTTAGCGTTGAGGGTGTCGAATATAGTTTCAACCAAAATAATGTCGGCACCGCCGTCGATAAGACCGCGCGCGGCCGATGCATAGGCTATCCGTAATTCATCAAAAGTCACATTGCGCAAGGCCGCATTGACGACGTCGGGCGAGATTGACGCCGTACGGTTGGTCGGTCCGATTGCGCCGGCCACAAAGCGCGGGCGCTTGGGGTCTTTTGCCTCGATCGCCGCCACTGCTTTCGCCGCAATCTTGGCCCCTTCCAGGTTCAACTCATAAGCGATATCGGCAAGATCGTAATCGGATTGGGAGATGGTTGTGGAATTAAAGGTGTTTGTCTCGATAATGTCGGCCCCGGCCTCGAGATAGGCGCGGTGAATGCCTTCAATAATGTCGGGCTGAGTGATGGTCAGAAGATCATTATTGCCCTTTAAGTCCCGCGGATGATTTTTGAAGCGGGCGCCTCGGAAATCATCCTCCGTCAGCTTGTGCCGCTGGATCATAGTGCCCATGGCGCCATCCAAAATCATTATCCGCTGTTTGGCGATCTGCTCTAGAAGGTGAGTTTTTTTACCCATACTATGCCGCCTCCGCAGCGACCGGTTGAATGCCAAGGCGCCGACAAATCGCATAGGTAAGCGCAGGACGATTAAGCGTATAGAAGTGAAAATCTTCGACGCCTTCGCGAACGAGATTCTGGCAAAGCTCAGTCGCCGTTGAGGCGGCCACGAGAGCGCGGGTTTCAGCATCGTCGTCCAGACCGTCGAAAAGCTTTGCCATCCAGCTGGGCACAACAGCACCGCAGCGCCCGGCAAACTGCACGACTTTGGCAAAATTCGTGACCGGCAAAATTCCCGGAATCAAAGGCGCCGAGATGCCTGCGCGTGAACAGGTATCGCGAAATCTCAGAAAAGTTTCCGCTTCAAAGAAAAATTGCGTAATAGCGCGATTAGCGCCGTTATCGATCTTGCGCTTAAGGTTATCGATATCTGCGGCTACGGAAGGCGAGTCAGGGTGCTTCTCCGGATAGGCAGCGACAGAAATGTCGAAATCGGCGACATGGCGTAATCCCTCAACCAATGCCGCCGCATTTGCATAGCCTTGTGGGTGAGGCGTGTAGGTTGCCTCACCTGCCGGTTGATCACCGCGCAGGGCAACGATGCTGGTTATCCCTGCCTGCCACCATTCGTGGGCTAAATGATCAATATCCTCTCGCGAAGCACCGACACAGGTTAAATGCGCCGCTGGAACTAAAGGTGTTTCCGTTTTGATGCGACGGACGATCCTATCGGTGCGCTCGCGCGTTGAGCCACCAGCGCCATAGGTGACAGAGACAAATCGCGGCCGCAAGGATTCAAGCTTGCGGATCGTCTCCCAAAGCTTGGTAGCCTCGGTATCGCTATGTGGCGGAAAGAATTCAAAGCTGATACGCGGCGCGGTCACGAGACATTACCCTTTGCTTTAGGGAGAGACGAAGACTGACTCCGATCATTAGCTGCCATGCGGCCCGACCAAAGGCAAACAGATAAAGGCCTTCCTGGTAACGACAGTGGCTTAGCTTGAACAAGACCGCTCGCCTTAAACCATTGGGCCATGTCGGCTTCATCGAACCCTAACCAGTGATGGGCATGATCGTCCCGCAAGGACGTCATGTCGTGGGGAAGAAAATCAACCACGATCAATCGCCCGCCGGGTTTCAAGACGCGCGCCGCCTCGGCAAGGGCAGCGGCCGGATCCTCAGAAAAATGAAGCGCCATATGGAAGGTGACAGCATCAAAGCGACCATCGGCAAAGGGAAGCTGATACATGTCGGCTTGCCGGACTTCGCAGTTGGTAAGGCCCTCTCGTTCGATCATGGCGCGGGCAAAAGCCAGCATCTCAACCGAGGTATCGACACCGATGGCCGATCCGACGTGGCGGCCGACCAATTCTAAGACCCGGCCCGTACCGGTTCCGATATCCAAAAAATCCTGAATTGGTTTTGCCAAAAGCAAATCCTTAAGGGCGGATTCTATTTGCTCATTATCGATATGCAGGCTGCGAATGGTGTTCCATTCATCGGCATTGTTACGGAAATACTCAGCGGCATATTCCGCACGGGCGGCTTTTACGCCTTCCATCCGCTCCAAGTCACGCGAGAGCGCAGTGTCTTCCGGAGGGATTAAATCAACGAGGGTTCGGGCAAGATCGGCACTTTCACCCCCTTTGCTAAGACGGTAGAGTGCCCAATTGCCTTCCCGGTGCCGCTCTAAGAGGCCGGCTTCGACCAAAAGTTTGAGATGCCGGGAGACGCGGGGCTGGCTTTGCCGCAAAATCTGCACCAACTGACTCACGCTCAGCTCGCCATGGGCGCATAGGGCAAGGATCCGCAATCGGGTCGGTTCGGCAGCCGCGCGCATTCCCTGCAGTAAAACGTCCATAAAGTCTCCAGCCTAAAGCTTATACAACAATATAAACATATCTTTATCTGTAAATTTAGCAAGGGACAAAAAGCGTTTTTTGTCCCCGTTAAGCCAAGTTGACAGTTTTAAGGTGCAATGCTTGAGTCAATTCGCCAAATCGTAATAACCCATAATACTCAAAGGGAGGACAGAATGGGGCAATTTAAGAGCCCATTATTAGGGCTCGCTATGGCTGCAGGCCTTAGCTTGACAGCTATGGTCGGTAGCGCGTTGGCTCAGGATAAGGTCGGCGTTAGCTGGGATAAATTCCAAGAGGAACGCTGGAAAATCGATGAAAAGGCCATCAAAGAAGGCCTTGCCAAGGCTGGCCTTCAGTACGTCAGCACCGACGCTCAAGGCAGCGCGGAAAAGCAAATTGGCGATATCGATAACCTCTTAAACCAGGGCGTTAAGGTTTTGATCGTTCTTGCACGCGACAAGGACGCCATCCTGCCTGCCGTTAAAAAGGCGGCTGCGGCAAAGGTTCCGGTTCTTGCCTACGATCGGTTGATCGAAGACCCAAGCGTGTTCTATCTGTCCTTTGACAACGTGGAAGTCGGCCGTCTTCAAGCACGTGAAGTGTTGAGGCTGAAGCCGAAGGGTAATTACGTTTATATCAAGGGCGGTCCGACTGACCCCAATGCCAACCTCGTATGGTCCGGTCAACAAGAAGTCTTGAAGGATGCCATCGGTAAAGGCGATATCAAGATCGTTGGCGATCAATATACCGATGATTGGAAGCCCGAGATTGCTCTGAAGAATATGGAGCAAATTCTCTCGTCGACCCAAAATAAGGTTGATGCGGTTGTCGTTTCCAACGACGGCATGGCTGGCGGCGTTGTCCAAGCGTTGAAAGCCCAAGGCCTGGCCGGTATTCCTGTGTCGGGTCAAGACGGCGATCAAGCTGCGCTTAACCGCGTTGCCCGCGGCGAGCAAACGGTTAGCGTTTGGAAAAACTCGCTTGAATTGGGCAAGGCTGCTGCGGAAATCGCGGCTCAGCTTGCCAAAGGCAAGAAGGGTTCGGAGATTGCAGGCGCAAGCAAATTTAGCGGCGGCCCCAAAAAGGTGACCGTCGATGCGATCCTGCTAAAGCCGGTTCCCGTAACCCGCGATAATTTGAACGTCGTTATCGAAGCGGGCTGGTCCACGAAGGACAGCATCTGCCGCGGCGTGACAGCAAATCAGCCAAAGGCGTGCATGTAATCATCTGGACGTAGATCTAGAGATTGTTGAAAATAACACCGGGCGGTCCGTAAGGGTCGCCCGGTTGTTACATCCGGATATAACCGGAGTAAGATAAGAGGCTTTGCCTCGGGGGAAATCTGCCATGACCGTCAATCTAGCGGAAAACGCGTCAACGACACCTCCGTCGTTTTTTCAAAAAATAACGATTGCAACCGGCGTCGACTCACGGATGTTGTCCATGGTGGTCGCATTGGCCCTCATCTGGGGATGTTTTGCGATCATTGAGCCGAATTTCATGACGGCTCGTAATTTTTGGAACCTTGCGGTGCAAAGCAGTGTCGTTGCCATTATGGCGACCGGCATGGTTTTGGTGATCGTCATCCGGCACATCGATCTATCGGTAGGCTCGATCCTGGGGCTTGTCAGCATGATGGCTGCGGTTTTGCAGGTGCAGGTGTTTACCGCCGGGGCGGGGTGGAGCACCCCTGCGGTGATTATCTGCTGCCTGTTGCTGGGAACGCTTGTTGGTGCTTGGCAAGGGGTATGGGTGGCGTATTTAGGTGTTCCCTCGTTTGTTGTGACGCTAGGCGGCCTTCTTGTTTTTCGTGGTCTGGCGTGGCAGGCAACCAAAGGTCAAACCATTGCGCCGATGGAAGATAGTTTTCAGAAGTTTATCGGTGGCGGCATCGATGGCGGGATTGGCGCCGGACCAAGCTGGGTCATCGGCATTATCGCCATGATCCTGGTTGTGATCTTTACGATCATCGCCCGCAAAAGACAGCATCGTTTTGGTTTTCCGATTAAGCCGCTGGCCGGGGAAATATTTATGCTGATCGTTCGGTTGGCGATCATTGCCGGCTTTGTGCACTTAATGAATTCATACCCACGTCCAGGCAGTGATGTCGGGCAAGGTATCCCCAAACCGGCGATTATCTTGATCGCTGTCGTGATTATTATGGAATTCATCGCCCAAACGACCCGCTTTGGACGTTACGTCTTTGCCATCGGCGGCAATCCGGAAGCGGCGCGCCTGGCCGGTATCAACACGCGTAAGGTGACGGTTTATGTGTTTGCTCTCATGGGATTCCTTGCAGGATTAGCCGGCCTGATTACCACCGCACGTTTGAATGCGGGTGCTAACTCGGCGGGTGAATTAGCCGAGCTGAGCGTTATCGCCGCGGCGGTTATCGGCGGCACATCGCTTGCCGGAGGCGTCGGCACCATCACCGGTGCCATTATCGGTGCTGTTTTGATGGAAAGTCTTCGCAACGGCATGGTGTTGATCGGCCTGCCAAGTCCGCTGCAAAACGTCATTATCGGCTTTGTCTTGATGATCGCCGTGTGGGCGGACGTTGTCTATCAACGCCGCCGCGCGGTTTAAGGAGAGTTATATGGCCCAGGTTCCTCTTGTTGAAATGCGCAGCATCACGAAGCGGTTTGGCGGTGTGCTGGCGGTTGATAATGTGAGTATTGACCTTCAGCCGGGAGAAGTGGTCGGTCTGCTTGGTCATAACGGTGCGGGCAAATCAACCCTAATCAAAATGCTGTCGGGAGCTTACCCGATTGATTCCGGAGAAATTCGCATCAACGGTCAGGTCGCGCGCATCGACTCACCCCGCGATAGTCGCAGTTTTGGCATCGAAACCATTTATCAAAACTTGGCATTGGCCGACAATCTCGGCGCGCCGGAAAACCTTTTTCTCGGTCGCGAACTGATGACGAAATGGGGAACGGTGGATGACGCCGCCATGGAACACGAAGCGCGCAAAGTTCTACATCGGTTAAATCCAAACTTTAAGAATATCAAAGACGCTGTGCGTACCATGTCGGGTGGCCAACGCCAGTCGGTGGCGATCGCCCGGGCAATCCTATTTAATGCCAAGATTCTGATCATGGATGAACCAACCGCAGCCTTGGGTCCGCAAGAAACCGCCATGGTGGCGGCTCTCATTCGGCAGTTAAAGAAAGAAGGCATCGGGATATTTTTGATCAGCCATGACCTGCATGATGTCTTTGATCTGTCCGATCGGGTTGCCGTTATGAAGAACGGCAAAATGGTGGGTGTCCGGAAAACCGCAGAGGTTACCAAAGACCAAGTCTTGGGGATGATCATTTTGGGTAAGCTTCCCGGTCAGGAAACGCCGGGAGATGTGGCGGCCTTACATTAATTAAGTGACGGAGATAACATGATGGCAACGGCAATCTACCCCAGTCTAAAGGGTCGGACGGTTTTTGTGACGGGGGGCGGCAGCGGGATTGGCGCTTCGATCGTTGAGCATTTTGCGGCACAGGGCTGCAAGGTCGGCTTTGTCGATATCGCGGAAGCGCCGTCCAGGGCCTTGGTTAAATCGATTGCGGCGAAAGGCCATCCAGAGCCGTTGTTTATCTCTGCCGATATTACGGATATCTCCGCGCTTAAGAACGCTATTGCCAAGGTGCGAACGGTGTTAGGCCCCATCACCGTACTGGTAAACAACGCCGCAAATGATCAACGCCACAGCATCGATGATGTGACGCCCGAATATTGGGATGACCGGATCGCGATCAACCTAAAGCATCAATTTTTCGCGGCGCAAGCGATCTATCCCGATATGGAAAAGTCAGGTGGCGGCTCGATCGTTAATCTTGGATCTGTTTCCTGGGTAATCGGGCAGGGCGGGATGCCATGCTACACCACGGCCAAGTCAGCCGTCCAAGGCTTAACCCGTGCGTTGGCGCGTGACTTGGGACCTAAGAATATTCGTGTGAATTCCATTCTTCCGGGATGGATCATGACCGAGCGGCAGATCGATCTATGGCTAACGCCGGAAGGTGAAGCCGAACTGATGCAACGGCAATGCCTAAAGCGCAAGCTGGTGCCGGAAGATATTGCCCGTGTGGTGCTTTTCTTTGCCGCCGACGATAGCGGTGCCTGCACCAATCAAAATTATATCGCCGACGGCGGTTGGGTTTAAGCTTAAAAAAAGCCCCCGGATTAATCCGGGGGCTTTTTGCTTTTACGAGATGTTGAGTTTGAAAAACTCGATCGTTCGGCCCCATGCTAAATCGGCAGCGGCTTTGTTATAACGCGCTGCGTTGGTGTCATTGTGGAAGGCGTGATCGACGCCGTCATACATATGAACGGTCGCTGTCTTGCCGGCTTTATCCAAAGCGGCTTTATAAGCGGGAACGCTTTCATTGATGCGCGTGTCAAGTCCGGCGTAGTTCAGCAGCATCGGCGCCTTGATATTGGCGGCTTGCTCTGCTGTGGGTGAGCGGCCATAGAAAACCACACCGGCACCCAAATTTGGTTCGGCAACGGCCAAATCGTTGACGGCACCGCCGCCCCAACAGAAACCAACGGCGCCAACTTTACCGTTGGAGTCCGGTCGTTTGGTTAGCCAAGCAACCGCCGCGCGTAAATTCTCCGTAACCTGCTTGCCGTCAAGTTTACCGATCATCTCGCGCGCTTGATCTTCGTTCGTCGGCGTGCCGCCCAAGGGGGAAAGGAGATCCGGTGCAAAGGCATTGAAACCGGCCTTGGCGGCGCGGCGGGCGACATCTTCAATATGTGCGTTAAGTCCGCGGTTCTCGTGGATAACGATGACGCTGCCACGTTTCCCGCTTGTTTTCGGATGGACAAGGTAGCCCTTTAACTCTCCCCCCGCGCCAGGGAAAGAAACCCGTTCGGACGTTAAGGATGGGTCATTTGCCGGGACCATCTCGGCATGGGCGTAGTTATTTTCAAGAAGAGGCAGAAGAGCAAAGGCCGCCGCCGTTCCTCCGGCCAATTTAGCCAGCCGTTCTAAGAAAATACGGCGATCGAGCGGGGCGTGGGTATATTCGTCATATAACGCGATAATACGGCGATCCATTAACCTCTCCTCCTATGTAAACATTGGGGAAGATCATAGATGTCTTGAATTTCATTAAGGAAGTCACGGCCGCGTGAGGTCAGTACCTGGTAAGGATTTGTGCAGATTTTGCGCAGCGATCATGCAGTGAGGCGTCTCGACAGGGTTAAATAATTCGGTTATGCGGGACGCGGCGTCGGCATAATGGCTTTGCGCCGCATAGTGGGGTTCTTAATGACATCTGGTTCTTCTGATAGCGCAACGCCTGTTACGCTGGCCACCCTTGCGCCTTCACCTATCGCCTTTCACTACAAAAACTATGTTTTGCTTTGGTTGGGGCGGCTTTTTTCCAGTTTTGCGGTGCAAATCATCGTTGTTGCTGTGGGGTGGCATATTTACGATCTCACCCGTGACCCTTTTAATTTGGGGCTGATCGGGCTTATTCAATTCTTGCCTTCGGCTGTTCTTGTGCTTGTGACGGGCGCCGTAGCTGACCGCATGGATCGCCGCAAAATTCTGGCGATTTGCTTGGCGGTCGAGGCGATTGGGGCGGCGATTCTCCTGATGCTGGTGTTGAAGGGCAGCACCGAGATCTGGCCTATTTATGCCACCTTGCTGCTGTTTGGCATCGGTCGCGCGTTTTTTGCCCCGGCTGCGCCGGCGCTGGTGCCCAGCCTTGTGCCCCCACAAGCCTTGGCCAACGCGATTACCTGGGCATCGTCGGCGTGGCAGCTTGCGACCATTGTCGGCCCTGTTGTTGGTGGTTTGCTTTACGGCGTATCGCCCGAAGTTGCCTATACGACCGCCTTTGTTCTGTTATTTCTGTCGACCGTATTGGTTTGGTTTATCCGCGTCGCCCATAAACCGCGACCATCGGAGAAGGCCGGATGGGCGACTGTCCTGGCCGGACTTCACTACATTCGCAAAGAACGGGTCATCTTAGGGGCCATATCCTTGGACCTTTTTGCCGTTATTTTGGGCGGGGCGACGGCGCTTCTGCCTGCAGTCGCGCGGGATATTTTGGATGTCGGTCCCTGGGGGTTGGGTTTATTGCGTGCGGGCCCGGGAATTGGGGCCATCGCTATGGCCGCCTTATTATCTTTGTTTCCCATTAAGGATCATGCCGGGCGGCTGATGTTTGCCTGCGTTGCCTTGTTCGGCATCGGCACGATTGCTTTCGGTATGTCTACGATCGTGTGGGTTTCCATCGTCGCGCTGATCATTATGGGTGCCGCCGACATGGTTAGCGTGGTGGTGCGGGAAACCTTACTGCAGCTTTGGACTCCGGATGCCATGCGAGGGCGAGTTTACGCCGTTAACATGGTGTTTGTCGGGGCATCGAATGAGCTGGGTGAATTTCGTGCCGGTATTTCGGCATCCCTCATCGGAGTCATGCCGGCGATCATTTTTGGCGGGATTGGGACAGTTGTGGTTGCAGCCCTGTGGGCTTTCTGGTTCCCGGAATTGCGGGAAGCCAGAAAGCTTGATGCACCAAAGGTTTAAGTTATTCCGCGGCCTGCTTGGATGCAGGTGGCGTGGGCCGCCACCGAAGGATCGGATTACGAGCAGCCGCGGTTTCGTCTAAACGACGACGCGGGGTCAGCCGTGGCGCTTCCTTAAAATGCTGAACATCACCGGATTTTGCTTTTTCCGCCAAGTGCCGCACCGTGGCAATGAAGTTATCCAAGGTGGTCTTGGATTCCGTCTCGGTTGGCTCCATCAGCAACGCCCCATGGACGACCAAGGGAAAGTACATGGTCATGGGGTGAAAACCCTCATCAATCAAGGCCTTGGCAAAGTCCAGGGTTGTGACGCCCGTGCCTTCCAGGAACCGATCGTCGAACAAGGCTTCATGCATGCAGGGGCCAGGGAAAGGTGCAGTTAGATTGGTTTTGAGGCTGGCGAGCAGATAATTAGCATTTAATACTGCATCTCCAGATACTTGGCGCAGGCCATCGCTGCCGTGGCTCATCATATAGGCGAGGGCGCGGACAAACATGCCCATTTGCCCGTTAAAGCCCTTCAACCGGCCAAAGGCTTTGGCGGCATCACCTTGTTTTTGCTCAAGTAATTTAAATTCATCCTTGCCGTGGACGATCCAAGGCAGGGGCGCATAAGGGGCCAAGGCTTCGGATAAAACCACCGGACCTGCACCAGGGCCGCCACCGCCATGGGGGGTCGAGAAAGTCTTATGCAGGTTGATGTGCATACAGTCGATACCCAGGTCGCCTGGGCGGACCCGGCCAACAATCGCGTTGTAGTTGGCACCATCGCAGTAGAAATAACCGCCCACATCGTGCACGGCCTTGGCGATCTCGATAATGTCCCGTTCGAATAGACCGCAAGTATTTGGATTAGTTAGCATAATTCCTGCTATCGCGGGGCTGAGCTTGGCCTTCAAGGCCGCAAGATCAACCCGGCCGGTGGCATCGGCAGGAATCGACTCAACCTCAAATCCACAGGCGGCAGCTGTCGCAGGGTTCGTGCCATGGGCTGATTCAGGAACCAGCATTTTGCTGCGTTTGTCGCCCTTGGCGTCCAGAGCCGCACGAATGGCCATCAAACCGCACAGTTCCCCGTGAGCACCCGCCCCAGGGGACAAGGCGACCGCCGGCATATTGGTGAGGGTTTTCAACCAATGGGCCAGGTGGGCGATCAGCTCCAGCGCCCCTTGGACGGTGGATACCGGCTGCAAGGGGTGAATATCGGCAAACCCCGGCAAACGGGCCAGTTTTTCGTTAATCCGCGGGTTATGCTTCATGGTGCATGAGCCCAAAGGATAAAAACCGGAATCAATGCCGTAGTTTTTCTGGCTAATCCGAGTGTAGTGGCGCACGACCTCAGGCTCAGCCAGACCGGGCAGGCCGATTTTGCGGGTGCGACGGAGATTACCAAGGCGGGGGGTGTGCTTTGGCGCTTGGGGCAAATCAACGCCGCATCGGCCTGGGGAATCCCGCTCGAAAATCAGCGGTTCTTCGAGTATCAGGCCTCGATGGCCGGAATAGGTTTCAACCGTCGTCGAGGGGCTGGTTCCGGCCTGTTTCTTGGCTAAATCGCTGGAATGGCTCATCGAACTGCCTCCTCAAGACCCTGGCCCAGAGCTTCAATGTCCTGATCCGTGGTGGTTTCCGTCGCGGCAACCAGTAACACATTGTTTAAACTCGAGTTTTCTGGATAAAGCCGCGAAGCCGGCACCCCGGCCAAAATGCGCTTTTGCGCTAAGGCTTCAACGACTTCGGCGGCAGGTTTTGGCAGGCTAACCGCAAATTCATTAAAGAAAGTGTCGGTCAAAACTTTAACGCCAGGTACCTTGGCTAAGCGCTCGGCAGTGCGGACCGCGGTTGCGTGGTTAAGCTCGGCCAGACGCTGAAAGCCAACTTCACCAAGCAAGCTCATGTGAATTGAGAAGGCAAGGGCACAAAGTCCTGAATTTGTACAGATATTGCTTGTTGCCTTCTCGCGGCGAATATGCTGCTCGCGGGTCGACAGAGTCAGCACCCAACCGCGGCGGCCATCGACGTCAACCGTCTCTCCTGCAAGCCGGCCAGGCATTTGTCGGACAAACTTATTGTTTGTTGCGAACAAACCAACATAAGGTCCTCCAAAGTTTAAAGAATTACCGATCGACTGGCCTTCTGCTGCAACAATGTCTGCCCCCATTTCGCCTGGGGATTTAACCAACCCTAGGGAGACGATTTCAGTAACAACCACAATCAGCAAGGCCCCCTTGGCATGGCAGGCCTCAGCCAGAGCGGTATGGTCAGCCAGATTGCCAAAAACATCAGGATTTTGAACAACGACGCAGGCCGTTTCGTCATCGATCTGTTTCGCCAAATCTTCGGGTTTGGCCGGGGTGGGGTCTACGGAAGCAACAGTGAACCCATGGAAATAGGCGTGAGTGTCGGCAATCTCGCGGTAATGGGGATGTAATCGTCCGGATAATAAAGCTTTTTTTCTTTTCGTGACGCGCTGGGCCATCATTATGGCCTCAACACAGGAGGTTGCACCGTCATACATAGAGGCGTTGGCAACTTCCATCCCCGTCACCAAGGCCACCTGGGTCTGAAACTCATAGATCATTTGCAAGGTGCCTTGAGCCACTTCGGGCTGATAAGGCGTATAGGCGGTCAGAAACTCACCCCGTAGTAACAACTGATCGACACTGGCCGGGACATGATGGCGGTAAGAGCCGGCACCGCAAAAGAACGGTACGCTGCCTGCCGCAATATTGCGGGCCGCCATGGCGCTGAGCTCGCGCTCAACTTCCAGCTCACCCTTGAAGGATGGTAGATCAACGGGCCGATCAAGATAGACAGACTCGGGCACATCCTTGAACAAGGCGTCCACATTAGGGGCACCCACCGTCTTCAGCATGGCTTCCCGTTCAGGCGGGGTCAGGGGCAAATAACGCATTAATGAGCTCCGCCAGCCGTATAGCTGTCATAGGATTTTTTATCCATGAGTTCAGATACTTCTGAGGTATTGCTAACCTCAATTTTGAAGAACCAGGAAGCACCCTCGGGATCTTGGTTAACCTTGGCCGGATCATCAATAATCGCTTGGTTAATGGCGGTGACCTTGCCCGAGATCGGAGCATAGACCTCACTGGCTGCCTTTACGGATTCAACAACCGCGGCTTGATCACCTTTGGTCAAAACTTTACCCACGGCTGGTAATTCGACAAAAACGACATCGCCGAGCTGTTCTTGGGCATAAATCGAGATGCCGACTGTGCCGGTCTTACCGTCAACGGCAACCCATTCGTGGTCTTTTGTGAACTTCTTATCGCTCATGGCTTAGGCTTTCTTATAGCGGGTGGGGACAAAAGGAAGAGGAGCAACCCGGGCCGGGAGAGGTTTATCCCGGACCATAAGGTTAAGGGCGGTGTTAGGTTTTGCCATATTTGCCGCCACATAGCCCATGGCTATGGGCCGGTCGAGTGAGGGCGAAAAGCCGCCACTGGTAATTTCACCAATTTTCTTTCCGTCTGCCGTTGTCACGGCTGTATGGCCACGGGCAGGCGCCCGGCCTTCAGGCGCAATCCCGACACGCAGGCGCTTGGGGCCTTCCCTCAGTTGCTGCAGAATAACATCCGCGCCAGGGAATCCGCCTTGTTCGCGGCGCCGTTTGCCGATCGACCAGGTTAGGGCCGCTTCCACCGGTGTCGTTGTCGTATCGATGTCGCTGCCATAGAGACAAAGCCCCGCTTCGAGCCGTAGAGAGTCCCGTGCGCCGAGGCCTATCGGCCGCACTTCCGGATTGTCCAGAAGGCGCCGGGCCAGTTTTTCGGCCGACGCAGCAGGGACCGAGATTTCATAGCCATCTTCGCCGGTATAACCCGACCGGGTTACGAAACAGGTGATGCCATCAAGGCGCAACGGCCGGCCTTCCATAAAAACCATACGCGAGGCTTGGCTGTCCAAGGCGGAGAGAACCGCCTCTGCCGCCGGACCTTGAAGCGCCAGCAAGGCGAGATCGTCGTTACGCTGGAATTTCACACGGTTACCAATGTGTTTTTCCAGATGGGCAAAATCGGCATCTTTACAGGCGGCGTTAACCACCAGCTTGAGATGATCGCCGGCATTGCAAACCATAAGATCATCCAGGATTCCGCCGGTGTCATTCGTGAAAAGGGCATAACGCTGGCGATTGGCGCCAAGGCCTATGATGTCAGCCGGAACAAGGGTTTCAATGGCTTGGGCCGCGTCCTTTCCATCCAGACGAGCCTGGCCCATATGCGAGACGTCAAACAGTCCTGCGGCGGTCCTGGTCTGACGATGCTCGGTCAAAATACCGGTTGGATATTGAACGGGCATGAGATAACCGGCAAAAGGCACCATCTTGGCGCCCAAAGACATATGCAGATCGTAAAGAGGTGTCCGCTTTAAATCAGTAGCAAGGGCCGCATCGGTCATAAGGTTCCGGTCCTGACAGTTGTCGGGTTTGAGATCCGCTGATTAGCGGTCCTGCACCCCCCTCTGTCCTGGACCTGAAAGATTCGCCGACAACCCGGCTTACTTCTTCGGTGAGCTGATTTAGTCAAGCTATCAGCCACTCTCCAGAGATCCCGACCCCGAACGGTCCTTTTGCCTGAGAGTTTTTAGGGGCGGTTGCTCCTTCGGCGCCGGCACTGAAGCCGGTCTCTCCTGCCCGGGTCTTGGGATGACCGGACTTTGGGTGAGGCGGCAGCCGGAGTCAACACATACTCGAGGCTAAGACCGAACCCGCTCGACAGCCGTGCGCCAACCGCTAAGAAGATCCTGGCGTTCTGTTGGGTTAAGGCTGGGGGTAAAACTACGATCGCACTGCCACCGGTTTTCCAATTCGGACAGGGATGGCACAAGACCAATGGATAAGGCGGCGAGACTCGCAGCGCCGATGGCCGTGGTCTCTGTCACCATCGGCCGGTCGACGGGTACACCGAGAATATCAGCCAACATCTGAGCCACGAAATCATTTCGAACCATGCCCCCATCAACCCTCAACCGCGCGGGATCAATCCCGTCATCATGCATAGCCTGCAGAAGATCTTGGGTTTGATAGGCGACGGACTCCAAAGCGGCGCGAACAAGTTCAGCAATTCCCGTATCACGTGTTAGGCCAAACACGGCGCCACGGGCATCGGGTTCCCAGTAGGGTGCGCCAAGGCCTGTAAAAGCCGGAACCAAATAAACCCCTTTGTTATGTGGAAGGCTTCGCGCCAAAGCTTCGGTTTCTGCGGCGGTACGGATAATCTTGATGCCGTCACGCAACCACTGGATCGCCGCGCCAGCCACAAAAATTGATCCCTCAAGCGCGTAGGTCGTCTTGCCGCCAAGGCGGTAACAAATCGTCGTTAACAGGCGGTTTTTGGAAGCAAGCGCTTTATCGCCTGTATTCATGACCAAGAATGCCCCGGTCCCATAAGTGCTTTTGCAGGCGCCGGGTGCAAAACAACACTGCCCGATGGTGGCGGCCTGCTGATCGCCGGCGATGCCGGCAATGGGAACTGCTTTGCCAAGAATGGCGGGGTCGCTGGTTCCGAAATCGGCAGCGCAGTCTTTTACTTTAGGAAGTACCGAGGCTGGAATTCGAAACAGCTTTAACAGCGCCTCGTCCCACTCATTGGTATGGATATTGTACAGCAGGGTTCGCGATGCGTTGGTTGCATCGGTGGCATGAACCTTACCGCCGGTAAGCCGCCATAGAACAAAGCTATCGACAGTGCCGAAGGCTAAATCACCGTTCTCAGCCTTGGATCGGGCTCCGGGTATATTATCAAGCAGCCACCCCAGCTTTGTTGCTGAAAAGTAGGGATCTAAGAGAAGGCCGGTCTTCGCCGTTACGGTGGCCTCGTGACCTTCGGCCTTGAGTTTGGCGCAGAGAGCGGCTGTACGGCGATCTTGCCAAACGATGGCCCGCCCAAGAACTTCATTGGTTTTCCGGTTCCAAAGGAGGGTGGTTTCTCGCTGGTTCGTAATGCCGATGGCGGCACAACGAGCGCTGTCCGGGTGACTAAGGACCTCTTTGCAGGTGGCCAGAACCGTGAACCAAATTTCTTCTGGGTCGTGTTCGACCCACCCATCTGCAGGATAATATTGCTTGAACTCGCGCTGTGCCGTTACAACAGGTGTGCCCTTGGCATTAAAAAGGATCGCGCGGCTGGACGTGGTTCCCTGGTCAATGGCAAGTATATGATCAGCGGCCATGCGAATTTCCCCTTTTGCTTCCGCTTTTTTATAGGCAGTTTAGCTACCAAGCCTTGCTGCTGTCATGCAGAAGATTATACGTGGAGAACGACAATCAATGGCCGACGACAAAAATCAACCTTTGTATGACCTTTTGATCATCGGTGGTGGTGTTAACGGGGTAGGGATTGCCCGGGACGCCGTGGGCCGAGGGTTAAAGGTCATCCTGGTCGAAAAAGGGGATTTGGCCGGTGCGACATCGTCGGCGGCAACCAAGCTTATTCACGGTGGCTTGCGTTATCTTGAGCACTATGAATTTCGGTTGGTGAGAGAAGCTCTGATCGAGCGCGAAACTCTGCTGCGGATGGCGCCGCATATTATTTGGCCCCTGCGCTTTGTTTTGCCCCATGCATCGGATTTGCGGCCGGCCTGGATGATTCGCTTGGGCCTCTTTTTGTACGATCATTTAGGCGGGCGGAAACTCTTACCAGGATCAGCGGGAGTTGATCTGCGTAAGTCTGCGGTAGGGGCGCCGTTAAGGTCAGAATGGAAAAAAGGATTTATCTATTCTGATTGTTGGGTCGATGACGCCAGATTGGTCGCGTTAAACGCCCGGGATGCGGCAGATCGTGGCGCCCGAATCTTGACGCGCACGGAATTTTTGCGGGCCGAGCGCATCGGCCAGTACTGGACCGGTGTTGTTAAGGGCGAAAAGGGTGGGGAGAAAATCCAAGCCCGGGCGATCGTGAATGCGGCGGGTCCTTGGGTGGCTGCTGTACTGCACGATAGGATTGCGCGACCCAACAAGCACAATATTCGTCTGGTCAAAGGAAGCCACATTATTGTGCCGCAGTTATTTAGTCACGATGCGTCATATATTTTTCAACAGCCCGATCGGCGGATTGTGTTCGCCATCCCTTATGAATCCAAATTTACGCTCATCGGAACAACAGACCTTGAAGTAAAAAGCGCGGAGAAGCCGGCAATTTCACCCGAGGAAACGGATTATCTCTGTGCCGCCGTTAATCGGTATTTTAATAAGCAAATATCGCCGGCTGATGTTGTTTGGAGTTACGCCGGTGTGCGTCCGCTTCAAGACGATGAGTCGGGAAATGCCTCTAAAGTAACACGAGATTATACGTTTGATCTTGATGCCCCTAACGGTCAGGCACCATTGCTGAGCATTTTTGGTGGCAAGCTGACGACGTATCGCAAGCTGGCGGAGCATGCGATGGAAAAGCTGGCGCCTTTGCTCGGGGTGAGCAATAAAGGGTGGACAGCGGGAACGTCACTACCTGGCGGCGATATTGCTGATGCTAATTTTGCAGGCTTTGTTGCGAAGATGGAGCAGCGTTATGCCGGTATGCCGAAACCTGTTCTTCATCGATTGTGCCGCTTGTATGGAACCCGCATTGATATGATCTTGGGAGCGGCGAAAGGTTTTAATGATTTAGGCGCCGACCTTGGTGCGGGGCTTACCGAGGCGGAGCTCACCTATCTGGTTCGTCAAGAATGGGCGCGCACAGCTGAAGATGTTTTGTGGCGGCGCACCAAACTAGGTCTCGTTGCGCCTCCCGGAACGGCAGAGCGCATCAATGAAGCTTTGCGGCATATTAGTCTTTAGTGACGATCAGCCTGTAAGGCTTAAGCGTTCTACCATGACAAAGGCGGCGTCGCGATTCGCTTGATGAAACAACGCGACCGCATCCACACGTAAAGGCTTATCTGCGATGGGCTCAACAATCGGGGCGATGCCATCTAGAATTTGTGCGCGGTCGCTCGCCTCTATGCGTTGGGTGAGAGTCATGTGGAAAAGAAAATTTTCCATCACATAAGGGTAGCCGAATTTAAGAAGGAGCTCGTCCTCCCGCTGGGACAGTCCGGCAGCGCGCCGTTCGGCCAATTCTTCCTCGGTAAGCATAGCGCGAAATGGCTCAAAAAACTCGACGGCAGAACGGGCAAGTTGGTCCATCTGCGGACATGGTTCGGGAAAAACCAAAGCCAAAAAGCCATCGACAGAACGTAATTTTAAGGGCGGTGCTGTGAATGGAGCTTCGCTGGCAGCGAATGCGGCAAAGGCTAGTCGCAAAGCGGCGATATCCTGCCCTTCGGCAAGACGGAAGGGCGCTTTCAGGGTCGCATGAAAACCATAGTGGCGCGGTCCAGAGGTCACCGTATACAAATGCTCTGGACCTACATGAGGTATCCGCATCTGCCGGACAGGTTTGTCGTTGACGGCATCACGTCCAAGAAAAGATGCGCCAAATTCGGCCAAGGGGCTTCCGGGACGGGGCGCGTAGTAAATGGCATAACGACTACTCATAATCTCACTTATCTCAGTTTACCTAGGCAACGCGCAACCCGCTGCACCAAACTTCTTTTACGACAGGCACGTCATTAACGATCCGAACGCGCAAGAAATCGGCTTTTAGACCGATGGCTATGGCGCCACGATCGTTGAATCCGGCTAACCGGGCAGGGGTCGAGGTAGCAGAGGCTATCGCTTGCGGCAATGGAATGTTCCCATGCCAGTGTAAAATAAATGCGCCGTGCAAAAGGCTAACGGGCATATAATCGGAAGAGAGCGCGTCGAGAAGCCCCAGTTTGGCTAATTCAAGCGCCGCGACATTGCCGGAGTGAGAGCCGCCCCGGACAAGATTAGGGGCGCCGGCTACCGTTCCCATTCCATGCTGACGAGCGGCTTTTGCTGCGGCAATGGTGGTTGGAAACTCGCTAATGCTGATGCCTAGGTCGACGGCTTCTTGGATATGATCAAGCGTCGTGTCGTCATGGCTGGCAACCGCAATACCTTGACGCCGGGCTGATTCTGCGATGACCCGCCGGTTCGGTTCGGCATGACGCGCCTGCAGTTCTTGGGCTTGGTTGATAAACGAGTCGATATCATCATTGGTCATTCCTGCGGCATAACCATAGGTTTTCCGATACCGCGCCAAGTCTGCGAACTGTCTTTGTCCTGGTGTGTGATCCATGATGGAGACTAAACGGATTAACTTATTTGTATGGGTAGCCAGAAATAGTTCTCCCGCTTCGGGATCACCGATTTCACACCGCATATGAATAAAATGATCGGAGCGGAATATTCCCGCATCGCGACCGGCCTGAATGCCGTCGAGAATTTGTGCAAATACAGTAGCACGACCAAGGTCGTTTATCGAGCTGCCGATGCGTACCGCATCGAGAACGGTCGTAATGCCGGTCGCGGCAATTTGCGCATCATGGGCGAGAAGCGCCGGGATGATGGGCCATTCAACACCGGGGCGCGGCCGAACATACTTCTCGAGGTTATCGGTATGAATTTCGACCAGGCCCGGCAGAAGAAAATCACCTTCAAGATCAATCGCACCCAAAGAAGCGGCTCGGGTTGGCTGAACATCCCCAATCATGTCGCCGGCAATGCTGACTGTGCCGGAGAATACGTGGTCCGGCGTAATGATTTGTCCGTTGGTGAAGAGTAAACTTTTATGGATGGCCATAGGAGGAATACCGAAATGATCCTGTGGCATAGCGGTTAGTCGAGGGCTGTGCAAGCCTCCGCATAATAACCCTGAAAAAGCCTGACTGGGTTCAATAAGAAACCAATAACCCAAAACCTGTTGCCGCGAACATAACGGCCACTATGCCCTGGATCCATCGGCGGGCTCGCGCATATAGCCGGATCATCACCGGCGTCGAAAAAACAAGCGCATAGGTTCCGAAGACAACAATGCCTAAAATAAAACATCCAAGTACGATGATGAAAGCGGTATGGTCGGGTGTTTCGGCGCTGACCCCGAGAGTAATGATGGATAGCCAGCCTAAGATCGCCTTTGGATTTACAAGGTGAATGCCAAGGCCTTGAAAATAATATTGCCAAAAGGATCGGCTGCCGGTGTCTATGACAGTCATAAGGGAATCCGCACTCAGTGCAGAGCGCATGGCCTTATAGGAAAGCCAAAGAAAATATAGCCCGCCAGTAATGCTGATAATTTTTAATGCTAAGGGAAAGGATATGATCAAGGATGTCACACCGAGTGCGGCCAGATTGGCCCAAAACTGGGATCCGGTAAGAACTCCGCAGGCCAGTGCTATTCCGGAGCGGCGACCTTGCCGCATGGAAGTAGTCATAATAGCCATATTGGCCGGGCCGGGACTGAGGGTTAAAAACAAATAGGCGGAAAACACTAAGAATAAATTAGAGAAATAGGGGTTTATATCTATTATGCTCACGAATATACCCTAAGATCATGGACAAAGAGTTGTGTAACAATACCGCGCGCTGCAAGATTATCCCTGCGACAAAATAGAATGGGTTGTATGAGATTGCTGAATGAGTATGAACAAAAACCGTAGAATTTCTGTCGCGCCGATGATGGACTGGACAGATCGGCACTGCCGGTTCTTTCTGCGCCTCATTAGCAAGCATGCGTGGCTCTACACCGAAATGGTGACGCCGGGCGCGCTGCTTTACGGCGATCGACACCGGTTTCTAAGGTTCGATGGAGCCGAGCATCCGGTGGCTTTGCAGCTGGGCGGCAGCGATCCTGCTGACTTAGCCAAGGCGGCCAAGCTGGGAGAGGAATATGGCTATGACGAAATTAATCTCAATCTCGGATGCCCATCAGACCGCGTGCAGCAGGGGCGTTTCGGTGCATGTCTGATGCGCGAGCCTGATCTGGTCGCATCTTGTTTTGATGCGATGCAATCAGCCGTCTCTCTGCCCATTACCATCAAATGCCGTCTTGGCGTCGATGAGATGGAAGGTTTTGAGCCCTTGCGCGATTTTGTCGCCCGAATCCGCAGTGCAGGGTGTCGGACGGTGGTCTTGCATGCGCGTAAGGCATTGTTGAATGGATTGTCGCCAAAGGAAAATCGGGAAATTCCTCCCCTGCATCCGGAAATGGCGTACCGGCTGAAGCAAGAGTTTCCCGATCTTGAGGTAATCTTAAATGGCGGGATCAACGATCTCGATCAAGCCGAGACTCATCTTAAGGCAGGCGTCGACGGCGTTATGCTTGGTCGCGCCGCCTATCAGGATCCTTATGTTTTAGCTGCGGTCGATCAGCGTTTTTATGGCGATACATTTCCCTTGCCCACCAGAGCAGAGATTATTGTCGGCCTAGAGTCCTATATCGATCGGCATTTGGCCGAGGGTGGACGTCTCTGGGATATTGCGCGCCATCTCCTAGGTCTTGCCAATGGTCTGCGGGGCGCGCGAAATTTCCGCCGCCTGATTTCAGATGGTGCACGGGATTCGCGGGCGGATTTCCGGTTGTTGGTTGAGGCGATCCGCCTTGTGGAGGAGAAGTCGGCCTTAGCGGCTTAGACCGCGAGTGACCGAGCCTTGGCGCGCGCAGCGGCGGCGCCGGCGTCATCGTTCAATGACTGCAAAAGGTCGGCTTGGCGTCGCCACGCCCATCCACTTTGCGGATTTTTTTCTAATCTCTGACGCAGCAAAGCCTTGGCCAAGGGCACGTCTCTTGCCGCAAGGGCAGCGTGGAGTAAGAGTCGCGCGAAAAGATCCCGCTGTGCATTACTGCCGCCAATGAGGCGGGTCGATTTTTCCTGGGACTGCAAGAGGGCGATCACTTCCGTCCAATTCTTGGCCGACAGGGCTGCTACCGCCTTGCCAAGAGGCAATCCCACTTGATGCATCACTCGGCCATGTGTCGTGTGGATGTTTAATGATTCCGCTTCCATGACATCTAGCATTTTAGCGATAAGATTTTGTCGCTCGGCCCCTAAGAAAGTCAGCAGATAATGAAGATCGGCAAAAACCAGGCTTTGATCATTTATTCTTGTAGCGGCAACATCGGCCAAATCTTTCCAGCGTCCGCCGACATCGACACCATCCGATTGAAGCCGCCAGAGGAGTGAGGCAGCGTTGGCGATATCCAGATAGTCATCACTGGCGGGATCGTTTCTGATTTCCTGGTCGTAAAGATCGAGGACTTTGGAAAATTGGCCGATCTCGAGAAGATACAGCGTGCGATGCCAGGCGATGTGACCGGCAAAAGCATTCGCGCCTTTCCAATTTTCTTCTAACTGACCTAGCCAGGTTATGCCGTCATGGTGCCGGCCTTGCATTTCCATGACATGCGCGACGGCATGTATCGCCCAAGGATCCTGCGGATTAAGGGCGACAGCTTTGCGTCCGACTTTTTCTGCGGCCTGGTAATCTTCCGTCTCCTCCAGCCCGAAGGCGTGGCAACCCAGGACATACCCATAACCGGGAATATCTGGGGTCCAAGCTGGTAAGACGCGCTCAAGTGAAGCACGCATTTCGGCGGCGTTACCATCATAAAAATGCGTAAAGTGGGACAGCCGCAAAGCCAGCACATCCAATGGAAATTTGCTTAAGATAGTTTCCCAGGCATGAGTTGCTTGCTCGATATTCCCTTTGATCCACGCGGCCAGGGCTTTCCGATGCAGAATTTCGCGATCCGTAGCGCCCCGATCTTTCATGGAAGCATCCGCTGATGCTAAACAGGCGGCTGCCCGCTGGGTTAAGGCAGGCTTATAGAAAAGTTGAAAAAAATAGCCCTTCACGATGTGGGCTAAGGCCATCTCTGGGTCTTCGGCAAAAGTTGCTTTTAAATGGACGCCTGTGTGGCGCCCTAAGGCTAAGTATTCCGTTATCGTCTTATCGAGTTGAGCGATAGCCGATACAGAAGTGGTTGTGACAGGGAGACCGCGAGTGTCGTGCATGATTTTCCGCTTAATGACGTAAGTAGTTAAGACCTTTCTAGGTCAAAGAGCAAGTTATCGCCTTGCCCGGCAAGTAGGCTCGCTCAATAATGACCATCTTCGCGGGAGAAATTCATGTTACCTTTTTTATCGCCTGCCCAACGACAGTTAAAGCAGCGTGCGCAAGAGTTTGCGGCTGCTGTTATTGCCCCTCGTGCGGCGGAGATTGATCGAACGGAAAGCTATCCTTGGGATGTTATCGAGAAAATGGTGGGGGAAAAGTTTTTCGGTATGACGATTCCGCAAGAATATGGCGGTCTGGGTCTTGGTTATTCGGATGCGGTTATCGTAATTCACGAGTTCGCCAAGCATTGCGGAGTTTGCGGCCGCATCGCGGTTGAGGCAAATATGGGGGCGATCGGCGCCATTATGTCCTATGGAACCGAGGCGCAAAAAAGTTTGGCGGCCAAGCTTGTGCTTAGCGGCGACAAGCCGGCGATTTGCATCACAGAACCTGATGCCGGCAGTGCGGCAACCGACATGACCACGCGGGCGGATCGCCGCGGCGATACCTATGTGCTTAATGGGAAGAAGCACTGGATCACGGGGGGCGGGGTTTCCAAGCTTCATTTGATTTTTGCCCGGGTGTTCGATGAGGCGGGCCTAGAGCAGGGTATCGGAGGGTTCATGGCGGTGCGCGACGAGACACCGTCCGTATCTTCTGGGCTCATTGTCGGGGCGCGCGAGCCCACCATGGGTCTTCGCGGCATTCCGGAAACGGAAATTATCATGCAAGATTTGATGCTATCGTCATCGCGCTTGATCCTACCGCCGAAAGGCTTAGCTCATGGCTTTGCGCAATTGATGGAAGCATATAACGCACAGCGGGTAGGCGCGGCAACAGTCGCCTTGGGTCTTGCTGAAGGCGCATATGACCAAGCGATTAGTTGGCTGAAAAAGCGAGAGCAATTCGGGCGGCCTCTTTATGAATTCCAAGGTTTGCAATGGCTCCTTGCCGATATGAGCATCAGCCTTGAAGCCGCGCGCGCCCTTATCTGGTCGGCGCTGCAAAGTAATCCCGACGGATTTCCAGGAGCCCTCGAAGCGGCGCGAGCAAAGGTTTTTGCGTCGGAGTCCGCCATCAAAATAACCAATGATGCCTTACAGATTTTCGGTGCGAGAGGATATTCTCGGAATTTTTCTCTTGAGCGAATGGCACGAGATGCGCGTATGTTCACGATTGGCGGCGGAACGGCGCAAATCTTGCGAACCATGATCGCCTCGCGTATTTTAGATCGAAAATTTCCGCAAACACGTGACGGATACACAAAGCAAGCTGTGCCAACAGCAGGATAGCCGCGTGGTTAATTATTATGTCTGGCCTTCCTGGCAGATGGCTGACATAATGGAATGCTTACGCTGAGTGTTGGGTGTTTTAATGCAGACGAAGAAAGACAAATTTACCGGTAACTTTTTTGAACTCCCCATTCTGCGCCGGGATTTTTTACGTACGACAACAGCCATGGCCGTTATGGCGGCGATCTCTCCCGCAACATCGTTCGCAGCGGTTACCCCAGCTCGGCCGCTTATTATTGCCGGCAGAGATACGCCTGAAGAACGGATTTTAACCACACTGACTATTCAGCTGTTGAATCAAAATGGTTTCCCCACCCAGCATGTACCGGGGCTAGATACAATAACGCTGCGTCGACGCCTCGAAGAAGGCTCTATCGATTTATACTGGGAATACACCTGGATCGGGCTATCGGTTCATAATGGCGTCCAAGAGCGCCTCAAATCGCAAGAAACCTATGACGCAACTGTCGCGCTTGATAGTCGTCGTGGTTTGGTATGGCTTGATCCCATAAAAGCCAATATCGCCCCAACCCTGGGCATGCGCCGTGATTTCGCAGAGGCCGCCGGGATAGAAGGCATTGAATCTCTGGCAGAAATTGTCACCAAGGCGACGCCGCGTGCACTGACGATTGCAATCGCAGATAATTTTCGTTCGGATGCTAAAGATGGATTCATCGCGCTTCAGAGAGCATACGGATTTAAATGGCCTTCTGATGCGGTTTTTCCACTGGGAAATCGATCGGTATATGACGTGCTACGCTCTAAAGCCGCCGATGTCGGCATCGTTCAACGAACCAATCCTTACATTATATCTTATGATTTAGTAGCGCTTGAAGATGAGCGTGAATTCTTTGTGCCTTATATCTTGGCGCCGGTCATGCGACAGCCTATCGCACAAGAACGACCGGTCATGGTTGAGAAACTTAATGCCTTAGCCAAAGCTGTTGATGACCGGGCAATGCGTCGCCTGACAACGGCGGTCGACATCAATCGGCAGCCCATCAATGACGTTGCCGAAAATTTTCTAAAAACTTTAGGTTTGGTGAGCGGCTAGTTATTAAACTAACTCTTCTCGCTTGAAAGCTCTTTGAGTTTGGTTTCCAGGGCTTCAATCAAGCCTTGGAATCCTTGCCGATCAAGAACCGCCACATACTGGGAGCGCTTCTCGGCCAATTGGCTTATCGTCCCTTTTAAAAAGACATCGACAACGCGCCAATTTTTTTCTGAATCTTGCATCATTAAGTAGACTATCTCTACCGGGTCATCCCCGGGCTTGCCGATTGTGGTTCTGACCAGGCGGGAGCCCCGTTCGCTTTCGACTTGGCCTAAGACTTTAAACTGCTGCCCGCTAAATCCATCAAATCGAGTCGCATATTCTGCGGACGTAAACCGTGAGAAAATGTCCTTTAACCGGGTCCGTTGTGCTTCGTTAAGGTTATTCCAATGCCGTCCGACAGCGACCTGCGCCATGCGCGAGAGGTCAAAAGTGCGGGTGACGGTAGGCGCCAAAAGCTCATAGCGGCCTTTAAACCCTAAAGTTTTTGCATTCTGCATCGCCTGCAAAAGAGTGCTATGCAGACTTTCAATGACCTGTGTGGGAGAGGCTTGCTGAGCAGCAGCCGCATTCGCTATAAGCACCGCGGCGGCGAAGCCAAGCATAAGTCGCTTCGCCAAATAGACAAGGCGGTGAACCATTCGTATTTCTCCTAAGGTAGCGGACCGCAGAACTGCTAGCGAGGCCATACCTAACAGCAATCTTGTTTTAGAATAAGAGCGATTAGGATACATGACGTGAACAGGTGATGAATTAGTATTATCAAGGCTTTTCGCAGGCTAGCTCATGCCAACCGATCCTTTTCATGGTGTCTACGAACGGTATCTGGCTTTTTATACGCACCTGGCCCTCCAGATCAATACAAGTGGTACTTAACATTATTATGAGCAAAGCCCCTCTCAAAGTCGCAGTTCTGGTGGATTTAGAGCGGACTCCCACCGCCGGCGGCCATGTAAAGTGCTGGGAACGCTTCGCCGAAGCGGCTATAGCCATACCAGATAAGCTTGATTTAACGGTATATTTTCTGGGTCAAAAGTCTGAAAATACCGTTTTGGCTCCCCATGTTCGCTATCGAGTCCTAAGGCCAAGCTTGGGGACTCGGAAGTTTTCTTTCTTAAAAAGTACGGCGGATCATACGGATCTGGGATGGTTTCATAAGGATTTGGCCCAAGAATTGGGGCAATATGACGTTATCCATACGACGGATACTTTTGCTTTTGCCCAGACAGCGGTTTGGTATCGCCAAAGGTATAAGGCGGCCCTTGTTGCATCGCTGCATACCGATTTGGTGCGGTTCACCCGCATTTATAGTACGAAGATTCTCCTTGATGTATTTGGCAACGGGAGGTTGTCAGAATTTTTAATCCAAAAAATTGATATACCGGGTCGAGCGGCACGTCGCGCCGAACGCCGTTTGAACAGGTTTTTCTCTCAGTGT
Source organism: uncultured Rhodospirillales bacterium (assembly GCA_964397465.1). Classification (GTDB taxonomy): domain Bacteria; phylum Pseudomonadota; class Alphaproteobacteria; order JAWKYA01; family JAWKYA01; genus JAWKYA01. Next base: position 89,568 of record CAYNIC010000007.1, read on the forward strand.
GACCATATTCTGGCATCCTCAAAAGAAGATCATGATCATCTTCAAAAATTTTTCCCCCCAACGCAATTTAGCTATTTGCGGCGGGGAATAGATAAAGAACGATTTAACCCGAGAAATCGCGATCGAGTATGGCTGCAATCCCAGTATGGGATCGATCCCGCAACAACCGTTCTTCTCTTCGTGGGGCGGGTTGACGAAAGTAAAGGTGTCATGATCCTTGCTGAAGCCGCCAGCAAATTAATCGGTTCCGGCCTCAACATTCATGTGATGATTTGCGGCAAGGGGGATCGTGCTGACGCCATTAAGAAGCTTTTGGGGGAGCGTGTGACTCTTACGGGATCAATCTCTCAGGATGATTTGGCGCGTATTTATGCGGCTTGCGACCTATTTGTTTTTCCATCGGCGAGCGATTTAGCGCCTAATGTAGTAATCGAGGCAAAGGCTTCCGGTTTGGCCCCGATGGTCGCGGCCGGTGATGGCGGTGCTCAATTCATCAGAGACGGTATCGACGGACTGGTGGAGGCCTCGCGAGATCCTCAAGTTTGGGCGGATCGGCTTAAAGGTATTATAGAAAATAATAAAAATTTGATACAAATACGAAATAATGCGCGATTGTGGGCTGAGCAAATTTGGCCGTCATGGAGGCAGGTTTTGGAACAAGATCTTCTCGCTGTTTGGCAGCGGTTAGCCAAACATTAATTACATTGCAGTTGAGTTACTCACAATGTGTGGGCATTCTTTGCGCGATCGTGGCTAAAGCCTCAGGGGCTGACTACTATGGCGTTTATATCTTGGACACAGGCTGTTGATACACTGAAGCTGTTACCGCAAGGCGGTCCTGCCTGTTGTAATATATCCGTGACCAATCTGTGCAATGCGACGTGTGATTTTTGCGGTTATGCCAAAGACAAGCAAAATGTTACCAAGGACAATCGCGCCTTCATCGATGCAGATTTAGCCGTTAAGTCGTTTGACATTTTATATCGTAAGGGCATTCGATATTTAACCTTTTCTGGGGGAGAGCCGCTTCTTCATCCGCGACTGTTTGATATGGCGTCTGCGGCGGCGCAAAAAGGTATGCGGGTTGCGGTTGTGACAAATGGCTCAACGCTGACTCCGGGCAATATAGAAAAAATAATCGCAAGTAAAGTTCGCACCGTTTTCATTTCGATTGATTCCTCCAATGCGCAAGCTCACGAAACTAATCGCGGTCTTCCGGGTGTCTTCGAGCGGATACGCAAAGCGATAACGGCGCTCCGCGCTGCAGACATACGCACAATTGCATCCGTAACGATTAATCGTCTTATTGATGATTTCGACGAGCTTGCGGCCACGTTAAAAGAGCTTGGCTTTGAGACGGTGACGTTCACTTATCCAAAAACAGCCTTGAATTCGACTTCCCTCGTTTATTCGGAAGACAGTCGTCTGATAGACTTTACGCCGGATGAGCTGATTGAGCGCTTGCGCCAAGTTCGTGACATGAAGAATGACCAGGCACAACTCGGCATCCTAAATCCAAAAGCTGCGCTTGAAGAAATGATTCGTCATGTTAAGCGGGAGCGTGAGCTTTTTCCATGCGTCGGCGGAAGTAATTATTTTTTTATGGATTGGAATTTCAATATTTTTCGCTGCGACTATTGGTTTGAGCCCATCTGCAAAGTGTGGGACTTTGCTGGGGCTGCGCCGATTAAAGATGGTTGCACTCAGTGCATGTCGGTGTGTTATCGGGATGCCAGCGCTCTCATGGGATTCCCGATTGCTTTAGGTGAAACCATTACTCACCTACGCAAAGGCCAAATTCGCGAAGCAGGGAAGGCTTTATTCAGTCCGACAGCCCGGGCTTCCGCAAAAGCCTTGTGGCAGGAATGGCGAACCGTCAACCGTCTGGCCCAAACAGGAAGATAAAGTGAAGACGCACGGTGTCTAGTTTTTACCGACAAGTCGCGTGCGACGGAGATAATCGTGATCAATAAACCACTTGATCGCATCACGGATTGCGTCCTCGGCGGGACGCGGATGGTATCCTAGCTCTTTGCGGGCGCGATCAATGTTAAAGTACATAAGTTTACGTGCCTGATTGACCCCCGCCACAGTAGCAAAAGGCTCTTTGCCTCCCGACACCCGCGTCCAAAATTCTGCGACATAGGCAATAGGAAGAACAAGATCGTGCGCCAAGGCAATTTTGGGCGGACGTCTGCCGACCATTTCAGCAATTGTGGTCAGCAGTTGGCGCAAAGACAGATTTTCTCCACCCAGAATGTAACGACGCCCAATTTGTCCTTTCGCGTAAGCCAATAAATGACCTTGAGCGACATCGTCTACATGAGCAAAATTTAATCCCGTGTTAACGAAGGCAGGCATGCGTCCAGCCGCGGCCTCGATAATCATTCGTCCCGTTGGCGTTGGTTTGATGTCGCGTGGTCCAATTGGTGTCGATGGATTGACAATGACGGCGGGGAGACCTTCCGTCGCCACCATCTCGCTGACAACTTCTTCAGCCATAAACTTTGAACGCTTATAATCGCCAACCATATCGTTAAGGTGGACCGGCGTATCTTCGTCCGCGGGCGTCCCATCTTTATTGAGTCCTAAAACGGCAACGCTTGAGGTGTAAACGATACGCTTCATGCCTGCGTCCATGGCTGCGCGCATGAGATTTCGGGTTCCGTCGACATTGCTTCGGTAGATTTCTTGAGGATTGCGCGCCCACAGCCGATAGTCGGCGGCGACATGATACAGCGCCGCACAGCCTTTCGCAGCAGCTTGGAGGCTTGCTGGATCGTTCAAGTCGCCATAGGCGAGTTCGGTTCCCTTTAACCCAGTAAGGTTGCCCAGGGGGCTGGTGGGGCGCAACAGGACTCGGACGGTATGCCCTTGCTCTAAAAGAAGCCGCAGGACCGCCGACCCCACAAAACCGCTTGCGCCCGTTAATAAAACTACCATCTACACCTCGTTTAAGGACCGATTGCCCCGGTTTAGCCATTTTCCACCGCTACACATCGACGAATTACCTCAACTATGCAAGATCTTGATATACAGATGACTTTTAAGCTCAGTCAATTTCCTGAGGCAGTGCATTGCACCTGAATCTCTTATCCCAGGCTTGTAAGAGTTTTTGCACATCTGGGCCGAGATTTCTTAATCTCCGCATCGCATGTGTAATTTCCTTTCTTTTGCTACCTGCAGAGCAAGGGATCGCTCAAGCGCAAACTTCAGCTCCGAATCAATCCGGGCCAGAAACCGTCTTGGCTTATAAAGCTTGGCTAGGTGTGGGAGGCCGCGAGCAAGAGTACTGTATGGGTACGCAAATCCTGAAGATCATGCGCGGCAAAGGACCGGGCAGCTATATCATCAACGGAAGCCTTCGGCTGAAATTCAGCCGCGTTATTGAAGTGGCTGTCGAGCAGGACTGGGCCGAATCTTGGCAAGATGGCGCTATTATTGAGTTTTCTGGCACTTCATACGAAAAGCACAAGATTGAGGCGCGTCACGAATTGCGCTTGCAGCGTTCAGGATCCGAAATCCTGCTGGCAGCCACAGGAAACCGTCGCCACCCCATCATGGGACCTATTCGAGAAACAAAATCCTATAAAGTTACCGCTGACTCCGTGCCGGCAAGTTATTGGTTTGAAGGCCTTTTTATGTCTAAGACCAAATTCTTTGGTATCCGTACGGGGGAGCCTTTTCTTGTTGAAAGAACTCAATTATTAGGGGAGGAGCGCGTTGTTTTTGGCGGATCAAATTTCAATGCTCGCCATTATTCTGCCCATGTAAAGGACGAAGAAGGACAACGTGACTTTTGGTATTTACCGACGGGTATATTATATCGAGCCAGATTTCCCGCGGGTGAAGATAGGCTGGTTACATATGAACTTCAGCCGAATCAAGAGGTTGCGCGGTGCGGATAGCGTGTTCATAACGGATTAATGTTACCTTGTTCAGGATCATGCGATGGATCCTGGGCGATCAACGAAGGAGAAGACGATGTCGCTTAAAAAATATCTTTTGGCTGCCGCCCTTGTAGGTAGCTGCGTGACTGCGGGTGCAGCTGGTGCTCAGCAACCGTTGGATCTGCGCTATCAAATGACTTTCAACAATAAGAGAATGGGGCAGCAAAGCTTTAAGATTACAACCCTTGCCGACGGCGCAAACAGCTATCAGGTCGACACTACGACCATGATTGATTTTAGCCCTTTTCCTCTGGTCAACGTAAAGGTTAATCAAACTACTCAGGAAATATGGAAAAATGGTGCTCTTGCGGGCTTCTCGTCTAACACTAATGAACGGGGCGATGATTTCATAGTCAAGGCATCTTCAAACGGCCAGGGCATCCAGGTCCAAGGCACGGAAAAAGGTAAGCAAAAGGTCAACGAAACGCTGCCGGTCGATGCAGTGCCGCGTAGCTGGTGGCTCGAGTCGCTATTCATGACCCGTAAGCAAGGATTCGACATCAAAAGTGGCAAGGCCGAACCTGTCGCGGCAAGCCTGGTTGGCGAAGAAATGGCTGATTACCATGGCCAACAGGTCAAGGTTCGTCATTACAAGGAAACAAAGGGTGATGGTGATACCGGCAACGATAAGGATCTCTATTTCTTAGAGACAGGCATCCTGTATAAATTGGCCTATCAAGCTCAGGGTAATAAAATCGTCCATACCCTCCAGTAAGCAGATTCTATAAAATATATAGGCCCGTCATATACTTATGGCGGGCCTTTTCTATTCCAGATTAAGCCTATGGACATTTGGGCCATGCCCTGGCATCAACTGGACCCAGCTTTTTCCGTTATTGGCGAACGGACCGAATACTGATAGGGTCCGGGCCGGTAAAAGCGCCTGAATTGGCTGCGATGGGGAAACAATCCGATTGCTGTTAGGGCAGGCGGATCTTTTGGTGCAACTGGGGATCATGCGATGTTAGCGCAGAGCCGTGATTTGAAAGTTATTCTTGCTCAACCGCGGGGTTTCTGCGCCGGGGTAGAACGCGCTATCGAGATCGTCGAGCGGGCGTTAGAGATCTATGGCCCGCCGGTCTATGTCCGCCATGAGATTGTTCATAACAAATACGTCGTTGACTCCCTGCGCGCCAAGGGCGCGGTGTTTGTTCAAGAAGTTGACGAAGTCCCCGATGGAGCGGTTACCGTGTTCAGTGCCCATGGCGTGTCGCAAAAGGTGGAAGAGACCGCCAGTGGCCGGAACTTACCTGTGCTTGATGCCACGTGCCCGTTGGTCTCCAAGGTGCACAAAGAAGGTCAGCGCTATGCCGCAAAGGGCTATGAGATTATTTTGATCGGCCATGCGGGCCATCCAGAGGTTGAAGGAACCTTGGGTCGGATCCCCGGCGGTTGTCATCTGGTGGCGACAAGCAAGGATGTTGAAAAACTCAATGTCAAAAATCCCGACAAGTTGGCCTATGTAACCCAAACGACGCTCAGTGTTGATGATACGCGTGAAGTCATCAATGCGCTGGAGAAGCGGTTCCCTAACATTGTCGGCCCGGACGTTAAGGACATTTGCTACGCGACGCAAAATCGCCAGGTTGCCGTGCGGGAGCTTGCTCGTAAAGTTGACGTGCTTTTGGTTGTCGGAGCCCGGAATAGTTCAAATTCGGCCCGCCTTCGGGATTTAGGTGAAGAAATGGGCACGCCAAGCTATCTGATCGATGATGCCTCGATGCTGCAGAAAGAGTGGCTCGATGCGGCAAAAACCGTCGGGGTTACTGCAGGTGCCTCTGCGCCAGAGATTTTGGTGCAGCAACTTATCGATCAACTCGGCACTATCGGCAAGATAACGGTAGAAACCTTGCCCGGAGTTGAAGAAAACATTCAGTTCAAGCTTCCAAAAGAGCTTGTTGACGCCGCGGACTAAACGCGGAATGGCTACCGGTTTCGGTTAGAACAGAGCATAAAAAGGGTTAAAATAGTGGGCGTTCCTCTTTTGCAAATTGTGCGGGTTGGGGCTTATCTTGCTAAGCAGAAACTAAGGGGTAATAAGCGTTATCCTTTGGTCCTGATGTTGGAGCCACTTTATCGGTGCAATCTTGCTTGCCCTGGGTGCGGTAAGATCGATTATCCGGACGCCATTTTGAATAAGCGGTTGTCGGTTGAAGACGCTTTGGCGGCGGCCGACGAATGCGGTGCTCCCATCATTTCCATTCCGGGCGGTGAACCGCTCTTGCACAAAGATATGGATAAGATTGTTGCGGGGTTGGTTGAGCGTAAAAAGTTTGTCTATCTCTGCACCAATGCTTTGCTGCTGGAAAAGAAACTCGATCTGTTCAAGCCAAGCCCCTATCTGACATTCTCGGTACATTTGGACGGGTTGGAAGAGCACCATGATAAGGCCGTGGCTCAGCCGGGTACTTTCAAGCGAGCGGTGTCCGCCATCAAAGCGGCGCAAGCAAAAGGCTTTCGTGTGAATGTCAATTGCACCTTATTCGATGGGGTAGACCCCGAGGAAGTTGCGGAATATTTTGATTTCTGCACGAAAGAGCTAAAGGTTAATGCGATTACCGTGTCGCCAGGATTCAATTATGAACGGGCGCCGGACCAAACTCACTTTTTGTCACGACGCAAAACCAAAACCTTATTCCGCGATATTTTTCGTCAGGGAAAAGGCAAGGGATGGCAATTCAGCCAATCTTCGTTGTTCCTTGATTTCCTCGCCGGCAATCAATCGTACAATTGCACGCCATGGTCCAATCCCACCTATAATGTGTTTGGCTGGCAGAAGCCTTGCTATTTGCTGAATGAAGGCTATGTGAAAACCTTCAAGGAGCTGATGGAAGATACGGCTTGGGATACTTATGGTACGGGCAACTATGAGAAATGCGCCAACTGCATGGTCCATTGCGGATACGAGGGTACCGCGGTTGATGATACGATGCGTAATCCCTTTAAGGCGGCGCTGTCTGCTATCTTAGGGCCAAAAACCGAGGGTGATTTTGCGCCGGAAATCGACCTGACAAAGGCCCGCCCCTCAGAGAAAATTCACGAACGTCAAGTTTATGATTTCTTGAAAGGCGCCGAGCTCTCGGAACGGGATCGCGACTGGATGAAGCGCAATCCTTTGCCTGAACATGAAAAACCGCCTAAAGAGCGCGCGACTGCGTAATAAAATAAATACCATAAAACGCCCTGTCTTTAGATGGGGCGTTTTATTATGCGTGGAGCGCTAGAGAGCGGGCGGCTTCAGTCAGAATATCTAGGGCTTGGTTGGTATCCCGGCGAAGACGAAGCAACGCCGGTAATTGATCTAATCGCCGCAGGAGATGCAAGGCAACCGGCAAAGGATTAAGCCCGCCGTCAGGCTTGATGCCCAGCAAGGCAAAGGCGGGAATGGTGGTTTTTGCCGTATCGCTGATCACACGGATGACGCCAAAAGGCAGGCCAAGATCAATGGCCGCCCGCGCTACGCCGTGACTCTCCATATCCACTGCCGCTGCGCGGGTTTTATGGAATAAGATTGTTTTTTCTTTTGCAGAAATAACAGCGGTATCACTTCCGGCAACCGGCCGCTTTTGCGCAGCCGGAAGATTAAAATCAAGTGTGCAGAGTGCTTCTGGACGATCGAAGGCAATTACTTTTGTTCCGACAATTAGATCCCCAATCTTGAGAGCGGGGTCAAGCCCGCCGGCAACGCCAAAACTAACAAGAGATCGCGCTCCCGCCTTAACCAAATGCCGTGCGGCTTGTTCCGCCCGGTATGCGTTGGCGCCTGCGCAAGCTATCAAAGGGAAAGGGTTATGGGGCAGACTGGTAAGAATCGCTGCCTCGGATTTCATGCCGACGACAATGCCGAGAGTACTCAAATGCCGTAAGCCGGGGTAATAGCATTGCCACGGCTAAGATTGCGGTAGCGTGCTAAAGCCCATAAGGGGAAATAAGACCTGTAGCCGTGATAGCGCAGATAAAAAACTCGAGGAAAGCCAACAGCCGTATACCAGGATTCATCCCATTCACCGCCTTTGCGCGGCGCTTTCAGAAGATAGTCGATCCCGCGGCGGGTTGCATCGGAATGAACATCGCCGGCAGCCATAAGTCCCAAGACGGCCCAAGCCGTCTGTGATGCGGTTGAAGCCTTAACGAGATCTTTCGTCTCTTGCCAGTAGGTTCCACCATCTTCGCCCCAGCCACCATCTTCACGCTGGCGGCTTTTAAGCCAATCTACAGCCTTGCGGATATAGGGAGACTGCAAATCCTCTCCGATTGCGTTAAGCGCATTGAGAACCGACCAAGTGCCGTAGATATAGTTGGTGCCCCACCGGCCAAACCAAGAGCCATCGGGCTGCTGGGTTTGCTTTAAGAATTCTACCGCACGATGACACACGGGATGGCTTCGCTTATACCCCAACTGAGCCAACATGCCGAGGCAGCGGGCGGAAACATCTTCCGTCGGGGGGTCAAGCATGGCCCCATGATCCGCAAAGGGGATGTGATTTAAGTAGGTATAAATGTTATCGGCATCAAAGGCACCCCAGCCGCCGTTCTTTGACTGCATGCCGATGATCCATTCGGTGCCGCGTTCGATGGCTTCGCGGTAGCGCGGATTTTGGGATCGATCCAAGGCCATAACAACAACAGCGGTATCGTCGACATCCGGGAAATATCCATTCTCGTATTGAAAGGCCCAGCCGCCGGGTTTGACTTTCGGGCGCCAGAAAGCCCAATCGCCTTCGACATCCAAAACCTGTTTACCCTTAAGCCAATCCAAAGCTTGGGTAACGACTTCGCCTTGAACGTCTTCGCCCGCTTCCATCATCCCGTGAACGGCCAAGCCCGTATCCCATACAGGCGACCAGCACGGCTGCACATAGGTGGTGCCATCAACCTCAACCACAAGCGCGCGTACTGCATCGCGCGCAAGCTTTACATCCGGGTCGTCATCCGGCATTCCTAATTCTTTGAACGAAATAACCGTAAAAATCATAGGTGGAAAAATCGCGCCAATTCCATCAATCCCATTCAATCGCGGTTTAATGTAATCAACCGCTGTCTGGATGGCTTTTTCGCGCGCATTTTTAGGAAAGAAAGGCTCAAGACGGTGAAGGATCTTATCGATCTTCAGGAAGAGATTACCTAGAACAGCGCCGGTTGGATTGGTGTTGTAATCTGTTTCTTCTTCGGGTGGCGTTACGAACAGTTCACGAATGTCGACTTTCCGCGGATTGGCTGCGTGCGGCTTCAAGGCCATAAGCAGCATCATTGTGATCAGTGTTGTCCGTGCCCAATAGCTGATTTTCTGGACATGAAAGGGAAACCAGCGGGGAAGCAGCATGGCTTCAATCGGCATGTTTGGAACGCCGGTCCAGGGGATCTGCTGATAAAGGGCTAACCAAAACCGAGTCAGTACATTGGTTTTAGCGGCGCCGCCCAGGCCGAGGATAACCTGGCGCGCCTTTTCCATATGGGGCGCATCCGTCGAATGGCCCGATAGCTTTAGGGCGTAATATGCCTTTACCGTGGCGCTAATGTCATTTTTACCACCATAAAAAAGCGGCCAGCCGCCATCGGGATTTTGAATGGCAAGCAAATACTTAATAATTCGGGTGTTCAGCTCTTCCTCAAAATTATTGAGGTAGTGTTGAAACATGATGTATTCGGCGGGAATGGTCGCATCGGCCTCGAGCGGGAAAACCCAGTGGCCATCAGCTTTCTGCTGATCTTTCATCCATTGTCTGGCTTCGTCGATGGTCCGGTCTAAGACGTCGGCATCAACGGCTGGGATTGCCGAATCAGGTGGGGTTGAGCGGGCGGCGGAGGTCATGTCGGCTTAAAAAGATCCTTAAAATTCATATACTTATGGATGGATGGGACCAGTGCGCTCTCAGCGGATTTCTTGCTCATAGTCTAACGCAACCCTGGAGGTGTGTGAAGCTTTTGTCCGCGATGCCGAGCCACAGCTTCTGCAGCCCATCTTCCTGACCTAAGGCTGCCCTCGATAGTGGCGGGCAAACCATTGTCGATCCAGTCACCGGCCAAAAAGAGATTGGAAGCGACATCGGGCTTAGTTTTGGGACGTCGCCGAACGTCTTCCGGTGTTTGGGCAAAAGTCGCGCGCTTTTCCTTAACAATGCGCCATGCCGTATCGGTAAAATCACCTTCTAAGTGGAAAACGCGACGTATATCCGACCACAGGGCAGCAGCAATGTCTTCGGCAGATTGGTCGACTATTTTCTCAGCCGCGCTGGTTGTGGTTGAAACCACATCATCGCGCATAAAAATCCATTCCGCAGTACCGCCAAAAACGCCAATGATCGGACTCTCGTTTGGCGACCTTAACTTAGCAGCATCTTGCGGACGCACCCTGAAGTGACCGTTAACTATGGAGCGAAATGACTGCGGTACAGAAAGGGTAGGTAGGAGCGTTCCTGCGACCTGGGCCGTTACAGCCAGCACCACAGAGTCCTGCGCTCCAACCTCAATAATTTCATCGGTAAATTCAAGGCGGGTAATCCGCCCATTTCTCTGCACGACATTTCTGAGGCGCCGGTTCAGGTACACGGGGATCTGGTGCTTCTTTAAATAAGACAAGGCCGGATCGATGAAGCTTCCAGAAAGTCCGGCGGGGCCGGCAATCATAGGTTTGCAATAAGCGCCTCCGCGAAGAAATGTTTCCTGCAAGACGGGCTTCAAGAGGCTTATTGCCGCTGTTTCCGGTTCTGTATTCAATGCTGCGATGGCGAGCGGCTCCCAGAACAGTTTCACCAAGTTATCTTGACGATTTAATCGTTCGGCAAAGGTGTCGCTAGCTTTTGCCGTCATTACCTTCCAGAAACTGCGGAAATAATCGATGGCCTTTGTCCCCGGAACGCGGTCCTTCTCATTAAAAATCCAAAATGGAAAAAGTCCAGGACTGATCCGGACGGTCCAATGCTTGTTGGTTTGAACATTGGTAAAGAAATAGGACGGCGCCGTGGAGGCAATTAGGGTGTTTTGCGCGCCGATCTCGCGCAGAAAATCCTGCACATCGCCATTACCAGAGAGGATAAGATGGTTCCCATTATCAACCAGGCGATCGAGTTCCGTGTCGTGATAGGACCGACAGCGACCGCCGGCATGGCCTGCTTGATCGTAAAGAGTGACAGGGATTTCTTGCTTGGCAAGACGTACGGCGCAGGACAGGCCGGAAAGTCCGCAGCCAATGATATGCACCATAGCCATATCAAAAGAAGCCGTAGCGTAACGCAATCCAAAGTTTCTGAAGCTTCGGAATGCGAACCGGTTTCTCAAGGTCGGACCAACCCCGCAGGAGTAAGCGATCAAGGTAACCCCGGTAAACATGCATCATGACCACAGCCGGACGCATTTGCCGTCGATCGAGGTTGGCTAAAGCCTTTTGTGCTGCGGTAAAGTAACTATCGGCGATCTGAGCGAGATCTGCACAAACAGTTTGTACGCGGGAATCTTTGACAATAATTGCTGGATCAGAACTTTGGATGCCGGCTGCTCGAAGCATATCATGCGGAAGATAGAGCCGGTTTCGGTGACTATCTTCGACGACATCCCGAAGAATATTTGTTAATTGCAAGGCCCGACCCAAAGTTCGTGCGAGATCTTCAGCCTGAGCGGAGTCCGAACCAAAAATGCGTACCGACAACATGCCAACAGCACCCGCGACACAATCACAATAATGTTCAAGTGCAGAGAGGGTAGGCATGGTAACGCGGTCTTGCGCATCGATTTCCATACCCTCGATTAACGCCAGAAAATCTGTTTTCCGTAAATTGAAGCTTTGCACAGGAGAAAGTAAGGCACGGCCGGTCGGCGTGACGGGGTTTCCTTGGTACAAGCGATCTATCTCGTCGCGCCAGGCAGCCAGAGCGGCTATTTTTTCGGTAACAGGGGTGTCGTCATCGGCAATATCATCGATTTCTCTGCAATAGGCATAAACCGCATACATCGCGTCGCGTTTGTGCGCCGGCAGCACCCGCATGGC
>CAYNIC010000008.1:0-86509 GCA_964397465.1 uncultured Rhodospirillales bacterium
TACAGCGCGGAAGACTTCCAGATGCGTAATAAAAACACGAAGAAGCCCACGCAGGCGTGGACGTTCCTGAAGCAGCTTGCGCTCACGAACAATCAAATGCCGGTGGCCGACATCGACAAGCTCAAGAAGGTGAAGCAGACGGTTTCCGGCAATCTCAAAAAGCTCTTCGCCCTGGACGATGATCCGATTGAATATGTGTCGGGGGACAACATCTACAGGGCGAAATTCGCAATCCGTGCCAACAGTTCTTTTTCCACGCAGAGCAAAAGACAAAAAACCGCCGCCGCGTAAGTCCTTGAAACCTATTGACCGAAACCTGTGAACATGGCGGCAATCGGTACGGAGGTTTCTGAGAGAAAAGGCCCGTAGAGAGAGAAATGGGCCAGATTTTCGCCGCCACGGCCAAAACCATGTCAGGAGCTTTTCGCGGAACACGTTGCGGGAGTTGGGGTTTTTCCGGCGACCCTCAAAAAGATAGAGGGGCGGTTTTTAGAATAATGGCGGAGGGGATGGGATTCGAACCCACGGTAAGGCTTTAGGGCCCTACAACGGTTTAGCAAACCGCCGCCTTCAGCCTCTCGGCCACCCCTCCAGGTAAAGGGGGTTTTAGCTGGCCCCCTTGCTCGCGTCAACGGCGGGTTCGCCTTGTCCTATATGGCTTTGGAGTTAAGGGACAGCCAGCCCTGCCTTTACGGCGGTTCTAGCGCTAATGGCATCCAACCAGCGCTTAACATGAGGGAGTTCGGCTATATCTATTCCTTGCCATTCATGGCGTGTCGCCCAGGGGAAAACCGCCATATCGGCAATGGAATATTCCTCTGCAAGATAAGGTACTTCCCCCAGGCGCTTTTCGAGTACGCCATAGAGACGTTTTGTTTCCGTCGTATAACGTTCAATTGCATAGGGAATTTTCTCAGACGCAAAGCGTCGAAAATGATGAGCTTGCCCTAACATAGGGCCAAAACCACCCATTTGCCACATCAACCATTGCAAGGTGATGTAGCGCTGGCGACTATCCGTTGATAAAAATTTCCCGGTTTTCTCCGCCAGGTAAATAAGGATCGCCCCGGACTCAAAAAGCGGCAGCGGTTTCCCTTCGGGGCCATCATGATCGACGATAGTTGGAATTTTATTATTTGGGCTGATCTTTAAATAATCGGGGGCAAATTGCTGGTTTTTTGTGATATCGATCGGAAACACCTGATAAGGCAGGCCGCATTCTTCTAGCATAATGGATATTTTGTAACCGTTCGGTGTTCGCCAGGTGTAGAAATCGATCACTTGCATTCCCCTCTATTGCTCTTAGGGCCACTTATAAGCAGGTATATCGCGATGAGGCAACTTATCAGCACAATTTTACAACCGCAGCTTACGACCGGTCACTCGCAGAACCACGATCTTAAATCAGGCGCCGTTAAGAAGAGCCAAGGTCAAACGAATTAGGTAGCGGACTCGCGGGCTTCTTGCGGTGCTGGGACAGCTAATGATTCCAGAGTGGAAACATCCATCGTCACGGTCGGCTTACGGCCGCTACGCCGCAAGAAGCTGGTCTCCATATAGGCCCAGCCCAGCAACGCCGGTAATCCTACCACAGCCTCACGCACACGCTTGGCAACAGCCAAGGCTATCGCCATATCCGGACTTAAGCCAACCACAATACCGAATAATACGACGGCGCCTTCTTGAATACCAAGCCCTGCGGGAATAACAAAAGATGCACTTCTAAATAGGTTCACTAAACTCTCGATAATAAGCGCATCCGTAAAATCTGCATCAAAACCTAATATGTTTAACAGAATGAATGTTTCGATAACCTTCGCCATCGATCCCGCTAACCGCCAAAACATCGACCGCATCAAATCACGTCGCCGGCGATATAAATCATAAATGGCAGCCTGGACTTTCGCTGCACGCCCGTTCACCGACTGAAGCGTCGAATTATCTGACCACTTGGACGCAGCCTTTCCCAGCAAACTGATGATTCCAAGGCGCGGCAGGTAATACACCAAGCCGACGATTACAGCCGCTACCACCATCGCCAAGGAAAGCGCGGCAACGTGGTCCTTCACACCTGAGTAAGAAAGAATAAGGCCAAAAGCCACCATGCCCATCATTAATTGGGACACCAAACTTAAGATGATATCAAAGATACTCGTCGCACCGGCTAAGGAACCGCGCGCACCGTCCTTCATCGCCAGCCGCGCCCGCACGACGTCTCCGCCAAGCTGTCCTACTGGAAGAAGCGTATTTACCGCCTCGCCAATCCACCGATACCAAAAAGCTTTATAGAAACGGGGCTTCCATTCTCCCCCAAAGAGACGAAGCCATCCCATTGCATCAAGCGCAATTGGGACAAGGCGCCACAAACAGACCCACAGGACGCCTAATCCCCCAGCCGCGAGTGCACGGCCGACATCGTCGAATCCGATCTTGGCGATAATGCCAAGAGAAATGCCGATGCCGATTAAGAGGAAAATGTAGGCAGCTAGCTGTGCCCGGCGCTTCATTCTGTCATCCTTATTCGTTGCGGCACCCCTATACCGCATCTGGGAAAGATCTGTCTCTTCTAGATATAGATTGATAGCGACAATTTTAAGATGTTTGAATGTTCCCGGGGAGGAAATCTTGATTAAATCCTGATTTCCATGGCATTTTACCGCCTGTTGCATATATACAACATGTCGTGGAGGTTCAAATGACGGCTTATGTGATTGCAGACGTAACCATCACTAACGCTCAAGCTTATGAGGAATACCGGCGCCACACCTCTGATAGTCTTACCCCTTATGGTGGCCGTTTTATTGTTCGTGGCGGACAATATGAAACCTTAGAGGGCGATTGGGCACCGGGTCGGATTGTGGTGATTGAATTTCCCGATATGGATAAGCTAAAGGCCTGGTATGCCAGCCCCGGTTATCAGCGAATCATTTCCCTACGCCATCGTTCTTCAACAGGCCGCCTGATCGCTATCCAAGGTGCGTAACAGTTTACTTGGATAAGGCTTTCCGTAGCAGTTGGTTGACCACAGCAGGGTTGGCCTTGCCCCCGGTTGCACGCATCACCTGCCCAACAAACCACCCCATAACCTTGTCGTTACCGGCTTGAAACTGCTCAACCTGCCCTTGATTCTCGGCAATAAGCTTGGCAATAACCGCTTCAATAGCGCCCGTATCCGATATCTGCTTTAAGCCTTTGGCTTCAACAATATCTGCAGCCGACTTCCCGGTTTCCACCATTTCATCAAAAACTTCTTTAGCGGTTCGACCGGAAATTGTGCCATCAGCGATGAGATCAATAAGGCCACCCAAAGCCGATGCAGAAACCGGTGATTGGCTAATATCTAGATTAGCTTTATTTAATCGCCCGAACAGTTCCGAGATAACCCAATTCGCCGCGATCTTTGGATCGCGCCCCTTGGCGACATCTTCAAAATAGGCGGCATTTTCCTGTTCGGCGATCAGGACCCCGGCATCATAGGCCGTTAACCCAAAGTTACTAATAAAGCGCTGTTTTTTTTCGTCCGGTAATTCCGGCAGAGTCTTCTTCAAGTCGGCGAGATAACTGTCGGTCAACACGATCGGCAACAGATCAGGATCAGGGAAATAGCGATAGTCATGAGCCTCTTCTTTTGATCGCATCGAGCGGGTCTCGCCCTTTACCGAATCAAATAGCCGTGTTTCCTGACTGATTTTCCCGCCTTCTTCCAAGATTTCTATTTGACGCCGAGCCTCATAATCAATGGCCTGCCGAAGAAAGCGGATCGAGTTAACATTTTTGATTTCACACCGCGTGCCTAAGGGTTCACCCGGCCGGCGAACAGACACATTGGCATCCGCCCGAAGGGATCCTTCCTGCATATTTCCATCGCACGAACCAATGTAACGCAAGACGGTTCGCAATTTCGTTAAATACAAACCGGCTTCTTCGGATGATCGCATGTCGGGTTTTGATACAATCTCCATCAAAGCAACACCCGCCCGATTAAGATCCACATAGGTTTTGGAAGGATGCTGATCATGAAGAGACTTCCCGGCATCCTGTTCTAGATGCAGCCGCTCAATCCCAACTTCCTTCGATTTTCCACCCGGCAGATCCACAACCAGCGTGCCTTCGCCAACAATTGGCTTCTCATACTGACTGATCTGATAGCCGGTCGGTAAATCTGGATAGAAATAGTTCTTGCGAGCAAAGACACTGAACAAATTAATCTTGGCGCCTAAAGCAAGTCCTGTCCGCACTGCCTGTTCAACGCAGCGGCCGTTCAGAACTGGCAGCATTCCCGGCATTCCCGCATCAACAAAGGAAACCTGCGTATTGGGCTCGGCACCAAACGCTGTCGCCGCGCCAGAAAATAATTTGGCCTCGGAAAGGACCTGGGCATGAACTTCCAGCCCAATCACCACTTCCCATTTTCCTGTTTGGCCCTCAAGCAAAAGATCTTTGTTATCGTTCATAGCGATCCTCCCACGCGAAACGGAGGCAAGGCCTTAAAATTCGCGGCACGCTCGATAACTTCGCCAGCACGCAAAACCGTTTCTTCGTCGAAGGCGCGTCCAATAAGCTGCAGACCTAGCGGTAATCCATCCTTTGAAAGACCCGCCGGCACGGAAATACCCGGCAATCCTGCCAAATTAACCGTTACGGTAAAAACATCATTCAAATACATCGCGACAGGATCATCGCTGGCTTCGCCAATCCCAAAAGCCGCCGATGGTGCCGTGGGCGTTAGCAACAGATCGCACTTCTTGAAGGCCTCCGTAAAATCATCAGCTATCTTCTGGCGAACTTTTTGCGCTTTGATGTAATAAGCATCATAATATCCGGCTGACAAAACATATGTTCCCGTCATAATCCGGCGGCGAACTTCCCGGCCGAAACCTTCACCTCTGGTCCGCTCATAAAGATCAGTGAGTCCCTCACCGGTTTGCGGCGAAACCCGCAAACCAAACCTAATCCCGTCATATCTGGCGAGATTGCTGGAAGCTTCTGCCGGCGCAACAATGTAATAGCATGGCAGAGCGTATTTGGTATGGGGTAACGAAACCTCAACGACTTCGGCACCGGCATCTTTAAGCCATGCGATACCTTTAGACCATAAGTCATCAATTTCCGACGACATCCCGTCAACGCGATACTCCTTAGGAATACCAATCTTTAAGCCCTTTACCTCCCCGGTAAGCGCAGCTTCAAAATTCGGCACGGATTTGTTAGCCGAGGTGGAATCTTTCGGATCATATCCACTCATGGCCTCTAACATAATCGCGCTATCGCGCACTGTTCGAGTCATGGGGCCTGCCTGATCCAGGGACGAGGCGAAAGCAACAATTCCCCACCGCGAACAGCGGCCATATGTGGGTTTGATTCCGACAATACCCGCAAAGGCGGCCGGTTGGCGAATGGAGCCACCCGTATCCGTTCCCGTCGCCCCTAACGCACAGCGCGCGGCAACGGCCGCGGCCGAACCACCGGATGATCCACCTGGGACCAAGCGGCGATTTCCCTTGGGATCTGACCAAGGACTAATCACCGGGCCAAACGCACTGGTCATATTGGAGGAACCCATGGCGAATTCATCCATATTGACCTTACCAAGCAACACCGAGCCAGCTTGCCATAACTTGTTTGTTACCGTGGATTCATAAGGGGGAATAAACTCACCTAAGATGCGGCTTCCTGCGGTGGTGCGCACACCTTCCGTACAGAACAGATCTTTAATGGCCAGAGGAATGCCTTCCAAAGCCCCTGCTTTCCCAGATCGGCGCCGCTCATCCGAAGCCTTGGCCATGGCGCGCGCGCGATCGGGAGTTTCCGTCACAAAAGCGTTTAAAGGGCGTGCGGCTTCAACGGCTTTAACATGAGCTTCCGTTAACTCAACGGCTGATAATTTCTTTGCCGCCAGGGCATCTCGCGCCTCGGCAATCGTAAAATCTGTAGGTGACGACATTATTCAACAACCTTTGGTACGACAAAAAATCCATGGGAAGATTCGGGGGCATTTGCCAAAACTTTGTCCGGATAGCCGCCATCGGTAATTTTATCTTCACGCAGCTTAAGGGTCATTTCAACCGGGCTGGCCATGGGTGCCACATTCGCCACATCAACTTCATCAAGCATGGCAATGAAGTCTAATATCTTGCCTAGTTCTTGAGCCAAAGCCGTTCGCTCTTCTTCTTTCACCCGAATACGGGAAAGGCGGGCGATTTTGGCAATGGCGGCGGCATCTATGGCCATAATAACTTCCTTATAAGCTTAATAACCTGGCGGACACTACCTCAGGCTAACAGCCCGGGCAAGAAAGCGGTACAGACTCTTGCATTGCGTAAGACCCCAGCCAGCGGCATCATAGCGCCATGGGACCGAAGATCAATCCACCTGGCCTAAATCAACGAACCCTGAGACAGGCCTGCTTCTTGCTGGGCCTGTTGGCCAACATCCAGCCTTTTTCGGCAAAAGCAGCCGATGAAGGCGAGGTCTTGTTTGCTTATGCGCCGGCAAAATGGGCCCCCTTACAACAACTTCTTAATCCCCAAGTCGATATCTACGAATTCTTGCCACCTTCGGAAACGATCAAGAATTGGAGCCAAAAACTCGCTGTCACCGTGCAGCGGGGAGACAAAGCCCTCAATATTGATTGGGTCGTGGATAACCTCAAAGGGCTTTATGTTAACTCATGCACGTCGCGGCAATTCTATGCCATTCCAGGCAAGCCGGTTCGCAACCTTCCCATTCATGCCATGGTCTATGCTTGCGGCCGTCATAAAGAATCAGGGAAAGGCGAAATCTCTGCCTATAAGCTTATTCGCGGACGTGATGCGCTTTATACGGTTCAGTGGAGCTGGCAAGTTCCCCCGTTTGACGCAGCCAAACCAATCCCTTTGGATCGCCAAGTCGTTTTGAAAAGCTTTGAAACATTGGATTTGGCGGTGACATGCATCTTGGTTGCCGATCCCGCAACCAAGAAAAAAATTCCCGGACCGGAGTGCACGGGCCCTGCCCCGCAAAATGACGAGTCACGGTTTACCGTCCCTAGTTGGTTTGCAGGATAGATCGTGCCTCTTGTTTCTTTAAGCGATCTGCCAAATCTTGTTGTAAAGCGTCAACGGTTTTTAGGCTTGGATATCGGCACCAAAACGGTTGGCTTGGCCATCTCGGATGGCGATTACAAAGTGGCCTCCCCTCTTGAAACATTAAATCGCACAAAATTTCGCGATGATGTTCAGCGCTTGCTGGCCATTGTTGATCACCGCAATGTTGGTGGATTCATTGCAGGCCTTCCGGTTTCCTTAGACGGTACCGAAGGTCCGCGTTGTCAGTCAGTGCGACAATTTGTAGAAAACTTTCTTGCCGTACGCGATGTACCCTTCGCTTTTTGGGATGAACGCATGTCGACAGCCGCAGTTCAGCGTTTTCTTATTGACGAAGCTGATATGACCCGCAAGCGCCGCGGTGAAATAATCGACAAGCTTGCCGCTACCTATATCCTGCAAGGCGCTTTAAATTTTCTTAGTCAAAACAAGGGCTCAACGTAACGCGAGACCATCATGAGCGATCACTCCTCCCCCGCCCGTCCCAGCCTTCCTGCCGCGCTTGATGGCATCAGAGTCTGCGATTTGACGCGAATTCTCGCCGGTCCTACCTGTACTCAGCTTTTGGGCGATCTCGGTGCAGACGTCATAAAAATTGAAAAGCCTTTTACTGGAGATGATACCCGAAAATGGGGACCACCCTATGTAAAAGATGCTCAAGGCAAAGATACCAGTGAAAGTGCGTACTATCTCTCCGCCAACCGTAATAAGCGTTCGGTCGCAATCGATATCGCAACAAACGATGGGCAAAAACTGATCAGAGAAATCCTAAAGCACTGCGATATCCTGGTTGAAAATTATAAGGTCGGCGGCCTGGCAAAATACGGGCTGAGTTATGACGATCTTAAAGCCGAATATCCTCGTCTCATTTACTGTTCAATAACCGGCTTTGGACAAACAGGGCCTTATGCGCATCGGGCCGGGTATGACTACCTTGCGCAAGCCATGAGCGGCCTCATGTCGATAACCGGCCATTTAGAAACCGGACCCGTTAAGGTAGGGGTGGGAGTTGCAGACTTACTGACCGGGATTTACGCCAATGTCGCCATTCTTGCGGCTTTACGTTACCGTGATCAAACAGGAGAAGGTCAGCATTTAGATTTAGCCCTGTTGGATTGCCAGGTTTCTTGGCTCGTCAATGAAGGCACTAATTATCTGCTGTCCGGTGATATCCCCGCGCTCTTGGGCGATCAGCACGCCAATATTGTTCCCTACAAGGTCGTACCTGCATCGGATGGGCAGTTTATATTGGCCATAGGCAACGATGGTCAGTTTCGCAAGTTTTGTATCCTCGCAGGAAAACCCGAATTAGCCGACGACTTGCGGTTTAAGACCAATTCCGCCCGAGTCAAAAATCGTGCTGCCTGCAATGCCGCGGTTGAAGCACTGACAAGGACGCGCACCCGCGAGGAATGGCTAGCCCGTCTAGATCAATTGGGCGTGCCTGCGGGACCTCTGCAAACGCTTGATCAAGTTTTTGCCGATCCGCAAGTGCAACATCGCGACGGAAAGATTACGATGCCCTATCCCCTTGCCGAGAGCGGAGAGGTTTCTCTTCTCGGTAATCCCATTCATGCCAATAGAACCCCTCCCACTTATCGCAGAGCTCCGCCCACCTTGGGAGAACATACCGATGAGGTTTTGGCCGATATTCTTCAGATGCCTTCCGCAGCAATCACACAGCTGCGGATTAAAGGTATCATTGGATAATTAGGCGGCAGGGATGATAAATCCGCGATTACTCATGTTCTCGATTTTTGTGGGCCGCAATAAATTGATCCACCGTTCCATATAATAGGCTATCAAATTTCTGTAGCTGGTTATCTGACCAATCCCACCACGCAATCTGCAACACCGACTCAATTTGTTCAGGCGTCAATCGGTAACGAACTATCTTGGCAGGAACCCCGGCGACAATGGCGTAAGGGGGAACATCCCGCGTTACTACCGCACCGGCAGCAATGACGGCACCGCTGCCAATGGTAACGCCGCTTAGGATCATGGCCCGCGCACCTACCCACACATCGTGGCCAATGGCGACCCCACCGCGAGTCACCGCATCCGTATTAGGCTCTGTCGGTGCAAAAAGTCGTTTACGAAAGGGAAAGGTTGAGATGAGATTTGTGGGGTGATCAGCACGACCAAAGATCAGGACATCTGGGCCGAAGCTGCAAAAATTTCCCACGGAAACCGGAGATGCAGGATCAAGCCCGGCGAAATTACGCCGATCCAGTCCATAGCTGTACCGTCCGATTTTGACATAGCTCGGCAAAATATCGCGGCTACGCTTTCCGGAAAAAATCCGCTGAATACGCTTTTTAAACCATGCGGCACTTTGTTCAATCATGGCTTCGCTGCAAAATCTGAAAAAGACTTATCGCGATCCGATATGACTGTCGGCTTCAGCGGCCACTTAATGGCAAAGGTCGGATCATCCCAACGGACACCCCGGGCCATCGATGGAACATAAACCTCGCCCATAAGATAATAAAGCTCGCAATTCTCGGTTAGGGTTTGAAATCCGTGTGCCATGCCTGGCGGAAGATATAAGGCGCGCCCATTTTCGGCCGACAGCTCAACACCTACCCATTTGCAGAAGCTCGCTGACTGAGGACGCAAATCTACCGCAACATCAAAAATTCGGCCCCGCGTACATCGTACAATCTTCGGCTCCCATTTGGGATCAGATTGATAATGCAGACCTCTGACTGTTCCCTGTTCCTGATTAAATGATATATTCGTTTGGGCAATGTGGAGAAAAATTCCAGCCTTAGAAAACTCTTCCTCGCAAAATGCACGCGCAAACCATCCCCGATCATCTCCATGTTTCTCCAAGTCGATGATCAGCACATCTTTAAGATCGGTTGGCGAGATGCGCATTACGGTAACACGCGGGTTTCAGGCAAGGGCAAGACAAAACGGCCGCCCCACTCCCGGATATATTTGTTTTTCTCTACGATCTCGGACTCAAGATTCCATGGCAAAATCAAAACATAATCAGGCCGGGTCGCCCGCAACTGTTCCGGGGCATAAATGGGCAAATGGCTTCCTGGTAAAAATCGGCCTTGCTTATGGGGACTGACGTCTACCGCATAGGCGACAAGCCGGTCGTCAATATTACAGGTATTTAATAGGGTATTTCCTTTGGCCGGAGCCCCGTAAACAACGACTTGTTTTCCGGCAAGCTTTGCATCTTCCAAAAATGCACGCAACGACGCTTTAGCAACAGCAACCTTGTCGCTAAAACCCTTGTAGGAACTAAGATCATTTAGTCCCGCATCTAACTCTTGGCGGCGGACCTCTTGAAGACCAAGACTTTCTTCACGCTTAACTCCATCGATCCGTGCCACCCACACACGCAGGCTTCCACCATGGGTCGGCAAATACTCCACATCAAAAGCCTTAAGATTGTGCCGAGCCAGCATGCGCTCCACGGTCAGCAACGATAAGTAAGAATAATGCTCATGATAGATCGTATCAAACAATACATTATCCAGCAGCTTAAGCAGATGAGGGAACTCTATGGAAAGGACGCCGGTCGGCTTCATAATAAGTGAGAAACCCGATAAGAAATCATTAATATCCGGAACATGAGCGAGAACATTGTTGGCGACAACAAGGTCGGCTTGATAGCCGGCCGACACCAGCTGTTGGCCTGTCTCTTTGCCAAAAAAAGCTACCTTCGTTTTCACCCCGGCCGCTTCGGCAACTGCAGCCACATTGGCTGCAGGTTCTATGCCAAAAACAGGAATACCTTTTTCGGCAAAATGGCGAAGCAAGTATCCGTCATTCGAAGCAATTTCCATGACGAGAGACAAGGTATTAAGGCGCCAACGATCCGTTGCTTGCATTGCAAAATTTCTTGCATGCGTTACCCAGCTTGCGGAATAGGATGAGAAATAAAGGTAATCGCCAAAGATATGCGAGGCCGGAACAACGGGTTCTACCTGAACCAAAAAACAAGAACCGCAAACACGCGCATGCAGCGGATAGCTGGGCTCAGGCTTCGTCAGCTCTTCCTGTTTTAGAAAGGAATTGGCCAAGGGAGTTGAGCCTAGATCAACCAGGCTAAACGATAAAGGCTCGCCGCAAAAACGGCATATCGGGGCTGTTGTCATGAAGCCAGCCGCGCACAGTAACGATCGATTTGATCGGAAGTAAAGACGCGCATTTCTTGTTTCGCCGCATAAGCCCGGTACCAAGCCACTGTCCAGTCCAGCGTTTCTTCAAAATCAAGCACGAGCTCCCAATCCAGAACTCGTTTTGCCAGGCTTGGATCCAGCGTCAGCGTTTTAGCTTCTGCTGGACCTGGATCATTATCGCGCACCCATGGCTTGGCCCCTGGCCATGACGAAATTACCCGATCCGCAACAGCAGCAACCGTTTGCACTTGCCCTTGGGATGGCGCAAAATTCAGCGCCGACGGAACATCTTCTTTATTGGCGAGTTTCTCCGCATATAAAAGATAACCTGCCAATGGGTCGAGAACATGTTGCCAGGGCCGCGTTGATTGCGGATGTCGAATGCGTACCGACCTCGCCTCATAAGCTGCACGAATCAAATCAGGCACCAAGCGATCGGCAGACCAATCCCCGCCACCAACGACATTACCGGCACGGGCTGTCGCTAAGGGAATATTCTTCAGCATGAAATAACTGCGGCGAAACAAATGTGCGGTAATTTCCTGCGCGCCTTTGGATCCACTATAGGGGTCCGCCCCACCTAAAGAATCAGTTTCCGTAAAAGCTTTTCCCGAACCATCATTTTCGTAAGCCTTATCCGAGGTGATAACCACAATAGCTTCAGGGCTTGATACATTTCTTAAGGCATCGAGAAGGTGAGCCGTTCCAAGCACGTTTGTTGTCAGCGTTCCGACGGGATCAACATAGCCAGGACGTACCAGAGCTTGAGCCGCCATATGAAACACGATCTGAGGCTGGATCGCTTGGACAACGGCGGCCACTCCATTTCTGTCACTCAGATCACCAAAGGTGGATTCCACCCCCTGCCAAGGCTGAAGAGCATTAAATAAACTTTTGTCGGGTGGCGCCAGAGAAAAGCCGTGAACCTTGGCCCCCATCTTACTTAACCAGAGCGCTAGCCATGACCCCTTAAAGCCCGTATGTCCGGTAAGCAGGACCCGCTTATTCTCCCAAAACCGCTTATTCGGCTTCATGACCGCACCTTTAACGCCGGAATCCCCAAGAGATATCCTATTGTTCCGCAAAGACGCGCAAGATCCCGCCACAACTTCATCCGGTTTAAGACAACTAAATGAGCCACAGCCTTGCCTAAAGTTCCTATAAATTGGCCGCATGCCAAAGTTAGCATGGCGCGCCGGCCCCGCCATTTTTGTTCAAAATATAACCGTGACCACGCCATATGCCAGAATTTTTCCCAATAATAATGGGCACTTGGACGTACCGAACCACCACCAACGTGAGAAACTGTCGCCGTTGGGACCAATAGGAGTTTATGGCCTGCCCTAATGAGTCTAAGGCAAAAATCATCATCCTCGTAGTAAAGAAAAATGTGGGGATCAAATCCCCCGATTTGATTTATCGCGGCCATTCGTACCAAAACTACTGCGCCGGAAAGATGCTGAACACTGGTATCGCCGACAAAGGAAGATTCATTCTGCCTCGGGCCATAACGGCGACGATCCCATAACCGAACATTATGGCTGGGCTCTATTCTGCCATTTGCCGCATAGATAAGCGGGCCAAATAGGCTAGCCTCCGGCCAACGGTCCGCAGCCTGAAGCAAACTATCGATAGCGCCCGGCTGAACCACCGCATCGGGATTCAAAAGCAAAGCGAATTCCGTGGCAACCTTCGCCAAGCCTTGATTGGCGCCATTGCCGTACCCTACTCCACGTGCGTTTCGAATAAGAAGTGCATGGGGAGCCGTTTGTTGCGCACGCTCACAGGTGCCGTCATCACTCGCATTATCCACCACAACCACGGGCAACTTACCGATGGAACGCAAACAAGACTCGATAACCGCCTCACTATGATGTGTGACGGTAACCACGGTAACCCGAGATAAGGAATTAGATAGAGAAGCAGGCATGATCGGGTCTTAGCGCGAAGCTCTGATTTTGTCGAGGCGACCCAGTAACAATCTCGCCTTTCGAATCATTTTTATATTCATTTCTAAGCTTAGGCGGCCGGCGCCATAAACCCGATTAGGTCAATGGAGCCCGTTAAGCCCTACTGATGACTTAATATTCGTAAAAAATAGCCTCTTTCGCTCGGCATGGCTTGCCGATAGGGCCGCCTGGACCTATAAGACCACTTTAATGTCTATGCCCCCGCCCCTTACACCTCTTTTCCGGCATAACCATTTGTTGGGAATTGAAGGTCTCACGCGGGACGAAATCGTCCTGTTACTCGATCTATCCGAATCCTATGTGGCGCAGAACCGACAGGCCGATAAAAAGCTAAGTCTTTTACGCGGCCGAACACTTATTAATTTATTTTTCGAAAACTCGACGCGAACTCGAACTTCGTTTGAGCTGGCCGGCAAACGTCTCGGTGGCGACGTCATAAACATGACCGTCGCCACAAGCTCCATCAAAAAGGGGGAAACACTTATTGATACGGCGATGACATTAAACGCCATGCATCCCGATGTCCTTGTCGTTCGCCATCCTGAATCTGGCGCGGTAAGACTTCTTGCAGACAAAGTCGACTGCAGTGTGATCAATGGTGGCGACGGCAAACACGAGCATCCAACGCAAGCCCTTTTGGATGCCCTTACCATCAGGAGACGCAAAGGCAAGATCAATGGCTTAACCGTCGCCATTTGCGGCGACGTAGCCCATAGCCGGGTAGCCAGATCAAACATTCAACTTTTAAACATCATGGGGGCGCGGGTCCGCGTCGTAGCGCCGCCCACTCTGTTGCCCAGCGATATTGACCGCTTAGGTGTTGAGGTTTTCTACGATATGGCCTTAGGACTTAAAGATTGCGACATCGTCATGATGCTGCGGCTGCAAACCGAGCGGATGCAAGGCAGCTTCGTTCCTTCTGTACGCGAATATTTCCACTTCTTCGGCCTTGATTATGAAAAACTCCGCCATGCAAAGCCTGATGCCTTGGTCATGCATCCTGGGCCGATGAATCGCGGCGTTGAAATCGATAGCGAGTTGGCCGACGACATCGACCGCTCGATGATTCGAGATCAGGTGGAAATGGGAGTTGCCGTCCGAATGGCTGTCCTTGATGCTTTGACTCGCAACATCCAATCGGGATCAAATCATGGCGCGCGCTGATACCGCTGTTGGCCGCATTGCCTATGTTAATGCGCGATTACTGGATCCCGCTACGGGGCTGGATGCAACGGGGGGCGTCCTGACCGATGGAGAGACCATAGCCGATGTCGGTGCGGGACTATTCAATGCCGGCGCTCCTGTCGGCGCCACTGTGGTTGACTGCGATGGTGCTTGCCTTGCCCCCGGCTTCGTCGATATGCGCGTTCATTTACGCGAACCCGGCGCCGAGCATAAAGAAACTATTGTTACGGCAAGTTCTGCAGCTGCGGCCGGCGGCGTAACCTCCATGGTCTGCCTTCCCAACACAGACCCGCCTATCGATAACGTCGCCGTGCTTGAATTCGTGGCCCGACGAGCCCGCGAAGCCAAGCTCGTGAAGATTTTTTCTTACGGAGCCATCACGCAAGGCATCAAAGGCGAAGAACTGGCCGAGATCGGCTTATTGCATGAAGCTGGTGCCCTTGCTTTTACCGATGGACGACGCGCCGTGGCCAATGCATCCGTCATGCGGCGGGCTCTTTCTTATGCCCGTACCTTTGGCTCCCTAATCGTCAACCACCCTGAAGAGCCTACGCTAGCTACCGAGGGCGTCATGAATGAAGGCGAGGCCTCTACGCGTCTCGGCTTACCTGGCATCACGCCAATGGCTGAAATCATCATGATCGAACGCGACCTTCAGTTGGTCGAATTGACCAACGGCCGTTATCATGCGGCGCACATTTCGACGGCTGCCGCCGTTAATGCGATCCGCCAAGCCAAACGTCGCGGCCTAAATGTCTCCTGTGATACGGCCCCGCATTATTTTGCTTTAAATGAGTATGCTGTAGGAGACTACCGTACCTTCGCCAAGGTTTCTCCGCCCTTACGCTCGGAAAAAGACCGGCAAGCGATCGTTGACGGTCTAGCCGATGGCACGATCGATGCGGTTGCCTCCGATCACGCGCCGCAGGATCAAGATTCAAAGCGACTGCCCTTTGCTCAAGCCGCCTTTGGAATTATCGGTTTAGAAACTCTTCTGCCGCTTGCCCTTGAGGTTTACCACAATGGCCGATGGACACTGCTGGACATGGTCCGGGCCCTCAGTTTGCGGCCGTCACAGATTTTGGGATTGCCATCTGGCAAATTAGAAAAAGGTGCAGCGGCGGATTTTGTTTTATTCGATCCTAACAAGCCTCGGCAGATAGATGTGAGCAAGTTCCGGAGTAAGTCGAAGAATTCTCCCTATGACACGCGACCCGTACAAGGCATGGTTTTGCGTACGGTTGTTGATGGCCGAACGGTTTATGCTGCATCCCGTAACGGCTCCTACAATAGGGGAGACTAAAACATGGGGGGAACCGGACTGTCTTTTTTTATGGTCGACCTGCCCTGGATTTTTGTGACAACTACCTGCGCTTATTTGATTGGGTCGGTACCCTTCGGGCTTGTACTAACCCGCATGGCAGGCCTGGGGGATATCCGTAAGGTCGGATCGGGTAATATTGGGGCAACCAATGTCCTAAGAACCGGAAACAAGGGGCTTGCCCTGGCGACCCTTCTCCTTGATGGAGGTAAAGGCGCTGTGGCGGTTCTATTGGCCTGGCAATTTGGTGACAAGTTGGCGGCTTTCGCTGCCTTAGGTGCGGTTCTCGGTCATATGTTTCCCGTTTGGCTGCGCTTTAATGGCGGTAAGGGTGTCGCCACAGCCATTGGTGTTTTTCTCGGCCTACACCCGCTGGTCGGACTGGCTATGTGCGGCACCTGGCTCTTAGTCGCGATAACCTGCCGTTATTCCTCTGTGGCCGCTTTGACAGCTATCTCTTTGGCTCCCATCTATCTTTATTTTATTGGCGCCGCCTGGCTTCCTATCATCATTGCCGTCATTATCGTCGTTTTGGTGTGGATTAGGCATCATGGCAATTTACGCCGGCTTATGCGCGGGGAAGAATCAAAGATCGGGGCTAAGAAAAAACCATAGCCTTCATACACGTATAGTTTGTTCTTGACGCAACTAGTGCGGGCAGCCATCGTCAGGGATGGTTTCTGCTCCCTCTTCTTTTTCCCGTAATGAGCTTCTTGAGCGTTTACGGCTTATCCGAACCGAAACAGTCGGCCCGATTTCGTTTCGCCAACTCCTTCGCCAATACGGAACTGTTGAAGCGGCCCTGGAGGCCTTGCCCACCCTGGCACGCCGCGGCGGGCGCAAGGGTCAGCTACGGATCCCAAGTCGTGCCGAAGCGGAACGTGAATTGAGTGCCTTAGAGGCGCTCGGTGGCAAAATAATTGCTCAAGATGGAACAGATTACCCCCGTGGCCTTGCGGCCATACCGGATGCACCACCCCTATTGAGCTTGATCGGCAATCAGCATCTTTTGCATCAGCGTGTCATTGCCATTGTTGGCGCCCGCAACGCCTCTCTGGCAGGCTGTCGGATCGCTTTTAACTTAGCGCAAGAACTTGGACAGGCTGGAATTATTGTCGTTTCCGGCCTCGCCCGCGGCATTGACACCCATGCTCATCGCGGATCCCTAGAGGTTGGCACCGTTGCGGTTATGGCGGGAGGTGTCGATATTCCCTATCCTGAAAGTAACGCTGACCTTTATAAAGAAATCGCGCAGCGCGGTGCGTTAATTTCAGAAATTCCCTTGGGAATCCATCCTCAAGCCAGCCACTTTCCCCGGCGCAATCGTCTTATCGCCGGTATGGCGCTTGGTGTTGCCGTGATTGAAGCGGCAGCGAAGTCCGGCTCCCTTATCACAGCACGCCTAGCAGCGGACTACGGCCGCGAAGTTTTTGCGGTCCCAGGATCGCCACTTGATCCCCGAAACCGCGGTTGCAATGATTTGCTGCGACAAGGCGCAACCCTTTTGGAAAGCGCCGATGACATTCTACAAAACCTTATTTCCGAAGGGTCCTCGCGAATTCTTGAACGGAAAGGGTCTGATTTTATGGAAATACCCCTCGATATTCCAAGTGAACAAGCGCTTGAAAGGGCACGGATCAAGGTTATTGAGGCTTTGGGCCCTACACCAACCGAAGTTGATACGATTATTCGCCATTGCCTTTTGCCCGCGTCTCTTGTGTTAACGGTTTTGCTAGAACTCGAGCTGGCGGGCCGGTTAGAGC
Source organism: uncultured Rhodospirillales bacterium (assembly GCA_964397465.1). Classification (GTDB taxonomy): domain Bacteria; phylum Pseudomonadota; class Alphaproteobacteria; order JAWKYA01; family JAWKYA01; genus JAWKYA01. Next base: position 17,467 of record CAYNIC010000008.1, read on the forward strand.
GCCATTTCGGCGGGCGGGTTTCACTATTAAACTGAGCCGTTTAGGTTGTCTTTTCATGCGGGGTTGTTGACGAGAGGCCCTTCCTACGTCTATTGACGGCCTTCGTCTCTTTAACCATCCACCTATCGCACGAGGTTCGTGATGAAAGTCGTCGTGGTGGAATCGCCTGCTAAGGCGAAAACCATCAATAAGTATCTCGGCTCGGACTATACCGTCCTGGCAAGCTTTGGACATGTCCGCGATTTGCCGGCTAAAGACGGCTCCGTGCGTCCGGATGACGGCTTCTCCATGAGCTGGGAGCTGGATGACAAATCGGAAAAACGCATCGGCGACATTGCCAAAGCTTTGAAATCTGCCGATCATCTTATTCTCGCCACCGACCCCGACCGCGAAGGAGAAGCGATCTCGTGGCACGTTAAAGAGGTCCTCAACCAACGGCATCTTCTTAATAAGGTCGATGTTAAGCGCGTCGTTTTTCATGAAATTACCAAGTCTGCGGTGCTGGACGCGATCGCTCATCCCCGTAATATCGACAGCTCGCTGGTTGATGCCTATCTTGCTCGACGCGCTTTGGACTATCTCGTTGGATTTACGCTGTCCCCAGTCCTCTGGCGCAAGCTTCCCGGAAGCCGATCGGCCGGCCGGGTTCAGTCCGTCGCGCTCCGTTTAATCTGTGAACGAGAAGCCGAGGTTGAGGTCTTCAAACCTCAAGAATATTGGTCTGTCGAGGTCAAGTTCGCCACCCGCGAAAACCAGCCCTTTACCGCTCGTCTAACGCATCTTGAAGGGTTAAAGCTGGATCGCTTGAGTCTCAAAAGTGAAGCTGAAGCCCGTCATGCTGTTTCCGTCATTGAAGGCCGCGACTTCCAAGTCGTCGATATAGAGCGCAAGACCGTTCGGCGTAACCCGTTTCCGCCGTTCACGACATCTACTCTTCAACAGGAAGCCTCGCGCAAACTTGGTTTTTCGGCAAGCCATACCATGCGGCTCGCCCAGCGACTTTATGAAGGTGTTGATATCGGCGGAGATACCGTTGGCTTGATCACTTATATGCGTACCGATAGTTTTAATTTGTCCGGCGAAGCCATCGGGTCAGCTCGCAAGGTAATCGAGCGCGACTACGGCACGTCTTATCTTCCGGATTCTCCGCGAGCCTATAAATCCAAAGCCAAAAATGCCCAGGAAGCCCATGAAGCAATCCGGCCGACCGATCTTTCTTTGAAGCCGGAAAACGCTCGCGCGCATCTTGATCCCGATCAATTGCGACTTTACGAGCTGATCTGGCGGCGTACCTTGGCATGTCAAATGGCCAGTGCTGAACTTGATCAAGTTGCCGTTGATATTGCTTCTGCCGATGAAGCGGCCATGCTGCGCGCCACGGGCTCGGTAGTGAAATTTGACGGGTTCCTGAAGTTGTATACGGAAGATCGAGATGATCCTGCACCCTCGGGCGATAGTGCCGAGGATGATAATGAGCGGCGTCTACCTGCCATGGCAGCCGGCGATCCCTTACGCCGGGAGGCCGTGAACCCCGAACAGCATTTTACCCAACCACCCCCACGCTATACCGAAGCCAGCTTGGTCAAAAAGCTGGAAGAGCTCGGCATCGGACGCCCCTCGACCTACGCATCAATCATTCAAGTTTTGCAAGACCGTAATTACGTTCGTCTGGAAAAGAAAAGATTCACTCCCGAAGACCGTGGACGCTTAGTTACGGCTTTTCTTTCGAACTATTTTCATCGCTATGTCGAATATGATTTCACAGCTGACTTGGAAGGCCAGCTTGATGATATCGCTAATGGTCGGATTGATTGGAAACAAGTCTTAAGAGATTTTTGGCTGGCCTTCAGTACGGCTGTCGATGGGACCAAAGAGCTCCGAATTTCCGAAGTTCTCGATCGCTTAGATCAAGAACTTGGTCCCCATTTCTTTCCTGAAACGGGACAGGGCGATCCACGGCTCTGCCCCCGTTGCGGCAGTGCGGATGGCGGTAGATTATCCCTCAAGCTCGGCAAGATGGGCGGGTTTATCGGCTGCTCGCGTTATCCTGAGTGCCGCTATACTCGCTCGCTTGTGGTACCCACCGGTGAGCCCGGTGATGATCAAGGTCTGTCCGCTGGACCCAAAGTTCTTGGCCAGGATCCCGAAACAGGAAAAGAGGTCACTCTGCGATTGGGGCCCTATGGTCCTTATGTGCAGCTGGGTGAACCGGAGGGCGAAGGCAAGAAGGCCATCAAACCTAAACGCGCTTCCTTACCTAAAGGCTTATCTGCAGCGGATGTAGATTTGGATCGTGGCTTACGGCTCTTGGCTCTACCCCGCGAAATTGGTCTTCATCCTGAAGACGGCAAACCGATCATTGCGGGAATCGGACGTTTTGGTCCATATATCAAACACGAAAGTCGCTACGTAAATCTCAAAAGCGGCGAGGATGACGTTTTAACCATCGGTATCAATCGCGCCGTTACTGTTTTAGCTGAGGCGCCGGAAAGAAAGGGCCGAGGCGCACCTTCGGGTAAAAACATTGGCGATCATCCTGAAGATGGAAAACCAATCGTTCTACGGTCCGGCCGCTACGGACCTTATGTTGCCCACGGTAAAGTCAACGCGACCATACCTAAGGACACCGATCCCGATACCTTAACTGTTGAAGCGGCGGTTGCGCTATTGGCAGCGCGGAAAGAAGCCGTAACCGGTAAGACTGGCAAAAAGCCGGCGGCAAAGAAAGCCCCTGCTAAAAAGGCACCGGCCAAGAAGGCGCCGGCCAAGAAAACCTCAGCCGCCAAATCACCAGCTAAAAGGAACGCTAAAACAAAGAAAAAAAGCGCCGAAGAATAACTATCTACCGCGCTGCGAGAATCGAACCGCCAAGACGCCCAGTATTAGTCCCATCACTGCCCCGCCGACGGTATAAAGCCCCATATGAGTAAGCGTTTTCTCCACTGCTCCCGCCAAAGGTTCTATTGTTGTACCTAAATTATCGTAAATTTCTTTCCATCCCAAACGGACGAACAAGACTGTGGGCCGAGTGACATAGCCATAAACCAGCCCGCCGGCAGCGCCAATAAGCATAAGAATAACGCGCATCGCTAAACTTCCTTGTTGAATAGGATCATCCTCAGCTAGTGTGACGCATGCCTCTATCCTTCGTCCAGCCCTGCTCTGATTTCTTTTCGTGAAACAAGGTAAATCAAAAACACGTCGAGCGTCTTCAAGTGGATCACCCGTGCCTAGCCGCGATGAAATTCTTCGCTTCGTCGAGGAAAACAACTCGCCGGTAGGTAAACGGGAAATTGCGCGGGCATTCGGTCTGTCGGGCGGACAAAAAATCGATCTAAAGCACCTCCTAAGAGAGATGGAAACCGAGGGCTTACTTGATCGGGGTCGTGGAAAACGCGTCGCAAAGGCAGGCGCCCTGCCAGAAGTTATTATACTTGAAGTTACCGGACTCGATAAAGATGGCGAACCTTTGGCGACTCCTGTCGACCCAGGACAACGAGAAGATCTTGGTTCGGGGCTTATTTATCTTACCGATTCCGAACGAGCCACTCCCGCCCAAGGAGACCGGGTCTTAGCGCGCCTGCGTCGCGTCGGGAAAGACAATTACGAAGCCAGCATTATTCGTAAACTTCCCAAAGGAATGCAGCCTATCCTGGGGGTATTCCATCGGAAAGAACATGGTGAAGGAAGGGTTCAGCCCACAGATCGCCGCGCTAAAGAAGATTTTTTAATAAGAACGGGCGACGACAACGGAGCCGAAGAAGGTGAATTGGTTATTGTAGAGGTTTTGCCAGTACGTCACCGCGGGCTTTCACCTGCACGCGTTACCAAACGCATCGGCCACCTAGATGATCCTCGCGCCTTCAGCCTAATTGCCATATACACACACGGGATCCCTTCAGAATTCCCCAGCCAAGCCATAGCGGAGGCGGAAGCGGCAAAACCGGTTGTTTTGGGAAAAAGAACCGACTTTCGGGATATCCCCCTGGTTACAATCGACGGAGAGGACGCACGTGATTTTGACGACGCCGTTTTCGCTGAGACGGACACTAATCCCGGCAATCCCGGCGGATGGCGGCTCATCGTCGCCATTGCCGATGTAAGTTGGTACGTGCGACCCGGCATGGCGCTGGATCAAGAGGCGCAAAAACGCGGAAATTCCGTTTATTTCCCGGATCGTGTCATCCCCATGCTCCCTGAAGCGCTTTCCAATGAGTTGTGTTCATTAAAACCTAATGTCGATCGCGCCTGTTTAGCTGCGGAGCTTTGGATCGATCACGAAGGCCGACTATCACGTCATCAATTTCATCGTGGGCTTATGCGCTCTCATGCGAGACTCACCTACACGGAAGCGCAAGCCGCTTTTGATCAAGAAAAGCCTTTGGTTTCCGAATTGCAAAATGCCGCGATAAAACCGCTTTATGGCGCTTATGCCTCTTTAATGGTAGCCCGTAAAAAACGGGGAACCTTGGATTTAGATTTGCCAGAACGACAAGTTTTCTTAAATGATAAAGGCCGCATCACGCGAATAGTTCCGCGGACTCGTTATGACAGTCATCGGCTTATTGAAGAGTTTATGATCTTGGCGAATGTCGCCGCCGCGCAAGCGTTGGAAACCGCTAAATATCCTTGCATATACCGTATTCATGACGAACCTGATCCGGCAAAGGTCGATCAATTGCGAAGCTATCTCGAATCGCTTGGATACAGTCTTACTCGAGGTGAGGTTTTGAAGCCTCGAAACTTCATGCAGGTTATTACTAAAGCTGCAGGCAAGCCGGCGGCCAGGACCGTGCACGAAGCCATACTTCGAACCCAATCTCAAGCGGTTTATAGTCCGGAAAATATCGGGCACTTTGGCCTAGCTTTGCGACGCTATGCTCATTTTACGTCACCTATACGGCGATATTCTGATCTTCTTGTCCATCGGGCACTCATTGATGCCTTCCGGTTAGGGGAAGGTGGGCTGGGGCCCATAGATCCAGCCAGATTTACCGACATCGCGCTGCATATATCGATGACTGAGCGCCGCGCCGCGACTGCCGAGCGTGATGCTCTCAATCGCTATCTGACAGCTTATATGGCCGAGCAAGTAGGTCAGAATTTTACCGGTCGAATTGTCGGAGTCGCCCGATTCGGACTTTTCATCAGATTTGGCGACGCCGACGCCGAAGGCTTGCTTCCTATCGGAAATCTGCCGGATGACTGGTACGATCATAATCCGGATCATCATAGTCTTGTCGGCCGGGATCGGGGGCTTGCCTATCATTTAGGGGACACGATCTCAATTAAGCTAGAAGCTGCGGATAGCGTGACAGGAAGCCTATTGGTAAGTGTGACCGATAAAGGGGAAACTAGGGTTTTTTCAGGACGGCGGCGCAAACACACATCACGGGTCTCGACCAGAAAATCCGCCAAGAACCGGAGAAATGCCTCTAAAAAGCCGCGACGCCATGGCAAATAATTTGGAGTTCTGCTTTACACCCGTCATTTCGCCTTTTACAGCTGAGAGACATGACTGATCCACTGCCTTCCGCGGAAAGGGCGTTACGTTGCTGACTCGTCTTGTAACCGGGAACTGCTCTTACAGACAGTGCAGTAGCGTGCTCACGCGTTATGCCGTTTGGCTGCACTTACTTCTTGCTGCCCCCCTTCTTTCAGGTTGCCTTGGCGAGAACCCGCCTCAGATAACTGGAACCGACGGGGGAATACGGTGGGTTCTTGCGGCAGGCTTTGACAATATCGAAAGCATTTACATTAAACCGCTTGATATGAACGTTCTCGTTATTGACGGCCTTCGTGGATTAAAGCAGATCGATCCGAATATTGAATTTACCGAAGATAAAGACAGCATCATTTTGGGTATCGGCAGCAGCTTCAAAAAAGAATTCGATATTCCTAAGAAATCCGATGCAAGTGGATGGGCCGATTTTGCGGCCGAAATTATTAGTGTAGCGCGTACGAAATCAGCCGATCTTGCGCGAGCAACAGACGAGCGCGTTTTTCAAGCTGTTTTCGATGGAGCACTGACCGATCTCGATCGGTTCTCGCGGTATGCAAGCGCAGAAATTGCGCAGGAAAATCGCGCCAACCGTGAGGGCACGGGCGGCGTTGGGATCACGGTGGACTTGAAAGATCACAAAATGATGATTCTTTCGATCCTAGACGGGTCGCCCGCGGAATCAGCCGATATTCATCCTGGAGATATTTTACTTTCAATCGATGGCGTTTCTACCGACGGTTTAAGCCCGCGAGATGTCGTTCGCCTTATACGCGGAAAAATTGGCTCTGAAACCAAGCTGACTCTACAACGCGAGGGGCGCCCTGATAACTTTATTGTATCGATCAAACGCGCATTAATTGTTCCATCAACGGTGACGCAATCAATCGACAAAGAAATTTTGAGTATTAAAATTAGTGGGTTTAATCAAGATACGGCGGGCAGCCTATCGCGGTATCTTCGCGATATAAAAACAACCCACCCGAAACTCCAGGGGGCGATTATCGACCTTCGCGGAAATCCCGGCGGACTTTTGGATCAAGCCGTTTCTGTCTCGGATTTATTTCTAGAGAGCGGGCATATTGTTTCTACCCGGGGCCGGCATCCGGACTCCATGCAACTGTTTGATGCCGAGAAAGGCGACTTACTGCAAAATTTGCCTCTGGTGATTTTGATCGACGGGACATCAGCTTCAGCGGCGGAGATTGTGGCGGCTGCACTGCAGGATCATGGGCGTGCCGTCTTGGTCGGCACAAGCAGCTTTGGCAAAGGCACGGTTCAGACGGTCATACGATTGCCGAATGATGGCGAACTTACGCTTACCTGGGCGCATTTTCATGCGCCCTCAAGTTATTCGATCAATACCTATGGCGTTTTCCCTACGGTCTGCACCAGTGCCGAGCGTCAATCCGAAGCTGAGCTGATGGCCGCACTTAAGCGAGGCCAGATCATTAACCAGCCCAATTACGCGGCCCGGCGCAGCGCAGAAAGTCTAAATGATGCCGCCCGTAGCACCCTTCTGAAAGAATGCCCTTGGGTTCCGGGTAAAAAAACTGAAGGGGATTGGGAGGTCGCGCGTCTTCTTATCGCCAATCCCCCGCTTTATACGCAAGCGCTGCAATCTGCCGCCGCCCTGACGACTTCGCGGCCCTAAAAAAGCCGGGTGCTTGACAGCCCGCCCGAAACCGCTATCTTGCGCCCCTCACTGTGATGTTTCACCTTATATCTGCCTGGGAGATACCCTATGGCTAAGGCCGCCACGATCTTGATTAAACTCGAAAGCACGGCTGATACTGGCTATTTTTACGTGGCCAAGAAGAACCCCCGTACCCAGACCGAGAAGATGGAAATGCGGAAATATGATCCGCGTGCTAAGAAGCACGTCCTATTCAAGGAAACAAAACTTAAATAGCCGACGCTCGCATAAGTTTGAGAGAAAACCTTTGGGTTAGCAGCGGAACGGGTTACTTCCCTAAGACATTGCTTCTAAAGCCTGGCCTTCACGCGCAATAATTTCGCTGCTTTCAGGCTTCTTTATTAACAACGCCAAAAACAGTTAGGCTGCGATGTGAATAATTCACATCAGCTCACATGAGGTCTCTCTTTGCAGTGGCTCTGCCGAGATTGTCTATTCATTCCTGCTGCTGACCTGTCGGCCCAGCGTTGTCCTCAATGCGGGTCTCCTCGGCTTAAAAACAATCCTGAATTACATAAGCTTTCGATTGCTCATATCGATTGCGATGCTTTTTACGCATCGGTCGAAAAGCGCGATAATCCTTCCTTGAAAGACAAACCCGTTATTGTGGGTGGTGGACATCGTGGCGTCGTATCTGCCGCCTGCTATGTAGCAAGGACCTACGGGATACGCTCAGCCATGCCTATGTTTAAGGCTTTAAAGCTTTGCCCTGATGCACAGGTCATACATCCCAACATGACTAAATACGCAACTGAAGGCCGACGGATAAGAAAGTTATTTCAAGAATTGACTCCTTTAGTCGAACCCTTATCAATTGATGAAGCATTTCTCGATTTGACTGGAACGGAAAAACTGCATCATGGCAGCCCCGCGCGAAGCTTAGCTCTGCTTGCTCTTCGGATAGAAAAAGAGATTGGCCTTACCGTATCCATTGGTCTCAGCTACAATAAATTTTTAGCAAAGGTTGCCTCCGATCTCGATAAGCCCCGAGGTTTTTCTATTATCGGATCCGCTGAAGCCTTAACCTTCCTAGCGTCACGCCCGGTCAGCTTGATATGGGGCGTTGGAAAATCACTTCAAAAAAAATTGGAATGCGATGGCATCACACGCATCGCGCAACTCCAAACCATGGACAAGATGGAACTTATGAAGACGTACGGCTCCATCGGCGCGCGTTTGTCAGACTTTTCGCGCGGTATAGATCAACGCCACGTCACTCCCGATGAAGAAACCAAGACTATCTCGGCAGAAACAACTTTTGACCAAGATACCGCCAAGGCCGAGGAATTAACGCGGACTCTTTGGAAGCAATGCGAGAAAGTGTCCAAGCGCCTCAAACACCAGAACCTCGTAGGCGATGTCATAACCCTGAAGTTGCGGCTTGCAGATTTTAGCTCGAAAACTCGCAGCCATAAATTGGATCACCCTACCTATCTCGCCGAACGCCTGTTCGATGTGGGGCAATCCCTCTTGAAACCAGAGCTAAATGGGAAACAATACCGCCTGATCGGCATAGGTGTTGCCGGCTTAACAACTTCCACGGCTGGCCAGTTATCTCTCGATTCTGAAACAGCGCATCAGACAAAAATTGAGCAGGCCATCGATAAGGTTCGTGAAAAACTAGGTGATAATGCTATTTATAAAGGCCGATCCTTACGTCTGCCGAAGCAAAAATAGCGAATTCCTTCTAGACCGTCGGCAAGATTTTAAAGTCCGATGACAGCAGCCCGGTGTATGCCTCATCCACAACTCTATCGACCCGAGCGCCGCTTGGACCTTGCCAACAAGATTTGATAAAAGCAGATAGAGTTTCCGCTGTGCCGATGATAACGGCTTCAACTGTTCCATCTCGCCGATTCCGCACCCACCCCTTAAGGCTTACCTGTTCTGCCTGCCCGGCAAACCAAGCACGATAACCCACTCCCTGCACCTTTCCCTCAATGGTTAGCCGCACAGCATGGGTCATTCAAATTCTATGATTTTTTGGTCAACACTCAAACTGTCGCCTTGCGCAACGTAGATTTTCTTAACAATCCCGTCACGCATAGCAAACAATGTATTCTCCATTTTCATAGCCTCGACCACGGCTAACTCTTCTCCAGCTTTTATATCTTGCCCCAGCTTAACTGGTAAATTCACAAGCAACCCCGGCATCGGAGCAAGAAGAAACTTTGATGTATCCGGAGGCTGTTTGATCGGCATTTTTTTATCGAGCGCGGCAATCTTTGGAGTCAAGATTACGAACTTTGCTCTGCTGCCGCTTGTAGACAAAATATATCCTATATCCAAACAGTCGACTTGAACCCGAAAGAAAACCTCATCAAACCGACCCGAAGCGATAGGAGCTCCTCTTGTCCAATCCAAGACTAGCTCGTGAACACGATTCTGTTGAAGAACTTTCCACTTATCATCGCCATGGAATTCAACTGTGACCGGAAAGTAGAGATTATTGGTCTTCACCACCCACTCAATCCGAAGCGGCTTTGGGTACGATCCGATACCGGATAAAGTTTCCATCGACGAGCACGTGTGTACGATTGCCGCGATAGAGATGAAAAAATCTTGTTTATCTTTTTCTATGACCTCAGAGAATCCTTCTGGATATTCTTCTGTGATAAAATCGGTCGTTAGCCGACCTTCTTGAAATCGCGGCGACGCAAGAATAGAAGATAAAAAATTAGTGTTATGCTTAACACCGCGGATATAAAATCCATCCAATGCGGTCCTTAAAGTCATGATGGCATCACTACGGGTTTTTCCATAACCGCATATTTTGGCAATCATGGGATCATAAAACATCGATATGTCACTGCCCTCCTCCACACCCGTATCGATACGGACCTGAGGATCTGACGGCGGGGGAAGATAATGCGTTAGACGGCCGATCGATGGCATAAACCCCCGAACCGGATCTTCCGCATAAATTCTCGCTTCGATTGCCCAGCCCTTCATGGCGACATCTTTCTGAGAAAAAGAAATCTTTTCACCGGACGCTATCTGAAACATCAACTCCACTAAGTCGAGACCTGTGACCAGTTCTGTCACAGCATGCTCGACTTGGAGACGGGTGTTCATTTCAAGAAAATAGAATTTACGGTGGCGATCAACGATAAATTCAACCGTTCCCGCCGACACATAACCGACAGCCTGAGCAAGGGCGACCGCCTGCTGGCCCATCGCTTCCCGGGTCTTATTATCGAGAAATGGTGAGGGAGCCTCTTCGATAACTTTTTGGTGGCGGCGCTGAATTGAGCACTCGCGCTCGCCTAAATGAATGGTGTTGCCGTACTGATCCGCTAAAACTTGAATTTCGATATGCCGCGGCTCTTCGATGTACTTCTCGATAAAGACGCGATCGTCGCCAAAGGCTGCAAGGGCCTCGGCCATGGCGGCGCGAAGGCCATCTTTAATTTCTGTGTCATTGCGGGCAATTCGCATGCCCTTGCCGCCGCCGCCTGCCGATGCCTTAAGCATGACAGGATAGCCAATGGCCTTGGCGTGCCGAATTGCCTCTTCGGCCGATGTCAGCGGGGTTAAATGCCCAGGGACTATCGACACTCCTGCTTTTTCTGCTAGTTTTTTTGACTCAATTTTATCTCCCATCGCCGCAATAGCAGAGGGGGGGGGACCAATAAAAATAATTTCGTTATCTGCTAAGGTTTTTGCAAATTCCGCATTCTCCGATAAAAACCCAAAACCTGGATGAACAGCCTCTGCGCCGGTGGCGCGACAGGCTTCAATAATTTTATCAGCTCTTAAATAGCTCTCTGTCGACGGCGCCGGCCCGATGTAAATCGCCTCATCTGCCATTTGGACATGCAAGGATTCCCGGTCCGCATCAGAGTAAACAGCAACAGTTTTTATGCCGAGGCGCCGTGCCGTGCATATAATACGACACGCAATTTCTCCGCGGTTAGCGATCAAAACTTTCTTAAACATGACTTTTCTGTGTGACGCTTCGATGTGAAGCTATCTTAAACACAGCCGATCAATTATGAGGATCGCGATTTAGAAGCTCACGTACCTTACGTTGTTCCCAATCTCGGGTGAACCACGGAAGTCGCTCAAAGGTTTGGGCTGCATGCATGGCTAAACCTAAGCCCCACCCTAGTAACGGCCAAAAGAACCAGGGACCGCCGGGGGTCGCTATATCAATCAGCATGAGAACGAAGTTAACCAAGGCATAGATGGTCAGGTGTGTGTAGAATGCGCGTAGCGCCTTTACTCGGCGCCAGGCCCACTGTTCAGCCTCAACATCCTTGGCCGCGGCACGAACACTCGCTCCGGGATTTAACTCAACCGGCTCGGAGGCAGCACCCCGTGCTGAACGTCTGTGTTCGGTCATGCCTAACTCCTTTTTGACCATCTTAATCATTGTGGTTATAGCCGAAATATCGGGTCCGTATAGCAGCTTTTGTAACTGTCGATATGGGCCGGTAAAAAGCCCTCCCTATGTGTTGCTGATGATGTATGGGTTAATAAACCCTTGAAAAGAGAAAATAAGGTTATAAATCCTAACAGATCTGAGAATCCCATATTTCCTAAGCTTGCGCAGGCCCCAGGTTCGTGTATAGTCCGCGCCGCTTTGCAGGAATCGGGGAATTCCGATCTGCACTTGCTCCTTGCCGACCGCTACTGGCGTCGGCTCAGCGCGGCTATCACTTACGAGCCAAGCATTAACCCATAAGGAGTATCCCTAGGATGCCACTTTACGAGACCATTTTTATTGCGCGTCAGGATCTATCGACCGCCCAGGTCGACGGTCTTACCGATCAATTTTCCACAATCCTAACGGATAGAGGCGGCAATGTTCCCAAAAAAGAATACTGGGGCTTGCGCAACCTCAATTTCCGCATCAAGAAAAATCGTAAAGGTCATTACGTTTTGCTGAATGTTGATGCTTTGCCGGCAGCCGTCACCGAGATGGAACGCAATATGCGAATTAACGAAGACATTTTGCGCTTCCAAACTGTGCGCGTTGAAAAGCACGAGGAAGGCCCCTCAGCTATTCTCCGGAATCGCGAGCGCGAAGGACGTGAGGGTGGCCGCGACGGCCGCGAACGTCGCGGTGGTCGTTTTGACCGCGGAGATCGTGATCGGGGTGATTACGGAGATCGCCATTCTCGCGATATGGACATTATAGCCGAAGGATCTGACGAATGAGCCGCCCACAAACACGCCGCCCCTTTTTCCGTCGCAAAAAAAGCTGTCCTTTTTCAGGCGCAGATGCTCCAGCGATTGATTACAAGGACGTGAAATTGCTGCAGCGTTTTATTTCCGAGCGCGGGAAAATTGTTCCAAGCCGGATTACAGCTGTGTCGGCTAAAAAGCAGCGTGAGCTGGCTCGGGCTATCAAACGCTCGCGTTTCTTATCTCTTTTGCCGTACAGCATCAATTAATCGTTGGCATAAGTGGAATAACATAATGCGGTTTTGGCTTCTGTCGATAGGCGCTGGTTTGGCAAGCGCCGTTCTATACGGAAGTGTCATTTCCACAAATGGGTGGGGAGGCACGCCTGCTTCCCTCATTCTCGTTTATTTTGCGCAGCTCCCACTTATGCTGATCGGACTAAGTTTTGGACCAGCTTCAAGTGTCATTGCCGGAACAACGGGCATCATCGCACTTTTTGTGGCTGGCGGCGCCGTCATATCGGGGGGATTCGCTTTAGGTTCGGCCTTCCCTTCGGCGTTGGTTTCGCGGCAGGCATTACTGTCGCGCTCCGCGGCAGATGGGCAAACAGAATGGTACCCCTTGGGCTCTGTTCTTGCTTGGCTTGTATTTTGGGGCGCGGCTGTTATGTCGGTGATTTTACTCTTGCTGTTCACGCAGCAAGATGATTTTCCCGCTAGCTTGCAGACTCTTGTTAGCAGTGCATTACAACAGATCGCACCCCAGCTAAGCGATGTCGACCGCCGCGGCGTGGCAGTGAATGTCTCTGCAATTCTTCCAGGCATTATGACATTGTCATGGCTTGTCATGACGGTTGCTAATGCCTGTTTGGCGCAAGCTATTGCAAAAAAACTTGGTCTAAATATGCGTCAAAACTCTGACATTTCGACATTGCAACTGCCGCGGTGGCTTTTGATTGCGCTTCCGGCTGCTGCTTTGCTTGGATTGTTGGGAAGTGGCATAGGATATGTTGCGCAAAACCTGCTGCTGGTTTTTCTACTGCCGGTCTTTTTGATCGGCCTCGCGGTTATCCATGTTTTTGCGCGCCAGCGACAAAATTTACGACCACTTATCCTCGGAATTTCTTATGGCTTAATCATTATCATCGGCTGGCCGGCGGTTTTGGTTACGGGCATAGGACTTATTGATCAACTTGTAGGCCTGCGGCAACGCATGACCGGTTTGGCCTGAATTAGGGAGATTGCGCAATGCAAGTCATTCTTCTCGAGCGTATTGAGCGACTAGGGCAAATGGGAGATGTGGTTGAAGTCAAAACAGGCTTTGCCCGCAACTTCCTCCTGCCTCAAAAAAAGGCTCTCCGTGCTACCAAAGAAAATAAAACCTTTTTTGACACGCAGCGGGCTCAACTCGAAGCAACCAACCTTAAGCTACGGCAAGAAGCCGAAGCGGTCGCCAAGAAGATAAACGGCCTTAAGGTCGTTTTGCTTCGCCAAGCGAGTGACATGGGCCAACTTTATGGCTCAGTTACCGCGCGCGATATCGCCGAAGGGATCGATGCTGCTGGCTTTACTGTTAAAAAATCTCAAGTCCTCGTCGATCGACCCATTAAGAACTTAGGCATACATGATGTGCGCGTTCGGCTGCACCCCGAAGTGGCGGTGACAGTTGCCGTCAACGTTGCCAAGTCCGACGAAGAGGCAGAGGCCCAAGCCAAAGGATTAAATCCAGCCGATCTTCTAGAGCGTCCCGAGAGCTTCCAAACTGAAGGTTTAACGGATGAAGCCGAGTCGGCTTCACCGACACAACCTGAAGCTACAGCCTAGATTTTTATATCCCTGAACAACGGGGCTATTTTTCAGGTTATCCCCGTTGTTCAGAACTATCCAACGACAAACGACTTCAAATAGCCATGACCTGGGTCTAGGGTCCAGCCATGGCGATACCTTCATCAGATACCAAAATTACTCCTTTTCGTAACGACCGCCCCGTGGAGGGTAGTCGTGATGCCCCCTTGCGGGCTCTGCCGCATAATATAGAGGCTGAGCAAGGCCTTCTGGGTAGCTTACTTCGTAATAACCGCGCCTATGAGAAGGTAGCGGAGTTTTTGCGGCCGGATCACTTTGCCAATATTGTCCATGGCCGGATCTATGAGGCCCTGGGCCGGCTCATTGACCGAGGGCAAATCGCAGATCCGGTTACCTTGCGAAATGTCTTTGAGCATGACGATGGCTTGGCCGAGGCCGGTGGCGCTGCCTATCTAAATCAGCTGGTGGATGCCCTAGCTACTACCGTCAATGTCGAAGATTATGGGCGCCTAATCCACGATCTTGCCGTACGCCGGGAACTTATCGCCCTCGGTAGCGATATGGTCGAGCAAGCCTACAGCGTTAAAATCGACCCCCCCGCGCCGGCGCAGATCGAGATGGCAGAGCAAAAGCTTTATAGCCTTGCCACTCTCGGTGCATCAAAAAATGAGTTTCAATCTTTTGAGAAGGCTATCGCAACGGCCATTGCTACAGCCGAAGCCGCCTACAAGAGGGATTCTCATATTGTTGGGATCACCACCGGTTTTCGTGAATTGGATCGTAAATTGGGCGGTGTTCATCCCAGTGATTTGATTATTTTGGCCGGACGACCAGGCATGGGCAAAACCGCTCTTGCCACGAACATCGCCTACAATGCGGCCGATGCTGCCCGCAAGGCTCAAGAAACCGGGGCCTATACCAGTGGAGCTGTCGTTGGATTTTTCTCGCTGGAAATGTCGGCTGAACAATTAGCGACACGTATTCTATCGGACTCAGCGCAGATATCCTCGGATCGTATCCGGCGCGGTGATATCGGTCAGGAGGCCTTTGATCGCATCGTTGCCGCTAGTCAAACCCTGTCGCGGTTACCTCTATTCATCGATGACACCCCGGCACTGTCTGTTAGTGCTTTACGGACGCGCGCGCGGCGGCTTAAGCGGCAGCATAATTTAGGGCTAATCGTTATCGATTATTTGCAACTCCTTCAAAGCACGCCCGGTGCGCGTCCCGAAAACCGGGTGCAGGAATTGTCTGAAATCACCCGAGGTCTTAAAACTCTCGCCAAGGAATTAAGCGTACCGGTTATTGCTTTATCCCAGCTCAGCCGTCAGGTAGAAAGTCGTGAAGACAAGCATCCCCAACTGTCCGACCTACGCGAATCGGGTTCTATCGAACAAGATGCTGACGTGGTGATGTTCATTTATCGTGAAGAATATTATCTGCGCCTGAAAGAACCCCAATTAAATACGCCTGAACGGGAGGCTTGGGACAGCAAGCTGGAGCGCGCACGTAATCGAGCCGAAATCAGTGTCGCCAAACAACGCCATGGCCCAACAGGCCCCGTTGATTTGCACTTCGAGGGTGAATTTACGCGGTTCTCCGATCTTATTGAAGACAATCGATTGCCAGAACGGCGTAGCTAAAGAAAGACCATCCATGCCTGATGCGCTTGCATGGCTAACCATCGACCTGAATGCTGTCGTTGCTAATTGGCAAGCTTTGCGTAGCCGCATGAGATCAAAACAATGCGCTGCCGTTGTCAAAGCTGATGCCTATGGATTGGGATTAGAAAAAGTTGGACCCGCCCTTTACGCAGCCGGCTGCCGGCTGTTCTTTGTCGCCCAACTTCAAGAAGCCGTGACGCTGCGCCGTCTGTTACCTACCGGAGAGATTGCCGTTTTAAACGGGTTAGGCCCAAATGAGGCCTCAGAGTTTACGGCTGGCCAGATTTTGCCCGTTTTGAATGATATGAATCAGTTACGCGCCTGGAACAGCCATTGCGCCAAAGCCGGTAAATTTCCTGCAATTTTACATATTGATACCGGCATGAATCGATTAGGATTGCAGCCCGCAGAAGCCTTGGCTCTTCAAGAAGACTCCTGGGCCAGATCGAATATGACCTTTCGCGCCCTTATCAGTCACCTTGCCTGTGCCGACGAGCCTCATCACCCCTTAAACCTTAACCAATTAAAGATTTTTTCAGAGATCCGCACCCATTTCCCGACAATACCGGCCAGTCTCGCCGCATCGTCAGGATTGTTTTTAGACGAAAAATACCAGTTTGACTTTGGGCGTCCTGGGGCTGCCATATATGGCCTTAATCCAACACCCGGAAAGGCAAATCCTCAACATCCTACCCTCCGCTTAGAGGCACGAATCCTACAGGTTCGCCGCGTTGACAGGCCTATGACCGTTGGTTATGGTGCAACTTATTCCGTTCGTGGACCGACCTCTGTTGCAACGATCGGTGTTGGGTACGCAGATGGCTATCTTCGTTCCCTCAGTAATCGCGGCAGAGTGACTATTTCAGGTATTCCGGTACCTATCATTGGTCGTGTGTCTATGGACCTGATTACGCTGGATGTTACCAAATTGCCTGAACAGCTTGCGCAACCCGGCCAAACAGTCTGTCTGATCGGAGATCAGTTAACGCCGGATGACGTAGCGCAAGCCGCAGAAACCATTGGCTATGAGATTCTAACCTCTCTCGGTCATCGTTACACTCGTCGCTACCTTGAACCAAATATAGGCTAATTATGGCAACCACATCCGTTATCGAGACCAAAAAGAATGGCCAACCACTTCTAAATCGCCTCTTTTGGCTCTTTGCCATGATTGGAAGAGGATTTCTTAGTTCCCTGGCAGCAGCCGGCCGCATAACTCTCTTTGCCATTCAGGGAATTATTCACTCCCTGACACCTCCATTTTTCCCGCGCCTCATTGCACGGCAAATGATGGATATCGGCTATTACTCTTTGCCTGTTGTTGGCATGACCGGAATTTTTGCCGGAATGGTGCTTGCCCTTCAAACATACACGGGATTTTCTCGATTTGCCGCGGAAGGCGCCGTCGCCACCGTGGTGGTCATCTCCATGACGCGTGAGTTAGGTCCCGTGCTTGCTGGACTTATGGTGGCGGGTCGGGTCGGCGCTGCTGTGGCAGCGGAGATCGGAACGATGCGAGTCACCGAACAAGTTGATGCGTTAAGTACACTGTCAACCAATCCTTTTAAGTACCTTATCGCACCTCGTCTCATCGCCGGTATTACAATGCTACCCATCCTCGTTTTAGTCGCGACAGTGATCGGTGTTATGGGTGGATATCTTGTTAGTGTCTATAAGCTTGGCTTTAATAGCCCAACCTACATAACCCGTACACTCGAATACCTTGAAGCCCAGGACATCATTTCTGGCATGGTGAAAGCAGCTGTCTTTGGTTTTCTTGTCACCTTGATGGGCTGTTACCACGGATATAATTCGCAGCGCGGCGCTCAAGGCGTCGGTGCGGCAACGACCAACGCCGTCGTATCTGCGTCTATTTTGATCCTCATCTCTAACTACATCATTACCGAACTGTTCTTTGCCGTTTAAAAAGCACAAGACCGTCTGGAGACACTATGAAGAAGCCTAAAATAGCCCTTCGCGACGTGCACAAAGCCTTCGGCCCTAAGCAGGTTCTGAAAGGCTTTAATCTGGAAGTAGCACCAGGTGAGTCGGTCGTCATCATTGGCGGCTCTGGAACAGGAAAATCGGTCAGCCTTAAATGTATTTTGGGATTGATGACACCCGATCGAGGTTCCATCGAAGTTGATGGCCAGAATGTTGTGGGTATCCGCGGCGCCGAACGTGACAATGTCATGAAAAAGTTCGGCATGCTTTTTCAAGGCGCTGCCCTATTTGATAGCTTGAAAGTTTGGGAGAATGTTGCCTTTGGTCTTATTCAAGGACAAGGCATGAATCCTAAACAAGCCCGGGATATTGCCACGGAAAAATTGGCTCAGGTTGGTCTTCGCCCTGAAGTTGGGGACCTTTTACCCGCTGAATTATCTGGGGGCATGCAAAAACGCGTCGGCTTGGCCCGCGCCATTGCATCAAACCCCGAAATCATTTTCTTTGATGAACCGACCACGGGTCTTGATCCGATCATGGCGGATGTCATTAACAATCTGATTGTTAAGTGCGTTCGGGAACTCGGTGCTACAGCACTCTCAATTACCCATGACATGGTTAGCGCTCGAAAAATCTCCGACCGTATCGCCATGCTTTGGGATGGTCGTATTATATGGGACGGCGCTACAAAACAGATCGATCAATCAAGCAATGCCTATGTCGATCAGTTCATTCATGGCCGCGCCGAGGGACCGATTCAAATGCAGGTCCGCGCTCTTTAATCCTGACGGGAGGTTGTTTACCCGTGGCACGTCAAGCAGCCCGCTATGTCTGCCAGCAGTGTGGCTCGGTACACCCTCGCTGGGTTGGGCGCTGTGAAAGCTGTGGTGCATGGAATAGTATCGTGGAAGAGGCTGCGGCTACGCCCATCCCTGGGGGGTTGGCCAAGAAGAAAATTAGCGGCAAAACCCGAAATATCGAATTCCTTCCCTTGTCCGGGCATGAACCCGCACCGCCGCGGCGGCAGAGCGGCATAGCAGAATTCGACCGCGTTTGCGGCGGGGGGCTGGTTCCAGGCTCCGCCCTTCTCGTCGGCGGCGATCCGGGAATAGGGAAATCTACCCTTCTTCTTCAGGTCACCGCGAAATTGGCCCAACAGCCGGCCACCCGATGTGTTTACATTTCCGGTGAAGAAGCCATCGATCAAATAAGAATGCGTGCATCCCGGTTAGGCTTGGACCAAGCTCCTGTTCAACTGGCCGCAGCGACAGATTTACGCAGCATTCTTAGCGCGCTCGATCAAGATAGTGATGACACCGCGCCCACTTTAGCCATCATCGACTCAATCCAGACTCTCTATGCCGAAGGACTCGAATCGGCGCCAGGTACGGTGGGCCAGGTACGCGCTTGCTCCAGCGAGCTTATCCGCTTGGCCAAACGCAAGGGTTTCACCCTTGTTTTAGTGGGTCACGTGACCAAGGACGGCATGATCGCCGGACCTAAGGTCCTCGAGCATATGGTCGACACGGTTCTCTATTTTGAAGGGGAGCGGGGCCATCAATTTCGCATTTTGCGCACAGTTAAAAACCGGTTTGGTCCCACCGATGAAATCGGCGTTTTTGAAATGACCGATGCCGGATTGGCTGAGGTTTCCAACCCTTCGGCTTTATTTTTGGCGGAACGTCAGGGAAACCTAGCCGGATCGGCTGTTTTTGCCGGAATCGAGGGGACTAGGCCGGTCCTGGTAGAAATCCAAGCCTTGGTTGCGCCCTCATCCTTAGGGACGCCCCGGCGTGCCGCCGTTGGATGGGATAGCAGCCGTCTGGCCATGGTTATTGCGGTGCTAGAAGCACGGGGAGGCTTATCTTTCGCCGGCCACGATATCTATTTAAATGTTGCCGGCGGCCTACGAGTAGCCGAGCCAGCCGCCGATTTGGCAGCGGCTGCCGCGCTTATCTCGGCCTTGTCAGGTCATCCCGTTCCCAAAGAAACCGTCACTTTTGGCGAAATTGGCCTTTCCGGCGAGGTCCGACCTGTGGGACAATTCGAAGCACGGGCCAAGGAGGCCTTAAAGCTAGGATTTGCAAGGGCTTTTTCTCCACGTCAGCGCTTGCGTTCTAAGGCAACACCAGGCACGGTTGGCTCTTTAGAGCACAGGGATATCGGCCATATACAGGACCTTATCTCTTTGCTACGAGACGAGATCCCGTCGCCATCTAAGCGCACGACAACAAGAGGGAATTCATAAGGTATGGATGGAGCCGGTATAAATACCGTTGATATCGTCGCACTTGGAATCTTGCTGTTATCCGGCCTACTGGCTTTTGCCCGTGGTCTGGTGCGGGAAGTTCTATCGGTTGCCGGATGGGTTGGTGCCGCCGTCATCGCCATCCAAGGCCTCCCCTATGCACAGCCATTTGTTAAGGGCTTTATTCCCGATGACACCCTCGCCAATGTTGTTACGGGCGGAGCCCTATTTGTTATCGGACTTATTGTTCTTTCCATGCTCAGCCATGCCATCGCCGGGCAAATCCGCAATTCAACACTGAATGCTGTTGATCGCTCTTTGGGATTTCTGTTCGGGCTTTTGCGGGGCGGCGTTTTAGTTTGCCTTGCTTACTTGATCTTGACCTGGGTTTACTCCGATCTTCCTCAAGTTATTCGCGAAGCAAGAACTTTACCAATGGTTCAGCGGGGCGCTGACCATATTCAACGCCTATTGCCTGAGCGTTTTCGCCGGCGGGGCTATGATCCTGCAACGTCAAACTCTCAAGCAAATCCCTCCTCCGCCCCTCCTCAGCTGGGGGTTCAAGAATTAGCGGTCCCTCCCCCTCGGCAATCCTCTCCTACGCCTCAACCAGAAGGCTATAACGACAATAGTCGTACGGATATGGACAAGCTGCTGGAGACCACGCGATGACTATGGTGCGGACAGATCGCGCACCTTACTCCGCAACCATCAATCAGGATGATGACAAACCGCATGAAGAATGCGGCGTATTTGGTATTTTTGATCACGAGGATGCAGCCGCCCATACAGCACTGGGTCTTCATGCCCTGCAGCACCGCGGACAGGCTTCTGCAGGCATCGTCAGCTTCGATGGCACGCAATTTCACGCGCATCGGGACATGGGACTAGTCGGCGATATTTTTTCCGATCCTGCCGTCATGGCACGATTAAGGGGCACATCTGCCATCGGTCATAATCGCTATGCCACGACTGGCGGCACAGTACTACGCAATGTCCAACCGCTTTTTGCCGAGTTTGATTTTGGCGGTTTTGCTGTCGGACATAATGGCAATCTCACAAATGCCGCTTCGCTTCGGCGCGACCTTATCCGCCGAGGAAGCCTCTTCCAGTCCACGACCGATACCGAAGTGATTATCCATCTTATAGCCACATCAAGCGGCGGCTCCATTGTTGACCGCGTGGCTAACGCCATGCGTCAAGTTCAAGGTGCTTATTCCCTGGTCGCCCTGTCGACAGAAGGCATGATGGGGCTTCGGGACCCTATGGGAATACGCCCCTTGGCCTTAGGCCGATTGGGGAATTCATGGCTACTTGCTTCGGAGAGTTGCGCATTTGATATCATGGGTGGCGAATTCGAGCGCGAAGTTAAACCCGGCGAATTGGTGTTGATCACAAAAGAGGGTCTGACGAGTATTTTCCCCTTCCCGCTCAGCCAACATCGCCTCTGCGTGTTCGAGTATATATATTTCGCCCGCCCCGACAGCACCGTTGAAGGTATCGGTGTTTACGAGGCTCGTAAAAGAATTGGCGCTGAACTGGCACGAGAATCTCATGTGCCATCCGATGTCATCGTTCCCGTTCCCGATAGCGGCGTTCCTGCCGCTTTGGGGTATGCGGCTGAGGCTGGACTTCCTTTTGAATTAGGAATTATCAGAAATCATTATGTCGGTCGTACATTTATTGAACCGAGTGACGATATTCGGCATCTTGGGGTTAAATTAAAACACAACGCCAATAGGCAGCAATTAGACGGCAAGCGCGTTATTTTGGTCGATGATTCGATCGTCCGCGGAACAACCTCCCGCAAAATAGTTGAAATGGTGCGCGCTGCCGGTGCGCGGGAAGTCCATATGCGAATTTCTAGCCCCCCAACAACTCATTCCTGCTTTTATGGAATTGATACGCCTCAGCGCGAACAGCTCATCGCGAGTAATCACAACGCTGACGAAATCGCTCGTATGATTGGGGTAGATACTTTGGCTTTCATTTCACTCGATGGATTATACCGGGCCATGGGTAAGAAGATTGACGGTAAATCTTCTTCGAAATTTTGTGATGCTTGCTTTACCGGCGACTATCCCGTTCCCCTTGTTGATTGTGGTGAAGGCATCGCACCTCGCCAACTTTCCTTACTGACCGAAGCTAGCTAAGCCAATGGCAATTCCTCAACTAAGCCTCAAAGGGCGCATTGCCTTGGTAACAGGTGCATCTCGGGGCATAGGCGCTGCGGTTGCCCGTGCGCTTGCGGCTGAAGGTGCCCATCTTATTTTGGCGGCGCGTACTTCCGGGGCGTTGGAGGAATTGGATGACCTCATCAAATCCGATGCCCGCCAATCAGGCCAATCTGATCGATTACCATCGACCCTTGTCCCTATGGACTTAAAAGATGGTGATGCGATCGACCGGCTTGGAGCCGCGTTGTTTGAGCGATATGGCCGTCTTGATATTCTTATTGCTAATGCCGGTATTTTGGGTCCGACTTCCCCTTTAGGCCACATCAGCCCTCGGCAGTGGGATGAGGTTATGTCGATTAACCTCACGGCAAATTGGCGCCTTATCCGAGCTCTTGATCCGTTACTGAAGCGCAGCGATGCTGGCAGAGGCATTTTCGTAACCTCCGGGGCCGCATCTAGTATTCGGGCTTACTGGGGGCCTTATGCGGTTTCTAAAGCTGCTCTCGATGCCCTTGTGAAGACCTATGCTGCCGAACTGGAAGGGACAACCGTTAAGGTGAACCTCTTGAGCCCAGGGGCGACGCGAACCAGGATGCGCGCCGGCGCTTTCCCAGGTGAAGACCCCAACACCTTACCAACACCTGAAATGCTTGTACCGGCGTTTTTGGCGCTTTGCCATCCAGGTAGTAACCGCCACGGAGAAATCATAAGAGCTCAAGACGAGCTTGGAATAAAACCCTTATCCTAGAACGCCGCTATTTTTCCGGTGCGTAAGGATTTTTCCCGCCGCGCGGTGTTATCCGTATAGGAATTCCCCATAAGTTAAACGCTTCGCGAAGGCTATTCGTCAAATAACGAATATAGGTCTCGGGAACTTCTGTGGGCCGGTTAACAAATAATGCAAAAGTTGGCGGGCGAGTCTTGGCCTGGGTCGCGTAGCGAATTTTGAGGGGGCGACCGCCAATTGACGGCGGCGGATGTGCATCAACCGTTGCCATTAGCCACCGATTAAGGGGGCTGGTGGGAATACGCGTATTCCAAAGATCATACATTTGCAGCGTAGCATCTAAAAGGCGGTTTATGCCTTGACCTGTCTTGGCCGATAGATAAACCACCGGGACACCCCAAGCTTGGGGGAGCGACGCTTCAAGCCGGTCCTTAATGATGCGCATAGCCACGTCGGGATCGGGGATAAGATCCCATTTATTGACGGCCACCACCAAGGCCCGGCCTTCTTCCACAACATCCCGGGCAATGGACATATCTTGCTTGTGCCCCAAATCTTCTGCATCCATCAAAACGACGACAACCTCGGCAAACCTTACGGCCCTCAACGTGTCAGCGACCGACAACTTTTCTAACTTGTCGGTTACGCGGGCTCGCCGCCGCATTCCCGCCGTATCTGTCAACCGGATTGCGCGACCCTTCCAATTCCATTCCACGGCAATACTGTCACGCGTAATGCCCGCCTCTGGCCCCGTCAGCAGCCGTTCCTGGCCGAGCAATTTATTAACAAGTGTCGATTTACCAACATTTGGTCGCCCGACAATCGCCATCATGAGCGGGCCAGTTGCTTGCTCATCTAACGAAAAATCATCTTGCTCTTTTTGTACGGCATCGACGTAAGGCAATAATGCTTCATAAAGAAGGTTCATTCCTTCTCCGTGCTCAGCCGATAAAGGGATTGGGTCTCCTAATCCCAGACTATAAGCTTCGGCGATGCCAGATCTGCCTGTCATTCCCTCGGCCTTGTTGGCAACGAGAATAATTGGCGTGTCGTGTTTGCGCGCCCATTTTGCTATGTGACGATCAGTTGGCGTAATGCCGACACGAGAATCAATCATGAAAAGTGCGGCATGAGCATCTTGAAGCGCGCGCTCAGTTTGATCGCGCATCCGCGCCTCAAGGGTTTGGGCCTTTGCCTCTTCCAACCCAGCTGTATCAATAATTGTGAATTGAAGATCGCCAAGCTTACCGAAACCTTCTCGCCGGTCTCTGGTCACGCCAGGCGTGTCGTCGACGAGAGCCAACTTCTTGCCAACTAACCTATTGAATAACGTGGATTTTCCGACATTTGGCCGGCCTAAAATAGCCAGTTTAAAAGGGGCGCTGACTTTGCTCATGGGCCAGCCACTTCACGTCCGCGCCCCACACTGATTTTAAAGCTTGATGTCGTTTTCTTTAGCAATCTTGTCATAGGCGTCGCATGCGCCCGTGTAGTCTTGCTTCTGATAGTAAGAGGCCGCATCATTTACTTTCTTATTGGCATCCATGATCTTTTGTGAATCTTGCGCCGTCTTTGCCTCGGCCGCACGGTGTCCCAAAGCCTCAGAAAGTTTCGCCATCTTAGCCGTGGCTTGATTCATGTCACAAGCCGCGTGGGCTAAACTGCCCGATAAAGCAACACTGCTCAACAAGACCAAGAAAATTCCAAAGCGCTTAATCATAGCCATTCCTTTTCCAAAGTTAACACTAAGTCTAGTCTATTAACGTAAAGCAACTAGACGGGCGTTATCTGACAAGAAGTAAAGGGTTTCGCCCGCAACGATGGGGGGAATAGAAACGCCTGCCGGCATCGGCTGCATTCCCAAAAGCTCTCCAGTATAGGGTGAAATCGTCATGGCAAGGCCGTGAGAGCCACCAATAACCAAACGATCGGATACGAGTACGGGTCCCGTCCAAATGATCGGATTTCTATTTTTTTCCTCGTTCACAAAATGCGGTAGCTGGGTAACCCAGCGAACCCGTCCACTATCCCGGGTTAAACAAAGGATCTGCGCATCAACAGTAAGAACATAGATGTAGTCACCAGCAACCCAGGGCGTTTCAACGCCTGCAATCGGACGTTCCCAAATACGGCCCCCACTCCGGAGATCGATCGCCACCATACGGCCGGAGTGGCTGATAGCATAAACGACACCCCGATCGATAACGGGTTTGCCGCGAATATCAGCGATAGATGATAAGGCATCGATACGCCGGACATTTGAAAGGTTATCCGCCCAAAGCGCACGCCCGTTCTCAACACGAAGAGCGACCAATTCACCCGAAGAATACGCGGCGACCACGTTTCCTGCTTGACCAGCCGGACTTGCCGCACCCAACAGGCTTGCCACCTCGGCAAGACCAGCATGAAACCAAAGCTTTTCGCCTGTTTCAGAATCAAGCGCATGAGTTTGGTTATCAATGGTTACGGCAAAAACCCGACCCGCTAAGACAGCCGGGGCCGCACGCATAGGACCTGGCAAAGCCGTCCGCCACGCAATAGCACCATCGGCAGCCTTAACGGCAACAACCTCGGCGAAACCCGTGGCCGCATAGACTTTGCCTTCATAATAAGAAATACCGCCGCCGAAACCGTCATCTTCGTCCTTTGGAGCCAGCTTTGTCCGCCATAACAATTTACCTGAGGCCGCCTCAAAGGCTGATAAATTGGCATTTACATCCATAGCAAAGACCTTGCCATCTACAACCAGGGGTGCCGCCATCATACGGCGCTCGGCTGAGGATCCGGTACCTATAGAGGCAACCCATGCTTCCTTTAGAATTTCGCCAGCAGCTAGATGCTGATTTGCGTTATCTACCCGGCCACCCGATTGCTCCCAATTTGGATTTACGCGCGGACGCGGCAATTTAACTGGCGTATCCACTAAACGAGGATCAGCTTGCAAAGCTTCAGAAATTGTCAGAACGGCAACACGTTCACCTGGGAGAGGCGGCCCCTCCGCTTCTCCAAACCAGTCTTCTGTCAGACCAAAAAGACCACAGCCAGAAAGGCTACCTGCAAGGAGCACGACGGCAAGACTACGGACCGAATGATCTAGAAATGACGGAAACCTCACGCTTGCAGTCTCCTAACCCTTAAGGATCGCTAACATCTCGGTTGCCCGAGCGCGCATAGTCTGAGGCGCCTCGGCATCATCCGCAATCCGGGTAAACATGGCCTTTGCCGCATCTTTATCGCCCATCCGCTGAGCTAAAACACCCGAAAGTTCCATGGCCGAGAATCGCCAAGCTCCCCCTCCATCCGCAATGGGACGAACCTGGCCCAAAAGAATTTTAGCATCGCCTGTATCAACCTGCAGCATAACAGCGGCAATAATGGCGAATTCTCGATACGGCACTTGGACAACGCTATCGGAAGCAATCTCGTTATATAAGGCAATAGCCTGATCACGATCTCCTGCACGCGCTTTAAGACCGGCAGCCTGTAATCGGGCAACCGTCTTATAACCATCAGATGTTTTCCCGGCAAAGGCCGCAAGACGGTCAGCCGCAGCCTTATCCTCGACTATATTGCCTGTTTGCAGGGCGTTTCCTAAGGCAGCCAGGTATTGGGCCGCTTGCTCCGCGCTTTGGGTTTCTTGGTAATGCCGCCACCCGACGCCTCCCGCCACTGCCAAGACAATTCCTATGGCCCCAGCAATGGCATAGCTACCATAGCGTTTCCACAGATTCACGGCGCGGTCACGGCGCAGGTCTTCGTCAACTTCAATAAAGATATTACTGTCGGACACGTAAAATCGTTCCCTTCCCGGCGACTAAAGCCAAAACGCCGGCCATACAAATCGGCGCCACCATATAGCCAAGTCGCTGATTCAGCAATTATTTTCCGAAAAAACCCCCAACTTTAGGTTTTTTGGGCCGTACTATGGGGATTCCATAACCGAAGGATAGCTTAGAAGCGAGAAAATCCTACGCAGGATCTTTACCCTTGGCTCATTTTAAGTAAGACTTTAAGAGATCCATAAGGAGGCTGGTCGCGTATGGGACAAATTGAGCTATTTCATAACTTTAAGAAAAATAGCCGCTCTTCCTCGAAACCCTTCTTCTTTTCTCGCCATGAACTAGGCCGATTGCTTCAATTATATAGCCGCCGCGTGGCAACCGGCGATTGGCGCGACTATGCCATCGATAATGACCGCGCAATTGCGATTTTCAGCGTATTTAGACATACGCTCGATGCGCCCCTTTACGCAGTGTCAAAAACGCGCTCTCAGGGCGAATATCTTTACACATTTTATCAAGGCAGTTTAAAAATCTATCAAAGTCGAAACCTTGACGAGGTTCTAAGAGCTTTTGAGAAGCGTCTTAAACCCATAACTTAACTGCCGAACGAAAACCGTCCCCGGCCTTAGTTAGGCCGCCACATGGTTGGAGCGACGTGGTTGAGCACGGGCTGTCTGGCGCTCGACTGATTCGACGATTTTTTGAATCGCAAACCACATCTGGGCGCTTTCCTTGCATGCATTGCGTTCACACTCTGCCGCACGACTAGCCGCCACAGAAGATGCATTGCGGCCGAATTGGTCGATAAGGGCATAAGCGGCTCGATAGGCTTCAGGGGTATTAGACATTTCATTCCCTTGAATAGAACGTGGACCAGTCATGCTTCATCTAAGCACGTGGCCGGTAAGATAATGTGATGCCCATCACATTGCGTAGTAATATAAAATTCAATTTTAGAGGAATAATATGGAACTTATTTCGTTTCGGCAGAATGCCTAAGTTTTGCCATCTCTATTGAAACCGCCTAATGCCCTGGAATTAGGTAGATAATAAGGTAAATTCCCAAAACCACTAATACCCACATCCCTGAGATAGCCGTAGACCAACTGCGCCTCCCTGCACCCCCTTGATCGTAGCGACGAGAGAGATTTCCCAGGATGATTTTACTCATAGCGCGGAGTCGGTTTTCTAGTTTAACTGCGACTCGGTTAGATTTCTCAACACCCCATCGGCTGACGTCTGCCCCCCAATATCGCCATAAATAATCGATGTCAGCGGGGGGTCGCTTTAATGCATGAGGAAATAATCTCCGCGCCAAGTAAAAAACTAAAATGGCCGCAACAAGAATGATGCCCTGCTGCACAAGGTGTGACACGGTATAGGGATTATAAGAAAAGTCCCTTGTCCAAAGGCGGTAAACAATCGACGGCGCAATACCCCCCCCTAGAATGACCGCAACGGGCAGAATCAGGCTGCCTTGTCGGATCATAAAAAGCATTCCAGAGCCGCCCTTCTTAAATGGTTGTTTAATTTTCCATAAAAAATCCAACATCCCGCAAACGGCAACTCCTGTGCCAATGCTAATACCAATAAGAGCGGCCCAGACCGTAAGATTGACTTCAGCAGCTGCGTCGATGATGAGTGATTTTGAAACAAAGCCTAACGTCATAGGGAGAGCCGCTAGCGCCGCACCGCCGAAGATAGCGCTAACCCACGACATCCAAGACTGAGATAATCCTCCTGCACTTTCTTGGATATCCTTGACGTTATTCCCTGCCACCATGAACAAAACCGCCATATAAACTATGCTGGCTAAGGCGTGGGCGATAACGCCCTGCTGCGCCGTTGCCGAACCAAGGCCAATCCCGCACATCATGATGCCAAGCTGAGACAACAACATATAGGAAAGAAAGCGCCTGAAATCGTTTTGTAATAAAGCGTAAATCAATCCATGAACCGCCGTCGCAAGCCCGATCCAAATCAGAAGTTCTGTTCCTGCGAAGAGTCGCAACAAAATATATATGGCCACTTTTGTCGTAAACATCGACAAAAATACAGAGCCGCTCCATGAGGCTTGGGGGTAAGCATCCGGTAACCAAGCACCCAGAGGAAACGCCCCAGCATTTACGAGCAAGCCCAAAAGAATAAGCCAGGAACTTAGAGACGCTAGGCTAAGGTGCCCCATCTGAATTTGCCCTATCGCCGTAAATTCACCAGCGATACCTGCAAGGAGAAGCACACCTCCTGTGAGATGAAAAAGCAAATAACGAAAACCGGCCTGAAGCGCCTCGGTGCCGGCGACGCTCCATATAACTATGGTCGATGCAATCGCCATAATTTCCCAGAAAAAAAACAAACTTAACCAGTCAGCCGCGTAAACTACGCCTAAGGCAGAGCCTGCATATAAAAAAACCGCAACCTTCTCCGCTGTACTTTGTTGAGAGATTGCATAAAGGGCCCCCACGATGAGCATGGCTGTTAACACTAAGCTCATACCGTGGCTGATATTGTCATGCAGTTGAGGCAATAAGGTAAAGCCCAGCACGGCAACGGCGGGATGGGACTGAGCCGCGAACAAAACAACTATCAACGTTAGCACTGGGATCAGTAGCCAAATGCCTTGCTTTAACCCTTTAGGAGCGACGCATAAAAGAAAAGCTCCAAGCCACAAAAATAACGCCGGCGATAGATAGGATGAGGTGGCGATCATGGCTATAGCTTCAGAAGGGAAATAAGCTGGTATGGCAGATCAATAGCGAAAAAAAGCGTAACAGCTCCCACTGCCGTGAGCAGTATGGCAATGACCATCGGCCATGGCGCCTCGCCAGAGGAAGAAAGTTGCGACAATCCTGGTTTAAAAAAAGCGACATAAATAATGGGTAGAAGATAGGCCGCGCTAACCAGGGTGCTAATCAACAAAACCGCGACAATAAACAATGACTGAAACGATAGCGCCGCACCTTGAAACATGTACCATTTCCCCCAAAAACCTAAAGTGCCTGGCAGGCCAATGATGCAGAGTGCTCCCACCGCAAAAGAGCCCATTGTCCATGGCATGCGGCGCCCAACCCCTGCTAGCTGGCTGACTGCTGTGATACCAGATACCGTATAAATTGAACCGGCCGCAAAGAAGAGAGTGATCTTTCCTAAGGCATGGCCAATGATATGAAGTATTGCACCCATTAAGGCTAAGGGATTAGCCAAAGCTGCTGCGAAAGCAACATAACCCAGTTGGCTGACTGTCGAATAGGCTAATCGACGCTTAAGATCATCTTCGCGGAGCGCGATAATACCTGCCGCGATCATCGAGAATGCCGCAGCATAAACTAACCAGTCGGCACTATGAGATTGTGCCAAAAGATCAATTCCGAAAACGTAAACTAAGATTTTGACGAGTGAAAATACTCCGGCTTTGACTACCGCCACAGCGTGCAACAACGCACTTACAGGCGCTGGAGCTACCATCGCCGCCGGTAACCAGCGATGAACCGGAATAAGAGCGGCCTTTGCGATGCCAAAAGCAAATAAGGCAAGCAAAAGCCCCATAGCGCTTGAGCTGATTTTGTCTTTAAGGATTCCCCCAAGCTGAAAATCAAGAGTACCGGCGACAGCCCAGGTCCAAAGGATACCGAAAAGGAATAGACTAATCGACGTGCCTAAGAGAACTCCCAGATAGGTGCGGCCTGCGGCTTTATCCGAATTTTTATGCCCATGAACCACCAAAGGATAGGTAGAGAGGGTTAAGGCTTCATAAAATAGGAATAAGGTGAAAAGATTTCCGGCAAAGGCTATCCCCATGGTCGCGCTAAGAGAGACCGCAAACCATAAATAGAAAGAGGTTTGCCGGGGTAATGCATTACGACGTACATATCCGATAGAATAGATGGAGTTTATAAGCCATAGGCTGCTGGCCAATAAGGCAAATATCATGCCAAAAGGCTCAACCCTAAAAGCCAGGCTTAACCCCGGTGCAATACGCAAAAGCGTTGCGTTGTGAACTGCCCCATTCAGCATACCTTGCAGTATTAAACCGACAACGAAAAGCAAGGCGGCGGCGCTTAGGAGAGTTGCCGCTTCACGAAGATTAGGCCAGGACGATAAACATAGGATTACCGATGCCCCTCCCAGAGGGACCAATAATGCCAAGACAACTTCATCAATCATCATTGTAAATTTGCTCCCAAAAGGAGGAGCGAAGCCGCCCGAGCTTTGTCTATAAGAACACCTGTGTCTATGCCTAGCCAAAGAGACAAGATGGTCAAAACAGCAATCGATAAACCCATATTCCAAGAGACAGAACTTGCCGGTGATTCTATTTCTCGGGCATTGCGCGATGCAAAATATGCAGTCTCAATAAAACGACCCATATAGAGAAGAGCGAGTAAGGGTGTCAGAATAATTATAATGGCGAGCCACCAGGATCCGCGCTCGATGGCGGCAAGGGCAATATACCATTTACCCAAAAATCCAACTGTACCCGGAAGACCTACCATACTAAGGCTAAGGACAACAAAACTTCCCATAGTCCAGGGCATCCGCCGACCTGCCCCAACTAGATCTGCTACGTGATCGGATCCCAGTCTGGCCAAAAAGCTTCCCGCGATAAAAAACAATCCGGTTTTAGTCAGGCCATGGCCAACAATATGTATAAGCGATCCCGTAAAGCCATGCTCATTAGCTAAAGCCATACCCAAAGTTATGTAGCCGACCTGCGCTATACTTGAATAAGCCAACATTCTTCGTAAATTTTTTTGGAAAATCGCAACAATAGACCCAAACAGAATGGCAACCAGAGAAAATGTAACTAACGTCTCGTAAAATCCACAGGTTTGTAGGAAAAACTGTAGACCTAAAACACCAAAGATAAATCTGAATAAAATATAAAGAGCGGTCTTTGTCGCCGTTCCCGCCAAAAATGCACTGACTGGAACTGGCGCAAATCTATAGGCGTTAGGAAGCCAGGCATGAAGAGGAAAAATCGCCGCCTTAATAGACAATCCAACAATAAGAAATCCTACTCCCGTAAGCACAGGGGCTGTCATTCTTATCGGCGCTATCCGGAGCGCAAGATCAGCCATGTTCAAGGTGCCCGTACTTACGTATAAAAACCCTATCCCGATAACATAGAAAGTCGCGCCCATAGTGCCCAGGATCAAATAACGATACGCGGCAACCAAGGCTTCTCGCTGTCTTCCTAAGGCAATCAAAACATAAGAAGACAGGGACGCAATTTCCATAAAGACAAATAAATTAAACGCATCGCCTGTTGCCGCCATGCCTAGAAGGCCTGTCAGGCACAACAATAGCATCGTGAAGTACCACGGCTGATTCTCCGCAGAAATTTCGCTTATCGACCTGTGGGAATATACCGTTGATAAACAACCAATCGCCGAAATCAAAACTAAAATATAGGTATTCAAACTATCTATTCTGTACTCTATGCCTATGGGTGGCTGCCAGCCACCCATAGCATAGGATGCAACACCATCATTCGTGTAGATCAGAAGAAATATCGCGCAAACAAAACTGCATAGAGCGCTAAATGCAGCGAGTACCCACGCCGCTTGACCATTCTTAATGATGGCGCAC
Source organism: uncultured Rhodospirillales bacterium (assembly GCA_964397465.1). Classification (GTDB taxonomy): domain Bacteria; phylum Pseudomonadota; class Alphaproteobacteria; order JAWKYA01; family JAWKYA01; genus JAWKYA01. The sequence continues at coordinate 49,729 of CAYNIC010000008.1, forward strand.
AACAAAGCCCCAAACAGAGGAATGACAACGCATAGGATCGGCAAATGCGGCGTTACCAAGGTCATTTGCCACGCTCATAAAGATCATTTTCTTCGATCGTGCCATAGGCTTCATTAATTCGAATAACCAGGGAAAGGCCTAAGGCCAGCGTAGCAACGCCGACGACAATGGCTGTTAGGATAAGAACGTGCGGTAAAGGGTTAGAATAAACCTGATAACCCTCTGCAATGATGGGAGCCGTTCCTCCGGCAATTTTCCCCGGCAAAATATAAAGAAAATAAACCGAGGTCTGAAAGATTCCCAAACCGATCAATTTTTTAACCATGTTTGAATGGGCCAATACGACATAAAGACCCATCATCATGATACCGATTATCAGCCAATAATTAAGCTGAAGAAGGATTTGGCCACCCATCATTCCCCCCCTTCTTCATGTTGCTGCCGTTCTATCAAGGCATAAAATATAGCCATCATCGTAGCAAAGACCGTTATAAAAACCCCCAACTCCACAATAAAAATACCAATGTGCTGACCCGTAGCTGCCTCCTCATGTAAGGCGCTATAATCAAGGTAATTTTTTCCGCTCATCAAGCTGGGAATCCCCACTCCGGCATAAATAAGGACACCAACAGGAATCAGCACCTTTATAACAGAGAATGAAACTAACTTTTCAGCAGCAGCTGAGCCGAAAACTAAGCTATAAATCACGGCGACACTGGCGGTAATAACACCCGCCTGAAATCCGCCTCCGGGCCCGAGATCACCATGAAACTGGACGTAAAGCGCAAACAAAAAAACGAAGGGCAAAAGGAGCTTGGCTATAATCCGAATGATGGCATTCTGCTTCATAGACCTTACTCACTATTTGTTATCCGGCCCTTCGGATCGGCGCCTGCGCGATAACAGCATTAATACGCCGATACCAGCAGTAAAAATAACCGTAGTTTCGCCCAAGGTATCGAAGCCACGATAACTAGCCAAAACGGCCGTAACGACATTGGGAACCTTAGTTTCGCGTAAAGCATTTGCAAGATAATAAGGCGAAATATGCTGCTGCATTGGCGTCGCCGGATCACCAAAATTGGGGAAGCCTATTGTCCCCCCAGCAATAACCAGACCAACAATTAAGGTAATAATCAATGGCAGAGGGGCCAACCGGTATGATCCAACTTGACGAGACTTAGTAAGATAAAGCGTAGCCAATATAAGAACCGTTGATAGCCCCGCACCAACTGCGGCTTCGGTCATTGCCACATCCACCGCATCTAAAACTACCAAGACTGTTGCAACAAGAAAACTATAGACGCTGCTTAAAACAACAACAGCAACAAGGTTACGCTGCAAAATCAGGCCACCAACTATCACGATCATTAGCAATAGCAATGTGGTCGTAATTAGAGAGTCGATAATGTTCCCTCTCCTTTATGAAGTTGGGGTTTTATTTTTGCATAAAGAGCCGCCCTTGCCGCTGCATGAGTTGCCAAAGGACTCAGGAAGAACATCAAAATTAAAATGAATAGTAGCTTTACCGTGATCAATGTAAATCCTGCTTGGATCATAAATGCCAAAAAGATAAAACCGATCCCAACCGTATCAACCAAACTGGCTGCATGAAGTCGCGTAAAAAAATCAGGAAATCTTATTATTCCTATGGCTCCTACAAGGCAAAATAAACCGCCGATGACAAGGAATATCCAAGATAAAATGTCTCTTATAAAAGACAGGTCAGGCATTACAGTTGCTTCTCAGACAAAGTTTTATCATCTGCCGATCCGAGGCGCCCCTGCTTAAAAAATTTTAAAATCGCCATTGTCGAAATAACGTTAAGTAAACCATAGGTGATAGCAATATCGATAAATTCTGGACGCGCCGTCAGAAAACCGAACGCCACAATGAGTATAAGAGCAAGCGTTCCCGCTACATTGGCCGTAACGACACGGTCAAAAATCGTTGGCCCTTTCAGTAATCTTACAAGCGTTAGGGCCAGGGCTCCCATGACGATGGCGATAACCGAAAGAAACATCAGCGAAGCCCCTCAAATCGCGTAACCCGGCGATCCATGTCTCCGGATAAAACCCCTGCGGCACCATTTATTGTCAGGGCATGAACAAGAATCTCATCCGCCCCGAGTTCAAGAGAAATAGTCCCAGGAGTTAATGTAATTGAATTGGCATAAATGACTTGGCCAAGCGACGTTTGCTGAGTTGTCTTTGTGCGAACCATCGTTGGGCTGATGGGTAACTTTGGGTTAAGAATGATTCTTGATACATCCCACCCGGACTTCATTATTTCGATTAAAAGCCACGGAAAATATGTAAAGCCTCGCAAAAGCAGATGATACGGATACTCATTGTCGATAGCTTTTACCCGATACATGCAAATGAGAGTAAGAAGGACGCATCCTATCCCGGCAACAAGCAAAAACGCCGTATAGTGTCCGGACAAAGCTAGCCAGAAGCCTGATAGTATAAGCGCAGCGATCATAAAACGGCCCATGCGTCCCCCCGCGACAACATACCAAGGGTGCTATGATCTTGGACATAACGCAAGGCCTATACGATTAAGCATTTCCGTGCAGGTTTAAAACGAGAGCCTTGGCTGCCACATAATCGATTTTCCCCGTCCCTAAGACCGGGACCTTTTGCGCAAAAATCACTTGACGCGGAACAGCCAGCTCCGAAGTTCCCGCCGCTTGAGCCGCAGCCAGCAACTTATCACGTGTCGCTCCGTCCTGCTCTGTCAGAAGAACAACTTGCTCTCCTTTACGGAGATCGGGAATCGAGACAGCGACATGGATATGACCAGGCCAAACTTGTCCAGCCAACTCTTCGACTGCCCCTAGGGAGACCATCTCACCGGCAATTTTGGCAAACCGCTTTACGCGACCCTGAATGGTAACAAAACCGGCACTGTCAATCACAACAATGTCTCCTGTATCATATTCACCTTGAGGCGGCGATTGCAAAACGCCAGGAAGTTCCGTTTTGAGATAACCAAGCATAATATTAGGCCCCTTAACAATAAGCCGCCCGCCCTGCTCAATTCCAGAGACCGGATCAAGACGAGCATGAATGCCAGGAAGAAAACGCCCGACGGTTCCTGCCTTAAAATGCATGGGTGTATTTATGGCCAGAACAGGTGAGGTTTCTGTAGATCCATATCCCTCAAAAATCCGTACACCAAATTTCTCGAACCAGAGCGACCGGGTTTCGTTTCTTACCTTTTCAGCTCCGGCAAAGACATAACGTACGCTGTAAAGATCATAGGGATGAGCATTCTTCCCCCAGCCCGTTAAAAACGTGTCAGTTCCAAACAGTATGGTGGAGTTGGTATCATAAATAAGCTCGGGAATAATCCGATAATGAAGCGGAGATGGATAAAGAAAGGTTTTAACACCGCCCAACAAGGGCAGCAGCAGCCCTCCGGTCAGACCAAAGGCGTGAAAAATCGGTAAGGCGTTAAAAACGATATCAGAAGATGTGAAATCTATTCGCGACGCCAGCTGGTTGCGATTAGAAAGAATATTCATGTGGCTCAGGACCACACCTTTAGGCGAACCTTCGGAGCCGGAAGTAAATAAAACAGCGGCCGCCTCATCCGCACCATTTGATGGAGCGTAAGAGCTATAGATAAAACGGGCAAAAGGAACAGATAATGCCGCCTTCCAACGCGATAAAACATTTATTTGGTTTTTAATATCTTCGAGATAAATAATCTCGGCCGACTTTGCCAATATGGCGACGGTCTCTTCTAATCGAGCTAATATAATAAAGCGGCGCGAGGTTAAAATACGGCGTACGTCTGCTGCCCTGCAAGCGCCCTCCATCCCTAAATGCCCTGAAGTAAAGTTGAGCATCGCGGGGACTCGGCCATAGGCCTGTAAGGCGAGGAATGTCACAGCGGAGCTGACAGCATTGGGAAGCAGAACACCAACTCTTTCCGACGGCGCCGTTAGCCGAGCAATCTTCTTGCCCAAAGCCAGGCTATTGGCGATAAGGCGGCCATAACTAAGTGGTTTGCGCTCGATATCCTCCAAAACGGTTCGCTGAGCGCCATGAATCTCTTTGGCATCTAAAAGCGCCTCAAACAAAGTCTGACGGCTGTCACAACTCTCGAAGATAAGCTCACTCATCAGATCATACAGCTGTGTCCCTGCTACCTGACGACGCGACCTTCCCCGCAAAGTTGCCTCAACCTGCAGCTTGCGGGGCGGCAGAATTGTTAATGAAATCTTGGGAAACCAGCGCTGCTTAACCTTGCCTTTTAGCCGGGAGAAAAATGAATACTGGGCGCCGTCAATTCGGACAGGAACCAAAGTAGCGCCGGTCTTGTCGGCAATCATTCCAGGGCCCTCGTAAACTTTCATGAGAGCGCCCGTAACGGTAATTCGACCTTCGGGAAAAATAACGACATGGCGTCCAGCCTCGACGGTCCGAGTTAACGTCTTCGCCGCCAGCGGGCGGGTCGGGTCCAGACTAACCGCATCAACCAAGAACAAACCAATTTTTGCCCACCACCGCTTGGCGATACCCGTATTGACGGCAAATGTTAAACGGCCTGGAAGAAAGGCAGCGAGCAGCATGCCATCCAGAAACGACACATGGTTGACCACAATAATAACACGATCATCTACTGGAAGATTTTCGATGCCTTCGACACGAACTTTGTAAAATATTTTTAATATCGCGGCAAAAATGCTTTTCAATAATGCGTCGGGCAGAAGTTTACAAATCCAAATCGCAACCCCCGCATTAAGAACGGCGACCACAAGGAAAACTTGGGGGATTGTTAAGGTCAATGACATTAGGACAATGCTCCCCACCGTCCCTGCAACCATAAACACAGCATTTAGAATATTATTGGCGGCAATAATTCGCGATAGTTTGCTCGCCTCACCACGCAGCTGCATAAGGGCGTAAAGCGGGACAACAAATAATCCGCCAAAAACGGCGATGAGAGTGAAGTCGGCCAATATTCGCCAACTCCTTAAATGACTCAGAAATTCCGAGATTATTAGCGAACCCGCAGGAACCAGAAGCTGATGCGGACTGGCTGTCCACAGATCAGCAGCGAAAAGGGTCACGCCAACGGCGGCAAGCGGCGCATAGATCGCCGAGGGCATATTACCTAAGAGCTTGCTTGATAAAAAAGATCCGATTCCGATACCTACAGAAAACACGACCAAGATTAAGGTCATCACATCGGCATTCCCACCTAAGAGATCCTTAACATAGGAAGGGGCAAGGGACAGAAACACCACTCCGATAAGCCAAAACCAAGAAATACCCAGAATGATCAAGAAAAGATCCCGCTGGGATGTTGCCTCTTTAACAAGCCGGTAAGTTTGGCGGAGAGGATTGAGATCAACTTTAAGATTTGGATCTAGGGCTTCAGCTTTGGGTATCCATAGGCTGGCGGCAAAGCCTGCGGCGGCGACAAGGATTAGGACAGTCGACGTCATAGCGATACCAAAGGACCGCAAGATCAGCGCTCCTCCCAGCAATGTTCCTAGTAAAATTGCCAAAAAAGTCGCTGATTCAATGATGGCATTCCCACCCATCAGCTCATCTGACTTTAAATGGCGCGGCAAAATACTATACTTTAAAGGACCGAAGAATGCAGAGTGAACACCCATCATGAAAATAGCCGACATCAGAAGGGTTAAATTCGATGTGTGAAACCCTACTCCTGCTATGCACATGATCAGAATCTCAATCGCCTTGATAACCGCGATCATGCGATTTTTGGATAGTTTATCCGCGAGCTGCCCGGCCGTCGCCGAAAACAGAAAAAAGGGAATGATGAAAAGGGCTGAGGCTGCGGCGCCAAGATCAATACCGATTTCTTTCTTTAATTGATAAATCCCCAGAGTTACGATCGCTATTTTTAAAAAATTGTCATTAAAAGCCCCCAAAAACTGCGTGACAAACAGCGGCAAAAACCGACGCGTTGTGAACAGCTGTAGCGGGCTCTTACTCATTTGTTCCTCTCATTATTTTCTCAGATAATCGATCGTTACCTTAAGGGCTGCTTGCGAACGTAGAATTGACCAATGGTTTTCATGCACACGAAAGACGATATCAGCATAAGGAAGATAGGTCTCATCGAGACTGATTAAGCCGTCATCTTCCCCGGCGATCCATGGATTGTAGCCCCGACCGTTTCCTTTTGTGCCGGCTACGATCGCAAAGGGCAAACTTAGAGTTGGATTTTTTCGCGCTTGATCTGGACTAAGATCTTTTATACCCGCTATCTTTTTTAGGCCGGGAATGCGAGTGACTTTCCCCGCTAATTGCGATCCTTGGTTAGCGGGTGCTAGCAGCACTGCCTTTCCTAAGGAAAGTTTTTTCTGCCACGGCGCATCTTCTTCTGCCAAAACCCGGCGGACAACAAGAGCTCCCATGCTATGCGCAACAAAGGAAATTTTGGGAATGTTACAAGATAAGGAATTGAGGATTCTTGTTAGATGACCAGCCGCCTGCTCAACGCCTTGCAAAAGGCCCGGATAAGTTAGAATTACGGGCGTAAAGCCGGCAGCATCTAGCGCACAGGATAACGGCTTAAACCTGGAAGGCAATCCGCCATATCCATGAATGATAAAAATGATGGAACGATCTAACGGCCAGACGGCAACACCTTCTGTCTGTAAAGAATCAAGCCTTTGCTGACACCTCTCATAAGAACCTAAAGTAACCAATCTGTTTTGTGGGTTCACCAGTCGGCTTAGTCTGCTAAAAACATGCCTTTGTATCCGCCATCCGCCGCATACGGCAAAATCCGCCCACAGCTGCATCCCTCCCATGGTGGGAACAGTGCCCTGCAAGCGCGAGGAATTCTGCCACTTCACTACTTGTCCTCTGCAGGAACAGCTATGGCTTGCCAGCAAGCTTGAGCGAGATCCTTGCTAATATCACTGAGGGCTCCGGTAATTCGGCCATACACGTTAAAAGTAGCCGTTTGCAGCACAATTCCCATCACCATAGCTGTCAGCATGTTGGGATCGCGCTGCGGGATCTCGCCTTGGGCAATTCCCTCCATAACAATTTGTCGAATTTCATCAATGGGACTGGGTAAGGCGGCGTCGATACTCTCAAGATAACCATGCTGAGTCAGCAGCAAGAACCGAAAAAGGATTGGGTCTTGATCATAAGCTTTTGTAAAAGCGTAAATCATTTCGCTTAACCGGGCACGAACGGGGCTGCTGCTTGCCCTTATCTCGGCGAGTACACGCGCAAAGGCGGAAAAATTTTCTGTGAAAAGATCCTGTCCCAAAGCATCTTTGCTGACATAGTGACGGTAAAGCGCTCCCTCCGATAGGCCTGTATGGTGCGCGATACTTTTAATGGTCGTCGCCTCGACCCCTTTTTCGGCAAAAAGCGACAGGGCAGCACGCTGAATTTGCTGCCGGGTCTTTTCTGCGCTTGAACGTTTAGGTGTTTCTATAGACATAGTTTTGTTTTTTGTAAGTAAATATTCACTTACTATAACAGCTTGATTTATCCCTGTCAAATCCAGTAAGTAGTTGATTTAATTAATTATTCCCACTCAATGGTCCCCGGAGGTTTGGAGGTGATATCATAAATGACACGGTTTATCCCCCTGACCTCATTGACAATACGGGTCGCGACACGGCCCAAAAAGGCCACGTCAAAAGTATAAATATCAGCGGTCATACCGTCAGTCGATGTCACAGCGCGCAACCCACACACACTTTCATAAGTGCGGGCATCTCCCATGACTCCTACTGTTTGTACCGGCAGTAAAACAGCAAAGGCTTGCCAAATATGACGATAAAGATCTGCTTTATGTAGTTCTTCGATAAAGATCGCATCCGCGCGGCGCAGAACAGCCAACTTATCACGCGTTATGACACCCGGAATTCGTATCGCCAAGCCGGGGCCCGGAAAAGGATGGCGGTCGATTAAAATATCCGGAAGACCCAACTCCCGACCCAGATGACGTACCTCATCTTTAAATAACTCTCTGAGAGGCTCAACAAGAGCTAAGTTCATTCGCTCAGGTAAGCCCCCGACATTGTGATGAGATTTGATCGTTACACTTGGTCCGCCCGTAAAAGAGACAGACTCAATCACATCCGGGTAAAGAGTACCTTGAGCTAAGAACTGAGCTCCCCCAATTTTCTTGGCTTCTTGGTCAAAGACGTCAATAAAAAGCCGTCCGATTGTTTTACGTTTTTGCTCTGGGTCGCTGACTTTATCCAAGGCGTTCAAAAACAAGTCGCTCGCATCGCGGTGAATAAGGGGAATGTTATAGTGTCCCCGGAATAATTTAAGCACCTCTGCAGCTTCATTTTCGCGTAACAAGCCGTGGTCGACGAAAATACATGTCAATTGATCACCTATGGCCTCATGCAGCAAAACAGCTGCAACCGAGCTGTCCACTCCCCCGGACAATCCGCATATGACTCTCCCCTTACCTACCTGAGCGCGGATCTTGGCAATGGCCTCGTCCTTAAAGACCTTCATCGACCAGCCACCTTGGCATCCGGCAATTTTCTGCACAAAATTTGAGAGAATTTTTGCGCCATTCTCGGTGTGGATGACTTCAGGATGGAATTGAACACCGTAAATACGGCGACTTTCATCAGCTACGGCAGCAAAAGGCGCTCCTTCGCTGACGGCAACCGGGTGAAAGCCTTCGGGCAAACGCGTCACCCGATCACCGTGACTCATCCAGACCGTGTGAGACTCACCCTTTTTCCAAATACCGGAGAATAAGCTGCTATCAGCAATAACCGTAATTTCTGCCCGACCAAACTCTCGATGATGGCCGCTCTCCACCGCGCCTCCAAGCTGGGCACAGAAGGTTTGCTGGCCGTAACAAATACCCAGGATAGGCACTCCAGAATCCAGCACGCCTTCAGGAGCCCGGGGTGTATCTGCCTCAATGACACTCGCTGGCCCGCCGGAAAGAATCAAAGCCTTGGGGTTAAAATCGGCAAGGGTCTGACGCGTGACCCGGTTAAAGGGGTGAATTTCGCAATAAACACCCACTTCCCTAACCCGGCGTGCGATTAGCTGCGTGAACTGGCTGCCAAAATCAAGGATAAGAACGCGATCAGACATACGCCGCTACCATAAAGTTAAGAAGCGCTCTTGATAGTCTGCTTATCGCTTAAGGTAAAGAGCTCAGAAGTACGGCAAAACGGCCGAAATGCTCAGGCGGGCCGAGTCGATACCTTGAGTAAACTGAGTTACCACCATGTTACGCCACGCAACTTTTTCTTGGTCCAGCCAAATCTCCGGCGATGCCCAGCTGATGATCACCCCTAAGATCAAACCTGCCACAAGAATAGAGCTCGATTGGGACTTAATTTTTGATGTGGCGATCCAGATCGCGCTTCCCGCCAGTGCTGCAGCTAGAAAAGTCCACGCACTCGCGGCATGACCAAAATATGTCGCAACAACGCCGCCAAGCAACGGTACGATTAACGCCGCCAGCGCCGTACCTGGCCGCTTACGTTCCCGCACAGAGGTGATGAGCCTTATGGCAGGCGCCACATAGATAGGCAGAAACAAAAAAAGCGAAGAGAGCAAAGCCCCTAATGCCCCACCCAAGTCACCCCGGTATTTAACAAGCCATTGATATTGTCCAAGGTCCGCCGTGGGCCGATGAAGAGGCGATAGCCAAAGCTGCACAATATTCCACAAAGACTCATGGGAGAAAACGATCTGGACATAAAAAGATATGACCAGCGCAATCATGCACGGCAAAACAACCATAATGTATCCCGCCACGACCGACTGCACACTGTTCATTTGGCGGTAGAATATAGGTAGCAAAATTAAAAAGGGAACTATGAAATAAATTCCGTTTGCATTGGTAATAATCAATAAGGCCAGAGCCAACCCTATCGCCATTTGCGCCTGCACATCGCCTATGGATTCCAAACGATCGGCAGCCAAGATCACACAGCCAAAAGTGAAAGCTAACAGCAAAAACGGCTGACCCGTTGTAGCCGCATACAGCGTCAAAGGATGAAGAGCAAGTGCGGTTATGAAAAGTATTATTTGTACTGAACTCCAGCCCCGGCGGGTTAAAATCCCTGCCATTACAGACAGCATATAAGCCGCCGTAACACCCGTCATCGCCACTAGGAGCGCGGGGCCGGTACCAGGAATTGATTTCAACAAATACACAAGAAAAACCACAAGCCACTGACCACCGGATTCTCGGATTTCTTCGCTATGAAGACTCCAAAGCCGCTCTACCAGCGCAGAAATGTAGCCCTCTCTAACCGCTGCATATGCGACAGTGGTAAAAATGATTGTGCATAAAATTCCTAAACCTATCGACGCTGACGAGACGCGTCGATCCAACGCTGTATAATGACGCGAAGCTACCTGCCTAACTGACATGAGCATGGTCCCTTGAGCTAATTTTTGTAAGAACCTCTTGTGCCGAAGCGCTATTGCCGTGCTGAGTTTTTTCCCAGTAATGCGGTTTAAAAATAAGCTGGAACAGCGCTTTGTATGCCGCAACCGAATGAAGGATCCAGTATATAGGCTGCAACAAACCATAAGGAACAAGATCGTAATAGTGCCGCTTAAAAGCCGCGACAACGCCAAAATAAACGTACATTAAATTCGCAACGATCAGATTAAACGTCGCGACATAGAGAATCGGCAAGGGAATATACCGGTCCATGGCGGCTACAGGGAAAACAAGCGTCACGGCAAAAAGAACCCATAAAATGGGATTTAGCAACATGATCAACGGAGGGCCTCCGATGAAAAATTGGAAACCCCAAAATCCCGAATGGCCAAGCGAACGATAAAGCCGGAAGGGATTACGCATATGCACTAAATAGGTCAGCATATAGCCTTTGACCCAACGAGATCGCTGTTTGATCCAACTACCGTAGGTACTTGTCGCCTCCTCAAAAGTCGTCGAATTGACGACACTCACTTGATAGCCTTCTTGAGTCAGGCGAACTCCAAGATCGGCATCCTCTGTGACGTTATACGGATCCCAAGCCCCAAGTCGATTTAACACGTCGAGCTTGAAGTGATTGCTTGTTCCCCCCAAAGGAATAGGAATTCGCAATGCGTGCAAACCAGGCAACAAGAAATCAAACCACTGCGAATATTCCAGCGTGAACATTCGCGTCAGGAAATTATCGAGGCGGTTAAAATAATTAAGTCGCGCTTGAATGCAGGCTACCTCAGGAGGAGACTTCCGGAATGCAACCAAAACTTTTTTGAGCTGATCCGGTTCTGGTATATCTTCAGCATCAAAAATTGCGAGGAACTCTCCTTTTGCGAACCGCATCGCATAGTTACAGGCCTTAGGCTTGGTTTTTGGATATGAATGCGGTACGCGGATGATCTCAAAGATGCTTGCTGCGCCCTGAGCCTTTGCGGCATCTATGGTTTCGGTGTCATCCGCTTCCAAAACCAACTTAACATCCAGTTTCGCTTTTGGATAATCCAACTTGCGGATCGCATCGATAAGCAAGGGTAAAACCCGAGCCTCCCGGTACATGGGAACCAATATTGTATAAATAGGCAAGCTAGAATCAGCGATCAGGCTCACTTCATGGTGAGTAACTTGGATATCGATTTTTCGACTAGAGCCCAGCCACGTTAAAAGAAATTTAAAGGCAAACGATAAAAGGTAAAAAACCGACACAATGGCTGCCAGGGCAACAAACGTTATTCTTGGCTCAAGCCAAAAGCTGACGAGTACGGCGCACGCTGTGCAGTATAGAAAAACGATTTGAGGAACCGTGAAAGTCGTTTTGGCCGAATGCTGCGGCATCATTTGATGAAGGCTTTCGCGCGCATCCAAGTCGTCTAGCGTATCAAAAGCTTTTTGTACCGTCCAAAGAATGTCAAACTTTGATGTTATGACGAACTCGTAGTTACCAAGGCCGTAGTTGCGGACCGCCCATTGGTGAATATCAGGATTAACATCTGTGACTGCAAGAATTATCCGGCCATTTTCCTGGCGCCACGGGATGAGGTCGTGAACGATATAATCATGACGATGCTCTGCTTGAAGTAGCGATTGATCCGGGGGATTTTTTTGTAAATCGACAAAAGAAAGCTTCGATACCTCGGCAACAGCTTCATAGTATTTCTTAGCCTTCACATACCCTTTACCGATCAAAACTTGGCCTAGATCGGATCCCCAATCTGCCTGAGCAACCATGGCCTCAGACATCTGATCAATCGATATAAGTTTTTTCTTTAAAAGAAGCTTGGCTGCAGTAATCGGGCCAACTATCTGATCGTCGTGTGTGGTTTTTTTCATAGTCGCCGTGCAATCTTTCGAATGCCTTTCTTGTTTTAGTTTTCTGATCTATTTATAAGTGCATTATTCAAACAAAACCATCTTAAATTGAGTACTGTCGCGGCACCTTTCGCATCACCGATACGAGAATAAATTAAATAAATGGTTAAGTTTCACTTTGGCCAAGGTTCACGGGCGTTTTTATTCTCCAGCCAATTGGCCCTGCCTGGCGGCATTCTATGTCTTCAGAAATATAATTACATACAATTTGAATATATAATTCATTTAAATTTATCGTAAAATCAATTTTAAAGTAAAAAATAGGTAATTAATAACTCAATACTGTGATGAGTATCACACTCGTTTGGCCGATGAACTGGGATTATCGCTGCGCTGAGCAAAACAGCTCTTCCCTTGCCCTTTTCATGCAGGAGACCCCCCATTATGGCAAAGCTTTTCACGACCGGTAATGACAGCATCAACTTCGATTTAATCACCAAAGGAACTTATGACGAGGGAAGCCAATATGATGCAGGGGATGGCAATGATTGGGTCAAATTGGCGAAGGACGTAACCGCCGCCGCCAAGTCGGGTTTTAAAGTCGGAACAACGTTTTACGCAGGGGCCGGCGACGACTCCATTTTCGGCCAAAGTTTGAACGACGTTGTCGAAGGGGGAAGCGGCAACGATAAAATCTATGGCGGCCTAGGTAATGACACATTATTCGGCGGCGCCGACAACGACAAAGTATATGGCGATCTCGGCGATGATACTATCTTCGGCGGTATCGGCAATGACACCCTTAGTGGTCTAGAGGGCAAGGATAGTCTTAGTGGGGGCGACGGAGACGATAAGCTTTATGGCCATACGGATAACGATGTGCTGTGGGGAGACGCCGGCACGGACAGCCTGTGGGGCGATGTCGGAGATGATACGTTGTTTGGCGGCAGCGAGGCTGATTATCTCTCGGGTGGCGCTGGTAATGACTGGCTTGTCGGTGAGAGCGGCATAGATACGCTTTTTGGCGGCTTGGGTAATGATGTCGCCTTCGGCGGCAATGATAGCGACCTGATTTACGGCAGCAGCGGCGATAATACACTCTCAGGCGACGCGGGTGGCGATTACCTCGAATCAGGATCAGGAAAAGATAAACTCTATGGTGGCGACAGTGATGACGTCATCAGAGCCGGATCAGGTGATGACATCGCGACAGGCGGTCAAGGCATTGACCAGATTTTCGGCGGCATGGGTAATGATACTCTCTCTGGGGGCACCGAAGATGATAGCAGCTTAAACGGCGGCGCCGGGAACGACACCATTCGTGGCGATGAAGGCAGCGATGGCATATATGCTGGTGACGGAATAGATAAAATCTATGGAGGCGCCGGCATGGATTCCCTGTTTGGTGGAGAGGATAATGACATTATTTATGGGGGAACAGATACGCCGGCTAACGATAATGCCAGTGATATGGGTGACGTGCTATTTGGTGGTGCCGGCGACGATACTGCATATGGCGCTGCAGGCGCTGACTATATCAATGGTGACTTCGGGAATGATGTGCTGATCGGCGGATATGGCACCACTGATGCGGCCGATGCCGCCGCCGCCGCTATGGGAAACATTGACGGCAATGACAGTCTCGTCGGCTACGATGGCAATGATAAGCTTTATGGCGGCTTAGGTAACGATTCACTTGAAGGCGGTGACGGCAATGACACTGCTTTTGGCGGCCAGGGGAATGATGTCTACAAATTTGGCAATGCTGCTTATGGCGATTTCTATTCCGCTTCGTCAGGATTAGATGTCTTTGACGGAGGAAAAGGCGGAACGGACCAAATTATCCTTCAGGGCGGTATTCCGGCGCCTGGCCATTCCTGGTTGCAGCTTACCACAGGCTCCATTGTAGCCGACAGCATAGCAACTAATGGTAAACTCCTGTTGTCGTCGGATGCATCCGGAACCATCACTTTGGCCGACGGTTCGGTTCTGACATTTAGTAATACCGAGGAAATTTTTATCCCAGATTATATGAAGGCGGTAGTAGCAGCCTCGATCGACCGAACGGTAAAAGCTGATACGCTTAACGGGAATGCCGGCGATAATGATATTTACGGCTTTGGCGGCAATGACGTTCTAAGTGGCAATAGTGGTAACGATAAACTAGCCGGTGGCGCCGGAACGGATACACTGTTTGGTGGCGATAATAACGATATGCTGGGGGGTGGTGACGCCAATGATACGCTCTATGGCGGTGGCGACACAGATACCCTATCTGGGCAAGGCGGTAACGATGTTATGAATGGCGGCCTTGGTACCGATACGTTGTATGGCGGTGATGGCAACGATATCGCCATAGGTGATTTTGATAATGATACGCTTTATGGCGGCGCCGGAACAGACAGTCTTTCCGGTGGTGCTGGCCAAGACATCCTTTTTGGGGGTGATGCCAATGATACTCTCTGGGGAGGCACATCTCTTGCCGGAAGCGATGGCAGTGATGGAAACGACTTTATTAATGGCGACGCCGGCGATGATGTCATCTACGGCGGTGCAGGGACTGACACTTTGATCGGTGGAGCGGGCAGCGATAAGCTCTATGGCGGTTATGGCAAGCCTGCTGATGATGCAAAAGATCTAGGAGATACCCTCCACGGAGCATCGGGCAATGACTTCCTTTATGGAGGTAATGGTGGTGATAGCCTTACCGGCGGTGATGACAACGATATCATATACGGCGATGCCGGCAACGACACGCTTTCCGGTGACTTAGGATCAGACACCCTGTACGGCGGTGATAATGACGACGTATTTGCTTCCCCAGCGTCGAATACGGATGATGCGTCTGATTTCATGTTTGGCGGCAATGGTAATGATGCCGTCTATATGCAAAGCATCGGGTTTGGAAACGACACCTTTGATGGCGGCATGGGGAATGATACCTTGTATATATCATCAGGGTTAGGCATGAATATTGAGCGTTATGAATACGATGGCGCAAGCAGCGGCACGCTGACGTTAAGCGACGGATCGGTGCTCCACTTCACCGGGGTCGAAAACGTCGTTTTCATGTAAACATCTTATATCGAGGATATCGAGGGCCGCTCAGCATACCTGGGCGGCCCTTTCTTTTGTCTTAGATAATATCTGATAAATAATTATTACAATTTTATTGGTATATGTGAGCATCATCACAGTAAATTTTTAAATAAAACTTGCTGTGATTTTTGATTATATTTATCTCAGTCATAGCCATCTGAATGCATAGATATGAGATGGTTTTCCTCGTCGCCAAGCCACCGCTTGGCGATTATTAGCGTACAAAGGATAAGTAATGAAAAATACATCCCCCTTTCACAAGTTTCTCCGGCTCGCGCTTTTGATGCTCGTACCGAGTACTCTTCGTTCGATTTTCAGGAACAGCAACACATCGCACTTCAGGGCAATGCCCTGCCAAAATACAAATCGATGAGTTTTGATCTGGCCTTATCTGAAACAAGCATGCCTATACATTCCGTTACAAAAGCCGGCTCATCAGGGAATGATTCCCTTCTCGGCACGAACAACGATGACACGATTTGGGGATATGGAGGCCGTGACCAAATAGACGGCCTTGATGGTACCGATACGCTTTACGGCGGAGACGATGGTGATTACGTTGCTGGAAGCCAAGGTAATGACAAGCTTTATGGCGATAATGGCGACGATATCATTTTTGGCGGTGCCGGCACGGACACTATTGAGCTAGCGCAACCTTGGTCCGGCGATACACCTGACTTTAGCTGGCTCCATATGACGTCAGGCAGCTATTCTGTAAATGGTGATACGATCTCGCTAAGTGGCGGCGCCGAAGGTTATATTATTCTTGATGATGGCACCTTCTGCTCGTTTACGAACTTGGAGCAGATTCATTTGGTATGAACCCGCGAGACTCAGTAGGTAACTAATTAATAGGCGGAATAAGTCTGCTTTTGAATAAAAACAGCCGGCCTGCAAAGGCCGGCTGTTTTATAATGTTCGCCGGGATTAATTATTTAATTCGATACTGGAAATTAGATCGTTATTTTCTGTAAATATACAGAAATAACAGTCTCTTAACTACCAACAATTTAAAATTTTATAATACAATTCATAGATTTACTATTTACATATATACATCTTATAGGGGTATAAATCGGATAATTAACTCACTCATATGGGAGGCACCAATGGCTAAATTATTCACCAGTGGCAACGACACAATAAACTTCGATTTTATCGTCAAGGGCGGCTACGACGACGGAAGCCAGTACTCGGCAGGCGACGGCAACGATACGGTTACCTTGGCTAAGGACAGCACGGCTGCGACTAAGGCTGGTTTTAAAGTAGGCACGGGATTTTATGGCGGTGCGGGAAATGACACCGTCATCGGTCAAGGGCTTGCTGATGTCGTTTATGGGGACGAAGGCGACGATAAGCTTTTTGGTGGATTAGGCCATGACACCTTATATGGCGGAGCGAACAATGACACGCTTGACGGCGCCGAAGGCAATGACAGGCTAAGTGGTGGAGCGGACACAGACTTGATTTATGGTGGCGCTGATGCCGACACGGCTTGGGGAGATACAGGCAGAGACACTCTTAAGGGTGACTTGGGCGACGATTACTTGTATGGCGGAGATGATGCCGACGATCTGTGGGGCGGTGCCGGTATCGATCGTCTTTATGGCGATGGGGGCGAAGATATTATTTATGGCGGCACTGGCAATGACATCGTCTATGGCGGCGAAGATGGTGATTTCATCTCCGGTGATGCTGGAAACAACACACTGTACGGCGATAATGGTGATGATTTCCTGGAAGCAGGTTCTGGCCTAGACACGATTGATGGCGGTGCCGGGAGCGATTACATAACGAGTGGTGATGGCAATGATACTGTCAACGGTGGCTTCGAAAATGACTACATTGATGCTGGCGGAGGAATCGATACAGTATTTGGAGGATTAGGCGCCGATAGCATATATGGCGAAGATGGCGATGACGTCATATGGGGAGGAACAAACTTCCCCACGGGCGACGGCATTGGTGATACTGACGATTATATCGACGGCGGCAGCGGGAATGACAGAATCTACGGCGGTGCCGGCGAAGATGACATTTATGGCGGCGCTGGTAATGACCTTATTTACGGCGGATACACACGACCGGACGAAGACACTAACGACGGTCAGGACACGATCTCCGGCGATGCGGGTAACGATCTCCTTGTTGGCGGAAATGGTGCCGATTATCTTTATGGTGGAACAGAAAATGATACCGTTTACGGCTATGATGGTGATGACACCATCTATAACGAGGCCGGTGCCGACACGCTGTATGGCGGGAACGGCAACGATTCATTTGGAACAATAGAATCGGACCGAGACGATGCCACCGATTACATCTATGGCGGTAACGACAACGATGTTATGTGGGTGATGAATAACGGTTTTGGCAATGATAGTTTCTTCGGCGGCGCTGGCGACGATACACTCGCCTTAGAGGGAACCATGATCGATAAGTATGAATATGATGGAACAAGTACAGGAATGGTCGTCTTCAACGACGGTTCCACCTTGTATTTTACCGGTGTTGAAACCGTCCTTTTTCCTTAGAATATGTTCAGAGAAAAACAGCCGGCCTATAGGCCGGCTGTTTTGGTTTAATCACAACTTAATCAGCGGTACATAACATAACGCGCTGTGTAGTGAACCTTCTCTTCCGTACCCTTATTGCTTGCCGAGCAAGGCGCAGATGGTGCTGAACCCGCAGATGTATCGACGCGCTGCACATGCTTGATGTTCGAGAAAAGTCCCTTTTCTTTACTCGGCGTTACTTCAAGCAATAGCCACGGAATGTCTTGGCTATTAGGAGCTGGCGCTCTTGTTAGAACCTTCCCTACAATCTTACTGCCGTCTTTGGCTTCCCACGTCGGACCACTGTAATGTTTACCCATGACCCGACGGCCGGCTGAATCATAAAGATCCGCTTCGGGTGCGACAAAAGCCCATTCAAAGCCTTTACCATCCGGTTTCTCACTGCACCGGTAAACTTGGTAGCCAACAGCAAAAAGCTGGTGAGCCACTTTTTCGGTATTGGGCGGCGCCAGATTTTGGGGAATATCCAAAGCATAAAGAGGGGCCGTCATTAGGATAGTCATAACCCCAATTGCTTGGCCCGCAGTCAAAAGCTTATTCCTAAAATTCATAGATAGCTCCTATTTAGATTTCCCACGGCTAACCATATTTGTATGGTGCGCACACACTCTTGTTCACCCGCATGGGTGAGTAAGGAAGTATGCAATCGAATTAAGGCTATGATTTGTTATCTTGCGCAAGGCCAAGATTCTTTGGGTCTTTGCTCTGCATTGCAAAATTTTTAGTCTAAATTTCTCCAACGAACCCTCAGAAAAATTTTCTTACAATGATATGCACACATACTGCCGAAGTAAGAATATGAATTTATTAATTATATCCGCAATGTTGTACGCATGCCTCATGATAATATGTATATTAAGGCATACATTTTATATAAATTATAATTGAAAACAAACATCCTGCTCGCTCTTAAGAGCTCAGACACCCGATAAGGTTAGGGCAACGATACGGGAGAGGCTGTGACTAATGAAAAACAGCCAGTCCAAGAACCGGCTGTTTTTCTTTACCAAGGCAACACCGATAGATTGCTCATTCTAAATAGCAAACAACTTTACGGCTCCCAACCCGTAATAGTGTCATTGATTGTACTCGTTGCGCCTGCGGTCGGCGTCGTAAACGTTCGGTTTCCCATGCGGTTTTCCCATTTTACCACACCCGTATCGCTATTTTTGCGGAAATATTTGTATTCGATCGCTTTTGACCCTGGAACATTAATTACATTTTTCCAATTGTTTCCCGTAAAAAACTCAGCAGGAATGGCAAGATCCGTATCCCAATCTCCCAATTCGGGAATGTTTCCTGCAACATAAACATTCCACCCAAATCCGGCATCACCCATCGCGGTAATGTCGAGGCGGGCAGCACCACTTGCTAGATCGCGAAGACATGCGTTGTATCGATCGCAAACTACAGCCGGAATATCAACGATGCGATTTGCAGCGATGGAAGCCAAGAGGTTGATGTACTCCCCCATTGCCCAGTTTAATGGCGCCATAGATTTGGTCGGCTTTCCCGCAATCGCTTTCTCATCGGGAGGTGTATCAGGTAAGACGCCGCCAACGGGAAGATTTGTATCCCAGGTATTCCCATCCTTATCCCGAAAGATAATCGGCGTATTCCAGATCTGCTCCGGAATAAAGCCGGAGGAGTTTGCAAATCTTTTGAGCATGGGAAGATATTTTGAGCCGGCAGACCCGCTTCCTGCCGCTGCAATCTCGTACATACCGCGTTCAGCCGTAAAAATGGGCCATAAACGTCCGCGCGCGATTTTTTTGTTATTTGCGGCATCGTCGGTGTAGTTTTCTCCTGCGTTGGTCTCGCCATAACCATCAAAATTATAACGAAACCAAGCCTCGTCTCCTCCGATGGTTTGCTTTAAAACCGCATCGTATTCAGGAATTGTATCAAGAATATCGTCGCTTAACGCCCGCCGAACACCCAAACGGACAAGCTCCAAAAATCCCCCATCAACGATATCGCGCTCATCATGGACTCCGCCGCCATTACCATAGGTTTTACTATCGGCGCCATTCGGATCCTTATTTTCACTAATGCGAAGGAAGTATCGCCCATTTCCGATTCCCCGATCTTTTAATGGGCCATTGGTGGTAAAGGTCCAGCGATTTAAGAGCTGTTGCCATTGATCAGCCGCCTTTAAATATCGGGCGGCATTTACTTTATCGCCGTTGATTATCGCCAGATCCGCAGCACATACAAGTCCGGCAATTTCTGCCGCAAGCGTCGAGGGAGAAAAACCTGAAACCTCTTCCCAGCGCTCTTGGTGTGTCCACGGTCCACTTTCTTTCTTAAGTCCGTCAACCCGCGCAGAATTATTTAATAAATAATCTGCTATTGTTTTGATTGCCGCGTATCGGCTGCTAACTTCCAATTTTTGAGCAGCATTTCCCTGTTGGTAAATCCGCCATGCCAAGATAATCGGCATGGCCGCCTCGTCCATCTGTGTTCCTTGGAAATAACGATATCCATTTAGCCAGGTTGTTTGTTGGAAACGACCCTTTCGACTGAAGCCTGTGTCCGGTTTACCCATCGCGCCCATACAATCCGCATCCGTCCCGGGACCATACTCTATGTCACCGCAGTCTTGGGTTTGCATTAAGCGATCAAGCATATAGTTGCTGGCTTCAACAGCGGTCTGCACATCTCCAGCTGTGATCAAGGCATTGGAAAATTTAAATAGATCACGTGTCCAAACAAGATGATATCCGCCGTCGGGCTGCTTGCGTTTAAAGATATCAACAGTATCACTACGTGAAGGGCCCCACGGCTTACCAGGGCCCGCCACCATAATGCCAGTTTTTTTATCTTGGCTGGTTTTGAGGATCATCGCCGAAAGGTAATACTGATCATCGGCTGTTCCCTTTTGGGTATCAAGGCTGCCGGTGTAATTCTTCCAACCGGCGATGTACCTTGCTTGCAGAGCATTCAAATCACTTGCCAGAACATCATTCACAGTCAATACCGCGGCTTTCTTGGCATTATCGACACCGGTCGGGCTGTTGTCCGATGCAAAAGCCATAACCACGTCAAACAACTCGTTGGAACGCCCTTTAAGATCGATATGTCCCATTTGGGTAATATTGCCGTCACTCGCGAGATCAAAATTTTGAGTCATCGCTCCATTTTTCTTAAGGTCCTCTATACCGTCACTGGGCCGGCCTTGGAAACCGTTGGTTACGAAATCCTCTGACCTGGCGTTTTTTCGCCAAGCCGTTGATATGCCGATCGCGGAGGCAATGGTTCCATGCTCAGGCAGATTCCCTTGATAAGCGACCAACAGAGATTTACCCAAACTAACGATCGTTTCTCCCGTATCGCCGAATCCGGAATTACCAATCGCCGGATTACGAACGAGAAAAAGATTTAACGGCTTAAACTCGGTGGTATTAGGCAAGAGAGGCGTCAAGGCATAACGCATAATGAGGGCATGACGATCTGGGTCCGTAAAAATTCGCTTGGTAATTCTAAGATTAAGATCGGTAGACTCACTGATCACTTCCCAGGCCAAAGCTTTGGGATCGATAAGCTTGGTTCTAAAGGGTAAATCTCGATCACTAATGATTTTATGACTTTGAGGATCTTGGATTAAAAGTCCCAGATCCGATTGATTTGGCGTGTCGAGTACCGGAAAGAAAACTTCGGTAACAGCAGAACGATAGCCCGTAAAATAAACCAAAGAATTTTTGGAAATAGAGGTCCCAATAAACGATTTATTGGAAGGAGCCCAGTTAGGATCCTGCCCGGGCCCATCCTTGGCTGGACCCATGCCCGCATTCACAACAAGCGGGATGAAAATCATGCACAATGTAACAAGAAAAAACTCGGTTATTTTTCTTTTCACAATAGCAAAAATATATTCTGACATCATAGATACGATGCTCCTTGTGGAAAATCATCTGCTGATCCTGCATATGATTACGTTTTCTAAACCGCAAGGAGATTTTGTTCGGCATATTTTTTGTACTGCAACGCAATACGTACGCAGCACGCTAAGCTGCATACAAAAAACCGCGAAGAAAAAAAGACGATAACGCGCGTGATTTTTTGCGAGTGCTAACGGGCATGAGTAATATTTTTTAGAGATCTATAAAAATTTACAAAAAATGAAGTGATATTGCCTGAGTACGCTGGGTCACAAGCAAGGCTAAGGATCGCAAAATAAAGGAGATAGCGTTGAATATTTCAGTAAATTTATATGAAATAAATTTCAAGTCTCACTGAGCTTTGGATCTCTAGATTTTTCCAATATAAACTCTTCTGTTTGCGTGTGTGAGGCCGCAACAAGTTTACAGCCTGCAGTTGATAAATCTTTTCGACGGTTTTCCGATTCACTAAATCCAATAAATTCTACACCGCAATATTTTGCCGCAACTAGATCACTGATACTGTCACCCACAAACAGAGTACGCGTGATCGTTTTAGGAAGGTTCTTGGTTAGCCGTGCTAAAATTTCCGCTTTAGTTCCGCCATCACCCGAGCCTTCGCAATGCGTTTTAAAAAACCGCCATAACCCCGCCGAGCGAAGACGAATTGAAGCAATCTCGCGAAAATTTCCGGTCGCTACACCTAATGTCATATGTCGCGATAGATTTTGGAGAAGCAACATAACGCCCGGAGTAGAAATCGCTCCATTTCCCTTGTTTAATTTATGCTTTAAGTTTCTCACATACTTTTCGCAAATCTTTTTGAGTTCTTCATGGGTCGCATCATATCCTGTCAGCTCTTTAATAATGTGCTTGGTAATTTCCGTATCGGTTCTTATGGGATACTCATCCCATGAGATCGATATCCGGCTATCCCCATACATTTCGGTTATGGCAGCAATGTAGGCTTGCTCTTCATTGTCTGATAAGCGAAGCAACGGACCATCCATATCGAATATTACCGCAGCAGTCATAATCGACTTTCCGTGAATAACCCGCTTCTAAGGTCGAAAGTGCTTTTAACCTAGAAATAAAAGCCTTACGCGCAACGGACAGCAATGCCGAGGGGATACCAGGCCTAGGCGGCGAACTTAATATATTAATGATATCAGCTAGTTAGTGCTGGCTGGGGAACGTGGATTCGAACCACGACTGATGGAGTCAGAGTCCGTTAGGATTTTAGGCATTTCAATAACTTAAACCTTCCATGTGCTATTTATGAGCTATCCCGAAACCCTCTGCATTTCTGAGTGACAAGTTATGCGCTCTTTTTCAAACATAGAAAGCAACATTCCTACCCCTATGTTACCTCCTGAGATTTAACGGCGAGCTATATTCTGCTTGTACACATCAGTTTTAGTATCAACATCAAAAATTACCAACTGTATGCATTCAAATCTTACTTCTTGAATAGAGGGCATATGTAAGTTTGTTGGATTCAAAGATCCAATTGTCACATGGGGGTGCCACTGGAAAGGAGTATAATATTTACGATCAGGTTTATATTTTTCCTTAAACATTTTGAATATATTTATCTGTATATCTTTAACAAATCCAGTTTTTCTTATATTTATTACTAAATGATTTCCGCCAATTACATCAATACCACAACTCGTCGCAAATCGTTCATCGTACGGATGGTAAAGTCTCCGAAGAACACTAATCACTCCGTTTCTATCCTGTGCCTCTGTAGAAAACAATGTAATATGCGGCAACTCATTGTTCGTTACCTTAATATTATCTAAGGCTGCCACTATTCTCCGGACTGTATCATTTGATTCATTACTGAATCTCAGAGATACTGACAATCTCATTGCTTCACCTAATATAAAGTTCTGCTCTCAACCTATTGTTCTCTTGATCCAAAGGCAATCGGCCACATACGCCAGTACTGCAGATAGAACGGCAAACGGAACCATCATGAGGAAACCCGAAATTGCAAACTCTTTTTGCAGTATTGTAGATGCGAAACTAGCGATAGTTATGAAGACACCATTGCCAAGTACTCGATGGACTGAAAATGCGCTTGCTTTTTCATTTTCACCCAGTGACTTTCCGACAATGGCAGCAAATGCTGCGCCACTAAAGCCGATTGTCGCTGCTTGTAAGACTTGCAAAATCATTAATATTAAATAACTTTCTGTTATTCCCATAAAAAACCATCTGAGGGCTGTCAGCACAGCAGACCACATTAACAACTTAGTTGCTTCTACTCTCATTAGTAACCACGGAGCTAATAAAAAAGCTGCTATTTCAGCTAAAATCCCTACTGTCCAGAAACCCGAAACCTGAGCTGCTGAGAGTCCGTGGCTTAACCAATAAACAGTCGACATAGAGTAGAAGAATGCATTACTAGCCTGCGTAAGCGCGGCGGCGATCAATGCCATTCGGATGAATCTGTCACTCCATATCCGCATAAATGGAGACCCACTCAATAATTGAGTGTTGTCGTTCGCTTTAGACGGATCTTTAATTGGTAGAAGCGAGCTCGTTGCGATAATTGCGCCACCAGCTATGACAAGAATAATCGAATCGCTCCCCATTGATTCCACGAGGAGCCCAGCTGATAAAGACCCGCCTAAAAATCCAACCGAACCCCACAGCCGTTTATATCCAAAAAATATCCCACCGCGCTCACCAATCCCTACAGCCAATCTGTCTGCTAGCGGAAAGAGTGGCGCTGTTAAAAAACTTGTAGCTACTACAACAGCAAAGAGGCCCGGTACGTTGAGGTCGAGCAAGTAGGTCACATAAATCACCGTCGCTATTGACGATAAGACCAGAAGTACAGTTCTGGTCTTTCCTGTCTTATCTGAGATATATCCCGCAACCGGTATGGAAATGATCTTTTGCCTTATAGTGAAAGGCCTCGCTCGTAGCTTCATTAATATCAGGCTACCGAGACAGACCGGTCTATACTTCGCGTGAACAGACGGCCCAAGTTTTACATGGGAGCAAACAGCTTCATGATACCAATAGCATCAGTAAACATAACCGCCTCCTCGGACTCTAAAATGTAGAACAGAATGAGCGGCACGTGCGCAATGCATGCGCAATAAAACATTTAGGAACTCGTGGGAATTGGCGGAAAACCTGGGTATTTTGTTGGAGCATGCGCAGCTCTACACCAAAATAAGAACGATCAGAATATCTTAATGATATCAAATCTTTAACACTGGCTGGGGAACGTGGATTCGAACCACGACTGATGGAGTCAGAGTCCATAGTTCTACCGTTAAACTATTCCCCACTAGCGGTAGGCCGGCCTAACGTCATCTTTTCAACGTAAAAGATGACGAGATGGCCCAACGGGATGTAAACTCCTTAAAACACCAATTCAAGAGTAAACCTTAGTTTTTCCCATAAATTCAATGATCTTAGGGTCATTTGATCGTAGAATCGAAGAAGGTTGTGAAAGATCGAATGGGGGCAACAGATAATTCACAGTTATACCCACCTACCCCAGAGGCAGAGCTTTCGAATTCCGCTGCTCATCAGGCAAAGTTTGCCGCGATCGATCTTGGCACCAATACATGCCGCCTTTTAATTGCCAAACCTTATCGTAATAGCTTCACCGTCTTGGATGCTTTTTCACGCGCCGTTCGCCTTGGGGGGGACTTTGAGAATAATTTATTAGCGCCGGAAGCCATCATTCGAACGCTTTCCGCCCTGCGAATTTGCGCTTCAAAAGTTAGCCATCACGGCGTCACCCATATCCGTGCTGTTGCCACAGAAGCCTGCCGCCGTGCCCGTAATAGCGACGAATTCCTCAGAGAGGTAAAAAAGCAAACGGGCCTTAATTTAGAAATCATTACAGCGGCTGAAGAGGCCGAACTTGCCCTGGATGGATGCAGAGAGCTCATTACAGATTCATCAGATAATATTCTGCTATTTGATATCGGTGGCGGATCAACCCAAATTATTTGGCAGCGCGGCAAACCACCGGCACAGGTTTTATCCATTCCTTTCGGTGTCGTCGCTTTGGCAAAGCTTTTTACCGAATTGCCTTCTCATCCAACGCGCTACGTAGAGCTTATCGCCGATGTCACCCAGCATCTTAAAGCCTTCGATGCTCAGCATGGAATAGCTGACGCCCTTAATAAGGGTTCTATTCAAATGGTCGGTACTTCAGGCACCGTAACAACGCTTGCCAGCGTTGCTCGCGGGCTTACTTTTTATGATCGAAATAAAATTGATGGTATTTTCCTGGACACCGCAGATGCGATCCAAATTGGCCGCAAGCTATCCGAAATGTCCGTTGAAGAACGTGCCGGGTATTCTTGTATAGGAAAACGCCGGGCCGATCTTGTCGTTGGTGGTTGCGCTATATTTGAAGCCATATGCACAACATGGCCCGTCAAAAAACTACGCGTGGCCGATCGGGGTGTCCGTGAAGGTGTACTTCTAAACTTAATGACAAAGCATGGGGCCTTTTCAAAGGACTCTTGGGCTCACTAATGGCGCAAAATAAAAAATCTAAGACTCTCTCCAAATCACGAGCCGCCGCTCCAAAGCCAGCAAAAAATAAAGGACCGGTTAAAGGGGATAAGCTCTCCTCAACCCTATGGCTCAAGCGACAGCACAACGATCCTTATGTTGCCAAAGCACGGCGTCAGGGTTATCGCTCACGCGCCGCTTTTAAGCTTCAAGAAATGGACGACCGATTCCGGCTGCTCCGCCCTGGGATGGTGATCGTTGATCTTGGTGCAGCACCGGGCGGATGGACACAAATTGCGGTCGAACGCGTGGGCGCTAAA
Source organism: uncultured Rhodospirillales bacterium (assembly GCA_964397465.1). Lineage (GTDB taxonomy): Bacteria > Pseudomonadota > Alphaproteobacteria > JAWKYA01 > JAWKYA01 > JAWKYA01. Next base: position 76,357 of record CAYNIC010000008.1, read on the forward strand.
AGCCTCATTGTCGCTGTCGACCGCCTTCCCATGGAGGCTGTCGCCAAGGCTCAGGTTTTAATGATGGACTTTATGGACCCGGATGCGCCCGACCAGATTATCGCGGCATTAAACGGAAAAAAGGCCGATCTAGTTCTTAGCGATATGGCTCCCTCTTTTACCGGCCATGCAGCAACAGACCACCTGCGAAGCATGGCCCTCGTCGAAGCCGCCTATGATTTCGCCTGCCAAATCTTGGCCCCCAAAGGGAGTTTTCTGGCCAAGGTCGTACAGGGAGGCTCGGAAAAAGACCTTCTAATGGCGCTAAAGCGTGATTTTGCCAAGGTAAGGCACGTAAAACCGCCGGCCAGCCGCGCAGAATCCGCAGAGCTCTATGTTTTGGCGACCGAATTTCGCGGTCTGAAGGAAAAATCTTAATTTAGCTCCATATAGTTCTTGGATTGCCGCCACGGGTGTATATGCTACGGCGCCAACCTGTTAATGGAGCGGTTGGCATGAATTTCCCTGAAGCCCTTACTTTTGATGATGTTCTGTTGGTTCCGGCGCGATCGGCCATTTTACCGGCTGAAGCTGATACGGGAACACGACTAACACGCTCGATCCGTTTGGGCATTCCCCTTATAAGTGCCGCCATGGATACGGTAACCGAAGCTAGCCTTGCCATTGCCATGGCCCAGGCAGGTGGTCTTGGAGTTATTCATAAAAACCTTAAACCAGAAGAACAGGCACGGGAAGTTCGCAAGGTTAAAAAATTCGAATCGGGGATGGTGGTAAATCCTTTGACCATTGCGCCCACTGCGACCTTGGCCGAAGCCTTGGGTATGATGGCTTACAACGAGATCTCAGGAATACCTGTTGTCGAGTCCAACGGCCGACTGGTCGGCATCTTAACCAACCGCGATGTAAGATTTGCCTCCGACCGTAATGAGTCCATTCAAAATCTCATGACCAAAGAGCGCTTAATCACCGTTAAGGAAGGCAAGGTTGATACCGCAGAAGCCAAGCGCCTTCTCCATCAATACCGCATTGAAAAGCTGCTCGTCGTGGACGAAAGCTACCGGTGTGTCGGCCTCATCACAGTTAAAGATATTGAAAAAGCTCAAAAATTTCCGAATGCCTGTAAAGATGAAAAGGGCCGGCTACGGGTAGCTGCCGCCACAGGGGTTGGTGATGATGGATCTCGCCGGGCCGAAGCTCTTATAGAGGCAGGTGTAGACATTATTGTTGTCGATACGGCGCATGGTCACTCAGAAGGTGTTGGAAAAGCCGTTACCGCTATTAAAAAGCTTTCCAACCATGTGCAAGTGATCGCTGGAAATGTCGCCACCGCCGATGGCGCCAAGTGGTTGATCGACGCGGGAGCCGACGCAGTAAAAATTGGTATTGGTCCCGGCTCTATTTGCACGACTCGCATGGTAGCCGGCGTAGGCGTCCCTCAGCTTTCGGCCATTATGGATGCGGCCAGCGCCTGTCATAAAGCCGACGTCCCTGCCATTGCTGACGGAGGGATTAAATTTTCTGGCGACTTGGCAAAGGCCTTAGCCGCCGGAGCCGACTGCGCCATGATCGGTTCCTTGCTTGCCGGCACCGACGAAGCGCCAGGGGAGGTGCTCCTCTATCAAGGACGGTCCTATAAAACCTATCGCGGTATGGGATCGGTGGGCGCCATGGCTCGCGGCTCGGCCGATCGATATTTCCAACAGGAAGTGGCCGACAGCCTTAAACTTGTGCCGGAAGGGGTCGAGGGTCGGGTTCCTTATAAGGGGCCTGTCGGAACGGTCGTTCATCAGCTTGTGGGCGGGTTGCGTGCCGCGATGGGCTACACGGGTAATAAGACCCTCGCGGACCTACAAAAAAATGCGAAATTCATCCGCATTACAGGCGCAGGTCTCAGAGAAAGTCATGTTCATGATATTACGGTGACCCGGGAATCTCCGAACTATCGTACCGATCTTTAAGTTAACGACTTATGACACCGGGCGCCCGCTATGCGGCAGCAATCGACATTTTAGACGCCATTGAGGCCGGCCAGCAGCCTGCCGATCAAATCATGTCCTTATGGTTCCGCGAACATCGCTTCGCGGGCTCCAAGGATCGTATGGCCATCGGTGAAATTACCTACGGTGTTCTCCGCCGACGCAGCCAGCTAGATTGGTGGCTGACTCAGTACGGCCTAAAGGCGACATCTCGCCTTCGGACTCTTACCACTCTTTCCCTTGTTCATAAAATGTCACCTGACTTACTTCAGGAACAATGGGAATTGGGATCTCATGCGCCATCGCGCCTGACGCCCAGCGAGAAAAATCTGCTTGCCGCAATGAGTGAGCACGAGCTTCTTTCCCCAGACCAACCTCCTTGGGTCAGAGGTAATTATCCTCAATGGCTCGATCCCTTGCTACGTCAGGCTTTTCCCATAGAGGTCGATAAAGAAATCGCGGCGCTGAATACCGAAGCCTCGGTTGATCTTCGCGTTAACACATTAAAATCCGATGTGGACCGAGCAATAAACGCTTTAGAGGCTGAAGGATTGCACCCCCAGTCGATGCCTTATTCACCTATTGGGCTTCGATTAGCACAAAGAGCCGCCGTGACGGCGACAGCTGCTTTTCGGGATGGTCTTATTGAAGTTCAGGATGAGGGCTCGCAACTTGCTGCGCTTTTGGTTGCGGCAAAACCGGGGCTTGCTGTGCTTGATTTGTGTGCCGGAGCCGGCGGCAAAACCCTGGCCTTAGCTGCCGTCATGCAAAATAAAGGTCGGCTGGTTGCGACTGATCTTTCTTCGGCGCGTCTTACAAGAGCCAAACATCGCTTACGGCGTGCCGGCGTTCATGTTGCAGAATGCCGTGCTTTAGATAGCAGCAATGAAAAATGGCTTAAGCGGCAAAAGAACAAATTTGATCGCGTCCTCGTAGATGCGCCATGTAGCGGCAGTGGTACGTGGCGGCGTAACCCCGATCGTAAATGGCATTTTACACCAGACGAACTCGATCGCTTGATAAAGACTCAGTCCGTGTTAATAGCACAAGGGGCTCGCGCGGTGAAACCTGGAGGGAGACTTATTTATGCTGTTTGCTCATTCTTGAATGAAGAAGGCCCCGATCGCATTCATGAATTCCTGAAGCTCAACCCCGAATTTACACCCCTATCAGGATCAAGCGTTTGGCAAGAAACACTGGAAGTTCCTTACCCTAAAGACGATCCATTCTTGCGGTTGTCTCCCGGAGCAGATAATACCGATGGTTTTTTTATTGCTATCTTAAAGCGCAAGGAAGCTTCGGAAGCGGGTGAATCCGCTTAACGAAGCCCCCGCATATAGCGCTTTTCAGGGCGGTAAGCCCGACCCAGGCACAGTCTTGTCAACCAGCTCAGTTTTTGCCACAGCTTAGCCATTATCTGCACTCACCTACATTAACCAGGTAAAGCTCTTCTATAAAAGACGGCGCCTGAACTCAAAATGAACAAATTGTTAATTAGTGCGGCCAGTTTACTGCGTACAGTCAAGCAATGAGCCTGACTGATCTACCCGATGATCAATCACAGCAGCCTGCTCTCTTACGTAAGCGGATGGTCGACCCGCAATCATAACCTGAGGGTTTGGCAGGACTGCTGCAAGCTGAGCTGCCTCGGACCGCGATAACCGTGCCGCCGATTTTTTAAAATGGTACTGGGCCGCGGCTTCAATACCAAAAATACCATCAGGCCCCCATTCTGCTATATTAAGATAAACTTCCATTATGCGTGATTTACCCCAAACTAAATCAAGCATAGGTGCCAAATAAAGCTCTAAGCCTTTGCGTATATAGCTTCGACCAGGCCAAAGCATGAGGTTCTTAATCGTCTGCATTGGAATCGTGCTGGCGCCTCGGGCATCGTCACCCTTAAAAGCATCGAAAACCTCTCCGCGAAGCGACGGCCAATCAATTCCCCAATGCTGACAAAATCGATTGTCTTCAGCTGCCATTACAGCTCTCGCTACATGGGGAGATATATACTTTATATTGACCCAGCTATGTTTTATGGTTGCGCCAGAGAGGGAGCGAACCACCATAACCGTAGTGATGGGTGGCGGAAGGATTTTGTAAATCAGCATCAGCATCAACGGCAAGATGAAGAAGATTCCGAATAGAACCTTCGCGATGCGTTTCAACCCATTCAACACTAGTTTCACCTTGAAGGCTTAAAATTCGGCCTTTTCTTGATTTAGAAGCGGCATAGATCAAAGCTTGCCGAGTTAATATATACCCTAGTATTTTAGATTTCCCCGGCGGGCAATAAATCTTTTCTCTAAGGGAAAAGGTCTAATTTTGTCCCATAATCTGTATCATTCGCACCTGTTAGGTGCTCATAGAATGGCGATATCGGCATAAGGACATACAAAGCCTATGACTTCCTTGATTTGGTTCCGCTCAGATCTGCGTCTGTCAGACAATCCCGCTTTAACGGCTGCGGCCCAAAAAGGACCTATTCTCCCCATTTATATTCTTGATGAGAATGCTTCGGTCAGATTACGGGGTGCCGCACAAAAATGGTGGCTGCACCATAGTCTTCTGGCCTTAAGCAAACATTTAAAAAAGCATGGATGTGATCTTGTTTTTAAACGAGGGGACTCTTTAACAATTTTAAAGGAGGTGGCTCAACAGGCGGGAATAACCTCGGTTTTTTGGAATAAAGCTCTTACGCCCGCTCAAGCGGCCCTAGATCATGAATTGAGTCTTAGCCTCCAAAAATTTGGCCTGACTATCTCTGTGTTTGATGACGGATTATTAAACGCACCTGGTCAGCCTCGAACCCAGCAGAATAGGGACTACACCGTTTTCACCCCCTATTGGAATGCTTTGAAAGCAAGCCGAATCCCTGATCCTCTTGGTATCCCTCAGAATCTTAAGTCCGGAAAACATAACATAGAGTCTGAGTTAATCGACGCATGGAATCTACTACCTAAAAAACCTGATTGGTCGACGGGATTTGATATGTGGACACCAGGCGAAGCCTCCGCGCGGCAACAGCTGGATAAGTTTCTTAGTCATAAGATTACCGGCTACACGGGGGCACGTGATCGCCCAGATAAAGATGCCACATCTCGGCTGTCGCCCCATCTCGCTTTGGGCGAAATTAGTCCACGGCAAATTTGGCACGCGACCTTGGCCGTCATGGAGTCGGCGGGCGGCAAGCTGGATTCTGATGGGTGGAAATTTCTATCCGAACTGGGATGGCGAGAGTTTTCTGCCTATCTTTTGTATTATTTTCCTAACCTCCCAATCCAATCTTTTAGATCTCACTTTAGGTATTTTCCTTGGAAGGAAGATTTATCTAATCTTTCAGCCTGGCAAAAAGGAAGAACTGGTTACCCGATTATAGATGCCGGTATGCGGCAGCTTTGGCATACAGGCTGGATGCATAACCGTGTTCGCATGATTGTTGCCTCTTTTCTGTGCAAACAACTGCTGATTCATTGGGTGAACGGGGAGGCTTGGTTTTGGGACACATTGCTGGATGCCGACTTGGCCAGCAATACGGCCAATTGGCAATGGGTAGCCGGATCAGGCGCGGATGCGGCTCCGTACTTTCGAATTTTTAATCCTATTTTGCAGGGTCAAAAGTTTGATCCTCAAGGGCACTATGTTCGTCGCTGGGTCCCTGAATTGGCCCGGCTAGAAAATTCAGTAATTCACTCGCCCTGGCAAGCAACACCTGACGTCCTTAAAGCGGCGCAAGTTACTCTTGGTGATACATACCCCTTGCCAATCGTCGATCATGCAACAGCGCGAAAACGTGCCTTAAGCGCCTACGCCACAATGATGCAGGGCGATGACCCCGGGGACTTATTTTCATCGGCGGCGGGAAATAAGGCATAAATTTGCTATTAACTTTAATTTATCCATTTACTTCAAATACTTAATATATTTCGCTGTTTTCTTATTTTAGCAACCGAGTGACGGCTTTTTGGATAAAAAGCCGTGACGATTACACGCTGGAAAGGCATCATAGATCAACTGATCGCCACGCTAGCTTAAGAGGCCAAATATGAACGGGGCGCAGAAATGGCAGAATTAATATCACCCAAAGACTTATCCCCGACGTGGCGGATCGTCTTTTCCATTTTATCACGCATCCAAATCGGCCATCTAACTCTTTCTTTTCCTGATGGACACCTTCAGCGTTTTGGCGATCCCGGCAGCGGCCCTTCCGCCTATATCCAAATCCATAATTACCGGATCGCGCGCCGATTTCTGTTCGGTGGCGCTGTTGGCTTGGCAGAGGCTTATATGGACGGGGATTGGGATAGTCCAGATTTGCCAACTGTTATTGAGCTTGGCGCCCGTAACGAGAGTTCCACACTGCAGAAAATTCTGACGGGTCATCCCTTAGCGCGTCTTGGGCGGTGGCTGGGTCATCTTATGCACCGTAATACCCGAGGCGGCAGCAAGAGAAATATTGCCTCGCATTATGATCTTGGTAACAGTTTCTATCGCCAATGGCTTGACGCTGGCATGACCTACTCTTGTGCAATATTTGAAAAACCTGAAGAGGATATTCGTATCGCTCAGGAACATAAATATCGCCATATGGCTGACCGTGCCGCCCTAGGGCCTAACGATCGTGTCTTGGAGATAGGATGCGGCTGGGGAGGGTTTGCCGAATATGCTGCGCGCGAACGGGGATCAGACGTAACGGCGCTTACCATATCTAAGGCGCAGTATGATTATGCCGCAGAAAGAATCTATAAGGCGGGCTTGAATGACAAAGTCAACGTACGGCTTCAGGATTATCGGGATATTGATCAGTCTTTCAATAAAGTAGTTTCAATTGAAATGCTGGAGGCTGTCGGAGAAGAATATTGGAGCGTTTATTTTGCGAAGATACGAGATATTCTGGTTAGCGGAGGGCGAGCGGCGATCCAGGTTATAACAGCCGCAGATCATCGTTTTATTCCTCACAGCAAAGATGCCGATTTTATTCAAAAATACATTTTCCCTGGCGGAAAATTACCTAGCGCCGCTATTTTAAAACAAATAACTCACGAATGCGGCCTTATTTGGCGTGAAGCGGCGACCTACGGCGAACATTACGCCCATACCCTTGCTTTATGGCGTCAACGTTTCTTAGCGGCGCGACCTGAGATCAGTAAGATTGGGTTTGATAAGCGCTTTATGCGGATGTGGGATTATTACTTGGCTTATTGCGAAGGAGCTTTTCGCGGCAAAAGCATAAATTTGTTTCAGATTTCTCTCTCACGTTAATTCTACTATAGTCACCGTGCGCCCTCTAAATATCGGCATAATCGGTTGTGGTACGGCCGGACTGGCTGCAGCTATTTTTCTGGGCCGGCAGGGCCATAGCCTGACTATTTTTGAGAAATTCTCGTCACCGTTACCCCTCGGTGCTGGGCTTCTTCTGCAACCGACAGGTCTAGAAATTCTTCGCCGCCTCGATCTTTTAACTGATGCGTTACGCTTGGGTGCCCATATCGATCACTTGTACGGTAGAACCTATAAGGGGCAGGTCATCTTTGACATTCGCTACAGTGAGCTCTCCTCTCACCTCCATGGATTAGGCATTCAACGCGGGACTTTATTCGGTCTTCTCTATGGTGAGATTAAGAAAAAAAATTACCTTATTCATGGGGATACGGCCATTCAGCGCGTCGAGCAAGATTCATCTGCAGCTTGGGCTATTACCCATAAGAACCACCGTTATGGTCCCTTTGACCTTATAATTGATGCTTCAGGATTACGATCGCTTGTTCGTGAGGCCTGCGCTTTGCGAAGCCAACATAAGCCATATCCCTGGGGTGCTGTCTGGGGATTATGCTCTGATCACCAAGGCCGGTTCACCAAAGCTTTACGGCAAGTCTATCACGGGCCACAAATTATGATTGGCGCGTTACCCGTCGGTCACTCCCTAGAAAAAGGCGATAAAAGCCCGCCCCAAGTTGCATTTTTCTGGAGCATGAAAGCTGACCTCCTCTCCACTTTTATAAAGAGCGATCTCTCAAACTGGAAAAATCATGCAATGGATCTATGGCCGGATATAGCTTCCTTAGTGAGCCAATTTGGCGAAACCGCACAGATTTTCCCGGTTACCTACGGAGATGTTCGTATGAGATCCTGGGACCAGGGCCGGCTTATTTTTATTGGCGACTCCGCTCACGCAACAAGCCCCCAATTAGGCCAAGGAGCCAATCTTGCCCTTTTAGATGCTGCCATTCTTTCTGATTGCCTTGCCATTGACGAAGACATAGGCACAGCCCTGATGAACTATCATCGCCATCGACGACAGCACCTTCGCTTTTATCAAATGGCCAGTCGCTGGCTGACGCCCCTTTTTCAGTCTGACTTGTCCTGGGTGGGAAAAATACGCGACTGGAGCTTTGCCCCGATGGGACGAATACCTTTTATACGCCGGCAAATGCTATATACCCTCGCGGGACTTAAAACAGGTGCATTCTCTTGGAAAACGGCAGAAAGCTTGGCTCACCGACCCTAGGTCGTTAAGAAAGTTGTAAGCGATTAGGCCTAGCTTCTAAAGCCGCTGCAATATCCGGTTCATCGATCTGCTCAGGGAGGAGAAACTGCTGCGCGTAATCCTTCCAGATTCCCGTTTGCAGAAAGAGATCAAATAGATCGGGATCTATATGATGATTCCGTTTCATATTGGCCATAATGCGGATCGATTCTGATAAGGTTTTCGGCTTTTTATAGGGACGATCGCGTGCCGTTAACGCCTCGAATATATCGGCGATAGCCATGACACGCGCTGGGATCGACATTTGCTCGCGTTTAAGTCCGCGCGGATATCCGGTTCCATCCATCTTTTCGTGATGCCCGCCTGCATATTCCGGAACTCGGCGTAAGTGCTTTGGAAACGGAAGCTGCTCTAGCATTCTAATCGTCTGCACGATATGATCGTTGACAATTTCCCGCTCTTCCGCCGTTAGCGTGCCACGCCGCACCGACAAATTATAGCTTTCATTTTCTGTCAGAATTGGCTGACTTTTTCCGTTTGAGTCTACCCAAACTTGCTGGGCAATTTTTTGTAATCGCTCGAGATCGCCAGCTTCCATACTTTCGCCGCCGATATTGATTTTTTCTAAAAACTTAAACTGCTCATCCAAATCTTTAAGGCGAAGATTATATTCTTTCTCAAGTTTTGCCGGATTTTCTTTGGATTGCGCCAAAGCTTCAAGATAAGAGATCTTGGCGTCACGGCGCATGATTTCAATACGCGATTTAACAAGATCAATCCTGTCCCATATTGTCTCTAGCTTGGTTGCTTTATCGACAACATATTCCGGCGTGGTGATCTTGCCGCAATCGTGCATCCACGCTGCGATGTGCAGTTCATACCATTCCTCTTCCGTGAGGTTAAAATTCGCAAATGGCTCCGCTGTGGACTCGCAAGCGACTTTTGTCAGCATTTTTGTTAAAACAGGAACCCGCTGACAATGCCCGCCCGTATAGGGCGATTTCGCATCGATCGCGCGAGCAATCACTTCAATGAAAGCCTCGAGCAATTTTTTCTGTTGCCGGAATAGTTTATTGTTCTCAAGCGCTGCCGCTGCTTGTGACGCTAAGGCGCTGATTAAGCGCTCATTTTCCGGTTGAAACGGAACATTATTCCCATTCACATCCCGCGAATTAATTAACTGCAGAACGCCAACAAGTTCTTTTCGGGTATTAAGAAGGGGCACCGTCAGAAAAGATACTGATTTATATCCTGTCTGCGCATCAAATCGGCGCGTTCCCGAGAAATCGAAACCTGCAGCGGTATAAGCATCGGGAATATTAATAATCCGCTTCGACAACGCGGATGCCGTTGCAACATTTGCGTAATTGGGCACACCGGTACTGGCATCATGAAGCCGCAAGGGCGGGAAGATGATGGGATTCCCGCTGGTACCGCCAAAAGCGAGATCTAATGAGATATTACGAAGGATAACAAACCGTAACTCATCCTCGTGCTCTTCCTCAACCACATAAAGAGTTCCACCATCGGCATTACCGACAGCCATAGCTTCTTCAAGAATACGTTCAAGCAGTCTGTCGTGGCTATGCTCGGAGGAAAGCGCTATGCCTATTTCGATAAGCTGTTCGAATCTTCGACTGTCTTGATTTGGCAAAGCTGCTTGATTCAGATTGCGTCTATCTAAAGC
>CAYNIC010000009.1:0-77903 GCA_964397465.1 uncultured Rhodospirillales bacterium
TAGGTTCCAGCACCTGCCGACCGCGATACATGCCGGTCTTAAGATCGACATGATGAGGGCGCCGCAATTCACCCGAGTCTTTATCTTCAACATAGGTGGGTTGTTTGAGGGCGTGATGCGACCGACGCATATTACGACGCGAAGGCGAAGTTTTTCTTTTTGGAACAGCCATAGCTGCCTCTTTTGGTTAACAAGCAATTTGAAGGTTCCGTTCAATACTCGAAATACCCCTAGGGGGCAAGCCTAGCCTTGGCTCTTCGGCCGGTCCTTTAATCGAGCCAAATTTGCAAAAGGGCCGGATTCCTGCCGATTTCCCTTCAAATCTTGCGGGTTTTCCTCCATATCGCCTTGATATTGCGGGGAGATTTCAGCCCCCGGCGCTTTGGGATAAGGATCTAAAGCCACAGCAAATTGCTGCGCAATGGCCTCGCCCAAATCGATTTTTCCATTTTCGATAGGATCCGGATCATCAGCTTCATAGGGGTCAATAACGATTTCGCTGCCGATTTGATCTTCGGCCACAGCATCTATCGGTGCAAAAGTGAGATTAAGATCAAGTTCCAGCTTTTGCGGCACAGGCTGCAAGGTGATCACACAGCGCTGGGTATATTCGGCTTTCAGTTTACCCGTTGCCTGAACCCAGTCTTTTCGCCGCGCATCACCAAGGCTGGGCCGCACCGTTACTGTCGCCTCGAATAGGCTGAGGCTTTCCAGGTCAAAGCGTGTTATCAAACCGGCCCGTTCTTTTTCCGTGGGCGATAAAGTCAATGTTTTACCTTGGCCAAGCCCAGCGATAGCAACAGACCGAGTAAATTCGGGAAGAACGGCGATCATTTAATCCTCAAGATGGCATGGCGGGTAAGGCACCCCAATTTATATGCCCTTTCAGGATATCGTTTTCATCCTGCTGGCTTAGAAAAATGCTGACATCTCTCACGTATTGTGCCATAAGGAACAAAATCCTATCCGAGGGCTGTTGCCCGCGATAAAGATTGCGAATCAAAGCCTCTTCCAGGCTCGCCTGTTGGTGAAGACCCTTATCATAATTGGCTATGCGCCCATTGAGCGCCTTAGCCATAGCCTTCACCTTTCGACCAACCGACAGATCTCCCACGCCTATTTCGCGAAGGCTGCGGTCCATATCAGAAAACATAATATCAAAAATATCTTGGCTAAGACGCCGCGCGGCGCGACTTCCCCCCTTAAGTCTATGCAAAATAAGGAAAACATGAATAGAAATCATGTCAAACCGACCATCAAGGCTATCGGAAACCCCAAAGCTGTTATAAAATAACGGCTCGCGAGCACGAACGACGGCAGAATGGTAAACGCCGTGAGCAATCCTGCGGCGTGATGTCGAGCCAAAAAGCAGATGCCAAACCATTGTGCTACCCGTTGACGTAATTAAGAGGCTGCGGCAAGGATAATGAAGCGTTCTGCCGCAGGTGCAAACTGTTAAAGCTTAGCCCGAGGAGACTAGTGATCGTGTTCAGACGACACCACCTACTCCCCATCTTGTCTGCCACCCTCTGCACTTTTTTGATGGGGTGCGCCCAATCAGTTGTGACCCAAGGCAATATGCTGGATGATGATCGGATCAAGAAGGTGACCGTCGGGGAATCTACCCGCGAAGATGTTGCCGCCATTCTGGGATCTCCCTCGGCAGTCGGTACTTTCAATGATGCCAATTGGTATTATATCGGACGGCATAGTCAGAAAACGGCTTTTTTTGACCCTAATATTAAGGACCAGCAAATTATAACAGTGTCCTTTAACGACGATGGCGTCGTGACTGAAATCAAAAAGAGCGGCCTTGAAGACGTGAAAGATATATCACCCGTTGCCCGCTCGACGCCGACCTCAGGACAAGAGGTTACTGTCATGAAGCAGCTTCTTGGTAACGTTGGCAAGTTTAACAAAGATTCCAAAAAGTAGTCATAAAAAACCCGGCGCAACTATCGCGCCGGGTTTTTGCTCAAACACCCTCAATAATTAAGAATGTGCCAAAACCGCCAAAAGCAGTAAGGCCACAATGTTGGCAATCTTAATCATCGGATTGACGGCAGGACCTGCCGTGTCCTTGTAAGGATCGCCCACCGTGTCACCCGTAACGGCTGCTTTGTGGGCTTCAGAGCCTTTGCCGCCGAAGTTACCGTCTTCGATATACTTCTTGGCGTTGTCCCAGGCACCGCCGCCTGCCGTCATCGAAATGGCGACAAACAGTCCGGTGACGATGACACCGAGCAACATTGCCCCCACCGCTGCCAAAGCTTCGGAACGGCCCGCTATGGCTTGAATGATGAAGAACAAGACGATTGGCGATAAGACCGGTAGCATAGACGGAATAACCATTTCCTTAATGGCCGCTTTCGTCAGCATATCGACGCACCGCCCATATTGAGGCTTAGCGTTCCCTTCCATGATTCCGGAGATCTCGCGGAATTGACGGCGTACTTCAACCACAACCGAGCCAGCTGCCCGTCCAACAGCCGTCATGCCCATGGCACCGAAAAGATACGGCAGCAAACCACCAAGCAGAAGCCCGACAACGACGTAAGGATTGGACAAACTAAAATCTATGACCAGACCTTTAAAAGCAGGATAGTTGGTGGGGTTCGCGATGAAGTACTTCAAGTCTTCCGTATACGCGGCAAACAACACCAGCGCTCCTAGGCCTGCAGATCCGATGGCATAGCCTTTAGTTACGGCCTTTGTCGTATTGCCAACCGCATCCAAAGCATCGGTCGTCTTACGGATTTCTTTCGGCAGATCCGACATTTCAGCAATACCACCTGCATTATCCGTTACCGGACCATAGGCATCCAATGCAACGACCATACCAGCCAAGGCCAACATTGTCGTCACGGCGATCGCAATGCCAAATAACCCGGCAAGACTATAAGTGGAAATGATGCCGGCAACGATGATCAACGCCGGCACGGCTGTTGCTTCCATGGATATCGCCAAACCTTGAATCACGTTTGTACCGTGGCCAGTGGTTGAGGCTTTAGCAATGGAGCGAACGGGCCTGAAATTCGTCCCGGTGTAATATTCCGTGATCCACACTAGCAATCCGGTAACTACTAACCCAATGGCGCCGCAATAGTACAGGCTTCGGCCTGAGAACATCAGTTCGCCAATCTTGTATTGGGTTTCCATACCGATGACCCAATCCGTCAACGGCCATAAAACAGCAAGCGAAAGAACCGCTGCTGCGATAAAGCCCTTATAGAGAGCTCCCATGATGTTGTTGCTGGAACCCAAACGCACAAAGAAGGTCGATATCACGGAGGTAATAATGCACGCACCGCCGATTGCCAGCGGATAGGTCATCATCGCCGATGCCTGTGCATCCAAAAAGAAGATGGAAGCCAGAACCATCGTTGCAACGGTCGTCACAGCATAGGTTTCAAACAGGTCAGCGGCCATGCCCGCGCAATCGCCAACATTATCGCCGACGTTATCAGCAATAACGGCTGGGTTACGCGGGTCATCCTCGGGGATACCGGCTTCAACCTTGCCAACTAGATCCGCGCCCACATCGGCACCCTTGGTGAAGATACCGCCGCCCAAACGCGCAAAGATAGAAATTAGCGATGCGCCGAAACCCAAAGCTACCAACGCATCTACCATTTCACGGCCTGTGGTGCCGACATGCAAAAGAACCGCATAGTAACCGGCGACACTTAGGAGAGCGAGGCCCGCCACCAGCATCCCGGTAACAGCACCGGCACGAAAGGAGATTTTCAAACCATGCGCTAGGCCTTGGCGGGCTGCTTCAGCCGTACGGACGTTAGCCCGGACCGAGACGTTCATACCAATATATCCGGCCGCGCCAGAAAGAATGGCACCGACCAGAAAACCAACCCCCACCTTGATGCTCAGCAGATAGGAAACTAGGGCAAAGATAATGACCCCAGCAACAGCAATCGTGGTGTATTGGCGGTTTAGGTACGCGCGCGCGCCCTCTTGAATAGCCGCAGCAATTTCTTGCATCCGCGCATTACCCGGACTTGAAGCAAGCACACTTCGTGCTGTGATGATTCCGTAAAGTAACGCGAAAACACCACATCCGATGGCGAACAGTACGACGTTGGACATCGTTCCCCCTTATATTAACACATCAACCCAGCCGGGCATGGACAGCGCTGTCCATGCCCGGCGGGCGGACCATAAAAGGTCCCGGCGGCAGACGCAACGACCAATGCCGATTCGGTAAAGTTTATGCAGAAATAACCGGCCTTTTAGGTCCAGCGCATAAAATGACCCCTGCCGCCAATAAAACAGGGAAAGAAGCGCCCACCAAAAGACTGTTCCAACCAAACCAACCCTGCAAAGGGCCGGAACTCAAGGCTGCAAAGGCCATGGTTAAGGCCACTATCGTATCATTAAACCCTTGAGCCAAGGCCTTTTCCTCGGGCCGGTAGGCTTCCGTCAGGAGGTTTGAACCACCGACAAAGAGAAAATTCCAGCCAACACCCAACAGGAGAAGGGCAAGCCAAAACTGCATCAACAACCCCCCACTCAGGGCTATGCCTAAAGCGGCCAGTATAAGAATAGCCCCCAAAATCATAACCCGCCGAACACCCAAAACGTCGATAATCCGCCCCGTTACCAATGATGGCGCGAACATTCCTAAAGCGTGCCATTGGATAACGAAGGCTGTATCGCCTAAATCAAAGTCGCAATCGGCCATGGCCAGCGGCGTGGCTGTCATAATAAAGCTCATAACGGCATAACCGATAGCCGACCCCATCACGGCAACAATATAAGTCGGCTGCCGAGCAATCGTTAAAAACCCCCTTCGGGGCTGTGTCGCTCTGATCTGCGGCGCTTTTGGCAGAGTGATAAATTGTAATAAACAAAAAATAAGCACCCCTAAGACGGCATAGGCGAGGTAAGCGCCGGCAAAAGGAATGAGCGGCACAAAATCATAGCTGGAACGCGCCAACTGCGGCCCAAACAAAGCCGCAAGAATTCCCCCTCCTACCGTCCAAGACATGGCTCGAGCCTTTGCCGAAGCCGGGGCAATCTCTAGCGCCGCAAAACGATAAAAACTGCCGCACCCTTGAAAGACACCCAAAAAAACAGCGCCAATGCAAAGTACAATGAGGGATCTTTGATGGAGCGCCAAAGCAGAGATCGCGGCACCACCACTTCCAGCAAGAGCCCCTAGGGAAAACCCTGCGCGACGACCAAAACGCCGCATAAAGAAAGATGCGGGAAGAGCCGTACTCATCGCTGCCACATATTGGCAGAAAATAGGAAATGTTAACCAAATAGTGCCGGTGGTTATGGTTTTCGTCGCCAACGCCGAAACGACGATAATGATCGAATTCGCCATCATGGTCAGTCCCTGACAAAAAGAGAGCAGACCTATACGTCCCCACAGACTGGTGGAACTAAGATTCAAATTTAGAGGCGCTGAAATGACTATAACCTTTATAAGACAAAGATAGATCTTGCCCCTTTTGATCAAGGACGCGGATATTTTTCCCTGCTTTAATCTTTCCGATACGCGTTATAGGCAACGCTATCGTTTCTGTTAAACTTATAATGCGGTCTCGTAGCGACGATGGTGCTGTAAAAATTAATTCATAATCATCACCACCCCCTAAAATCTCTCCCAAAAGATTTTCATCTTGCGACACGATATCCCTAACCGGGGGAGATAGAGGGACACAATGGCTTTCGATCAATGCGCCAACCTTGGAAGCCTCGCAGATATGACCTAGATCGGCGATTAGACCATCAGATACATCAACCGCCGCTGTAGCTATATCACGTAGATTTTTCCCTAGTTTTAGTCGTGGCTGGGGCAACTCATATCGATCAATCAAAAACCTCCAATCGGAGGACTGGAGCTGAGAAAATTCCCCTCGCGATACCCGAAGCCCCAAAAAACCATCACCGATCGTGCCGCTGCAATAAATATCATCATCGACCTTAGCCCCGCCGCGCAAAATCGCCTTACCCGCAGGGACAAGCCCGAAAGCGGTCATTCCCAAAACGGCTGCTTGTGGCACAGCTAGGCTATCACCGCCGATTAACGACCACCCAAACTCCTTTTGATCTTGCATTAATCCTTGCGCAAAACTTTCAATCCATTCTTCGGTCGTTCCTTGCGGGACAGCGAAACTTAAATTGTAAGTCCAAGGTTCAGCCCCCATCGCTGCCAAATCCGATAGGTTACGACGCGCCAACTTTTGCGCAACGCGCGCACCGGACTCATCGCCACGATAGTGAACGCCCGCGACAACACTATCATTCGTAACGACAAGTTCTTGGCCTTGGGGAATTTTTAAAATGGCGGCATCGTCCAAAAGATCGAAGGCACCCGACAATTGCGTAAGCGGGGCAAAATATCGCCTAATCCGGATAAATTCCTCCGGCATATGGATTGCACTTTTTGACGCATCAACCGGCATTGGGTGGAGGGTTAAATTCCTTAACCCTGAGCTCATGGGCTAAATGATCCAACACGCCATTAATCATCGCCGGCTCTTTGCCGCCAAAAAAAGCGTGAGCGATATCGACATATTCATCGATAACAACTCTTGCTGGAATCTCAGTCATATGAATCAATTCAAAAATACCCGCCCTTAAAATGGCGCGCATCACGGAGTCCAACCGCTCAAGCGGCCATTCCGGAGGCAATGCCGTTATCAACGTTGAATCTAATGAATCTTTTTGATCGGCGACGCCCCGCACAAGTCTTTCAAACCTTGCCCGATCCATTTCGGGAGTTTGAAAATCTTTTGTATCAAGCTCGGGAGTCATACCCCGAAGGCCAAACTCAAAAAGAACCATAGGTGGGCGTGCGCCTGTCAGGTCCATCTGATACAAGCCTTGAACAGCAGCCAGCCGTGCGGCGTGATATTTCTCCACGCCATTACCTAATCTCGTTGGTACTAGAGCCGGAGGCTTGTCCCCAGCCATGCATTACCTCTCAGAGTCCCGAAAAAAATGATGCCGCAACTCAATCATACGTAAACAGGCTATCGCAGCTTCTCCGCCTTTATTCTTTTTTGCCTTGTCGGCACGCGCCCAGGCTTGAGCGTCATTTTCAACGGTCAGGATACCATTTCCTATAGCAAGACCCCAGTGTAAAGCGAGATCTTGGAGGCCTCTGGCGCTTTCATTGGCGACCGTCTCGTAATGAGTGGTTTCGCCTCGGATAACACATCCTAAAGCCAGATACCCATCGTAAGGTTTGGGCAGTAAATCTTGGTCACTCGCCTCAGCGGCTAAACGGATAGCTCCCGGGATCTCTAAAGCACCCGGCACAGGCAACTTCTCGTAACTGGCGCCTGCTTTGTCGAAAGCTTCCTGAGCCCCTTCCAGTAGAGCATCGGAAATATCAGCGTAGAATCTTGCTTCCACGATAAGAATATGCGGATGAGGCATTTTCATACTTTCAATGAAGGTAAGGGGCGGCGCTCGACAATACGCATCCCCCAACCGTCCAAAGCCACAACTGTACGCTGGTTATTCGTCAGCAATACCAGATCTTTAATCCCCAGATCCAAAAGGATTTGCGCCCCAACGCCGTATTCGCGCAGTTCGCGGCCGGGATGATCCTTTTCACTATGAGCAGGTATAGTTTGACCTCGGCGCACTTGATCGGAAAGTGCGGTTGGGACAGCTTCACGCAACAAGACCAAAACGCCGCGACCAGCCTGGTCAATGGTCCGCATTGCCGATGGCAAATGCCCGGCCCCTGTGTTCCTAACGGCGCCGAAAAGATCATCCATGGCGCTTAACGCATGCATGCGAACCAGCACTGGCTCCGGGGTCGTGATGTCGCCTTTAATCAGGGCTATATGCTCGGCATATTGCACGGAATTGGCGAACACGGCCAACTTAAAACGGCCGCCCCACAAGGTATCAATTTCAGTTTCGGCAATTTTTTGAACAATGCGGTCGTTCCGCAGCCGGTAGGCTATTAAATCTTCAATCGTACCGATTTTAAGCGCGTGCCGTTGGGCAAAAGCAATGAGGTCATCACGACGCGCCATTGTTCCATCTTCATTCATAATCTCGCAAATAACGGCCGATGGGTTGAGGCCGGCCAATCTTGCCATATCTACGCAGGCTTCCGTATGACCGGTACGGATTAAAACGCCTCCTGGACGGGCCGATAAAGGAAATATATGGCCTGGCGTCGCAATGTCATCTGGCCCCCGTGTCGGGTCGATCGCCACGGCAATTGTTCGGGCGCGATCGGGCGCAGAGATTCCCGTCGAAATTCCCTCACGCGCTTCGATAGAGACCGTGAAAGCGGTCTGGTGCCGGCTGACATTATGGCGCGACATTAGAGGAAGTCTCAGCTCTTCGATGCGTTTTTCCGTCAAGGCGAGACAGATAAGGCCTCTCCCATGGGTTGCCATAAAATTTATGGCAGAGGGCGTCGCCATTTGCGCCGGTATGATGAGGTCGCCTTCATTCTCGCGACTTTCGCTATCAACCAGGATAAACATCCGGCCATTACGGGCTTCTTCAATGAGTTCTTCGGTCGGCGATTTCAGTTGACGAAAGGTTGCTTGCCAAGGCTCCTCTTGAAGCTGCGGATTTTCCATGTTTGACACCCTTTATTCCGATTTTGCTCGAGAAAGCCGCTCAAGATACCGCGCCAGCATATCTATTTCTACATTAACGCAATTTCCCGGCCGCAGCCTCTGTAAGCTGGTTTGCTCCGCTGTATAAGGGATAATATTAACCGCAAATTCAGTCATTTCTTTCAGATCTTTTACCGCATTAACCGTCAGAGAAACTCCATCAAGGGCGATCGACCCCTTAGCCGCGACAAAACGACCAAGCTTTCGATCGAATTGAAAAGTCATCTGCTGGCTTTCACCTATGGGCTTTATATTCTCTACCGTTGCAATTCCATCGACATGCCCGTAAACGAGATGTCCCCCGAGCTCATCACCCAGTTTTAACGAGCGTTCCAGGTTCACCTTCGTCCCGTTAACCCATGCGCCCACCGTCGTACGCGCCACGGTCTCGGCCGAGGCTTGCACTTTAAAGCGTCCCGAAAAGGCTTCGATAACGGTAAGGCATACGCCATTGCAAGCGACCGATGCCCCAAGGGGGATGACTTCTTTATCAGAGCAGGAGATTTCAATGACAAGGTCATCCCGGGGAATGACGCTTACCACCTCTCCGAGGTCGGTTATTATGCCTGTGAACATTAAAAGATTCCTCTAGCCAATGCTGGCCTAGCCTTAGGCTGATTGGCGACCAAATTCAAACCATTCGATATAGTCGCTTCCCAAAATAAATGGTTCAGCCAGCCGGCTAGGGCGTAACACCACACTTAGCTCTTCTATCTCAAGGGGACCGCAAACAGGAATGGCATCGCCACCCAGAATGGTTGGGGACTTGATCCAAACCATTCTGTCAACCAAGTTTGACTTTAGCAGGCTAGCGCTCAGGCGTGCACCGCCTTCAACAAGAAGACGCGTTATTCCACGATCTCCTAAAGCCTTTAGCGCCGCGTTAAGGTTCAAATCCCCGCTTGAAAGAGAGTCTATCTGAATGATTTCAACACCGGATTTTTTTAATTTCGCTGCACCCGGACTGGAAGCGTTAGACGTTAAAATCCACGTAAGCGCTTTGTCTGATAAGATTTTAGCGTTTGGTGAAATCTTTAAGCTGCCAGCCAAAACAATTCGGACAGGCGATCTACTCTCTAATCCTGCAAGTCGACAGGTCAGCTCCGGATCATCGGCAGCTACAGTCGCGCCGCCGACTAAAATCGCATCATACTCCGCACGCAAACGGTGCCCATAAGCCCTACCTGCTTCTCCGGTAACCCACTGACTCTTTCCATTTCCAAGGGCAATACGGCCATCTAGGCTGGTCGCGCATTTTAACGTCACCAAGGGCCTGCGCCGCTCAACGCGGGAGAAAAATCCTGCGTTCAAAAAGGCGGCCGCATCTTTCAATAAACCAACATTGACGTGAATGCCTGATTGCCTTAAAGCAGCAATGCCCTGTCCCGCGACTCGCGGATCGGGGTCTTCTATCGCAATAACAACTTTAGAAACTCCGGCAGAAATCAGTGCTTCTGCGCAGGGAGGTGTTTTCCCATGGTGGCTGCATGGTTCAAGTGTCACATAAGCCGTCGCCCCTTTCGCCGCCGATCCAGCCTGACTTAAGGCTACCGTTTCCGCGTGGGGACGGCCGCTAGGCTGGGTGTAACCCCGGCCAACGACAACGTCATTTTTAACAAGAATGCACCCCACTGAGGGATTAGGCCAGGTTTGACCCAATCCCCGCTGCGCGAGAGCAAGCGCCGCTTTCATGTAATGGTGCGCTCGCTCTTGGGAGTGGTCTTTGAGCATTCTCAATCAGAAGATTTATCACCCTGCCGGGTGCGTGGCAGACTGCTTTCTTCGCCGGCCACTTCATTGCCGACAAAGGTCTCGAAGTCCTTGGCTTCACGAAAGTTCCGATAAACCGAGGCGTAACGCACATAGGCAACCGGATCCAAGCTCGACAAGGCATCCATAATCATTTCGCCGATGGCGGTGCTTGGCATCTCACTCTCGCCCGTACTTTCCAAGCGGCGGACAATGCCGTTAACAATTCTATCCAAACGTTCGTCATCAACCGGTCTTTTGCGCAAAGAGATTCGCATAGAGCGACGTAACTTTTCCCGATCGAAAGGCTCGCGATCGCCATTAACTTTGATGACCGTCAATTCACGTAACTGGATGCGCTCGAAAGTCGTAAACCTTGCTCCACAATTCGGGCAGAAACGACGCCTGCGGATGGCAGAGTTATCTTCCGTCGGACGTGAATCCTTAACCTGAGTATCGCCGTGGCCACAGAACGGACAGCGCATTCTTTCTCTCTTCCTCGTTATGCCCGATAAATTGGGAACTGCTGGCAGAGATTCTCGACCTCTTTCCGAACCTTTCCCTCAACCCGGCTGTTGTCTTCTTTATTCTTGGCTAAGCCGTCTAATACCTCGGCTATGAGGTTTCCGACATGCTTAAATTCAACAGGACCAAAACCTCTCGTTGTCCCTGCCGGCGTTCCCAAGCGTATACCCGATGTCACCGTTGGTTTTTCCGGATCAAAAGGAATACCGTTCTTATTACAGGTAATTCCAGCGTTTTCCAAACTCTTCTCGGCGATATTGCCGGTTAAGCCTTTTGGGCGCAAATCAACCAGCATCAAATGCGTATCCGTTCCGCCCGAAACGATGGCGAATCCAGCATTCGATATAGTCTCGGCCAGCACTTTAGCATTTTCAACAACCGTCTTGGCATATGATTTGAAGGATGGCTGCAAGGCTTCTTTAAAGGAGACGGCCTTAGCCGCAATTACATGCATGAGCGGTCCGCCCTGGAGTCCAGGGAAAACGGCAGAGTTTATTTTCTTGCCTAACTCTTCGTCCGTAGACAGAACCATGCCGCCCCGCGGTCCCCTGAGGGTTTTGTGGGTTGTTGTCGTGACAACATGTGCATGGGGAATTGGGCTTGGATGAACACCGCCCGCGACCAACCCGGCAAAATGCGCCATATCAACCATGAGATAGGCGCCAACAGCATCAGCTATTTTACGAAACCGGGCGAAATCTATAATGCGCGGATAAGCCGATCCGCCAGCTATGATCATTTTAGGCCTATGCTGCTCTGCAAGCTGTGAAATCTCATCAAAGTCAATCAGCGCATCTTGCCGGCGAACACCATACTGAATGGCTTTAAACCACTTGCCCGATTGATTAGGCGCCGCTCCATGAGTTAAATGGCCGCCCGCCGCCAAACTCATGCCCAAAATGCCATCGCCCGGCTTTAACAAAGCCATAAAAACCGCTTGATTGGCTTGAGCGCCTGAATGGGGCTGCACATTAACAAATCGACAATCATAAAGCTGCTTGGCGCGCTCGATCGCCAATGCTTCGGCAATGTCAACGTACTCGCAGCCGCCGTAATAGCGTTTGCCCGGGTAACCTTCCGCATATTTATTGGTCAAGACAGAGCCTTGCGCTTCCAACACGGCACGGGAAACGATATTTTCCGAGGCGATTAATTCAATCTGATTTTGCTGCCGATGCAATTCGTCTTTAATTGCAGAAAAAATCTTATCATCCGCACGATCAAGTGTTTCCGTAAAGAAACCTCGGGAAGTGACAGAATCAGCTTTAGAATTCGACATACAATCCCCGTTTTACCTCAATAATAATCAACCCATTTTCTCAACACGACGTATGTGCCGACCCCCCGAAAAGGGCGTCGATAAAAACACCCTGACACATTCCTTGGCTACGTCCACACCAATAAGGCGTTCTCCCAAAACGATCACATTAGCATCGTTATGTTCACGGGCTAAGCGGGCCGATATCGTGTCATGACATAATGCCGCACGAATACCAGGATGCCGGTTTGCGGCTATGCTCATTCCTATGCCAGAGCCACAGATCAAGATCCCCGGGATATGTTTTTCAAGGACTTGCCCCGCAAGGGCTTTGGCAAAATCCGGGTAATCCACAGAATCAGAACCATAAGTGCCCAAGTCAATTGGATGATATTTTAACTGAATAAGATCATCTTTTAGAATCGACTTCAGGGCGATACCTGCATGATCGGCGGCAATAAGAACATCCTGATTACTATCCTGAGGTTCGCCCGACTTCACCACCCCACTACTCCTGCCCCAGTCTATGATCTGCATCCCCAAAGAGGGTGCACCTTACCACATATTGAAAGTCTAGTGAAAGCGCGTCGTAAAGGAGAACTAGCGACAAAGGCCTAGCTTAGTTATTAGTTCATTTTTATCTATATTTGTAACTATTATAGAACAACAGCAGTAAAATAGACTTCATAATTGACAGGCCATTCTACCCATGAAAGGATTACTTAAGTTTTTGTTACAGAAATTAAGGCGAGTTTAATGAACAACACTTCTTCTCCTGAAAATGAAAATAATCTCTTGCGTATGACTGCTGAGGTTGTTGCAGCGTATGTCAGCCGCAATGAGATTGAGCCGACCCACTTACCAAGTCTTATCAGATCTGCTTACGGCGCTTTGTCCGGGATTCAGTATAACAACTACAGCAGCTTTGATACCGGCAACCACAAACCGGCTGTTCCGGTAAAGAAGTCGGTCACAGATGACTACATCATTTGTCTTGAAGACGGCAAAAAACTAAAAATGCTCAAACGTCATCTGCGCACCTCTTATGGAATGTCTCCAGAGATGTACCGGGCCAAATGGGACCTACCGCCTGACTATCCAATGGTGGCGCCTAATTATGCCGTTCAGCGTTCGGTCTTTGCCAAGAAAATCGGCTTGGGCCGCGGTTCGACCGGTCGCAAACGCCGTAAGTCCAAATAAAGTATTCATGTGACCAAAGAAAATGGCCCGAAAGAGCAACCTTTCGGGCCATTTTCTGAATAGGCTAGATCTTATCTCTGCTTATAGTCGCCGTCTTTCCACGCATAGAAAACATACTCGGCGTTAGAGACATCGCCTTTGTTGTCATACTGCAAATTACCGATGACTGTGTTGAAGGTTTTGCCATGAATTTTTTCTGCAACCTTCGCTGCATCAAAGCTTCCCGCATCCTTTACAGCCTGTGCCCAAACTTGGAATGCAGCATAAGCATAAAGCGTGTAGCCTTCGGGGTCATAACCTTGGCTCTTGAATTTATCAACGACAGCCTTGGCTTCTGGCTTATTGCGTGGCTCTGGCGCGAAGGTAAAGAAAGCACCATCAGAAGCCGCACCCGCGATTTTGCCGAATTCCTTATCATTGATCGCATCAGCACCAATGAATTGAGCCATGAGACCCTGTTCACGAGCTTGACGAAGAATAAGGGCGCCTTCGGTATGATAACCACCCAGATAGAAGGCGTCGATACCGGCGGCCTTCATTTTCGACACAAGAGCCGAATAGTCCTTCTCACCGGCTGTGTATGATTCATTCATCGCTTCCTGAAGACCGGCAGCATTCATGCTTTTTTTGGTTTCATCAGCAACGCCTTTACCATAGGTCGACTTATCATTCAGGATCGCAACCTTTTTCCCTTGAAATTCCTTCGCCAACCATTGGCCCGCAAAGGTTCCTTGCGTATCGTCACGACCGCAAGTCCGGAAAACGGTCTTGATGCCCTTTTTCATGGCATCTTCAGTCAGAACCGGATTGGTCGAGGCAGGAGTAATTTGTAGGATATTATTTTCTGCGTAAACCGCTGACGCCGGGATAGACGAGCCCGAGCAGAAGTGGCCGGAAACGAAAACGGCCTTTTTAGTCGCCATCTGGTTGGCGACGGCGACAGCTTGCTTAGGATCGCATGCGTCATCACCGATTTCGAGTTTTAGTTTTTTGCCCAGAATACCACCCTGAGCGTTGATGTCAGCCACGGCCATTTCGGCGCCACGCTTCAATTGTTCACCAAACGCCGCCAAACCGCCTGACATTGGACCGGCAGCACCGACGATTACGTCTTGCTGCTTTTCTCCGCACCCCATGGTCATGGCCGCCAGTGCAGCAACAACCAACCCTTTCATGTAACGCATAGATCTATCTCCTTAATGGTCTAAACCTTCAAAACCCCCAGGTTCTTAGGGCCATCATTCGCTCTTATTCATGCAAGCACCGTATAGCGAGCGACTGTACGAGGCAGTAACGGTGGGAGCAAGAGGTTCAACGCCTTTCTGGTAGAGGTATTCCTTTCACTCGCCATGAAAAAAGGGTCACGCGCTCATAAAGCCAAGGATATTGTGTGACCATCTTGTGTACTTGGGTTAGACGATAAGCCAATAAGGCTATGGCTGTTAAGATAAGCGTTGCAAAGAGATAAGCCGGGATTGAGGTAAGTGTACCCTTAAATAGGAAAAAAGTCATCAATCGATCGCCGACACCCAGCAATAAACCATAGGGAAAAACCTGCCACATTGGCCGCCATGTACCGGCAAGAGCCTGTCCCGTCATAAAGGAAGCCCAGCCGAAAAGAACAACGGTCATACCCAAGAAAACCGCCAGCGAAACATTGGGAATTAACATATCCATCATTCTACTTATGGCCTCCATCCAAATAAGCAGAACGAACCTCGGCGTTGGCAGCCAGATCAGAGCATTTTCCGGAAAGAACAATGCGTCCGTTCACAATGACATAACCACGATGCGCCAGCTTCAAGGCTAAATGGGCATTCTGCTCTACCAGAAGGATCGTCATCCCCTGCTCGCGATTGATTTGCGCAATAGCATCAAAAATTTGCCGAATAATTAAAGGCGCCAACCCCAATGAAGGCTCATCAAGCAGGAGCAACCGCGGGCGACTCATTAAAGCGCGGGCAATCGACAACATTTGCTGCTCGCCACCCGATAGAGTTCCGCCCCGTTGCGCCTGCCTCTCTTTTAACCGCGGAAATAGAGCAAAGATCTTTTCGAGATCTTCAGCAAAGTGCGACGAATCAGTAATCGTGGCTCCCATTTGGAGATTTTCATAAACCGTCATCCGCGGAAAAATCCGCCGCCCCTCGGGAGATTGGGCAACACCCTTGCGGACAATCTCAAAGGTGGGCTTTTGGGTAATATCTTCGCCATCGAGAAGAATGCGGCCCTTACTCGCTCGCGGATTACCGCACACCGTCATCAACAATGTCGATTTGCCCGCCCCGTTGGCACCAATAAGTGTAACAATTTCACCCTGAGCTGCCTCTAAATCTACAGAATGAAGCGCTTGAATATTACCGTAGAAAGTTTGAACGCCTTCAATTTTCAATAAAGGGGTCATGTCACCCCGCTTTCTTGCGCGATATCGTCTTCACCCAGATATGCTTTGATAACCTTTGGATTTTGACGGACCTGGGCCGGCGTTCCATCGGCAATCTTACGGCCATAATCAAGAACAATGACATGGTCGGATATCTCCATAACCACACTCATGTCATGTTCGATAAGAAGAATCCCGATTCCGATCTCATTTTTTATGCTTAATAAAAGATTATTAAGTTCCGAGGATTCACGCGGATTTAAACCCGCAGCAGGCTCATCAAGGCAAAGGAGAACTGGATCGGTACACATGGCGCGCGCTATCTCAAGCCGGCGTTGCGCGCCATAAGGCAAGGCACCCGCGTCATCATCGGCCCGATGTGTTAAACCAATCCGTTGTAACCAATTTTTCGCCTTTTCGACTGCTTCGCGCTCGGCAGCCTTATAATTTTTAAGGCCAAGTAATCCACCAAGGGTATAGGCTGAGGCACGCATTAAACGGTTATGCTGTGCGACAATCAAATTTTCCAGCACGCTCATGCGTGGAAAAAGTCGGATATTTTGGAAGGTGCGCGCAACTCTCGCTTGCTGCGAGATGCGGAAACCCTCCATCCGCTCCAGATATTTTACATCCTCATAGGGTTGCAGTAACAGCCTCCCAACCGTGGGCTTATAAAACCCGGTCAGGCAATTAAAAACCGTCGTTTTACCGGCACCGTTTGGGCCAATAATCGCGGTGATCTCGCCTTTTCCCGCAGAGAAAGAAATGTCATCAATAGCGACCAATCCTCCGAATCGCATCGTTAAATGCTCAACGATGAGAAGAACGCTCTTCCCGCTAGGCAACGAAACTTGGGGGAGCAGATCGACAGAACTCATGTCTTGCCCTTTGTCGCCAGCCGTATCGTGGGCGCACGGTTAGACAATAATCCGTGTGGCCGCCAAAGCATGATCAGCACCATTGCCGCGCCAAAAGCAATCATCCGGTACTCTGACAATTCACGGAACCATTCGGTTCCGCCGATAAGCACGATTGCCGCGATAACGACACCAACCTGGCTTCCCATTCCTCCGAGAACCACAATAGCGAGAATTACTGCCGATTCAATGAAGGTAAAACTTTCAGGGCTGATAAAGCCTTGACGCGCGGCAAAAAATGCTCCGGCAAATCCGCCAAACATGGCACCAATTGCAAATGCCGTTAATTTTGTGTTGGTTGGATTTATCCCAAGAGCGCGACAGGCAATTTCATCTTCGCGCAATGCCTCCCATGCCCGACCGATCGGCAATCGTCTAATCCGTAACGTAAAGAAATTAGTGATCAACGCTAAAATCATAATAACGTAGTAGAAGAAAATCGTACGCTGCAGCGGGTCAAAATCAAGACCGAAGAACTGATGAAAAGTTTCAATGCCCGGCGGTGCGGTCCGGGCAAATGGTAAACCAAAAATGAGGGGTCGCGGTATATTGGGAATACCATTGGGACCACCGGTAAAACTGGTCCAGTTGGTCAATATAATGCGGATGATTTCACCGAAACCTAGGGTGACAATGGCAAGATAATCACCACGTAACCGCAGGACAGGAAAGCCCAGCGCAATGCCAAAAGCCGCGGCAAACATTCCCGCAAAGGGCAAGCACGCCCAAAACGACCAGCCATAGTGCTGCGCAATTAATGCATAGGAATAGGCGCCGACAGCGTAAAACGCGACATACCCCAAGTCTAACAAACCAGCCAGGCCCACAACAATATTCAGACCCCACCCCAGCATTATGTAGGTAAGCACAAGAACAGCCACATCCATCGAATGCGCCGTTGCCATAGGCGTGAACGGCATAATCACGGCAAAGCCCAGACCTAAGGGAATAATAAAACGGAGAATGGGCTTGAGCCTGCCGCTGAGCTGCGTTTGGGTTGCTTCAACACGGAGCGCCATACGTTGACTGCCCTGCCAGAAATGCATTGCCAGGCGACCAAAGAAAACAACGGCGACCCAAACGGCAACCCAAAACCATCTCGTACTTAGCAGCAATCCTTCTTGGGCATTGACGACACGCAACCCAATCAACGGTACAATCAAAGCCAGCATGATTAGTGCGGCGATCGCACTATCTTTCAGCGCAGTCACAAATCGTGAGGGTGTGGGGATGGTATTAAGCGCGACCATTTTAAACCTTCTCGATATCTGGCTTGCCCAATAAGCCTGTAGGCCTAAAGATTAAAACCAAAATCAAAATCGAGAATGCGGCAACGTCTTTATATTCTATTGAAAAATATGCCGACCACATCGTTTCGATAAGGCCGATTAACAACCCGCCGAGCATCGCTCCAGGCAGGGAACCGATCCCACCCAAGACTGCAGCAGTAAATGCCTTCACCCCGGCAAGAAAACCAATAAAGAAATCGATCACACCGTAGTAGAGCAAGAACATAAACCCGGCGACAGCAGCCAGACATGCCCCCATCACAAAGGTGGTCGAGATTGTGCGATCGACATTTACCCCCAGCAGAGAGGCCATAACACGATCTTGTTCACAAGCGCGTTGGGCTCGGCCTAGTGCTGTCTGTGAAATCAAGAAAGAAAATATGCCCATTAAGGCCACTGTCATCACAATAATAATCATCTGAAAATAGCTTAATGAAACGACGAATCCGTTACCTTCCATCAAGGTAATCCCGCCTTTAATCAATGGCTGGATTGGCTTCACGCGCGCGCCTTGCGCCAGCTGCACATAGTTTTGCAGGAAAATAGACATGCCAATGGCGCTAATTAACGGCGCCAGGCGGAATGAACCCCGCAATTTACGGTAGGCTATTCGCTCAACCGCCCATCCATGGAGGCCGGTTAAGATCATTGCTGCCAAAAGCGCAACAAGTAGAATTAACGGTAAGAAGCTGATGCCCAACGCCCCCAACACAAGGATGGTGATCAACGCAATAAAAGAACCGATCATAAAAATATCGCCGTGGGCAAAATTGATCATGCCAATGATGCCGTAAACCATGGTATAGCCTATGGCAATTAGACCATAGATCATCCCCAGCGTTACGCCGTTGATCAATTGCTGAACAAAATACTCCATTATCCCCCCGGATACCGTGGCGCCGGCGCCCCCTTGCTGAAGCTGTCGTTAACGTGCCAGGTTTCCGGAAACCTACCTATCCCGCGGCTCCTCGGCAAGGCAAAACCTCCGATATCGGGCTTGGCAGCTTGATTTTACAAATTTAAACTAGAAATCCTCACTGTAACCTAACTTAACCTCGGATTTCATGATGACTGTTCCCCCCCAAACTTCAAAAACAGCTTCCCACACTCAGCCCATCAAGAAATTCCGCTGGGAAGACCCCCTTAGCTTAGAAACGCAACTTTCTGAGGACGAGCGACTGATTCGGGATACCGCCGCCAATTACTGCCAAGACAAGCTTTTCCCGCGAATACTTGAGGCGAACCGTCATGAAAAATTCGACCGCGCCATCATGACGGAAATGGGCGCTCTTGGATTTCTTGGATCAACTATCCCCGCCGAATATGGCGGCGCCGATGCTTCTTATGTCGCCTATGGATTAATCGCCCGAGAAGTCGAGCGGGTGGATAGCGGCTACCGCTCCGCCATGAGCGTACAGTCAAGCCTTGTCATGTATCCCATCTATGCCTATGGCTCCGAAGAGCAACGGCATAAGTACTTACCAAAACTTGCGACGGGTGAATGGGTCGGTTGTTTTGGCTTAACTGAACCAGACTTTGGTTCAGATCCTGGCGGAATGAATACCCGAGCGCGAAAAACAAAGGATGGCTATATCCTAAAAGGCACCAAAACCTGGATTACAAACTCTCCGATTGCCGATGTTTTCGTCGTTTGGGCTAAGAATGATGACGGCGAGATCAAAGGCTTCATCCTAGAAAAAGGTATGGCTGGACTCTCTGCGCCGAAACTTGAGGGAAAATTTTCACTACGTGCTTCGATAACAGGCCAAATCGTTATGGAAGACGTTCTCGTACCTAATGCAAATCTGTTACCCCATGCCTCAGGATTAAAGGGCCCCTTTGGCTGCTTAAATCGTGCACGATATGGCATAGCCTGGGGAGCCCTGGGCGCAGCAGAATTCTGCTGGCACGCAGCACGCCGCTATACATTGGATCGCCAACAATTTGGGCGGCCGCTTGCCGCCAACCAACTTATCCAAAAAAAGCTGGCTGATATGCAGACAGAGATTTCTATCGGCCTACAAGCCTGCCTACAAGCCGGGCGCCTCTTTGATCAGGACCAGCTTAACCCAGAAACCATATCGCTTATTAAGCGTAACTCCTGCGGAAAGGCCTTAGATATCGCCCGAACATCCCGGGACATGCATGGCGGTAACGGTATTGCTGATGAATATCACGTTATCCGCCATGTCATGAACCTCGAAGCCGTTAACACCTATGAAGGCACTCACGACATCCATGCGCTAATCTTAGGCAGAGCACAGACGGGTATCCAAGCGTTCTTTTAGTCGGCCTTAGGCAGCCGATCCGGATATTTGATTTACTCCCTGAAGAGCGTTGATCCAGAAGCGCTCAAGCTTACTCATTGTGCCGCTGACGCTTGAGAAGTCCGAAGCAGAGATAAGGCCCATTTGCAAAGATGCCGTCTGACGATCGAACATGCTGTCCAAATGCCGCCATAAGGTGCGGCCCTTAGGTGAAAGCTTAATATGGATCGATCGACGATCCCGAGTAGAACGCTCCGGCACGACATAACCGTTCTCGACCATCTTACGAAGATTATAAGAGACATTGGACCCCAGGTAATAGCCGCGGTGGCTCAATTCACCAACGGTCAGTTCTTCGTCGCCGACGTTGTAAAGAATCAGGGCTTGCACGTTATTTATGTCGCGAATTCCTAGGCGATCCAGCTCCAGTCGAACAACTTCCAAAAACTGGCGATGCATTCTTTCAATCAGTTTGATCGATTCAAGGTAAGCAGTCTTCATGTTAGTCTCGTTGGCTTGGGTGTTTGAAGATACGATATTCATTACTTAGACTCCCGTCAGGCAAACAACTGGACTGTTGTTGCGCATATGAATCAGTTATTACATAAATTTGAGTGATCCGCGGTGACGGTATACACACTAAAACGGTGACGTTTTTCACAGAGAATCCGTGACAATTCACACATGGCCAGAGTGCGATCGAACACAGCCCATGTGATCTAGCACACACCTTTTTCAGCTAAGTATTTGTCTTAAAAGAAGGGCAGTTTTGAGTATAAATTTTTACGTCATAACCGCGGCCGTTTCTTGTCACACCTAAGGTGTGAGGCCGATCACATGATGAGCCAAAAAAAGTTGTAAACTTTAAAATATCCTTATTTTCTGCGGGTTACAGGAGGCCTAGTTGCGGCGCTCTGGCACTTGCGAAGATCTTTTTTACCTCTAGACTGCCTCATAAAGAGGGACATCAAATGATCACCGACCGCAGCAGTTACCCTGCGCGCCGTATGCGGCGCAACAGATCTCAGCCTTGGCTCAGACGCATGGTTGCCGAAACTCGTCTACACACTGACGATCTGATATGGCCGATTTTCATCGAGGAAGGCGCCAATACAAGTGAGATTAAAACTCTTCCCGGTGTTGAGAGATATGGAATTGAACGACTTGCCGATGCTGTGGCCCCACACCTGGCATTGGGGATTCCGGCCATCGCTTTATTTCCCTTTACTCCTGAAAATAAAAAGACTCCATCCTGCGAGGAAGCATGGAATCCAGATAATCTGGTTTGCCGCGCCATTAAAATATTAAAGAAGTCTTTTCCTGATGTTGGCGTAATCTGCGACGTTGCACTAGACCCCTATAATAGCTTAGGCCATGACGGTCTTGTGAAAGGCAACACTGTCCTAAACGATGAAACTGTGGATGCGCTTGTCAAACAAGCTCTCACCCAAGCCCAGGCCGGATGCGATATTCTCGCGCCCTCCGATATGATGGATGGCCGGATCGGCCGGCTGCGACAGGCATTGGACGATAAAGGTTTAACCGATACCGCGCTTATGGCTTATGCGGCGAAATACGCTTCGGCTTTTTATGGACCGTTCCGGGAGGCAGTTGGATCTGCCGGTGCTCTTCCCTTTGATAAAAAAACCTACCAAATGGACCTCGCCAATAGTGACGAAGCCATACGCGAAGTCGCTCTGGATCTTGATGAGGGGGCTGATATGGTCATGGTAAAACCAAGCCTGCTTTATCTTGATATTATCCACCGTGTGAAGGAACAATTTCGGGCGCCGACCTTTGCCTATATGGTTTCAGGTGAGTACGCCATGATTGCCTTGGCGGGAAAAACGGGCGCTCTTAATGGTGAAATAGCAATGTGGGAAGCGCATCTTGCTATAAAGCGCGCCGGTGCAGATGGCATCTTGACTTATGCAGCTCCCCGTATTGCCGAGCGCATTCAAAAAGGCTAGCACGCGGGTTTTACGCCTGTCGCGCGAGCCAGCTACAAATTGCGTCTACCTGCTCGGGAGCTCTAAGGCCTGGCGCATGACCGGCTCCCGTAACCTCCATGGCCGTAACCAGACCATACCGGCCTGGGCCTCGCCTTTGCATTTCCGTCACTGTATCGGGCAATAGCAAATCTGATTCTGCCCCCCTAATCACAAGGACGGGGCAGGCTATCTGATCCCAGATCGCCCATAGATCTATATCTTGCGCTACAATAGTACGCAAAACTTCACCGATATTTTGATCATAAGCGAGAGTATAGCCCCCCGATGTTTTACGTGCCGTATGCAAAGCCATGTGGCGCCATTGCTCATCTGTCAGTTTACCAAATGACGCATAAATCCGCCGCAGATACTCCTCCACCGCCGTGAAAGTTGAAAAGACAAGATCCTTTCCAA
This sequence comes from uncultured Rhodospirillales bacterium, assembly GCA_964397465.1. GTDB lineage: Bacteria > Pseudomonadota > Alphaproteobacteria > JAWKYA01 > JAWKYA01 > JAWKYA01. Next base: position 22,612 of record CAYNIC010000009.1, read on the forward strand.
CATAGCTTTGAAGCTTCTCTATCGCCAGTTTAGGGATAAAAGGCCCAACGTCATTTAGAACAAGGCTACTTATCGGTTTGCTGGAATGAGCAGCCAAAAACATCCCGATAAGGCCCCCCATGGACGTTCCGATCCAATCCACGACTTTAACATTTAGATGCGCCAGAAGAGCCATAGCGTCATTGGTGTATTGAGGATACCCATAAAAATGTGCGCTAGACGGGGGTAAATAATCGCTATCACCACGACCGATGACATCGGGGCATATAACACGACGATCCTCTACCTTTATTAATGCGGCGGCGACCCAATCAAAATCCCGGCTATTCCGGGTTAGACCGTGAACGCAAATGCTGGTTTTCCGAGCCATTGGATTGCCCCATTCTCTATAAGCAAGAGAATGAGGACCTGCTGGCCCCAAGCTAAGGTAACGTCCGTCACGTACCGAACCGTTTGAAAACGCTTCCATCTGGTATCCCCGTTAGATAGCTTATTATATTTCGGCTAAGAAAACACATTCCACTTATTCATGCTATATTAGCGAATTGTATTCTTCCCCGTTTAAATAACGTGTAGATTACTGATCTTTTTATCGCGCTTTTTGAACAGCTATAGGCACACACCTCTCATGATACAGAGGCGACGAACCTGGTTCATAACCTGCTTAATTTTATGCCTTCTTGTGGTAGCGGCGGCTTATCTCTGGCTACGTGCAAGCTTGCCGCAAACGACCGGCCAAATAGTTATGCCCGGCCTGCAAAAAACTGCACAAATTAGCCGTGATCATTATGGAATTGTGTTTATTAAAGCCGAAAGCCTTGCTGACGCCTATCGCGCGCTTGGATACGCCCATGCCCAAGACCGGCTTTGGCAAATGGAGATTATACGTCGATCCGGCGCCGGCAGACTATCCGAAGTTTTCGGCAACAGAACTCTGGCCATTGACAGGTTTATTCGCACGCTGGATTTACGAAAAAATGCGGAACGAACCATTTCCGCATTGACGCCCGAGACTAAGACGGGATTAGTCGCTTATGCAGAGGGCGTTAACCAATATCTACTGACCCATAAGAATAACCTGCCCAGGGAATTTATTTTTTTGGGAATAAAGCCTGAGCCTTGGCACCCTCTCGATAGTCTCGTTTGGCAAAAGTTAATGGCTTTAAGCCTTAGCCAGAACTGGCGAACTGAGGCTCTGCGCGCGCAGTTTAGCAAACAATTTTCAGCCGCGGATATGCAGCTTTTCTTGCCGATGGCGCACCGTGACCTTCCCTCCAAACTATCCACTTTAATGCTAGATGATGGCCACTGGGCAGAGTTGCGAAAATCTTTTCCGTCTTTTTTGCAAAATTATGGCGCATCCAACGTATGGGCAGTTTCGGGCGATAAAAGCACGACGGGAAAACCTCTTCTCGCCAACGATCCGCATCTTGGTCTGGAATTACCTATCCTTTGGTATTTAGCCCGGATCAATACGCCTGATTTGAGTCTTATCGGCGCCACCGTGCCCGGAGTACCCTTTCATATTTTAGGCCATAACAACCATATTGCCTGGGGCTTTACTTCTTCAGGAGCCGATGTAGAAGATTTGATCATTGAGCGATTGGACAAAAACAACCCTGACAATTATATAACGGAAAGCGGCTCTCTACCATTTAAAAGTCGCACGGAGATTATCCATATACGGAATTCCCCAGACGAAACCATCGTTGTGCGCGAAAGCCGGCACGGCCCCATTATTTCGGATCTAAGCAATTCGATCGTTGCTGCCGATAAAAATGAAATTGTTGCCCTGCACTCTACGATTTTAATCGATCCAGATCGGACCGCTGAAGGTCTTTACCGTCTCAACCAAGCACACAATATCGCAAGCGCAAATGATGCTTTGGATCTTTTCGCAGCACCTGTTCAAAATGTTCTTTTGGCTGAGGTATCCGGTGCCATCCAACTCAGAATGGCCGGACTTATCCCTTTAAGATCTTTTCCTGATCAGGGACCCATGCCGGTTGACGGATCAAAAATCGACCGTCGATGGAAAAGCTTTATAATGCCGAGAGATATGCCCCGCTTTAGCAATCCTACAAGCGGTGTGCTTAGCAATGCCAACGAGCCCCTCTCTTCAGCTATTCTTTCTGAGTATGAAGCGCCTTATCGGGGAATACGCTTGGCTGATCGATTATCACAGTCTGAATCTTTCCAAATACGGGACATGGCAAAACTGCAATTGGACACCTTCACGCAAGATGCCAAAATTTTATTGCCATTGATAACAGATCTAACGCCAACAACCCCTGAGGCACAAAAGGCGCTTGATCTGCTGAAGCGATGGGATATGCATATGAGTCGTGAAAAACCTGAGCCGCTTATCTATACGGCTTGGCTTTCGCTCATTCAGGCACGCCTCATTCACGATGATCTGGATACGCTCTCGCACATTTATAGGGGGCTTCGTCCTGAGTTAATATATCGCATTTTGAGCTCGAACCAGGAACGTTGTGATGACAAGCAAACGCCTCAGACAGAAACCTGCAAACAACAATTAACCAGCGCCCTAGAAAGCACCCTGGATATTCTCGGCAAACGATACGGGCACGATTTAACTGCCTGGCGCTGGGGCGAGACACATAGGGTGCGCTTTACCAACCGATTATTGGATGAACTGCCCTTCGCGGAATTCTTGGCCGGCCGGGAGGCCGCTACCGACGGAGGAGACTTTACCTTAAATAGAGGCCAAACAAACCCCGCCCTTTGCTGCGATCCTGAGGTTTTAGCCGAGCAATGGCCCCACAGCCACGGGGCTGGATTTAGGGCTGTATACGATTTAAGCGACCTTAACCGGTCCGGCTTCATTATTGCTACAGGGCAATCAGGAAATCTTTTTTCTGCTCATTACACCGATATGGTAGATTCGTGGCGAAGCGGCATCATGATAACATTGCCAGACAAACTTGAAGGCCCCCGCGGCCGCAATCTTTCAGTACTCACTCTTACCCCAGGGGCCCGGCAATGACTGTAACTCTCGAAGATATTCAAAAAGCAGCCCTGCTTATTGAGGGCTCTGTCGTCCGTACGCCTCTCGTACCTATGCATCACCTTCGCGACCTTTTAGGGTTTGACGCTTTTTTGAAGCTGGAAAATCTGCAAAACATCGGCTCCTTTAAACAACGCGGCGCGCTGGTAAAATTAAAAAGCCTTTCTGCCGAAGAAGCAAAAGCTGGAGTCATCGCCATGTCCGCCGGAAATCATGCCCAGGGCGTTGCGTATCACGCGCAGAAACTAAGCATACCAGCCACCATCGTGATGCCTCAGGGAACACCTTTTGGCAAAATTGAAGCAACCACACGTTACGGCGCTCAAGTAATTCTGGAGGGCGACAGCGTTGATGCTGCCGGTAGTCATGCACGCGATCTCGCCCAAAAGAATGGCTTAACTTTTGTTCATCCTTTTGACGATGAACATATCATTGCCGGCCAAGGCACTATCGGTTTGGAGTTACTCGCAGATTGCCCCGAGTTAGATGCGGTTATCGTTCCCATCGGTGGAGGCGGAATCATCGCTGGCATAGCTACGGCGGTGAAAGCTCTAAGACCCAAGATTGAAGTCATTGGCATCGAATCAACACTTTACCCCTCTATGTACTGCGCCATAAAAGGAGGAACTCCGGTTTTCGGTGGCCCTACCCTTGCCGAGGGTATAGCGCTAAAGGCTGCAGGCGTTATTCCTAAAGAAATCGTTTCCCGATTAGTCAATGACATTTTTTTGGTCGATGATCTTCTCATAGAGCGAGCCGTCCAACTCCTCGCCGAGCGCTGTCATGTGGTGGCCGAAGGAGCTGGCGCTGCATCTTTGGCAGGAGCTTTGGCGAACCGTGAACGATTTTCCGGAAAAAAAGTTGCGATGATTATTTGCGGCGGAAACATTGACTCCCGCATTCTTGCTTCAGTCCTTTTACGTGGAATGGTCCGGGAAGGACGGATGGCTTCCCTCAGAGTGGAAATATCCGACCGCCCCGGAACTCTTTCAAAGGTGGCGAAGGTCATTGGCGATACGGGCGGGAACATTGTTGAGGTCATTCATCAACGAATGTTTTATGATGTGCCTGTCAGATCCGCGGAACTTGACTGTGTCGTAGAGACAAAAAATCGTGAACATATTCAAGAAATCGTCTTACGCCTTAAAGAAGCCGGATTTCCCACTACAGTGCTACGTGCCACACAAAGCGAAGCTTCTTAAATGACGCAATTTCCAACCAATACAGGAACGCCCTGGGGAAAAATCCAGCTTGACCCTTTTCAGAGGCCTGACCTTTATGAAGGGCTACTAACTCGACGCGTTTTTGCCTATCTCATCGATATTTTTCTTATTTTTTGGATTGTCATTGCGGCCAAAATCGGCGTGGCGATTTTTAGCGTCTTATCCTTTTTCATTCTAACGCCTCTGTTGGTATCTTTTTTAGCTATTATTCCGTTAGCCTATCATACCTTGACCATAAGCGGCCCAAGAACTGCCACACCAGGGATGCGTTTAATGGGCCTAAGTGTTCGTGATTATGCAACTGGCCAACGACCCACTGTCCTGCAAGCTCTTATAACCACGATCCTTTTTTACACCACAGCGGCAGGAACAGGCGGTGTTATCCTGCTTTGGCCACTTTTGCATGCCCAAAGACGTACTGTTCACGATATACTAGCCAATATTATCGTTTTACCTTTAGGAAAAATTCGTCAACGATAGCCTATATGGGGCAGATTAACGAGCTAGATCGATGAGCACATCGACTGACCATGCAGCAAAACTGAAATCCCATACTGCATCCATTCCTTTGGGGAAGCAGGCGCAGATTTTTTATCGTACCGCTGGTACGCCCTGCCCTTATCTGCCTAATCGCACAGAGCGGCATATTTTAGCTGATTTAACGGGTCCCAATGCAGAGACGATGCATGGCTTTCTAACAACAGCCGGCTTTCGGCGTAGCCACCACTTAATTTATCGACCAGCATGTCTTGAATGTGTAGCTTGCATTCCTGTGCGAATTTCCGTTGCTCAGTTTATACCCTCACGTACTCAGCGCCGAACCTTCACACGTAATAACCATCTTCAGGCCCGTTTAATTCCCGCAATAGCGACCCAAGAGCAATTTGATTTATTCAAAAAATATCAAGGCGCGCGCCACAGCGATGGGGAAATGGCGCGAATGAATTTCGATGACTTTCGCCTTATGATTGAAGGCAGCCCCGTTAATACGGGGGTTGCGGAATTCCGTGATCTCGCGGGCGCTTTAAAAGCGGTTTGCCTTTTGGATATATTAAAAGATGGGTTTTCCGCTGTTTATAGTTTTTTTGATCCGAGCGATTCCTCACAAAGCCTCGGTACTTATATGATTCTTTGGGCAATAAAAGAAGCTCAGGACCAGCAAGCCGCCTACATTTATCTAGGATATTGGGTCAATGGCAGCCCCAAAATGTCCTATAAGGCCAGATTCCACCCCCTAGAACATTTTAGTCATGGCCGCTGGCAGCCCCTTCTCGCAGGCGCTGTTGCCTAAAACTCAGAGATTATTATAGTACCTGAGTCCCGAGCGGCTCAATGAAGCTGCCGGTTTCGCGGATAGGGCTCTTCCTTGGGGGACGAATGGAGGCGCCATATATGGAGAATCGGATGAAACGTCATAGTGAAATCAAGCGCCGTCAGTTTCTAAAAGGTTCAACTTTAGCTGCCGGAGCCGCCGTAGCTTCAGCCGCCGCCAGCAGCTTCCCAAAGCCTGCCCTATCGCAGGGTAAAATGGAATGGCGGATGGTCACTTCATGGCCCAAGGGATTACCCGGCGTAGGTACGGGTGCGGAGCGCTTGGCCGAACGCATTGGGAAATTAAGCGACGGACGCCTAACAGTTAAAGTTTATGCGGCTGGTGAACTTGTCCCCGCGCTCGAGTGCTTTGCTGCCGTATCAAACGGAACCGCCGAAATGGCGCATGATGCTTCCTATTATCATCTCGGCAAGCATCGCAGCACCGCTTTCTTCACCTCCGTTCCCTTTGGCTTAACGGCACCAGAAATGACCGCCTGGGTTAATTATGGTGGTGGCCAAGAGGTTTGGGACGAGCTTTACGCACAATTCGGCATCAAACCCTTCCAAGCGGGAAACACTGGCTGCCAGGCTCTTGGCTGGTACCGTAAAGAAATTAAAAGTCCTGCTGACTACAAAGGCCTTAAGAAACGCATGCCTGGATTGGGCGGCGAGGTTCTTAAAAAAATGGGCGGAACCGTCGTCACTCTTCCTGGTGGCGAGATTTTCCAAGCCCTGCAATCTGGTACCGTCGACGCGGCAGAGTGGATCGGACCATACAACGACCTTACCTTTGGCTTCTATCAAGTCGCCAAATATTACTACAGCCCTGGTTTCCATGAGCCTGGTTCAGTGCTTGAGTCCATGGTTAACAAGGCGAAGTACGATGCCCTACCAAATGATTTGAAAGAAATCATTAAAGTGGCATCACAAGCTTCGCATGATGACATGTTGGCCGAATACAATATGCGAAATGGCCCTGCCCTTGAAACCTTAACGGCAAAACATGGTGTTAATGCTATCCGCCCGCCCAATGACGTCTTGATCGCGTTTGGTAACGCCTCAGGCGAAGTTATGGCAGAAGAGCGTGATAAAGCTGATGCCATTGGCAAAAAAATCTTCGAATCTTACCTGGCTGCGCGGAAGCTTTTAATTCCTCAAACACGCTTCTTAGATCAAGCTTATGTCAATGCACGGGCCTTGGCTTACAAGTATATCGACTAAATCCTCTGTCGATTAACAAATAAAAACCCGCCACGGTACCCGTGGCGGGTTTTTATTGGCAATCCTTTAGGCTAAAACCACGCATCAACGATCAAGGAAACTGCCACAATCAAAAGAGCCATATGCGTGAGCAATAAATACTCTCTGTTGAGCTCGCTACGCTCAAGCCAGCTAGGCAGTCTCTTGGCGCGAAAAACTCTGATAAGAAAAATTCCGCTGAGGATATAAAGCAGCAACAGAACAAAACCACCAGAACCTTCCAAGGCTAGCATTATTTTTTGGCCCCTTCCTGATTGTCTGGATCATCTACGTCCATAAAATTGGATTTACCCGCACCGCCCCCATCCTTTTGAATTTGGGCTTGTTCCTCGCGGAAAATCTTATGCGGCAACCATGTCGCCAGTGGTGTGAAATACCAAACCAGTGCCAAGCCAAAAACCTGCAAGAAGGTCCAAGAAATAGAGCCAATCCAAATTTGACTTGTTGTTACCGACTTAGGCGCAACCCCTCGCATATAGAACAGTGTAAAGCCAAATGGCGGCGTTAAAAAGCTGGTTTGCAAATTAACCCCGATCATGACGCCCAACCAGATAGGGTCCAGACCCATAGTCAGTAGCGGCACACCGCAAATCGGCAGCATAATGAAGATAATTTCAAAGGTATCCAGGAAGAATCCCAAAATAAACATGATAAACATAACAATCGCCATGGCACCAAAAGCGCCCCCTGGCATATTCCGCAGCGCATCTTCAACCAAGGCTTCCCCACCAAAACCCCTGAAGACTAGGCTGAAAACCGATGCGCCGAACAAAATAACAAAAATCATGCAGGTGGTTACCGCTGTGTTCACCGTCGCTTGCTTAATCATCGCATAGTTTAAACGGCCTCGTGCCGCCGCAAGAGCCATTGCACCTAATGCGCCGAGTGAAGCGGATTCAGTTGGCGTGGCGATACCAAAAAGAATGCTTCCGAGAACCGCAAGGATTAAGGCTAACGCCGGCAGCAAAGCCACGGCGACTCTTCCCCACAACCCTTTTCGGGTCGCGGGATCGGATGGGAGAGCCGGGCATGATTCCGGTTCAAATACAGCCTTGTATGCGATCCAAAGTACATATAGGCCAGTCAGAATAAGGCCTGGGATCAGGGCTCCTGCAAACAAGTCCCCCACCGAGACGGCCTCAGGGGCGAAATTCCCCATTTTGCTCTGTGCCGTTTGATTAACGCTTTGCAGCATATTGGCGACAAAGATAAGAACCGTAGACGGGGGAATGATTTGAGCTAAGGTGGAAGAGGCACAGATCACACCGGTTGCAAGCTTAGGGTCATAACCAGCGCGCAACATCGCCGGCAAACTGATGAGTCCCATTGTCACGACCGTAGCACCAACCACCCCGGTCGATGCCGCCAACAATGCACCGACTAAGACGACCGAATAACCTAAGCCGCCACGCAGGCTACCGAATAGCTCACCCATTGTCGTGAGCAATTGCTCGGCCAAGCCTGATCGCTCCAGAATCATGCCCATAAATATGAAAAGAGGAACCGCGACTAATACCTCATTCATCATGACGCCGTAGTAACGAGCCGCCATGCCATTCAGAATGTGAAAATCTAGAATTCCCGTTGCCCAGCCGATGGCTGCAAAAATAAGGGCCGTTCCGGCAAGAGAAAATGAAATGGGATAGCCCAAGAGAAGCGTCGTACAAACGCCGATGAACAATAAAATACTGAGGATCTCGCCTATGGCTACAGGATCCATAATAATTCCCCTTTAATCATTCGGCACAGGCGGTAATAATTCTTCGCGTCCCTTAAGGATTAAAATTGACCGCGCAACTGCTGCCAGCCCCTGGATCCCCAGCAGAACAACACAAACTAATAAAGCTGTTTTGATAAGAAAAATGCCGTCCATTCCGCCTGACTGGCTGGATGGCTCATAAATACGCCAGGCTGGAATGACAAAATCCAAGCTTGAAAGGCCCATCACAACAAGCCAAGGCAACAGAAAAATCATAAAGCCGCAAATTTCTACCCAAGCCTTTTGGCGCCGCGTCATCTTGCCCGACAAGATATCAACACGAACATGCTGATCCTTCATATAGGCATAGCCTGCAATCAGGGTGAAACTTACCGCAAAACAGGCAACATAAAGTTCCTGCATCCAGACATAACCTATGCCCATCGTATAACGCAGGATTGCCGTCAACGCACAGATCAGAACGCTCAAGAAGATTAACCAGGCCGCCACAATGCCGATTCGGCTATTGATGAAATCAACAAGACGAATGTATCTGACAAGTAGTGGCATTTTCCCCCCTTAACGCCATACCCTGCTTAGGCTAACCCCGCGACTATGCCCTTTGCCTTACGGGAAGATCAATCAGGAAGTTCTCGCTTATGACTGCTCTTTCCAGCGGTTCAGAGCATACCAAATCATCGGCAAGGTTAACGTTCCCAGAAGTATCTTCAAAAGATCGCCATAAAGGAAAGGCACTACCCCTAAGGTAACCGCCAGAGTGAAAGCTTGCGAAAAAACGAGCCCTTTGGCGCCAGCCAAAATATGAGCCAACCATAGGGAACCCAAAGCGAATATGAGGATTTCAGCCATAACCATGGCCGCAAGGCTGGTTGCAAAGCTGCGATCCCATCCCCGCTCGGCCAGCCACCCCAAAACCACAGCAGCCACCATAAATCCGACTAAAAAGCCCCCTGTGGGACCCAGAGCATAGGCCAACCCACCCCCACCCGAGAACACCGGCAACCCTACCACGCCTTCTGTCAAATAAAGAGCGACGGTTAGGGCACCGAGCCGCATCCCGTAAGCCATAGCAAGAACAGCGACTGCATAGGTCTGCATGGTCATGGGAACTGGCCAAAAGGGAATTTGAACCTTAGCGCTTAAGGTCAAAAGGGCTGACCCAAGGAGGGCAAGGCCTAGAGTACGCACCCCTGAAGGCACTCTGGAAACGGGAGGACATAGCCACGCAATGAAGGTTGTGGGCGAGGTTGCATAAGCCATGAATTTTTCTCCTGAATGGGGCAGCAGATGGCGGTTTTAGACTAAACGGGGCCTCCCGAAAACCCGGAATCTTATGAAAATTTATTTGTCCGGGGAAATCCTGTTGGCGGCAGCCGGCCCGCAGCGGCTCTTTTGCCGATCCAAGGCCGCATATCTGTTTCCGTTCTTGTACGCTCCCCCGCTTGCCAAGACAACCCATCGGCCAAGCGAAACGCCTTTAGATCGGAAAGACCTCCCGATTGATAGCGCTGCATCACAACACCTCGACCCCGAGCCATTTCAGGTAAGTCGGACAAAGGAAAAACAAGCAATTTCCGATTGTCACCAATAACTGCCGTATGAGTCGCCTGCCCCGGGATCGCCGCGCATGCTGCGGCACGCGCCTTATCGCCTAAATTGAGTACCTGTTTTCCGGTGCGTGTTTGGGCAACGACATCTTCTTCCTTTACAATAAAACCACGACCGTCACTTGACGCCACGAGAAGGCGCTGGTCGGGTCTTTGGGCAAAAAGAGCGATGACGTCATCATCATTGCCAAGATCAACCATCAGCCGTAACGGCTCGCCATGACCCCGGCCACCTGGAAGTTTATCCCCTGCAATCGTATAAAAACGGCCATTGCTCGCAAAAATAAGCAGCTTATCGGTGGTCTGCATGGGAATGGCAAAACGGCCGGAATCTCCCTCTTTATATTTTGCATCCGCAATTCCTGCAGAATCCAAATGGCCTTTAACCGCACGAACCCAGCCCATTTTCGAGTATAAAACTGTTATAGGTTCCCGCTCGATCATGGCCTCAACAGGAACAGCTATCGCCGCAGGTGCCGAACCAATCTCCGTACGCCGACGCCCCAGTGCTGTTGTAGGACCGAATTGCTTTTTTATTTCCGCAAATTGATCGGCAAGGGCTTGTTTCTTTTTATCCTCGCTGGCCAAAAGCTCTTTTAGCTCTTTACGCTCTTGAGTTAACGCCTTGTGCTCGGAGCGAATTTCCATCTCTTCCAGCTTACGAAGTGAACGAAGCCGCATATCAAGAATGGCGTTCGCTTGATTTTCGTTGATTGAAAACCGTTTCATCAAAACTGGCTTAGGTTCATCCTTATCGCGGATAATGCGAATGGTTTCATCCAGATTTAAATAAACCGCCAAGTAGCCTTCGAGAACCTCAAGGCGCCGGGCGATACGCTCAAGGCGGTGAGTTGTTCTTCGCTCTAAAACTTCCCGGCGATGGGTAATAAAATGCGTTAAAACCTCGCGTAATGATACGACCCGCGGCGATTTTCCGTCCACCAGCACATTCATGTTCAACGAAAACCGGCTTTCAAGATCGGTCTGACGATAGAGGCTTTCCATCAGGACGTCGGGTTCAACAGTTCGGGATTTAGGTTCCAAAACCAATCGAACTTCCGTTGTCGACTCATCACGGATATCCCCCAGCATGGTCAATTTGCGAGCCTGCAAAAGCTCGGCAATTTTTTCGATAAGTTTAGCTTTTGGGACTTGATATGGAATCTCGGTCACGACAATCTGCCATGATCCACCTTTCAATTTTTCCAAAACCCATTTAGCCCGCACCCGGAAGGTGCCGCGGCCTGTCGAATATGCTTCCTTAACAGCCGCCGAATCCTCGACTAATACGCCCCCGGTGGGGAAATCGGGACCAGGGATAAATCCCATTAAAGTTTCCGGCGAAGCATTAGGATGTTTCAATAAATGACGTAAAGCGTCACAAAGCTCAGCTACATTATGAGGCGGGATGCTGGTGGCCATACCCACCGCAATTCCTTGTGCACCATTAGCCAGTAGGTTCGGAAAAGCTGCAGGAAGAACCAGGGGTTCTTCCTCCTCACCGTCATAGGTGGTTCGGAAATCAACTGCGTTCTCGTCAATTCCTTGAAGCAATAATTGCGCAACTTCCGTAAGCCGCGCTTCCGTATATCGCATGGCTGCTGGATTATCGCCGTCAATGTTACCAAAATTCCCTTGCCCATCGACAAGGGGGTAACGTACGGCAAAATCTTGCGCCAATCGCACAAGGGCATCGTATACTGCTTGGTCGCCGTGAGGATGATACTTACCGATAACGTCACCCACGACACGGGCGCATTTCTTAAACCCGCCCGCAGGATCAAGACGAAGCTGCCGCATTGCATAGAGAAGCCGCCGATGCACCGGCTTAAGTCCATCCCGCAGATCCGGCAACGACCGGCTGGTGATCGTGGACAGAGCATAAGTCAAATACCGTTCGCTTAAGGCATCAGCCAGCGACGTATCCCGAATCTCTGCAATAGGCTTAGACTGCGCCATTCTTCCTCCAAAACCCCCAGATATTGGCTATGCCCGCAGGTATACGTCAAGATTTAGCGTTTGTCCTCAATCTATTGCTCAATCTTTCAACCAATCTACTCCGCGCCTGAGGTATTTTGCGGCCATGAGGATGGAATACATGGCGCTCCAGAAAGAATTCCGTCAACCGGAGACCTTGATTAAGAGCCTCGGGTGTAATTGCCGCCGAGTCCAACCCTCGGTTGGTTAAAAAGCCTGGTAATTCCAACAGCCTTTCTTTATAGGGCTCGCCCGCCTCAGAAGAAACTGCCCGTCCTGTTTTGGGGGAAACATAAACAAGGTTTCTGCTATCACCTGTAACGGCACAATGCGACAAGTCAAGGCCGAAGCCGAGATCAGACAAAAGATCCAACTCAAAAGCAACGTAATGAGCTGACCAATCCGGTCCGCTCAAATACGTCAGCAGATCAAGAAACCGGCCGAAAAGTTTGGGATGGGCTTCGCGCTCAGGTAAGGCGGAGTCAACCAAAGCACAAGCGGCAGATAAACCTGCTAAACGGTCTCCGTCATTGAGAAGCGGCGCTGAATAGGCAATAATCATTTCGCATTTATAAAATCCTAAATGCTCCTCAAGACGTGCCCGCCATTCTGCATGCACCAAATTACCGGGCTGATAGACGCCCCGCCGCGACTTATCGACAAGACTGCGAATGAGGCCGGCGTGCTTGCCGCGTTCGCGTGTCAGCAAGGTTACAACCCCACTACTTTCACCTCGCCGCAAGACAGACAGAATAATACCCTCCTCGGTCCATTCCATCTACCCTAACCCTCGAAGTTCAAGCCCCACGAGCGATAGCGCTCAGGATCATCTTGCCAATTTTCTCTAACTTTTACCGTAATGAACAAATGAACGCGGCGATCTAACGCCTTCTGGATTTCAGCTTGGGCGCGCATCCGGCTGGCCCTAATTTGCGCACCTTCCTTACCTAAAACGATCGCTTTCTGACTTGACCGTTCGACATAAATGACTTGAGAAATTTTAACGCTGCCATCCTTAAAATCTTCCCATTTCTCCGTTTCCACCGTTAGCGAATAGGGGAGCTCTTCATGCAATTTTAAAAATAATTGCTCGCGCGTTAATTCTGCCGCCCAAAGCCTTAACGGCATATCCGTCAACTGATCTTCTTCATACAACCATGGACCTTTAGGGAGTTTTTGAAAAAGCTCGCTAAGGAGATCCGGCACCCCACTCCCGGTTAAAGCCGATATCATGAAAGTACGATCAAATGAAAAAATCTCATTAAGAGCTGCGGCGCGCTCCAAAAGGACCTCACGTTTGGCGCGATCTATTTTATTTAAAACCAAAAAGATCGGCTTCTTGAGGGAGATCAGTGCCTGTGCAATGGATCGGCTATCTTCATCCAAGCTCCGCTTGCTGGCATCATGCAAAAATACGACAACGTCGGCGTCCCCTGCGCCCTGCCACGCCGCATCAACCATAGCTCTGTCTAAGCGGCGCTTCGGCGCAAAAATTCCAGGCGTATCCAATAAAACAAGCTGGGCGGACTCTTTGAGCACAATGCCTAGAATGCGCATCCTTGTCGTTTGAACTTTTGGTGTCACAATCGAAACTTTAGCCCCGACCAAAGCATTCACAAGCGTGGACTTACCTGCGTTAGGCGCGCCAATTATGGCAGCATACCCACAGCGGCGCTCTTGATCAGCCACCATCAACCTCAATGATCTTGAACAAAGCCGCTGCCGCCTTTTGTTCGGCAATTCGCTTACTTGAGCCTTGGGCCTTTGCCTCGGGATAGCCCGTTACCCTTACAGCAACGGTAAATATAGGTTCATGGGAAGGCCCTTCGCGAGATATCTCAATATAGTTTGGCAATGGCAAAGCCTTACTCATTGCCCACTCTTGCAAACTACTCTTTGCGTCTTGGGGAGGCGTTGATTCAGAAGACATTCTATGGCGCCAATGCCTTTCGATAAAAGATACTGCGCATGCAAGTCCTCCATCCCGATAGAGAGCGGCAATCACCGCCTCCAGGGCATCAGCAAGAACACTTTGATTCTTTTCATCGTTCCGATCATTTTTGGCAAAAACAAGATTTGACCCAAGGTCAATCTCCCTCGCAATTTGTGATAAAGTTTCGCGACTCACCAACATGGCGTGACGCTTGGCCAGGGCGCCTTCCGCTTCACGGGGGTAACGCTCCAGCAATATATCGGCAACCACCAGGCCTAAAACACGATCGCCGAGGAACTCTAAACGCTCATAATTTGCGGAAACTAAGGGGATTCCCCCTTGGCCGCGAAAAGGCATGTTTGCCGATGCGTGGGTTAATGCTTCGCGCAGAAGCGCCGGGTCCGCAAACTTATGGCCGAGCGCTTCTTGAAACTTTGTTGTAGGTGCGGACGATTTAACAGCACGGCGCATGCCTACTACTCAATCTTTTTAAATAGACGATCGAAGCGAAGAGTCCACGGCCAAGTCCAAAATTCCCAAAGATGAGTCCCGGTTTCGACAGAGAAAACCAAAAATTCTGCACGACCCACCAAGTTCTCACGCGGTACAAAACCTACGGCTGAAAGGACGCGGCTATCTTGGCTCCGATCTCGGTTATCCCCCATGGCAAGGTAATGCCCTTCGGGAACGACATAAACTTGCGTATCGTCGAGGATACCTTCGTCGGTAACCTCCAAAATCATATGCTTGCGACCACCAGGAAGAGTCTCATTGTAACGAGTTGCCGTAACCATCTGACCGAAACCATCGTCGATGACATAGTCATCGATCTTTTCTCGAATAACGGGGGCATTGTTAATATGCAAAATACCCTTCCGAACTTGGATGCGATCCCCGGGCAACCCAATAAGGCGCTTGACATAGTCTGTCTTATTATCGGTTGGCAGCTTAAAAACAACTACATCGCCTCGGCTCGGTTCGCGGAACAAAACACGCCCTGGAACAACGGGAAGACCAAAGGGGAAAGAGTACCGTGAATAACCGTACGAATATTTAGAAACAAAAAGATAATCGCCTACCAGCAAGGTAGGAATCATGGAACCGGAAGGAATATGAAAGGGCTCAAAAGCAAATGTTCTAATGACGAGCGCAATGACAACAGCCCAAACCACTGTCCAAATAAGCTCACCAATACCACCCGATTTTTTACGTCTCATCTAATATGACCCCTAAACAGCATGTACATCGCTAACGGCCGAGAGAATAACGATAGCATGAGCCAAAGGAAACTCATCCGTTAAAGAAACATTTATGACCGGTTGATGCCGCCACGGCACCAAGGATTTCAGCCGCAACAAGGCTCCGCCTGCTAGCTGCAGGGTCGGCTTACCGGAAGATAAATGGACAACTTGCATGTCGCGCCAAAATACCCCAAGCCGGAGCCCCGTCCCGAGAGCTTTAGCACAGGCTTCTTTTGCCGCAAAAGCCTGAGCATAGCGATAGGACCGTGTTGCAGGACGCCGTTCGGCGCGAGCCTGCTCTTCTGGGGTAAAGATACGGCCGATAAAACGATTGCCGAAGCGCTGTAGAGTCGCATCGATCCGCCGAATATCACAAAGATCTGTGCCAACTCCCAATATCATCCTCGGGCGCGCTCAACTGATGCGATGACAGGATGAGCTCTTAAAGCTGCAACAACGTTGGTTAAGTGTTTTAAATTGCTAACATTGACATCAACAATCATTTCAAAAAAATCGGTCGAGCGGTTAACAATACGCAGATTATTTATATTTCCTCCGCCCTTAGCAATAAGGGTCGAAAGCGACCCCAAAGTTCCCGGCTCATTCGCAATCGTAATATAAAGTCTTCCGACAAAAGACTCTTCTCCACCTTCATCACTCCAAGAGACGTCCAGCCACCGCTCGGGCTGATCACTGAACCGTTCGAGCGTATCACAGTCTATAGTATGAATAGTTACCCCCTTCCCTGTGGTGACGATTCCGACAATTCGATCGCCCGGTAAAGGATGGCAGCATCCTGCGTAATGCAACGCCATGCCCGAAATTAATCCACGTATGGCAATCGCTGAATCTTTATCTTTTGTTTTGTCGGATGGCCGTCGTGGGCGACGAATTGGGATAACTTTATCGCTTTCCAAAACTTGCGGTGCGGGGTAGACCGCTTGCAAAACCTCTCGACTCGTTAGCTGCCCTTCACCCAGAGCAACATACAAATCTTCATGACTTCCGAGACGGAATGCTTTGGTAGCCAGATCAAGTATTTTTTCATTTATGTCGTGTCCGGCATTCCGAAATGCCTTTGCCATGATCTCTCGGCCCAGCGATATGAACTGCTCGCGCTGTTTTAGACGCATAAAGCGCCTTACGCGTGCCCGGGCCCGACCTGTTGCGACAAAACTCAGCCATGTAGGGCTGGGCGTTTGCACCTTTGAGGTAACGATTTCCACTTGATCCCCATTATGGAGCTGGCTGCGTAAAGGAATCATGCGCCCATTGACTTTGGCGCCGACACATCGATCGCCAATTTGCGAATGAACCGCATAGGCAAAGTCTACAGGTGTTGCGCTCTGAGGAAGGGCGATAACCTCGCCTTTGGGCGTAAAACAGAAGACCTGATCCTGGAACATTTCTAGTTTGGTATGCTCAAGAAATTCCTCAGGGCCAGAGGCATGCTCCAAAATGTCCAATAACTCACGAAGCCAACGGTACTGCTTGCCGTCGGTGTTCGTCTTGTCGTCATGTTTATACTTCCAATGAGCCGCCAAACCCATCTCGGCAATTTCATGCATTTCGCTGGTGCGGATTTGAATCTCAACCCGCATTTTTTCGGGACCAATCACCGTCGTATGAATTGAACGGTATCCGTTGGGCTTTGGCGTGGAGATGTAATCTTTGAAACGCCCGGGAACAAGACGGTATCGGCTATGGATGACACCAAGCGCATGATAGCATTGGTCAATAGAATCTACTGTGGCGCGAAAGGCGACAATATCGGCAAGCTGCTCGAATTCCACATTCTTGCGCTGCATCTTGCGCCAAATTGAATAGGGTCTTTTTTCCCGGCCCGAGACCGACGCAGAAATTCCAGAGGCGTTCAAAACATTTTCAAGCTCTCGACCAACCCTATTGACGATATCGCCATCTTGTTCGCGCAAATACGCCAACCGTTTGAGGATGGAATCCCTGGCTTCACCGTTCAATTCGGCAAAGGCCAAATCTTCCAACTCGTCTTTCCAGCGGTTTATGCCGATACGCTCCGCCAGGGGTGTATATATTTCCAGTGTCTCGGTTGCGATACGGCGGCGCTTATCCGGGTTTTGAATGAAATGTAAAGTTCGCATATTATGAAGACGATCCGCCAACTTAACGAACAGAACACGGATATCGTCCGACATTGCCAGCAAAAGCTTACGAAAATTTTCCGCTTGCTGAGTGCGTTCTGATTGCAGTTCGAGGCGAGAAAGCTTGGTGACGCCATCTACCAAGCGCCGGACTTCTGTGCCGAAATGTTTTTCAATATCATCCAGCGTCGCTAAGGTATCTTCGACGGTATCGTGCAAAAGGCCCGTAACGATGGAGGAAGAATCCAATTTTAGTTCGGTCAGGATACCTGCGACTTCAACGGGATGAGAAAAATAAGGATCGCCCGAGGCCCGCTTCTGGGTGCCATGAGCCTTCATAGAAAATACATAAGCTCGGTTTATTGCATCCTCATTAGCCGAGGCATCGTAAGATTTAACACGCTCGATAAGGTCATACTGCCGCATCATGACAGCAACCTTTGATCTGAACTATAGAATGAGCGGAGCCTCTGAACGAGCCATAAGGATAAGCGTCAGGCCGCTTGTCACCGAATTGTCGGCAACCGCGACCTTTCATCCTAGCTCTCCTCTGGAGAAGCCTCGTCCTCACCGTCTTCGGAAAAATCAGCGCCCGGAAACCCGTCTTCACTGTCTTCGTCGACAGTTTGGAATCCTTCCATACTTTCGGCGTTAAGCTGGACGCCGTCGGCGCCAAATTCCGGGCGAGGCAGGACATCAAGGGTGTCCTCTTCCGGCTCGTCGGCCTCCACGTGTTTCTGCAAGCCCTTAATCAAGCTTTCCTTTAAATCTTCATGATTTAAAGTTGAGGCAGCGATCTCACGCAAAGAAACGACAGGGTTTTTGTCGTTGTCACGCTCAACAGAAAGGGCAGCACCTGCCGAAATGTCACGCGCGCGTTGCGCAGCAAGCATGACGAGGTCAAATCGATTGGGAATTCGCTCAATGCAATCTTCAACAGTAACGCGGGCCATCGGCCTTCGGCTCCTATGCTAATACATCTGGATTTATATGAATATAGAAGGGCTTGCTGCATAGCACAAGCGGATTGCCAGTTTCTTAAAGCCGTGAGAGTAATAGATATCTAGACCCTTGGGCCTTGTTCTTGGCCACCAAAGGTCTACTCTTTCTTTCGCCTATCGCTACATAATAGCGATTTTACGTATAACCCTTTAGAAAATAACAGGATTTCCAAAGTGTCCCGTTTCTATCCTCAAGAAAAACTTGCCCTATTTATCGATGGTGCCAACCTTTACGGTGCCGCTCGAGGCCTTGGCTTTGATATAGATTATCGAGCCTTACTTAAATTATTTTCCGAGCGCGGCCTCCTTATGCGCGCTTTTTACTATACGGCCCTAATGGAAGATCAGGAATATTCTCCTCTAAGACCTCTGGTCGATTGGCTGGACTATAACGGCTACACCATGGTGACGAAGCCGGCCAAGGAATTTACTGATGCCGCCGGTCGTCGCAAAATTAAAGGAAATATGGATATTGAACTTGCTATCGACATGATGGAAATGGCATCGCATGTCGATCATGTCGTTCTTTTTTCCGGGGATGGCGACTTCCGTCGCTTGGTAGAGGCCATCCAGCGCAAAGGCGTAAGGGTTTCTGTCGTAAGTACTGTGCGAACGAATCCTCCCATGGTCGCAGATGAACTGAGGCGCCAAGCCGATCTTTTTATCGATCTTTCCGATTTAGAGCCGCATATCCGTCGCCCCATTCAGAACAAAGATAAAGGGGACGTCGGACCTGGGGACATGCCTTCAGATGAAGACTACGAAGATGATGAGGCCATGGGCAATTTATAGGCTTAGACAGGACTCCCGCGATGATCGCCTTTACTCCGCCATCGCGGGACTGCTCCCTCTGCCCGCGTTTAGTGGCTTTTCGTGAGGAAAATCGGCATACCAAGCCTGATTGGCATAACGCCCCAGTCCCAGCTTTTGGCCAGTTAGATGCGCCTCTTTTGATCATCGGACTTGCCCCCGGACTAAATGGCGCCAATAGAACAGGCCGCCCATTTACGGGCGACTATGCCGGAGAGCTTCTTTATGAAACGCTCTTTGACTCTGGGCTCGCTGAGGGAACTTATGATCGACGTGCCGATGACGGGTTCACGCTGATAAATTGCCGCGTTTCCAACTCCGTCCGTTGTGTGCCGCCGGCAAACAAACCTCTCCCGGTTGAGATCAAGAATTGCCGTAATTTTCTCATTTCCGAAATTGCCGCTATGCCTAATTTGAAAGGCATCTTGCTGCTCGGGCGGATTGCCCATGAAAGTCTTTTGCGAACCCTTGATCTGAAGTTATCGCAGTTTCCTTTCGCTCATGGAAAATTGCATGAAACTCTCGGCCCCAAAGGCCCTTTAATCCTGGCAGATAGCTATCATTGTTCGCGGTACAATACGAATACGGGCCGACTAACGACGGAGATGTTCCGCACAGTCGTTGGTGAACTCGTTGCGCGGATTAAAATTTGATTGTCTTCAGTGGCGAAGCAATCGTGCTTTTTGGCGTTTCCAATCCGCCGCTTTAATTGCCTGACGCTTGTCGATATTCTTCTTACCGCGCGCCAAACCCAGTTCTACCTTCGCGATTCCTCGCGCATTGAAATAAAGATTCAGCGGGACCAAGGTCATGCCATCCCGTCGGATAGCATTTAACAAACGCGCCCTTTCACGCCGATGCATCAATAATTTGCGCGGGCGCTTCGGCTCATGGTTGAATTGCGATGCCGCCGGATACTCGGGTATATTTGCATTAAATAAATAAATATCGCCATCTTTTTCGCCGGCATACGATTCAACAATGCTGGCACGCCCCAGGCGCAAAGATTTTACTTCTGTGCCAACAAGCATGGCGCCGGCTTCCAATGACTCTTCAATGAAATAGTCATGCCGGGCGCGCCTATTTTGCGCCACAAGCTGTTTAGCGCCGGGGGCCTTGGTTGCCATCTATCCCTCAGTTCATAAGGCCGGATTGACGTAAAGCTGCTTCAACTTTGCGCTTACTCATGTCGGCAATTCCCGCCAAAGGCAACCGAACCTCGGCCCCACATAAGCCCAGCAAGCTTGCCGCATATTTGACAGGTCCCGGGCTGGTTTCGCAGAACAACGCATCATGCACCGGCATTAGGCGAATATTCAGCTCTTGTGCCTTAGCCATGTCTCCTTTTCGCCATGCCGCCTGCATGTCTGCGCATAAACGCGGCGCGATATTCGCCGTCACAGAAATGCATCCCGTGCCACCTTGCGCATTAAAGGCTAAGGCGGTTCCGTCTTCCCCGGACAATTGGCAAAATTTTTCCCCGATAGCGATACGGGTTTTTAAGGGGCGCACCAAATCGCCGGTCGCATCTTTGACTCCAACAATACGCGGCAACTTAGCCAGCCGATCCATCGTATCGATCGACATATCAACGACGCTTCGCGGCGGAATATTGTAAATTATAAGGGGCAAATTAGTCGCATCATGAATTGCTTTATAATGTTGATACATCCCTTCTTGCGTTGGCTTGTTATAGTAAGGCGTCACAATCAAAGCTGCATCGGCTCCTGCTTCCTGTGCATGCAGTGTCAAATCGATTGCTTCAGATGTAGAGTTTGATCCTGTTCCCGCGATAACGGGAACCCGCCCTTTTGCAGCGTCAACGCAAATTTCAACGACCAGTTTATGTTCTTCGTGACTAAGGGTGGGTGATTCACCCGTAGTGCCGCACGGAACTAGACCATTTGTGCCCTCGGAGATTTGCCAATCGACCAATTTACGAAAAGCTGACTCGTCGACTTCTCCGTTGCAAAACGGTGTGATAAGGGCAACGAGCGAACCGCTAAACATAAGTAACTCCCTGACATGATGGCTCAATGACCATAGCCCTGCTCTAGATTCGCAGCAAGCAAAGTGGCTATCTTAGGTCAATCTTGTAGAAAAGCCCAGATTCCCGTACAATCAAACCCTTAGGTCGGAGCCTTCCTGGCCGTTCTTGCAACATCATGTACGAGGTCACCGGTGCGGACAGGGTCTAAGGCGATCAAAGTCATCGTTATTACTCTTGGAATAGCTTTTATGTCACTGCCCTTATCCGCAGAGACATCTCCTATCAAGTCCAGCAAGAATCCTCCTAAATCTGCCGTTACAAAGGCGGTCTCTAAGCCGGCGACCAAATCGGTTGACCAAACCTCTTCAAAGAAAAAAACAACGTCCATTAAACCCGCCTTTAAAGCGAAGATGCCCATTGCGCCAAAAGCAGCCCCCAAAGTTGCGGCGCCGACCTTAAGTCCACAGCAAGTTGAAAAACTCCGCCAATCGCTTACCGCAGCAGAGAATGGCCGATGGGATGAGGCTTACCGCTTAGCTGCGGATGGGCGCGCGCCTGAACCCTTTCGCGACATAATCGCGTGGATGGAAATTATCAATGGCCCCAGCAGCCGTAACTTTTCAGAAATCATAGCCTATGCAACGGCACATCCTGACTGGCCATCCAAAGAACGTCTTATTCGGGCGGCAGAGCAATCTTTACAGCCTTATGATGAGGCCATGCGGACTTGGTTTGGAGTTAATCCGCCAACAACAGCACACGGTGCCTTGAGATGGGCTGAAATGCTCCAAGCCGATGGGCAAAGTGATGCGGCCCGCAATATCGCCAGCGAGGCTTGGGTCAATCGCGCTTTCTCCGACGATGATGAAAAAGAGTTTCTGGCCAAATTCAGCGCGCTTTTGACGGCTAAGGATCATGCCGGACGTTTGGAACGACTGGCCTGGGAAGGCGAGGCCGCAGGTATTCAGCGAATGCGGGGATTAGCCGACTCTAACGCCATTAGGATTGCTGAAGCCCGGCTAAAGTTTCAATCAAATGATCCTGATGCTTATATTGCAGCCAGCCAGCTCGACGCTCAGGCGCAGGCTGACCCTGGTTTAACTTATGAGCGCATCCGCTGGCTTCGCCGCAAAAACGCCTATCCGGAAGCCGAAGCCCTTGTTTTGGGCTTTTCCGGCAATATGCAACGGCCTGAAGCCTGGTGGGTTGAGCGCATTATTTTGGCGCGACGCGCCCTTGAAGAAAATCGCGCTGAAACTGCCTATGCTTTGGTGGCGCCTCACGGACTTAAGTCAGGGACAGAATTCGCCGATGCAGAATTCTTTGCGGGGTGGCTGGCACTCCGGCGCTTAAATAAACCGCAAGACGCTCTTCGTCATTTCAGTACCCTCAGCAAAGGGGTGTCGGCGCCTATCAGTTTAGCGCGTGGTAACTTTTGGCAGGGTCGCGCCTATGAGGCCGTGGGACAAAAAGCGGAAGCTCTTAATTATTATGAAATTGCCGCTAAGAATGTAACCACATTTTACGGGCAGTTAGCCGCACAGCGCCTTGGCAAGCCTCTTCAAGTCAACGCGTCCGCTGCTTTAGAACCTCCTATGCCGGCAAATTTTTCAAACCGTTCGGTCGTGAAGGCGACGGCACTTTTGTTAGAGCTAGGCGCAGACAAGCAATCCAGCGTGTTCTTTTCTCACCTTCTTAGGACGTTTGATAAGCCTGAAGAATCTGCGGCTCTGGCTAAACTTGCGGCAAATTTAAGCCGACCCGACTTGGCCATTCGTGCGGCCAAGCTTGCCGAGCGTGGCGGCTATGTTCTTCTTTCCGAAAGCTACCCTACGGTTAATACAAAACCAATTGCGACCGATGCCGACCCTGCATTGGTTCACGCCCTGATCCGTCAAGAAAGTGCTTTTGACGTTGATGTGGTTAGTCGTGCCGGGGCTTTAGGACTTATGCAATTGATGCCGGCAACTGCCAAATTAGTGGCGAAAGATCACAAATTGCCTTTTGACCTACCCCGCCTCACCCGCGATGGGGATTACAACGTTAGCTTGGGATCTGCCCACATTAACGACCTCGTCAATGAATACGGAGGCTCATACATTATGGCCGCCGCTGCTTATAATGCGGGGAGTCATCGTGTGAAGCGTTGGGTTCAAACCTTTGGCGATCCACGTTTGCAAGGAACAGACCCTATTGATTGGATCGAATCCATCACTTTTTCTGAAACCCGTAATTACGTACAGCGCGTCCTAGAAACCCTAAGTTTTTATCGTAATCGGCTTTCGACTGCCGGGGATCAGCAGCAAATCGCTATCGGCTATGATTTAGCTCGGGGAGGAAGTAATGGTGCACTTCCCCTTCCTGATGATGCGCCTGAGATTGCCACTGTCCCTTCTGAAGCATCCCCCGCTGTTGCTGAGTAGGGATCTTCCTCAGCAAGTTGCTTTGTTATTTGGAGCATGAATATGCCTAAGAAGCCTGTTATCGATCTTGCCGCTATTAAATCTGCGGCTCGCCGCTTAAAAGACCTGGCGATTTATACTCCTCTTCTTAGCCACCCTATGCTTGACAGTTTGATCGGCGGTAAACTGCTTATAAAAGCCGAGCCTTTGCAACGAACCGGCTCATTTAAGTTTCGTGGCGCCTATAATATGATCTCGCGCCTCTCAGCAAAATCTCGCGAATCTGGTGTTGTTGCGTATTCTTCTGGCAACCACGCTCAAGGAGTTGCCGCGGCGGCTCAGATATTGGGGATGCGCGCCACAATCGTCATGCCGAAAGATGCGCCCCAAACTAAAATCACCAATACAAAGTCTTATGGCGCAGAAGTCATTTTGTATGATCGGCAGAAAGAAAATCGTGAAGTTATCGCCGCTGAGATTGCTAAATCGCGCCATGCAACCATCGTACCTCCTTATGAGCATCCCCTCATTATGGCCGGACAAGGAACTGTTGGGCTAGAGGCGATAACGCAAGCGGAGCTTCTTGGAGCTATACCTGATGCCGTTCTTATCCCCTGTGGTGGCGGAGGACTAACGGCAGGCGTTAGCACCGCTGTTCGCACCCTAGCGCCACATGCCAAGGTTTATAGCGTAGAACCTGAAGGCTTTGATGATACGGCAAAGTCTCTTGCGGCGGGACATCGGGTCTCTGCGTTATCAGGCGCCCACAGTTTCTGTGATGCCCTTTTGTCGCCTCTTCCTGGTGAACAAACCTTTGCCGTCAACCAAGAAACCCTTCAGAGCGGGCTCACAGTATCTGATGCTGAGGTCGCAAAGGCTGTCAAAGCGGCATTCTTTCATCTTAAGCTTGTCGTCGAGCCAGGCGGCGCCGTCGCTTTGGCGGCGGCCTTAAGCAAAAAACTAGATTTAAAAGGAAAAACGGCCCTCGTGATTTGCTCAGGTGGCAACGTCGATGGGGATGTTTTCGCTCAAATCCTGCAAACGCCTAATTAACTTAAAGCGCCTCTAATCTTGTTTTTAAGTGGATTTGGGACATCGTCCAAGTCGGCCTCTGTCGGATTATTTTTTAAATACGCCCGAGCACCATTTGCCTCTCCCGCTAATGGTTGATCTCCAACCGCGGGAAATCTTGTGATGTCCGCAGAGACCTGATCGGCTTTTTCCACCACTGTTGCATCAGGCACTCGAAACTCTGCTACTGGAGGTGCGATAGCTTTAGCTTCTTCCTCCATACGCGAAAGCATTCCTTCGACTTTCGCACCTGCTTCAATCGACAATGTTTGATGGATGATATCACCGAAGACCTTGGCTGTCCGCGTAAGTTCGACCGAACGCGCAACCAATTTTCCCTTGATGCTTCCACAAATACGCGCTTGCTCTGCTTCGACAATTCCAGTGACAACGCCGGTTTCTCCCAGCGTTAGGGTGCGGCTTTTAACGTCGCCTTCGACAATACCGTCAACCTGCATATCACCGGCACTACTGAGGTTGCCTGTAACACGCAGATCTCGACTTAAAATTGAGGGGGGAACAGAACCCTTACCACTTGAAGAAACAAAAGCAGGTTTTACAGGCTCTTTTGCGACAAAAGCCTTCGGACGTGAAAATAACATTATCGTCTTTCCCTGTAGCGCCCAGAAACTGGCTTAGCCCAGCTTCCGGAATATTTACATTTTTAGCTTCTTATTCTTCCATTCTTGTCGCCATAAGGCAAATTCCATAATGGAAAGCGCAGAAAACCTGACTTAACCATCAATCATGGGGAGTGTTTCCGGTCGCGGACGAGGCAAGGGGACATGTGCCTCCATGGCTTCAGGCCGCGATTTCGCTAGATAACGCCCCGCATTAAGAAAACGAATTGGGTCAATAGCCCTTCCATTAACCAGGATCTCCCAATGTAGGTGGGCCCCTGTGCTGCGGCCTGTATTGCCCATAAGGCCGATTTCATCCCGGTAGCGTATTTTATCGCCGACTTTCACCAAGATCGTCCCAAGATGCGCATAGCGCGTGTGAACCCCATAGCCATGGTCAACCTCTATCATCTTTCCGTATGCGCCCCGGCGACCAGTGAAAACGATTTCTCCGGGGGCAGGCGCGAATACCGGTGTTCTTGGCCGCCCGGGAAAATCCACACCATCATGCCGAGCCAGCTTTTTGGTAAAGGGATCCAGCCGCTGACCAAAACCACTCGTAATATACGAATTATCAATCGGCGGCGACAGCGGCATCGCTTTCAGCATTTGCTGAAGGCCTTCCCATCTATCCATATGCAAATCTAAGGCCGCCACAGTTGCACTAAATTGATCAACTGTAGAGCCGGGAACAGCTGTCGCAGCGATAAAGGGGCCCCCTTGCCCTATGGGAAGAACGCCCTGACGGGATAGCAACTCATCAATATCCAGCCCTGTCAGGGCTAATAATTCTTCTGCTTCCTCGATTTGCTGGGCCGCTTTTTCGGATAGCCGCGACAAGACCGAACCTTGCGTATCCCTTACCTCGGAAAGCTCATGTTCTAAACCCTGCATCCGTTGGCGATACCATTCTTTTTCGGCGACAACACGCCCCTTATCTTCTGACACGACCCCCATCCGGACGCTTAACGCATACAAGTCATTTTTAAGACTTTCGCTTCGACCTGATTCATCTTTGAGTTGGGTTTGTGCCTCTTGAAGACGGTTCCACAATTCACGACGAGCACTAGCAATCCGACCTTTGCCGCTTAAATCTTCATTTAATCGGTCTTGAGCTTGTGCAACCATCTGCTCTAGACCGCTTCCCGCCTCTTCCATGCTAACGAGATCACGATCGATTTGCGCCAGCGCAACTTCTGTTGCCTGTGATGAGGCTGCATTACCAGATCCATTACGCTGCTGATTCAAGGAGGCTAGAAGTTGAGCTTGGTTTTCTTTAAGCTTTGCCGTTAGTTCTGCCACTTGAGCTTGTCGCGCAGCAACGTCGCGTACGATACGTTCCAAGGTTAACTGCTGCGTATCAATTTCGGCTTCTTTGACTTCAATCATTCCATTGTTGGAAACATAGAGCACTGTCGCAACGCCCAACCAACCAACCAACGCCGCCATAATTCCTGTTAAGGTTATTTGCACCGAGCGTGGCAGGGTTAGATAGCGGACACGGCCCCGGGAACGGAGGAAAATCTCTCGCTCTGGATAAAGATGCTGAATGAAGGCAATAACTCGGCTCACCCGCTCGCTTCCTTTTGACACGGAAACCCTTCCTCCTAGAGAAAACGTTGTTGTTAACTCTTAGACTCTAAGCAGCCACTTAGAACAGAAGCGGCCTTCCGTATTCCCAGTCATTGATGGAGCGCAGTTTTCAGCAGCCATATAAATTACCCCCTCGGTAATATGCTTAGATGGCTAACCCATGCCCCTACTTCCAAACCCAGGGGAAGCTACTCAGGGCTTTCCCTCAGCGCAACCTGCTTTTACAGTTGACAGACAGGGGGGACGGTGTTCCGTCCCCCAAATAGGCGTTTAATCGCACCTCGCCTCATTTGAGCCGTATTTTTTATGATCTTGAGAGGCTTAAGAAATCTATTGGAAAGAATGATGCCGGGCTTTTCCCCAGTTCTCCGCTGCTTTTATGTCACAGCCAGCCTAATTATGGGCCTAGGGACAATTAACGCCTGTTTTGCGGCGCCTTTGACCGTGGGCGTACCGGAATTTCTCGATTCGAGTGTTTTTACCCAAGCTTTGTTAACGCCTTATGGAAAAGCTGCGAAGACAAGCATCGCCTCTGTTCCCTGGTCGGGCCGAATCGAAGATCTCGTTTTACGGCGAGCGGTAAATGGACAGTCTTCTGATTGGGACTTAGTCCTGATTGAAGGAGCGGAACTCGAGCAAGCCTGCCAAAATGGTGTTTTAGACCGCTTCGATTTACTCGCTTTTCGGACAAAGGAACAGTTTATCGGTGCAGCGTCCCATCGCTGCGGTCTTGGAGCATTCGTATCTTCTATAAATTTGGTTTATGACCCAGACAGGTTTAAAGGCCGCGCACCAGAAAACTGGGCCGCTTTTTGGGATATCAAACGTTTTCCTGGGAAGCGTACTTTGCCGGCAACAGCACGATACACATTAGAAGTTGCCTTGCTTGCCGATGGAGTACCTCCACGGGAAATTTACGGCCTTCTCAAAACGAGTGACGGTGTCGATCGCGCCTTTAAAAAACTGACTGAAATTAAAAATCAGATTCAATGGGCCGCAAGCCCCGAGGCTTCTTTGCAATCCTTATCCAGCGGCGACGCCACAATGGCTGTGGGTCCTCTCAACCGAAGCCAATTAATAAAGAATCCACAAGGAAAACTTCTAAAATCCATAGCCAACTGCCATTTATATAATATGGCATTCTGGGCTATTCCGAAAAACACAGCCCGCAAGAAAAAAGCTTATGAACTTGTTGGTTTCTTTACCACGGCAACGCGGCAGCGGGCACTCTTGGACACACTTGGATATGGGCCCACTCGGAAATCGATTTCTATAATACCGGCCGAGCCTACATCACAGCCGCAGAATACGCAGGGACAAGCTTTACTTATTGACAGTAATTTTTGGGGCGAACAGGGGCCCGAATTAGAAACACGCTTTAAAACCTGGCTTGGTGCCAGCAAACCGGAGACGGTCGCGCCTTAACTGATACCGATAAATCTATCCTAACTTAAGGCTCGTCATCCACGACGCCAAATAATTTGCATAGGATCGTCCAACGTAAAGATCATAAGCGTGGTCTCCCGCGCGATGCACAATTACCGCTGTACGTGCAAATAGTGTCCTTACAACCTTGCCTGTCTGAAAAACACGCGGGTGAAAATCCAAGGCGGACCCGGCTGCCAGAATCTCTCGTGCCTTAAGCCCAGCCACAGTAATCACAACTAACGCATCGGAAACAATGGCAAGGCCGTGAGAATATGGCGCCAGAACTTCCTTGAGACGTATATAAATATCTTCTTCATTACCCTCAGAAGTCACCACTAGCCATTCGCGAGGTCCCAGCGCTAATAAACCTAGTCCCGGACGCGATGCGGACGTCATTGGCTGAGGTAAATATAGCGAAAGAGCTTCGCCGGATGCCGCTTTGAAGCCCTCATCATCAAAATTGCCCTGAAGCGCAATTTTACCGTCAAACACGCGAGAGGAAAGCCTTACGCCCGGATGATTCCCCGCCATACCCTGAAGCGATAATGGATTATGACGTCGATAGAGATCAGCCACGCAGCCGCGCTCCTTCCATATCAAGAAAAACCGGCGCGGTAACCTTAGCCGAAATAGTCATATTCTCAGCAACAGCCGAAATAAGCTCATCGTGACGATCTCGGCCCCGCATCAAAAGCGCCAAAGCAAAACTACGATTCAGGCTAGGGCTATAATAGCTCGATGTGACATAGCCGATTGCCGGCGAATGCGCCTTATGCGAAGAGTGATCTGGGTTTGCAACAAGCTGCGCGCCTTCTGGGATAACACTATTGGGATCTTCTGGCAGCAAGCCAACAAGCTGAAGCCGATCAGGGCGCTTCATATCCGGAAGCTCGAGGCCAACTTTGCCGATGAAGTCATTTTTATTGGAATCAACCAGTCCTGAAAGCCCCAAATCAAGCGGTGACACAGATCCATCAGTCTCTTGACCAACAATGATATAACCTTTTTCGGCGCGCAAAATATGCATCGCCTCGGTACCGTAGGGGGTGAGGCCATAACCTTCCCCAGCAAGGATAAGATCCGACCATAAAGCCATTCCCCATCGTGCCGGCACGGCAATTTCATAGGCTCGCTCACCGCTAAAGCTAATGCGGAATAACCGTGCATAGATTCCGGCTACCTTCGCCTCTCGCATTGACATATGCGGAAAATCCGTCTCCTCAAATGAGCAATTTTCCGTGACGGATTCTAGAAATTTACGACTTAGCGGGCCCGCAATGGCCGCTACTGCCCATTGGTCGGTTACAGATAAAATCTGCACCCTCAAGTCCGGCCATTCAGTCTGTGCCCATTCCTCTAGCCACTCATAGACTGCAGCGGCATTTCCTGTTGTCGTTGTTATATAAAATCGATCAGGCGCAAGACGTGTCACAACACCGTCGTCAAAGACCATGCCATCATCTTTAAGCATCAGCCCATAACGGCAGCGACTCACTCCCAAACTAGCTATCCGCCCCGCATAAATTCGGTTTAAGAACTCCGCCGCATCCGGTCCAGAAACTTCAATTTTGCCCAGTGTCGACGCATCGAAAATCCCCACTCCGTTGCGTACGGCGAGGGACTCGCGCTTTATCGCTTCGTGAGAAGATTCACCCCGCGATACATAATATAAGGGCCGCTGCCACTGGCCGACAGGCTCGAAAACTGCGTTAGATCTTTCATGCCAAGTCTGCATGGGGGTACGGCGGACAGGATCAAAAAGTTCACCAACTTCACGACCCGCTAGGGCGCCAAAACTTACCGGAACATAAGGAGGGCGAAAGGTTGTGGTTCCAACTGAAGGCATGGGAACTCCTTGAGCTTCAGCGATGAGGCTAAAAGCATTTAAGTTTCCCGTTTTACCTTGATCAGTTCCCAATCCTTGCGCCGTATAACGCTTGACGTGCTCAACCGAGACATATCCCTCTCGGACGGCAAGCCGAATATCGTCTGTAGTAACGTCGGTTTGCAAATCAACAAAAGCCTTTTGGCTATTGCGTGATGGAATCCGCCATAAAGATCTCAGCGGCTCTTCTGCAGGTTCGACTATATTTGGAAAACTACTGGCTTGACCCGAGAAGCCCGCGGCTTCCGCTGCGACTAATCCGGCCTCATTCCCTTGAGCCAAACAGGCATAATGCCGATGCGCACCATTGGCGGCACCTGCAACGTGAATGCCTTTAGGAAGCGTTCCGGGTGCAAATCCCCCAGAGGAAGGATCATATCGAAGCCTACCTCTGGCCTGAGCCAATAAAGCAATATTAGGAGTCCATCCCCCGGAGACCATAAGAAGATCACAAGGTATTTTTAACGTCTCCGCCAAGGGATCAATCCGGCCGCCGTCCGAGGTTACCCGTGATATATGAACCGCTTTTATATGGCGATAACCTTTGGTGCCGACAATTCCGTGCTCCGTTATGATCTTGATGCCGGCTCGACGCGCCGCTTCCGGCAATGGACCTGATACTTGGGGACGTAAATCGACAATCGCGGCAATCTCTCCACCTGCAGTCTGAAAATCAAGAGCAGCCGTGTAAGCAGAGTCATTATTTGTTAACAGAACAGCACGTCGTCCAGGCAAAACTCCCCAGCGATTAACGTAAGCACGAACAGATCCAGCCAGCATGACGCCGGGTTTATCGTTGCCGTTAAAGACTAAAGGCCGCTCTATCGCTCCTGTGGCGATAATAATTTCTTTCGCGCGCACAAACCATAATCGCTGCCGAGGCAGATCCGCAGATCTATCGCCGTAAGGCAGATGATCATTAATCCGCTCAACCATGGCGACGAGATTATGATCATAAATAGCGACAACTGACGTTCTACTTAGCGATTTTGCCTCCGGTTGCATGGCATAGGATTGCAGCGCTTCCGCTGTCCAGCTCAAAGGGGTGCCCCCTCCTATGCTGCGCCGCCCTGACTCGCCTTCCGCTAAAATAGTGCCGCCCCATTCCGCGTCACTTTCGACTAAGAGTGTCCGCGCCCCCGTTCTAGCTGCCGTCAAGGCTGCAGAGATACCTGTTGATCCACCGCCGACGACAAGCACATCACAGTGCGCATGATGATGCTGGTATTGTTCCGCATCCGAAGTCGTCGGAGACTTGCCTAAACCTGCAGCTGCGCGCACAAACCTTTCATAAAACTGCCACGCATGCCGCCCCGGCCCCATGAATGTTTTATAGAAAAATCCTGCCGGAAGCAGCGGCGAAAAAAAATTAAATAAAGCGAGCAGATCAAACCGTATGGACGGCCAACCGTTCTGACTCCGGGCAGCAAGTCCATCAAAAAGCTCAACCTCTGTAGCCTTACAGTTTGGCGTCGCATAAGCCCCCTCACCCACCCTGACCAGAGCGTTGGGCTCCTCAGATCCCGCAGAAAATATCCCCCGCGGCCGGTGATATTTAAAACTGCGCCCTACCAAATGAACGCCATTCGCCAGCAGAGCCGCAGCCAAGCTATCACCGGCATAGCCCATATAGCTTTTTCCGTCGAAAGAAAAAGTCACGGGATGCGTTCGATCTATTAAACCGCCAAGAGGCAAACGAAAGCTGGGCCTTTTCACGGCATTTCTCTCTCTGCCACAACTCTAAGCTCCGGACGATTTTCAGCTTCCGGGGTTGGCGCTACAGGGATAGCATTGATTTGCGGCATTGGTTCTTGGGGCCGCCAAACTGCAAATATTTCATCGGTTACCGTATGGCGTGCGACCAGCAACCATTGTCGGCAGCCGTGACGATGGAACCAACGCTCAGCCCGCAACCCTTTTGGATTGTCTCTAAAATAAAGATAGTTGCCCCACACGCTCTCGGTTGTTCCGCTTGTTGGACGAAGAACGCCGGCTTCCCCGCCATGACGGAACTCCGTGATATCGCGTGGTCCGCACCAAGGGCATGATATGAGAATCATTAGCGGCTCCTAGTGGGCAACGGCAGCAGCGCCATGCTCATCTATGAGACGGCCGCTGACAAAACGATTTAGCGAAAAAGGCTGCGCTAAAGGCGGCGCTTCCCCGGTCGCCAAGAGATGGGCAAAGACATGACCAGACCCCGGGGTCGCCTTAAAGCCTCCCGTCCCCCAACCACAATTGATGTACAAGCCTGCCACCGGCGTTTTACTGATAATGGGGCTCGCATCCGGGGCAATGTCGACTATACCGCCCCACTGTCGCAGCATTTTCACGCGGGAAAAGCACGGAAAAAGCTCGACGACAGCGCGAACCGCATCGGCAACGATGCTCACAGTCCCTCGTTGTGAATAGCTCGGATTGGAATCAATACCTGCGCCGATGACAAGTTCGCCCTTATCGGACTGGCTGATATAGCCGTGAACTGCACCGGACATAACAACCAAATTCAGCACGGGCTTAAGCGGCTCCGAGACCAGGGCTTGCAGAGGATGGCTCTGTAGCGGCAAGCGAAATCCCGCCAGATTGGCTAGGACACTCGAATGCCCAGACGCAACCATACCGACCCGGGACGATAGAATGGGACCTTTGGTGGTTTCAACACCTTCTACTTGGCCATTTTTAATAGAGAAACCGGTAACCTCGCAGTTTTGAATAATATCGACGCCTCGCGCATCGGCAGCGCGCGCATAGGCCCAAGCAACCGCATCATGCCGTGCCGTACCACCCCGTTTTTGCAACGCCGCCCCCCAAACGGGATATCTGGACGACGGTCCGCAACTCAGATGAGGCAAAATATCCCGTAAGGCATCAGGCTCTAACCAATCGGAATCAATCCCATCTACCCTATTGGCGAAGTGGCGGCGACGCAAGGCTCTGACATCATGCGGACTATGCGCCAATGTGACTACGCCTCTCTGACTAAACATGACATTAAAATTGAGATCGCGCGATAAGCCTTCCCACAATTTTAATGCATGATCATAAAGTGCCGCGCTCTCCGTCCGTAGATAATTAGAGCGGATAATCGTGGTGTTCCGACCGGTATTCCCCCCGCCCAGCCATCCTTTTTCCAATACGGCAACCTTAGAGATACGATGCACCTTGGCGAGATAGTAAGCCGTGGCCAATCCATGACCGCCACCGCCGATGATAATTGCATCGTACTTTGCTTGGGGCTCGGGACTTCGCCAAGCCTTCGACCACCCTCGATGCCCAAGCAGCGCATTGCGCGCCAGGCTAAAGATAGAATAATGAGTCATCTCATAATGCCCAGCTATAGAGGAATATTATCGTGCTTTTTCCATGGATTTTCGAGTTTCTTATTTTTTAACATTCCCAAAGCATTTGCAATCCGGCGGCGTGTCGCATGAGGTTTGATGATATCGTCGATAAAACCACGCCGCCCTGCAATAAACGGATTTGCAAAGGTTTGACGATATTCTTCCGTACGATCCGCAAGCTGCTTAGGATCCCCGCTCTCCTTGCGGAAAATAATTTCAACAGCACCCTTGGGGCCCATCACTGCAATCTCGGCTGAAGGCCATGCGTAATTAATATCACCACGCAAATGTTTTGACGCCATAACATCATAAGCGCCGCCATAAGCTTTCCGAGTAATCACCGTGATTTTAGGAACCGTGGCTTCTGCATAAGCGAATAACAGCTTTGCTCCGTGTTTGATGATCCCGCCATATTCCTGGGCTGTTCCAGGTAGAAAACCCGGAACATCAACAAAAGTGACCAAAGGAATATTGAAACAATCGCAAAAACGCACAAACCGGGCTGCCTTAATAGAGGAATTAATATCAAGGCATCCCGCCAGCACCATAGGTTGATTGGCAACAATACCAACTGTTTCCCCATTGATCCGGGCGAATCCTATGATGATATTTGCCGCATAATTAGGCTGCAGCTCAAAGAGCCTCCCTTCGTCCACTACCTTCAGAATCAGCTCTTTCATATCGTAAGGCCGATTTGGATTAGCCGGAATAAGGCTATCGAGCGACATTTCCGAACGATTTGGAGGATCATCAGTTGGCCGCACAGGCAAACTTTCCCGATTGGAAGAAGGAAGAAAACTGAAAAAATTTCTTATTTGCAGGAGCGCCTCAACATCATTCTCAAAGGCGAGATCAGCCATTCCTGATTTTGTTGTATGCGTTACAGCGCCACCCAATTCTTCCTGCGTGACATTTTCATGTGTCACCGTCTTTACGACCTCGGGACCGGTAACGAACATATAACTTGAGTCTTTAACCATAAATATAAAATCGGTCATCGCGGGGCTATAAACAGCTCCACCAGCGCAAGGCCCCATAACTAAACTGATTTGCGGAATGACTCCCGAAGCCAAAGCGTTACGCTGAAAAACCTCAGCATAGCCCGCAAGCGAAGCTACCCCCTCTTGGATCCGAGCTCCTCCGGAGTCATTAAGCCCAATGACAGGCGCTCCCACCTTCATCGCCTGATCCATGACTTTGCAGATTTTTTCGGCATGAGCTTCGGAAAGAGATCCTCCAAAGACTGTGAAGTCTTGACTAAAGACAAACACAAGCCGGCCTTCGATCGTACCCCATCCGGTAACAACGCCATCACCCGGCACCTTTTGCTGTGCCATTCCAAAATCAGAGCAGCGATGCTCAACGAACATATCCCACTCTTCGAATGAGCCTTCATCAAGGAGAACATCGAGACGCTCACGGGCCGTTAACTTGCCCTTAGCATGTTGAGCATCAATTCGCGCCTGTCCGCCGCCCAGGCGCGCCTGGGCACGCATATCCTCCAGGCGTTTAATAATTTCTTGCATGGCTCTCTTGCCCCACTCCCAGATTGCTGCTTAGCAACCGCCTTTAGATTGGTAGCAGCTCACAGCCATAACGCCAATCGCGATGTGCTATTTCACGCACGAAACAATTTTAGAAAATGGGCAATTTCATTGAGATCGCTTTTAATGGCGGCTCGGCGCGCGTTAGCTTCCGGGTCTTCACCCCACGTCTCGATTTGCCAAAGCTCTTCCAATAGCGAAACATTGTAAGCCATTTCTCCGTCGAGTCGCCCATGCAAGAGCGCCAAGGCTATAACCACTGACCCCGAAATCTTACTTGCCTGGGTCAGGCCCAAAAGCACAAATTCATTATAACTTTCCAAAATCTCCTTTAAAAAATCCTTATGATTTTGGGGCATAGGGGGGGCTGTAAGCCCTTCCACGGGAACAAGCTTTACGCCCAGCGTATTCTGCATCCAATCGAGGAGCGGCTGCCACGTTACCGATTCCCTCTCGTAGAGAGCCCGAGGCGAGGAGATCCGGTGCCGTAATAGATCCGTTTCCATATGGACAATAAGATCTTGGATGACTTCTTGGCGCCTTGGCGCAACGCGATCAATTGCCCCCGACGTTAGCCGGGTCAAGGGCATGGTTTGCATATCGATAGCCTCACCTTGGCCATTCCATTCTGCGGCGATAGCAGCAGCTAAACTTTTCGACGGCATGGCAAACACCCGTTTTTGGGGCGTTTGTAGGAGCTTGCCATCTAATGTGATCTGCCAGGACCCCGGATGAGTCTCTGCGACCTGGGCAGCTTTATAGAAACGTTTCATGGTAGCCCGCGGCTTTTACCGCTAGACCAAGCCCTAAAAACAAAATGTATGGGATTTTGATGCAAAATACCCTCCCCGATCGGGGAGGGTATAGCGCAACCTTAAGGAAATGCCGAGTCTTGGAACTCAATTAAAGATCGGCAACTCTAGTTAACTAATTTCCAGGTTCCGTCAGCCTGACGGCAAGCCGTGCCGTAGGTTTTGACAATCTTGCCATCAATCTTGGCTGTATTTTCATACTCACGGCAGTAAGACTGATCAAATTCTACCGAGTTGGTTTGAGCTGAGACGGGTTGTTGGTAAACCGGCGCAGCAGGCTGTTGATAGACCGGAGCCGCCGGATAATAAACGGGAACCGGCTGATAAACGGGGGCCGGAGCCGGAACATACTCCCGTACATATTCACGTTCGCGCGGGGCACCGAAAACGAAGGTTGGCGCAAAGCCAAAGCCAAAGCCCCGGTGATGGTGGCCCCAGCCACCATGATGCCCGTGATATCCACCATGATGCCAACCACCAGCTTCCGCAGCCGTAGCGCTTAATCCTGCAATACCTAAGCCCACCATACAGGCTGTAAGGAGTCGACGTTTTAATGTTTCCATGACCATTTCCTCGATCGCTATGGCAGGAGATACTTAAACCTGCCAGGAATGATTAAGTTGCGTTCTCGAGGCTCATATAGCCATAGGGCGACTGAACGCTAGATGAATACAAAATCAAGAAAAATCGCTAAAAATCTCGCTATTTACTTTAGCATTAAACCCGAAAAATCTCCAGGTTTCCGCCATATGCGGGGGCAAGGGGGCTTCTATTCTTACGCTTTTACCTGAAGGGTGAGGAATAGTTAATTCATGGGCATGAAGATGCAGTCTGACCTTTTCAAATCCAGGAGGATAGGCGACCTCCCCCCCATATTTTCCATCCCCCAGAATAGGGGTGCCGATCAAGGCGCAATGCACCCGGAGCTGGTGAGTACGGCCGGTAATAGGCCATAACATAAGCCATGCAGCTTTTTTATGTGCCACATCAGCCGTCGCATAAACTGTAACTGCATTCTTACCCATAGATTCCGATACGGCTACTTTCTCATTCCCGCGAGCACCAGGGAGTTTTGCCAGTGGTGCATCAATTTTCCCCTGGTTAGGACGCGGTTCACCCACAACAACAGCCCAGTAAATTTTCCGCGTCGTCTTCATTTGAAAAGCTCTGGTAAAATAACGCGCAGCGGATGCGGTGCGGGCCAACAAAAGAACGCCGGATGTATCACGATCTAATCTATGAACGAGCCTGGGCCGCTCCTTGGCATCAAACTGAAGGGCGTCCAGCATGCCATCTAAATGTCGTGTCGTCCCTGTTCCGCCCTGTACGGCAAGACCTGCCGGTTTGTTGAGAGCGATGATTTCATCATCCTGGTAAAGAATCGCTTCACGAAGCATTTTCTTATCAAATTCGCTAGCCAATCTCTCTTGAGGCTTGTTGGCATAACCTTCGATTACTGGAGCGCTTGATATAGGCGGAATGCGAATAGCCTGGCCTTCGACTAACCGCTTACCGGCTTTTGCCCGACGCCCATCGAGACGAATTTGACCTGTCCGTAAAAGCTTTTCTAAGTGAGGATGCCGCAGCTCGGGGTAATAACGCTTGAACCAACGATCAAGACGCCATCCTGCCTCTTCATCCTTAACAACTGCCTGCGAAACTTTATTCACACCAGAATTCCCCGCACGAGCAATAATCCCGTCATGAAAGCGGCTAACGATACGATGACAGATCCAGTCGCGTAAAGAAACGCAGCGCCTAATTGCCCCTGATGCAAAAAATAAGCCACCTCTAGAGTAAAAGCGGAAAATGTCGTAAAACCGCCTAAAACGCCAATAAACAAAAATGCTTTTAGATTGTCGCCGGCAACAAAGCGTAACGCAAAAGCAGAAACCAAAGCACCGATTAGAAATCCCCCTAAAACATTTACGATCATTGTGCCCCAGGGAAAGCCGTCTCCCACTAATCGCGCAACACCTCTAACGCATAAGTACCGTGAGGTTGACCCGATCGCGCCGCCAACCGCTACAAAAAATAAAGTCTTCACGATTTGCTCTTTTCTTTATCTTCTTGAAGCTGTTGACGCAGCTTCGTAAAATAATCCAGGCGCTTTTTGACTTCTCTTTCAAAGCCGCGATCGACCGGAAAATAAAGCGGCCGGCGATCAATTCCCTCTGGAAAATAGTTTTGTCCGGAGAAACCATGTTCAGTATCATGATCGTAAGCATAGCCTTCACCATAGCCGATTTCTTTCATCAGGCGCGTTGGTGCGTTTAGAATATGCATTGGCGGCATTAACGATCCCGTTTCCTTCGCAAGCCGCAGGGCCGATTTCTGCGCCAGATAGCTGGCATTGGACTTAGGGGCGGTCGCGAGGTAGATCACCAAGGTAACAAGAGCAATCTCTCCTTCGGGCGATCCCAGTCTTTCGTATGTTTCCCAGGCCGTCACCGCTTGCACAACCGCTTGCGGGTCGGCCATACCGATATCTTCATAAGCAAAGCGCAACAAACGGCGGGCAATGTACCGTGGCTCTTCGCCTCCATCAAGCATGCGTGCCAACCAATAAAGCGCCGCATCACAATCCGATCCGCGTAACGACTTATGCAAGGCGGAAATAAGGTTATAATGCCCTTCTTGTGACTTATCATATAAGGGTGCTCGGCGCTGCACGGCACGCGCAAGCCCTGCCGTATCTAGAAGCTCGCCACGGGGAAGATCGTTCAGCTCTTCCACCATATTCAATAAATAGCGCCCATCGCCATCAGCCATAGCCTTAAGGCTGTCGCGCGCCGATGCATCTATAGGTAAGGGTCGCTCCATCTCTTTTTCCGCGCGTAAAAGTAAAGACTCTAAGGCTCCATCACTTAAGCGCTTTAATACAAATACCTGAGCTCGCGATAGGAGAGCCGCATTCAATTCAAAAGATGGATTTTCCGTCGTCGCACCAATCAAAATAACCGTCCCATCTTCAACATAAGGCAAGAAACCATCTTGCTGGGCACGATTAAAGCGGTGAATTTCATCGATGAATAAAAGCGTGCCTTGTCCTGATGCGCGGCGCTCTTTCGCACGTTCAAAAATTTTCCTTAAATCGGCTACTCCCGAAAAAACGGCCGACAAGGGCTCGAAAGCAAGGTCTGTCGTTTCCGCCAGAAGTCGGGCGATTGTCGTCTTGCCGCATCCCGGCGGTCCCCAGAGCACCATAGAAGAGAGTCTATGCGCTGCAATCATCCGCCCGATCGGTGCTTCGGATCCTAAAAGGTGTTCTTGGCCCAAAACTTCACTTAAATGCTGAGGACGCAGCCTGTCGGCTAGAGGCCGTGGAGCTACCTGCTCAAACAGTTCTCCGATTTTGGATGGTCGCCGCCCCATCAGCGTGTCATGGCCATAGTTAACCGACGGTCGCCTCGCTGGACGATGATCCGCCATCCTTCGACCCGCGCTTTCAATGCCCGCGCTAATTCATCGACGCTGGCAAGGGGATTCCCGTTTATCTCGACGATAATATCACCGGGCCTAAATCCAAGCCTTGCCGCAGAACTTCCCGCTCTAACATTCACGATAACGACGCCTTGAACATCAACGCTCATACCGAGCTCTATAGCAAAGGCTGGCGATAGGTTTCCGACTATGGCGCCGTTTAACGGCACAGGACCATCAATGGTACTGATCTGACGCGCAGGCGTCTCCGGTGGTGGCTCTAAAGGTAAGACAACATTTAACTTTTTCCCGCTGCGCATTACGGTTAACTGCGCCGTACCACCCAGATCAGCCGTAGCCAGTCGGAATTTCAATGTCGTGGCGTCGACAATCTCTTGCCCGTCGATTGCAACGACAACGTCCCCCACCTTCAAGCCTGCGCGTGCTGCGGGACTGGCCGTTAAAATACGCTCAAGGATCATTCCCATGGGCCGATTTAACCCAAGTCCTTCTGCTAATTCGGCTGTCACACTTTGGCCAGAAGCACCAAACCAAGGGCGTTGAGGGGTGCGTCCTGCCTTCGCGGCCGCCACAACGTTTCGCACCATGGCCGCCGGTATCGCAAAGCCGATTCCGTTAGATTCGCCACCGCGAGAAAATATCGCCGTATTGATACCGATTAGTTTGCCGTCGACACCGATTAAAGCGCCCCCGGAGTTTCCTGGATTGATAGCGGCATCCGTTTGAATAAAAAAACTATAATCCGTGATACCGACATCACTTCGAGCCGCCGACGAGACAATCCCCTGCGTGACCGTTTGACCCAGGCCGAACGGATTACCAATCGCCAACACAAGATCCCCGGCCTCAACCACAGTCTGGCTTGGCGTAAGAGCAATTAGCGGAATTGCCTGACTTCCCGCATCGATACGCATGACTGCAAGATCCGTGCTTTTATCAACAAGAAGCAAGTTGGCCGGAAATTCGCGGCGATCGGAAAGCACGACCTTGATTTCCGAAGCACCGTCTATGACATGGGCGTTCGTGACAATAATCCCCGCCGTGTCGACTATAACCCCTGATCCCAAAGAGTTTTGTGCGCGCTGCCGTTCGCGAGGAACGTTTAACGGGGCATCGTCGCCGCCAAAGAATCGTCGAAAGAAAGGGTCATCGAAGGGGGTTGCTACTCGTTCTCTAATGATACGTGTCGCATAAATATTAACGACCGCTGGCGCGACTTGGCGCACAACCGGGGCAAAGGATAGGGAGATCTCTGTAGGGCCTTGGGGAACCCGTTTAAGTGAGTTTTCAGCAGCGGTTTGCGCGATAGCTGGCATAGTCAAGCTTGCCTGCGCAAAAGCCCAAAAAAGGACAAAACCAAGGCAATATATTGAATGGTAACGTTTTTTACGTAAAGATATAGTCATCAGCTCACCCTCTAAAAGGCAAGTGACGTCACCGGAATGATGATCACGGGTGCCGGGGGCCCATGTTGTACCCCCACCTATGACAGGAGTCGAGGACTAAGCCGCGTTTTCCTTAGCTGTAGCCGGTTTTTCGGCCGTAGGGCCGCTATCCTGACCACGCGCCGCCGGGTCACGGTCCACGAGCTCAATAACCGCCATAGGAGCTGAGTCTCCGTAACGGAAACCCGCCTTTAGAACTCGCGTATACCCGCCAGCTCGGCCCTTATACCGCTCAGCTAGGGCACTGAACAATTTACCAACCACGGTATCGTCACCAAGCTGGGAATGAGCTTGCCGGCGAGCGTGAAGGCCACCGCGTTTGCCCAAGGTAATAAGCTTGTCGACCACGGGCCGCAGATCCTTCGCCTTAGGGAGAGTGGTAACAATCTGCTCATGCTTCAGCAAAGCAACCGCCATGTTCGCAAACATCGCTTTGCGATGTGTGCTGGTCCGGTTCAACATTCGCCCGGCAGTACGGTGGCGCATAACGGCTCTCCTTCTAAGTCTTCAGCCTATCAATAGGGTTCTTCAAGACGCTTGGCCAGCTCTTCAATATTCTCAGGCGGCCAGTTCGGTATCTCCATGCCGAGATGCAAACCCATTTCGGACAAGACTTCTTTAATTTCATTCAAAGACTTCCGACCGAAATTTGGCGTACGGAGCATTTCAGCTTCGGTTTTTTGTACCAAGTCGCCGATATAGACAATGTTGTCGTTCTTTAAGCAATTGGCCGAACGGACAGATAGCTCCAGCTCATCAACCTTGCGGAGCAAGTGCCGGCTAAAGGGCAACTCGTCTGCATCCTTCGCCGCCGCGGCAGCGCGAGGCTCTTCAAAATTGACGAAGGTCTGCAATTGATCTTGGAGAATGCGCGCCGCTAAGGCGACAGCATCTTCCGGAGAAACGGCCCCATTGGTTTCCACGATCATAGACAGTTTATCATAATCCGTCGCCTGACCAACACGGGTGTTCTCAACCTTGTAGGTAATCTTGCGAACCGGGCCAAATAGAGCATCTACAGGAATCAGTCCAATCGGCGCATCTTCGGAACGATTTTGTGAGGCCGGGACATAGCCTTTGCCCAATTCAACTGTAAATTCCATCGAAATTTTCGCTCCTTGATCTAGCGTGCAAATCACGTGATCAGGGTCCATAACTTCGATGTCGGAACCGGCCTCAATCATTCCCGCTTTGATTTCCCCAGGGCCCGTTGCGAC
The DNA here is from genome assembly GCA_964397465.1 of uncultured Rhodospirillales bacterium. GTDB lineage: Bacteria > Pseudomonadota > Alphaproteobacteria > JAWKYA01 > JAWKYA01 > JAWKYA01. Next base: position 64,641 of record CAYNIC010000009.1, read on the forward strand.
CAGACGCATCCGCTTAGGACCTTCACTGTGCATGCGAAGAGCCAAGCCTTTAATGTTCAGGACAATATCCGTCACATCTTCAAGAACGCCCGGAATAGATGAGAATTCGTGCAAAACACCTTCGATTTGAACCGAAGTTACCGCCGCACCTTGTAAGGACGACAGAAGAATGCGACGCAAGGCATTCCCTAGCGTTAACCCGAAGCCACGCTCCAAGGGTTCCGCAACAATCGTTGCCAATCGGCCCGGAATATCTCCTGGATTTACTTCCAGCTTGCTGGGCTTAATAAGCTCTTGCCAGTTCTTCTGCAGCACTTGCGATGCTATGGACGCCATCTTTTATTCCCTTCAACCTCAGCAGCCACTTGCCTTTAGGCGTGGCCGATATCAAAGCCGTTTGCGCGTTTTGAAGCTTCTTTGAGTTATTATACTCGACGACGCTTACGAGGACGGCAGCCGTTGTGCGGGATCGGTGTTACATCACGAATATTGGTGATGGTAAATCCCACCGCCTGCAGAGCGCGAAGCGCTGACTCACGTCCCGATCCAGGGCCCTTAACTTCCACTTCAAGAGTCCGCACCCCATGCTCTTGGGCTTTACGGCCGGCGTTTTCTGCCGCGACCTGGGCCGCATAAGGAGTTGATTTACGCGATCCCTTAAATCCCATGGTGCCAGACGATGACCAAGCAATCGTATTGCCTTGTGCGTCCGTAATCGTCACCATCGTGTTATTAAAAGTCGCAGCGACATGCGCCACACCCGAGGTGATATTTTTACGTTCCCGCCGACGTGCCCGAGCCACTGGGGCTGCTGCATTACTTGCTGCCGGTTTTGCCATAGCCTTTATCCATTCCACTCATAAGCCTTGTTTTACAAGGCACCAATAATTGCGGTCACAAACTACTTCGTGACTTTCTTCTTACCTGCGATAGGACGCGCCTTACCCTTACGCGTACGCGCATTGGTATGGGTTCTCTGTCCATGAACGGGGAGACCCTTACGGTGACGAAGTCCTCGATAGCAACCGAGATCCATAAGGCGTTTGATGTTCATCGCGATTTCGCGACGTAAATCACCCTCAACCGATAGATCACGATCGATCGCTTCACGAAGCTTCTGCACCTCGTCTTCAGTCAATTGATTGACCCGACGGTCATCAGGGATACCCACCTGACCACAGATCTTCTTTGCCGTCGTGCGGCCGATACCATAGATATATGTTAATGCTATCTCGACGCGCTTTTGCGCCGGGATATTCACGCCTGCTATGCGCGCCACGCCCGTAGCTCCCAATGTTTAGTTAACGCAAAACGCACCGGAAAAACCCCGGCGCCGCCGCGTGAGCGGCAGTATAGAAGCGAATTTCTCCAAGTCAACACGGCTGAGACCCCTTACCGGCCGCCTGGGCCAATATTGCATCTATAGCCTTGGCAACCCCTTTGATTTCCTGCATTCCATTCACTTCGTGCAAAAGGCCTTTTTTCTTATAATACGGGATGATAGGGGCTGTTTGGCCATGGTAGACCTCCAGACGCTTCTTCAAAACCCCCACATTATCGTCGGCCCGTTCGGACCCTGCCCCAGCCTCGCTAGCCCGCCCTCGAATACGATCAAACAGGGCATCTTGATCCACTTTCAGCTCTATAACCGCGTGTAGCTTAAGGCCCTTTTCCGCTAACATTTGGTCAAGCGCCTCGGCTTGGGCTGTCGTCCGGGGAAATCCATCCAGAGTAAACCCTTTGGCACAATCAGGATGGCTGATCCGATCGGCAATAATCCCCACCATGACGTCATCCTTCACTAGATGCCCGGCATCCATAACGGCTTGAGCTTCCCGGCCCAAAGACGACCCCGACGCAACCGCAGATCGGAGCATATCCCCCGTGGAGAGTTGCACCATGCCTTTTTCAGCCTCGAGGCGTTTTGCCTGGGTGCCCTTACCTGCTCCCGGAGGACCAAGGAGGATGATATTCATCCTCGGCGTCCTTTCAACTTAGCTTTTTTAATTAGCCCTTCGTACTGATGGGCCAAGAGATGCGAATGAATCTGCGCAACTGTATCCATCGTGACAGAGACGACAATCAATAAGCTGGTCCCGCCGAAATAAAACGGGATACCCAAGTTAGCGATCAAAAATTCCGGCAACAGACAGACAACAATCAGATACGCCGCCCCGAGTACGGTTAGCCTTGTTAAAACATAGTCAAGATAATCAGCCGTGTTTTTTCCTGGACGATGGCCCGGGATAAACCCACCATATTTCTTAAGATTTTCTGCCGTATCCTCAGGATTAAAAACAATCGACGTATAGAAAAAGGCAAAAAACGCAATTAGTGCTGCATAAAGCACCAGATACAACGGCTGACCATGACCCAAATAAGCTGATATAGTTGTGAGCCAGCCCGGCCCCTGGCCTCCGGCAAAGCCGGTTAAAGTCGCCGGCAATAACAAAATCGAGCTCGCAAAAATGGGCGGGATTACGCCAGAGGCGTTAATTTTAATGGGAAGATGAGAGCTATCGCCGCCCGTCATTTTCATGCCGACCTGACGTTTAGGATACTGAACAAGAAGACGGCGTTGCGCCCTCTCAAAAAACACGATGAAGGCAACAACCGCTACGGCTAAAACCGCAATACCAATAATAATAAAGGCCGATAAAGCCCCGGTACGGCCGAGCTCTAACGTTCCAACAATTGCGCGGGGTAAATTCGCGACAATTCCCGTAAAGATAATGAGGGAAATACCATTGCCGACACCCCTGGACGTGATCTGCTCGCCCAGCCACATCAAAAACACTGTTCCACCCGTTAAGGTCACAACGGTCGAGAGGCGGAAAAGCAGGCCCGGATCGATAACTGCCGATCCCGTACTTCCGCTAAGACTCTCAAGGCCCACGGAAATGCCATAGGCTTGGAATAAGGCCAGCAACACGGTCCCGTAGCGCGTATATTGATTAATCCGGCGCCGTCCCGTTTCGCCTTCCTTTTTCCATGCACCCAAAGTCGGCGAGACCGTCGTCATAAGCTGCATGATAATCGATGCCGAGATGTACGGCATGATATTCAAAGCAAAAATGGTCATCCGGCCTAGGGCACCACCGGCGAACATGTCAAACATGCCCAAGACGCCACCGGCATTTTGCTTAAAAATATCTGCAAGGACAGCAGGATCAATACCAGGGATCGGAATATAGGTGCCAATCCGATAGACAATAAGCGCGCCAAGAGTAAACCAGATCCGCTTCTTTAGCTCCGTCGCCTTACCAAAGGCGGCGAAGTTAAGATTGGCGGCAAACTGTTCGGCGGCCGATGCCATGCTTCATTAATCCGTTCTTTTTTGTCGGTTTCGCTTAAGGGAAGCCCTCAAGCAAATTCTATTAAGCCCCAGCCTGAGGCTGCTCAGAGGCTTTGGGAGCCTTAATAACAACAGCGCCACCAGCCTTCTCAACGCCGGCAACAGCCGACTTGGATGCGCCTTCCACATGCAACTGCAGCTTTGTCTTAAGCTCACCCTTGCCTAATAGGCGAACGCCATCACGGCCCTTCGCAAAAAGCCCCGCCGCCACCAGGCTGGCACCATCGACGGTTTTCTTGGGATCAAGCTTGCCTGCATCGACGGCCCATTGAAGACGATCAAGATTGATAACGTTATAATCGCGACGAAAATGATTTTTAAAGCCTCGCTTGGGAATACGGCGATGCAGGGGCATTTGACCACCTTCAAAGCCCTTTAACGCAACACCTGTCCGCGCCTTTTGACCTTTAACGCCCCGACCGCTGGTTTTTCCCTTGCCAGAGCCGATGCCCCGTCCAAGACGACGGCCAACTTTGCGAGCGCCGGCATTATCGGAAATCTGGTTGAGCTTCATCTTCGTATCCTATCTCAGCTATTACTCGGCAGACTCGATCTTTAATAGATGAGCCACCTTCTTGATCATACCCTGAACTGATGGCGTATCTTCCAAAACGCGGGTGCGGTGAAGCTTATTAAGACCAAGCCCCACCAGGGTTGCGCGTTGATCCGACTTGCGACCAATGGGACTTCCGATTTGGGTTACCTTAACGGCACGTTTTTTATCCGCCATGGCTTAGGCTTCCTTCGCTTCGCCAGCTTCGCCGCGACGACCGACGATTTCGCTGACCTTCTTACCGCGACGCGCTGCGACTTGACGTGGCGACGTGCTTGCCGTCAACGCCGAGAAAGCGGCCCGGACCATATTATGAGGATTGGTTGTACCGACGGACTTCGCGACGACATCTTGAACCCCTAGGGCCTCAAAAATAGCGCGTAAAGGACCGCCGGCAATAATACCTGTTCCTGGAGCCGCCGTACGCAAGATCACGTGACCAGCACCGTAGTGGCCATGAATATCATGGTGCAAAGTCCGACCTTCACGCAAAGGAACGCGAACCATGCTGCGCTTGGCGTGTTCAGTTGCCTTGCGGATAGCTTCGGGAACCTCGCGAGCCTTGCCAGCGCCGTGACCTACGCGACCCCGTTGATCGCCAACAACGACCAGCGCGGCAAAACCAAAACGACGACCACCCTTAACCACCTTGGCGACGCGGTTAATGCTGACCAGCTTCTCGGTGAATTCAGGATCGTCACGTTCCCGATCCCGATCGCGCTCACGCCCTGATGATTTTGCCATAATATCTTTCCTAACTTAGAAACTAAGGCCGCCTTCGCGAGCCGCATCAGCCAACGCTTTCACGCGGCCATGATAGATGTATCCGCCACGATCGAAGGTCACTGTCTTTACCCCCGCCGCAACGGCACGCTGAGCTAAAAGTTTACCAACCGCCGCCGCCGCTTCCTTCGTGGCGCAGGTCTTCATTTTGCCCTTTAAGGCAGCATCAATCGATGATGCCGAAGCCAAGGTGCGGCCAGCCGTATCATCGATGACCTGAGCATAGATATGCTTGCTCGAACGGAAAACCGATAACCGCAACCGATCCCCGCGCGTCTTCTGCAGTTTCGCCCGAACCCGGGTTCTACGGCGATCAAAAAGTTTTTTAGCCTGTGCCATGGCACTAGTCCCTTACTTCTTCTTACCTTCTTTACGAATGATATATTCACCCTTAAGGCGAATACCCTTGCCTTTGTAGGGCTCCGGCGGCCGGTAAGATCTAATTTCGGCGGCAACCTGCCCAACCTTTTGCTTGTCGTTCCCGGAAATGGTTATCGCCGTCGGCGAGTCACACTTAATAGTAATCCCATCCGGAATGGCATAGCGAACTTCGTGGCTATAACCGAGCTGCAAGACAAGCGCCTTGCCTTGAAGGGCTGCACGATAACCGACGCCGGTAATCTCGAGCTCAGCCACAAAGCCCTTGGCAACACCTTCGACGATGTTGCGCACGAGATTACGGGTTGTGCCCCACATCGTGCGCGACCGTAAGGTTTCGGAGCGGGGTGCAACAAGCACCTGGCGCCCATTGATCTTTACATCAACGTCATCGGCCAAGCGGAGCGAGCGCTCACCCAGCTTTCCCTTAGCTTTGAAAAGCTGGCCTGCCAACTCAACCTGCACACCGTCTGGTACTTCGACTGCATTTTTACCGACGCGCGACATGCCTTACCTCAATCCTTCTTGCTTTGATCTATCGATCAAAACACCTGACATAAAACTTCACCACCCACATTGGCGGCCCGAGCTTCCGTATCTGACATCACACCTTTCGGTGTTGATAAAATGGAAATACCAAGCCCATTTTGCACCGACTTTAAATCCGCAATGGCGGAGTATATACGCCGTCCCGGGGTTGAAACGCGGGTGATCGTCCGAATGACCGGTTGGCCTTCATAATATTTAAGCTCGATCCGGAAGTTATCGATACCGACTCGTTTTTCAACACGGCTATAGCCGCGGATGTAACCTTCCCGCTTCAAAACCTCAAGTACATTGGCACGAAACTTCGATGCCGGAGCATCTACGACATCCATACGTGCGCGCTGTCCGTTACGGATACGGGTCAGCATATCACTAAGGGGATCGTTCATCGCCATCAGAAATCTTCCCTTACCAGCTTGATTTTACAAGGCCGGGAATATGCCCCAGCAATCCAAGTTCACGCAATGAGATACGCGACATACGAAATTTACGATAAACCGCGCGCGGACGCCCCGTTACCTCACACCGGTTGCGATAGCGCACCGGAGAAGAATTACGTGGGAGGGCGTTAAGCTTAAGCTGCGCGGAAAAACGCTCTTCAGCCGGCAGATTAAGATCGGCAACTTGAGCCTTTAACCGCTGCCGTTTAGCCGAGTGCTTCTTAACCAGCCGTCCGACCCGTTTGTTTCGTTCAATGGCGCTTTTCTTAGCCATTTTCTATCCTCTTCGCTTCCGCGTGTCTTAATTGGTGAATGGCATTTGAAAATGCCGAAGCAAAGCCCTTGCTTCATCGTCTGATTTCGCCGTCGTGCAGATGATAATGTCCATGCCGCGGACTTTATCGACCTTATCGTAGTCAATTTCCGGAAAAACAATTTGCTCTTTTAAGCCCATGGCATAGTTGCCGCGACCGTCAAAGCTCTTGCCGGATATGCCGCGAAAATCCCGAACCCGCGGCAAGGCGATATTCACCAGGCGATCCAAAAATTCATACATCCGATCACGGCGCAGGGTTACCTTGCAGCCGATTTTTTGACCTTGGCGAAGCTTGTAACCTGCAATGGATTTACGTGCGCGCGTAACAACGGGTTTCTGACCCGAGATCAGCGTCAGCTCTGCCAGCGGTCCTTCGATTTTTTTCGAGTCAGCAGCGGCTTCACCAACACCCATGTTAATGACAATCTTGTCCAGGCGCGGCACTTCAAATAGATTCTTGTACTCGAACTCTTTCATCAGAGCCGGGCGAATCCGCTTTTGATAATCTTCATTCAAACGAGCTGCCATATTCCTGTCCCGCTTAACGATCGATAACTTCACCGGATCCCTTGGCAAATCTGACCTTGCGGCCGTCATCCAAGATCCGGATGCCCACACGTGTGGGCTTGTTGGTCTTTGGGTCTAGATGTGCGAGATTCGACACATTGATCGACGCCTCTTTCTCAACGATGCCGCCCTCTTGAGTTTGGCTCTGGCGTTGATGGCGCTTAACGCGATTTATTCCCGCGACGATCGCGCGATTTTCCCGTGGCATAACCCGCAAAACTTCGCCGGTTTTACCCTTATCGCGACCCGTAATAACGACGACTTTGTCGCCCTTTTTAATTCGTATGGCCATTTGCCTTACCTCAACCTTCAACCTTCATTCTCACAAAACTTCAGGAGCAAGTGAGATGATTTTCATAAAATTCTTAGCCCGCAACTCACGGGTAACCGGCCCGAAAATACGCGTTCCGATCGGCTCGTCCTGCTTGGTCAACAGCACCGCCGCATTCCGGTCGAAGCGAATGGATGTCCCATCCGCACGGCGCACTTCCTTAGCCGTCCGCACAATAACAGCGCGATGAACATCGCCCTTTTTCACCCGGCCGCGCGGAATTGCATCTTTAACCGATACAATAATGACGTCGCCCACAGTGGCGAAACGCCGCTTGGATCCGCCCAGAACCTTGATGCACATGACCCGCTTGGCGCCTGAATTATCAGCGACATCTAGGTTGGATTGCATCTGGATCATAACATTAGCCTCGTCGGTTTAGCGTTGCGTTTTAACGCGCAGCTTTGCTGGAACTCGCCGCTTCGTTCTCAAGAACCAGCCAGCGTTTATTCTTGGAAATAGGCTTATGCTCGACGATCCGAACCAGATCACCGACCTTGTAATGGTTAGCCTCATCATGAGCCGCATAGCGCTTCGACCGCTTGATGTACTTCTTGTACAGCGGATGACGCACCTGACGCTCGACCGAAACGATAACTGTTTTATCGCCTTTGTCGGAAACCACCACACCTTGCAAGATGCGCTTTGGCATCGCTTATCTCCTATGCCCCGGTTTTCTTGGACCGGGTTTTTGTCTTTGCTTCTGCTTTCGCAGCTGCAGGCTTCTTTGTTTTTACCTTGGTCACGCTCGCCTTAGCTGGCACAAAGCCGGCCTTTTGCTCGGCCATGAGCGTGCGGATACGGGCCGTATCACGGCGAACCGCGCGAACCCGCGAGGTATTTGCCAACTGACCGCTGGCGGCTTGGAAACGAAGATTAAAGGCTTCCTTACGCAGCTGTGTAAGCTGATCCTTTAACTCGTCTTCGGTCTTAACGCGTAAATCAGAGGCTTTCATGGTTAGCCCTCCCCGCCCAAACGCGTGATAAACCGTGTCTTGATCGGCAGCTTAGCGGCCGCCAATTCGAAACAACGCTTTGCAACCTCTAACGAGACGCCGTCGATTTCATACATGATCCGCCCCGGCTTTACGCGGCAGCCCCACCACTCGGGGTTACCCTTACCGGAACCCATACGAACTTCGGCAGGCTTCGCGCTAATCGGCACATCCGGGAAAATGCGGATCCACAATTTACCGACACGGCGCATGTGACGCGTAATCGCCCGACGGCCCGCTTCGATTTGCCGAGCGGAAACACGCGCCGGCTCCATGGCCTTAAGACCGTAGGTGCCAAAGTTAAGCTGCGTGCCGCCTTTGGCAAGCCCGTGAATGCGCCCTTTATGAGCCTTCCGGTATTTAGTTCGCTTCGGTGCCATCATGGCCGGAGCCCTCTTCCTTTAACGACTGTACTTATTGACGAGGCTGTTGATCGCCAAGTCGCTTATCCTGCGCCATGGGATCGTGAGCAAGAATCTCGCCCTTGAAAATCCAAACTTTAACGCCGCAAACACCATAGGTCGTGTGGGCTTCCGACGTTCCGTAATCAATGTCGGCACGCAATGTGTGCAACGGCACGCGGCCTTCACGATACCACTCGGTCCGCGCAATTTCCGCGCCGCCGAGCCGGCCACCGCAATTGATCCGAATACCAAGCGCACCCAAACGCATGGCCGATTGCACGGCCCGCTTCATGGCGCGACGGAACGCGACGCGACGCTCAAGCTGCTGCGCGATATTTTCCGCCACCAGCTTGGCATCGATTTCCGGCTTGCGGATTTCGACAATGTTCAGCGCGACCTCGGACCCCGTAAACTTTGAGAGATCCTGGCGCAGCTTTTCGATATCAGCACCCTTCTTACCGATCACAACACCCGGACGCGCCGAATGAATCGTGATTCGTGCCTTTTTCGCCGGACGCTCAACCACAACGCGAGCAACACCTGCTTGCAGCAAACGCTTGTGCAAATATTTACGAAGATTGATATCCTCATGCAGAAGCGATGCATAATCACGGCGACCCGCAAACCAACGGGAGTCCCAGGTACGATTGATGCCCAGGCGCAAACCGACGGGATTAACTTTCTGACCCATTAAGCGGTCTCCTCACGTTCAGCGACCACGACGGTTATGTTCGCATAGCTTTTTTCAACCCGGCTTGACTTACCGCGACCGCGCGCATGAAAGCGCTTCAAGGCAAAGGCGCGACCGACCCAGGCTTCTTTGACATAGAGCTTATCGACATCAAGCTGATGATTGTTCTCGGCATTGGCGATCGCCGATTGCAGCACCTTCTTCACATCCCCGGCCACCCGGCGCGTATTGAAGGTCAGCGACGCGACAGCCTTGTCCGCCTTCAAGCCACGAATGGAACCCGCAACGAGATTCAGTTTACGCGCACTGACCTTCACGTAGCGCGCAAAGGCCTTGGCTTCGGTTTCCGCTAAAGCGCGTTTTGTCTTCGGCTTGCTCATGGTTATGCCTTCTTCACTTTTTTATCGCCGGCGTGACCATGGAAGGTCCGTGTCGGTGAAAATTCTCCGAATTTGTGACCGACCATATTTTCGGTCACCAAAACAGGGATGAACTTCTGACCGTTGTGGACGCCGAAAGTTAACCCGACGAACTGCGGCAAGATCGTAGACCGACGCGACCAGGTCTTGATGACTTCTTTGCGACCAGACCCGCGCGTACCTTCCGCTTTCTTGAGCAGATGGCCTTCCACAAACGGACCTTTTCTTACCGAGCGTGCCAAGACGGTCTCTCCTTACTTCTGGTACCGCCGCCGAATGATCAGGCGGCTTGTTTTCTTGTTAACCCGGGTCCGTTTGCCCTTGGTGGATTTGCCCCATGGCGTCACGGGATGACGACCGCCCGAGGTCCGGCCTTCACCACCACCATGAGGGTGATCGATCGGATTCATCGCAACACCGCGAACTTCCGGACGCTTGCCCATCCAACGATGGCGGCCCGCTTTGCCGATGACGATGTTTTGCTGGTCCGGGTTAGAAACAGCGCCCACCGTTGCCATGCACTCGCCGCGAACCATACGGAGCTCGCCCGACATCAGTTTAAGCTGCGCATAACCTTGATCTCGGCCCACAAGCTGAGCATAAGTACCTGCAGACCGTGCGATTTGACCTCCGCGACCCAACTTCATCTCAACATTGTGGACGATGGTGCCGATCGGCATGTTACGCAATTCCATGGCGTTGCCCGGCTTAATGTCGGCCTTGGCACCGGAAATAACGGCGTCGCCGACCTTCAGGCGTTGCGGCGCCAGAATATAGGACAACTCGCCATCAGTGTACTTTATAAGCGCGATAAAGGCCGTCCGATTCGGATCATATTCCAAACGTTCGACCGTCGCCGATACGTCAAACTTGCGGCGCTTGAAGTCGACCAAGCGATAACGTTGCTTGTGGCCACCACCGATATTCCAAGCAGTCGTATGACCGTGATTGTTACGGCCGCCGGTTTTCCGCTTGCCAACAGTAAGTGACTTGATCGGGCGACCTTTCCAAAGTTCGCTGCGATCAACAAGGACCAGCTGCCGCCGGCCAGGTGTTACTGGATTGTAGGTCTTAAGCGCCATGGTTTCCCATTCCTACCTAAATGCCCGAAGAAACATCGATCGATTGGCCTTCAGCCAACCGAACGATTGCTTTCTTGCTGTCGCCACGATGACCAAGGCGCCCACGAAAGCGCTTGGTCTTTCCCAGCTGCCGTACCGTATTGACGGCAACCACTTTAACTTTGAACAAAGTTTCGACCGCCGCTTTGATCTCGATCTTTGTCGCATCCAAAGCAACTTTGAAGGTGACTTGATTGAACTCGCTGTTACGGGTCGACTTTTCGGTCACAACCGGTGCCTTGATGACCGAATAGATCCGATCAAGCGAGGTCTTCTCCGTTGGTTTCCAGGAACGTGCTCTGCTCATTTCAGTCTGGCCTCCAAGTCAACAATCGCAGCGCGGGTCAAGACCAGGCTATCGCGCCGCAGAATGTCATAAACATTGGCGCCTTGTTGCGGCAGAACATCAATTGCCGGCAAATTGCGCACAGCACGAGCAAATCCCTCGTCAACGGCCGTATCGACGATCAACGCCGAGAGCAGGCCCATAGCCTTGAGCTTCTCCGCGATGATCTTGGTCTTGGCTTCCGTTACCGTGGCCGCGTCCAAAACAACCAGCTTACCTTCGGCGTACTTGGCGGAAAGAGCGGTCTTAAGAGCCAACTTACGGACTTTTTTCGGAAGATCCGTTGCATGGCTGCGAACTACCGGACCAAAAATCCGCGCGCCGCCGCGGAATTGCGGCGACCGCAATGAACCCTGACGCGCCCGACCCGTACCTTTTTGCTTATGAGGCTTCTTTGTCGTGCCCGAAATCTCACTAACACCCTTAGTTTTGTGAGTGCCGGCGCGACGTTTGTTCAATTGATAGCCAACCATACGATGCAAAAGATCGCCGCGAACCGGCAAACCAAAAATCGCGTCGTTCAGCTCGACCTCACCAACCGACTTATTATTGAGATCCGTGACCTTGACTTTCATCTCCGTCACTCCTTGCTCTCTGCCGAGGCAGGCGCTTCGGCAGCATCTTTTACTTTAGCACCGGCTTGGGCAGCAGACTTAAGACCTGCCGGAAAAGGCAATTCCACAGGTTGCTTGCCGATTTTCACAGCATCATTGAGCAGCACCCATGAACCTGGGGCACCAGGGACATTACCTTTGAGCATGATCAAGCCCCGATCAACATCGGTTGACACAACCTTGATGTTTTGGGTTGTCGCCCGAACATCGCCCATATGACCCGCCATTTTCTTATTCTTAAAGACGCGGCCCGGATCCTGACGGCCACCGGTCGATCCATGACTCCGGTGAGAAATCGACACACCGTGGCTGGCACGCAAGCCGCCAAAATTGTGACGCTTCATAACGCCCGCGAAACCACGGCCGATCGTTGTTCCAACCACATCAACAAATTGACCGGGCACGAAGTGGGATACCGCCAATTCTGTCCCAACATCCAACAAAGCTTCGGCAGGAACGCGAAACTCGACAAGCTTGCGTTTGGGTTCAACATTTGCCTTGGCAAAGTAACCGCGCATAGGCTGACCAACATTCTTTGCCTTGGCCTTACCAACGCCTAACTGAACGGCGGTGTAGCCGTCTTTTTCTTGGGTGCGAACGGCGACAACTTGGCAGTTCTCGACCTGCACTACCGTCACCGGTACGTGCTGACCTTGGTCGTCGAACAGCCGGGTCATCCCCAGCTTGCGCGCAATGAGACCAGAACGGGTCACGGCGCTATCTCCTTTACAGTTTAATTTCGACGTCAACGCCGGAGGCGAGGTCGAGCTTCATTAGCGCGTCCACGGTCTGAGGCGTTGGGTCAACAATATCAAGCACACGTTTGTGCGTACGGATCTCGAACTGCTCGCGGCTTTTCTTATCCACGTGCGGGGAACGATTGACGGTAAAGCGTTCAATGCGTGTTGGTAAGGGGATGGGTCCCCGCACCCGCGCACCTGTACGCTTGGCAGTACTTACGATCTCGCTGGTCGACTGATCAAGCACGCGATGATCGAATGCTTTCAACCGAATGCGGATATTTTGATTTTCCATGACCGTTCAACTGCCCATATCTTTGGGGTAACCACCCTGGCTGCCCCGTTTATCCGTATTACTCGACGATGGAGGCGACGACGCCGGCGCCGACGGTACGGCCGCCTTCGCGGATGGCGAAGCGCAGACCTTCGTCCATGGCGATGGGCGCGATCAGCTCCACATCCATCGTCACGTTATCGCCCGGCATCACCATCTCCACACCCGCCGGCAGGTTCACGTGACCTGTCACGTCCGTCGTCCGGAAGTAAAACTGTGGCCGGTAGTTGGTAAAGAACGGCGTGTGACGCCCGCCCTCTTCCTTCGTCAAAATATACACCTGCGCCTTGAACATCTTGTGCGGCGTGAACGAGCCCGGCTTCGCCAACA
>CAYNIC010000010.1:0-71102 GCA_964397465.1 uncultured Rhodospirillales bacterium
TTGCCGCCACCTGGTCCACCGCCGTGGTTTTCGCCGCCGCCTTGGCCGCCACCGTGGTTACCGCCACCACCTTGGCCACCGCCGTGGTTATCGTCGTCGCCGCCATGGTGACCATCACCGCCACCTTGACCACCGCCGTGGTTATCGCCACCACCTTGGCCACCGCCTTGATGACCATCACCACCGCCATGGTGACCGCCGCCACCGCCATGGTTATCGTCGTCGTCGCCATGGTGACCATCACCGCCGCCATGGTGACCATCACCACCGCCGTGGTGACCGCCGCCACCGCCATGGTTATCGTCGTCGTCGCCATGGTGACCGTCACCGCCGCCATGGTGACCATCACCACCGCCGTGGTGATCACCGTCACCACCATCACCGCCGCCGCCGCCATCACCGTCGCCACCATCGCCGCCGCCGCCATTATCGTCGTCGTCATCGCCGCCGCTATTAGGTCCGGCAGGCGAAGTGTTATCGGCAGAGTCCGAGGAGCGATCGAAATTGTCCCGTACATCGCGGTCAGCTCCAAAATTATTGGAGCGCGGATCTAGGAAGGGGTTTTGCAAAGATACCTGACAGCCTCCTTCGGAGCCGCCGGCGCCAATCGTGCAATCAAACTCAATCGCGGCATCCGCCGTCATCTGAGTTTGCTGGGTTGCCTGCTGATCGTCATCCAAAAAGGCCAATAGCCGGGCGCGTGCCTCCGCTGGCTCCGGCGGCAACGCTGCTGCCTGTCTTATTTGCGCCGCTTTATTGAAAAAATAAGCCGAGAACTGATTATATCTGGGCTCTTCATCAGGTTTTTGAGCAACCTGCGCATAACCTTGCGTTACAAAAGGTCTAAAATTCTGATTTGCTTGGGCGGCATAGCCGGGCACGGCCAGCAAAAGGGCGATACCCGTGGTGCCAAGCAATCTACCTCGCCACCCTTTTGCCTGTGATTTCCCGCTTATCATGTTTTCCTCCTCAGGAAGACCCCCTGATCGTTTGACCGTGCCGGCTCACCATGGGCCGACATCTGGCGATCTTGATGTCACTCTGAGCGCGAGGTTCTTAATAAATGGTATCTAAAGAACCGATAGAGGGAATAAATCTTCTAAAGGAACGTCTAAAATTGTTAGGGTTTTAACTTGTAACCGGCGGTGAGCATGCGCTCCCCCAAAACGAGCAATAAAATATTACACCCAACCATAACAGCAATTCCGATCAAAAGCCGGCTATCAGCCACCCCGATAAATCCATAGCGAAATCCGTCAATCATGTAATGAAAGGGGTTGAGTTCCGCAATAAACCGCCAGTTCGGCGGCAGCCGCTCAACCGTATAGAAAGTTCCCGATAAAAAGGTGAGCGGCGTGACGATAAAATTCGTCACCGCAGCAATGTGATCGAACTTTTCCGACCAAATGCCCCCGACAATCCCAATAAGCGATAAACATAACGATGCCGCGCACGCGTGGAAAATTACATATCCCAAATGAGCGATCGGCAAATGAATGAAGGGAGCGATTGCCGCAAGAATAACAACGCCAACAACAACGCCTCGCGTCATGCCGCCGAGGGCGAGAGCGACCAAAACTTCACGCGGACTTAAGGGCGGCATAAGCAAATCAACAATGTTGCCTTGAACCTTGGCGATCACCAGAGAGGACGATGTGTTAGCAAAAGCATTTTGCGCCATCGCCATCATTACCAGGCCCGGAATCAAAAACAGACTAAAAGAAATATTCTCTGCGCCAATGCTCAGGTCTGTGCGGCCGCCGCCAAGCGCCAAGGTAAAAACCGCCAAGAAAAGAAGCGTCGTCACCATGGGCGCAAGCAAGGTTTGCGTCCAAACAGCCAGAAAGCGCCGCACCTCTTTAAGATAAAGGGTCTTTAATCCAACCCAATTGATACGGCCAAACCGCCGGGGAACCGGGCGTAATCCAGAAGACGAGGGTGGAGAGGAATTCGGGGGAAGCGGCGTGCGATCAGGTAAAGTCATAAGGATCCTTTACTCCTCCTTGGTAGGATTGGGCAAGACCTGTCCTACCTGATATAATCGTCTTGCATGACGGCTTATGGAAAGAAACAAAAATCTCCCCCCAGTATCCTGACCCAGCAAAAACTGGAGCGTCAGGCGCTCCATTATCTTGAGCGGTTTGCCGCGTCGGAGGAAAGCCTTAGCCGCGTTCTTAAAAGAAAAATTATGCTTAATCAGCGTCACCATCCCACGCTAGATATCGCCCTTGCTGCGGGTTGGGCCGAAGACTTGTTAAGTCGATTTCGGCGTGCCGGACTCATCAATGACGCCACCTACACCGAAGGGCGTGTCTCCACCTTACGTCGTCGGGGAGAATCGACGCGCATGATTCGCGAAAGATTGCGGAGCAAGGGCGTTGCCGGATCTCTCGTTGATGCGGCCCTTACCGATCATGCCGCTGACATGGGAGGTGCCGCCGCGGCAGAACTTGCTGCTGCTGTTGCCTTCGCCCGCCGCCGGCGATTAGGCCCGTTTCGTGACCATCACCAGCGCCGAGACACCGACCAACGGGATTTGGCCACCTTGGCGCGCGCCGGCTTTTCCGCTGCTTTGGCCCGAACCATTATGCAAGCAACCGATCCGGCGGCGCTTGAAGAGCTTGTCGACCAAACGCGGCGGACATAACCACCCTTATCTTGAAGCAAGCCTATCGGCCCGTTAAGGTGCCTTAAGAATACACCGCGACAAGAAGGGACTAAATCGGTGCGTTATATTAGTACGCGGGGCGCCGCCCCCTCCTTAGGCTTTGATGAGGTCCTTTTGACCGGCCTAGCAAGCGACGGTGGCCTCTATCTGCCTCAGTCCTGGCCGCAATTTGACGCAAAAACCCTCAGAGGTTTACGCGGCCTTTCTTACGCAGAACTGGCCATTCGCCTTATGGCCCCGTTTGTCGAAGGGTCCAGCCTCTCCAGGGAATTTCCCGATCTTGTACGCGCCGCCTATGCAGACTTTAACCACCCTGCCGTCGCTCCGCTGGTGCAACTCGATTCCAATCTTTGGCTGCTCGAACTTTTTCATGGCCCAACCTTCGCCTTTAAAGACATCGCCTTGCAATTACTCGGCCGGCTTTTGGATCGCGCGCTTCAGGAACGCGGACAAAAAGCCACCGTCATTGGCGCAACCTCGGGAGATACGGGATCCGCCGCCATAGAAGCGTGCCGCGACCGGGACTCTCTTGATGTCTTTATTCTGTATCCTCATGGACGCGTCTCGGAGGTTCAACGACGCCAGATGACGACAGTGCCAAGTGCAAATATCCATGCGCTTGCCATAGACGGCACCTTCGACGACTGCCAAGATTTGGTAAAGGCGCTGTTTAATGATGAAGAATTTCGGCGCCTGGCCAACCCTACTGCCGTTAATTCCATCAACTGGGCGCGCATTATGGCGCAGATCGTTTATTATTTTGCCGCCGCGCTCGCCCTAGGCGCACCCGACCAAACCATCAGTTTTTCCGTTCCTACAGGAAACTTTGGCAATGTCTTTGCCGCCTATGCGGCAAAGCGCATGGGGCTTCCTATCGACCAGCTTATTATCGGGTCAAATCGCAATGATGTTTTACCGCGATTTTTCGATCAAGGCGTTCTTTCCACTGCTGCCGTCGTTCCCACTTTATCTCCGAGCATGGATATTCAAGTCTCCAGTAACTTCGAGCGCTTTTTATTCGACCTTTGGGATAAAAACGGCACGGCCCTTGCCGATGCCATGACTGAATTTAAGCGAAGCCGGCGCCTTAGCGTTGCCGCAAACGCCGCTGCCTTGGCGCGCAATCAGTTCGCCGCCTTTGGCTTCGATGACGAGCAGACGGTGGCGCAAATAATAAGATCGCATCAGAGTGCGGGGATTTTATTGGACCCGCATAGCGCCATCGCCGTCGCGGCGGCGATAAAGGCGAAAACAAAAACGCCGTGCATTGCCCTTGCCACGGCCCACCCGGCAAAATTTCCCGCCGCGATCAAACAGGCAATAGGCTCTACGCCGAATCTTCCTCCGCGGCTTGCCGAGGTTATGACAAAACCAGAGAGGTTTGTCCGATTGCCTCATCAACAGGATAGTGTTCGGACCCATATCCTTCAGCATTTGGCGCACGCTGCACATAAAAACCACAAGGCTATTTAATGACGATACGTGTTTCCACCCTTCCCAACGGGCTCCGCGTCGCCACCGACAGCATGGCTGACGCGGCCAGCGTAAGCTTAGGAATTTTTATCGCCCGCGGGACCCGTCATGAACGGCCTGGAACAGACGGCGTTGCGCATCTTCTTGAACATATGATGTTCAAGGGAACAACAAGCCGAAATGCGCGGCAAATCGCCGAAGAGATCGAGAATGTTGGCGGCTATCTTGATGCTTGGACCGGACGCGAACAGACCGCCTATACGGCCAAGGTTTTAAGCGAGCATACTTCCCTGGCCGTTCGGCTTTTGGGTGACATGTTACAAAACTCGGTTTTTGATTCTGAAGAACTTGCTCGGGAACGGGATGTTGTTCTCCAAGAAATCGCCGAGGCAGAGGATGATCCCAGCGATATCATCTTTGATTACCTTCAAGAAACAGCTTTTCCTCACCAGGGTCTAGGTCGGCCTGTCCTCGGCCGGGCCGAAGTCGTCGCGACCTTAGATTCCTTTGCTTTACGCGAACATTTAACGCGTCATTATCAAACCTCATCGATGGTGATCACCGCCGCCGGGAAAATTAATCACGATCTTTTTGTCCGCGATGTTGC
This sequence comes from uncultured Rhodospirillales bacterium, assembly GCA_964397465.1. Taxonomy (GTDB): domain Bacteria; phylum Pseudomonadota; class Alphaproteobacteria; order JAWKYA01; family JAWKYA01; genus JAWKYA01. The sequence continues at coordinate 4,749 of CAYNIC010000010.1, forward strand.
TGAGGCTTTCGACCAATGGCCGACCGGAACCATGGATCCGGCGCCTTTCGCCATCTATACCGGCGGCATTTTCCTTAAGGACCGTAAGCTTGAACAGGCGCATTTAACCCTGGCCTTTGCCGGGCCTCATCTTCGCGACGATGACCGTCACGCAGCGGGACTTTATGCACTTTTACTCGGCGGCGGTATGTCATCACGTTTGTTTCAGGAGGTGCGAGAAAAACGCGGCCTTGCCTACAGCGTTCATTCGTTTCTTTGGCCCTACATAGACACCGGTCTTTTCGGTCTTTACGTGGGCGCCGCACCAAAGCGCGCCAAGGAAGCCATGGACGTTGCCTTGGATTGCTTGCGGACCTCGATCGGTAACGTGAGTGTTGACGAACTCGACCGCGCCAAGGCCCAAGCCAAGGCCGCCATTCTTATGGGGAGAGAAAGTACCATGCAGCGGTGTGAGGCCCTCGCCCAGCAAATTCTTATTTGGGAACGCAATTTTTCTCTGGAAGAGCAGGTTGCCGCGCTGGAAAAAGTGACACTGGATCATCTTCGCCTCATTGGCGAAAAGATTTTTTCGACCACACCAACCTTCGTCGCTCTAGGGTCGGCGTCCAAATTTGGCTCCCTAAAAGATTTGTTTTCGCACCCATCATGACCCCGCCCGAAACCTCATCACACACTGAATCACTCTCATCATTATCCAAAAATGGAGAACATGAAGCTCCATCCTTTCTAAAAAATATTTCGCGGTTACTTGGGTTTTCTTCACCCCCGTCACTCTGTGGACCCAGTGTCTTTCTGCGCCCACCGCTTCGCCGCGACTACAAAAGCTGGGCTCATCTTCGCGAAAATTCCCGGGACTTCCTGATCCCTTGGGAGCCTACCTGGCCTGCCGACGCGCATAGCCGCGACGCCTACCGGCTGCGATTAAACCGCTATAGGCATGAAAGGCGCAGAGGCATAGGTCATACGTTTTTCATTTTTCGCCAAAGCGACGATGCCTTGATAGGGGGCCTCTCCCTCATCCATATACGGCGCGGCGTGTCGCAATCAGGCAATCTTGGATATTGGATGGGTGAAGCGTATGCCGGTCGGGGCTACATGACAGAGGCCGTTAGATGCCTTGTCAGTTTTGCTTTTGAGACCCTTGATCTTCACCGCATCGAAGCCGCCTGCCTTCTAGATAACGCCGCCTCGATTAATGTTTTGAAAAAATCCGGCTTTCACGAAGAAGGTATCGCCCGGCGCTACCTTGAGATTAACGGTGCCTGGCGTGATCACAGGCTTTTTGCCATACTGCGTGAGGATTATCGTCAAGCCGCCTCTCTCCGCGCGCGTTGACAGCCGAACCTTGCTCGCGCATGGTGATCCTCTAGCGACAGGGGAACCAAAATGCCGAGCCCTATTGATCAGAACCTAACCTCCACTATTGATACCGCCTTTGAGTCTCGTAACGACATCACAGCTACGACCCAAGGAGCCATCCGTATTGCCGTCGACATGGCGCTTGATCTTCTGGATCGCGGCGATGCGCGCGTTGCGGAAAGAACTGATTCCGGCTGGATCGTTCATCAATGGTTGAAAAAAGCGGTGCTCTTGTCCTTTCGCCTTAATGATATGTCGGTCATCAAAGGCGGTCCCGGCGCCGCAACCTGGTGGGATAAAGTCCCGTCAAAATTCGATGGTTGGGGCGAGAATCGATTTAAGGCTGCAGGTTTTCGCGCCGTCCCCGGCAGCGTCGTTCGCCGCGGCGCCTATATCGCCCCCGGGGTTGTTTTAATGCCTTCCTTTGTCAACCTCGGTGCCTATGTCGATCAAAACACCATGGTTGATACCTGGGCCACCGTCGGCTCTTGCGCGCAGATCGGCAAAAACTGCCATATCTCTGGTGGCGCCGGTATTGGCGGCGTCTTAGAGCCTGTCCAGGCGGCACCCGTCATCATTGAGGACGACTGTTTTATTGGAGCACGGAGCGAAGTTGCCGAAGGTGTGGTCGTCGAACGCGGCTCCGTCCTTTCTATGGGAGTTTACTTGGGCGCCTCGACAAAGATCATCGAGCGAAGCACGGGTAAAGTTTTCATGGGCCGCGTTCCGGCCTATTCGGTGGTCGTTCCTGGCAACCTCCCGGGCCCAGCGCTGCCCGACGGTACGCCTGGCCCCGGTCTTTATTGCGCCGTTATTGTGAAGCGGGTGGACGAGCGAACCCGCTCTAAAACCTCGATTAATGAATTGCTCCGCGATTAATCATGGCCAAAATCGATCCCGTCATCTTAGCGCAAAAACTCATCCGCTGCCCCAGCGTTACGCCTAAAGACGCCGGCGCCCTCGATGTTTTGCAGACCACACTAGAGCAGTTGGGATTTCACTGTCACCGACTTCCCTTTGGCGGTGAAGGTCGTCCGCAAATCGACAATCTTTACGCCCGCTGGGGAAAGACGGCGCCCAACCTATGCTTTGCCGGGCACACCGATGTGGTTCCCGAAGGTGATGCTTCCGCTTGGTCCCACGATCCCTTTGCCGGAGAGATTCGCGATGGATTTCTTTGGGGGCGCGGCGCCGCCGATATGAAGGCGGCCATCGCGTGTTTTGTCGCCGCCGCGGCGCGAACGATCGATCGTCCCGATAAAGTAAAAGGCTCCATCAGCCTTCTCATTACCGGGGATGAAGAAGGTAGCGCCGTTGACGGCACGGTTAAGGTGCTCGCTTGGTTGAAACAGCAAGGCGAGGTTTTAGATCACTGCATCGTTGGCGAGCCCACTAACCCGACGCAACTGGGTGAAATGATCAAGATCGGACGCCGCGGCAGCTTGACGGGTCATCTTGTCGTCCGCGGGATTCAAGGCCATACCGCCTATCCTCATCTAGCCGATAATCCCTGCCATCATCTTGTTCGCATGCTGGATGCCGTAACCCGCGAGCCTTTGGATACGGCAACGGAACATTTTCAAGCTTCAACCTTGCAGGTCTCGACGATTGATGTCGGCAATCCCGCAAGCAACGTCATTCCCGAGAAAGCCCGCGCCACCTTCAACATCCGTTTCAATGATCGGCATACCGGCGCCAGCCTCGAGCAATGGTTGCGACATAAGTTTGACTCGGCCGCCGGACCAAATACGCGCTGGGATTTATCGATGCATGTCTCAGGTGAATCATTCCTGACGCCCCCCGGTCATTTGAGCGCCATTTTGACGAAAGTTATCCAGGAGCGCCTGGGCCGCGCTCCCGAATTGAGCACCACGGGCGGTACATCCGATGCGCGGTTTATCAAAAATTACTGCCCAGTGGCGGAGTTTGGCCTGGTCGGTCAGACCATGCATAAGGTTGATGAACGCTGTCGAATTGATGACATCACCGCGCTGACGGATATCTATGCCGCCGCGCTTGAGCAGTATTTCAAATGACCTTCCTCGGTCTTCAGCCTTGCCCTCTTTAAATGAAATCATGCGCGGCACCTATGCGGCGTGGCGAATTGCCTTACGGGATCCGCAAGCCGTCACATGGCTGGACGATACCATTCCCGGGGTCTGGAAATCTTTTTCAGCGGCGGTTCTTGTTGCACCTTATTACGCCTTAGCGACTTGGCAGCAACTCGCCGACCCTTCATCCGTTCACGCACCACTTCCCATAATTATTATGGTCGAATCCATCTGCTATGTTTTGGGTTGGCTGATTTTTCCCTTATTGGTGCATCATTTTTGCGTCTTAACCCAGCGTGAAAACTTATTCCCCCGCTTTCTTGCGGCGCTTAATTGGTCTGCACTCGTGCAAATGATCGTCTTATTACCGCTTGTTTTGCTTGATACGGCGCAGATTATGACCCCGGATTGGCAAAGCGCGATCTACCTCGCCATCGGACTGCTCTTGTATATTTATTTGGGCATGATTATTCGCGACACTCTGGAGCTTACCGCCGCCGGGATTGTTGGGTTGGTTATTTGCTGCATATTGGTGGATGCCGCCTTGCTGGCCGTAGCGCAGAATATTCTTGGCATTCAGTCGTGACGAATATACCGTTTAGTTCGATCGCCAAAGACCGGCATTGTCACGGCAGGCGACACCCGTTTGTGTACTGGTTCGCGACCGTGCCGTAAGCTTTTGTTCATACTCACGGCAGAAGGTTCCGTTGGCCATGCGGAACGTGCGTTTCGGCGTCACTGTTATACGTAGATTTTCCGGCAAAAATTCTGCAAACCGTGACTGGCCGCTTCGGTTTTTTTCCAAGGTGGTTTGAACAAGGTCGCGTAATGTTTTTGCCGCATTCCCCGAGAGTCCCGTCGGCGCCGGGCCATAGGCCACAAGCGAGATCTCGACGGGACTTGTGTTGAACCAAGTGAAAACCCGCTTCACATAATGCCCGACCTGGGGAGAATAATACCAATTATAGCCTTGCCGCCACTCGGTACCTTGATAGCGCGAGCAGGAGATCTTGTAAGTTTCAAAAGTCCCCGCGGGCACCGTCACCGCCTCCAGATCGCCAACCCGGCACTGCCACGACTGCTTATAGGTCTGCTCCCGGCCCGTAATCTCGTCCCGCTCGATGTCGGTGCTGTTAAAAGATGTGTTACTTCCCGAAACAAGGGGCCACAGGATATCCGGCTTTGCCGAAAAAGTGGACGAACCGCTCCACAGACGGTTTGTCCCGTTGCGCGACTCCCATTGCAGCCGCGGTAAGATAAAGTTGCGGTAGGCGGTGACCGAAAGCTGGTCGCCGATCTGCCACATAATTTGGTCGTTGTTTGTGCCGACAACGACTTCTGTCATGCCGTTGTCGAATAAGAAGGCATCGCCGGTAGAATAATCCGGCAATTGAACAGGCGGACCCTCAGCCTTGGCCAAAGGCACTAAGGAAATGCTCAATCCGGCAAAAACATAAAAGGCGAGGCCCCACCCTCTTTTACTAAAGAGGCGGCACCAGACACGATTGAGCATGAAAAACCAAGGCCCCTTCAACTGATATTGGCAGCCTTTGTAATCTGCTCGAGGGCCATTACTCAACTTAATTTGTTATGGCTGATCTTGATTCGTCTTTAAAAGACCTAAACTTCACAAAACTTCATTTTAAGCAGGCTTACGTTTAGATTTTCGACTCCGGCTTTGTGGGTCCTTCCGGTGCCAAGGGCATAGGTCCCGCACCGTTAGTGAGAACCCTAAATCGCTCGTCCCAAACGCCCTGCTCGTTCCGGCACGCAACGGCCAGAATAGGGTGCGAGACGGTCGGGCCCTCGGCTATGATTTGAAACTCGCGACAAAACTCACCTGAACGATCCTGAAAGGTCCGAACCGGGACAATTGACCCTGCATTGCCAGAGTCAGGGTTGACCCATTGGGTGGAGTTACCGCTACGTTCCCGCTCCAAAGCATATTGGATCGCTGCTTTTTGTATGGATTCATCTTTTAGACGCGCCGCCTGCTCCACTTTTTGCAGGTGATCTACCCGCCAAGACGTACCCGCGTACGTCCCCGCTACGACAAAAAGAAAGGCTAAGCCGGCGGCAATGGCAGAACGTACAGGTAGATGAGCTAAAGACGATCTATAGACAGCCCAGGGGCTTCTTTTTGTCAGAGTCGCCGCCAATAATCGGTCCGGAATAGGGGCATCAAGGATGGGGTCGTAGGCCTGATGCATGAGGTGATCAAGCTTCTGGAAAGAAGCGAGCCGACGGGCAGCATTAGGGTCGCCACGCAGAGCCAAGGACACCTCGGTGACATCCTCGTGGCCCAATTCACCATCGATGTACGCGTTCAGCAAAACATCATCAATCCGCGCCATGGAGCTTTCCTCGGTTCTTCGTCCTCTGACCATTCCGGATCTAATAATCGTGCCAAGGTTTGACGGGCACGAGCGAGCCGGCTCATTACAGTGCCGATGGGTAAATCCAAGGCCTCGGCTGCCTCTTTGTAGGCCATTCCCTCTACCCCTATAAGGGTAAGGATAGCCCGATGTTCTTCGGAAAGGCTCGCCACTGCCCGCCTAACGGCGGTTACAGTTAAGGTTGCCTCTATCTCCCGTTCCGCGTCACCGCCTTCTATCGTGTCAGGATCAACCGGAGCCAAGTGTTCGCCCCTTACGCGCTGGCTTCGGCGCTGATCGATCCATAGATTTAACATAATCCGGTACATCCAACTGTCCAGACGTATCCCTGGCTGGGAAACCCCGCCATGCCTTAAGGCCCGCTCGCAAGCCGCTTGGACCAGATCGTCGGCCGCAGCTTGGTTCATGGTTAAGGCTCGGGCGCTGCGCCTGAGCCGCGGCAAGAGCGCAATAAGTTCGGAGCGATCTATGGCTTGCACGGCAGCGATTCGGGTCCCTTCACCCTGGTTAAACGTCCGGCAAAGTCAATTATTCCCAGTTTACCATGAAAAAATCTATTTGGCGGAGAGGGAAAAGAAGGAATAAACTTTACTTCAAGTCGTCTTAGTGGGTGAACGTCCCTTTTTCTGGTTGTCTTCGTAAAACTGCAATCTAGATAAAAAGCGATTGTTTATCCTAAGGTGGAGCTTGATATGCGGAAGATCCTTGCCGGTGCGAGTACTAAGTTCAGAGCTGAAACCCCCCGTAAATCTTTACGCTGGATCAGCTTGGCGACGGTATCGGCACTCGCCCTAGGATTTAGCGCGCTTCCTCTCAACATAACAAATGGTCATATAAGCTTCACTCATGCCAAAGCCGCCCAAAATGGCAAGGGCGGCGGCACAACCGGCGGCGGCGGGGGCGGCGGCGGCGGCGGTCCACAAGGCCCCGGCGGTGGTGGTGGCCAGGGCCCCTCAGGTCCCTCAACATCGGGCGGCGGGGGCGGCGGCCCCGGCGGGGGCAATGGTAACCCCGGCGGGGGTGGCCCGGAAGGCAGCTTTGGCGGTAATGGCGGCTCGATTGGTTCTCCGGAATCCCGCGGTGGCGATAAGGGTCGCGATGTTCCGTCGCGCGATACGCCTTCTATCGAACGCCCGGATGGACCGGCCATAGGACGACCGGATACAGGACCGGGACGCGGTAATGGAACTGACAATGCCGCTGGGCGGGGGGGGAACGATAATGCACCCCGAGGAAGTGATGTTGTTTCTGGATCAGGAAAAGGATTCAACCCGGGACCCGCGCAAGGTCGTGGCGTTAATGAACTAACGTCGCCCCTGTTTTCCGCGACTCCAGGCAAGGGCAAAGGCTCCACAGGACCGGCCAAGGCTGACGGTACCGGCAAACCATCCGCACGCACGGCTGAAACGGCTAATATTCAGCAACGTATCGGTGATCAATCCGGGCCGGACTTAGACAGCAGCGCCGAAGCGGCGCTTATTGAGCGTGGGTGGAAGCGCTAAGACTTCCAGACGTGCTTCAGCTGTCGTACCGAATAGCCACCAAATATAATCCATGTGACGGTGCCGTAGGACCTGCCGCCTTTCGATTCCGTGCGGCCAACACCTCCCCCATGGCACTGGGAGCCCAGCGTTTTAGCCCAACCTGACAAAGCGTCCCGGTTATAATTCGAACCTGGTTATGCAAAAAGGATCGGGCGCTAACCTCGAGCCAGATTTCATCGCCATGGCGAGCCACCGAAAGACTGGTCAAGGTTTTAAGCGGCGTTGCGGCTTGGCATTCGGCAGCGCGAAAACTGCTAAAATCATGATGGCCCACCAGAATTTGGCCGGCCTCGTGCATTGCCTCGCTATCGAGCGGCCTGGCCACCCACCACACACGGCCTGTTTCCAGCGCCGGCGGCCCCCGTCGAGATAAAATACGGTAGAGATAGCTTCGGCTGGTCGCGGAAAAACGCGCATGAAAATCCGGAGCAACCTCCTCCGCCGCAATAACGACAACGGGCTTTGGTCGTAAGTGAGCATTGATCGCTTCGCGCAATTTATCGGCGGCGATGGGCCGGTTTAAATCAATGTGCGCAACCTGCCCCAAGGCATGAACCCCGGCATCGGTGCGGCCGCCCCCCGTTACATGAACCTCTTCGCCCGAAAATCCACGGATCGCATCTTCCAAAACGCTTTGAACCGAAGCGTCCTTTTGTTGTCTTTGCCATCCGACAAAAGGACGGCCGTCATATTCGATGACCAGCTTAAACCGGGTCATGACGTTTTACGCGAAAAAACAGAGAGATTTGTTCCGGGCGGCAGGAGAAACCCGCGGAGAAACTCCTTCGCCGATAGAGGCTGTCGCCCCGCGCGCTGAAGCTGTAACAATCGGAGTCCGCCGCTTCCGCAGGAAATACCCAAGGTCTCATCCATAACCGTTCCCGGAGAGTCGGTTGTTGCGGAAGCGATCGTTTCCGCCTTGAGCACCTTTATTCGCTCCTCACCGAACTCAAAGAAAGCACCGGGGGTTGGGGCGAAGGCTCGCACTTGCCGCGCAAGAATTTCCGCGGACTGAGACCAAACAAGGCGCGCATCATCCTTGGTGATTTTTCGCGCATAGCTTACGCCGGTATCGGGTTGCGGCGTTAAAGAAAGATGGGCTGATTGCAGCGCCGCCAAGGTCGATACGATAGCTTTCGCTCCTAAAGCGGCCAACCGATCATGCAAGCTACCCAGGGTATCGTCGGCAGCAATTTGCAGCCTGTGCTGAGACAATATCGGTCCCGTATCCAATCCCTCATCCATCATCATAATGGTAATGCCCGTCTCTTTATCGCCCGCCAAAAGCGCCGCATGAATGGGCGCCGCACCGCGCCAGCGCGGCAGCAACGACGCATGAATATTCACGCAGCCTTGCCGCGGCGCCGCCAAAATAACCGGCGGCAGAATGAGTCCGTAAGCGACAACTATGGCCCCATCAAGATCAAGTTCCTTGAAAGCGTCCTGATCCTGACGATCTTTGAAGTTCCGCGGCGTGCGGACATTCAGTCCCTGAGCAGCCGCGAATTCCTGTACTGGGGAGAACTTTTCTTTCTGTCCGCGTCCCGCGGGGCGGGGCGGCTGCGTATATACCGCGGCTATATCGTGTCCAGCGTCAAGAAGCGCCGCTAAGGCAGGAACAGCAAAGGACGGAGTCCCCATAAAGGCAAGGCGCATAACTTATCCCTTTGTCGCATCGCAAAGTTCAGGCGACTTCTGCCAAGCCTTTTTTCCGTTTCATGAGTTTGCGCAGAATGATCGAACGCTTCAAAGCCGAAATATGATCAACGAACAGGACTCCATTCAAATGATCCATCTCATGCAAAATACAGGTCGCCAAGAGTCCGCTGGCCTCTAGTTCCTGAGTGACACCCGCATAATCCAAATAGCGGACGCGGATCTTCGCTGGACGCTCAACCTCTGCGTACTGATCCGGCAGCGACAGGCATCCTTCTTCAAAAATCTGACTGTCTTCGGATATGGAAATAACCTCGGGATTGGCCATGCGGAGCGGTTGGCGTTGCGATTCTTTTTCGGCCAAATCAACAACAATCACCCGCGATGCGATCCCGAGTTGCGGCGCCGCCAATCCGATGCCCGGAGCGGCATACATCGTCTCTAGCATATCATCCATCAGCTGACGCACCGACTCGTCGACCGAGGCGACGGGAGACGCCTTTACTTTTAGCCGGGGGTCCGGCGCATGAAGAATGGGTCGAACAGCCATAAAGTTACTTCTTCTTGGTTATCAGCTGGAACAGCTCTAAATTCCATATGGCCTTGGCCCGGCTTCCGTCAAGATCTGGTCGCGCCAAATCGGCAGTATCTTTATTCTACCTATGTTAAGATCAACTTATTAGCCCTTTTTGAGATTATCCCTGTGCCAGATATCTTTATACTTTTGCTTGCCCTAGGTATCGGCCTCATCCTTGGCCTTATCGGGCTGGGTTTAGGCTTATGGCTGCGGTCGAGGCCCGACGCCAACCGCCAGCGTGAAGTCGATTTGCTGTCGGCAAGCCTGTCGGTACTCAGCGACAACCTCACCAGCATTCAGCGCCATATGGGCGAACAGCTTCAGGCGCAAGAGCGGGCGGTGACAAAGGTCTTGGAAGAGCGTTTAGCCGATGTCAGCCGCCGGGTCGGAGATACTTTGGAGAAATCCTCTGCCGCCACCACCACGACCATGACCGATCTACGGGAAAGGTTGGTGAAGATTGATGAGGCGCAGAAGAACTTGGCGGGATTATCCGGAGACGTCATTGGGCTAAGAGAAATCCTCTCTAATAAGCAAGCGCGCGGCGCCTACGGTGAAGTCCAATTAAAAGATCTTGTCACCGGCGCTTTGCCTCCCTCTGCTTATGAATTCCAAACATCGCTCAGCAATGGACGCAGGGTCGACTGCCTGATCCGGTTACCTAATCCACCTGGGCCGATCTCGATCGATGCAAAATTTCCCTTGGAGGCCTACGCGGCGCTGCAAAACGCCACAGACGATGTCAGTCGCACTCAATCCCGTCGTCAGCTCGCCACCGATATGATCAATCATATTAAGGCGATTGCCGAGCGGTATATCCTTCCTGGCGAAACCGCAGAATCGGCTCTGCTGTTCTTGCCGTCGGAAGCTATTTATGCCGAGCTTCACGCGACCCTTCCCAATGTTGTCGAGCAATCCTATCGTGCGCGTGTCTTCATCGTTTCCCCCACCACCTTGTGGGCGACCCTCAATACGGTTCGCGCCGTACTGCGCGATGTTCGGATGCGGGAACAAGCCCACGTCATCCAAGGTGAGACGCGGCTTCTTTTGGATGATATTCGCCGCTTGAGCGAGCGCGTCATAAAACTTAAAACTCATTTTGATCAGTCAACGCGAGATCTGACGGATATCGGTACTTCGGTCGACAAAATCAGCAAACGCGGCGACCGAATTAAGGATCTTGAATTGGGCGAGATCCCTTCCTCGGTCTCGCCTCCTGAGAAGACCCTGAATTTTGAAGGTTCGGCTAAATCTTTACGGCAAGATCGTTCTTAAGAAAGCGACAGAAGCTCAAAATAAAGGTAAGATCCCGACCGAATGCTGGTTACGGGTTAGATATTAGCTATGCTAGATTTTGGTCTCAGCTTTGGGGGGTTGATATGATTTCGTCTTTTTCGATTTTTGTGATCGCTGCCGTCATCTTGGCACTGGTGATCATTCTTCTGGGCGTCAAATCCGTCCCGCAAGGATATGAATATACCGTCGAGCGTTTCGGCAGGTACACCCGCACCCTCGAGCCCGGCTTGCACTGGATCATGCCGATCATTGATCGGGTCGGCGCCAGACTCAGCATGATGGAGCAAGTGATCGACGTTCCAAGCCAGGAAGTCATCACCAAGGATAACGCCATGGTCGAGGTTGACGGCGTTATCTTCTTTCAGGTTCTGGATGCCGCCCGCGCCGCCTACGAGGTTCGCGGATTGGAAAATGCAATCATCAACCTGACCATGACCAATATTCGAACCGTCATGGGATCCATGGATCTGGATGAGCTTTTGTCCCAGCGCGACCGCATCAATGAGCAGCTTCTACGCGTCGTCGATGAGGCGACAAGCCCTTGGGGCATTAAGATGACCCGGGTGGAAATCAAGAATATCACTCCGCCCCGGGATCTCGTTGACTCCATGGCGCGGCAAATGAAGGCCGAGCGGGAACGACGGGCGCAAATCCTGGAAGCCGAAGGTTTTCGTCAAGCGGCGATCCTGAAGGCCGAAGGCGAAAAGCAGTCCAAAATTCTGACCGCTGAGGGTGAAAAGGAGGCAACCTTCCGCACCGCCGAAGCGCGCGAGCGCTCTGCCGAAGCGGAGGCAAAGGCCACCCAAATGGTGTCCGACGCCATCGCTAAAGGCAATGTTCAGGCGATCAACTACTTCGTGGCGCAAAAGTATATCGACGCCTTAGGCCGGTTGGCGGAAAGCCCCAACCAAAAGATTGTGCTCATGCCTTTGGAAGCCGCATCGGTGATCGGCGCCCTTGGCGGCATTGCAGAATTGGCCAAGGAAGCCGGCATTGCCCGAACCTCCGGTACGGCAGGACCGTGGCGTCGGACCGACACCCCCAACACCTAAGGCGTAGGATCGATCATGCAACTCGATTTTTGGCACTGGTGGGTTTTTGCCGCTCTCTTACTTGCCCTTGAGGCCTTTGCGCCCGGCACGGTCTTTTTATGGATGGGCGTAGCGGCCGGCATTGTCGGCGTTATCCTGCTGCTGATCAGTGATCTTACCTGGCAAATCCAGGGGCTTTTGTTTGCCGCCCTCGCTGTCATTTCCGCCCTGGGAGGCCGGTACATTTTGAAACGCCGGCCCATTCAGACCGATGAGCCGGCGCTTAACAAACGCGGCACGGCGCTGATCGGCCGGGTTGGCGTCTTGGAATACCCGGTACATTCCGGCATCGGCAAGCTGCGCTTGGACGATACGATGTGGCGGATTGTCGGTCCCGATCTTAACGCCGGGACGCGCGTCCGCGTGATCGGCGTCGATGGATCAAGTTTAAAGATAGAACCCATCGATAAACTTTGATCAAGCTGAGCACCGGTAGTCCCGCTGCTTGGAAAAGGCAGGGAATCGACGAAGTTTGCGAAAAATGATAGAAGTAAAAAGATAGGTATGCCAAATACTGACCAGCTTCGCCGGTCTATGACTTACGAAGCGACACTTGATCGTTAAGACCTATGGAGTCTCGCGCCGATGGCCTACGTTGTCACTGAAAGTTGCATCCGCTGCAAATATATGGATTGCGTGGAGGTTTGCCCTGTTGATTGTTTCTATGAGGGCGAAACCATGTTGGTCATCAACCCCGATGAGTGTATCGACTGCGGGGTATGCGAACCGGAATGCCCGGCCGAGGCCATTGTCCCCGACACGGACTCCGGCGCCGAAAAATGGGCCGAGGTTAATCGGGACTACGCGGAAAAGTGGCCGAATATCACTCGCAAGAAGGATGCCCCTGCTGATGCCGATCAGTACAAGGGCGTTGCGGATAAATTTCAAAAGTTCTTCAGCGACAAGCCTGGATCCGGCAATTCAAACTAATTTTGCCTAACATACTGAATAATAAAGATAATATTTTATAATCGCGGCGCGATCCTGCCCCAAATACGAGTACGCGCGACGCGTACGCCTATCTTTTTGTCCACAGGTATGATAGGGTCTTAATTGCGGCAAGGAATGGAAGGCTTTGTCGCCTTACGTATCAGTCCGAATGGTCGCCTGGGCCTCTGACGGGAACGGAGCCCCAAGTTTGTCCATCCGGAGACGGGACGTAAGGACTAAGGGAAGCACTGTTGAAAGACGAAAAATGGCGAAAAAATCAGAATTTCGCGCGGGTGACTTTGTTGTCTACCCAACCCATGGTGTCGGCCAAGTTAAGGCCGTTGAGGAACAGGAGATCGCGGGGATTAAGCTACGAGTCATTGTGATCCATTTCGAAAAAGATCGCATGACTCTGCGGGTTCCTGTCCTTAAAGCCACCGACGCTGGGCTGCGCAAACTATCAAGTCAGGACCAAATGCAAAGCGCTCTTAAGGCGTTACGGGGCAAGTCGCGGATACGCCGCGTCATGTGGAGCCGTAGAGCCCAAGAGTACGAGGCCAAGATCAATAGCGGGGATCCAGTGTCCATCGCCGAGGTTCTGCGCGACCTCTACCGTAACGTCGGGCAACCCGACCAATCCTACAGTGAACGCCAAATCTATCAGGCGGCGCTTGACCGATTGGCTCGTGAGTTTGCCGCAATAGAGTCGATCGATGAGGCGCAAGCTTCACAACGCCTCGAAGAAATGCTGAGCAAGGCGGCTTAAGTGCAATAAGCTTGTCGCTTAACAACAAAACCCGGGAAGTCCATGCTTCCCGGGTTTTTTGTCGGGCAGGCGGAGCGATCAGCCGCCCAGAAGCCGCGCGGATGTCGCGGTTTCTAATAAGGCCAAGCTTGGTTGGCCCATCTGTTGACCCTTAAGAACCTTTCTTCAACGTCTCCCAGGCTGGGACAAAGGTGTTAAGAAGTCTCACCGCAAAACTACGCCGAAGAGGTTAATTTTAAGCTAATGGCTCCTTAAAACTCGGGATTCTTTGCCTTTTCAGCCGCGGAACTCCTTAGAGAAGCGCGTGTTATCTTAACTGACTTTGACTTTGGCGTCCGGCGCGCCTTATCGCAAGAAAGTGATCGCACATCTGCCGTGCAGAATAAGCTGCCGACTCTTTAGAGCAGTTCTTATATGCAATTTGTAAACCTTTACCGGCAACACTGCTTATCGGGGCAGCGACCGGCAACAACCCCGACAGGGGAGTATTTAACATGGCACATATCGACGATCCGCAAACTCAGAAGGCCAACATCACCTTTATCCGTTCCTCGATGCGGCAACCTTTATTGGACCGCGATCACGAATGGGATCTTGCGCGCCGCTGGCGCGAACAAGGCGACATCGATGCCTTGCATAGCTTGGTCCAAGCCTATGTCCGTCTTGTTGTGGCCATGGCCGCCAAGTATCGAAATTATGGCCTGCCCATGGGCGATCTCGTCCAAGAAGGCAATGTCGGTCTTATGCAAGCGGCGGCGCGGTTCGAACCGGATCGTGAAGTTCGGTTCTCTACCTATGCGTCGTGGTGGATCCGCAGCGCCATGCAGGAATTTATTTTGCGCAACTGGTCCATTGTTCGTACTGGAACGACGGCGGCGCAAAAAGCTTTGTTCTTTAATCTGCGGCGCTTGCGTGCCAAGATTGAAGACCGCACCGGTCATCTCTTGGATGAGGAGGGCCGGGCGAAGATTGCGACTGATCTTGGAGTTTCTCAAGATGAAGTGGAAGCCATGGAAGTTCGCCTGTCGGCCGCCGATCGCTCGCTTGACGCCCCGATCAGCGATCAAGGCGAAGACGACTGGCAGAGTTTTCTAGCCGCCGAAGGCCCCAACCCCGAAGACATTGTCGTCGGTCTCAGAGATGCCGAAACCCGGTCGGCTTGGCTGGCAGCCGCCTTGGCGGAGCTTAGCGAACGGGAGCGCCGAATTGTTCAGTTGCGTCGCTTAACCGAAGAAGGAGCAACCTTGGAAGAGCTTGGTCGCAAGCTCGGCGTCAGCAAGGAGCGTGTTAGGCAGTTGGAACATCGTGCGCTGGCAAAGCTGCGCCGATCCCTTATCGCCCGCGCGCAAAATTTAGGCGACTTACTTCCCGAGTCCTAAAAAGAGACCGGATTACTGGGGCGTGATCCCATATCTTGAAAAAATCGCAACAGATAGCCGTCGGGATCGGCGACAATGAATTGCCGGTTCCCAACTTGGTGGGCAGCGCGGCGATACCACTTCTCTTCCAAAGAAAGATAAGGCTTAAGTTTTGCCGCGATCACCTTGGCGTAAAGATCCTCAACGGCTGAGACTTTGATCTGGAAATTCACACCACGCCCATAAGGATAAGTCAGCTCGGCCAACAACCACGTGCGCGACGCGGGTGTCGGTTGTTCCAACATCAGACAAGCGCCTTCACGATCGAGATAGGCAAATTTTTCCTCCGGCCGCTGATAACGAACCGTAAAGCCCAAAACCTCGGTATAAAATTTGAGACTTTGCGCGATGTCGCGACAGTAAAGCTCGGGAACAAGGTCTGCGGTCATAAGGCCCTCGGTCAGATGATACGGAGACCTAACCAAATTCCATGCGGTACTGGATGAAATCCATCTGCTTGGCGACTTTATTATATAGCAACTGCGCCGTTTTATTGCTTTCTTGGGTCACCCAATAAACCCTTTCGCATTTGGCAGATCTTGCCGCATCGGCAACCGCCTCTATCAATTTTCTCGCCAACCCTTTGGATCGGTGACGCGGATCGACAAACAGATCTTCCAGGTAGCAGTAGGGCCGAATAGACCAGGTCGATCCGTGCATCATATAAGTTGCGAAGCCCAACATTTGCTCGTCTTCGTAAACAGCTAAAATATGCATGCGTTCGGAATCGTCATGAAAACGATTCCAGGTCGCCGCCGTCACATCGTCGGAAAGCGCACATTCATAAAAATCCAAATAGGATTTCCATAAGGGCAACCACATTGCTCTTTCTGAGTGAGTAGGCTGACGTATGCAAATTCGCATGAGTTTCTCATCAAGATCAGATTGCGAATTGTAAGTGGTGCCCCCGGGGAGACTCGAACTCCCACGTCCTTGCAGACAACAGATTTTGAGTCTGCCGCGTCTACCATTCCGCCACAGGGGCGCCTCAGTATGGGCTCCAGCTCCCGCGCCTCGGCCGCATCCATCAGGACCGGCGCACTATATAGCCACCATTACCCAGGTCAATCCTTGCTTCTGGCCTTGGTCATAGGGGCCTATTTAGCCTTATGTTTTCGCGAAAGCCGGACGTTTGCGCGGCCACGGCACGGCGATGACCGCCAGGCCGGCCATGACTAAACCCATGCCGATCAGCCTAATCTGACCAAATCTTTCGCCTAAGACCAGCGCCGAGGACAAGGCCCCAAAGATCGGAACCAACAGAGCAAAGGGCGCCACTGTTCCGGCCGTATACAGTTTCAGCAAGTGTCCCCAGATGGCAAAGCCGACGATGGTTGAGATAAAGGCGATGTAAAGAACCGCGCCCCCTGTCACCCAGGTGATGCTATGAATGGCCGTGTTCAGGGCGGCAGGACCTTCCATAACCAAGGAGAGACCAAGTAATGGCAAGGGCGGAATCAAACTGAGCCACGCAATAAGAGGCAGCATGTCGACCTTGCCAACGCGGCGCAAAAGAACATTGCCAAAGGCCCAACTGATCGCCGAGGCGATGGTAAGGCTTAAGCCCAAAATAGTGACATCCGATCCAAGATTGATCCCTATGACGAAAAGGCCGATGCCGGCCGTTAAGGCGCCCAGAACTTGACGTGCGGTGGGCCGCTCACGCAAAAACAGCGCCGCAATCAAAATCGTGAAAAACGCCTGGATCTGAATGACGATCGACGCAAGGCCGGGCGGCATGCCATAGGCCATAGCCGGAAACAACAGCGCGTATTGCCCCAAGAACAACAATGCCGAGACCAGAATAAGCTGGCGCCAAGGTATCGGCGGTCGCGGTAAAACCACGATCAAGAGAGCGGCGAAAGCAAACCTCAGCACGACCAAAAACAATGGCGGGAAGCTGACAAGAGCCAACTTGATGAAGACGAAGTTGAATCCCCAAATCGCCGCAACCACCAGCGCCAGAAAAAGATGCTTTGGCTTCATGATAATGTCTCCCCGTCGCCTTCTCTTACGGGGCTTGGCACGCCTTGAAAAGAAAGGAGTTGTCACCCAGACAAGCTCTTCATAAAGAACGGCTTTTTCTAGTACGCCGCCCCGGGCGACCAAATTATTGCAAAGCTTATGGGAACCAATGCTCTCGCTTGACGTTAGCTCATCAACTGCTTGGATCTGCGTATCTTCCGGGATGCCGGGCTTAGCGTTCTTTTGGTTGTTACTAAGGAGGGAGATTTAGCCATGCGTGGGGTCTTATTGTGGGTTCTGGGAATCCCAATTCCGATCATCATTCTGCTCTATCTATTTAACGTCATCTAAGTCTGCTCAACGCATCATATCAATGATGAGTCCGGATGCTGGTAAAGGGCCTGTCCTTTGGATGGGCTCTTCCTCTTAAATGCTCTGGTATTCTAGACCGCTTCAAAAACAGACTTTTCCTTTCATAATTAATTCAATTTTTATTGAGTTGAACGCCCAGATTCTTTGGGCGTTTCTCATTCATTAACTATTCAGCTGTAACCTGATCATATCGGGTGATGGTCGTCACAGAATGTTTTGGCGAGATGAAATAAACATCTCTCTAATTCGTCTACTAAATGCGACCAAGATCATCATTACGGCAACTGATAAGGAATGGAGGCTGTTATGAATAAATCAACACAATCGGCCTTCGTCATGACCTTAGGCTTGTGGGGCATTGCCCTTCTGGCGCTCAGTTTCATGCCGAATGAACCGATGAACGCCACGCCGGGTCTCTATGAACCGTCAGGCGTGTTCACAACCCGCCAAGAATTAAACGGTGAAAGTTTAGTTTTTCGCGGCCAGCGTCTCGTGGTCACCGAAACCGCCAGCTAGTTTCTACGCATAACGCTTAAGAGGCAGTGACAAAGCGCATTGCCTGTTATGCCTTTGCTTGCCTAACATGTCTTACCCGGCCATTCTGGTCAGGTAAGACGCGCTAAGGCTTGCCCCTATGACGACACCCCATACGCCGCCAAACCTCGCCCCCAAGTCCAAATTCTTCTCTCTCGCCGTGCTGGGGC
Organism: uncultured Rhodospirillales bacterium; assembly: GCA_964397465.1. GTDB lineage: Bacteria > Pseudomonadota > Alphaproteobacteria > JAWKYA01 > JAWKYA01 > JAWKYA01. Next base: position 22,874 of record CAYNIC010000010.1, read on the forward strand.
CGGAACTCTTAAGACGCCTTTACACCCTAACCCTAAAGGCGGCGGAAACAAACGGCGCCCTCCGGGTTCTGGCGATTGTTTCATTTCTTGAAAGCTCGATTTTTCCCATCCCGCCCGACGCATTTATCGTTCCGATGGTTTTGGCGCGGCGCGAGCGCGCCTGGCTTATCGCCGGTGTCGCGACCATCGCTTCCGTTTTAGGCGGATATGCCGGTTATGCCATCGGCATGTTTCTCTTTGATTTGGTTGCAACCCCTTTGATCCAGTTTTATGGCTACGAAGATGTGTTTGCCACCTTTAGCGTTCATTATCATGCCTGGGGATTTTGGATTGTCGTCATGGCGGGGTTTACACCTTTTCCCTATAAAGTGATCACCATCGCCAGCGGTGCCTTGGCTCTTGATCCTCTTATTTTTGGTGCGGCGTCGGTCTTGTCACGTGGCGCCCGGTTTTTTCTGGTTGCCGCAATCCTCTATTGGTGCGGCGCCGGTGTGCGGCGCATCATTGAACAGCATCTGGGCCTGATTACGACTGGCGGGTTCCTGCTGTTAATTGCCGGGTTTATCGCCATAAAATTTATGTTTTAAGCAACAATCTTGCATCCTGGCTAAAGCCGGACCACACTCTCGGCATGCACCAAACTTCCCTTACCACCTCTGAGCGACATCCCTTAGCCCCAGCACCCCTGCTCCTGGCTTTTTGTTCGGGAGCGCTGCTTGCCGGCGCTTACGGATTTCAATATATCGGCGGTCTATCGCCATGCACCCTCTGCTATTGGCAGAGGGTTCCCTATGCTGCAACTATCGTCCTTGGTTTAGTGGCGGCATTTTTTCGCGGTAAGCCCCAGCATGTGATGATGTTGCTGATGGCGGCGCTGTTTTTCGCCAACAGCGCTCTTGCGGCCTATCATGCCGGTGTTGAATGGAAGTTCTTGCCCGGACCATCGGCCTGTTCCGGGAGCAGCGTTCCCTCGGAGAGTCTCGAGGATTTAAAGCGCCGCCTTGCGGGAACCCATATCGTGCGCTGCGATGAAGCGCCCTGGGTTTTTCTAGGACTTTCCCTTGCCGGATGGAATGCCGTTGCCGCGTTCGGCCTCGGCGTTTTGGCGCTTCACTCAAGTCGCCGTGTACGCCGGGTCGTCCTATGAGCCGGCGCCCTTTGCCCGGCGATCCTACGCATGCCGAACTGATTGCACGCATTATTCGCGTCGACCATGCCGGCGAGTTCGGGGCCAAAAGAATTTACGACGGCCAATTGGCCGTTCTCAAAAAAGATCCCAGCGCCCCGGTAATCCGCCATATGGCCGACCAAGAACAACAGCATCTTAAAACCTTCGAACAGCTGATTGCCGCCCGGCGGGTGCGCCCGACCTTGTTGCATCCTTTGTGGCATGCCGCCGGTTTTGCCTTAGGTGCGGCGACGGCCTTTCTGGGCCCCAAAGCCGCTATGGCCTGCACCGTCGCCGTGGAAGAAACAATCGACGCCCATTACGCGAAACAGATCGAGGCCCTCGATGAAAGCGAGGCCGATCTTAGGGCAACCCTGACCCAATTTCGTGCTGATGAGATCGCCCATCGCGACACGGGTCTCGCCCATGGCGCCGAAGAAACTCCCGGTTACGGTTTGCTGAAAAGCGCCGTCGGCGCCGCCACGCGGCTGGCGATATTTTTATCCGAACGGATTTAAGACTCCAATTCGCTATCCCAGTAGAGATAATCGCGCCAGCTTTCGTGCAGAAAGTTCGGCGGGTAGGCTCTACCGTTGTCCTGCAGCTGCCAGTTGGTCGGGGCATAAGGCTGAGATCGTAAGTGCATCCGCGCCTCGGGTAAAAGCTTGCTTCCCTTTTTAAGATTGCACGGCGAGCACGCCGTCACGACATTGGTCCAGGCAGTCCTGCCGCCCCGGCTGCGCGGCACCACGTGATCAAACGTCAAATCGGCCAGATAGGGTTTGGTCCCGCAGTACTGGCAAGAAAACCGATCGCGAAGAAAAACGTTGAATCGGGTGAAGGCCGGACGCTGCACCATCGGCACAAAATCTTTCAGCGCGATGACGCTAGGCAGCCGCATTTCAAACGAGGGCGAGCGCACCATGCGCTCGTACTCCGAGAGAATATTCACCCGGTCAAGACAAACGGCTTTGACCGCGTCTTGCCAGGACCATACCGATAGCGGGAAATAACTTAAGGGACGAAAATCTGCGTTGAGAACAAGGGCCGGACAGGCTTCCAAGGGTCCGGATGTTGCCGAAGAGGTCCGCGCCGATGACGCAGCAGGCATATCCGCAACAGGCGTAGTCAAGGCGACATTCACGAAAAGCTCCTTATCCGGCACAGGGCCTTTAACCGAAGCATTCCCCTCTTAAGTCATAACCTAAACGGACGCCCATCACAATATATAGGGGCGACCTCGCAAGAATGTCATAATCAGGGATGCGGCGTCAAAATTCACGACCAGAGTCGCAAAAACCCTAAGGTTTAGCGGCGAAACTCTGGCGCAAGAAGGCCGCGCCGGCGCTCAATCCTTCGGGATCGATCGAATGCCCCAAGCCCGGACGCGATAATGCCGTTACGTTGAAGCCAGCGGATCGTAGATTTTCTTCGGCATGGCCCATGGCTGCAAACGGCACCACGGGATCCACTTCGCCATGAACGAGAAGAACAGGAAATTTGCTCTTGGTTTCAGCGGCGAGAGCGGCGGCGGCAACCAACGCGCCGGAATATCCTACCACGGCCGCCAGTGCCTGATGACGACGCGGCGCGGCGAATAACGCCATCATTGTGCCTTGACTGAATCCCACCAAAGCTAACTTATCAGCCGCGACGTTGTGAGCGGTCAGCTGCTCGTCCAGAAACTTATTCAACAGCGGCGCCGCGTTGCGGGCACCTTTTTCCATCGCCGTGAAACTACGGTCCTGCAGGCTGAACCACTGATAACCGAACGGCGCCATGTCACAAGCATCCGGCGCATCCGGTGCGACGAAAATGGCCTCAGGCAAACTGTCCGCCCAATAGGGCGCCAGACTGAGAAGATCAGCGCCGTTTGCTCCCAACCCATGCAGCAAGACCACCATTTGCTTCGGTTTCTTGCCGGAGGCCGGACCCGATGTTTCAAAAGAAAGACCCATACTTATCGCGGACCCCGGCGGCGGCCTTGGGTTCGCCGCCCCTTGAGGCGCGGATCGGCAACCAAACTGTAGGAACGACGCGCGATCGCCATTTTCTTGGCGGGCGCCTTACCCTCTGGCATTTTTACTGTCCGAGACTTTGGGGATGCCGCCTTTTTGGATTTGATCGTCGTTTTTTTGGCCGCGATCTTTGGCGCCGGTTTCTTTTTTGTGGATTTCTTAATCGGAACTTTTTTCACTGCCGCTTTTGTCTTGGTCGCTGATTTTTTCTTTGCGATCGATTGTGTTTTGCCTGCCGGCTTCCCTAAAGTCTCCTTGCCGTGATGACGCCAAAGGAAGGCAGATTTCTTCTTTTGCGGCATTTTTTTCTTGGCCGCCGATCTGCCCTTTGTTGTCGCTTTGGGTGCCGTCTTGGATTTTTTTGGCGGCGCTTTCTTGTCGCCTTTCACGGCAAGAGCCGCCGCCTCATCCAAAGTCGCCGCGCCGTAATAATGCCAGAGGAAAATCGCGACGCACCCCCGATACGGTCGCCACGGTTCGCCCAGTTTTTCCATCTGTTTTTTGTTGGGTCGTTCTTTTAGCTTCTTCAGCCGCTGCAACCCCACCACGATGGCAAGGTCATCCACGGGCCAAACATCCGTATGTCCCAAAGAAAACAGGGCATACATCTCGGCGCTCCACCGGCCGAAACCGCGTAGGCCCGAGATCGCAGTGATGACGTCTTCCACCGACATGGCGGATAGGGCGTCAAAGTCTAAGGTTCCATTCATGACCGCTTCGGCCAATCCGTGAGCGTAAGAGGCTTTACGTTCGGAAAGTCCGATGCTTCGGAGATCGGCAATCGATAACTGCCGAACCGCTTCCGGCTGGGGATCTTCACTCTTTAACTTGGCTGTCAAGCGTCCATAAATGGTTGCCGCCGCCTTGGTCGACAGTTGCTGCGAGACAATAACACGCAACAGAGTCGTAAATCCCGGCAACCGACCGCGCGCGGAGGGAAGACCCACCTGAGCAATGGCCTGCGCCAGAATCGGATCGGTGGCGGCCAAATCGGTCAAGGCCTTATGCAGCACTGCTTCGGGAATGCCGCCATAATGGGCGCCCGGTATGGCATCGGGGCGAGGATATAAAGTTGTCATAGTCTTGACTTATACTAAATGCACCGCTTAGGGAACTAGAGACATGACATCGTTCGCTCCAGAAACGACCCGCTTTGCCCCCAGCCCTACCGGTCGGCTGCATATCGGTCATGCCTATGCCGCTTTGTTTGCAGCGCAACAATCCCGGAAAGGTAAATTTCTGCTCCGAATGGAGGATCTTGATCGCGGTCGGTGCCGGCCGGAGTTCGAGATTCATATTGAGGAAGATCTGGCTTGGCTTGGACTTGATTGGGTCAAGCCTGTCCGTCGGCAGTCGGAACACCAAGATGATTATGACTCCGCCCTAAGCCGTTTGAGAGAACAAGGCGTTCTTTATCCCTGCTTCTGTACGCGCAAAGACATTGCCGCGGAGATCGCCGCCGCCGGCGAAGCGCCTCAAGGCCCCGAGGGTCCGCTTTATCCCGGGATTTGCCGCCGGCTGCCTCCCGATCAAGCCCAGGCCAGAATGGCCGCAGGAGTGCCCTATGCCTTACGGATCGATATCGGTAAGGCAGCGGCCCGTGCCGGCGCTCTTTCATTTCAGGATCTGGGTCACGGTATCATTGCCGCTAATCCCGGTGTTTTGGGAGACGCCGTCCTTTCGCGTAAAGATGCGGGAGCCAGTTATCACTTAGCTGTGGTGGTGGACGATGCCTTGCAAAACATCACCTTGGTTACACGGGGTGAAGACCTATTGCCGTCAACACATCTGCACCGTCTGCTTCAAGCCTTGCTGAAGTTACCTGTTCCCCGCTGGCACCATCACCGATTGATCACGGACGATAAAGGTGTTCGCCTTGCAAAACGCCATGATGCGGTTTCTCTTCAGCAACTTCGCCGTCAAGGCGTCACACCCACCCAAATCCGACGCCGCCTTGGATTTACGTGGGATTAATAAATTCCGCCGCGCACTTGCCGAAAAAAAGCCCTGATGCAGCGTCAGCTTCTTCTTTTCTAATTTCACTCCATGGCGATTTATGTTCTCTCGAAAAATTATCTCTTTGCTGATTCTGCTGGGAATTCCGGCAAACGTTTCCTTGGCCGATGGCTTAACCGATATCACCGTCGAGCCTTTTGCTGTGAGAACACCTTATGACTCGCCGCCGGAATTTCCATTGGCGCCGCGCTTTGGCAAACTCGCCTTTCTCGGAGGGATCGCCTTGAGTTCCTCTAACCCCGCTTTTGGCGGATTATCTGCCTTGCGCGTTGCACCTGACGGCAGGCAGGCCTTGGCCCTAAGCGATCGCGGGCGATTTTGGGATTTCGCCTTGAGTTACAATCAGAGCGGATTCTTGGCCGGAGCAAATGTCATCGGCAACTTCCGCATGCAAACAAATATCGACGGCAAACCACTGGGTGACGGCATGCGGGATTCCGAAGCCATGGAATGGTCCGGTGATGGCGGCGTGCTTGTGGGGTTTGAACACCATCATCGTATCTGGCGCTATCCTCCCAGCAGAAAGGGCATCAGAACCTTGCTGCCGGACGATGCGCCGGCGATGTTCTCGACACCAAGTGATCTTAAGAATGCACCCAGCAACGGCGGCTTGGAAACCTTGGTTGCCTTGACGACGCAAGGTGCCGACGGTCCATTGCTGGCCCTTTCCGAACAATACCTCGCCGAGATGAGTGAAACCACATCCGTGCATGGCTGGATCGGCGATAACACCGGCTGGAAAGAGTTGCGCTATAAGGTCATTGAAGGATTTCGGCCAACCGATGCCGCGCGCTTACCCAACGGTGATATCGTGGTTTTGGAGCGCCGCGTGCAGTTACCGTTCGATTTTGCGACGCGGATAGTGCGGCTTAAGGCGGAAGCCATTAAGCCGGGCGCTTTGTTAGATGGTGAAGAATTAATCCGCTTTGATGAGAGTCTCCCCAAAGATAACTTTGAGGGAATTTCCGTTCGCCAAGACGATGCCGGCAAAACTTACCTCTATGTCGTCAGCGATGATAACTTCAACGCCAATCTGCTTCAGCGCACCTGGTTTCTTATGTTCGGACTTCTACCGTAAGGCTCTGGACTGTTTAGCCAAGCGTCCGCCGCACCATCCAGATCATCGGCTGCGATAGCTTCGCGCACGGCAATCAATAAACGATTCATAAACGCGATATTGTGAATGGTCAGAAGCTCCATTGCCGTCAGTTCGCCGGCTTTGAGCAAATGATGGATATAAGCGCGGCTAAAATTCTTGCACGCCCAGCACCCACACTCCAGATCTATCGGTCTATCGTCTTCGCGAAAGGCGGCATTACGCAGATTAAGCCGCTCGGACTTTCCATTACTGGACAACGGCGGACGAACCAAGGCGGCGCCGTGCCGCCCGAGGCGTGTCGGCGTCACACAGTCGAAGGTATCGATGCCTTCGCGTACACCCTGCCAAATATCTTCCTGACCGCCGATCCCCAACAGATGGGTTGGTCGGCTCATATCCAGATGGGGAATCGACCAGCGCACGACTTCGTACATTTGTTCCTTGGTGGCGCCCAGACAGCCGCCAACCGCATTGCCAAAGAACGGACGGCTGGCCAAATGCGCCGCGCTTTCACCGCGCAAGTCTTCGTAAACGCCACCCTGCACAACGCCGTAAAGCGCCTGAGGAAGACCGTTCACCGAACGGCGTTCGGCGCGATCAAAGGCGGCCAGGCTGCGATCGGCCCAGCGCTGACTCATCTTCATTGAACGCGCGGTATAATCGCGATTATCGTGAAAGGCCGTACACTCATCCAATACTACAATTAGATCAGCACCCAAGGCGCGCTGCGTATCTATCGATGATTCCGGCGTCAGCTTATGCAGGCTGCCGTCGACATAGGATCGGAAGGTTGCGCCTTCTTCCGTGATCTTCTGCAAGGTCCGCGGCCGATCGGCATTGGGCCGGCCTTTTATTTCTTCGGCGACTCCGCCATGACCCAAGCTGAAGACTTGAAAGCCGCCACTATCTGTCAGCATGGGACCATCCCATCCCATGAACCGATGCAGCCCCCCCATCTTGGCGACAAGTTCCGCACCCGGTTGCAGCAGCAGATGATAGGTATTGGCCAAGATAATCTGCGTGCCCTCGGCCTTGGCGCGATCGGGCGTAGTGGCTTTCAGCGCCGCCTTGGTGGCGCAGAAAATAAAGGCCGGTGTATCCAGTCCGCCATTGGGCGTCTCTAATCGGCCCAATCGCGCACGGCTACCCGGCGTCCGGTGGGTGATGGTGAAGCTAAATCCGTCAGCGCTACATCCATCAGCGCCGGACAAAGCGCCGCTCCTGGGCACGGGCGGCGGCCAGTTCGGCTTCATACCGCTGACTATCGCCCAGAGGTAAACACCACCGCGCCAGATACATGAACGGTGTATCCACTACCGCCAGGAACATACGCTCGAAATAGGTTCCTAAGATGAAGGTGAAAAACAGCGGGGATAATCCGACCGGCTGCGGCGCAAAGACGACCCAAGCCAAAACGCTAAAGATAGTGTTGTCGATAAAAGCCGAAACCATGGTGGAGACGTTGTTACGTAACCATAAATGTTTGGTGCCGGTTAGCCGTCGCACCAAAAGATAAATCCAAATGTCATTGTACTGGCTGGTGATATAGGCGGTCATTCCCGCAACCAGCAAAGCCGGCGCCGGCTTGAACAAATTCATCATGGCGTCATGGTTAGGCAAGGCCCAGGCCATGTCGCCGCTTGCCGCCTGCTCCGCCGTCATGGGCGCGAAGCCCAAGGTCAAGGTCATCAAAATTGTCGACAAACTTAACGCGCAAAACCCGAGCCACAAACCGCGGCGGGCGAAAACCCGGCCGTAATATTCGGTCAAAATATCGGTGCAGAGATAGGTTGAGGCAAACACCACCGTGCCTAAGGCAACCGGATTGGGATAGACATTGAACTGCACCGCCTTGGTTACTTGGATATTGGCGATAACAATCGCAACCGCCATGTAGACATAAATTCCCGCCGCGCCAAACAAACGCAGCATGATCAAGATAACGAAAAAACAGGTAATGGCCATCACGGCCCAGACCGCTTCCGGCGGCCAGCCGTTCATGATGGTGATGAATCCCTCAAGTGATAATGACATTGCCGTTCCCCCTCATGAAAAAACCCGCCATAGCAACGGCGGGCTTCATCGTTATCCGGTAAAGTTAGCCTCTTACCGTTAAATCGGCGCGAAGCTAAGCCGCGGTTTTTTCCGCCTTGGCCGCAACCAGTTGACGCAACCGGCGCAATTCGGCAGGAAGCTTCGAGGACGCAGTCGACAGCAGATAGGCATCCAAACCGCCGCGGTGTTCGATGGTGCGGATGCCGCGGGTCGATAGACGCAACGTCACCGATTGGCCCAAGCTCTCCGATAAGAACGTGCAGGGCTGCAGGTTCGGCAAAAACCGGCGGCGGGTTTTATTGTTCGCATGGCTGACATTGTTGCCAGCGAGAACGCCTTTTTTCATGACCGGACAGCGGCGTGCCATGAGCTTGCTCCTTCAGAAAATCCTCAGTGTCCTAATCACTAGGACATGCCCGGGGGTTGATACGCTGGCGGTGCTCCAAGGTCAAGGATATCCCTCTTCTCTGTCGCCTTTTACTTCCTTACCCTACCTAGCCTCCTTAATGCCTTTAATATTTGTCTTGACCTCCATCGTTAATGTTCCTATAATGTTCTTATGAGGCCCTTGGTGCGTCTTAAAGCCTATGGCCATTGCGTACAGCTTTTACAATCATACCTTGTCTGCCCGGTCATTCTGTGGCGGACTTTTTTATGAGGACACACTTATGCCTATTAACGCCTCAAAGAATTTTTCGCTTCTCACACTCCACAGCTCTTGGCCAGCGATGCCGCCGCCGATAAGGACGACGTGCTGGAGGTCAAGCAGCGGCTAAATGCCTTGGGACACTATGAGATTCCAAGCTATGGCATGACGCGGTATCCCGATCATCGTTTGTTTGAGGGCATTAAGTCATTTCAACGCGACCAAAATCTGACTGTGGATGGCTATATGAAACCTGGTGGAGAAACCGAGGACGCGCTTAATCAAATTTTCGTCCCCACATTGGCAAAATTCTTCGGGCCGCCCCCAGAAAGAAAACCGCAACCCAAACCGGTCCTGAAGCGGCAGTTTTATAACGGCGGTGGAGGGCGCGGATAATCGTGGCTGATCCGTCCCATTTTTCCATGCCCCCGCAACTTTGCAAGCCGTCGCAACAGCCGCTTGCACTGGCAGACATGCTGGCGCTAACGCTCGCCACGGCGCCGTTATTTCTCAACGATCTTGCCTATCTCGACCATCCTACGGTGACGACATGGCTTGCCGTTGACTGGGGGAGCAAGCTGCTTTCGGGTGGGATCATTCTGGCGTTTGAAGCGACACGTCGCCTAGCTGCATTGCCCATGCCCGGCACGCTTAGCCTTGGTCTCATCCTCGCCTTGATTGTTATGACGATTTTAAATTGGTGGATCAGCCCTTGGATCATCGCCTGGGGTAATAATCTTGTCCCCGCGCTGGCACGGTTTGGATTTACCTATCCCGACGAGATGATCCGACTGCTTGATCTTGGTCCGGGACTACTCCTCACCGCGGTGGTTGAAGAGGTTTTGTTTCGCAAAGTCTTATTTTTAGGTCTGATGCGCGGGCAATTGTCCCGCAAGGCCGCCGCCGCAACCAGCATCGTCCTGTTCGCCCTTTGCCACTGGTCCATGGGGATAGGGGCTTGTCTTTCCGCTTTGCTCTTTGGAGTGATCGCGCAAATCGTCTTCGTGCGCGGCGGCAAACTGTGGCCGGTCATCGCCGCGCACTGGATTTATAATTTCTTCTGGTTCGCTTAGACCCGAGCGCCCAATAGACGACTTCTTTGGTCGAGTTATAGTGCAATGCAACCACAGCTGTCTATCCATGCAAGACCCGCATGGCATCCCTGCAAAACGAAGAAAATTTCTGATTATCAATAAGACAAATATTTCTAGCCTTAACTGCAGTCGACACAAATCCCTCTTGCTTTTCAGGGAGCAGAGAGATAATGCTGCGCCGCAACAAGAGAAGAGACAGACACTTGGGGAAGTGTCCTCGGCCGCGATGGATTGGATAACGGCCACCCACGTTCTCGTTTCACCTGAGTCGTTCACGGTTTTATGTCGAGGTTTTTTCATGGCTTCGGTATGCGCAGACGATCGTCAGTCCGGTCGGATGCCCCTTCTGGTTCTGGCTACGTTAGGTGTCGTTTACGGCGATATCGGAACCAGTCCTCTTTATACGATCCGCGAATGTTTCGGCGCCATGACCGGGCTGCCCTTACGCGAAGATACGATTTTGGGAATCCTCTCGCTGATCTTCTGGGCGTTGATGGTCGTCGTCACCATCAAATATATTCTTCTCATTCTTCGCGCCGACAACCGCGGCGAAGGTGGCGTCTTGGCATTGATGGCCTTGGCCCTGCGACAACCCGGAATCGTCAACGGCAAACGGCGCACGATCATCATCATCGGTCTTTTGGGCACTGCCCTCTTTTATGGCGATGGGGTCATTACTCCGGCAATTTCAGTTCTCGGGGCTGTGGAAGGTCTTAAGGTTTATCAACCCGAACTTGAACCTTATGTCATTGTCATTAGCATCGCGATCCTCTTGGCGCTTTTCATTGCGCAACGAAGCGGCACCAGCAAGGTCGGAGCCGCGTTTGGCCCGGTGATGTGCGTTTGGTTTTTGACATTAGGCATCCTTGGATTGATCAGTATCGCGCGATCGCCCCAAGTTCTTGAAGCGATCAATCCGCTCCATGCCGTCACCTTCTTCATTACTTACAAGTGGCAAGGCTTCGCTGCGGTAGGTGCCGTGCTCTTGGCGGTAACAGGCGCCGAAGCACTTTATGCCGACATGGGACATTTTGGCCGTAAACCCATCCAGCTTGCCTGGTTGGGTTTTGTTTTACCCGCACTGGTCTTGAATTATTTCGGCCAAGGCGCCTTGTTGTTACGCGACCCCACCGCCATCACCAATCCATTCTTCTTACTGGTACCGGAGTGGGGGCAATATCCTCTCCTTATCCTTTCCGTTCTTGCAGCCATTATCGCCTCCCAGGCCGTAATCTCGGGCGCTTTCTCTCTAACCCGACAGGCGATCCAACTGGGCTATTTGCCGCGGATGAGCGTCCGCCACACATCGGAAGCGGAAATCGGTCAGGTTTACGTCCCGGCTGTAAATTGGGCGCTCATGCTAGCCGTCATTATTGTTGTCATTGGGTTTGGCGAGTCCAGCGGTTTGGCCAGCGCCTATGGCATTGCCGTTACCGCTGAGATGGTATTGACCAGTTTCCTCGCCATCATCGTTTTCGGCGATACTCAGATGGGGCAGCTGCGGCATCTTCGCATAGCCCTTTCGTTTCTCATTTTGATTGATATCGTCCTTTTCGCCGCGACCATCTTAAAGGTTGTCGACGGCGGCTGGTTTACCTTGCTGATCGGTGCGTTCCTGCTGACGATCATGCTGACCTGGAAGCGCGGTCGCGAAGTTCTGACCGAACGGGTTTACAAGGATTCCATGCCGATCCGGCAGTTCGTTACCAGCCTCCGCGAGAAAAGCGTGGCTCGCGTCAAGAACACGGCGGTCTTTATGACCAGTAATCCCGACGTAACTCCCAGCGCCCTTCTGCACAACCTTAAACATAATCAGGTTCTACATGAACGGGTGATCCTGATGACTGTTCTGACTGAAACCGTGCCGCGTGTTAACCGCAAACAAAAGCTGGTTATCCATGATTACGGCAAAGGCTTCTATGGCGTCATCGCCAGCTTTGGGTTCATGGAGCGGCCGAATGTTCCGCATGTCCTCAAACTGTGCGCGGCCCATGATCTTGAGTTTGACATGATGCAGACCTCGTTCTTCCTCAGCCGCGAGACCCTGGTGCCGTCGCGGCGGACGGATCTTGCTCCCTGGCAGGAACGCCTCTTTATCGCCTTGTCGCATTTCGCCTTAAGCGCGACCCGCTTCTTCGGTTTGCCGCCTGGACGCGTGGTGGAGATGGGCACACAAATCGAGGTTTAGCTTAAGTGGTGCCAAGGCGCGTCCGACGATAGGACAGCGCCTCGGCCAAATGGGCGCGGCGAACACCGTCACTACCGTCGAGATCGGCCAGGGTGCGCGCCAATCGCAGGATACGATGATACCCGCGCGCTGATAATCGTAAGCGGTTCGCCGCTTCGGATAAAAGCGCCTGGCCCTCCTGATCAAGAGCCGCAACCCGATCAAGCACGTCGCCATCAGCTTCGGCATTCGTCGCCACGCCTTCGATGCCGGCATAGCGATCAGCTTGGGCTTGGCGGGCCCGCGCAATTCGCGTCGCAACTGTTTCTGTCGTTTCACGCGGTGCCGGCAAGGCAAGATCGGCAATCTTTACCGCCGCGACTTCCACCTGGGCATCGATGCGATCCAGCAAAGGCCCCGATAAACGCGATTGATAGTCGCGGCTGCATTTTTCCCAGCGACTGGACGGACAACCCAGCATTTCATCGCCGAGATGACCACAGCGACACGGATTCATCGCCGCGATCAACTGAACCCGCGCCGGATAGGTTACATGATGATTAGCCCGAGCCACCGTTGCACGCCCCGTTTCCAAGGGCTGGCGTAAGGCTTCCAAGGTTTGTCGGGAAAATTCCGGCAATTCATCCAGAAAAAGAACGCCGCGATGGGCCAAGGAAATTTCTCCCGGCTTGGCCCGCAGCCCGCCTCCTACCAGCGCCGGTAAGGACGCGGAATGATGAGGATCGCGGAAGGGTCGCCGCCGGCTGATGGCTCCATCGCTCAAACCTCCGGCCAAGGATTGAATCATGCTCACCTCCAAGGCTTCACCCGGCGTCAGCGGCGGCAGTAATCCCGGCAGCCGACGGGCCAGCATGGATTTTCCAGCGCCGGGCGGTCCGATCATCAGCAGGTTATGTCCACCTGCGGCGACAACTTCCAGAGCGCGCTTGGCTGTCTCCTGACCTTTGATATCGATCAGATCCGGAAGTGCGATTTCTTCTTCCGCCAAGCGGGTTTTTGGCGGCGTCAGAATCTGCAAACCCTTAAAGTGATTGACCAGCGCCAAAAGAGACGCCGGCGCCAAGATCTCGATATCGTCGATCCAGGCAGCTTCGCTGCCGGAGGCCTCAGGACAGATCAACCCGCGGCCGCGCGCCGAGGCATCAAAAGCAGCCGGCAATACGCCGGCCACGCGGGCCAATCTTCCATCCAAACCTAACTCGCCGAGGGCAGTGTATTCAGCGGCATCCTCTTGAGCGATCACGCCCATCGCCACCAACAGCGCCAGGGCGATCGGCAAGTCGAAATGGCTGCCCTCCTTCAGGACATCCGCCGGGGCAAGATTAACCACGATCCGGCGTGCGGGCAGCGCCAGGCCTAAAGCGCCAAAGGCCGCCCGGACTCGTTCGCGGGATTCGGCCACCGCCTTATCCGGCAGGCCGACGACCGAAAAGCCGGCCAAACCTGCGGCAACCTGGACCTCAACATCGATGTCCAGAACCTCAATCCCTTGAAAGGCAACCGTTTTGACCCGTGCGACCATAGCCCGTCTTATTTGTATAAACGCAACTATTACGGGCGATCATAGCCGATTATGGGCAAAGAACAAGCCGGCTTTTGGGTCAGCGATTAACAACGGAACGCCAAATAGGTCCACCTGACATCGGGACGGGACTTCATGTCTTCACGGTCATTTTGGTGAATCAACGTCAGCCCTTGCGCCTTTGCCAAGGCGATAATCTCCGACGGCGGCACGGCGAACATGCGCCGTCCCGGCGGCACCGGTCCATAACGCAGCGAGAGGGCCAGCAGGCCTTGCGGCGCCAGCAGCGGTGCTATCGATGCCATGGCGGTGCGGCGCTCGTCTTCGTCTAAATGCATGAGAACCGCCGTCATCAAGACGACGTCAAAGCGGCGCGGATGTTGCCGCAGGATTTTTAACTCGGGCAAAGAGTCATCGATCCACTCGATACCCGCTTCGGCATGAAGCCGCATTCCATGGCGACGCAGTTCAGGTGTCGGCTCGGCCGCCACCATCCGATACCCTCTGCCGGCAAGATAGGCTGCATCGCGGCCTGTTCCCGCACCAATATCCAAAATAAGCGCCGGCGGGTTAGGAAGAAGATGAAGCGTATCCCGGTGCACGTCGGCGAATGTCATATCCTCATACTGCCCGACTAAGGCATCCGCCTCTTGGCTATACCCTTCCGTACCCCTAATAACGTTAGCCATCTTGGCTTCCCTTAAACTTAAGAGTTGGTATCCGCAACTTGATTGCGCCGGCGAAGAGCAGCGAGCCAGCGGAGCCGCGCCCGCCAAGCGGAACCCGCTCCCGGTTCATCCAAACGCAAGCCAACCTGCTTTACACGATCATCGGCCACTGCGCGGATCGTCAGCTGCAAGCCGCCCACATCCAAGTGATCGCCCACCAACGGCGGCCCGTCAAAGCTTTCAAAGAAATGCTCGGCGATGGTGCGCTCGTACAGATCCTCCGGAATCAAAAGACTATACAGCTTGGCAAGTTGCTCCAGGGGCATGGAGGCGTCAAACACCAATTCAGGGACGGCTGCCCGTTCGCTGGTGACAAACTCCGTATCGCGGGCGAACAACCGGTCCAAAGAATCGGCGCGTTCCGGGGGCGCAAAGAAATAAACGTAATCGCCGGTTTCGATTTTACCCGCTTCGCTGGGGGTGACGATTTGATTTTGCCGTATGACCAAGGCGAGGCGTGCCCAATCGGGCAATCTTTTCTGAATGAGGATTGGCATATCGCCGGTGACGGGATAACCAACCATTTCATAGGCCAACTGGCCCGGTAGATCCAGCTCCACCCGGCGGGTGGGCTGAGCGTTGCGCGAAAGAACCACGCGAAGGTACCGCGCAATCGGCGCGATGGTCCATCCTTGGATGATGAGCGAACTGATGACGACGAAAAAAGCGACATGAAAAATAACATCCGACTGCGGTAACTGGGACAAGATCGGAATCGATGCCAGAAAGATCGAAACGGCGCCGCGCAATCCCACCCAGGAGACGAAACTCATTTCTCGCGGCGAAAACTTAAAAGGCCACAAACAGAGAAAAACGCCGATCGGGCGCGCCACCAAGATCAGCGTCCCCGCGATGACCGTTCCAAGAACAGCATAATCAAGCAGACGATTCGGTGACGCCAAAAGGCCAAGCACAACGAACATAACGATTTGGCACAACCATGTCGCCGCATCGTGGAACCCGAGGATGCTGGCATGGGCGCGAAGCGGGCGATTGCCGACGACGAGGCCGGCAAGATAGACCGCCAGGAATCCACTGCCACCCGCGATGCCCGCCACCGCATAAAGAAGTACGGCGCCGGTTGCGGCAAAGATCGGATGTAACCCCGAAGGCAACTCGATGCGGCTCAGCACCAAGGAAATAACGTATCCGCCGCCAAGGCCAATTAAGGCGCCGATGCTTAATTGCTCGGCCAAGGTGGCCGCGATCGTCCACCCGGCATTGCCGTCTTTGTTGATCAAGATCTCCGTCAGAACGATGGTCATGAACAAAGCAAACGGATCGTTGGTCCCGGACTCGACTTCCAGAGTTCGGTTGAGGCGGCGGCGAAGTTTTATCCCGCCTTGACGCAGTAAAAAAAACACCGCGGCGGCGTCGGTCGAACTCACAACCGATCCAATCAAAAGCCCCTCTAACGGGCTAAGGTCGAAGAAAGAGACAGCGGCAACGGCGACAATCGACGCCGTAATAAGCACACCTATCGTCGCGAGCAATAAGGAAGGGACCCACACGCCCTTCAGCGAAGACAAACGCGTCCGCAACCCACCGTCGAAAAGCACAACTGCCAAGGCCAAACTTCCGACAAGATAGGTGGTGCCAAAATCCGAGAACTGGATTCCGCCAGGACCATCTTCTCCGGCCAGCATGCCAACCACTAAGAAAATAAGCAGCAGGGGTGCACCAAAGCGCATGGCAATCAAACTGGTCATAATCCCGGTCAGCACCAGACCGGAGCCCACGACCAAAGCAAAATTTATTGTGTCAATCGCGCCATGCATGGGTTTTCATGACACGGATCGCAGCCTGCCGACAAGCAGCATATGCCTTACGGCTGAAATTAATTTGCTACTTGGCGACGACCTTCACGCAACACCAAGAAAGTTGCTAAAATAATGACTGTCCCTCCAACCGGCAGCCATGGGTCGACCATTTCGCCATAGAGAAGAAAGCCCGCCACAAGCGCCAAGGGGAGACGGATAAAATCAAAAGGCATGACCACCGTTACATCCGCCACCGCAAAAGCCTGAGCCATGCAGTAATGTGCGGATAATCCCATTAATCCCACCAGAAAAAGGGCCGGCCAAAGATCCATCGGAGGCGTCACCCAGTGCATAACGGCAGGGATAAGCCCTAGAGGCAGCTGAATTACCGTCATGTAAAATAAAACCGACAAAGCTGAATCGGTCCGGGTGATCGCTTTGGTTGCCGCATGAGCCGCGCCATAGCCCGCAGCGCCGGCCAGAACGACAAAGGCAATGGGGCTAATATCGCTCAGCCCGGGACGTAAAATTAACAATACACCTACGAATCCCAACACCACGGCGGTAATCCGTGACGGCGTCAGTTTTTCCCCTAAAAAAAGAGTGGCCAGCCCCGCAACCCATATGGGGGTGGTGAACTCCAATGCAAAAACCAACCCCAAAGGAAGAAATCCAATGCCGTAGAACCAACCGTATTGTCCGGCAAAATGCACAATATTTCGTACAATTTGCAAGCCGGGTTGCCGCGTTCTGACCGTCCCTATCCCATGTCGCAACACAATGAGACCCACGACCACAAAACCGACCAAGCTGCGCACAAAAAGAATTTGAAAAGTGGATAAAGTATCCGAAAGTTCGCGGCCCGCAATCGCCATGGTGGTCAAGGAAACGACCGCTCCCATCATCCATAATCCAGCCCGCGGCAGATTGCTGGATCTTTGAACCTGCGGTGACGTCATGCTTTCTTCGCCGCCGACTTTCGCCGCTTTAGCGACGATGGTTGCGGACGTGACGGCGGCGGAACCAATCCGGGAAAAGACCTTGTGGCCCGTTTTACTATGCGAAGTGTCGCCGGGGTTTCGGACTCCTTGGCCCAGCGGCGGCATAAAGCGACGACAAATTCCGGTGATGATTTACCCGCATCATTCAGCCAATTGCTGACCGAGTTCTGCACATAAATCGACGGGTCTTCCCGCAAGGGCTCCAACAGCGGCAGTCCTTTCTTGGGTTTCTGCTTGAAAATCTCAATATGCGTGCACCACACCCCCCTAGGCCGCGTGGCTTCGACGGCAAATCGCCGTAAATTCGCCGAAGCTTCGCTTGTCCAGGGACGCAAAAGAGCAATGGCTTCGTCCACATCGGCCGCGATGTGCGGACGAACTGCAAGCCAGGCCCATTCACGGACACCGAAGTGAAAATCATCGGCCAAGGGTTTTATTCTTTTAAGTCTTTCCCGCAAACTAAGATTTGGCGAAAAACCGATCATAAAGGACGCCCAACCGCGCACCGTATCCGACGTATGATGCTTTAAATCCTCAACCCCGGTTTTCCCCTTGTAATCCAGCAAGAGCTTTGCCGCCATCATCATCCGGCGCACAATTCCCGCCGTATCGGTAAAACAAGATGCAGCCTGCTTCTTTAAAGCCGGCTCAACTTCGCCTAAAAGCGTCACAAAATTAATTGCCAATCCCTCTGCCAGGGTTGCCGTCTCTATTTCACCGCGATTAAGGCGCCGCAAAACATCGGCCGGTACATCCCGCGGCTTGGTCGCCCCCTTGCGCACCACACCAACAGTCTTCATGTAAGCCCCAACACATCGCGCATGGAATACAGCCCCGGGTTCCGGCCATACACCCAACGGGCAGCACGCAAGGCGCCTTCGGCATAGATTTCGCGCCCACCCGCCTTGTGCGCCAGCTCAATTCTTTCCTTAGGCCCCGCAAAAATCACCGTGTGGTCGCCGATGACGTCGCCGCCGCGCAAGGCGGCATACCCGATCGCCCCCGGGGGTCGCGGCCCCACTTGGCCATCGCGCTGACGAACGGCGATGCGATCATGATCGGCGCCGCGCCCAGCCGCCGCCGCACGACCCAAAGCCAAGGCGGTTCCACTGGGAGCATCGATCTTATGCCGGTGATGCATCTCCAAAATTTCAATGTCCCAATCAGATGTCAGCGCCGCCGCAGCCCGCTCGACCAACGCCGTCAATAGCGTCACGCCTACACTGGTGTTGGCGGCATAAACAAGCGGGATTTTTTCGGCCACTTGGCTAAGTTTCTTCTCTTGGGTTTTGTTGAGGCCTGTCGTCCCGACGACAAGGGGGATTTTTTCTTCTAGCGCAAGATCCGCATGATGCGCCGATGCTTCGGGTGACGAAAAATCAATAATGACGTCCGCATGAGGGAGCAGCGTTTTGAGCTCGGTCGTTGCATCAAGGCCCAGCTCTGGCCTTCCCAGCAAGGATCCGAGATCTTTTCCGGCAGCTGCGTGGCCTGGGCGCACCGTTCCTCCGACAAGACGGAAATCTGAATTTTGCAGGGTAGCACTCAGCAACATGCGACCCATGCGGCCCGCACATCCTGCAATGCCAATTTTTAACGGCTCCTTCATAGATACCCCAGCGCCGACAATCCCCTACAGTGTCTTGTCCTAAGAGGGTACTCTACACATGCGAAGAAATCACGCCAGCCTTAAAGTGAGTTTTATTCCTTAAGCGATTTTTTATGTCGCATCCTCACTAAGTTTTTTTGCCTTGGCAAAAAAACTGTCGGACTGAGGACTATGACTTGACCGTCCACCTGCACCATCAAACTCTTGCAGAAGTTCTTTTTGTTTTTTGGTGAGATTAACCGGAATTTCCACCGCTGCCTCGATATACATATCGCCGCGCTGCGTCGACCTCAGGACGCTCATGCCCTTCGACCGCAAACGAAATCTATGTCCCGGCTGGGTGCCGGCGGGAATGGTCACCCGTGCCATCGACCCATCAACCGTTGGCACCTCGATGGTCCCGCCCAGAGTTGCCGTTAGCATCGGGATGGGAACCCGCGCAAAAATATCAGCGCCCTCCCGCTCAAAAATGGGATGACTTTTTATGGAAACAAAAATGTAAAGATCACCCGGGGGCGACCCGCGCATTCCTGTATCGCCTTCACCGGCTAGCCGAATGCGGGTACCGTCTTCGACACCTGCGGGAATGCTGACCGAGAGCGTTTTATCCTTTTGAACACGGCCATGGCCGCTGCAGTTACGGCAAGGCTTTTCAATGATTTGCCCTTGACCACCGCAGGTGGGGCAGGTGCGCTCAATGGTAAAGAAACCCTGGCTGGCACGGACCTTCCCCGCCCCTTTGCAGGAAGGACAGGTTTTAGGCGAGGTGCCCTTCTCAGCGCCAGATCCCTGGCAAACCTCGCACACGGCCGTGCTGGCAACCCGAATGTTTGCCTGCTTGCCGCGAAAGGCTTCGGACAGGGAAATCTCCATATTATAGCGAAGATCGGCGCCGCGGGCAGCCGAACGTCCGCCGCCGCGTCCGCCCATGAAATCGCCAAACATTTCATCAAAAATATCGGCGAAATCAAAGTTGCCGGCGCCAAAACCAGGACCGCCGCCACGTCCGCCACCGCCTCCGGCCGCGCCTTCAAAAGCCGCATGACCAAAACGATCGTAGGCAGCTCGCTTGTCGTCGTCGCGCAGAACGCCGTAGGCTTCGTTAACGTCTTTAAATTTGCGCTCGGCTTCCTTATCCCCCGGATTACGGTCGGGGTGATACTGCATGGCTAACTTGCGGTAAGCCTTTTTAATCGTTTCGGCATCAGCGCCTCGCGCTATGCCCAAGGTTTCGTAGTAATCAGCCTTAGCCACAGAATTTACCCTCTTCGGCCATTATCCCAAAAGCTGCATGCTTTATCGTGGGACTTAAGTCGCGAGGACCGTGCTTTAGCACGGCCCTCGGAGTTTTAACATTAATTCTGGGCGCGTTTTTTGTCGTCTTTGACTTCTTCGAAGTCGGCGTCGACCACTTTATCGTCACCGGCAGCGGCGGATCCGCCAGCCGATCCGCCCTCGGCCCCTGCGTTGCCCGCTTCGGCTTGGGCGGCTTTATACATGATTTCGCCCAGCTTCATCGCCGCCTCGGCAAGACCTTGGGTTTTGGTGCGGATGGCATCGCCATCCGTGCCTTCCAGCGCCGTCTTTAGATCGGCCATAGCGGTTTCGATCTTTGCTTTTTCATCCGCATCAATCTTATCGCCGTGTTCTTTCAGGCTGCGCTCGGTCGAATGCAACAAACCATCGGCTTGGTTGCGCGTTTCGACCAGTTCCCGCCGCTTTTTGTCTTCGGCGGCATTGCTTTCCGCTTCCTTTACCATGCGCTGAATATCCGCATCGCTTAATCCACCGGATGCCTGAATACGGATCTGCTGCTCCTTGCCAGTCGCTTTGTCCTTGGCCGATACGTTGACAATACCGTTGGCATCGATATCAAAGGTCACCTCGACTTGCGGCATGCCGCGCGGCGCCGGCGGCAAGCCCACCAAATCAAACTGACCCAGCAGCTTGTTGTCCGCCGCCATTTCGCGCTCGCCTTGGAACACGCGGATGGTGACCGCGGTTTGGTTGTCCTCGGCGGTCGAGAACACCTGGCTTTTCTTCGTCGGAATGGTCGTGTTGCGATCGATGAGACGCGTAAACACACCGCCCAAGGTCTCGATGCCCAAGGACAACGGCGTCACATCCAGCAGGAGAACGTCTTTGACCTCGCCCTTCAGAACCGCACCCTGGATCGCGGCACCAATGGCAACCACTTCATCAGGGTTGACACCCTTGTGCGGCTCGCGACCAAAGAAGGATTTTACTTTCTCAACAATCTTGGGCACACGGGTCATGCCGCCGACAAGAATGACTTCTTGGATTTCACCCGCCGTCAGTCCGGCATCTTTCAACGCTGAGCGGCACGGCGCCATGGTGCGTTCCATCAAATCATCCACCAGCGCCTCTAACTTCGCGCGGGTGAGCTTGATGTTAAGATGCTTGGGTCCCGATTGATCGGCCGTAATGAACGGAAGATTGACTTCGGTTTGCACCGCCGTCGACAATTCAATCTTGGCTTTTTCCGCAGCTTCCTTCAGGCGCTGCAAAGCCATCCGGTCTTTGCGCAGATCAATGCCGGCTTCCTTTTTAAATTCATCGGCAAGATAATCGATAATACGCTTGTCGAAGTCTTCACCGCCCAAGAAGGTGTCGCCGTTGGTGGCCTTAACTTCAAAAACGCCGTCGCCGATTTCCAGCACAGAAACGTCAAATGTACCGCCGCCCAAATCATAGACGGAGATGACACCGTTATCTTTTTTCTCTAATCCATAGGCAAGGGCGGCCGCCGTCGGCTCGTTGATGATGCGCAAGACTTCGAGCCCCGCGATCTTGCCGGCGTCCTTTGTGGCTTGGCGCTGACTATCATTAAAATAAGCCGGAACGGTGATGACTGCTTGGGTAACTTTCTCGCCCAAATAATCCTCAGCCGTCTGCTTCATTTTTTGCAGGATCATAGCGCTGACTTGGCTGGGCGAATATTTCTTGCCGCGCACCTCGACCCATGCATCGCCGTTGTTACCTTCGACGATTTTATACGAGACCATATCGCGATCCTTCTGAACGATAGGATCGCTGTACTTGCGGCCGATCAGGCGCTTGATGGCGAATAAAGTATTTTCCGGATTGGTGACGGATTGGCGCTTGGCGGCCTGCCCAACAAGAATTTCTCCGTTCTCGCTGAAAGCGACCATCGAAGGGGTGGTCCGCGCCCCTTCAGAATTTTCGATAACCTTGGCTGTCTTGCCTTCCATAACGGCAACGCAAGAATTGGTCGTCCCAAGATCGATGCCGATAACTTTACTCATCTCTAACTCCTTAGCTGGCAAGATTCTTTCAGGCCCGCTATCGCCGCGGCGCCCGAGGTGAACCTCCATGACGTCGTTCTGGTGTCCCAGAGAAATTGTCCACCGCAACCCGCGATGGCCGTGTTAAGCGGTATATAAGCGCAAGGCCAAACCCTTACAAGACGCGAAACCAGAAAGAATCGCCCTCGAAAGATTGATTATGATTATCTCTGCCAGCTATCGCACCGATATACCAGCCTTTTACGGCCCTTGGCTGATGAACCGGCTGGCGGCGGGTTGGGCCGAGGTACCTAATCCCTATGGCGGTCCCATCACCCGGGTTGGCCTTACCCCCGAGGCTGTGGACGGTTTTGTCTTTTGGACCCGGAATTTAGCGCCGTTTATGGGTTATTTGCCGGAAATCGCCCGCCGTGCCCCCTTTACCGTGACCTTCACCATAACCGGTTATCCCCGCGCCCTCGAAGCGGCGACACCACCCCCAGAAAGAGCCGTGGCGGCCCTGCGCCACCTCGCCCAGGTTTGGGGACAACAGCGGGGTGTTTGGCGATACGATCCTATTCTGTTAACCACCCTCACCCCTGCCGCCTGGCATCGAGAAAACTTCGCCTCCCTAGCGCGGCAACTGAAAGGGGCCACCGACGAATGCGTGGTTTCGTTCACGACCTTTTATGCCAAAACCCGTCGCAACCTTACCCTTGCCGCGATCAGGCATGGCTTTCAGGTTGTTGAGCCAACCGCGGAGGAGAAACAGGCTCTTTTTCACGACTTAAGCGGCATCGCTTCGGCCGAAGGGATAAAATTGACCGTTTGCTCTCAACCCGATCTGCTTATTTCTGGAGAAATTACCGCGGCACGCTGCATCGATGCCGACCGCCTATCCACCGTTGCGGGCCATCCTCTCAACGTGCGGACAAAAGGCAACCGTCCCGGATGTCTTTGCGCCGAGTCCCGCGACCTTGGGGCTTACGACACCTGTCCGCAGGGCTGCGCTTATTGCTATGCTGTACGGACAGTGGCGACTGCACAGGCAGCCTGCCACAACCATGCTGTCGACGCGTCCTCTCTTCGCCCCGACTAAACTCCCATCCTTGTTTTATCCGTCACCTGCTGGATGAGAATATCTTGCATTTGCCCCAATAAAGTAGCATGTGGTACCGTCCCTTAATCTTTTAGCTATTTGATAAATTTATGCAAAATGATCCTTTGCTTTTGAAGCAGATGCTTGACGATCAAGAGCAGCAAAATTCCCTTTATCGTCCTGGCCATTATTGGCAGCTTTATCAAAAACGTATTGTGGCTGAGCTTAAGACCCATGGTTTAGAGGACTTTCGGCGCCAGCCCGGTATTAGCAAAGGGTACGCTGATATCCTGGTGAGAAATCCCTTTGCGGGAAATTGGCCCGCGAATTCCTTCAAGTTTAAATTGCTAAAAATTTTGATGGCATTGCCCGTCTTACGGACGATTCGTGCCGGATACGAAAAGCTTATAAATGTTCATATAAAACGCGCTCTGAAATTTCAGAATCTTTATTTCCAAGCGCGCTTCCCCAACGGGCTTGCTCCGCTTCTTGGGGGACGATCTTTACCAGATACATTACATGGCGGTAGCGAAAATAAAATTTTTCTTGATGGTGAAGACCATGCCTCAATCTATATCCGATATCTTCTTGAGATGCAGGCCTTTGACCGCCATGGCGCCAACCTAAGAAAGACCCGCACCGCTATGGAAATTGGCGGAGGATTCGGGGGGTTTATGCATCTCCTTTTGGCCCAATACCCCAATATTAAGAAAATTATTTATATCGATATCCCGCCGGTTATTTACGTATCAACCCAGTATCTAAAACATTTCTTTGGCGCCGCTGTTTACGACTATAGTCAGACCCGGCACAACCAACGCCTCAGCTTCAAGCCCGACGATAGTTTAGAAATTTTCTGCCTATGTCCTTGGCAAATTGAAAACCTCGTCGACGCCAATGTAGATACTTTTTTCAATATCGCCTCTTTTTCGGAAATGGGGACTGACATCGTGCAAAATTATGCACGCCATTTGCGCCGGCTTGTCGCCGCAAATGGCAAGCTTTGTCTCTTTTTAAATAAAGGAGAAGAAAAAGCGCAGGGCATTGCCCCGGCGAACGATATCTTGCAGAGCTTCAACCCAGAATTTTCTTTCGCCCACTTTGATCCCCAAGACCCCTTTATCAGGACTTCTTATTGGATCGGAAGTCGCAATTAATTCTTGAAACACTCAAGATGGTTGTTGCGACGAAGGTGCTGCGTCAGGCGTTCCATCCTTAGCAACACCCACCAGAGCGGGACGCAGCAGACGTCCATGAAGCGTGTAGCCCGGCTGTAACACCTGCACCACGGTGCCCGCAGGCTTACCCGAACCGGGCACCTCAAACATAGCCTGGTGAAGATGCGGATCAAAGGCTTCATTTAGAGGCGCGACAATCTTAACGCCATGCCGGCCAAGAGTGGTCCCTAAGTCTTTTTCCGTCATCTCGACGCCGGTCACCAAGCTGCGCAGGGTATTGTCTAACTGTTCTCGCTCTTCCGCAGGAACCGTCTCTAGGGCGCGGCGCAAATTATCCGCGACAGCCAGAATATCGCGGGCAAAGGCGGTAACTGCATACTTAGCGGTGTCTTCTTTTTCTCGATCGGTGCGCTTTCGCAGGTTATCCATTTCCGCCAAGGTCCGCAAAAGCTGATCTTTAAGGCCGGCGATCTCCGCCTTAAGCGTATCCGGAGACTCTGCCGCGTCGGTCGGCTTAGGCGCCGGTTCGTCGGCGGACGGCGCAGCACCATCTGGAGGATTACCAGCGCCCTTGCTTGCTTGTTCAGCTGCGTTTTCCGGCTGAGCAACGCTATCTTGAGAAAGGTCGGGTTGGTGGGTCGTCTGGGTCATCGTCAAATATCGCCTTTATGTAAACGAACGCCTCGTTAATGTGAGGATAGTTAAGCAATTTGCAAGTGTGAAGGTGAGGTTAAGAAATTAATCGGCCGATAATTTGCGCGGTATAGTCCACCATGGGAATAATCCGCGCATAGTCAATCCGCGAAGGGCCCACCACCCCCAAGGCGCCGACGATCCGTTGTTGGCCGTTGCGATAAGGGGCGATCACCATCGAACAGCCGGCAAGACCGAACAACTCATTCTCCGCACCGATAAAAATCTGGATGCCGGTGGCAAACTCTGCCGCTTCCAACAAGCGGATCATGGCCTGCTTGGTCTCCAGCGCATTGAACAGTTGGCGGACCCGCTCGACCTGATCGATGGCGGTTACATCCTCCAAAAGATTGGCTTGGCCGCGAACAATCAAAGAGCCGCCGCTTTCGGACCAACTGGCAAGACCGGTTTCAACAAGCTTTCCCGCCAACTCATCGAGCTGCGCCCGCTGGGTGCGAACCTCATGCAAGATTCCGGCCCGCGCCTCGCCAATGGTTTTACCGACCAGCCGGGCCGTCATGAAATTGCTGGCTTCAACCAGGCTGGAGGGTGGCAGACCGATCGCCACGTCGATGATGCGATTTTCCACGGTGCCGGTTTCATCGACGATAACCACCAAGGCCCGGCCCGGGCCTAAACTTACAAATTCTATGTGTTTTAGACGCGCATCCGATTTCGGCGCAAAGACCAGGCCGGCACAGCGCGATAATCCCGACAGGGTGCTTGATGCCGCCTCGAGAAGTTCGGGAACAGATTTGCCGTTGGCGGCGCATTTTGCTTCGATATCGTCGCGCTCTTGGCTGGAAAGACGGCCGACTTCCAATAATCCATCGACAAATAACCGTAGTCCGGCATCGGTCGGCAGGCGGCCGGCCGAAGTATGGGGCGCAAAGAGCAACCCTGCCTCTTCCAAATCGGCCATGACATTGCGCAGTGTCGCCGGGGATAATTGCAGCCCCAACTTGCGCGAGAGCGTGCGTGACCCGATAGGCTCACCGGTTTCTACATAGGCCTCGACAATATGGCGGAAGACATCGCGGGCGCGATCACTCAACGCCGGCGTGGCCAACTTACGAGCAGAGCGGGACAGGATCGAGGGGGAGTCGGTCATAAGCTTCCTTTAATTAAGAAGAATTTAGTAGAGCCGCAACCCAGGATCAACTGGCTCTCGCCCCTATCTCTTAACTTCTTAATCCGTTAAGGTATTTAGAGCTTATATCCTCTCTGGACCCAGCATCCCTCCTCGGATAGCGTGCGGTCTCTTTCGGTCATATTATCGTGAAAGGCGATGCTTTATGTCGGCTCCTGCTTTGCGCCCCTCGGGACGTTCCCCCTCCGCTTTGCGTCCTGTGACCATCGAGATCGATGTCGCCCGTCACGCCGAAGGATCTTGCCTGATTAAGTTTGGCCATACCCACGTTTTGTGTACGGCCAGCGTTGAAGAGACGGTGCCGCCGTTTCTGCGCAATACCGGCAAGGGATGGGTGACGGCCGAATATGGCATGCTACCCCGCTCGACCCATACCCGGACGGATCGCGAAGCCGCCCGCGGCGGGCAATCCGGTCGCACTCAAGAGATCCAGCGTCTTATCGGTCGGTCGCTCCGCGCCGTAACCAACCTTAAGGAGCTCGGCGAACGGCAGGTGCGCATCGACTGTGATGTGCTGCAAGCCGATGGAGGAACGCGCACCGCAGCCATAACAGGGGGATTTGTCGCTCTGCACCAAGCCTTTTCCCATATGAAGCGTTTGGGCGCCTTATCGTCCATCCCCTTGCGCGATCATGTCGCCGCCATCTCTTGTGGCATTTATAAGGGCACCCCGGTTCTTGATCTTGATTACGACGAAGATTCTTCGGCCGATGCCGATGCGAATTTTGTGCTGACGGGCTTAGGGCAAATTGTTGAACTGCAGGGCACGGCCGAGAAAAATCCCTTCAGCGAGGCGGAATTCCAAGCGCTTCTCGCCCTCGCCAAACAGGGTGTCGCCGATCTCGTAAAACACCAAAAGGCAGCGCTTGGCCTATGACAGGGCGCCGCTTCACTCCGGGACGACTGATCGTCGCGACCCATAACGCCGGTAAACTGACGGAGATACTTCAGCTGTTGGGTTCCTACGGCGTTGACCCTGTCGCCGCCGGTGATCTTGGTTTGCCCGAGCCCGAGGAAGATGGACCCACCTTCATCGCCAACGCCGAGATCAAGGCCCGCGCCGCCGCCCTGGCGACCAACCTTCCCGCCTTGGCCGACGACAGCGGCATCGTGGTTGAAGCTTTAGATGGGGCACCCGGCATTTATACGGCGCGCTGGGCCGGCCCCCAACGCGATTTCGGTCTAGCCATGCGCAAAACCGAAGACGAGCTTGCCGCACGCGGTCACGGAATTGACAACCCGCAAGCTCATCGGCGGGCGCATTTTGTTTGCGCTCTTGTTCTCTATTGGCCTGACGGTCATACCGAGGCGGTCGAAGGAAGCGTCGCCGGCCGTGTGACCTGGCCGCCCCGGGGAACCCATGGTTTTGGCTATGATCCGATATTTATTCCCGATGGCTATACAAGAACCTTTGGCGAAATGCTGCCCCAAGCAAAACAGCCCCTCACCCATCGCACACAGGCGTTTAATAAGCTTGTCGCCCGCTGTTTTTCCCCTACATAACCTGTCGCATGAGCAGCAACTCTTCGGCTTTGTCACCGCGGTTTGGGATTTATGTGCACTGGCCCTTTTGTTTGGCCAAGTGCCCCTACTGTGATTTTAACAGCCATGTCCGAGCGCGGATTGATGACGCGGGCTGGCGTCAGGCTCTGCTGCAAGAGTTATCCCATTATGCCGCGAAAACCTCGGGGCGCACTGTTGATACAATATTTTTTGGGGGCGGGACCCCTTCATTGATTCCTCCCGCCACTGTCGGTGCCGTTCTGGAAGAAATCGCCGACCTGTGGGACATCGCCTCCGATTGCGAGATTACCCTTGAAGCAAACCCCACCTCGGTTGAAGCGGATCGTTTTGCTGGCATTCGCGCCGCCGGCGTCAATCGATTGTCTTTAGGCATCCAGGCGCTTGATGATTCAGCGTTGAAATTTCTCGGCCGCGAGCATTCCACCGCCGAGGCTCTAGCCGCCATCGATTTGGCGCGACAACATTTCAAGCGATTTAGTTTTGATTTGATTTATGCCCGGCCAAATCAAACGCCGGCGGCATGGCAAACCGAATTGAACCGGGCGCTTACCTTGGCCGGGGATCATCTATCAGTTTATCAATTAACCCTTGAGCCCGGAACGCATTTTTATACCCGCGCCCGTCAGGGGGATTTAAGCCTGCCAGACGAAAACACCCAAGCTGTTCTCTATGAAATGACCCAGGATATTTTGACTCAAGCCGGCATGCCCGCCTATGAAATTTCCAATCACGCCGCTCCGGGGAGTGAGTGCCGACATAATCTTCTGTACTGGCAATATGGAGAATACGTAGGTGTCGGTCCCGGCGCTCATGGCCGCCTTCGCAATAGTCGGGGAATGCGTATAGCAACCCAGCAGCGCCGCCTTCCCGAAGCCTGGGCTGAATCTGTCACGCATCACGGCCACGGAACCGAGGCAGAAACAGTCCTTAGTTCTGAGGAGCGCCTCATCGAAATGATGACCATGGGTTTGCGGCTTACCCGAGGGATAGCGGCGCAAAGTTTTATCGATGAGTTATCTCTGCCGCTTGATGAAGTTTTTCCTCCGGAAAAACTTCAGTCGCTGATTACGGGTGGCTTTATCATTCATGACCGCAACGGCTTGCGCGCCACCGCCGCCGGACGACAACGATTGGATGCTGTGTTAAGTGCCCTTTTGACGTAACCGCTATCGGGGTTGGGGCCGGTTATTTGGGGCCGGTTGGGCTGGCGGCAGACCACCCAACGGTTCTTGCGTCACGGGGGTGACACCGGCGCTTCCCGCTGGCGGCATTCCCGATGAAGGCCGGTTCAGACCTTGAGGGCTCGACGCCGGATAGGCGGGTACACCGGACGGTGTTTGCAGCGGCGGGCGCGCCCCGGCGGCAAAGGTGGTGGGCGCTTCCTTAACCACCTTAAGTCCACGCGGAAGAACTTCGAGTATCGAATAGGCGCGCTCGATCAATCCGTCGGCGCTGAAACGAAATAAACCGCCAATTCCAGCAAATCCTGACTCGGCTTCTAGCGCCGCCGTTGTAAAATTACCCCCTTCACGCGCGAGGGCCGCCGCCAAGGCTGTGATGTCATAGGCTAAAGGCGCCAGTCCCGGAGGCGGTACGGCAAAGGCCGCCCGATACCGCATTTCAAACGCAGCTTTTTCTTGCCGCGGCGGACCGGCAAGCCAGGCGCCAATCAATGTGGCTTCGGTGCCGGTGGCTTCATCATCCCACAGAATTGTCCCAAGAAATTTTACCTTGCTGGGATCGATGTCATTGAACGGCAATAGCGGCGCCACCGTGCGCAGCCGTTCGCCGCCCTCCGCCAAGAAAACGGCTTGGAAGCCATCGTCGCTTGCGGCGCCCGGTTGACGCTTGGTTCTAAAGGCGGCGAGCCGTTGCACCGCCGGCGAAACATCACTGACCGCAGGGTCGTAGGTCTCAATTTTCACGACCCGTGCAAGGCCGGAAGCTTCGGCGCCTTCTTGGAGTGCCTGTAAAACCGCATAGCCATAGTCGTTCTGCGGGACGAGAGCGGCAAACCTGACCAAGCCTTTGCTGATGGCAAATTCCACCGTTTGCCGGACTTGATCGCGGGGCAAATAGCCCATGATATAAACGCCATTCCCCGCCACCCGTCGGTCATTTGAAAATGAAATGACATTAATTCCCGTTGCCTGAGCATGGGGTGCAATCGCAGCCGCCTCAAATCCATATAAAGGTCCCAAGACGATGCCGGCGCCATCTTGAACCGCTTGAAGAAATGCCGCCTCCGCACCTTGGGCCGTGCCTTGGGTGTCATACGGGCGCAAAATGAATTTATCGTCGGCGGTTTCAAAGACGGCCATTTGCGCCGCATCCAGCAAGGCGCGACCCAGGGGCGCCGTAGGCCCACTCAACGGCAAAAGAATGGCGGCGGTGGTTCCTGATCGCGCTGCTGTCGGACGCGATCCGATGACCGGCGGCAAGGCGCTGGGATCAACGACGACACTTCCCGGGGAAGTCGACGGCGCAATAACATTCCCGGGGGTTGGCGCTACGGACGTACGGGGCGAAGGAACAACTGTTGGCATCGCGGGCGCCGAAGAAGGAGCGGGTGGCGGCTGGGAGCCTTTATAGCGATTTGCATAAGGATCGTTTACGCCTTGCGCCTCTGCCGTGGCGATCCAGGTAAAGGTTGACGGCTTGACGGCAACAAGGTCCGCTGGGGATATCGCAGGCATAAAAACAACCGCGGCAGCGACCAAGCCCAGACCCAGGACAAGACGAGGTAATCGCGCTATAAAGCTGGAGAACTTGGGAAGAGAAAGCCGAAGAAGAGAAAGATTGTGGATCACAGACGATTTCAAAAGCTAGCGGGGAAACGGACGTCTGGCGCCAAGGCGGAGCCTGGTCCGTCAAAAAAACACGAAGCCGAGACTACAGCGCAGCAATCTTCCCGTAAACCTTTCCCTACGGATTTTATTGTTTCTTCTTCGGAAACCGGCCTTGCACCGGGACTTTACATCGTCGCCACCCCGATCGGCAATTTAGGCGATATTACGGTGAGGGCTCTGGAAACCCTTAAAGGGGTCGACGCGATCGCCTGCGAAGACACCCGCCATACGATCATGTTGTTGAACCGTTACGGTTTGCATAAGCCCCTCTTGGCTTACCACGATCATAATGCCGATCAGATGCGTCCAGATATTCTGCAGCGTCTTGAGGCAGGACAACGCATAGCCTTGGTCAGCGACGCCGGCTCTCCGTTGATTAGTGATCCCGGATACAAACTCGTCCGCGATTGCGCGGATCGAGGAATTTTTGTCACCACCTTGCCGGGCCCGTCTGCGGCAATATCCGCGCTTCAACTCTCGGGGCTGCCGTCCGATCGATTTTTGTTTGTCGGTTTTCTTCCTACAAAAACCGGAGCGCGAGGCACTGCTTTAGCCGACCTCGCAAAAATCTCCGCCAGTCTGGTCATTTTTGAATCACCGCGCCGGCTGGCTGAGCTTTTGCAACAAGCTGCAGAAGTCTTGGGTAATCGTTACGGCGCCGTGGCACGAGAAATGACCAAAATCTTTGAAGAGGTTCGCCGCGATACGTTACACAATCTTGCGGCCTATTATGCCGAAGCGGAGCCGCCGAAAGGCGAGGCGGTCGTCGTCATTGGCCCCCCGCTCACACAGCAAGCCTCTGCAGCAGACCTTGATACGGCCCTTATGGAAGCCTTGGCCAGTAACCCCTCTATCCGTGCCGCCGCCGATGAGGTCGCAGCCTTATTGGATCTGCCGCGGCGCGATGTTTATCAGCGTGCCCTTGCCCTCAAAGACCGAAAGTCATGATTGCCGTTCCCGATCGGCAACAACGGCGCCGCCAGGCAGCCGAGCGGTACGGCAGGCTGGCAGAGCATCTTTGCGTGTGGCGCCTTCGTTTCACCGGATATCGCGTTCTGCGCCAAAGACTGCGCACGCCTGTGGGCGAAGTCGACATCCTGGCGCGCCGCGGCGACACCTTGATGATTGTCGAGGTAAAGGCCCGTACCTCGTTGGATACCGCCGCCCTTGCCTTGCCGCCAGAAAAACAGCGGCGACTTATGCAAATTGCCCGTTATCTTCATGCCTCGTCCTATGGAAGAAACGCACGAACCTTGAGATTCGATGTCATGCTCGTGGCGCCTTGGCGTTGGCCGAGGCATATCGTCAACGCTTTCGGCGTCGATCAGATTGTTTACTAGGAAGACTTTTTAGGCTGCGGATTGCGGCCGGGCGCTCGCCCGCAGTTTCTCGCTGGCCGATTTCAGTTGCCCGCAGGCCGCCATGATGTCGCGGCCGCGCGGCGTGCGCACAGGCGAGGAGAAGCCGGCATCCAGCACGATCTTGGCAAAGGCATTGATCGCCGCCTCGGTGGAGCATTCGTAAGGCGCTCCCGGCCACGGATTAAAAGGAATAAGATTAACCTTGGCCGGAAGATCGCCAATAAGACGAACAAGCTCTTTTGCATCGGCCACGCTGTCATTAACGCCCTTCAGCATGACGTATTCGAAAGTAATCCGCCGCGCGTTCGACGAGCCCGGATAATTGCGGCAGGCCTCCAGTAATTCGGCAATCGGATATTTTTTATTTATCGGCACGATCACGTCGCGAATATCGTCGCGCACGGCGTGAAGCGAAATCGCCAGATTGACATTCAGTTCTTCACCGCACTGACGGATCATCGGCACCACCCCCGCCGTCGATAGAGTGATGCGACGCTTGGAGATGGCAATGCCGTCGCCATCCATGACAATTTTCAACGCCTTGGCGACGTTGTCGTAATTATAGAGCGGCTCACCCATCCCCATCATCACAATGTTGGTCAGCAGTCGGCCATCGACCCCGCTGGGCCACTCTTCCAAGGCGTCCCGCGCCAGCATGACTTGACCGACGATTTCGCCGGGGGTGAGGTTACGCACCATGCGCTGGGTTCCAGTATGACAAAACCGGCAATTAAGCGTGCACCCAACTTGACTGGAAACGCACAAAGCGCCGCGATCAATTTCCGGGATATGCACCGTCTCTATTTCATTGCCGTCGGCAAGCCCAACCAGCCATTTCGACGTCCCATCGCTCGATCTCTGTTGGCGGGAAATGGCCGGACGATCAAGACTAAACTGCCGGCCAAGATTTTCCCGCAGCGACGCGGCCAAGTTTGTCATTTGGGTAAAATCCGTAACACCACGATGATAAATCCAATGCCACAGCTGTTTGGCGCGGAACGGCTTTTCGCCGATCTCTGCCATTAACGCCGTCAAATCTTGCCGGTCGCAACCGATCAGGTTGCGGCGCGGCGCCGCCGAAGGAGACGTCATTGTCTCAGACATTATCTATCCCTTTATACCACAGCTGTCGTTGATTGCCTTATACGCCTTGGAAAATCCGGCGAGAGAAAAATTATCTTTGGTCGCCGCACCACGGACCGGCATTGCATCAATGGTCGCAGCCGTACCTTTGTTCAGCGCCGCAATGATCGCGGCATCAACCTTGGCATCTTTCGCCCAAGCCGTATCGTCTTCAGAAAACAGATCAAATTTTTGATCGCCAACCGCCAAGACCACCTTGCTGTTACTTTTAACCGAATAACCTACCAAGGCGGAAACCTCATTCGTAACACCCGGCCGATGGGTGACCATTAAAAATACATCCCCGCGCCGCCGTTGCTCGCTATCCGATTTTTTCGGCTTGCCCGCAAGATAGCAGACCTTGCCGCTCTCATCGACATAGGCATAGGCGCGCCAATCGCCAAAGGTGCCTAGGTTATTAATGTCCTGTTCTTGAGCAAAAGCAGGACAACTGAAAACTAGGCTCATCAGGAGTATCGTCAACCGCACTTTTCTCTGTTTCACCAAACTGCCTTATTTACATTATAAGAGACTTATTTTTCAGGCGACCTGTCGGTTATTCGCCGGCAACCTTTAATCACAAGGGTTAGGCCTGATATGATCCTTAATTTGCTTATCTGCTCAGTTTTGTCTATTTTGCCTCATCATCGTTATAAACGCCATAAGTGAACTTTTTATCAGCAGAAACTGGCTATGATCCAACATCATCCCGCGCTTGATCTTCTGATAAAATATGCCGGTAAGCGCTTGAACGAGCCATTATCCCTCTTTTTGGCCACCCATATTTCTCTTTGTCCCCATTGCCGGCAAGAAGTCCGCGCCCTAGAGCTGATTGGCGATAATCTGCCCGACCCTCAGCCGCTGGAAACAATAGAAAGAAAGCTTTTACTCACGGCCATCAAGGATAAACTTTCCTCCATGCCCAAGCCAGAGCCTTTACCCTCACCACAACCCTATCCGACACAAACTCCCTCGGGGAATATCGTCAACTGGCCCATACCTGTGCCGTTAAAGTCCTACATCTCGGAAGGGATAAACCATCTTTCCTGGTCAAACGTTATGGGCGCAACAGCGGTGGCTTTGCCGGTGAATGACGATGACGGCTATACCGCCTCTCTTTTTTGGTTGCAGCGGGGAAAGACCGCGTCGCGGCACACCCATGTCGGCATAGAATACATCATGCCGCTTATCGGTAGCGTCGCTGACGATCGCGGGGTGTGGCATGCCGGCGACGTTCAAGTTAACGACTTCAGCGTCACCCATAGCCCGACCGTCGGCACGAATATGGATTGCTTATGCTTGGGTGTCGCGTCGGGAGAACCCAAGTTAGTCGGCTTGTGGGATCGGCTTAAAACCCTACTGAAAACCCCTTAATCCGCTTTTTTTGTTTTCGGTCGGCGAAAGATCGGGCCGCCAAATTGATGGGCTTTTACAGGGATCAGCGGCCCGCCCGGCACGACTGGCCGATCAGGAAACTTGGTCCGGGTTAAAAGCCGGTCGTACATGACCAGGGCGCCGGCCACCGCCAGATTAACGCAAAACCGCATGGGAATTTTTACGACATGATCGCAGGCCGCCACCATGTGCGGTGACAGGGACCCGCGCTCAGGCCCTACGATGTAGGCGGCGCATCGCGGATGCCGAAAGCTGGGAAGCGGAATCGCTTCGTCCGTCAACTCAACGCCTACCAAGGAACATCCCTTGGGAAGCTGCATCCTATCGATGGTATCCCAATCATAGACCGGGAGATTGCCTACCGCTTTTGACGTATCGGCCAGGCGCCCCTCGTCGGCCTTATAGGCCGTCCCCACCGTAAAGACGAAGGCCGCGCCGAAGGCATGCGCCGTACGGAACAAAGCGCCGGCGTTCATAACCTTGGAAACCCCTTCAACGCCAAAGCCGAAATAGCCGTTCATAATTTTGCCCGCCTTCGTGTCGCAACCTTGCTATAGGTTCTGTTATAGGGGGACCTTGCCTGGCCGAGCAAGCCAGGGCAAGGTTACCGCCTCATCAAAGGACACATTATGGCCCATACCCACGGCTCTCTCGCTCATCAGACTGATTTCGACGGCATGGCAAGTCCGGTTTTGGTCGAGGTCACCCGCAGCGATGATGTCGAAAGTCGTCACCGAGCCGCGGCTGTTATTATGACGGCCGAAGGGTCCGTCATCGAGACTTGGGGGGATCCGGCGCTTCCGGTTTTTCCGCGATCCGCCATAAAGCCTGTTCAAGCAATGCCGCTTATCCTCAGCGGTGCCGCCGACGCCTTTAACCTGAGCGATGCCGAATTGACTATCGCCTGCGGCTCGCATAACGGCGAGCCGGGCCATGTCGACCTGGTTGAAAAATGGTTGAAGCGAATTGGTTGCACACCGGATGATTTAGGGTGCGGCGGACATTTACCTTATCATGCCTTAAGTGCCGAAACTCTCCTTCGTCAAGGTGGTTCTCCCAGCCGGCTGCACGACAATTGCTCAGGTAAGCACACGGGATTCCTGACCTTGGCGCGTCATCTTGGCGTGCCGGTGCAAGGATATTTGAAACCCGATCATCCGGTACAGCGCGAGGTTATGAAGGCAATGTCTTTTATGACGGGCTTTACCCCGGCAGCAACAGCTTCAGGGGTCGACGGGTGCGGTATCCCGGCCTATGCCTTTCCCTTGCAAACCTTGGCCTGGAGCATCGCCAGATTTGGCGCGCCCGAGATCCTGCCCGACACCTATGCGGCGGCGGCGGCACGGCTTGGAAACGCGATCACCGCAGCCCCGTGGTATATTGCCGGAACGGCGCGCTTTTGCACTGTGGCTATGGAAGCGCTGAGAGGCCGGATCATTGTTAAGGCCGGCGCGGAAGGCGTGTTCATGGCGGCATTTCCCGCTAAAAAAATCGGTGTCGCCTTAAAGATCCACGACGGCGCCGCCCGTGCCGCCGAGGTTTTAATGGCCGGGCTTATCCGCCGTATCGAAGAGATCGACCTTGCCGCCTATCCCGCTCTTTATGAGTTGGCATCCCCCACATTACGCACACGGACTGGCGAGCCGACCGGCCATATTCGTCTCGCCGCCAACGCCGGCATCTAAGCCAAAATGAGCAAACCGGTCGATCCCGTCACCGAGCACTACACGGCCTACCCTTATCCTACCCGGCAACCGGGTGACGAAGAAAAACGTCTTGTTCTTGGATCACCCAGTCATATGGACGAAGTCATCCATTATATTTTTGGCGGCCGTCTGCCGACGCGACCCCTGCGCATTTTGGTTGCCGGAGGCGGCACAGGTGACGGTCTCGTCATGTTGGCGCAGCACTGTGCCGACCGAAGCATCAAGGCCGAGATCACCTATCTTGATCTTTCTTCTGCATCGCGCGAAATCGCCGAAGCCAGGATCAAAATCAGAAAACTATCGGGCATCGTCTTTGTGACGGGATCGTTGCTGGACGTTCAGCATTTAGCACCCGGGCCTTATGATTACATCGATTGTTGCGGCGTGCTGCATCATTTACCCAATCCCGCCCAAGGCCTTGCCGCCTTAACCGCCGTGCTGGCGCCCCACGGCGGCATGGGTCTCATGGTCTATGCTCCTTATGGGCGAAGCGGGGTCTATCCCCTGCAATCGGCCTTGCGCCGGATTGCACCCTACAAAACCCTGCCTGAGAGCGAGCGCGTTGATATCGCCAAACGTTTGGCGGGCACCCTACCTTCCAGTAATTTATTACGCCGTAACCCCTTGATCCGCGATCATATCGACGGTGGCGATGCAGGAATTTACGACCTTCTGCTTCACGCCCAAGATCGGGCCCTTACGGTCGACGCCCTAGCGCGTCTGGTCAGTGATGCCGGCTATCATATTACCACTTTCATCGACCCGGCGCGATACGACCCGCTTCATTATGTGAACGATCCTCGGATAAGAAAACAAATCACCAATCTGGGCTTCATTGAAAAAGCCGCTTTGGCCGAAGAGTTTTCCTCGGCGATGAAAGTTCATATCGTTTATATCGCCCGGCAGGATCAGTCGGCCCAACTTCAGGGAAGCGCCATTCCCATGGTGCGGGACAATGCGGATTTGACTAAATCGATACGCCGCGATAGTACGGTCGCCGTGGATTTTGCCGGCACGACCTTGCGCTATCCTTTGCCGCGCTTGAGCCATCCGATCTTGGCACAGATTGATGGTCATAAATCGATCGACGATATCTTTGCAATTTTGCAGATCGAGATTGATAAAAATCTATCGCGAGAAAATTTTGACCAACAGATGCGGGATATTTTCCACGCCTATCACGCCTTGGGGCAGTTACACTTAAGATTCGCCTAACCGCGAAGCATGGCCCCGGTTTGCTTGGTCACCTGAGCCACGATTTTCTGAGAGACAGACTCGATCTCGGCTTCGGCCAATGTATGATCTGCAGCCTGCAGAGTGACGGTAACCGCAATCGATTTCTTACCCTTCTCAACCTTGTCGCCTTCATAAACATCGAAGACCGTCGCCGCCGTGATCAAGGTTTTGTCGGCGCCGCGAACCGATCGTAGCAAGGTCTCGGCCGAAACATCTGACGCGACCAAAAAGGCAAAATCTCGCTCGACGGCCTGAAAGGCTGACGCTTGCAACGGGGGGATGCGGCGGGTTCTTGCCTTAGCAAAAGGAATGGCCGCCAGAAGAACCTCAACCGCAACAACCGGCGTTTTAATGGCGAAGGCCGCGGCAATGCGGGGATGGATCTCACCAAACCGCGCCAAGGTTTGCTTGGGCCCCAGCCGCAGTTCGCCCGAACGGCCTGGGTGATACCAGCTTGGCGCTTCAGCAAAGGTCGCAAGCTTATCAATCGGCGCGCCACAAGCGACCAGCACCGCCAAGGCGTCGGCCTTGGCATCAAAGGCATCAACATTGACCGACGAATGCGCCCAATGGCGCGCGTGGTTTTGGCCCAGGCGAATGGCGGCGGCCTGTATATGCTGGCCCTCTGGGGTGTCATCGCTATAGATCGGACCGACTTCAAACAGTCCCAACTGATCTTGACCACGGGCAATATTGCGCAGGCCCGCCGCCAAAAGATTGGGCAGCAGGGAGGGGCGCATCGTATCCAGATCTGCCGCGATGGGATTGATTAATTGGAGCGCCGGATTGTTCCCGCCAAACAGGGACGCTTGATCAGCGCTTAGAAAAGAAAAGGTAACCGCTTCCATCAGACCGCGCGCAGCAAGCGCCCGCTTAGCTAAACCTTGTCGGCGCTGAACGGAATCTATAGCCGGATGCGGCAGAACCGATAACGGCGGCAAAGGCGTCGCCGGAATAAACTGATAGCCATGTACCCGCGCCACCTCTTCAACGAGATCGGCTTCACCCTCCACATCGCGGGCACGCCAGGACGGCACCCGTACGCGAAGGCTTGTTGTTTCTTCTTCCTTGACCACCTCGAACCCAAGGCGCTGCAGAATACCCTTCGCCTCCGCGGGGGCAATCTCTATCCCCGTTAAGGCTGCAATCTTAGCGTAACGCAGGGTAAGCTCCGGCTTATCCTCGGGAATCTTTCCGGCGTGGGTAGAGTGACTGACTTCACCGCCGCAGAGATCCAGGATCATCCGCACGGCGACATCTTCACCCCAGGCGGCCGATGCGGGATCAAGGCCGCGTTCAAAACGATATCGCGCATCACTGTTGATCTGCAATTTACGTCCGGTTTTCGCCGTCCGTGCAGGGTCAAACAAGGCAACCTCCAGAAAAACCTCTACGGTTTTATCGGAACAACCCGTGTCGTTGCCGCCCATGATGCCGCCGATGGCTTGCGGACCCTTGGCGTCGGCAATGATAACCATCGTATCGTCTAGGGTGTAGGTTTTACCATCCAGCGCCGCTACGCTTTCCCCCTTCTTGGCCATGCGCATCGATAATGTAGCGCCGCTAAGTTTGGATGCATCAAACACATGAAGCGGGCGACCAAGATCAAAGGTGACATAATTCGTGATATCGACAAGCGCTGAAATCGGCCGAAGTCCGATGGCGCGCAACCGCTGTTGCAGCCAATCCGGGCTTGGACCATTTTTGATGCCGCGAAAATGACGTCCGGCAACATAGGGGCAGGCATCTTCATGAGATCCCAGATCCCGGACCCATTTAACCGGGGGGCCATAAATTCCCTTAACCGGTTCCGTCCTAAGGGGCTTTAACTTACCCAATCCTGCGGCAGCCAGGTCACGGGCGATACCCCGCACACTGAGACAATCCGCACGATCCGGGGTAATGGCGATTTCAATGACGGGATCATTGATGCCCAGGAAATCAGCAACCCGCATACCGACCGGCGCATCTTGCGGAAGATCAATGATGCCATCATGCTCGTCCGACAGACCCAGTTCGCGTCCCGAGCACAACATCCCGTTAGATTCAACGCCGCGAATGATGCCCTTCTCCAGGGTGATCTTGGTGCCGGGAATGTATGTGCCGGTCGGGGCGAAAGCGCCTTTCATTCCCGCTCGCGCATTGGGCGCGCCGCAAACGACCTGAGTCTTTGTCTTGCCGGTATCGACAACACACACCCGCAACCGGTCGGCGTTAGGGTGTTTCTCGGCCGATATGACATGGCCAATAACAAAGGGAGAAAGTGCGGCCGCCGGATCATGGATCGATTCAACCTCGAGCCCCAAAGCCGTCAGCTTCTCCGCCACTGCGTTAACATCGGCACTGGTTTCTAGATGATCCTTAAGCCAGCCAAGGGTGAGTTTCATGGCGCAAGCCCACGCTCTAGGCTCGGCGTTTCAAAAAATGAAAATCCGTAGTGCCGCAACCAGCGAAGATCGGCATCAAAGAAGGGGCGCAAATCCGGCAAGCCGTATTTCAACATGGTGATGCGTTCGATTCCCATGCCGAAGGCAAAGCCTTGCCAACGCTCGGGATCGAGACCGCAGTTTTTCATGACCTTGGGATGCACCATGCCGCAGCCCAATATCTCCAGCCAATCATTTCCTTTGCCGATGACGAGATCGCTACCGCTACGATCGCAGCCGATATCAACCTCGGCCGAGGGTTCGGTAAAGGGAAAAAACGACGGGCGAAACCGCAACGGCACTTCATCAATCTCAAAGAAAGCCTTGCAGAATTCAATCAGGCATCCCTTCAAGTGACCCATGTGAATGTTCTCGCCGATCACCAAACCTTCGACTTGATGAAAGTTCGGAGAATGGGTGGCATCATGATCCGAGCGAAAGGTGCGCCCCGGCGCGATGATGCGGATCGGCGGTTTATGCGCCATCATATGACGGATCTGCACTGGCGAGGTGTGGGTGCGCAGCACTTTGCGAGAGATATTGTCCGCACTGTCCGCGAGCGACTGTTCTGACTTCAAATAAAAAGTGTCGTGCATATCCCGTGCCGGATGTTCCGGCGGAATATTAAGCGCGGTAAAATTATGCCAATCATCCTCGATGTCGGGTCCCGTCGCCACGGTGAAGTTCATCGCGCCAAAAATTGCGACCAGTTCGTCCATGGTTTGGGTTAAGGGATGAAGCTTGCCCTCCGCATTAGGCCGGGGCGGCAAGCTGACATCAATCCGTTCCGCCGCGAGCCGGGCATCGAGAGCGGCAACCTCCAACTGTTGACGTTGCTGATCCAGGGCGGCCGTCACGCGATCTTTAAGCGCATTAATCAAGGCGCCGCGCGTCCGCCGCGCCTCGGGATCGAGACCGCCCAAAGTTTTCAAAAGTTCGGTGACGCTGCCTTTTTTGCCTAGGGCCGAAACCCGTAACCCTTCAAGCGCCGTCAGATCTTGGGCGGATTTAACGCTATTTAAAATCTGCGCTTCAAGATCCGAAAGATCGCTCATTGCATTTATTCAAGCGTCATTTGCAAGAGACCGATGGCGCCCGTCAGCAGAGATTCTTGCTGACCGTCAATCATGACCCCGATCAGTTCGATTTTTTGCGTCTTGGGATTATGCAGCCATGTCAGCTGGGCGCTACGCTTTGCATCCTTGCCGGCCTTATCAACCTTAGCGGTTACCTCAACCCCGTCTTTGTATTCTTTGCTGTCCGTCGCCGACCAATTAACTTCGCCCTTGGCACCAGCCAAGTCATTGACGATCGACTCATAGGTTTTGCCGCCCAGCGTTGTTGTCTTGACGGCATCGATACTTTTGTCGTGGCCGCTGCAGGCGGCGACAGCAAGACCTACAACGCAAAGAGTAACGAAGGTCAAAAATGAGCGGCGCATGGTAACTCCCCAGGTCGAGGACAGGCTTAATGACGGGGCATCTCCCTTAATCTCGGCTCCTCTGGCGCAAGCTTAAGGGATCAGCCGATCAACTCCACACCGCCATTAGGCAAGAGCAGCGTTGGCTTGATCAACAATCGACTTGAATGCCGCTGCATCATGAATGGCGATATCGGACAGGATCTTACGATCAAGTTCAATGCCCGCCTTTTTCAGGCCGGCCATGAACTTGGAGTAGGACAAGCCATGCGCACGAACACCGGCATTGATGCGCTGGATCCACAGAGCGCGGAAGTTCCGCTTGCGCACGCGACGATCGCGGAACGCATATTGCGCCGCCTTCTCGACATGCTGCTTGGCAATCCGAATGGTATTTTTACGCCGCCCGCGGCCACCCTTAGCGGCCTTAAAAACTTTCTTATGACGAGCATGGGCAGTTACGCCCCGTTTAACACGTGCCATAGGTTATCTCCGGCTTAAGCGTAGGGAAGGAAGTTTTTGCGGATTGTCACGCCATCCGTATGGAACATGGTCTTGGTTCCACGGGCGGTCCGCTTCATCTTCTGGGTACGTTTGCTCAGACCGTGACGCTTGTTGGCGTACGGAGCCAGCACCTTGCCAGAGCCGGTAACCTTGAATCGCTTCTTGGATCCCGAATGGGATTTTAACTTGGGCATTTCACTCTCCTAAAGGTGAGATGGAGGAAATCGGCAGATTTCCTGGAAAAATGCGGCGAGGCATGCCCTAACAAGCCAACCGCATCGGTTCTTTATGGGCCGAAACCCATAGGTTGCGCGGGTTATAGCGGGGAACCCCTGGCTTTGCAACAAGCGTGTGCCGGCGCCTTGATCAGGGTAAAAGTTTAATAACTATATAAACATATCTTTATGCTTGAGATACTTTAACCTCAATGCTATAGGGGCGCCTCTGGGCTCTTTGCCTATCAAGCTATTTACGCGTGAGGAGATTATTCATGGCTACCGCCGCCGCTGCGAAAACCACCCCTGCCAACGCCGATTACAAGGTGAAGGATATCAGTCTGGCCGAGTGGGGCCGAAAAGAGATCAATATCGCCGAAACAGAAATGCCGGGCCTCATGGCCATCCGTCAAGAATACGGTGCCAAGAAGCCCTTGAAAGGCGCCCGCATCGCCGGCTCGCTCCACATGACCATTCAGACCGCGGTCTTGATTGAGACCCTCACCCACCTGGGTGCCGAGATCCGCTGGTCGTCATGCAATATTTTCTCGACACAAGATCATGCTGCGGCAGCGATGGCCGCCGCCAATATTCCGGTCTTTGCTTGGAAGGGCATGGACGAGGACGAATTCTGGTGGGCGATCGATCAAACCATAGAAGGGCCGAACGGCTGGCGACCCAACATGATATTGGACGACGGCGGCGACTTGACCATCCGGATGCATGAGAAATTTCCCGCCCTGTTGAAAGATGTGCGTGGCTTGTCTGAAGAAACCACTACCGGCGTTCACCGTCTTTACGAAATGCAAAAAGCCGGCACCCTGCAGGTTCCCGCCATCAACGTGAACGACAGCGTCACCAAATCGAAATTCGATAACGTCTACGGCTGCCGCGAAAGCTTGGTCGACGGCATTCGCCGGGCGACCGACGTGATGATGGCCGGCAAGGTCGCCGTGGTCGCCGGTTTCGGCGACGTGGGCAAGGGCTCGGCCGCATCGCTTCGTCAGGCCGGCTGCCGCGTTCTTGTCTCGGAGATCGATCCGATCTGCGCGTTGCAGGCGGCGATGGAAGGTTACGAAGTCACCACCATGGATGACGCCGCGCCCCGCGGCGACATCTTTGTGACCGCCACGGGCAATATCGATGTCTTAACCTTGGAACACATGCGCGCCATGAAGGACCGGGCTATCGTTTGCAACATTGGTCACTTTGATTCCGAGATTCAGATCGGCGCGTTGCGTAATTTCCGCTGGCATAACGTGAAGCCGCAGGTAGACGAGGTTGAGTTCCCCGACGGCAAGCGTTTGCTTGTTCTAGCGGAAGGCCGCCTGGTCAATCTTGGCTGCGCCACGGGCCACCCCAGCTTTGTCATGTCGGCCAGCTTTTCGAACCAGGTGCTGGCGCAGATCGAGCTGTGGAACAACAGCAGCAAATACGAGCGTAAGGTTTATACCTTGCCGAAACACCTGGATGAGAAGGTTGCCGCCCTGCACCTTGCCAAGGTTGGCGCGAAGCTGACCAAGCTGTCCTCTGAGCAAGCGAAGTATATCGGCGTCAATCAACAAGGTCCGTTTAAGTCCGAACACTACCGTTACTAAAACTTCTCTGAAGTAAGCGGAAAGAAAAAAGTGCCCCGGATTTCCGGGGCACTTTTCTTATGACCGAGATCCGGCCTGCTCCACACGCCCAATCTCGGTCAACCTCGGTAAAAACGTGAAAAGAGGAACTCGACCATTCCTCTTTTCACTCCGGTTAAGCAGCCAGGGAGAAACCGCTTCTCCGGAAATCGTTACTTAAAGGTACCTGAACCGCCCTTACCGCTGTCCGGGTTGTCCTTGTCCATCGGCTCGGCCGGAGCTGAGCTTGAGGGCGAAGCATTGAGACCACCGGTGTAGCTTTGGTCACGAACGTTCTCGCCAGGGGTAGCCGATCCACCTTGAGCAAGGTTTGCCGTAACCGGCAAGGCAATCTCGCGGACACGGTAAGCAACGGTGACATCTCCGCGGATGGTCGTCGCATACACAACTTCCGTCGTCGCTTGATTATAGATTCTGAGCGAGACAGTTATCCCATTGTTGTTTGGTTGCTCATAGCTCACCAACATAACTTTGTAGGTGGGAATTTCGCTGTCTTGACCAAAAGTCACCGACTTCGCCACAGCAACCGCGCTTGTGGACGCAGGCGCGCTGTCTTTTCTGATGTTGGCTTCGACAGCCTTACCATCATTGCCAGCACCTTCGCTTGCGGTGGTCGTCGTGGCTGCAACAATTACTGGTTTTGCTCCGGGGGAAGCCTGCACGATCCTGGCTTCTT
This sequence comes from uncultured Rhodospirillales bacterium, assembly GCA_964397465.1. Lineage (GTDB taxonomy): Bacteria > Pseudomonadota > Alphaproteobacteria > JAWKYA01 > JAWKYA01 > JAWKYA01. The sequence goes on from CAYNIC010000010.1 coordinate 67,235, forward strand.
CGGCCTTGATTTCGGCAGGAGAGGCGTAAACAAGCGGCATTACAACTTCCATCTTGTCGGTGCTGCCGTCTTTAGCTTGAGGGCCGCGACTTTCAGCGCCGAGCCGTGATGAAGTAGCAACCCCTTCGTCTCTTTCCTTTTTACGGGGGATCGCCTTCTCGATTTGCGCTGCCGCTTCGTTGGATAGCTCTATCTTATAAGATTGTCTTCCACTCTCTGCAGACATCGGCTGACGAGAATTGCCCTCGCCAACGCCACGTCCAGGCGTTTTGCCGTCTTTGTTGTCAACGAAGAAAACGAGTTGCTTTACTTCGCGATCTTTTCCATCACTGCCGCGCTCAATTCCGCGCTCGTACTGTGCCGTGCCCCTTTCGCCACCGGCATTATACATTTCGTCGCCGGCGTTGAGTGTCACGTTATAATTATAGTTCGCTATCGCGTTATAATTATAAGCATTGGCCGCCGCCATCATTTGGCTTAACGCGCTAACAGTCACCTGTTGTCCACGCACCGTGCACCCGGAATTCCCTGAATTCTTCGCCTGGCTGTAGCTGCAGTCGATATAGGATGCGTAGGGATCCGAAACGACGTTAGCAGCATGAGCTGTGGCGGCGAAGCTGACAAGCAGTGCCGAGATTGCGCATGTCGTTTTGACGGTATGTAGCATTGTGTGTCTCCTTCGTGATCGAGTTATGTAATTGACCGCCGTCGATCAGCAGCGATTGACTGCATCTAAATACGGAATGACTGTTTGCTTATGTGATATAGATCACTCGTTTTTCTCACATTGCCGTGAGTAAAACTCAACCAATTTCTCTGCGACAACTTGTCGTGCATTGATATTCGCGCGGAATACTTGAGGATTGCGACTATGGCGCCGTTCTGTGAATCGGATTCACTGAAAACTTTGTGATGTTAATTAAAAATTAACGCCTTTGTTCTTGGCCTCTATTTCGCGAATCAAAATAATCATGTCCAAGGACGGCGGCTGAACTGTCGTGGCCGACAGCAAATCATGCACCTGACCGCGATGATGCGTTTGATGATTAAAGAAATGCAGTAAAATCCCGTGCAGCGATGATGCTTGCTTATTCCCGGCCATATCGCGATAGGCAATGATTTTTTGCAGATCCTGCGACTTCAATTGATCGCAAAGATCAATGATTCGTTGATCCTCAGCCGCACGAGCCCGACGTAGGTCGGAAAGATTTTCAAAAAGAATTTCATCCAATCGCGTCGGAACAGGGCCGGTAGGGTGAGTCCCCTCGATGCGCGACAACCAGACGCGGTCGCCGACCAAGATATGGTTGAGCGTGCGATGGATGGAGCCGAAGAAGGCCGGCCGAGGCGCCATGTAGGCTTCGGTCGCCAGGGCCGCCGCGGCTTCATAAATGCGGCCGTTGGCCCAAGCATTATAAGCCGCCAGCAGGTGAAATTGCTTAATCTCAGCCGTCATCAAAACCTGGAGGGCAATCCCGTGAGCTATCCTACCTTACCAGCATAGCCCACGGGTCGCCATTATCCCTGCCAAAACGGTTTTTCCGCTTCCGAAGCGATATCCTGGGCGGACAGCCCAAGATCTCTCAGCATCCGTTGATCCATCCGGGCCAACTCGGCGCGCTGGCGATGCCGTTCCTGCCAAATAAAAATAAGGTCGACCGCCGCCCGCAATCCTTGACGGAAAGTCATTGATTTGGGAGCAACAACATCGCAGCACTCTGTGGGGTAAGAAGTGGCCATAGCATATTCCTTTCCTCGTCCTGCGTTTTCAGCCCTCTGCGGCGTGAAGCCCTGCAGAGGTATCGAGCTGATGTGGCGTCTTGAAGACTTAAATATGGCGTTTTTACCCAGCTTACAAACGAGGCTTTCTCATGAATTGCATTAGAAAAACTAATGATATAATCTTGCATTATGGCCCGTCACCTTCCGCCCCTAAATGCCTTAAGAGCTTTCGAAGCCGCCGCGCGTCTATCCAGCTTTACCAAGGCGGCAGCGGAGCTTCATGTCACCCAGGCCGCCATCAGTCATCAAGTTAAGGGTCTGGAAGCCCAGCTAGGGGTCATCCTGTTTCGGCGCGGCACGCGGGTTCTTACCTTGACCGATGCCGGGGCAGAGTTACTTCCAGCGCTCAAAGACGCACTTGATTTAATGGATGACGCGCTTCGCGTGATACAAAGCCGTCATGCGCGGCGACGCGGCGGCCACAAAGCGGGATTGCTGGTTGTCTCAACCTTGGACAGTGTGGCCGCGAAATGGCTGGTGCCCCGGCTGGGCAAGTTCCGCTTGGCTTATCCCGACATCGAACTCCGGCTTTCCACCACTAATCGTCTGGTTGATTTGGCGCGCGAGGATATCGACGCCGCCATTCGTTACGGCAGTGGCGATTATGTCGGGTTGCACGCCGACTTCCTTATGTCGGAAACTCTCTTTCCCGTTTGCAGTCCGAAACTTTTGGAAACAGGCCCGCCCTTGCGGCAGCCGGCTGACTTGGCCCATCACACTCTCCTGCATGACGATATGCCGACGACATGGGCCGCGTGGCTGGAAGCGGCCGGGGTTCCGGAACTCGGCCGTCATCTGACCGGTCACGCCTTCGAACAATCAAGTCTGGTCGTGCAGGCAGCCATAATGTGTCAAGGCATCGCCTTAGGCCGATCCGCTTTGGTCATGGACGATCTTGCGAGCGGCGCGTTGATACAGCCTTTCAGCCTTGTCCTTCCCTCACCTCACGCCTACTACATGATTTGCGAAGAGCAGCGGCGTGATGAACCCAAGATCGCCGCATTCCGCGCCTTTGCTTTAAGCGAGGCCGCCTTGACTTCTGCTCAATCCTCGTCGTTGGGCAACCCGTCCAAACGATAGGCCGCGACCAAGAGCAAGCCGATATCGCCATGCTGATTAGCCGTTGGCAGGGTTAGTCGTTCCCAGGTTTGCAGTTGCTCGCTAAACCACGCGGTGTAATGACGCCATGCAGGCTTTCGGCTCTGAATGACCGCGCGATATTCCGCTTTGAGAGTCGCGGCCTGCTCTTTCGGCAAAGCATCCAAGGATGCTCCGGTCATATCCAAACCAAAAGCTTCCTTAAAATTTGCACCATAAAATCCGTAAGACATATTTGCGTTTTGTTTAGCGCGGATCAAAACAACATTCCGCCCCCATCGCTCTAATTCAGGGCGGAAAAATGCATCGCGGAGGGGAATCGCCTCTTTGTCTCGCCGCGCGGACCAATAATCGTAAAGCGCCGCAACTTCAGGATGACGAAAAAGAACGCGGAGAGGATCATCAATAGACATAGGCGCTCCAATAGAACTGACGTGAATCAGAATCGCTTGCCTTTATGGCGGAAGCAAGCCGAAATCTTTTTCTATTATGGGTGCCTGCTTTTTAAATTCTCTGTTCTATACGGCAAATAATGCCGCGTTCTTTTTGTGTAATCGCTCTTTTTACCTGCGTTGTCTTTCTTCTGTTGTCGCCTTTCAGCCTCACCGACAACAAAATCATACAATCTATAATTGTTTTATTATTCTTTTTTATTATTATTTGCGATTTTTTAAGTTTCTTTTAATCGATATTTTTCCGGTTTTAATAAGGCGGTTTTAATTAAAATTTCTTTTTATTTTCAGTTGTTTAAAATGCGAGGCAAAATTTAATTCGCCTACGGGAATAAATAACCAGGGCGTTTTCTCGCAGAAATCCTTGTTTATTTCATTGCTCCTCCTACAATAAGCAAAATCTCAAAAACGAATAAAATTTATAGCATTTACGATTTGCTAAAAGCCCAACTCTAGAACTGAACACATACAGAATAGCCATCGCCCCTATGACAGGAGAGAGCCATGCCGAGTTTATTTGACAAGACCGCGGGTCA
>CAYNIC010000011.1:0-68488 GCA_964397465.1 uncultured Rhodospirillales bacterium
ATCCAGGGACAGGTCACGGACATCCACCAACTGACGCAGCTGTTCGATCGCGACCCACGGCGCGCTGGGCAATCCTTGCATGGCGGCGCGGAAATCGCCCTCGATCGGCAGGGTCGTCAAAACGCCGACGACGATTTTCTGCGGCTCGTCCAGGGCGTAAACCAGACGCGCCAGATCATATTCCAAAAAGGATTCGCGGTCGGGGCCAAAGAACGGGATGGCTTGCGTCTGTCCCTTGGCGTTGTCGCCGGCAAGACCGAAGTAAACCAACTCGCCGGCGGCATCGACGGGAACGCCTTGCAGTCCCGCCTTCAACGCCTCGTCCTCTTCTTCGGAGAAAGCCGCGGGCGATTTATCGACGATCTTCAGCTTGCCGTGGCTTGCGGCGCTGAACTCGCGCAGCATGTCGCGCACCCGCTCCGCATAGGCGGCATAGTTCGGCGCTTCCCGCGCCAAGCGTTCGGATAAAAACAAGCGCAAGGTGATTGGATTTTTAAGTTCAGCCAGGGTCTTTTTCGTACCGGGAGATAGGGTGAAGAGCTGATCCTGGGTAAGGTCGATCCGCGCCGAACTGAACAGCATGATCGCGCCAAGATTGACGATAACAACAAGGATGGCAGCGCCGACAACGGCGGGAATCGAAAGAGAGGATCTCATTGCGCTTTCCTCCGCTCGATCACCACCGTTCCGGCAAACAAAAAGAACGCGATGAGCGAGAAGAAATAAACCAGATCGCGGGCGTCGATGACCCCGCGGGTGACGGCTTGAAAATGGCCCAAGACGCTGAAAGAACGTAACGTGCTCAGAACCGCCGTCGGCGCCCAGCCGGTGAACAGCTCCAGCAGCAAGGGTGCGCCACTGACGGTGAACAAGAAGCATAAGGCGACGCCCAAGATAAAGGCGATGACTTGGTTTTTGGTGAAGGCGGAAACAAAAGTTCCCATGGTGAGATAGGTTCCGGCCATCAACAGGCTGCCGATATAGCTGGCGAGGATGACGCCGTTATCCGGCGTGCCGAGATAATTGACGGTGATCCACAACGGAAAGGTCAGGGCGAGGGCGATGCCGGTGAAAACCCACGCGGCCAAGACCTTGCCCACCATCGCCGCACCGGTGCGGATCGGCAGGGTCAGCAACAGTTCAATGGTGCCGGTCCGCCGCTCCTCCGCCCACAGGCGCATCGAGAGGGCGGGAAGAAAAAACAGGTACAGCCACGGATGCAGCATGAAGAACGGCTCCAGCGTCGCTTGGCCACGGATCAAAAATTGGCTGGCGAAAAAAGTCATGGCGCCGGACGACACCAAAAACACCACGATAAAAATATAGGCCAAGGGTGAGGAAAAATACCCGGCCAGCTCGCGGCGAAAAACCACGGCGATGTTATGCAACATGGGACGTCTCCGGTGCGATTTTGTTGGGACGATCGCTGAAGCCGTCGACGATGGCGCGGAAGGCGGCGTCAAGGCGTCCCCGTTCGGCGCGGCGGTCGCCCAGGCTCCAACCGCCGTCGCCCAGCGGTTTACCCTCGGCGCGGATCGTGCCGCCGGCAATCACCAGCGCCCGGGTGCAGACGGCTTCGACCTCTTCCAGGATGTGGGTTGAGATGATGATCGCCTTGTCGGCGGCCAGGGTTTGGATCAAGGTCCGCACCTCGTGTTTTTGCGTCGGGTCAAGACCGTCGGTGGGCTCGTCCAAAATCAGAATCTCCGGATCGTGCAGAAGGGCTTGGGCCAAACCCACCCGGCGTTTGAATCCTTTCGACAGGGTATCGATCGGCTGATCCATGACGTGGGCTAAATTGGTGCGGGCGACGGCGAGGTCGATGGCGTCGGTGCGCTTTGCGCCGTCGATGCGCCGGGCTGCGGCGCAGAAGCTTAAAAAGGCGCGCGGCGTCATGTCGGGATAGGCCGGCGCGCCTTCGGGGAGGTAGCCGAGATTTTGTTTGGCGGCGATGGGATCCTTTCTGACATCAAGGCCGTTCAGCAAAGCCGTACCCTCGGTGGGGGTTAAAAATCCCGCGGTCATTTTCATGGTGGTGGATTTTCCGGCGCCGTTGGGTCCGAGAAATCCCAACACCTCGCCGCGCGGGACGGTAAAGCTGACCGCATCAACAGCCAGAATATCGCCGAAGCGTTTCGTCAACCGACGCACGTCAATCATGATGAGAGCCTTGAGCTTTAAATGAAGTCTTGGGCTGTTTATTTAGACCTCTGGCCCGTCAATGCAACTATTTTTCGGTTTGTTTTAGTTTAGAGCCCTTGGCCAAAAAAGAATCGAGAATATTTTCGATCTCTTGCGGGTTATCCCAAGCCAATTTGATTCGGAACACAGAGATTTGATCGCGAAATTCGGCGGGTAGCCGCACATAATCCTTGGCGGTTGTCACGAGGCGGGCCTTAGCCGCGGCGGCATCGGCGATCAGTCGGGCCATTTCTGCTGGCGTGTAGGGATGATGATCCGGAAACGCACGAAGGGCGATGACATCCGCGCCGGCCTCGCGCAGACTGGCGGCGACTTTTTTCGGCCGGCCAATCCCGGCAAAGGCCAAAACCCGCTGACCCGAAAAGCTCGCGGCGTTGTCCGGAATAAACCGCCCGCGCAAAATGGTTTTTGTTTTCGGCAGCAGCGATACGATGCCATGGCGATCGTCGCCGATTATTACCGCGGCGTGACAGCGCCCGATTGCCGACGATAAAGACTCACGCAAGGGTCCGGCCGGCATGATCTGGCCGTTGCCGATACCGTAAGCGCCGTCGATTACCAACAACGACAGATTTTTTACCAAGCTGGGATTCTGCAATCCATCATCCAGGACCAATGCCGGTGCGCTGTGAGCCGCCGCCAACCTTGCGCCATCGGGTCGGTTGCGCGCAACGAGTGTCGGGGCGATCTCTGCAAGGAGCAGGGCTTCGTCGCCAACGTCCGTCGCCGTGTGGTGCCGACGATCAAGGAGCAGCGGCCCGGATTGCCGGCCGCCATAACCCCGCGTCAGCCCCCATGCGGCTATACCGCGTCGGTGCAGCCGCTGCAAAAGATCAAGCGCGACCGGGGTCTTTCCGGCGCCGCCCGCGACCACATTTCCAATGCACAAAACCGGCATTGGCGCTTGATAGGGTTTTGCCGTCAGGTGGCGAAGACAGTCAGCCGCTTGCCAGCCATAACTCAAGGGCTTCAGTAAGAAGGGAATAAGACCGTTGCTCTCCCAAAATTTAGGCGCGCGCACGACGGGCCTCCGAGCCGGACTTAAGATTGGCAACATAGGGATGAAGACGCGCGGCGATCCGGTCCAAGGCGCTGGCCTCCCGTGTCGCAACCGCGCGGCCCTTGGCAATCCGATCTTGGCGCAAGGCGCCATCAGTTAAAAGCTGTTGAACTGTTTCGGCCAGCTCATCAGCGGTCTTTATCGTTGCGCAGGCATCGGCCTGCTGCAGATCGGTGACGAGGCCGGCAAAATTGAACGTGAAAGGCCCCACGATCAGCGCGGTATCAAGTTGCGCCGCCTCGATGGGGTTGTGCCCGCCGACGGGAACCAGCGATCCGCCCAGATAGGTGATGGAGGCGAGACGATAAAACAAACCCATCTCGCCGAGCGTATCGCCGAGATAAATGTCGTGCTCCGACGTAAGATCGTCGTGTCGGCTTCGCCGGGCGACCCTAAGACCGGCGTTGATAAATAAATCCGCAACCGCGGCACCGCGTGTCGGATGGCGGGGCGCCACCATGGTCAGGATATGGGGAAAGATTTTTCGCAGGCGCTGATGCGCGGCGATAATAAAATGTTCTTCGCCTTCATGGGTTGACGCCGCCAACCAGAGCGGACGGCCAGCAATCTTGGATTTGAATAACGCAAGCTGGGCGGCATCGACCGGCAAGGGCTCTGCACCGGCCTTAAGGTTGCCGAGGCAGGCGATATTCCGCGCTCCCAAAAGGTCGAGCCGTTTAGCCTGGGTTTCATCCTGAGCCAAACACAAGTCAAACCGCCGTAGCAAATATCGCGCCAAGGATTCTTGTCGCTTCCAGCGCCGAAAGGATGTCTCGGACATACGCCCGTTAAGCAGGATTAATGGCGTTCCGCGACGATGGGTTTCGGCGATCATATTCGGCCATAACTCGGATTCAATCCAGATGGCGAGATCGGGTTGCCAGTGTTCAAGAAAACGCGCGACCCACGGAAGGCGGTCTACCGGAGCAAACTGATGCAAGACGTTGCCCGGCAATCGTCCCGACAAGACCTTTGCCGAGGCGACCGTGCCTGTCGTCAGAACGATAAAAACATCGGGCCGCGAGGCTTGCAGTTTTTTGATCAAGGCCAGGACGCTCATTGCTTCGCCGACGCTGGCGCCGTGCAGCCAGATCACCGGACCTTCCGGCCGCGGCTGCGTAGCGATGCCGCGACGTTCGGCCAGGCGGCTGACATCTTCTTTGCCGCGCTGCGCTCGGCGCTGCAGCATCAGATCGATCAGAGGGCCGAGGAGTGTCGTTGCCGTCCGCCAGAGGGTTAAAGAAAACGGTGCTGTCATGAGGCCAGTCGTTTCGCTATCTTGGTTGGTAAGGTTCCGGGCGGCGCCGGTTCGATCGGTGTGGCGCCGACATAACGATCCGCCGTTTCGGCCTGAGCGTTCATGGTCGCTTCCAGATGCTGACGCAGCGCGGCGATGACGGTGTCGTCGGCGTCAACGGGAACCTCGATCGGATCGCCCCAAATCATCACGCCGCGAGAAAAGGGCAGGGCGACCAGAAACCGATCCCAGGTGTTCATGACTTTGCGTTTTCTAACGGCGACAGTCGACGGCAGAATGGGAACCCGCGCCAACCGGGCAACTCGGATCGCGCCATCGGTTGCTTGCATCCGCGGACCGTGGGGACCATCCGGCGTTACCCCGATGGTTTCGCCGGCGCGCAGTTTGCGCACCATGGCCTTGACCGCATCCAGCCCGCCGCGACTGGTGGATCCGGCGATGGTATCGATACCAAAATAGGCGACCGTGCGCGCGATCATTACCCCGTCACCGTGAGCGGAGATCAACATGTGGAACGGATGCCCGGGAAACCAATTAAACGGCATCATCATCAACCGGCCATGCCAGAAGGTGACGATAAACGGCTTGCCTTGATCAAGCAGCTGGCGCGGATGTTCAAAGCCGATGCGGTCCCATCGGGTCGTCGCCATGACCAGTCGGATGTAGAGATGGGCAAGCCAGCAGGCCAGCCGCCGCAGCCGGTCATTACGCGAGATCTGTTTCAGCAGCTTCTTTATCATCGTTGCTCAGTGCAATTCCTAAGGTCGCAGGCCGTGCCAGTATGCCCGCCGGTTGTGCCATCGGCTGTGCCCGCCGGTTGTGCCGTGTATCAGCTTTTGGCCGAGGAGGGTATACGCCACGGCGACAACCCGCAGAATTGCTTAAAAACCAGGCAGATTTGCTAGGGTTATACTGTGTATTCGCGTAGTCAAAGCGGGGTTTTTCTGCTATCGGAAACGGATCGCCGCGGAAGACGGCTGAATTTGGGGGAATCATCTATGCGGAAACTGACACGAATTGCCGTGGGGTTGGCCGGTCTGGCCTTTGCCGGCAGCGTCCAAGCTCAAGATATCACCATCGCGTTGCTTTATGGCAAAACCGGCGCCCTAGAGGCCTATGCCAAGCAAACCGAAATTGGCCTGATGATGGGCCTCGAATATGCGACCAAGGGCACCATGATGGTGAACGGGCGCAAGATTAAAGTCATCACCAAGGACGATCAGGGCAAGCCCGATATCGCCAAGGCATTGTTGGCCGAAGCCTATACGGATGATAAGGCGGACATCGCGATCGGCACCACCTCATCGGGCGCGGCCTTGGCCATGCTGCCGGTGGCGGAAGAAAACAAAAAGATTTTGATCGTCGAGCCGGCGGTGGCCGATCAGATCACCGGCGACAAGTGGAACCGCTACATCTTCCGCACCGGACGGAACTCAAGCCAAGACGCGATTTCGAATGCCGTCGCTTTGGGTAAAAAAGGCGTCACCATCGCCACCCTCGGCCAGGACTATGCCTTCGGCCGCGACGGCGTGGCGGCATTTAAGGAGGCTTTGGCAAAAACGGGTGCGACCCTTGCGGTTGAAGAATATGCCCCGCAGGCGGCAACCGACTTCACCGCCCCGGCGCAGCGTCTCTTTGATGCGCTGAAGGATAAGCCGGGCCGCAAAATCATCTGGGTGATCTGGGCCGGCGCGTCGCCGATCCAGAAATTGATGGACCTTAACCCAGGCCGCTACGGCATCGAGTTGGCGTCGGGTGGAAACATTCTTCCGGCCATGGCGGCGTATAAAAACCTGCCGGGCATGGAAGGCGCGACCTATTACTATTACGAGATCCCAAAGAATACGGTGAATGACTGGCTCGTCGCGGAACACAAAAAACGCTACAACGAGCCGCCGGATTTCTTTACCGCAGGCGGTATGGCCGCCGGAATCGCCGCCGTCACCGCCATCGAGAAGGCCAAGGGCACTAATACGGAAAAACTGATCTCGGCCATGGAAGGCATGGAATTTGACTCGCCGAAGGGCAAGATGAAATTTCGCAAGGAAGATCACCAGGCCCTGCAAAGCATGTATCACTTCAAAATCAAAAGTGATCCGGCTGTGGCCTGGGGCGTGCCGGAACTCGTCCGTGAATTGAAAATGGGCGATATGGAAATCCCGATTAAGAATAAGCGTTAACCTTAAGGCGATGGGTGCCGCGCCATGGCGCCATCCGGCACGGCAGGGTTAACTCCAGGAGCGCAAGTAGAGACGCGCGACGTGACCATCCGATTTGGCGGTCACGTCGCCGTCGACGCTGTTTCTTGTGCTTTCCATTCCGGAAGCCTGACCGCGATCGTCGGTCCCAACGGCGCCGGGAAGACCACCTATTTTAATCTCATCTCGGGTCAGTTGCGCGCCTTCGCCGGGCAGGTTTATCTGCGCGGCGAAGACATCACCAGGTATTCGGCCCCGGTGCGAACCCGCAAGGGCATCGGCCGGGCGTTTCAGCTGACCAATCTTTTTCCCAATTTGACCGTCATCGAAAACGTGCGTCTTGCGGTGCAGGCGGCTGCGGGCGAAGGATTGGATATGCGCGTGCCGTGGCAGCGACGCGCGGCACTGATCGATGAAGCGGAAGAAATATTGGCGCGCGTAAACCTGACATCCCGCGCGGCGGTTCTGGCCGCAACCCTGCCCCACGGCGATCAGCGAAAGTTGGAAGTCGCGATGCTGATCGCGCTCAAGCCCTCGGTCTTCATGTTTGACGAGCCCACCGCGGGGATGAGCGTGGACGAAGCACCGGTGATCTTGGATTTGATCCGCGCCATCAAGGCCGAGGGCGACAAAACGGTTTTACTGGTCGAGCATAAGATGGAGGTGGTGCGTTCGCTGGCGGACCGGATTGTCGTGCTGCATAACGGGCAGCTGGTCGCCGACGGCGCACCGGCGGAGGTGATGGCGTCGTCGATCGTGCAGGAAGCCTATCTCGGCACAGGCGGGGGCGGTCATGATTAAAGAATCGCCGTCTGCCCTGCTCAGCCTGCGCAATGTCCATACCCACATCGGGCGCTATCATATTTTGCAGGGCGTTGATCTTGCCGTGCCCGAGGGCGAAGTCACCATGTTGTTGGGACGAAACGGCGCTGGCAAGACCACCGCCTTACGGACCATCATGGGACTGTGGCGCGCCTCAAGAGGCGAGATAAGTTTTGCCGGACAAAGCATTCATGGCCGGTCGACACCGGAAATCGCCGGTTCCGGGATCGCCTATGTTCCGGAGACCATGGCGGTGTTTGCCGATCTCAGCGTCAAAGAAAACATGGTGCTGGCGGCGCGCAGCGGTCCGTTAAATACCGAACGGGTGGAATGGATTTTTAATTTTTTTCCGGCGTTGCGTAAATTCTGGCTGTTTCCGGCCGGAGCTTTGTCTGGCGGGCAAAAGCAAATGCTGTCGATCGCCAGAGCCATGGCCGAGCCGCGGCGATTGATCCTGGTTGATGAACCCACCAAGGGTTTGGCGCCGGCCATTATCGACGCCTTGATTGCCGCCTTCCAAGAGTTAAAGCGCGCCCGGACCACGATCCTGCTGGTCGAGCAGAATTTTCGCATGGCGCGAACGCTTGGCGATTATGTGGTGGTGATGGACGACGGGCGGATCGTGCATCGCGGCGCCATGGAGTCCTTAGCGGCGGATCAGGATCTGCAGCGGAGGTTGTTGGGATTAAATTTGGACAGTCATCAATGATGGTGGTGAAGAAATGAGCGCCCATGCGACCATAAAAAGTGCGACCGTAAAATCTGCAGCGGTTCCGGTGGCGCGGCGAGACTGGCTGCCGGCGATTTTGCCCGTCGCTCTGGCGCTTTTGGCCTTGCCGTTGATCGGCAATGGCGCAACCTGGGTTACCTTGACCTTTGCCGGGATCGCCATGGGCATGATGATCTTTCTGATGGCGTCGGGCCTGACGCTGGTCTTTGGTTTGATGGATGTGCTGAACTTTGGCCATGGCGCCTTCATTGCGGTCGGCGCCTATGTCGCGGCATCGGTGTTGCTTCATTTAAGTGGTTATACCCAGGTTGACTCTCTGTCGAGCAACCTTGCCGCCACGGCGCTGGCGGCGTCGGCGGCGATCATCGTGACCGCGATCTTAGGTTTGATTTTCGAACGCTTGCTCATTCGTCCGGTCTATGGTCAGCACCTCAAACAGATTCTGATCACCATGGGTGGGTTCATCGTCGCCGAGCAGGCCTTGCATGCGATCTTCGGCGCGGTGCCGGTGTCCTTGCCGCTGCCCACAAGTTTTCGCGGATCCTTCAATTTTGGCGACATCACCATCGAGAAATTTCGGTTGGGGGCGATGCTGGTCGGGCTCGCGGTGTTTTTAATGACCAGCGTCATGCTGACCAAGACCAAAATTGGCTTGCTGGTGCGGGCCGGGGTGGAGAATCCCGAGATGGTGGAGTCACTAGGCTATCGCGTCCGGCGGTTGTTCGTTGCCGTGTTTGTCGCGGGATCGGCCTTGGCGGGTTTGGGCGGTAGTCTCTGGGCGCTGTACCGCGAAACCGTGACCGCCGCCATGGGCATGGAGATCATGGTGCTGGTCTTCATCGTAATCATTGTCGGCGGCTTAGGGTCGATCGGCGGCTGCTTCATCGGCTCTTTGTTGGTGGCGCTCCTGGCCAACTATGCCGGATTCTTGGAGCCGAAGGTAGCGCTCATTTCCAATATTTTGTTGATGGCTTTGGTCTTGATGTGGCGGCCGCAAGGTCTTTATCCGGTGGCAAAACGGTAGGCGTACGATGTTGGTAAGGCTTCTCTCAGGCGATCTTCCACGCAGCCGGATTTTGGCGCTGCTTCTCATCGCCATCCTTATCGGCCTTGCCTTCGCGCCGTTTCTTTTTCCCGGCAGCAAGGCGTTGAACGTGGCGGCGAAGATCTGCGTCTTTATCGCGCTGGCGGCGTCCTACGATCTTTTGCTGGGCTATACCGGAATCGTCTCCTTCGCCCACACTATGTTCTATGGCATCGGCGCCTATGGTGTCGGCATCGCACTATATAGCGCCGAACCCAGTTGGGCGTTGATCGTATTCGGATTTATCGCCGGCATAGGTGTGGCCGTGCCCTTGGCCCTGGCGATCGGACTTTTATCGCTGCGGGTGAAGGCGATTTTCTTTGCCATGATCACGCTGGCGGTGGCGTCGGCCTTTGCGGTTCTGGCGTCGCAACTCTCATCGATTACCGGCGGCGAGGATGGGCGGAATTTTCGCGCGCCCGAAATGTTGCGTCCCGCTTTCAAGGTGATGGAGACACCTTTGTTCGGCGTCGAGATCAACGGCCGGATCCTTTCCTATTACGTGGTGTTTGTCGGCTGCCTAGTTTTGTTTCTCTTATTGTTGCGCGTCGTCAATTCGCCCTTTGGCCGGGTTCTGCAAGCCATCCGCGAGAATGCCTTTCGCGCCGAGGCCTTGGGATATAAGACGGTGATCTACCGCACCTTGGCCAACTGCATTTCCGCAGCGGCCGCGGCGGCGGTAGGGGGGTTATGGGCCTTGTGGCTGCGTCACACCGGGCCGGAAACCACCCTTAGTTTTTCCATCATGATGGATATCTTGCTGATGGTGGTGATCGGCGGTATGGGGACACTCTATGGCGCGGTGCTGGGCGCAACCCTGTTTATCTTGGCGCAGAACTATCTTCAGGCCTTAATGGGATCGGCCAGCAATGCGCTCAGCGATATGCCGGTCTTGGCGGTGTTGTTTCATCCCGATCGATGGCTGCTGTGGCTCGGCATCCTGTTTATCCTCAGCGTTTATTTCTTTCCGACCGGTATCGTCGGGCGATTGCGTGACGGTCCAGCCGCCCGGAGGAGGACGCTATGACACCGCAATCTTGCTACGTTACAATTTTGGATCGCGAAATACACTACATGGTGTGGGGAAAGCCGGAGGCGCCGCCGGTTGTTCTGTGGCACGGCTTGGCCCGCACATCGCGCGACTTTGAGGATCTCGCGACACATTTAAGCAATCGTTACTATCTGATCGCACCCGACACGATCGGCCGCGGCCTTAGCGAGTGGTCGCCGCGTCCGGCCGAGGAATATTGCCTGGACTTTTATGTGAAGCTGGCCACAGGGTTATGTGATGCGCTGAAGTTGGCGCAGCTGCGCTGGGTCGGAACCTCGATGGGCGGTGCGATCGGCCTTCGTGCCGCGGCGGGGCCGTTGCGGGATCGCATCACCCACTTAATTCTCAATGACATCGGTCCTGAAATTGCGGTGGCTGCGGTGGCCCGGATTCGATCCTATGCCGGTAAGCCGCCGTCCTTTGCAAGGCTCAGCGAACTCGAGGCCTATTTCCGAACGATCTATAAGCCCTATGGATTTTTGACCGATGCACAGTGGCGCCGCTTAACCGAAACCTCGGCGCGGCGGCTTCCCGATGGCCGGATTACACCGCATTATGACCCGCAGATGGTGCAGCAGTTTGAAAACCATCCCGAAGATTACCGACAGTGGTCGGCCTACGATGCGATCACCGCAAAGGTTCTCTGCTTGCGCGGCGCCGACAGCGATCTTTTATTGCCCGAGATCGCTCAAGAGATGACGCGGCGCGGACCAAAGTGCCACCTGGTCATCGTTCCCGGCTGCGGTCATGCGCCGGCCTTGAATGTCCCGGCGCAGTTCAAGCTGGTTGAGGATTTTCTGGCTTAATACTCGGCCCCGGCTTTGAGCCTCGCCTTTGAGCCTCAAAATGCCGAGAATGATTAACCTCAGGGAAGCCAAGCGAACGATACGGGCCGACTCACCAAACAGGTAAATTCCTAAGAGGGGCCGTACCGAGCATGCTGTCCAGACGGCATAGCGGTTCCCGGTCGTCAGGTAGGCTAGGCCGCCGAGCCGTAATACCCTGAAAACAGTGTTTTCTCATGCTCATGCCGCGTCTTGGCCGTAATACCGACATATTCCCTTGCAGACTGGAGCACATGCTTACATACATGCAAGACGACAGACAGACATCCGACCTATCGAACCTGAGTTCCGGGGGAGCCATGCCGAGTACCATCGCCTTAGTCGATGATGACAAGAATATTTTGACGTCGGTTGCCATGGCTTTGGAGGCCGAGGGATTTAAGGTCCGCACCTACGCCGATGGCGAAGAGGCGTTGCGCGGATTGTCGGCCAGTCCGGTCGATCTTGCGGTTCTGGATATTAAGATGCCGCGGATGGATGGCATGGAGCTGTTGAAAAATCTCCGCACTAAGACCGCCATGCCGGTTATTTTCCTGACCTCAAAAGATGACGAGATTGACGAGTTGTTGGGTCTCAGAATGGGCGCCGACGACTATATCAAGAAGCCATTCTCGCAACGGTTGTTAATCGAGCGTATTCGCGCCTTGTTGCGCCGCCAAGAAGTAGGAAGCCCCGTTGCCGGAAAACCTTCTGAAGCGATTATTTCACGCGGCGACCTGGTTCTGGATCCGGATCGTCATATGTGCAGCTGGCGCGGCGAACCGGTCCAATTGACGGTGACCGAGTTCTTGATCTTGAAATCCCTGGCCCAGCGTCCGGGCCACGTCAAAAGTCGCGATCAATTGATGGATGCGGCCTATGGCGAGCATATCTATGTCGATGATCGGACTATTGATAGCCATATCAAGCGGTTACGGAAAAAGTTTAAAATTGTCGACGACAATTTCTCCCATATTGAGACGCTTTATGGGGTCGGGTATCGCTATAAAGAGCAGTAATCGTTAGGCGAGCTTGATAAAATGCGGCTTTCCCTGATAAGGAAAGCGATGGCGGTTTCAGTCAATAATAGTCAAGGTTCTGCAGCGGCTGCTGAAGAGAATTCTTCCGCAGCAACCAGCATGGCTGAGCGCGCCGGCGATAAACCTCTCCCGCGTCGCCGCCCTCGGATCTCCCCCCTTATTCGTCCGATCTTTGCCGTCAATCTTGTCGCCTTGGGTCTCTTGGGTTTTGGACTCCTATTTCTGGATGATTACGAAAAAGGCCTCGTCCGCTCCGAACAAGGAAGCATGCGGACTCAAGCGATTATCATCGCCGGCGCCTTAGGCGAAAGCGCCGTCATCGGCTCGGGATTTATTCAGGCCCTTGATCCGGAATCGGCCTCCGCCTTGATTCGCCGGTTGGTGGAGCCGACCAATTTGCGGGCGCGCCTCTACCGCCGCGATGGCGATCTGATCGCCGACAGTCGCGTTCTGACCGGTTACGGAAGCGGATCGGTTGAAATCGAAGACTTGCCGCCGCCGGGGACAAATAATCCGTTCCGGCAATTTGTCTTCATGACGTACGATTTTATTTTGCGCTTGCTGCCCAAACGAAATACGGAACCCAGTGATCGGCAAGTTTTATTGCGGGCCAGTGATTTTGATGAAGTAAGACGCGCGCAGAACGGCGAAATTTCCGAACGTCTTCGCCGCCCGCCCGACGGTAGTCTGTTGCTGACGGTGGCGGTGCCGGTGCAACGGTATCGTCAAGTTGTGGGCGTGCTGCTGTTATCGCAAAACGGCACCCGCATTCAAGATGGGGTTCGCGCCGTACGTTTGGATATCCTGCGAGTTTTCGGAATATCCATGGGCGTAACCTTATTGTTGTCGCTCTATCTTGCGGGGCGTATCGCGCGGCCGTTGCGCAGGCTTGCCGCCGCCGCCGATCGCGTTCGGGCGGGGCAGGGCCGCTTGGATGAGCCAATTCCCGATCTTACCCGCCGGGGCGACGAAATCGGCGAGCTATCAGGGGCGTTGCGCGAGATGACGTCGGCCTTGTGGCGCCGCATGGATGCCATCGAAAGGTTCGCCGCCGATGTGGCCCACGAAATTAAGAATCCTCTGACCTCGGTGCGCAGCGCCATGGAAACGGCGGCGCGGATCGAGGATCCCGAACGGGTCAAGAAACTGATGGCGATCGTTTTGGATGACGTCCAGCGGCTTGATCGCTTGATCAGTGACATTTCCGACGCGTCGCGCATCGATGCCGAGTTGTCGCGCGCGGAATCGGCGCCGATCGATATCGGAAAGATGCTGGAGACTTTGGCTGACGTCTATTCAGAGACCTTGGCCGACGGACCGGTCTTGCGGCTTAACCTGGTCGATGTGGATAATCTCGACGTGATCGGGATTGAAAGCCGGTTGGTGCAGGTGTTCCGCAATCTGATCGGCAACGCCATTTCTTTCAGCCCGCCCAGCGGTGTCATTACCTTGGAGGGAAAACGCGACGGTCGATTCGTTCGGGTGCAAATCAGCGATGAGGGACCGGGAATTCCGGATGACAAATTGGAAAAGATTTTTGATCGGTTCTATTCGGCCCGGCCCGAGGGTGAAAAATTCGGGACCCATTCGGGACTAGGCCTAAGCATTTCGAAACAGATCATCGAGGCGCATGGCGGCCGGTTATGGGCCGAGAACCGGCGCGATACGGGCGGTAATGTCCGCGGCGCGCGGTTTATTGTCCGCTTGCCTGCTGGCTAGACGATGGCGGAGCAGACTCAACTTCATGGAACCTGTGTGCTGCTTGACGACATAGGTGTTCTTCTTCGCGGTGCATCTGGATCGGGCAAGTCCGACTTGGCCTTGCGATTGATCGATGGCGGCGCGCTCCTGGTTGCCGATGATCGGGTTGACATTACCCGCGATCAAGACAATCTCTGGGCAAAACCTCCCGAGACCTTGGCGGGAAAGCTTGAGGTGAGGGGCATAGGAATTGTCGCCATGCCGTTTTATCCTAAGGCCCCGATTCGGCTGATTGTTGATTTGGTGGCGGATCGCGCGGTTGACCGGCTGCCCCTTGATTTAAGCGTATCCGTGCTCGACATTGCTGTTCCGTGCCTTAGGCTGGATCCTTTCACGGCCTCCGCGCCGGCTAAGATCAGGACGAGGGTCGCCGCTTTGCTGGAACATCGGTTAAAAATTCTAGATCCATCACGCTTATGACATCATCTCCTTCATCCTCCGCATCATCGAGTAAACCGGTTCCGATCGTTTTGGTTACCGGCCTTTCGGGTGCGGGGAAATCATCGGCGCTTAAATTGCTGGAAGATATCGGCTATGAGGCGGTGGATAATCTCCCGCTGTTTTTATTGTCGCGCTTGGTCATGCCGGTTGAAGGTCGCACCCCGAATACGGTGGATGCTCATCCCTTAGCGATCGGCACCGATGTGAGAACGCGGGATTTTGGCATCGAAGCGTTTCTATCCGAAACCGAGCGCTTACGTAATCTCAGCGGGTTTAATCTTCGCAAAGTGTTTCTGGACTGCGATGTCGATATTCTATGCCGCCGCTATACCGAGACCCGGCGCCGGCATCCTTTGGCGCAGGATCGTCCGGTCCGCGACGGTGTGGAGCGTGAACGGGAACTTCTGGCGCCGCTTCGCGATGCGGCGGATGTGGTCATTGATACCAGCACCATGACCCTGGGCGAGCTCAAACAAACCCTTATCCGTCATTTCTCGATCCATCGCCCGACAGGTCCGGGCATATTTGTGCAGTCCTTTTCTTACCGGGGCGGGGTCCCGCGGGACGCGGATCTCGTGTTCGATGTCCGGTTTTTACGCAACCCTCACTATGTTACCGAACTGCAGCCCCTGACGGGGCAAGATGCCCGGGTCGGAGCCCATATCGCCGCCGATCCCGAATTTGACCGGTTTTTTGCTAACCTCTTAAACCTTTTGCGCCCCCTGCTGCCGCGGTATTTTGCCGAGGGTAAAAGCTACCTTACCTTGGCGATCGGCTGCACCGGCGGCCGGCATCGATCGGTTTATGTCGCAGAAAAGCTGGCCTCTGCGTTGCGGAGCGACGGTCAGGCCGTCACCATCCGTCACCGGGATGCCGGACTCAATGACGCGGGAGCGGGCGAGGCGGGATCCGGCTCCATGCAATTAGACTCGCCGTCCCGTATATAATCGCGCTAGGTTTCGCCATGATCGGAATTATTCTTGTTACCCACGGCCGCCTGGCAGACGAACTCAGCTCCGCTCTGCAACATGTCGTTGGGCCGCAACCCGCCTTGGCGACGGTGTGTATCGGGCCCGAAGACGATATGGACAAGCGGCGCCAAGAAATCATCGACCGCATACGGCAAGTTGATGCGGGGCAGGGTGTGGTCCTGCTGACGGACATGTTCGGCGGCACGCCGTCCAATCTGGCGATCTCGGTTATGGAAGGCCGCAAGGTCGAAGTGATTGCCGGCGTTAATCTGCCGATGTTGGTCAAGCTGGCCAGCGTTCGCGACCATGATGATCTGGCCACCGCGGTCATCAAGGCGCAGGAAGCCGGCCGCAAATATATCAATGTGGCCTCCGCCTTTTTGTCCGGCGCTTGTTAGGGTGCGGGGTCGTCATGAGCACAGAGACCACCGGCGGAGCAAAGAATAATCAAGCCGCGTTGCGGCGCACAGTCATGATCATCAATCAGCGCGGCCTTCATGCACGCGCGGCGGCAAAGTTTGTAAAATTGGCGGGGGAATTTGACGCCGAGGTTGCGGTCGAGCGCAATGGTACGGCGGTATCGGGGATGTCGATCATGGGATTGATGATGCTGGCAGCGGCTACCGGCTGTGAGATTGAAATTGCCGTCACCGGGCGAGAAGCGGCATCGGCGCTGGCGGCCCTCTCCAAGCTGGTGAGCGATGGCTTCGACGAACCGTAAGAAATCTGCCAAATCAACACCGGGCAGTATTACCTTAGGCGGCTTGGGCGTCTCGGCCGGAATCGCCATCGGGCCGGCCCACCTGGTTGAGGCGGGGTCCGTTCAGGCGCCGGAGTACCGGATCCCCCGCGGCCAGATTCCAACCGAACTTGCGCGCCTGGATACTGCTGTTGGTGCAGCGCGGCGGCAATTATTCAAATTGAAAGACAAGGCACGGCATCTGCCCGAGACCGCGGCGGAAGAAATCGGTTTCCTCTTGGACGCCCATCTTTCCATGCTGGGAGATTCCCGGTTGTTGCGCGGGGCAAGGAAGCGGATTGAATCGGAACGGTTCAATGCCGAGGCCGCCATTGTGCAAGAAATCGCCGTGATCGCCGAAAGCTTCGGCGCGATGGAGGATAGTTACCTTGCCGCCCGGGTCGACGATATTCGCGAGGTGGGCAATCGTTTGATCCGGACCTTGACGCAAACGCCTTATGCGGTTTTTGCGCATATTCCTGAAGGAACGATTCTCATTGCGGAAGAATTGACCCCGGCGGATATGGCCCTGCTGGATCCAAAAAAGGTATTAGGGATTGCCACGGTCTTGGGTGGCGCCGAGGGCCATACGGCAATCATGGCGCGCGCCTTGGGGATCTCGGCGGTGCTTGGTATTGCCGGCTTGCACGGGAAGATAAAATCCGGCGATCTGATTGTTGTCGACGGTATCAAGGGGCAGGTCATTCTTCGCCCCGAGCCCGACGTGCTGGCACGGTTCGAGCGATTAAAAGCGAAGCTGGACGCTGCCCAGGCAAAACTGGCGCGGCTGCGCACCTTGCCGGCAGAAACCCGCGACGGCGTCACGATTTCACTGGTCGCCAATTTGGAACTGCCCCGCGAAGCCGAACGCGCTTTGGATAACGGCGCCATGGGCATCGGCCTGTTGCGGACCGAATTCATGTATATGAATCGGGACGATCTTCCCGGAGAGGAAGAGCAGTTTCAAGCTCTGCGCGGTTTGGTGCAGCAGATGGAGGGGCGGCCGGTCACCGTGCGCACCTTGGATGTGGGCGGTGACAAGCTGGCCTACAGCCTGGATGGCATCGCCAACGAATCGCTTAATCCAGCCTTGGGGCTGCGGGCGATCCGGTTGTCGTTGAAGGTGCGGAGCCTGTTGGAAAATCAATTTGCCGCAGCGCTTCGCGCCAGCGCCTTTGGCCCAGTCCGGATCTTGCTGCCGATGATCGCCTCGGCGTCGGAGTTTTTGGAAGCGCGCACTGTTTTGACCGAGGTGGCGCGGCGGCTGCGCCAAGCCAAGGTCGCCATGTCCAATCCCTTGCCGCCCCTCGGTGTGATGATTGAAGTGCCCAGCGCCGCCTTGTCGGCGGATGTCTTGGCGCGCCACGCCGATTTCTTCGCCATCGGCACCAACGATCTCACCATGTTCACCTTGGCGATCGATCGCGCGGATGACCAGGTGGCCTATCTTTATAATCCGCTGCATCCGGCGATCTTGCGGCTTATTCAGTTCACCGCCGCCGCCGCCCGACGGGGAAATATACCCCTGTCGGTTTGCGGGGAGATCGCCGGCGATCCGCGCTATACGGCGTTGCTGATCGGTCTGGGCATTCGCGAGTTGTCGATGACTCCCAGCAACATTCCCCGGGTCAAGCAACGCTTACGCGCCTTGGATGTGAAGGCGGCCACCCAGCGGGCCCGGCAAATCATGGAGCAATCGGATGGCGGACGGATTGCCGCGTTGTTGGATGATTTTAACGAGGCTTTGTAGATCGTGATAGAATCTAGAGATTGTCCGTGCGGGCGATCAAAGTGCCGGCACCGACCATGGCTGACTTAGAGCGGGCCAAAGAACCGTTCAAGTTAATCGCCCGGCAAGCATCCTCCACCACCACTGCGGCCAGGCCTTCACGGCGCGCATCCAGCGCGGTGTAGGTGACGCAGAAGTCGGTGGCAAGGCCGGCCAAAAACAACCGGCGAATTCCCCGCTCACGCAGGTAACCGGCAAGACCGGTGGGTGTGCGGCGGTCGTTTTCGTAAAAAGCCGAATAGCTGTCGATGCCGGGGCGAAAGCCCTTGCGGATGACAAGCTCGGTCTGAGGCAATTTGAGATCTTTGTGAAACTCGGCGCCGTATGTGCCTTGAACGCAGTGCCGCGGCCACAGGACTTGCTCGCCGTACGGCATAAAGATCGTTTCATACGCCGTCTTATTGGCGTGGCTTGAAGCGAAAGAGCTGTGCTGTTCCGTGTGCCAGTCTTGAGTCATGATGACGTGTTGAAAGCGCGGGGCGAAATTCATGATCACCGGGATCACTTGATCGCCTTCAGGCACGGCTAAGGCGCCGCCGGGGCAGAAATCATTCTGAACGTCGACAACCAGAAGAGCGTCACTGTCGCTGTATCGGGTATGCCCATCCATTGTTTCTTTCACTCCGTTAACGCCAAGTCGACCATGACAATGCGCGTGTCTTGACCGGCCGTAATGTCAATCTGTGACTCATTTCTAACTTCGATACCATCTCGCGACCGGGCGTCGACGCCGTTGATCGTGATGCTTCCGCCATCGGCGACCACGTAAGCACCCCGGCCTGGTGCAAAGATATGCTGCACCGTTGATCCGGCACTGAGACTGGCGCCCAGAATGGCGGCGTCACAGTGGATGGGAAGCGCGCCAGATCCTGCGTCTGCCGGGCGTCCCGAAGCAAAGGGGACAAGGCCCCTTTTTTTATTCCCTGGAAAGGCTTTTGTCTCCCAATGCGGCGACATGCCGCGAGCTTGAGGCCGCAGCCAGATTTGGAACAAGGTGGTCGGCGTATCTTCAAAATTATACTCGGCATGAAGAATGCCTGCGCCGGCGGACATGACCTGCACGTCGCCCGCGGCCGTTCGGCCCTTGTTTCCAAGGTGATCTTGATGCGATACGGCACCGGTGCGTACCACGGTGATGATCTCCATATCCCGGTGACCGTGGAGGTCAAACCCCTGTCCCGGTGCGATGGTATCGTCATTCCACACCACCAGGGGTCCAAACCCCATACGGTTCGGATCCCGATAACTGCCGAAGCTAAAATGATGGGTGGCGTTTAGCCACTCGTTGCGGAATTTTCCAAGCTGGTCATAGGGGGTTACGGTGATCATATTTTCCATCCTTTCACTGTAGAATATGGGATGAAAGCTGATTTCCGCAAGAGGCCTAGATGAGGATTGCCAAAAACACGAGAGGCGCCGGCTTTTATGGCCGACGCCTCTTGAAAGCAAGTTAATGCAATAAGGCGCTAACCGTTGCGTGACGACTTACTTAGGCTGCGTGCCCGCTGCTGCAGGAGGCGTCCCGGCGGCAGGCTTCGGACCTCCGGCAGGGGTTGAGGGCGTTGCCGCGGCAGGCGGCTTTGTGCCGGACGATTTGGCGGCTTCGCGGGTACGATTGTTCTTTTCAATTTCGGCAATGACCAGGTTGGCTTTTTTCTGCGCCTCTTCCAGCTGTGCCGGCTTCAATTCACCGAAGGCTTTTTCCCGTGCCGAAATCGCCGGCGGGTAACCCACCCGGGCGGCAAGCATGAACCACATAGTGCCTTCGATCTTATCTTCAGGGATGCCGATGGCTTCGTATTTCATAACGCCCGCATTGTACTGCGCATCGATATGGTTCGCTCTGGCGGCCTTGGCGAAGTATTGATAGGCCATGGCAGGATCTTCTTTAACGCCTTCGCCGCGGATCAAAAGAATGCCGACATGAAAGGCGGGATCGCCGCGTAAGGGATCGGTGTCTGCCGCCAACTTGTACCAGGCAAGCGCGGCCACCGGATCGGGTTTTTCAATTCCATATCCGGCCTGCACCATCTTGGCCAGGTTGAACATCGCCTCGACATTGCCGGCACGGGCAAGCTTCTCAAAAATTTCCAGGGCTTTTTTGTAATCTTTTTGATCTTGCGCCTTGATACCGTCGACCACCGTTTGTGCCATCGCGGGCATCGGCACGGCAAAGCCAAGAGCCAATAAGAAAAGAAGAGCAGCGAAAAACCTGCGGACCATCAAAATCTCTCGTCGTGTGGTTGAACCAAAATTCCTGGGGAAGGGTATGCCACAGATCGCATAGCGCTGGCCAGGGGCGTTCCCCGCCTTACGATGGGAAAACGGCAAAACCGTGGCGCCGCCTTAGGATGGCTGGCGCAAAGGCCCCAGACCCTTGCGGAGCGCCTCTTGACCGACCAGCAGCGATCCCAGCAAAAGAAACGCCCCCATCTGGTGCAGGCTTGCCAGGAAAACGGGTACCTGCAGAAGAAGGGTGGTGATGCCCAAGGTAACCTGCAGCACAACCAAGCCAAGGACGCAGCGCCAGGCCCAAACCGCGCGTAACGGTGGGGATTGACGCCGAATGATCAGAAAGAAGCATAAAATGGCGATGAAACTGAGAAGGGCCAGAATCCGGTGGATGAACTGGGCAGTGGCGGGATTCTCGAACAGGTTACGCCACAGCGGTTTCAACGCCCATACATCGGGCGGAACGACGGCGTCGTTCATCAACGGAAAAGTATTATAGATAAGGCCGGCATCAAGCCCGGCAACCAGCGCGCCGGCCAGCAGGGTTGCGGCCACCAAACCGATGAGCACAAAACTCCATCCTCGAAGTCTGCGGAGATCGGTGTCACGCGCACTCTGCTGTCCGTAAGGCCACAGCAATCGCAGAGCGGTCAGCAACAATGCGCTATAAATAAGGGCGGCAAGGCCAAGATGAGTTGCCAGACGATAGGGGCTCACCATCGGATCGTTGACCAATCCGCTTTTGACCATCCACCAGCCGACGCCGGCCTCCGCACCGCCGAGAGCGAAAATGCCCAGCAATGGCAAAATGAGGTTGCGCGGGATTTGGCGAGTGATCAAAAAACCCAAAAACGGAATCAAGAACACGATCCCGATCAGCCGCCCCCATAACCGGTGCAGATATTCCCAAAAATAAATCTGCTTAAATTCCGCCAGGGACATACCGTGATTGCGTTTCACATATTCCGGCGATTGGCGATAGGCGTCGAACTCCGCCGCCCAAGCCGTTTCGGATAGCGGCGGCAAGGCGCCGGCGACCGGTTTCCACTCGACGATGGAAAGACCGCTTTCGGTCAACCGCGTCACCGCACCGATGGTCGCCATGGCCAACACCATCAGGCAGCACACGAGCAACCAGGCGGCGATTCGTCGGTGAGAGGGTGGCACCCCTCCTAAGGAGGCGGATAATGTCATGCTCAAACCTAGGCGCAAGCCAAAGGCTGCGCCAAGCGGCAGGCTGTCGCGGGGCAACAAAGGTGGTTATTCATAGGCGTTTGGTGCAAAATCTGAAGACAAGGACAAAAACAACACGCTGTTGCGAGGAAAAAAGATGAAACACGCAAGCAGAGGGGCGGTGATTTTGAGCTTAGTTTGCGGTGCCGCCGCGGCCGCGGAATATACGCCATCCGAACTTCAAAGCATGATCGCGGCGGGCAAAACTCCGGATACCTTGACGCCGACCACCGACACAAAAGACGCAAACTTTCCAGTTTGCCGCGCCATGGTTAATGCGACTATTGGCGCTCTCAGCCATCCGGTTGTTTATCCGGTTGTCGTCGTTGCAGATAACCCATCCACCTACGCCAAGAAGCTGTGGCTCAATGATGCGGTGATGGTTTTCACCTGCACGGCTGCCGACGGAAAATTCACGACTACGACGGCAAAGTATAAATGATGAGTTACCCTTTAACTTCCCAGGTATAGCCCGACCGCAGCAGGGCATTGATGTCGCCGGGCTTGCCTTTGATCTTAGCCTTGGCGGCTTCGCCTTGTTGTTGGACCAGGCGCTCGAAGCTCGGCGCAGGATCGCAATAGATAACGCCCATGGCGACCGGGAATTCCGGCGGGGTCATGCCGCCCAGCAAAAACGCCAGCGCGCGGTTGGTCTCGTCATGGACCAGAATATCGGCTTCGGTGACGCCGTTTTCGCCAATCTGGACGACTTCCAACTCGAAGGTGCCGGGTTTTAATCGCAGGCCCTTCTTATTGTCCTTGCCGTACAGCATGGGTTTGCCATGTTGCAAATGAAGCTGCATCTCGGCGGCAACGTCCTTGGATGTGAAGTGATCGAAGGCGCCGTCGTTATAAACGATGCAGTTCTGAAAGATCTCGATCAGGGATGTTCCCTTGTGGGCGTGACCGCGCTTCAATACTTCGGACAGATGCTTTTGCAGGGTGTCGACCGAGCGCGCCACGAACCGCGCACCGGCGCCGAGAGCAAACAACGCGGCGGAGATCGGCGTCTCAACCGACCCACCCGGCGTCGACGGCGAGCGCGTGCCTTTGCGCGACGTCGGCGAATACTGACCCTTGGTCAGACCATAGATCTCGTTGTTGTGCAGCAGCATGGTGATGTCGACGTTGCGGCGCAAGGTGTGCAGCAGATGATTGCCGCCGATCGACAAGGCGTCGCCGTCGCCGGACACCAACCACACATCCAAGTCCGGCCGCGCCAGCTTTATGCCGGTGGCAAAGGCGGGGGCTCGACCATGGATGGTGTGAAAGCCGTAGGTCGACATGTAATAGGGAAAGCGCGCGGCGCAGCCGATGCCCGACACGAACACCGTGTTCTCGCGGTTGACATTCATGTCGGCGAGGGTTTTCTGCACCGCCTTCAAAATCGCGTAGTCGCCGCATCCGGGGCACCATCTGACTTCCTGGTCGGAGGCAAGGTCCTTGGCCGACAAGGGGGCTGCGGGAGGTGTCATGACATTCATCGCCGGCGTCCTTACTTTTTCTGAGCGAGCTGCTGGCGGGCAGCCGCTTCAATTTCGGAAATCTTGAACGGTTGGCCCGTTACCTTGGGCAGGCTGACCGCGGGAACGAGATATTCGGCGCGCAGGAGTTTGACCAACTGGCCGTTATTCATTTCTGGAATGAGAATCTTCTCGTAGCCGCGCAAAAGATCGCCAAGGTTGGCGGGCAGCGGCCAAATATGCCGGAGATGAATATGGGCCACATCCAATCCTTCGGCCAGCATGTTCGATACCGCGCGGTTGATCGGACCGAAGGTCGACCCCCAACCGACGATCGCCAGCTTGCCCTTTTCCTTGCCCAGCTCGACGGTTTGGTTCGGGATATCGCGCACCATGCCCAAAACTTTATTGTGCCGGGCGTCGGTCATCTTTTGGTGGTTCGCCGCGTCATAAGAAATATTGCCGCTATTGTAGTCGCGCTCGATGCCGCCGATGCGATGCTCTAACCCAGGCGTCCCCGGAACCGCCCAGGCGCGGGCGAGGGTTTCCGGATCGCGGAGGAACGGATGAAACCCATTGGGTTCGGTGCGGAACTTGACCGGCGCCGGTTCATACCGATCCATGGACGGGATTAGCCACGGCTCCGACGCATTGGCAAGATAGCCGTCGGTCAGCACCATGATCGGTGTCATGTATTTGACCGCCAGCTTGGTGGCGAGAATGGCGACTTCGAAACAATCCGACGGAGAGCGGGTGGCGATAACAGCCATCGGCGCATCGCCGTTGCGTCCCCACACCGCTTGGAACAAGTCCGATTGTTCGGTCTTGGTGGGAAGACCGGTCGACGGTCCGCCGCGCTGGGAATTGACGACCACCAGGGGCAACTCGGTGGCGATCGCCAGGCCCAAGGCTTCGCCCTTCAGCGCGATGCCCGGACCCGAGCTGGAGGTGACGCCCAGCGCCCCGGCATAGGAGGCGCCGATCGCGGCGCAGATGGCGGCGATTTCATCCTCGGCTTGGAAGGTGGTGACGCCGTAATCGCGCAGCCGCGCCAAATGATGCAGCAAGGCGGATGCCGGCGTAATCGGATAACCGGCGAACAACATTTCAAGATTGCATAGGCTGGCGCCCGCAACCAAACCCCAGGCCAGGGCTTCGGTGCCGGTGACGGTGCGGTAAAGACCCGGCGCGATCTTGGCCGACGGCACCACATAGGCGCCGATCTCGGCCGGCATCTCGGCGGTCTCGCCGAAGGCGTGGCCCGCGTTCAATGCCGCGACATTGGCTTTCGCGACGTCGTCGCGTTTGGAGAATTTACCTTCCAGCCATTGCAAGGTCGGACCGCGGTCGCGGCCGAACATCCAATAGACCAGACCCAGGGCCCACATGTTTTTGCAGCGCAGGGCTTCTTTCTGCGACAAGCCGAACGGCTTCACCGATTCAAGCGTCAACCGCGACATATCCAATTTTAAAATGCGATACTTCGCCGCCAGCTCAGGATCCGAAAACGGATCAGCAGGATAACCGGCCTTGATGAAATTTTTGTCGTTGAACTGACCGATGTCGACGATCAGCACGCCGCCGGGTTTGAGATCTTTCAGATTCACCTTCAGCGCGGCGGGATTCATCGCGATTAAAACATCCAAGGCATCGCCCGCGGTTTTGATGACGCGGCCGCCGAAATTAATTTGGAACGCGGACACGCCGTAGGTCGTGCCAACCGGGGCGCGAATCTCGGCCGGGAAATCCGGGAAGGTGGCAAGGTCGTTCCCCGCCAGAGCGGTTGCTTGGGTAAACTGACTCCCCGTCAGCTGCATGCCGTCGCCGCTATCTCCGGCGAAGCGGATCACCGCCGATTCAAGTGAGCCTCGTTCGCCGTCGCGACGTTTTTCCTGAACCGTGTTGGTTCCTTCCATAACGCAATTCCCTTTCGACCTTATGGCCGCTTAACCAGATTGCCCTTTTAAGGCATTCCCCCAAATTACAACCCGGACCTCAGTCTGTCGGTTTGCCGGCAATGATTATCCCGTCGGTTTTACCGACAATGGCTATATCGATGTGTCGGCTTTTATGGGGCTTCGTCTACACCCGGCAGCCCCAGGGTTCAAGCTTTTCACATAAACCTAAGGCCTCAGGATGAATAGTGCAATCCTATCATATAGTTATGCATAATTAGAGTGTTACATCTACGGTTAAGAGCTATGCTTGGGGCAGTTGAAGGATTTTCTTCTATGAATGAAGTTTTGTGTATACCTCTAGCCGCAAGCAAGGTGGCATCCTTAGCTCGGGCGCTTCAACAAGACGGCTTGCCTGCCGAGGATATTTCCGAGCCTGGCCGCAGCTTCTGGCGATTTGAAAATCCTACGGGCGAAATTGTGGGATTTGGTGGGCTTGAGTTTTATGGGTCGATGGCCTTGTTGCGCTCGGTTGTCGTGATGCCGCAAGTCCGGCGGCAAGGCATCGGGCAAAAGATCGTGCACCAGCTTTTACGATGCGCCCGGGACATGGGCATTATCGAGATTTATCTTTTGACGACGACGGCGCAGGCATTTTTTGAAGCGCAAGGATTTGAGGCTATCGACCGACGTAATGTGCCGGCGGAGATTTTAGCGACACGGCAAGCTGCTCAGCTTTGTCCTGGGTCCGCAATAATTCTTACCAAGACAATTAGCGATATCAGCTAACGCATCTTTATCGCCGATTAACCACTTCCAGCATTTCCTTGATGCGGGTGAATTTGCGCCGGGGGGCGCCGCTGGGCGCCGCCGCGATTTCGGCGGCATCGATGGTTTGCCAGTCCTGAAAGGTCACCGGCACAACCTTGCGCTTGATCAAGTGATCCATGAATTTCGCGCGTCCTGGCCGACCTGAGACTGTACCTACATCCGCAACAATATGCTTGGCGATCAGATCGCCGTCGGCCTTATTCGTGCCGATGACCCCGGTGGGGCCGCGCATCGCCCACCCCGCCGCATAAAGCCGCGGCGAAATCCGCCCTTCGACATTGACGGTATGACCATGGGCCAAATCGAACGGCACATCGGCCAGAGGCACGGCGGCATAACCGATGGCGGCGATCACCAAGCCGCAGGGAATTGTGAAGCTGCCGGACGGATGGGCGGGATCGGTGGTTTCAAACCGCACAGCTTCGACACGATCGCCGCCGACAATTTCCACCGGCCGCGCATAAAAATGAAAATGGATGTGCTTGGTTTTATCCTCGGTGTGGGCGGCAAAGTCGCGTAGCGTGGCAAGGTTACGCTCCTTCAATCGCTTCTCGCGATCGGGCAAGTCGCTCGGCACGTGATCGGGCAGGTCGGCCGGATCGACAACGGGTGATGCATCCACCAGTTCACCCAGTTCGCGCAGCTCCACATTGGTGAACTTCGCTTCCACTGGTCCGCGGCGCCCGATCAAATGCACGTCGCGGAGCGGACTGGCGTTGATTTGCTCCGCCGCATGAAGCGCCAGATCGGTTGCCGCCATTTCCTCCGGTGTCTTCACCAGAATGCGCGCCACATCGACCGCAACGTTGCCGTTGCCGATTACTACCACGCTGGTGGTATCGAGGGGAGGATGAAGATCGCGAAAGTCAGGATGACCGTTATACCAGCCGACAAAACTGGCCGAACCAAACACGCCGACTTTTTCTTCGCCAGGAATGCCGAGGGGCCGATCGCCCGGTGCACCAACGCTGAGGACGACGGCATCGTAAATCTCCAGCAGTTCCGGAATGGATATATCTTTCCCGACTTCGACATTGCCGAAATAACTGACGCGGTCGTGTTGCGCCGTGCGATCAAACGCACGGGTGACTTTCTTGGTGGATTGATGATCGGGGGCCACACCGGCGCGGATTAAACCGAAAGGTGTCGGCAAGCGTTCGATCAGATCGATGGTGACGTCGGGTGCGGCCTCGATCAAAGCTTCAGCGGTGTAAAACCCTGCCGGCCCCGCGCCAATAATGGCCACCGATAAACCCAAAGCTCATCCTCCTCATCTGTTGTCGTATCCTAATTAGACACTTTAACTCCGAAAACAATTATAGCAGCTCCGATCAGGGAAAGTGCCGTACCGGCAAAATCAGTAAGCGTTGGGCGAACGCCTTCGGCTAACCAAAGCCACCCTAATGATGCGGCAATATATACGCCACCGTATGCTGCATAGGCACGCCCAGCATGGTATGATTCGACCAACGTTAGAAGATAGGCAAATAGGGCAAGAGACAAAACGCCGGGCACTAGCCACCAGACGGGCTTATCCAGCTTCAGCCAGGCCCAGAAACTGAAACATCCGGCAATCTCCGCAAGGGCCGCGCCGACATAAGCAAAAATCGTCGTCATTCCTTATCCATAAACGTGGCGATGCCTACCGGGCCTTATACGGATAAGTATAGCACACTCGTCAATGCAGCCGGAACTCGGCATTGGCGTGACGAAACTCGGCCGCGGACACGATCGGTTTTTGCGCCAGCCGCACCGAATGAAGCTTGCCGTCGAGATTGTGAGTCCAAAAATCGAGGAACCCGCGCAAGGCCGGAAACTTCGGGGCCAAATCCAAATCCTGCCAAAGGAAGGTCTGCAAAAGATCCGGATGGTCGGGAATATGGTAAAGAATCTCCGCGGTGGTAAGGCGGTATCCCAACAGCAGTTTCTCCGATGCGGTGAGGGAAGTGGTTAATCGCATGCCCATAGCCCGTCTCCTTTTGCTCGTCCTATCTCTAAAAAGCGTGGCGATGAGATTAGGTTGCCAGGTTTGAGTTAAAAATCAATTATTACAATAGGTTAGCAGCCTGTCAGGACGACTGCTGCTAAGCAGGCGCCCCATAATCGCTTTCAGATGGCAAAAGACCTGAGGCCCTGCCCTTGACATCAGGCCCGCAGCAGCTTAAGTGCATTGGCACTCGGTCAGACAGAGTGCTAACAGTCGATCCACAAGGATCGCTAAGGCTTTGATTTCGATCGATATGTCATTTTGACCATTGGCCTGCTCCTGACGGTGCGGCCTTACGAAAAAGGGAGACCCCGGCATGAAATTCCGTCCGTTACATGATCGCGTCCTGGTTCGCCGCTTAGAGTCCGAAGAGCGGACCGCAGGCGGCATCATCATCCCCGACACGGCAAAGGAAAAGCCGATGGAAGGCGAAGTGGTTGCCGTTGGCCCCGGCGGCCGCGACGAAAACGGCAAGCTTCAAGCGCTCGACGTCAAAGTCGGCGACCGTATCCTGTTCGGCAAATGGTCCGGCACGGAAGTGAAGCTGGACGGCAAAGAACTCATCATCATGAAAGAATCCGACATCATGGGGGTTATCGAAGGCACCGCCGGTAAGGCCCGGAAGGCAGCTTAATCCCCATCGGTTTTTTCACGACCCTTTTAATTTTCACCTGACTATTTGAGGTAACGAACATGGCAGCTAAAGAAGTAAAATTCGGCCAAGACGCCCGCGAGCGGATGCTCCGCGGCGTCGACATCCTGGCCGATGCGGTAAAGGTCAACTTGGGTCCGAAGGGCCGCAACGTGGTGATCGACAAGTCGTTCGGCGCGCCGCGCACCACCAAGGACGGCGTCACCAAGGAAATCGAACTGACCGATAAGTTCGAAAACATGGGCGCGCAAATGCTGCGCGAAGTCGCCAGCAAGACCAACGACATCGCCGGCGACGGCACCACCACCGCAACCGTCTTGGCTCAAGCGATCGTTCGCGAAGGCTCGAAAGCCGTCGCGGCGGGCATGAACCCGATGGACTTGAAGCGCGGCATCGACATCGCCGTCGGGGCGGTCGTCGACGAGCTGAAAAAGAGCTCGCGCAAGGTGAACAAGAACGCCGAGATCGCCCAGGTCGGTACCATCTCCGCCAACGGCGAAGCCGAAATCGGCTCCATGATCGCCAAGGCGATGGAGAAGGTCGGGAATGAAGGCGTGATCACGGTCGAAGAAGCGAAAAGCCTCGAGACCGAGCTTGATGTCGTCGAAGGCATGCAGTTCGACCGCGGTTATCTGTCGCCGTACTTCATCACCAACGCCGACAAGATGGTGTGCGAGCTGGAAAACCCCTACATCCTGGTGCACGACAAGAAGCTGACGGGTTTGCAGGCGCTGCTCCCCGTGTTGGAAGCCGTCGTGCAATCCAGCCGTCCGCTCTTGATCATTGCCGAAGACGTCGAAGGCGAAGCCTTGGCGACCTTGGTGGTCAACAAGCTGCGCGGCGGCCTCAAGGTTGCGGCGGTAAAAGCCCCGGGCTTCGGTGATCGCCGCAAGGCCATGTTGGAAGACATCGCCGTTCTGACTCAAGGCCAGGTCATCAGCGAAGAGCTGGGACACAAGCTGGAGAACGTCGCCTTGAACATGCTGGGCACGGCAAAGCGCGTCCGCATCACCAAGGACGATACCACCATCATCGACGGCGCCGGTAAGAAGAAAGAGATCGAAGCCCGCATCTCGCAGATCAAGGCGCAAATCGAAGAGACCACCTCCGACTACGACCGCGAAAAACTGCAAGAGCGTCTGGCCAAATTGGCGGGCGGCGTTGCCGTGATCCGCGTCGGCGGGGCGACCGAAGTCGAAGTGAAAGAGCGCAAGGACCGCGTGGATGACGCCATGCACGCCACCCGCGCCGCGGTCGAAGAGGGCATCGTTCCCGGCGGCGGCATCGCGCTGCTACACTCGATCAAGGTGTTGGCGAACTTGAAGACCGACAATCCCGATCAAAAGGTCGGCATCGAAATCGTCCGTCGCGCGCTGCAGGCCCCGGCCCGTCAGATTATCGAAAATGCCGGCGGCGACAGCGCCGTCATTGTCGGCAAGCTGATGGAATCGAAGGATCGCGAAATGGGTTACGACGCCCAAAGCGGCGACTTCACCAACATGGTGAAGTCGGGCATCATCGATCCGACGAAGGTGGTTCGTACCGCGTTGCAAGACGCCGCATCGGTCGCCGGTCTGTTGATCACCACCGAGGCGATGATCGCCGAGCGTCCAGAGCCCAAGTCACCCCCGATGCCCGGTGGCGGCGGCGGTATGGGCGGCATGGGTGGAATGGATTTCTAATCCACCGCAACTCAGCGTCAATTATTACGGAAAAGGCCGCGGTTACTCTGCGGCCTTTTTTGTTTGGGCTGTTTATGGCGACGCAAAACTATGCTTAGGTGGTTCGCAGGTCACCACCGCCATGCTTGGGAGTCTGACTTGTCGCCTTCATCCTTTCTTTCTGAAATCCGTTTGGGTCTGCGCGCCGCCTATCACGGTCTGTGGGGGCGAACCGAGGTAGTGGCGGCGGTGCCTAATGACCGCGGTATGGCGCTGCGGTCGTTTCTGGGACCGGTGCTGGCGTCACCCTGGTTTTTCTTCGAGCGGTGGATGGCCTATCGCCTGCCGGTGTGGTTGTACATTCCCTATAATCCGCCGCGGCTGATTTTCCTCGAGATCATTTACGAGCTGCAAAGCTGGGTGATGTTTCCCTTGGTGGTTTTCGCTTTGACCTCCGTCTTGGGCGGGCGGCAAAACTTCTGGCGGTTTTTGACCCTCACCAATTGGGCGATGCTGGTGTTGCTGCCGTTTACCATTCTGATCAGTCTTCAGGACTGGGTGTTGGTCGGCGGCAGTGGTCTGGTTTTGATGGTCACATCATTGATCGTGGCGGCGATCGTGCTGGTGGCGTCGTATCGGTTGCTGAAACTCAGTTTGGATGTAACCTGGGGACGCGCCGCCTTGATGTTTGCCGTCGGAATTTTGGTGTCCGTGACCATGGATCAGATTTTGCCGGGGATCCTGGGTCTGCCCAGCGAAAGCCTCTTTTACGACTAACTGTTTATCGCGCGGTACGGTTCATCATCTGACGAATGACAAAGCGCACCGCCGGCGCCGCGATCATCAGTAGCCGCAGTTGCGGCGGCGTTATCCGCAGAAAGGCCACGGCGCGCGGCGAGGTCATCAACAAGGTCAGAAACATATCCAATCCCTGCAGCGAGGTTTTGGTCAAGCGCGGATTGTTCTTGAAAAAGCGCAGGATATCGGCGGCGGATTTGGCGCGTGTAATGCGCGCCGTGAAAGCCTTGCGCAAATCAAAGGCCTTAAAATTAAACCGCGACTTAAACGAGGGCACTACCACGAAACCTCACTACCTATGAGACAAGCAGTCTCTTAAATAGTGAGCCGGAGATACTAATTCCAGAGCGAATAACGGCTAAGCTTGAAATCTTACCACTGAAACCCGGCGATTGCCGCGGTGGGAGCTTGCCGCCATTCGTCATAATGTTTGGCCAAGGCGTCGACCGCGGGAGCGGTGCCTTCCTCGATATCCAGCATCGCCGCGTGAATGCCGCCGGTGACGAACAGGGAGCTGATGCCCGCGCCGTTGGCGCCGGCGATGTCGGTGCGCAGACTATCGCCGACCGCGATGATGCGATTCTTGGCGATCTTGCCGAACAGACCAAAACAGGTTTGGTAAACCGACGGGTAAGGCTTGCCATGCCAGCGCACTTCCCCCGCCAATTCCTCGTAGCGTTTGGCGATGGCGCCGGCGCAGATCTGCCGCTTGCCGCGATGGATCACCTCCAGATCGGGATTGGCGCAGACCATCGGCAACCTGCGCTTGGCGGCGATCACCAAGGCCGGCTCGTAGGTCGCCAGGGCGTCGCCGTCCATGTAGGATCCGGTGTTCAAAATCGCCTCGGCTTTTTCGATGTCGGTGGTCTCGTCAAGATCAAGCCCCGTCAACATGCCGCGATCCCGCGGCGGACCCATGTGATAGATCCTGCGGCCCAGGTTGGCGTACCATGGATCGCGGCGATCTTTCAGATGCTGCCAGGTCTCTTCGCCCGAGGTCATGACTTCATGATACAGCGCGCGCGGAATGCCGATCCCGTCCAGCCGCTCTTTCACGTCCTCGGCTCTACGCGGCGCATTGGACAAAATCACGATATGCTTGTTGTGATCGCGCAGTTTGGTCAGGCAATCGATCACCCCCGGCAAGGGTTTGTCGCCGTCATGGACCACGCCCCAGAGATCAAGAATAAATCCATCGTAAGCGTCGGCGATCTGCTGCACGCCGGTCAATAAAGTGGGCCGCTCGGATCGTGCTAGGTTGGTGCTGCTTGTCATATGGTGTTGTCTTCTTCATCGTCTGCCGCAACGGCGCGGGTGGTTTTTCCGAACAAGGGTCCTTGACCAAAATCCGGCTGATAGGGACTTAACGCTTCCAATTCGTCGTCGCGGGTGATGCCGCCGATCACCAGATCGATCCCCGCCTTGTCCAACAGCGACTTGAACACTTTCGGTTCGCTAAGCGGCGCGGTCTGACGGAGCAACGGCAGCAGCGGCGCCGCATCGATGCGGACAAACCTTACATGGGCTGCGGCCAAGGCGTCGGCGTCGATCTCGGGTTCCGGCAGATCGGCGACGGCAAAGCGGAAGCCGAGTTCGGCCAACCGGGTCAAGGATTCCACCGTGGCGGGCGGCAGGCTTAACAGATCGGCAAAGACGATCGACAACACCAAGGATGCCGCAAGTCCGGCGTTCTCTTC
The DNA here is from genome assembly GCA_964397465.1 of uncultured Rhodospirillales bacterium. Lineage (GTDB taxonomy): Bacteria > Pseudomonadota > Alphaproteobacteria > JAWKYA01 > JAWKYA01 > JAWKYA01. Next base: position 32,420 of record CAYNIC010000011.1, read on the forward strand.
CATGAAATCGACGAAGGCGGGAAAAAACACCCGATCGTTCAGGGTCGATGCCGACAGGGGACAGAAGAATCCCACGTCGGACATCCGTTGCCGCGAGCGGCGAATGACCTGCACGCTGCGGAACAGCCGCATATTGTCGATCGCCGCCATCAGCCCCGCGCGCTTTGCAGCGTCGGTATAGCGATCGGCGGCGACCATGCTGCCGTCCTCGGCGCGGATGAGGGCCAGGCACTCTTGATAGCGCAGCTTTCGTTGCGGCAGGCTGACGATCGCGCGCAGCTGCACCTCGATCCGGTCGTCGCGCAGGGCGTCGCGCACGGTTTCCAAAATCGCCCGGTCTTCCGACGGCAATGATGCCCAAGACGACCCGCCCAAATCCAAGGCCGGCTGATCGGCATTACCATCCACCAATCCGCCGGCATAAAGTTGCTCTACCAGCAGCTGCAGCAAACGAACCTCGGCCACCACATCTTCCGCGCGATCGCCGTTGCCGACGGTCAGCTGCGGCGGTGGAATAATCGCTGCCGGTGGAGATGCCGGAGCCGGTAGCGCAGGCGGCGCCGCGACGGCGGGTACGGTTTCAACCAAATCCCGCAGCCGCGATCCCTCGTCCCGCAGCTTGATCATCTCGTCGCTCATTTCCAGCACCGCCCGGCGCAACATACCCATGCGGCGGCGGATCGCCATTTCGCCGCGGCGGCGCAGCATCACCTCGTGGGTCAAGGCGGCGGACATGAAAAATGTAACACCGATGACCGCGGCCAGGGTGGCATCGATAATCGGCGCCACCTCGGGCAGTAACAATGCGAGTCCGACACCGATGGCCGCATAGATGAAAACCAGCAAAAGATGGAGGACGCGGGACATGCGGAGGGGGATAACCTTACGCGGGAGATGAAGGGCCAGAGAATGCCGCGATCTTGGCCGCCCGTGCAAATGATTTTCCCGCTAAACTGTTTTTCTAACCGTTTAGCGGGCATCCACGCCAATCGCTTGGGTAAGCGAGGTAAAACCATCCCGGGCCAGCAGCGCCGAAACCTCGGATTTCAGGCGCTGAACCAGCCCCGGCCCCTGATAAACCAGGGCGGTATAAAGCTGCACCAGACTGGCGCCGGCCCGGATTTTCGCATAGGTATCGGCCCCGCTGGCAATCCCGCCGACCCCGATCAACGGCAGCTTGCCCGCAGTGTCGCGATGAACGGTGCGTAAGAGTTCGGTCGATGGGGCGAACAAGGGTTTGCCGCTAAGACCGCCCTGTTGCGACGCGTGAGAACTGCGCAAAAACGAAGGCCGGTCGACGGTGGTGTTACTGATGACCAAGCCATCGGCGCCGTTGCCATCGAGGGCGACACTGATGATGCCGTCCAAGGCGGCGCGGCTTAGATCCGGCGCGATCTTGATCAGGATCGGCACGGTTTCGCGCAGTTTCACCTGACGTAACGCGGTCAAAATCGCGCGCAGCTGCGTCTCGCCCTGCAGGTCGCGGAGGCCCGGCGTGTTGGGCGACGACACATTGATCACGGCAAAATCAACCAAGGGGGCGAGCTGGGTAAACACGGTCACGTAATCGCCCACCGGATCGGCGGTGTTTTTATTGCAGCCGATATTGACCGCCACGGGACGGCGAATTTCTTTATACTGCCGCATCTCGGCAAGACGGCTTGAGGCCGCTGTGGCGCCGTGATTGTTGAACCCAAGACGATTGATCAGGGCGTGATCTTCGTTCAAGCGAAACATCCGCGGCCGCGGATTGCCCGGTTGCGGTTTCGGCGTCAAGCCGCCGACTTCGATGAAGCCGAAACCAAACCGCTCCATCGCCGGCACGACCCGCGCATCCTTATCAAATCCGGCGGCAAGACCGATCGGATTGGTGAAACTTTTTCCCCACACCGAGATCGCAAGATTGGCCGGATCATCGGGCGGATCGGTGCGCCAGGGAAACAATCCGGTCTCCAGCAGACGAAGCGTCAGCCGATGAGCGGTTTCAGGCGCAAGACAGCGCAGCCAGGTTGTCGCCGTACCATAGATGTCGAAGGATAATGCCGCGTCATCGTTCATCTTCAGCGGCGGAAAAACATGCACACCATCGGGACCCAGCGGCAAAGGCTCAACCTTGATCACCGCGGCGGGTGACAGCGGACCATAAAGATGGGGGAACAGATCGCCGCCGCGGGACGATTCCCATTTTAACGCCGAGCCTAAACTTGGCGCATTCACCGTCAGCAGCAGAAGATCTTTTTGTCCGGCGCGATGTTTCGCGGCGCTGACTTTAATTTGTACCGCGGTGGAGAAATGGATAAAGCCGTCGCGTATGTCGTCGGGCGACCCGCGATAAGGCGCGCCGCTTGCGACAGCCGCACGCCATTCCGCCTCATGGGCCATGTGATAGATGAGCTGGGGTGCGGAAGATGAAGTCATGGGTGTTTTCTATCTAGTCCTCAGGGCAAAGGGCAAGGGTTCAATAGGCAGCTTGGCTTTTCTCGGTATAGGCCGTATACTCGTATCACGGGTAATGGTGATGATATGAAGTTTTCATTTTTTACGACATCCGTTTTGGCAGCAACTCTATGGCTGTCTATGAGTGCAGCAGCACAGGCTCAAGCCCCGACGCCGCAGGAATACATTAAGCGTGGTTTTACATACAACGGCTTCACCCGCAATCCGCATGCCCGGGAACCGTGGACGGGACTTTACGCCGATGAGTTGCCGCAACCGACACCGGGTGACGTTTGGCTGACCTTGGGGTGGAGCAAAAAGCAAACCTCCAGTACCTGCATTGGCGAAACCACGACGCCTTTATGCACCCTCGATACCTTTCTTGCCTGCCTTATCCGCGATGACGGCCGACTTTGCGCCAAGGCGGAGGGAACGAAACCAACCCGTCGCTGGTCAGGACCACCCCCTTATGCGCCTTATCCATCCCAGACTCCTTACCCGGCTTATGCGCCTTATCCCCGCACCGGACTGATGCGGTATAAAGTTGCCTCGGTTGCGCGGATTACGGCTGAAACCGCCGCCGAATTTCAAGAACAAGATTCAAGCCACCAAGAAAAATCTGGCGATATTCAGTTACGTATTGATTGGGAAATGTGTGGCCGCGCCGATCGCAATGGTCATCTTTCCGATTGTTGCCAGCCGCCCTACTCTAGTAGTTTTGTAGTTCGCCGCCAGACTTATGGTCATTGGATCTTGGTGCGGCATGATCATCCTGACTTAAACGACCGGCTGCGATTTCACCCCGAAACCGAAGATATCCGCTGGTCAGAAGATTATTACCAAGATGCGCCTTATTGTACGGATATCAAGGCACCAATTCGGCGCCGTAAACCCTAGCGTTTGGGTTGACGCGGTGGGGCCACAAAAAAACGGAATCTTTCGATATCGCCATCATCCGCCTTCAGACAGCCGCGCGTCATCCGCCTCATGGCCATGTGGTAGATGAATGGAGAAATCATGAAAGTATGTTCTCTAAGGAGATCTCTTTTTCTGATCTTTGCTCTTAAACTTTAGTTTTGGCTGAGGATGGCGTGAGCCATACATCCATTTAGGGTCTATTATCAACTCAGGTTCTTTTTTGGGAGTCGCTGGTCTTGGAGGGAGAGAAAGCTGCATCGCTTTATCGCCTTGAGCAATATTTTTTAAATGATTTTTAAATAAGCTAACGTCACCAAAATAGTTTGGATAAGCAATTTTCAGATTTGCAATCTTATCTATTTCTACCAAAACAACCTCAACCATTTTTTCATTTTCTCTCAATTCACTTTCAACCCTATTGTAAGACTCAGTAGCAGCAAGCGCTGTGTAGTAGGGGTCAAGATAGACGTAATTTGTAGCGTAATCATACTTAACAAGAAGGTGTGTTGCCTGAGTATTTTGAAGTTGAGCAGAGCTTGTTCCCTCGACTGCAAGGCTGACACCTTCCAGCAAATTAACAGCATTCAACACATGTGCTAGTTCCCTTATCTCTTCTCGGCGTTCATTAGCATTAGGTGTGTTAGGAACCGTCGGGCATTCTTCGTGTTCAGCAAACTCGGCTGACATTAATGTTAACAACCGAAGCCAGTTATGGTCGCCCTTACTATATTTAAGTTCTTTTTTAATTATAAGACCTACAGATTCTACGGCTGTTGCCCAGGTATGTTGAAGTTTTGTTCGTATCTGAACTTCTATTTTTTTGCCATCGAAGGCCGTAGGCCGCTTTCCTTGGTAGCTAAAAATAATGTGGTGACTACGATAGCCATCATCTTTAGGTGAAACAATAAAATCTTTCTCACTGTGAAAACTGTTAGAAAGATGATGAGTCAAAATATCGCTAATATTTTTTACGTCAGAAATACTTTTAACAATTGCTCTGCATCCGCCGATATCTTGAATCGTTTGCAGTTTTAAGCGAGTGAGCCTATTTAACTTGTCGCGAATTGACTGCATTCGTTTAAGTCTAGCCGCTACCAGGCCTTCTTGCTTATTGGCTCGTAGCAATGCTCTAATTTTACCTCGAATACTTCTCATAGGATAAGCATGAGCTTCCCGCCAGTTGTTAGCTATAAGGAAAGCATCGCGGACCTCGAAAGGTATATCGGTTCCTTCTGGGTGCAGATTTTTTACAGCAATTATTTTACCCGCCTTCTCTATATCGTTAAGCGAGAATTTAAGGTGTGGATAATCGTTCTCGTCAGCCAAGGAAGGCTCCAAATTAAGGATATCATCCTCCCAGGAAAAACACTTTTCCCGGGCATCTGAGGCTACTATAAGAAATGGTAGATTAGCCATGAAATTCCTTTCTAAGAGATCAAGAATAATCCCTACCCTACCTACGCCCTGCATAAGGATCATGTAGAGCAGGTACAGTAACTTGTGACGTAGCGCCGCCGCCGTTGCGTTGGAAAAGTTTCTCGGCTAACCGCGCGATGCCACCGCCGTCGGGCAAGCTCAACGGGCCCGACTTATCGTGGCTGCGCTTATAGACATAGATGCCCAGAACGCCCAAAGCGACACTCCAACTGGTCGAGAGGTTGTCGAGGGCCGCAATCACCTCCACGGCAAACGCTGGTTTGATCGCGATCAGATAGGCAACCGCCCCCATCTGTCCCAACCAGGTCACGGCGATGATATAACCAAAGGTGGGTCTCATGCGCCGCACGTAAGGATCGTCCGACGCAACCTCGCGGCGGATGGTGCGGTTGACTTCGGTCAGTGTAACGGCATCCCGGTCGGCTTCGATCTGCGCCATGGTTTCCAGATGGCGGTTGGCCTCGTTTATTGCTTCGGGCGGAACCTCGCCCTTGCCGATGGCGTCGGTGACACGGCCTAAGGCGTCGGACGCTGCCTTGGCCAAAGGATGAGAGAGTTTACCAAGGGCAAATCCGACGAGTTTGGCAAGAACCGGCAAGCCGATGCCGGCAAGAAGACTGGCAAACATTTTTGTCACTCCACATTGTTATAGAAAACATGGCGGCCGATGCGGGCCGAGGGGGTGCGGCCGTGGGACCAATAGGGGCTGATATGGCTTGCGTGGTAATGGGTGGCGCCGTTGGTCGGATCGGCCATGGTGCCGCCAAGCGCCTCGGCGGCGATGAGAAGCGCCAAACGAAACGCCGCATCGCTTTCATCCACGGTCAGTACCTTGATCCGGTTGGGATCGCCCACGTTCCAGCAGGAAAATTGATAGGCGGCAAGGCAGATCTCCCGCACCGACCGTGTCCGCTCGATCCCTTCGCGAGCCCGGCGGTTGATGATGACGGCGGCGATCGCGCGCATGCCGGCCTCGCCTTCGCTGCGCGCTTCGCCCCACAAAGTGCGGGCCAGGATGTCCCGTTCCCGCGCCGGTTCGGCCAAGGCCTGATCGATCCGCACCGCGGCGGGACTCAAAGTGCGACTCATCATACGGCTCCTTGTTTGGGAAACAGGGGAACATCCAGCTTGGCTTCGATGCGCAACAGGTGCGACGTTAACCGCCGCTCTACATCCTTCAGGTAGGCGATCGAGGCGTAGGATTTCGCCACTTCCAGTTTATAGGCGGCCAAGGTCTCGCGCAGTTGCGCATCCCCGGTGTGACATTGATGACGGAGGTGATCTAGTTTCTCTTCGCCATCGCGGCGGATGCGCCAGATGAACCAGAACAGACCGGCCAGGGTCGGCAGCTCGACCGCGGTGATCCACCACAACAGGGTCTCGGGCAAAAAGTTGCTCATAGGGATGATCCGTTTGCAGAAGGTAAGGTTGGCGCCGGTGCGTGGGTGTCGCTTTGCCAGTTTTTTCCTTCGGTGATGATGCAAGATCGGCTGGAGGTGAGGCGCGCCACGGCAACCCAACTTGCCGTCATCGGCGCGATGTAAACATCGATGGTCGTGCCCTCCGCCGTGGTGCCGCGGCCTAGACGGATAAATCCCTTGGCGGGGGCGAGGGCTTGATCAAGCTCCGCCGTCGATCCGCACCGCGGTGCTGCAAGAGTAAGCGACGGCAAGGCAAGGATCATCGCGCCAAGCGTCAGCCCGGCGATACTGTGACAGTAGCGCATAAAAATTCTCCTCAAGATGGGGTTAGAAAAACCTACGGTTCGAAATCGGTTGCGGCGGCGGTGTTGGTGGCGCCCGGTCGCCAATCGCGTTTGGTCCGCGGCGCAAAGGCGGCGGCAATTCGCACCGGCTCTGCTGAAATGGCGCCGGCCACCGCATCCAGGGCGTCATCGGGACGTTTGCGACTGGTCGCCGCGGGCCGCCAGTCGCGCATCTGTTGAATAAACGGTGTCTGCCACAGGCTGCGATGGGCGTATAAGGTTCCCGCCGCCAAGGGCACATCAAGCGCATCCAAAATGCGTTGGGTTTTGGGTTTGCTGCTGTGGGCTTCGACCACCACGGTTGGAATCTTCGCCTCACTCAAGGCGTGACGTAAAAGTCCGGGCAAGAACCGGCCGATGCCGTTGGTCTCGATGGTCACTGTGGGCAGATGAAGTCCGCGCAAGAATTCGGCCGCTTGGCGGCAGAGCTGCGTTGCCTCGTCGACTTGCGGCAAGGCGGTCATGTCGTGGTTCAGATAGGTCAGGCGATGGAGATAGAAATTTCCTATCGCATCGGAAAACACCGCGGCAATCACGCTGCCGTCGCCCTTTTCCGCGGCGCCAAAGGCCGGATCCCACCAACAGCTCGCCGAGACCAGTCGCGTTTGACCCAACATCAGCACCGGCATCCGGTTGGCCTCGCTGTAAACCAACTCGCCGTCATAGGGACGCAAGCGATCGGGGTTGAGACGCGCCGCCGTGACGTTGCTGGGCCGCAGCAACATCTGCGCCGCGAACTTCGCCTCGCCGCTGCGCCGCCGCATCTTGGCAATCTCGGTTTTGCCATAGCGTTCCGGCCAGATGCTGCGGCCCCGACGATCGAGCAACGGCATCTCCATCCGTTTGAAGTTGCCCAGAAACGGTATGTCTTCACCCAATTCGCGCCGCGCTTCGGTGGCATAGATAGAGTAATAACTGTGGGGCGTGCCGATATAGATCTGGGTTCCGCCCGGCACCAGGATATAGGGAATTTCACTCAACCGGTCGCGCAGGTCCTGACGCTTGGGCGGGGTATCGCAGGTATTGGGAACCTCCACATCATCGCACAGGATCACATCGGCCCGGCTGCCGGTGACATTGGCCGAGATGCCGCGGCCCAGCATTGACGGATCGCGCAGCTCGCCCGGTCGTTTGACCGTAAACTGATCCATCGCCCAGGACGAAGTGCGGCGCGGTTTTAATCCCTTGGTAAAGGGATGGCGCTCGATCAGCCGTTTCACATTGCGCACCATCTTGCAGGCAAGATCGTGCTCCGCCGCCAGAACCAAGATCCGCAGCATCGGATTCTTGGTAAACAACCAAGCACAGAATAATCCGCAGATGGTCGACTTGCCGCTTGACCGAAACGCCAGCAGTACCAGTTCATGATCATGGGCTGCCCACCGGGCCGCCAGCCACCGCGCCATGCGGAGTTGCACCCGCGGTGTGGTTTGGCCCTGATGCTCGTTCCACATCCAGACGAATTCGGGAAAGCTGGGCGCGGTCATGACAGATCATCATCCTCGGCATCATCGTCCGGCACGGTATCGTCGGTATCCGCCACCGCATCCCGCGCCCGGGTCAACAGCGACGCCAAGGCATCGTCGCTTTCCGCTTCTTGATGATCCACCGCCCACCGCGCCAGACGTAACAGCCCATCCAAATGTCCTAGGGCGGATTTGCACGCAGTATGATAGGCGGAAAAACCCTTGGCGGTGTTGTCGCAGGGTGCGGCGACAAACTGGGTATAGCTGTCCAAGGCGGTGGCCAATAAAACGGGAAGATCCTGGGCGATTTTTTGCCGGGTGGACTCGAGGCCCTTTTGGGTGCGGTTTTTGCTGGAAAGTTTTGATACCGAAACTGTCACGTCATGTCCTTTCGAGGGAAAACAAAGGCAAGAAATTATCGGGGCGGCAGTGTGCCGGTGATTCCAGTGGCGATTTTTAGAAACTGTTCCAGCCGCGCCTCGACCTCAGCCAATCGGGTTTCCAGGGGCAGGGAAGATGCCGGTGAAGAAGGTGATGAATCCGGCGGCGCAATGAAAACCGCCGAGGCGGTTTCGTCGTTTTTCAGGATATAGTTCTCGTCCTCCCATCGAACGCTAAGACCGCGGTTACTGTAGATATAGGGCATGGAACCTCCTTAAAATTCGTAGCCGTTGATATCGAGCCGAAACTGAGCCGTAGTTGTGGACGACCGCCAATACACCTGCTGGGTTGTGTTCAAGATCAGACGAAACTGTCCGGCGATCCGCCATCCATCGAAGATGGTACCGCTGGCATTCCCGGCCGCGGTGTAACAGCCGCCGGTGCCGGTGGCGTCGGCGGCAATGGCGATGGTGTCGTTGGCCGAGGCGGCGGATTGGCCGATGGTTCCGGAGACCACACCCGCGGCCGGCGGCACCGCATTGGCGATGGATTGCACCGTCCAACTGGTGATGCCGGCGATGCCGGTAAAGATGGTTTGTGGTGCCTGAATGACGCTGCGGTCGAACTGATAAAACTTCACCAGATTTGATGCGCCGTCATTGCGCGCCGACCCGACCAAGGCCTTGTAAGTATATCCGCCGGGAAGCATCGGTGTCGTTCCCGACAAGGATATCAATCCCGCCACGGTGGAGGTCGCGGCATTGTAAATGACCCACAACCGGTACCAGGTGGCGGCGGCTTCAACGCCGCTGTCCAACCCGTTGACGCCGCTGGCGGCGATGTCGACGGTAACCGCAATGTTGCTCAGCATCATCGCGTCACCGGCGGCGTCCTTCACCATCAGTTCATCCGCGGCGATGTCGATCTTATTGGCCGGCGACGCGGCATTGACTCCGGCTTTCAGCCGTCGCGCTTGCCCGGCAAGGGTGAGGGAATGGGTAAAACTTAAAACGCCATTACCATTGGTGCGGAGAACTTGACCGGCCAGGCCGTCGCTGCCGGGAAAAACAAGACCCTTCAGTTTGATCTTGCCGCTGCCGTTGGGTGAGAGGTCGATGTCGCCGTTCCCGGTACTGACGATTTTCTTGCCATTGACGATCAAATCCCCGCCCAGTTTTGGCGCCGGATCATCTTCGATCTTCATCAATATCCCGGGGATGCCTTGCGCGCCGGTGTCGCCTTTCATCGCCAGGACATCCCAATAGATCCCGTTGGGCGGCGTGTGATTGATATGGGCGATTTTGCAGCGATAACTGCTGCCGGCAAGGGTTGCCACATCGCCGATGACATAGGACGTTACCGCCGACCATGCGCCTTTCCAGGCCAAGGCGCCGTCATTGCCGGCAAGGCCGTCCACGGCGACCAAGGCCCATTGCGGCGTGGTTGCCGTAAGACCGATGCGGCTTGGCGTGATGCCTTGATGATCGACGGCGGCGATATAGGTTGCGCCGCTGGCATCATGGCGGACGACATCGCCGCGTTTGTAGGATGTCGTCATTTCCCACGCGGCCATCCAAGCGAATCCAAGCTCGGTCAAGGGCAAGGGTACAACCGTAACCGACTTGCCGGTCCACACCATCCATCGTGCGGCATAGGAGGGCGACGTCAGATCAACGGGGGTGCCGCCGCCGCTGGCGTCGGTTGTTCCCGCCTGGGCGATGTCGCCGGCGGCGAAACCGCTGCCGCCCGCCAGTTGGGGATTGGCCCCGGCTTTGTTGTAAACGTATCCGTGGCTGTGGGTTGGAAGTTCCGCCAAGGTTAGACTGTGTTTCTCTTCGCCGAAACTTGCGCCCAGTTGGCGAAGAGTAAGACCGGCACCTTGTCCTGCACCGACGATGGCACGGCCGCGCAAGTCGGGAAGTTTGACTGTGTCGTGCAAAAGCCACGTCTCGCTTCCCTGGTTAGGCGGCAAGGTGCGGAGGATGGAAAACAGGTTTTCATAGGCGCCATGGGCATGATCCGCTCCGCTTGAGGCGTCGCCCAAGGTTTTGCCATCGAGCTCCAGCCATCCGTCGGGCGCCATGCCGCCAAGGAGGCCGCCGAGAAACGGATGAATGGTGCCGACCGGTATCGCCGCCGCGACCTGACTGTTAAGGGCGTTCAAGCTGGCGGTGACACCGTTTAATGCCGCGGTACTGGCGGCGCCCAAGGTGGATCGTCCCGCTGCGGGATTTCCTGCCGCCAATAATGTCTCGCCAAATCCCGACACCGCCAGGTTTCCCGGCGGGGTGGCGATAATGGCCGTGGGCCGCCCCTCCGCATCAAAGCCCAGCGCTCGCCCGGCGCGAAGCGGCGCCAAGGGCAAGGTCATATCGACGTCGCTGTCGAACGGCGCCTTGGCAAGGGCATCGCCGGTCAAAGCCTGAACCTGCTGCACGCCCAAGGTCAAACGATCCAGTTCTTCATTCACCACTGCGGCGCGAAAGGATTCGCCATCGATGAAATCGGTGGTGCGGCTGATCGGCATGGCGCGGCTGATGGTCACCCGGCATCCGGCGGGCGGCGGAATAAAAAATACCACATCACCGCCGCTGCTATTTCCGATGCCGGTAACCGTATAGGTGTTGATCGGCGCCCATTGGTCGTTCAACGCGACCTTTAAATCATCGCCGTTCAGAATGGGGAAGTCGTAAGCAAAGGCCGTGACGGCGCCGGTGCCCCAATGCTGAAGGCGTGGCCGGACATCGCCGATGAGAAGATCGGACATGAGAGTGTCTCCTTATAGAGGCGCTTAACGGATCAGGGATATTTGCTGAATGGCGTAGTGGGTTCCGGTGTCCAGCAGGCTGCGGCCGATGGCGTTCGCCGGCGACAAGCGACGCTCGCGGTCCAAAATCTTGGCGCGCTGCTGCGTTTGGGCGATTGCGGCGCCGTTGTCGGCGAGGTCAGCATCCCGTTTGGCCAAGGCTTGTTCCGTCGCGTCGGCATGACGCGATTGCATCGCCTGTTGCAAGGCCGCCGTACTGCCGCCGTCATCATTGATGCCGCGCGCCGCCGCACTGGTGCGGGCGCCGCCCAACTCGCGGCGTAACCCAAGGCGCCGGGTCGCTTGATCGGTCTCGAAGTTGTCGGCGATCAGCGAGCGTCGCCGCTGCAAGGACGCCAGTTGCTGCTGGGCAGCGAGGCTTTGCGCTTTCGCTTCGGCCCGGCGGGCGGGAAGATTCAGCGCCGTTTGGGCTGCTGTGGCGGCAAGCTGTGGAAGTAACGGGGTTGACGCGGCCATCAGTCATTCACCTTAAGTTCGCAGTTGACGGAAAGAAGCGTGAAGGAAAAAGGATTGCTTTGGGTAATGCGCCACAGCGGTTCCAGCGCGCCGCGATGCCAGCCCAAGGCCCGCACCGTGACATCGCCGGTATAGGCCGCCGGCGGTGAGTCAAGATTGACGCCGCCGATCGTCTGCAACGGAACCAATCTTGGTCCGCGGCCCACATCAACCATCAAGGCGGGGGTGTCTTTGATGCGGAAGGTGGCGCGGATCAGCCGCAAGGGCTCACCCTGAAGTTCTCCGTTGTCCGACGGCGGCAGGGGCTCGATGCTGTGGGTAAAGGCAAGACCTACTTCGATGCGGGTGGCGGTGGCGGCCAGAGAAATCACCCCGCCTTTGACCTTATAAAGGCCGAGCGGCCGGCCATCGGCGATGACCGTCACCCATTTGTCGTTGAGATGGGACAGCCCGCCCCAAATCGATTGGGCTTGTTCGGTTTCGCCCAACAAGGCGGCATCACTGTTAAGTTGCGGATCAAATTTTTCGATCCGAAAATCGGCAAAACGTTTGGCCAAGGCATAGACGTCGCCGCCCACCACGGCGACGGCATGAAACTCGCCGTCGGTTTCCAACCGCGTCCAGGCGGTGACATTCTCCGAGCGATAAAGGGTAAGGGCGCCGAGGCCGCCGTCGCTCATCACCACGTAAAGCACCCGCGACTTATCGGCGTAATCCATGTCGATCGGATCCGTCACCAGATGCGGAGCCAGCACCGAGAGGTCGCGGGCTTGGTAAGCCGCCTCGGCATCGGTATAAAGAAGTTCGCGAATTTGCCGGCCGCTGCGCGCGGCAAACAGGGTTGCGCCTTCAACCGCGCGGGGTGGTACGGTGCGATCAGGGTGTGAGCCGACGGTGGTTTGCCGTTTCGCCTGGACCGTGGCGGGAGATAACGGCTCGCCGGTGATCTGCCACTCGCCGCCGGTGGTCAAAACAAACAGCGTCAGACCGGAATGCATCCCGCGAATGGCGTCGACCTGTTCCGACAACAATCCGAACTCGATCGCATCGTCATCCTCGCCGATGCCAAGATCAAAGTTGAACAGATCCGAAGTCCGCGACATCCAGATCCGGTTGGGGATCGACCGGGCGCCGCCGAACACCAACCGGTCTTGGGCGAAGGCGACGCTGGCGGGCCAGCCGCGATAGGGTGAAAACGCCTGCTCGGACCAATCGGTGATGGCGGTGGTGTTGGGCAAGGACAGGGCCAGCGTCACCTTCACCGCCGTTGCCGAGGTGACCTCGATGATGGCGACATCCTGGTTGGGCAGGCGTAAGTATGCGCCCAGCTGCGCCGGATCAAACACCGGTGCCGATGCGGTCAAGGTAATGGTGCCAGAGGTGCCGCTGGGCGTTAAGGTCACGGTATCTCCGGCGAAACGATAGAACGGATGATAGCGGCGTTTGGTTGTCGTATTGGCGACAAAGGTTAGATCCGCCAAAACCCAGGTTTGCGGCCCTAGACGGGTGAGGGTCTTTGGCGCAACATCGGGATGACAAATAAACAACGTGTCCGCACTTTGCGCCCAAGTCAGACGCTTGATCTGATCCGCCGTCCACGGCGTGGCCACGGTGGCGATGACCGCATCATGGTGCAGGATGGTGATCTGCTGATGGGTGACGACCAACAGATAAGTCTGCTCGGCATTAAAGGCGAAACCGATCAGACGGCCGGAGCCCGCGGCGATGGCGATATGACGCAGGCCAGGCCGGCGCGTCACGCCTCCGGTCGGCTGCACCAAAATATTGCGCAGTTTTTTTGCGGCGTTGCTGTACGACGCAAGATCGCCCCGGCCGTAAAGATCGCTCGATACTTCGCCGGCGGTGAAATTATTTTTGAGAACCCGCATGCGTCCCATCTCAGCCTCCTCCAGTCCAGCCGGTAAGATCAAATCCGCCGGCGGTTTCTTCCTGGGCGTCGATCAGACGGGCGCGGCGAAATTCTTCCTCGGCGGCACGGGCCAAGGCTTCGGCCCGGGATGAATTCTCGGTCAAAGGAATGCAGAACTCGGCCGCCAGGCGCGCGATCAGCACATGATCAAAGAACGGCGGAAAATCCGCTTCGCCGGGGCGAAAAATATAGGTCAGGATCACTTCATCGGCGTGGGCGTGAAGCCGCCGCTCGGCGATGCGGTAGGTAAGCCCGCGCCCGCGACGGCCGTTACCGGCGGAAAGGGCGCGAAGATAATCGCCGGGCAATTGAAACGCATAGGCATAGTCGGCGGGGGGCGAGGCCGCCAAGGGCGCAAGCCGCCGTTGCGCCGTGGCGAAATTCCACGGATGGGCGGAGAGCAGGGCGTCCCGCGTCGACGGATAAAGCAGGCTGGCCACCTCGGCGGCAGCGGAGCCTTCGTCAAATCCTAAAATAGGCGCGGCGCCGATTTTCACCAGCGCTCGGGCACAAAGTTGAATGGCGCTCAGAGCCATGGCTCGTTGCCTTTCCCATAAAAAAGCTCCGCGGCGATGAACCATCGCCGGCGGAGCCGATCACAACAGAGAAAATAGATTTATTAGTCGGTGTTCACGCTGCCGACGGCGGTCATGTCGGCGACATCGACCGTGCCGTTCTGGCTGGAAGCGATCAGAAGAATGCCGGCGCCGCCGTTGACATTGGCGAGAATCATATCGCCTTTGCGCAGCATATCTACGGCGGGATTAAAATAGCCGTTGGTATCGACGATGTCGGCGGTATCGGTCGAGGCATAATGCCAAAGGGTAAAGCCGTTGGCATAGGCCAGCACCGAAAGGTTTCTGGCAAGATAGGCCATGAAGATCTCCTTTATCTCTTTAAGCTAAGGGTGAAATTTTACGCTTCGCTGCACGGCAGGGTGACAAGACCGGTGCCATCGACCAGCACCGCGCCCAAGGACAGCGAGCAGCTGACGAACCACGCGGCCCGATCGTTGTGATAGGCGATGTCGGTGTTGACTTCCGATCCCACCGCGAGGGCAAGGGCGGTCTTGTGCCACCAATGGCACAGGCGGTGACCATTGCCGTCGAGGCCAAGGCCGGAATGGGGCATCCACAAGGTTCCCAGCCAGCGCTTGGCCTGGGTGCCGCGCCAGGGCAGATCGTCGCTGCCGACATAATCGGCATTGGCGAATTCCTGGATCATCAAGAGATCGGACCATTGTTTCCATCCCACCACGGCGTAACGATCTCCGTCATCGGGCACATCGTTGCCGCCCAGGATGCCGAAGGCCTCCAGCACCTTTTGTTTGGTGAGACCGCCGCTAACCGTCGGAGTCAGATTGGCCGAGGTGTTCATCTGCGCCAAAATCAGCTCGTCGGTTTTGCGGCCCAAGGCATAGGCGCCGGCATTGGCCACCACCGCCCGCTCTTCGTTCTCGGTCTTAAGTTCGTCCAGGGCGTCCACCCATTCGCCGGCATAGTAATCCGACAGAAAACATTCGATCGGCGCGTGATCGATGTTCATCACCGGCACCTTGCCGTGTCGCGCTTTGGTCGAAGCGCTGCCCTTGCCGACTTTTTGAAACACGGTGGAGGCGCCTTTAACGCTGCCCTTGGCGCGAACGCAAGGGCGGAGCTTGGCGCCCGTACGCTGATAGGCTTCGTGAACTTCCTTTTCGAACTGCTTGATGAAAGCAGCATCAATGGAGGGTTTATTCATGGTGATCCTTTCAGAAAAAATAAACGGTTGAGTCCGGCCACGGGTTATCCGCGCAGGGGCGGGCTTGCAGCCGGATGAAGGAAAAAGACGGGCCGCCGCAACGGTTGTCCGTAATTAAGACTTATGAACTGGGGTAAAGACGGCGGAAGCCCTCGCTGACCTCGGCCACAAAGGCGGGGTCTTTGTGCTTCCAATAGCGGGGATCGCGCATCATCTTGGTCAGATCCTCTTCGGTTAAACTTGCAACCGCGGTGCCGCCACCGCCAAGCCGCGGCGGCGATCCGCTTTGCATCATGGCGTGAAGCGCCAGAACGCCGTCGCTGGTCGAGGCCAAGGCGTCGAACACGTCGCGCGGCAGGTGGGCCGTGCCCCAGGCGTTGAGTTGCCGGGCGATTTCGCGCCATGCCGTATCGCCGCCGAAATGGGCGATCAGTCGCTCGCGCTGTTTTTGCGCCTCGAATTCCGACGCCAGATCGGTGATCGCCGGCAGCATGCGTTCGCCGGCGAGATCGTAAACCAGCTGAGCTTGGCGCGGCGTGAAGTGGGCCGCGTGCAGGCGACCGTTGACATCCGGATCAATGTCCAGAAAATCGGTGCTAAGATTGATCTCGTAAGCATCGGGTGTGTCGGGGATACCGAGCGCCCGGCGGAAGGCTGCGGTCTCCGTCTCGTCGGCATCATCTCGCGGCACCCGCACCATGGTCGATAGTTTTCGCTCCAGCTCCAAATAGGATCGCGCCAGTTTCGCCACATCGGGCGCGCCGGTTTGCGGGTCCAAAAATTTCTGGGGAATTTGCACCGTGTCGGATGAAGGGGCGGCGGGCGTATCCGATGGTGTGGTCAGTAAACTCTCGGTCATGGCATTATCCTTTTGTCGACGAAAGGGTTTGCGCCTCAACAGAGGCAGGTAAAATTTCAGAAGAAATCGCTGCTGGAACATCGGGACGTAACAGGCTCGCCGGCAGGTCCAGCATCTTGGCGGCCCATCTGGCGGCGGCCGGCGCATCCAAGGTCGCGGCGGCGTCCGGCCCCAACTGCTTGGCGATGTCCAGCCACGACAAGGCGCCTTGCGCCTCCAACTGGGCTTGCCGCCGCGCCAAGGGCGATCGGTATTGCAAGGTGATGGTGCGACCATCCAAGGTCAGGTTCGGCAATTCGCCGCGCCGGGATAAAATCGCCAAGGCCCGCGCCACCAACGGCGTCAAAAGTTCGGCCTGCAGCCGGCCGTAGGTTGCGCCCAATAACCGCGCGGTCTCCGCCGCCCGGTGCAGAACTTCGGTTGCGGTCATGCCCGGCGTCGCCACACTTGCCAGGCGGTCGGTCAGCAGACTGGAGCGGATCGCTTGCCGTAGGGTGGCAAGAGTCAAATCCGAGACATTGAAATTTCCCGGCACCTGCAAGGGCGTCAGGCCCGATGAGCCGACCGCCTTGGGAATGATGGTGCCCGGCACCAACCTCACCGTCGCCGGATTTAAAACACCGTCGTCATCGGCCTGCCAAATGCCGGTGACGGCGATGGCGGCGTTTTTCAGCGTCAACTCAACCACCTTGTTGGCGGTTTTGATATCGGGCAATGCCTTCATCACCGGCGAGCGGCCATAGGCCTCGCCCGGCGCTTTCATCCAGCGAAACGACAAAAAGGGCGATTGATCCAATCGCGCCTTGGCCAAAAGATGCGGGCCGTTGAATTTCTCCGCACCGCCTTCCAACACCGCGACGTAATCGTAACCGTTGCCGGTCTCGCGGGGGACCACCGCTTCGATCACCGTGTAAAGACGATCGCTGTCGGTTGCGGCGGAAGCGGGAATCTCCGCTGCGGGAAAGCGGCTGTGCAGTTGCAGCCGGCTCAACCGATTGCGACGATAGGCGATATCCAACCTTCCCTCGGCGCCTTCCTCCAACACCACATCCCACAACGGCACGGCGGCAAAGCGAAAGGCGCTGGGTTGTCCCGGGGCGGTTTCTTCAAAGGACAAACAAGCCGTGCCCGACACCACCAAATCCAGAAAGCATTGATGAATCTCCACCGCAAAATTCGAGCGATCGAAATGCTGCTGCAGAATCTCGGCGGCGCGATCGAGTTTCGGCGCCAGGTCGCCGTGCAGGTGTTCGGGAATTTCCCGGCCGGGGGCAAAGCCGAACCATCTGGCCCAGGGCGGCGTCAGTTCAGCCAGCAAACTGGCCGCCAATTGATCCACCGCATCGGGGGCGGTGCCGTCGAACAACCGCTCGCGGCTGGCGGCGGATAGACTGGAGGGCCCCGCTCCGGCAAAGGGCGTCTCATCCCGCGACGGCAAACTGTAGGCATAGCAGTCGCGCCACACCGACTCCCAGGCGCTGCGCTGCATCTTGGCGCGGTGAAACCGGGCCATCACGCTTTCCGGCGTCATGATCACTCTCCCAATAAAATTTTGCGGGCGGGGATAAGGCGCGCCGATTTGCCGGCGGTAATGGCAGGCTGCTCCAGCACGCCGGTCAGTCCGGTTTTGACGGTGGTGGCAAGGCCGCGGCGAATCCGGCGGTGCGGGTGAAGATCTTCCTTCACCGCGGCGGATAGGGGCGGCGGTGCCGGAACCGGCGGTGGGGTGGGGGCGATAAAGCGGCTGGCCATCAAGGATCTCCCTGAAGCAGGTGGAACGAACGGGACAAAGGGTGGAAAAAACAAAACCCGCCGCGGTTTCCCGGGGCGGGTGAGAAGAGGCGGAGTCATGGCCTCATGTGTTCCTATATAGTTCTCTTTTCAGTTCCTGTCAACGGTATTTTTTCTTAAAAAATGAAAAAGAAGCTGGCCGCCTGTGGGCAAGGTTTCCTTCCGGCTGAATCCCCAGCGTCTATTTCAAGAACGGCTTACCCGACCCGCGGGATTTAAAAGACGTCCCGCGTTCCTGTCCGTCAGGGATAAAAATAACCGCCATGGGGTCCAAATAAATCGGCGCCGCAGGTGCAAAATATTTTTTACCACGGCAACGCAGGTCATCGGCCGCAGCAGGTTAAGACAAGATCGATGGCGCCGCGGGGTGCGGGTCATCGGCATCATCACGGGAATCGGCACCGCACCCTTTGCGGTATAGAATCGAATCATCTCCGCAACGGAGTAGGGAGGAAGGAGTTTGATCATCAGACGGCCGCACAGGGGATCCACCATGATCCATCCGCTGGCGATTCGATAAAGGATAAAGCAATGGCGGAAGCCTCGTTTCAACAGATAAAACCATGGAAATTCCAGCTCGCCGCGAAATACCACGATCGCCGTAACCCCGCGGCGCGGACGATCAGAGTCGGCGGTCATCGGACGATTCCCTTGGCCCGCAGCGGCGGCGTCAAACGCTCTAACGCTTCGCGCCACAGCTTGGCGAAGTTCGCCTCTTCGCCCCGGGCATAGGGCGACGGAGCGCGGCCCATGCGGCCGTAGTGCATCAGGATTTTGACATGAGCCCGGCGCAGGCGCCGTCGCTCGACCAGCCGCACCAGCTCGCGCACCACGTCGTCGGGCTCGCAGGGTTTGGGGGTGGATTTTCCCGCCTCGAACCGGGCGCCGTCGGCGCGGGCGGTCAGGCAGGCGACGCACCAAAACCAGCAGGCTAAACTCGTCGGGAAAGGCTCCCCAATCGTTGTTCCCTTGCCGGTGGTGATAAGCTTCAACTGGCCCATGGCTTTGCTCCCTTGAAGGGCTTTTTTCTCTCGCGGTAAACGAGTGTTCTATTATTGTTCGCTATTAGAGGGAGAGTCTATATGCACAAATACCCATGTCAAGCCTGAATCAGAATTTGATCCTAGTGACATTTTTCACCTGAATTGTGAAGGTGTTCCCATGTTGAGACATGCGGATATATGGCGGGGGATTGACCGTTTGGCTGCGACACATAATTTGTCGCCCTCGGGCTTGGCTCGAAAGTCAGGATTGGATCCCACCACCTTTAACAAATCAAAACGGGTTGCCCGGGATGGCAAGCCGCGTTGGCCGACGACGGAAAGCCTGGCGAAGATTCTGTCGGCCACCGGCGCCGGCATGAACGAATTCGTCTCATTGATGAGCGAGACTCCCGGCACCTCGGTAACCCAGCGGATCCCGGTCATCGGCTATACCCAAGCGGGTCAGGCCGGTTACTTCGACGACGCCGGTTATCCCGCGGGCAAGGGCTGGGACGAGGTGGAGTTCCCCGATGTCGGCGATCCTCACGTTTATGCGCTGGAGATCAACGGCGACAGCATGATGCCGGTTTATCGCGACGGCGACGTGGTTGTGGTCTCGCCCCAGGCGCAGATCCGCCGCAACGACCGGGTGGTGCTGAAGACCGTCGAGGGCGAGGTGATGGCCAAGGTGCTCAGCCGCCGGTCGGCCAAGAAGATCGATCTGCATTCGCTCAACACCGATTTCCCCGATCGCAGCCTGGACAGCGACGACGTGCTGTGGATCGCGCGGATTATCTGGGCCAGCCAATAGTCTTAGCGCCGATTGATTCCGCGATTCCTGTCGCAAGATTCCATTCCTTAAATGCCGGAGTCCGACTCTTCTCCTAACTTGGGTATGAAGAGTCGAGATTGCTGTCGATTAGGAATCCTTGAATCGCCCCCGAATCTTCAATGAATCTTTCTGAATCCCATTTCGGAGGCGACTAGCTGGCGCCGGTTGCGTAGCCGGCCTAGGATCGGTCGCCACCTTTAAAGAAAGATCCGCCATGGCGAAGAGTCTAAGTAACGAGGATAATTGTCAGACCTTCGTCGATGGCCGGTGGATCGCGGGCAATCCGCCGCTGATGCATGCTATGACCCATGCGGTGTGGTTGGGATCGGTGGTGTTCGACGGCGCGCGGGCCTTCGACGGCGTGGCGCCCGATCTTGATCTTCATTGCCATCGGGTCGTCAATTCGGCATCGGTGTTGGGCTTGGCGCCGACCCTGACCGCGACGGCGATCGAAGATCTGGCGCGGGACGGCATCAAAAGATTTGCGCCGAACACCCCGCTCTATATCCGGCCGATGTTCTTTGCCGAGGACGGGATGCTGGCGCCCGATCCCGCCACCACCAAATTCGCCCTGGTGATGTGGGAGGATCCCTTGCCGGCGCCGACCGGATTTTCCGCAATTGTCACACCGATGCGGCGCCCGCCGCCCGAAGCGGCGCCTTCGGAAGCCAAAGCGTCTTGTCATTATCCCAATCTGGGTCGCGCGGTGCGCTGGGCAAAGGAACGCGGCTTTGACAACGGCGTGGTATTGGATCCCGCCGGCAAGATCGCCGAATTCGCTTCATCGAATATTTTCTTCGTGCAGGACGGGGTGGTGGTGACGCCGGCGGCCAACGGCACTTTCCTGAATGGCGTCACGCGGCGCCGCGTGTTATCGCTGTTGCGCGCTGATGGCGTGAAGGTTGAGGAACGGGTAGTTGACCCGTCAGAGCTTGATCGCGCGTCCGAAGTTTTCTCCACCGGCAACTATGCCAAGGTCATGCCGGTGACGCGGATGAACGATCGCAGCCTGCAGCCGGGACCGCTGTTCCGCCGCGCCCGCGAGCTCTATTGGGGTTATGCACATGGGAAGTAACGTATGAGAGGGAGTTATGCCTTACGTACAGCGAGATAAAAAAGGAATTGTAACAGGGTTATTTGAACATAAATTACCAGAGGCTACTATGGAATTTCTGGAAAAAGACGATCCGGAAATTAAAGACTTTTATGATCGATTTCCACTATCGCCTCAGATGATAGAGGCGCTTCGCCCTAAATCTACAAAAGAGTTACTCGAACAGCATCAAAAAATTGAAAAAGAATATAATCAACTTATAGAAGACCATAAAGCACTTCAAAATCTCATTATATCTTTATTAGGTGTATGGGCGGAAATGGAGACTAGCTTTGCTGGCTTACTAAATGTTCTTTTAACAGGAAGTAGAGAAAAATTGGCGTTTGCACTTTACTTTTCTATTCGAAATTTTCAAACGCAAATGACGGTAATTCAAACACTTGGTGAAGTGCTTTTTCCTTCCGAAGAAAATTCAAAAAAAGTGTATAAAGAATGGGAGTCAGTTTTTAATAAAATTAAAAAGGAAGTACCTGAAATTCGAAACAGAATCGCTCACGGGCATATAGTCCAGTTCTTGCACGAGAAGAAACATATACGTGTTTTGCCGCCATTTTTTGATTTCATTAAAATAGAAAAAAGCAACGCAAAAGCTGAATTACCTGGAGTTGGACAAAACGAAATATACAAAAGTATAAAGGTAATAGGCCTAACTTCTCAGTTTGCCAATCGCTTGTCGCTTATTTTTAAGCGTTCTTTTGAAGGCGAGGCATTAGCACTTAAAGAAATTGATTTGGAGCTCAAAAGTTATAAGGAAAATTTCAAAAATTTAAGATAACAGATGATATAAACATCAGCACCGCCATACGTCGTGTCAATGTCCTGAGATCGACTATCCGCCGGTGCCCTTCAGCAATAAACCCTTTGCCAGCCTCAGCCCGCTTAAGTAGCATTGCGCGGAAGGGATTTTCGTCTCATGACGCTAAATTATCTCGAACTGATTATCGGCAGTCTGTGCTTAATCATCATCGGCTTCTGCGCCGGTGTTGTTATCCATGCCGGCGAGATCATTCCCTATCAGCCGCTGATCGTCGGTTTGATCGCGCTGGGCGGCGCGGTGATCGCCTATGTCGGAACGCTGAGGGCATCCCACGCCCATCTGCAGGTCGCCGAGAAGAACATCAAGCATCAGCAAGAGCAGAAGGCGCTGGACTCTATCAACGAGAAACAGGAAATCGCGTCCTTTGCGCAAAAGCTGCTGCTGGAAATATTCAATTATCTGGTGGCGACAAGCCTTCTTTCCCGGGACCAGGCCATCGATGAAAAATGGCTCAACCTCTTGACCCTGAAAGACATGATAGAGCGATATGTCACCAGGATGGAGGACGCCTCGGATAAATTCATGAAACTGGACATTAACAACTCCAGCCGAATTCATCTGATCATTCGCGGCTTGAAAAACATCCTGCCCGAGGCGGAGACGATCCAAAATATAAATCAGCTGATGAAAACCGGCGACAATGGCGCGATCTGCGCCCAGTATATCAACCGCACCTATGAATATATCGGGACATTCTTGAACGAGAACGTTACGGTACATGACATCCTTAACGACTTGGATGTCATCTCCAAGGGCAATGTGGATCAATCAAGGGCGTATTCGATCTTGACGACGGATCTGAGAAAAATCATCAACGAGAATCTGAGGCTTATTCAATCCGCCGTCACCGCGGGCCGCTATCTCGAGATCGATTATCCGCCGGGGCGCCGGGTGGTGGCGCCGCATATTTTGGGGCGCACCAGCAGTGGCGAGCTGGTGCTCAGCGTCTATCAAGTCAACGGCGCCAGTGATGCTGGCGAGACGGTGGGGTGGAAGACTTTCCATCTCGATCGCATTTTGGGCGTAAGGGTGTTGGATAAACGCTTTTCACCGCAGGGCGATTACAATCCCCACGATCCGAAAATACCCGAAGTTATCGTCAAGGTATAAGCGCCGCAGCGCGCCTGTTGCAGGTGCGGATCACTGATCAACAGTTTTCATCGCAGCTAAAGGACCATCTACGCGATGTGATTGTCACTCCCATCAGCTCTGCAAATAGGTCTATACGGTTCAATTAATTTGTCGTTTGAAAGCCACGAATCGCCCAGAGTATTGACCATCCAAATATAAAGATAATCGTTGGGGGAATGATAAACATACCCAGGATAAATAATAAACTTTTGTCAGCTATAGATCGATATTCTTTGGCATGGTTTTTTGCGGCATCAATTTTGTCTAACCGGCTTACTTTAGATTTGTAGATTTCTGCAGGGTTACGGCCGCAAGGAAGATCTATGATCTGTCTTGATTTTTCTGCCAGATTCTTATTCAGAATATTTCTAGCATCTTGAATAGATAATGACCTAAAATCAACAATAGTAACCCAAGCTTCTCGTTTAAAAGCTTCCACTATAGCTTCCAGCTGTTCATCAGATAATTTTTCAAAGTCAAACTTAGTTTGGGATGACGGATTTTGTTTCTCCGTTTGTCGTTCTGGTGGGGGAAAATTTGATTCTTGTATTTGATTAAGATCTATCCAGCCGTTCTCCATAAAATAGAAGATAGGCTCAGTGCGGCATTTAGTTCTATAATACTTTCCTACTTCCGGTTCAGGCAGAGAGTCTGTCTCTGATTGTAGAAAAGATATTTCGCGATCTGCTTCTGCAGAACGCCTTATATTATTAGTATATTCCGATTTCAATTCGGTTAATACCAGCCAAGCTACCAGCGAAACCCATATTGCACTAATTATCAGCCATAAACGAAAAAGCCCTCTTCCAAATCTAGACATCATACTTTAGGCACTCTTCTGCAGAAGCAACTTCAGATTTTAATTTTGAATAATCTATATTTTCACCCCAAGGTTTATCGTCTCGAGCGTTCTTTAAGGCGTCGCTGCAAAGATCTTTATTGCTCAAATTCGTAAATGGATATGAATAGAATTTTGGTGGGTAGTCTGGAATAGTAACTTTCACACATTTCATTGTTTGATCTTTCCATTATTTTTTATAATTTGGTTGGGATCGAATCCCTCCGCCACAAGAAGTGAGCTAAGTTGTTCACCAAAACTTTTACTGTCTTCATATGCGAAGAGAGGCTTTTGAGTCTTATCAGATACAGATATATAAACGCGCCCTTGACCCGCATGCTCAAAATCAAAGTTGTAGCCAAGGTCATGGAGCGCAATGAGCATTCTGGCGTTGTTTGTATTGCTCATTAGGTTATGCTTCCCTTTTATTTCTATTTAAAAGGGTATCATTAAATATATATAATTTTAAATAGTTTTAAAAACACCTGACTTTTCAGTATCTTCTGCCTAGAAATCATTTTTAGCGCATTGTGTGGTTGCGGATAACTGGTCAACAGTTTTTACCGAAATTGAAAGCCATCCGCGCGAAGTGACGGTCGCTCCCATCACTGCGCGGATTTAACCGGCGTCTCAGGTCAACCCGGCGCTAACACGTCGCGTAGGTCGGGCTTTGCGCCGCCTCAAACACAAACATCACTTCCGACGGAATAATGTCATGGGGCAACTGGCCCTTTTCCTGTGCTGCTTTCAACACAAGATCCTTCACATCGCGTCGCATCGTGCTGTTGAGGGTTTGAAAACCGCCGACCCCATAAGGGCCAACTGTTTTTCCGTGGTATTTGATAAATACGTTCATCGTAACTCCCTCCCGCAGTAAACGGTTGTCCCCGTTTCCCGGTATTTTTTTAAGTGCAGTTACTTTTTTTCTAGGCCATATCGCGCGTTTAAGGGCGCCTCGGCCGTATGATATCCGATCTAGAATACGCAGCATTATAGGCACTGCATGATCGGGTCCACAAGCAAAGATCGTAAGCTCATGATTACGTTGAGCAATAAAAATAGTCGGGCGACGTTTTATTAACCAATTATTTTTTCTGAAGAAAAATAGCGTGGCCATACGCTAATTTTAGCGACGTAAATACCTCGGAAATACTTGGTTTTTACGTTACGAGCCGACAATCACCACCACATAGCCGTCGGGATCACGCAGCCAGCACTCATGGTGGCCGGCATTGGGGTTAAAGCGGCGTTCCTCGATGATCTCGATCTTCAATCCCTTGGCGCGTTTGATCACCGCATCGATAGCGTCGGTGTGAAACCACAACAAAACGCCATAGCCGTGGGGCGCCGCATCGGGATCGCCCAAATTGGGATGATCGTGATCACCCCAATGATGGAGCTGCAGGATCATCTCGCCGGTTGCCGGATCGATCAGTTGTTCGTACTCATCCCCGCCATGACCGCTGATGCAGCCGAGAAGTTTTTGATACCAGCGGCTGCTGGCGGGAACGTCTTTGACGGCGATCAGTGGTTGCGGTTTCATGTCTTGTCCTCGATCGATGATGTCTCATGTGGCGCTCGCTCGTGCACAAAAAATTCCCGCACGGCGGTGACCGCCTCGGCCAACCCAAGCCGCGAGATCGCAACGCCTTCGGGAAAGGCGGTGGTAAGGCGGCTGGGCAGCCGTGAATCAAGCAACACAAACACACCGCGATCGGTGGTGCGGCGGATCAACCGCCCGAAGGCTTGGCGCAGTCGCAGCCGGGTCAGCATATCGGCATAGGCCGCCTTGCCGCCGGGAAAAACCTCGGCCCGCGCCTTGTACAAAATATCCGGCCGCGGCCACGGCACCCGGTCGAACACCACCAGACGCAAGGAACGCCCCGGTACATCGACGCCGTCGCGCACCGCATCGGTCCCGAGTAGACAGGCGTCTTCCTCGGCACGGAAAATATCGATCAAGGTGGCGGTGTCGACGCCGTCGACGTGTTGCGCGTAGAGGGGAATATTTGCTGCCTCCAACGGCGCTGCGATCCGCGCTTGTACCTCGCGCAGTCGGCTGATGGCGGTGAACAGGCCAAGCCCGCCGCCGTGGGAGGCTTCGAACAGGGCGCGATAGGCCGCCGCCATCTGTCCCGGATCCTTGCCATCGATGTTTTTCACGATCAGCACCCGGGTTTGACGGGGATAATCAAAGGGTGAGGGCACGCGAACCAGCAAGGCCGGCCTGGCGAGATGCCGCGTGCCGGTACGCGCCTCGGCGGCGATCCAATCTTCATCAACGCGGCCGGTGCGATCGGCCAAGGTCGCCGAGGTAATCACCCCGCCATGGACGCCGGCTTCGATCGCCTGGGCGAAGGGCTGCATCGGATCGCGCCAATGACGGTAAAGACCGATGTCGATGTCGCGGCCCTCGATCCGGTCGACCGCGCACCAATCGACGAACTCGGGCGGCGTTTCGCTGCGCAGACTTTTGAGCATCGATCGCCAGGCGGCGATGGGGGCAAGGGCTCGGTGGCTAAGCCCGCGCACCACCGCTTCGATGCGGATGCGGGTCGCGACGTCGATCTCGCCGGCCTCGCTGCCGGTCAGCCGCGCGGCGATGGCGGTGCGAAGCTGGGTCAAAGGTTCCTCCAACCGCGCCAAGGCAAGATCAAGCGCCGTCGCCGCCTCCAGCAGGCCGTCAACCGGATCGGTGGTGGGCGCTTCGAGGCCATAAGGACCATCCCGATCGGCGACCCGGGCGTAAACCTGGGTGCGAATATGCGCCAGGAATACTTCGGTCGGTCCGCGCGGTGCATCGTCGGCCAGGCGTTTGATCCACCCGTCACCGGGAAGCGCGCGGGCGGAGTCCAGCGCATTGCTCAACGCCACCTCCGCCGCGGTATTGCCGGCGGCAAGATCTTCGGCGCGGCGCTTCAAGCCGCGGGCACGGCCCCGTCCACCCTCGGCACCCAACAACCAGCGGCGAAGTTCGGCGGCTTCGATTCCGGAGAGCGCGGCCGAGAAGGCGCTATCGGCGGCATCAAACAAATGATGACCTTCATCGAACACGATCCGTGTCGGCAATTGACCGTCTTCGCCGCGCGTCGCACTGATCAAGGTGAGGGCATGGTTCGCCACCACCAGTTTCGCCCGGGCGGCCCTGCGGATGGTGCGCTCGATGAAACACTTATTATAGTGCGGGCAGGCGGCGTGGATGCATTCGCCGCGTCGATCGGCCAGGCTAAGGCTGCGCCGTGTTCCCAAGAGATGCACCAACCATCCGGGAAAATCACCGCCGATCAAATCACCGTTGCGCGTCGCGCCGGCCCAGCGGGTGATAAGACCCAAAGCCACCGCATCGGAGACGCGGCCGCCGGGTCCAAGCGAGATCAATCCGCGCACCGCCTCTTCCAAATTCAGCAGGCACAGATAATTCTCTCGGCCCTTGCGCACCACGGCGCGCAAGGATTTTTCCACCGGATCGGGGTAAAGCCGATCAAGCTCGCTATCCAATTGGTGTTGCAGGTTGCGGGTAAAGGTCGACAGCCACACTGTGCCGTCGTTCTTCTCCGCCCACAGACTGGCGGGGGCGATATAGCCCAAGGTCTTGCCGACACCGGTGCCGGCTTCGGCCAGGATCACCGTCGGTGCCGCCAGGGCCGGCGGCGGTTGAAACGCGGCGCTTAACGCTGCGGCGTAGTCGGCTTGCGGCGCACGCACCTCCGCATCCTTGCCCAGCAGCTCGGCCAGGCGCCGCGTGGCCTCGATCGGGGAAACACCGATCTGTCCGGGCGGCGGGGGCGGTTCGTGCTCGGCGATCTCGGGCAGACGGCGCCATACTTCAAATCCGGAGACATGTCCCGACGGTGCTGCATCGGCGGGTGAAGATTTCACCCGGCCGTGATCCAGCGCTTGAAGGACCCAGGGTCCCCAACTCCACCCGCCGCGCTCCATGGCGGCGGCAAGATCGATCATGTCGCGCCGCTCGGCAAAGGAGTGAGTTTGCGCCAATTCGGTTAAGAGCAGGCGCGTAATCTCGATCAAGCTTAAGGCTTCGCGTGCAGGCGTCGACGGCGGCGGCTGCTTCATCGCCATGGCCAATCCCCGCGGTGTCGACAAGGCGAAGTTGGCGGGACGCACGAAGGCGAAGAGTTCCAAAACATCAAGCGCGGGAAAACTGTCGATCCCCAACCGCCGGGCTGTCGCCAGGCGGTGGCATAGAATGGGGACGAGGCCGGCATCAACTCTTAATGCGGCGTCGCCATGGCTGAGGGCTTCGATCGTTCCGTCGGAAGATAACAGCACGGCATCCCGCGCCGAGGCCACCAAGACAGGTGCATCGGGCAAAGATATATCAGGGGAAGGGACGTGGTCTGGCGCGCGCATGGCGGCGGAGTATAGGCGAGATTCATCCGTCTTGGACGGTTAATCTCATGGCGCAGGGAGGGGTAGTGTTGAGGTGAGGTTGCCGAGATATCGGCGCCGCCGATAGGTTAAGGCGGCTTGTTAAAATCCATCTGATTGTTGTTGGACGACTGATTGGTCTTCAAATCGCCGCGTGCCGGACGGACGGTTTCATCCTGGGTCGGGGTCGGCGCGGGCCGTAGAGACGGCGGCTTGTGATCCCGGGGCGTCGGCTGAGTGAGGCCCAAAAGCTGATCCAAATTGTCCGCAGCTCTACCGGCGGACGCAAGGCTGATCATCAACGCAAAAGCGCCGATGCCGCACAGGACCAGTCCACGGATAGAGAGCCTCAGGAGCATGCCCACCTCGTCAGGGCACCGGCTTAATTCAATAAAACCAGCACCCAAAGTTCATTCATATCTCTTAAAACATGCGCTTTGTAAGGGAAAAAAGCAAACTAACAGTATTAGATAAAATTAGAGTAAATAAAACGGTTCAGCAAGGGTGATCTATTTGAATAATCAGGAAATTCTTGTCTAACGGACGTTTAAAGGCGAAGCGGCTTTGTTGTGGAAACGAAACATTGTTGCGCGCTAAATTTTTCACGATGAGGGGAATAAACAAACGGGCACCCTTAAAGGATGCCCGTTTGTTGTTTAGCCGATCATCGAAGGTCTAGTCGGCTCTTGTGATCCGCCCTTCGACCTTGGTCTTACTCTCCGCAGTCACGATAGGTGGATTCGCGGCACTTTTCGGCCATGGCCTTGGCTTCACTGACTTGCTGAGGCGTTAAGTCTGACTCCGTAGCGGTGAGAATTTTCTGTGCCAGATTGGCAATATCAGAATTGGTTGCCGTTTCGCTGGCTATCGAGGTCCACATATAGGTGCGAACATCATCGCGAGGAACGCCCTTTGCGGCAGAATACAACAAGCCAAGTTGTATTTGTCCCAAGGCATATCCTTGCACCGCCGCCAGCTTAAACCATTTTCGTGCTTCTTGATAATTCGGCACGACGCCGTCACCTTGGCGATAAATAACGCCGATCGTAACCTGCACGGTAGGATGATGGGCTTGTTTGTTGGCGAGACTGAACCACTTGGCGGCTGCAGCATGATCCCGCGTCACACCTTCGCCTCGATAATACATCGTGCCCAAGGTAATTGAAGCTTGATCCATGCCACCTTCAGCCAAGGGCTTGAGAATGGAAAGTGCCGTGGCATAATCTTTGCGGTCGTAAGCGGCTTTGCCGTCTTGCAAAGGGCCAGTCGCTGCAGGGGCGGCAAAAATGAATCCCCCCAGAATTATCACGGTCAACCGATAGGCCATTCTCCTTTTCATGAGCTCATTCCCCGCAGTCTTGATAGTCGGGATGGCGGCACTTCAGCAGCATGATGTTAGCTTCAGCAAGTTGCGACGGCGAAAGCCGCTGCTTTAAAGCTGGGTAATTTTTCGCTGCATTAGAATCTTTATCGGCGCTAAGACTGAACCACATATAGGCACGGGCGAGATTGGATTTAACACCATAGCCATCACGATAGATCACGCCGAGATTATTTTGTGCCTGGGCGTCGCTCTGCTTTGCGGACAACAAAAACCATTTCCGCGCCTCTACATAGTTTTTGGGCGTGCCTTGGCCCAGCCAATGCATCTGGGCGACCTGGAATTGAGCGTCGGGATTACCCCATAAGGCGGCCAGGCGAAACCACTTCAAAGCTTCCCGATAATCTTGGGGAACACCGGTCCCGTTTTTGTATAGCACCCCCAGATTGCTCTGCGCCATTACGTTTCCTGTTTCGGCGGCCAGGGTGTACCATCGGATGGCTTCGTTATAATCTTGTGGCACACCTTCGCCATTGCTGTAGGCACGGCCAAGATTATACTGCGCCATGGCATCACTTGTTTGCGCCAAGGTTCGCCAAATGGAGACAGCGGTTTGGAAATCACCCCGTTGAGAAGCAGCATAGGCCTCTTCCATCGGTGTCGCTGCTAAGCCGGGACGTGCGAGAAAAACAAGCGCGATTAAATATACAAAAGTAATCAACATCCGCCGCTGAAGACGTTTTGTCATGTCGATGTCGGGTGTAGCGGAGCGAAAAGCTGTTCTCATCCTGACCCCTTGACAATGCACTTGCCATTAACAAACGTATATCGAGTAAAATATTATAGTATGCTACTATAAATTATAAGATCAAGAAAAGCGTTTTTAAGAGGTGATAACTTCGCAGTAACAAAAAGGCACCGTGGTTGCGGTGCCCTTTAGTCATGCCATCAGTATAAGCCTAGTCGGCTCTTGTGATCCGCCCTTCGACCTTGGGCTCGACCGCGCCGCCTTGCTGCGATTTGATGTAATCGCGCAGCACGTCTTCAAGATTGGCGCCGCCGTCGCGAACGTCGGTCGCCTTGGTCTTGAACATGGCGTAACCGTCACCACCAGTGCGAACGAAATCATTGGTGACAATGCGATAGCTGGCTTTGGTGTCGAGCGGTTTGTAGCTGCCGTCGGCTTGGCGGATCTCCACCTTGGTGATGCGCTTGCCGGCGGGCTGTTTGGCCGACCAGGTATAGCGGGCGCCGGCAACCTGGGCGAAACGTCCGGTGCCTTCGTTCTTGGCATCCTCAGCCTTGCTGACGCCGTTTTCCAACGCGGCCCACAACTCGGCACCCGTTAGTTTGAAAGTCGAGACAGTATTGGAGAACGGAAGAACCTCCAGCACGTTGCCAAAAGTAATCTGACCTTTGGGAATGCTGGTGCGGATGCCGCCGCCGTTTTGGATGGCGACTTGCGTGCCTTCGTTCTTGGTCTTCCACAGCAAACTGTCGGCGATCAAATTGCCGAGATTGCATTCGACGTGACGGCAAACGGCGCGATCACCGTTCAGCTCGACCTTGGCTTCGCCGACGGCCTGGGTGCGCAGCTCGGCCAAGGGCTTCGCCATCTCGTTGACCATGGCCTGGACGGCGGCATCTTGAGGAACGGATGAATCCAGCAAGATCGGGTTGCCTTCCCATTTCGTCAGCACGCCGTTGTTGTCGAAGGTCGCATCCAAGTGACCCAGGAAGATGCTGGCGTAATAAGCCTGCACGATCAGCGATGGGGCGCCCGATGGTTGCTTGACCACGATCGGATATTTGCCTTCCGCCGCCGCATCGGTATTCGACAATAGCGTGTGGCTGTGGCCGCCGACGAAAATGTCGACGCCGTCGACCGTCTTCGCCAATTTTTCGTCCTCGGCTTCGCCGATATGGGACAGCACGATGATCTTGTTGATCTTGGCCGCCTTCATTTTATTGACCTCGGCTTGCAAGGTCTGCTTCAGCGGCAAGAACTTCACCTTACCCGGGCTGGCCAGGGTTGGCGTATCGGGCGTGACCAAGCCGATGACACCAATGGATTGGCCGCCGACCTCGATCACCATGCTGGGCGCAAACCGCCGTTGCAGGGAGGGTTCTTGATCGACATTGACGTTGGCGGTCAGGAGCGGCGGCTGCAACCCGTCAAAAAACTTGGCAATTTCAGGCACACCGTCGTCAAACTCGTGGTTGCCGAAGATGATGGCGTCATAGCCCATACGATTGACGAACGGCTTGAGGGCGTCGCCTTTGGCCTTGGTATAGAAGAGCGATCCTTGGAAGCGATCGCCGGCATCCAGCACCAAGACGTTGGGGGCGCTGGCGCGAAGTTCCTGAATCTTGGAATAGATCCGCGCATAACCGCCAAAGCATTTTTTGTCGGTCGCGTCCTTCGGTGTGCAGTAGCTGCCCGAGCGCGTGACTTGGTCCACCCGCGCGTGAACGTCATTGGTGTGCAGAATACGAAGTGTATAGTCCTGGGCGCCGGCACTCATAGAGATGCTGAAGGCGCCGATAGATAAAGCCAAAGTCGCCGGTGCGACCGCAGCGCGTAATAAAGTAAACATGATTTTTTCCCCTCATCTTAAGGCCGCATCCCCTCTCGGTCGGCCTCGCGTGTGCCGACCCTAGCAGCCTTTAAAGAGGTCGTCACCCCAACTCCAATCTCGGCTTTGATCTGGGCTCTGATCTGGGTCGTGATCACGGAACTTCATTTTGCCGCGTTAAGGCGGGTTGCGAGGTTGCGCCGACCGTGTTAGACACCGCCCAACTGGGTCGATTGCAGGCGCTTTGCCTTGGCGTCTCGCCGTTTTTTTTGGGGCGTTGTGCCGCTTTCAGGCCCAAAGACACCAAATGTGGGGATAAGTCGGACGTGGCTGCCGAAGGCTCGGGTTCAAACGCTATAGCGCGCCGATATGCGGCGGCATTATTCGATCTTGCGGGTGACCGTAAGGTCCTGGACGCTGTGGCTGCGGATCTTAAGGCCTTAAAGGCAGCTTTGGGGACAAGCGAGGATCTGCGACGCCTGGTCGCAAGCCCGATGATTTCCCGGGCCGACCAAGCCAAGGCGGTGGATGCCTTGGCGGTACGGGCCAAGGCCCACGACCTGACCCGGAATTTTTTGGGCCTTCTGGCCCGGAACCGTCGCTTGGGTACCCTGAATGCGACGATCAACGGATTTCTGGCCAAATTGGCCGAGGCTCGCGGTGAAGAAACCGCTGAAGTAACAACAGCAAAGCCGCTCTCCGACGCGCAACGCGCTATGGTAACGGCCAGCTTGAAACAGGCAGTCGGCCGCGCCGTAACGGTGACGGAAACTGTCGACCCCGCCATTCTTGGCGGGCTGATCGTTAAGGTGGGCAGTCGAATGGTCGACGGTTCGCTGAAGTCGAAACTGCAAAGACTCGAACGCGCGATGAAAGGGAACGGCTGATGGACATTCGGGCCGCTGAAATCTCCGCCATCCTCAAGGAACAGATTGCCAGCTTCGGTAATGAAGCTGACGTCGCTGAGGTGGGACAAGTGCTCTCTGTGGGTGACGGTGTCGCCCGCGTTTACGGCCTTGATAATGTGCAAGCCGGTGAAATGGTCGAGTTCCCGGGCGGGATTAAGGGCATGGCCCTTAACCTTGAAGCCGATAACGTCGGTATCGTTATCTTCGGCGACGATCGCGACATTAAGGAAGGCGACACGGTCAAGCGCACCAAAAGCATCGTCGACGTTCCCGTCGGCAAAGGCTTGCTGGGCCGCGTGGTTGATGCCTTAGGCAATCCGATCGATGGCAAGGGTCCGATTCAGGGCGCCGACCGCCGCCGGGTCGAAGTCAAAGCCCCCGGCATTATTCCGCGCCGTTCGGTTCATGAGCCGGTGCAAACTGGCCTCAAGGCGCTGGACGCCCTGGTGCCGGTCGGCCGCGGCCAACGCGAGTTGATCATCGGCGACCGTCAAACCGGCAAGACCGCGGTGGCGATCGATGCGATCCTGAATCAAAAGCAAATCAACGCCGGTTCGGACGAAAAGAAAAAGCTCTACTGCATTTATGTGGCGGTCGGACAAAAACGCTCGACCGTGGCACAGGTGGTGAAGACCTTGGCCGATTACGGCGCCTTGGAATATACCGTGGTTGTGGCCGCTTCCGCTTCCGAGCCCGCGCCGCTGCAGTTCTTGGCGCCTTATGCCGGCTGCACTATCGGCGAATGGTTCCGCGACAACGGCATGCACGCCGTCATCATCTATGACGATCTGTCCAAACAGGCGGTTGCCTATCGTCAGATGTCGCTGTTGCTGCGCCGCCCACCGGGCCGTGAAGCCTATCCGGGCGACGTGTTTTACTTGCATTCGCGTCTGCTTGAACGCGCGGCGAAGATGAACGACAAGTTGGGCGGCGGCTCGCTGACGGCTTTGCCGGTCATCGAAACCCAGGCCAACGACGTGTCCGCCTACATTCCGACCAACGTGATTTCGATCACCGACGGTCAGATCTTTTTGGAAACCGAGTTGTTCTATAAAGGCATCCGTCCGGCCATTAACGTCGGCCTGTCGATTAGCCGCGTCGGATCGGCGGCGCAGACCAAGGCGATGAAGAAGGTCGCGGGCTCGATCAAGCTCGAGCTGGCGCAGTACCGTGAATTGGAAGCCTTCTCGCAGTTCGCTTCGGACTTGGATCCGGTGACGCAGAAGCAGTTGGCCCGCGGTGCGCGTCTGACGGAGTTGCTGAAGCAAGGTCAATATCAGCCGCTGCCGTTCGAAGAGCAGGTGGTGTCGATCTTCGCCGGTGTGCGCGGATATCTGGACGGGATTCCCGTGAATGCGGTGGGCCGCTTTGAAAAGCAGCTGCTGGATTCCATCCGGGCCGAGCACAAGGGCATTCTGGATGCCATCCGCACCTCGGGCGAGTTGGCGGCGGATACGGAAGCCAAGCTTAAGGCCGCGCTTGATCGCTTTACCCAAGCCTTCGCGTAACCGGTAGAGGAAGAGATCAGCCGATGAGTCTGAAGGACCTGCGCAACCGGATCAAAACCACCAAGTCGACGCGGCGGATCACCTCGGCGATGAAGATGGTGTCGGCGGCCAAGCTGCGCCGGGCGCAGGACTTGGCCGAGGCGGCGCGTCCTTATGCAACCCGGATGGAGCGGATGCTGGGCTCGCTGGCTGGTGGATTGAAAGGTGCGGCGGGTGCGCCGAAGCTTTTGGCCGGCACCGGTAAAAGCGATACGCATCTTTTGGTTCTCATCACCTCTGATCGCGGTTTGTGCGGCGGCTTCAACAGCACCATCGTGCGGTGGACGCGGCGCCGGGTGCGCGAATTGGAAGGCGCCGGGCAGAAAGTTCAGATCTATGGCATCGGCCGCAAGGCGGGTCAGATTCTGCGCCGCGATTTAGGCCGGCTGTTTGTGGCCTCCAAGGAAGAAGTCTCGAAGCCAGCACCCAGCTTTGCCGCAGCATCGGCGATCGCCGAAGAAATTCGCGCCATGTTCGACGCCGGGCAGTTCGATACTTGCACGGTCGTCTACAACAAATTCGTCTCGGCGTTGACGCAGGTCACCACGCCGCAGCAGCTGATCCCGTTTGCACCGCCTGCCGAAGAGACGGGCAAAAAAGGCGGCGCGGTTGCAGCTGTCGCCGCCACCTCGGTTTATGAATACGAACCGGATGAGGAGGCGATCCTTACCGCCTTGCTGCCTCGTAACCTGGGTGTTCAACTGTATAAGGCGATGCTGGAATCCTTCGCCTCGGAACAAGGCGCGCGGATGACGGCGATGGACAATGCGACACGGAACGCCGGCAAGATGATCAACAATCTGTCGCTTCGCTATAACCGGGCGCGTCAAGCGGGCATCACCAAAGAGCTTATCGAAATTATCTCCGGCGCAGAAGCCGTCTAAACAACAGAAGGAATGGCGCTTCTAGCAGCGCCGATACAGGAGAGAAAAACCATGGCACCCAGCAAAACGTCGAAGAATACGACCGGCAAGATCACCCAGGTTTTGGGCGCGGTGATCGACGTTCAATTCGATGGCGAGCTGCCGGCGATCTTGAACGCGCTGACCACCACCAACGAAGGTAAGCCGCTGGTCTTGGAAGTCGCGCAGCACTTGGGCGAAAACACCGTGCGCTGCATCGCCATGGACGCAACCGAAGGCCTGGTTCGCGGGCAAGCCGTCGAAGACACCGGCGCGCCGATCAATGTGCCGGTGGGTCCGGAAACCTTGGGCCGCATTGTCAACGTCATCGGTCAGCCGATCGACGAGCGCGGTCCGATCAACAGCAAAAAGACTCTGCCGATCCATCGCTCGGCCCCCAGCTTCATGGATCAATCGACCGAGGCCGAACAGTTGGTCACCGGTATTAAGGTCATCGACTTGCTGACACCTTACGCCAAGGGCGGCAAGATCGGCCTGTTCGGCGGTGCGGGTGTCGGCAAGACCGTCACCATCATGGAGCTGATCAACAACGTCGCGAAGGCTCACGGTGGGTATTCGGTGTTCGCCGGCGTGGGCGAACGGACCCGCGAAGGCAACGATCTTTATCACGAAATGATCGAATCTGGCGTTATCAAGCTGGATGGTCCGGGATCAAAATGCGCCCTGGTGTACGGCCAGATGAAC
>CAYNIC010000012.1:0-66938 GCA_964397465.1 uncultured Rhodospirillales bacterium
TTATGGTTAAAGGAGGCCAAACCAGAAGATTTAAAATCCTGCCCTCCCGTCCTTGCCAGAATAGAAGCAGTTAAAAAATTCAGATTAAGCAGCAAAAAACTCCCAACGGTGCAATTAGCATCAACTCCTACACTTTTTGGTGAAATACGTCAGCCAGACTCAGATTATTTGCTGATTCCTAAAGTTTCTTCTGAAAGAAGAATTTATCTGCCTATAGGGTTTTGTGAAAAGACAATTATCGCTAATGGTAGCGCTTTGATAATTCCTAACGCCAATATTTTCCATCTTGGAATTTTAAGTTCTCTTATGCATATGGCGTGGATGCGTCAGGTTTGTGGAAGACTTAAAAGTGATTACCAGTACTCTGCTTCTCTCGTTTACAACAACTTCCCCTGGCCGCAAAACGTGACACCGCAGCAGACCGCAGAGATCAAAAAATTGGCGCAAGGCGTGTTGGATGCGCGAGCGCAGTTTCCGAACAGCACCTTGGCCGATCTCTATGATCCCTTGACCATGCCGCCCGCACTTTTAAAAGCGCATCAAGCCCTGGACAAGGCGGTTGACCGCGCCTATCGCAAAGAGCCGTTTACCAACGAGAGGCAACGGATCGAATATCTATTCGATCTTTATCAGAAACTCACCGCCCCGCTGATCGCTGCACCAAAAAAACCTTCCCGGCGCAAAGTCACAAAACTGGCGCTTCTTTAGTTACCCCCTCCTCGCCTTCTCGATTTTCGCGACGTCGATTTTTTTCATTGTCATCATGGCGTCGAAGGCGCGTTTGGCCTCGGCGCCGCCGGCGGCCATAGCCTCGGTCAGTACGCGCGGCGTGATCTGCCACGAGACGCCCCACTTGTCCTTGCACCAGCCGCAGGCGCTTTCCTGGCCGCCGTTGCCAAGGAT
Source organism: uncultured Rhodospirillales bacterium (assembly GCA_964397465.1). Lineage (GTDB taxonomy): Bacteria > Pseudomonadota > Alphaproteobacteria > JAWKYA01 > JAWKYA01 > JAWKYA01. The sequence continues at coordinate 904 of CAYNIC010000012.1, forward strand.
TGCATTCCAGTAACGATCGGTTTCCTCTTGATCGTCGGTGGCGATCTGAAACGAGAAGGCTTCGGTCTGTTTGAACACCGGTCCGCCGTTAAGACCGATGCACGGAATGCCGGCGACGGTGAATTCCACCACCAGCACATCGCCCGACTTGCCCGACGGATAGTCGCCCGGCGCCGTGTGGATCGCCCCGACCTTGCTGTTCGGAAACGTCTTGGCATAGAAGCGGGCTGCCTCCTCGGCGTCTTTGTCGTACCAGATGCAGATCGTGTTTTTTGCAGCAGCCATGTTTTGTCCTTTCCGTATGATCCTTAAAATTCCAAACACCTTCGCTTAGCGCATAGAGAATGCGCGAGGCCCGCCTGCGTTCCCGCGACCAGCACCAAAGCGGCCGCCACAGCCTAGCTAGATGCCGACATTCGTGGTAAAGAAAATCGGCGTTACTTTTATCACCCTGAGATTGATCTGATCACCATGGATTTTCTGTTTGATCTTGCCCTCGGTAAACCGGTGTGGATGTGGCTTACTTTTTTAATCGTCGTGCTGGGTTTATTGGCCTTTGATCTTGGAATATTGCACCGGGACGCCAAAATCATCGGCGTCCGCGAAAGCCTTTATTTAAGCGGATTTTACATTGCCATCGCCCTGCTGTTTGGCGGTTTCATCTGGAAAGAGCTTGGCGCCGACAGCGCCGAGATTTACCTGACGGGATTTTTGGTCGAGAAAACCCTGGCGCTGGATAATATTTTCCTGATCTCGCTGATTTTTACCGCCCTGGCGATTCCGCCAAGTTCTCAGTATCGGGTGCTATTCTGGGGCATTTTAGGCGTCATTGTTTTGCGCGCCATCATGATCGGGCTTGGCGCCACCCTGGTCGCGAAATTTTCCTGGGTTCTTTATCTCTTCGCGGTGTTTTTGATCATCACCGGGATTAAAATGCTGACCGCGGGCGAGAAGCCGGTGGATATCAGTAAAAACTGGCTGCTGTCCCTGCTGCAGCGGAAATTCCGCTTTACCAACCACCTGCAGGGCGAAGCCTTCTTGGTGCGTCGACCCGATCCTGCGACGGGGAAATCACGTCTTTACGGCACGCCGCTGCTTATGGCGTTAATCCTCATTGAATTCGTCGATCTCATCTTTGCGGTCGACAGTGTCCCGGCCATTTTCGCCCTGACCACCGATCCGTACATCGTCTATACCAGCAATATCTTCGCCATCTTGGGCTTGCGCGCCCTTTACTTTGCCCTGGCCGCCATCCTGCATCGCTTCAAATACCTGAAGCCGGCCTTGGCGGTGCTTTTGGTCTTTATTGGCAGTAAGATTTTTATTGCCGACGGCTTGGGCTGGCAAAAATTTCCCGCCGCACTTTCCTTGGGCATTACGCTGGGACTCATCCTGTGTGGGATCTTGGTCTCGCTTTACAAGACAAGGGGGATGAAACCCTAGATAAAGTGGCGCGCCCGAGAAGATTCGAACTCCTGACCTTCTGATCCGTAGTCAGACGCTCTATCCAGCTGAGCTACGGGCGCACTCCAAGTCGACTTAAGATCCGCGTCGACGCATGTACATCGACCGGGCAGGGACCATAACCAAGCCGTCCCTAATGGTAAAGACTTTATCCGCCACCCCAGATCCGCCCTTAGGCGATCCTAAAGCACCTGTTTGGGCTTGTGCTTGGTGGGGCGCCCTCGCCCAAGTGGCGCTTCGGCCCCTCGCAGCTACCCAGCCACCTCCCTGGCTCGGCTTCATTTTTTTCCTACCTGTGGCAGGGATGTCTCGGTAATGAGGGAATTTTGCCGCAGTTCTAATAGTTTTTGGCTCCAGCGCTTGCCTTTCCCCGCCGCCCATGGCAAGACCTGCCCCCTGGAATAAGAGCAAAGATAAGCGTTTTGCCCGCATATCGCGGATTTTACGTCTTGTCGCAGCGATTCGAGGCGGTTACTATGCTGGGCCTGTGCCAACCGACGGAAAGTTTTCACTTTTTTGAGTTGGCGCGGCGTGGCACAGGGGGTCAAACGACCGCCAGGGGGAACCACCGGCCATCAGCCGGTTTTAGGGGTGACGGACTAGACGCATGATGAATTTCCGCGTTTCTCGCGCCACTGGCGGCATTTTCGCCCTTGTTTTCATCGGACTCTTAGGGGCCTGCGCCGAGCCGGAAGGCGCCTGGCCAAGCCTTGACGTCGAAAATCGCAACGCACAGGCGGCCGCAACCGGCGGCGAACCCTATCCGGCCGGCACGCCCGTTGGCGCAGCCCGTCCCGGCGTCGCGGCGCCTCGGGTTATTCCAACCGCTACTCCCGGCGCACCCACCGGCACCTTTGTCGGACAGAAGATCGGCCAACTCCGCAGCGACTTGATCGCGCTTCAAGGCCAGGTCCAGGCGCAAAACAACGAATTGGCCCAGATCCGAACCGAAACGGTGCAGACCACGGATTCTTACCATGCGGCGGTGGCCGGGATTAATTCCCGCCTTCAAGCCGGCACCACCCCGGGCAACCCCGAGCTGATCCAGCAATGGAATCAGGCGCAGGCGCAACTGGATCGTCTCTCCACCGATATCGCCCGGATGAATAATCTCTCGACGGCCGCGGCGGCTTCGTCGGCCCAGGCCTCCTATGTGCGTGAATCCGTTCGTTCGGCCTACACCCTGTCTGGCGCCATTGAAGAAGATCATCGCCAATTGGCCGTACTCGAAGATGACGTGAACCGCACCGTGGTCGAAGTCGATCGTTTGCTGTTCGACATCAGCCAGGACATCAACCGGCAAACCCTTTACCTCAGCGGCGAACAGCGCAACATGATGGCGCTTTCCTTGGCCATTAAGAACGGCGAAATGTACGGCGCCAGCCTCGGCAATCGTGCGGTCAGCCCGCTGACGCCCGGCTCGCCGCAAGCCAACGCCGTTGTCGGTCAGCGTCCCTTGGTGGTGATCCGGTTTGATCGCAACGACGTCAGCTACGAGCAAGCGCTTTACACCGCCGCCAGCCAAGCCTTGGAGCGCAAGCCCGATGCCATGTTCACGGTGGTTGCGGTCTCTCCGGCGCAAGGCACCGCGGCGCAGGTCGCGCTGAACTCTAATAACGCCAAGCGTCAAGCAGAACGGGTTTATCGCTCCCTAACCAATATGGGCATGCCCTCGGCGCGGATTACCATGACCCAAACGCCAAGCCCGGCGGTTAACACGAACGAAGTCCACGTTTACGTTCGTTAACTCTTTGGCGCTAACCCTTTGGTGTTAATTTCTTAACGATAGTTTCTTGGCGTTAACTCTTGGCTGCCATACTGCAGGTTAAGAGAGCGTTTAAACCTTCACCTTTTAATTTTCATCGAGGCCCTGGCATCTGGTGCCAGTTCTTCTACGTATCTTTCTAAAGATACAATTATGGAGCGCTTCGATGAAAAAACTCGGCATTCTTAGCGGCCTCATGCTCTTAGCAGCATCCTGGACCGCCACCGCGGCAGATAATTTCAGCAAACCTTACGCTCTGCCCGAAGCTGACCGGCAGGCCATTCATAAGGTCGTCGTCGAACAATTATCCGCCTTTGCTCAGGATAACGGCCCGGCGGCCTTCGCCGTTGCCACGCCAGAGATGCAGGCCAAGTATAAATCGCCCGACATTTTTATGGTCGTGGTGCGGACCGGGTACAAGCCCGTATACCGGCCGCGGCAGGTCGCTTTTCAGCAAATCATCGATATTGAAGGCAAGCCCGTTCAGCGGCTAGCCGTCGTCGACCAGGAAGGCAAGGACCATCTCGCTCTTTACATTATGGAGCCTCAGTCCAACGGAGACTGGCGCATCGCCGGATGTTTCTTGGTCCCTCCCGACGATATGTCGATATAAGTCGGAGCGATCCTAACGCGCGGCGTTGCCGGATGAGCCAAGAGAGGCTAGTAAGAAGCCCTCTGGCTCATTGCGATAGGAGCCAGAAGCCTCTGGCTCATTGCGATAGGAGCGCCCACGTGACTGACAGCGAAGAAGAATTCGAGAAGTTCCCCGTATCGTGGGAAGAAATGCACCGCCATTGCCGCGCCTTGGCGCGGCGGCTGAAAACCTTGGGACCCTGGAAGGGCATTATCGCCGTCACCCGCGGCGGCCTGGTCCCCGCCGCCATCATGGCGCGCGAACTCGACATCCGGTTGATCGATACCATCTGCATTGTCAGTTACCAACATCAAAAGCAGGGCGAGCTTAAGGTCCTGAAAGGTGTCGAAGGCGACGGCGATGGTTGGCTGGTGGTTGAGGACGTGATCGACACCGGCGTCACCATGCGGCATATCCGAAAGATGTTGCCGAAAGCCCATGTCACTTCGGTTTACGTCAAACCGGCCGGACGCGACCTTGCGGATTCACACGGCACCGAGGTTAGTCAGGATACCTGGATCTTTTTCCCATGGGACTTGGCCTTAACCTACGCCAAGCCCTTGGCCGGAAGCGGCTGATCATCGCGGTGACGTTTCAACCTGATTTAAAAGACGATCCGGCCAGCCGGCCGCATATATCTTTGCGCGCCGGCGGTCATCGCCGCGCCGCCCATGGCCATCCTTGGATCTATTCCAACGAAGTGGTGATGGATACCGCCGCCAAGGCTTTGCCGGCTGGAGCGCCGGTGACGGTCATGAGCGCCAGCGGTCAGAACTTGGGCGTCTGGGCATTTAATTCGACGCCTTTGATTTCAGCCCGGCTTTTGGCTCGGAACTCCGCAACTTGTATCGATCAATCCTTTTTGGCGGAGCGTCTCGCTCACGCCTTGGCGCTGCGCACAAAACTTTTTGACCGGCCGTATTATCGCCTTATCCATGCCGAAGCGGATGGCTTACCCGGCCTAGTCATTGACCGTTACGACGACACTCTTGTGGTGCAACAGAATACCGCGGCGATGGATATCTTGCGGCAACCGCTGCTCGACGCCTTGCATGAAACTTTAGCACCGCGCACCCTCATCTTACGAAACGACAGCGCCGCGCGTCTCTTGGAAGGACTTACGCAGCGCGAGGTTGAGGTGATCGGCGATCCACCGCCGGATCATCTGCCGCTCATGGAAAACGATACTCGTTATTTTGCCGACGCCTTAGGCGGACAAAAGACCGGCTGGTTTTTTGATCAACGCCCTAATCGCGCCGCGCTGGCGGCCATGGCGCAAGGCGCTACACTCATCGATTATTATTGTTATGGCGGCGGTTTCGCGATTGCTGCGCTTAAGGGCGGCGCCAAACACGCGATCGGCGTTGATCGTTCCGACGCGGCCCTGGCCTTGGCAACGAAGGCGGCGGAAGCCAATCAGCTTGCAAAGAGATTTACCGCCCAACGCAGCGAAACATTTGCCGATATGGAAAGTCGCGCCGATCGGGGTGAAACCTTTGATATCGTCAATGCCGACCCGCCAGCCTTTGCTAAAACCCGCAAAGACTTGCCTACGGCCCTGCGCGGTTATCGCAAATTGGCGCGACTCGCCGCCAAGTTGGTCGCCCCTAAGGGTATTTTGCATATCGCCAGTTGCTCGCATCATGTCGGCTTGCCCGAGTTTATCGAGGTTGTGGCCAATGGCATCGCCGATACCGATCGCCCGGCGCGCATTCTCCGCATCGGCGGCGCCGGACCCGACCATCCGATCCATCCATTGCTGCCGGAAAGCGCCTATCTTAAATCGCTGCTGCTGCAGATAGATTAAGTGGTCAGCGCCGCCGGCAGGATGATTTTAAATACCGCGCCCGAAGACATATCCGAATCCAACATAAGATCGCCGCCGTGCGCCCGGGCAATGTCGCGGGCGATAACCAAGCCCAAACCCATGCTGCCGGCCTTGCTGCTGCGGGAGAACGGCTCGAATAATTTCTGCCGCGCCTCGACCGGAATGCCCGGCCCATTATCACGGCAGGTAACGAATGTCTTGGGCCCGACCGCTTCGGCGCTTACCGTCCAGGTTGTCGCTCCCGCCTCGGCGGCGTTTCGGGCAAGGTTGACAAAAATTCGCCCAACCTCGCTGACATCGACGGCCACCATGTCCTGATCAGAAACACGGTTATCAAGGGCCAGGCGATCGCGTAAGGTAGACGCCAATTCACCATAGGCGCGCTCGATAATATTCTTAAGTCTTGCGGGTTTACGCTGCAAGGTCGCCGGGGTTCCGCGGGCAAACTCCAGGATCTGTTCGACCAATCTTTCCGCCCGCTCGACGGCGCCGGTCAGTCGCGGCGCCATTTTTGCCGCCTTATAATCCCCGCTGTTGACCAACCCGTCGGCAACAAGCTGCACCGTCGCCAAAATATTGCGCAAATCATGATTGACCTTTGCCATGGCCGTGCCCAAGGCGGCCAACCGCGCCCGATGCGCCAAGGCTTGACGCAAACGATCCTGCATCTCGGCCAAGGCGCGCTGGGCAATACCGATTTCGTCACCGCGCTTTTCCGGCACCAAAATTTGACTGGTGTCCTCCGGTGCGTCGCGAAACTGGATCATGCTGCGGGTCAGCCGCCGCATCGGCCGTACCATCAAGACATGTATCGTGACATAGATCAGCGTCGCCGTGACGACCGAGATCAGAATCGACAAGCCCAGAATCCGCTGGGAGAACGCGCGTATTTCCTTTTGCAGATCGGCCGTCGTTATGACCGATTCCACCAATGTCTGCGGATCTTTGGGCGACGGCCCCACCACGCGGATCCATAGAGCTTCGGTTCTAAAAACATCGTCGAGCGCTTGCATCACGCCCTCGACCAAACCTAGAGATCGCAAATCAACCACATAGGACGGTGTCGGAGTCACCGCATCGCGTCGCTCCAGCATCAGCGTTCGCGCAGCATAACCATGCAAGACCACCAAATCCGACCGCGCATGACGCAGCAATTCATCGGATAAACGGTCATTAATCATGCGATCGGGACTTGCGTCCAACGCCAACACCGCCAGATGCCCGTCGGCCAAACGGCTTTGCAAGTACTCAACGCGAAAGCGGTGGATCGACGGAATATAGATCAAGACCTCGCTCAACATGACATAGACGATTGCCAGCAGCAGCAATCGCGCTGACAAACTACGCCGGGCCGGAGGCAGGTCGATATCTTCAATTTTAGTCATGGGTCGCAGTTTACCCTATTCGCGACCGAAAGCGGACCCATAGTTGCGCCAAGCGCCCAAACACTGCCGCCGTGTAGAACTCCCCGGCGGCCCGGCGGCCCGCCTCCGCCAAGGTCGGATAGGGAGCCACCGCCCCCGCCAGGGCACTGAGTCGTAATTTTTTATTCAGCGCCAGGCTATAAGTATAAATCAATTCCCCGGCATGGGGCGCAACGATGGTGACGCCCATGAGGCGCCCGCGCCGATCGGCGATAATTTTCACAAACCCCGCCGTTGCCTCGGTTGCAATCGCACGATCATTCTTGGCGAGCGGCCAGGTTGTTACCCGCACCTGGCGCCCTTGCTTTTCCGCTTCGATCTCGATCAGACCGACCTGCGCTAACTCCGGATCGGTATAAAGGCAGCGCGGCATGACCGCCTCCCGTCGTCGACCCGGCAAACCGAACAATGCCGAGCGCACAAAGAAACCGGCTTGCTGTCCCGCCAGATGGGTGAATTGCGGTCCGCCCAATACATCGCCCACCGCATAGACGCGTGGATTGCTGGTGCGTAGTCGCGCATCTACCCTTACCCCTTTCTCTGTAAAGGCAACCCCTGCCTTGGCAAGATCAAGCCCCTCCACTGTCGCGCGCCGTCCGGTCGCAATCAAAAGATGCGATCCTGCCACGGTTGATTTTTCACCCGACTTATCGGTCAGATCGAGGCTGATCCCGCCATTTTGCCGACGAACGCCAGCGATAGAATAACCTTCTTTCACCGTAACACCGGCGCGTTGCAGTTCGTTGCGGATAACTTTCACCGCATCGGTATCCTCACGCGCCAGGATTTTTCCCGCCTCCACGATCGTAACCCCGGCGCCGAAACGGCGAAAGGCCTGTGCCATCTCGATCCCGATAGCCCCGCCACCGATAATGATCAAATGCTGCGGGCAATCCGCCAGATCGAAGACGGTCTCGTTCGTCAGATAAGCAACCTCCGCCAATCCTGGAATGGCGGGAATATGCGGACGACTTCCGGTGGCCACAACAAAGCGGCGCGCCTTAATGACAACATTCCCCGCCGCCACCCGCGTCGTATCTAAAAATCTCGCCTGCTCCTGAAAAACCGAAACACCGAGGCGTTCAAATCTCTCGACGCTGTCATGGGGGGCGATTGTCGCGATGACTTTACGCAAATAATCCGTCACCGCCGTGAAATCGACTTTTCCCCGCGCCGCGCCGAAGCCAAAACCTGGCGACGTTTTCTGCGCGACGACGGAGGCGGCATGAAGTAAAGCCTTAGAGGGCACACAGCCATAATTCAGGCAATCGCCCCCCATTTTGCCTTGCTCGATCACGATGGTTTTTAATTTTAGTTGAGCCGCCGCCGCAGCAACGCTGAGGCCGCCCGCACCGGCGCCAATGATGCAAACATCAACCTTCAGCTCTTGGCCCATTATCGCTGCGCCTTATGCCGTTGCCAGGCTTGGAACAGCGGCGGGATCAACGCCAAAAATCCCAAACCTACCAACCCCCCTATGAGTTGCGGTGAGATCGCCGCCGATAAATCGACCATCTCTCCGCGTTGAAAGGCGATTCCCAGCCCGCTACCCAAAAGGGCAAAAACAAAAGTGCCGGGGATTATCCCGATAGCCGTCGCCGCAACGAAGGGCGCAAGCCGCACCTTAAAAAAAGCAGCGATCAAGTTGACCAACCAAAAGGGAAATACCGGCACCAGCCGCAAGAACAAAATATAGAAAAAAGCCTGGGTCTCGAGAGCAGAAAATGCAACGCTGCTTCCATAGCGGCGCTTAGCCTTTTCCATCCATCGCGACCAGGCCCCAAGAAAACGAAATCTTTTTGCCAAGTCGCCCGCCAAGCCTCCGCGTAAACTTCCCGCAAGCTCCCGAATAAAAAGGAAAAGAGCCGTCGCGCCAAGAGTCGCTCCAATCACCGTCAAAATCGTGCCGAGCTGCGCGCCAAAAGTAAACCCGATGAAAATCGTCAACAGCGAGCCGATCGGAATGGAAAGCGCGGCCACAACGGCATAGAAAACGATGGTTGCAAGGGCGGCGCTGAAAGGATGCAGCGTCACCCACTGTTGAATGGCTTCATGATGGGTTCGGAAATTTTCGAGCGACACGTCATTGTGGAAATAAAGACCGCAGAGCATCGCCACGATAAAAACTGCGAAGAAAATCCTTAAGCCTTTGCGCCGCACGCGCGGCGGAACAGCCGATGACGCAGGGGGCGAGACGAGGGAGTCGCGGGTGTCGAGCTTCGGATCCATGACAAGTCTATAAAAGAAGATTGCCGGTACAGCCAGTCACCACCCCGTGAAACAGCTTTTTATCTACAGGGATGAGTTAGCAATTGACCTCCCCCCTCCCCACGCCTAGCATTCCGCCTGACGGTTCCCCTCCGGGGGATTAAAAGGGAACACGGGCAAAATCCGTGGCTGTCCCCGCAACTGTAAGCGGCGAGTGCTCGGCAAAACGCCATTGGAGATTTCCGAGAAGGCACCTCAGCACCGCGACCCGCAAGCCAGGAGACCTGCCGTCAGGAGTTGTTTTCGCGGGCACATCGGGCGGGAGATCCCGGTGAGGATGACTATCTCATGGGGATGGCATCAGCGTTCGTGATGACAGTGTCGTCAACGATCATAAGGATTAAATTATGGCGCGCATTGTTTCTTCTTCATCAACCAGGATCCGCTCTCTCGATCAGACAAAGCTCAGCGCCCTTACCGTACTTTTCTTGGGTGCGACTCTGCTGTTCATTGTTGGTTTTGCTGGCCCGCAAGTCATTCATGACTCGGCCCATGACGGCCGGCATTCTTTCTCTTTCCCTTGCCATTAAGGATAGGGCTGTGTTGATGCGATTATTGGCCGTGGCCTTATTGGCCGGCCTTATTGCGGGTGCCGTGACCGGTGCCGTGCAAGTTCTTCATTTACAGCCGCTGATTTTGGAAGCCGAACGGTACGAGGGATTGGCATCAACCGATCATCATCACCATGATAAGGAAGAGGCTCCCCTGACATCGACTAGAGCTTTGTCCGATGCCCATCAAGATCAGGACGCCTTTGCCGCTATCCCCCCCCGGGAGGCGCCCAATTTTCAACGGATTGTTTTTTTGGTGATTACCAGCCTTATCAGCGGGGTGGCCTTCGCCCTGCTGTTAACGGCGACCTATACGCTGTTGTCCCCGCGGGTCACATGGACTTTGGATGCACGGACCGGGGTCTTGTGGGGGCTGGCCGGGTTTGCGGCCTTCTCATTGGCCCCTGCTCTTGGATTGCCGCCGGAGCTCCCCGGAATAGTGGCGGCTGAACTGACTTTACGGCAGTTTTGGTGGGTTTTTACGGCCTTAGCGACCGCGGCTGGGCTCGGCGCCTTGGTTTTTGGTCGCCGCGCCCGATGGGGTTTAGCCGGCGTTACCTTGCTGATTTTGCCTCACGTGATCGGTGCCCCTCGCCCCCCAGCGCAAGAAATCCATGTTCCCGCCGATTTAGTTATTGATTTTATTACATTTTCTTTAAATACGACCGGGCTTTTTTGGCTGATTTTGGGGATCAGTTTCGGGTTTTTCTATCCCCGGTTAATCCGCTTGAATGATCCGGCGCTTGTGCCTGCCTTTCGGGCGAATTGACAGGGGCGGCAGCCCCCTATACAAACCGCCCACAGACCACCGTTCTCGGGACCTTTGTTCAGGGAACGGCTGGGGGTTTGTTCATCAGGAGTACGAGCTGTGAAGCGCACCTATCAACCGAGTAAACTTATCCGCAAGCGCCGGCACGGCTTTCGCAAACGTATGGCTTCTGTTGGCGGCCGCCGCGTTATCGCCTCGCGTAGAGCCAAGGGCCGCAAGCGCCTTTCAGCCTAATTAATTTCATGTCGGCCGCGCTTAAGCTCACACGACGGCCGGAGTTTCTTCACGTTGCCGGCAAAGGAAGACGGTGGGTTGGCCCCGGCCTTGTGCTTCAGGCTTTACACCGGCTTGATCCCGAGATTCCCCAAACGGCTATTCGCTTTGGATTAACCGCCAGCCGTAAAGTTGGCGGCGCGGTTCAACGCAATCGCGCCCGCCGGCGTCTTCGTGTCCTGGCGCGTGAACTTCTGCCCGTTCAAGGTCAGCCCGGCTACGATTATGTTTTGATTGCCCGGACGGCGACCATTGAGCGGCCTTTTGCTGCGCTTCGGGGTGATCTTGAAAAAGGGCTTCGCCATCTGCGCAACATCACCCTTAAGACCGATCCGACGCCGAAAGACTCGCGATGAATTTTTTGGCACAACTCCTGCGCCTTTTCATCGCAGCATATCGGCTGGTGCTGTCGCCGCTTTTGGGTAACAACTGCAGATACCTGCCCAGTTGCTCTGCCTATGGTTATGAAGCCATCGGTCGTCACGGCGCCGCTAAAGGCAGTTGGCTAACTCTGAAACGCCTGTGTCGCTGCCATCCGTGGGGCGGTGCAGGATATGACCCCGTACCCGAGTCCGCATCACGTGTTGGCTCCTGGAATTGCGAGAAAGTCGATGGATAAGGAAACCTCGCGTAATTTGATCATCGCCATTGTCCTGTCGGTGGGCATCATGGTGGCGTTTCAGTGGCTTTTTCCGCCGCCGCGTCCACCGGTGACAACGACAGCGCCGGTGACGGCGCCCGGTCCCACCGCAGTCTCGCCCGAGGCTTCGATCACCGGTGAAGGCAGCGTTCCAGGTCCTGCCACAGGATCCCCATCGACAGCGGTGGGCGGCGTGCCGCCACTCAAGGCTTTAAGCCGCAGCGACGCCTTGGCGACGACACCCCGGATCCCCATTTTGTCTCCCGCCGTACAGGGTTCGATCGCTCTTAAGGGCGGGCGGATTGACGACATTGTTCTACGCACCTATCGCGAAACCGTCGACCCCAGCAGCCCGAACATCACCCTGCTGCAGCCGCCGCAAACCATCGGCGCCTATTACGCGCAATTCGGTTGGACCGGCGAAGCCGGGGTCAAAGTGCCCGACACCGAAACCACCTGGGAGGCGAGCGGGAAAACACTCTCTCCGCAAACACCTGTTACCCTGTCCTGGAACAACGGCGCCGGACTTATCTTTGAACGTATCTTTCGCCTGGATGACCACTATATGATTACGGTGGAGCAGAAAGTCCGCAACCAAACCGACAAACCGGTCGCGCTTTATCCCTATGCCTTTATTACCCGAAGCGGTCGTCCGCAACTCTTGGGTTTTTATATTCTGCATGAGGGAATGCTGGGCGTATTCGATGATACGCTGCAGGAAATAAAATACGCCGACATCGAAAAGACAGGCCGGATTGAAAGCACGTCGCAAAAAGGCGGCTGGCTCGGAATCACCGACAAATATTGGCTGGTCGCCCTGATCCCCGATCAGACCGTGCCGTTCAAAGCCCGCTTTATTCATAGCAAAAGCACAACCGATAACTATCAGGTTGACTATTTGGGGCCGAATATCACGGTCGCACCAGGCGCCGAAGGTCACTTCAACAGTCGGCTGTTTGCCGGCGCCAAGGAAGTTAAGCTGCTGTCGCGCTATGCCGATGATTTGGGCATTAGCCGTTTCGATTACGCGGTCGATTGGGGTTGGTTTTTCTTTTTAACCAAGCCGATTTTCCTGGCCCTGAATTGGCTGCACGGTTTGCTGGGTAACTTTGGTCTCGCCATTATGGCCTTAACTATCAGCATTAAACTGCTGTTTTTCCCGTTGGCGAATAAATCTTATCGCTCGATGAGCGCGATGAAAAAGCTTCAGCCGGAGATGGCGTTGATCCGGGAACGCGTTGGCGATGACCGGGCCAAGCTCAACCAGGAGATGATGGCGCTTTATAAACGGGAAAAAGTAAATCCTGTATCGGGCTGTCTGCCGATCCTGATTCAGATTCCGGTGTTCTTTGCCCTGTACAAGGTATTGTTCGTTACCATCGAAATGCGCCATGCGCCTTTCTTCGGCTGGATTCGCGACCTATCGGCGCCGGATCCCACCAATATCTTTACTTTGTTTGGCTTGATCCCCTGGACCCCGCCTAGTTTCCTCTGGCTTGGTGCATGGCCTTTGATCATGGGCTTTACCATGTGGGCACAGCAAAAGCTGAACCCGCAACCGCCCGATCCTGTTCAAGCCAAGGTCTTCGCCTTTATGCCCATTATCTTCACCTTCATGCTGGCGCATTTTCCAGCGGGCTTGGTCATCTACTGGGCGTGGAATAATCTTCTGTCGATTATTCAGCAATGGACGATCATGCGCACCATGGGTGTAAAACCCTGACCACATTTGATGCTCTTACTCCGGAAGAAATCGAGACAGGGCGTCTGCTGTTTGCCAGCCCTTGCGATTTTGTGGCCGGCGCAGCCAGTCTTGATCGTTTGCCCGATAGTTCTCTGCCCGAAATCGCCTTCATCGGGCGCTCGAATGTGGGAAAATCCTCACTGATTAATGCGTTAACCGGTCGAAACGGGTTGGCAAGAGCCTCGGTCACACCCGGTCGCACCCAGCAGATTAATTTCTTCAATTTGGGCAAACGGCTGATGCTGGTCGATTTGCCGGGCTATGGTTACGCCCAAGCACCGCGTGCTGTGGTTGATGCATGGATGGATCTTGTCACCAGTTATTTGCGGCATCGTCAGGTGCTTCGTCGCACCTGTCTTCTGATCGACGCCCGTCACGGCCTGAAGGATGTGGACCACACCATGCTGTCCCTGTTGGACCAGGCAGGTGTCGCAACCCTGACGGTTTTGACTAAAATCGACAAGATCACCGACACGGCGATCAAGGCCGTCCATCAGGAAACCCTGGCCGGTCTTGAGGAGCATCCCGCCGCGGCGCCCTTGGTTTTGGCGACGGCGGCGGCCACCGGACACGGCATTCCCGCCCTACGCGGTACATTGGCGGGACTAGCGGAACCTTAAGGCTTTCGCTAAGTTCTAGGCCCAACGCTTAACAAGGCATCGCCATGGCACCTCATCTTGTTTCCGACATCGCTGCCCCGCGCTCGACCGCTCCAGCGGATCCCCAACTTATCGAGAAAGCGCGCACCCTTGCTGAGGCTTTGCCCTATATGCGCCATTATGCCGGGAAGACCTTTGTCGTAAAGTATGGCGGTCACGCCATGGGTGACGACGCGGCCAGTCATGACTTTGCTCAGGATGTCGCCTTGCTAAAGCAAGTCGGCGTCAATGTCGTGGTCGTTCACGGCGGCGGCCCGCAAATCAGCCAAATGCTCGATCGGCTTCGAATTCAAAGCAGCTTTGTCGACGGACTGCGCGTGACCGATTCAGCCACGGTCGAAATCGTTGAGATGGTTCTTTCCGGAAGCATCAATAAACAGCTCGTCGCCTCCATCAATGCCGCCGGCGGGCGGGCGATGGGATTATCCGGAAAGGATGGCAATCTGATCCGGGCCCGGCAGCTTCAACGCACCCAACGCGATCCCGATTCCAATATCGAGCGGGTTTTGGACCTTGGATTTGTCGGCGAACCTGAATCAATCGACATCAATGTGCTAAAGCCCTTTGAAGGAAGTGACATCATTCCCGTCATCGCGCCGATCGGCATCGGGAGCGACGGCGCGACCTATAACATCAACGCGGATACCGTTGCGGGGGCCCTTGCCTCCGCCTTACGTGCCGCCCGGCTTATGTTGCTGACGGATGTTGTGGGCGTTTTGGACGACAAAAAGAAGCTTGTTCCGGAATTAAACACCATCACGACCCAGAAAATGATCAAGGCAGGAACAATTTCGGGCGGGATGATTCCCAAGGTGGAAACCTGCATTCATGCCGTCGCGGGAGGAGTCGAGGCTGCCGTCATTTTAGATGGACGGGTTCCCCATGCTCTTCTGATCGAAGCCTTTACTCCGCGCGGCTGCGGGACTATTTTCCGCGAACATGCCTGAAATTTCCATGTTCATGGTTCGGCCATAATCCTCTTCTAACCTGCGCGTCATGACCGCGAAGAATGATACCGTGCCGTCCAAGAACCTCGATCATGTCGATGTGTGGGTATTTGATTTAGACAATACGTTGTATTCCCCGCAGAGCCGTTTGTTCGATCAAATCGACCAGCGGATTGCCGAATATGTCGCCCGGCTTTTAAAAATCGATGTCGCGGCGGCCCGTCCAATCCAAAAAGGCTATTTCCATCGCCACGGCACCAGCCTGCGCGGCCTGATGATAGAACATGCGATCGATCCTGCCGATTATCTGGATTACGTGCACGATATCGATGTCAGCGTGCTTAACCCCAATCCTGCTTTGGATAAAGCCCTGGCCAATTTGCCAGGCCGGAAGCTCATTTTCACCAACGGTTCTTCCGCACACTCACGGCGCGTCACCGATCGCTTGGGAATCAGCCATCATTTCGAGGCGGTCTTTGACATCTCCGCCGCAATCTATGTGCCCAAACCCGAAGGGGCTTGTTACGCGAAATTTTTGGATCAACACCGGATCGATCCCAAACGATGCGCTATGTTCGAAGATACGCCGCGTAATCTGGGGCCGGCGGCTCGTTTGGGCATGAGTACGGTATTGGTCCGCGCGCCTTCCGACGCCGCCCTTAACTGGCAGGTTCCAGCTCCGGGCGAATCTTGGGAAGATTTTGTTCATCACGAAACCGATGACCTTGCGGGTTTTTTGGTGGAATCAATCAGGCGGCGGTCGGCCGGTCTTACTTCACCGGCGAATCCGTAAAGGCAACCTCATAATTTACCGCAGCCGTCGGCGGACTATTAAGCGCCGTGTGAAACCGCAGCTTTTGTCCGGCTTCTAATACCGGCTTGCCTCCGTCAAAGGTCCAATCGGCAAGAGGCTGGCCGGCATCATCAAACAGGACAGCGCGCAGCGGCGATAAGGTCTTGACCTCGTTGGAAGTGTTTCTGATTTCGCCTTCAACGACAAGCCGCGATGCGCCATTCTCAACCCGGTATGCGGCGACGACATCGTAAAACTCCAAGCCATCGATGCTTTTCCCGAGCCCAAAGCTGGGAAGGCGGAATTCTAATGTCCGCGCAGCGGCCGTGTCAGCCGGTTGCACCGTAGCGATCTGGCGGCTCTGAGGAACACCAAGCCAGAACCAAACCGCCAGAACCAACGCCGCAAAAAGCAGAAGACAGAACCCCAGGGCAAGCCAATAACCGGACCGCTTCTTCGGTGAATAGACAGCGCTTTCCTGTCGACCCGCTTGCGTCTGCCGGTGAGCTTCACTCATGGTTACTACAGGGGCTTGCGCATCTTCATCGGCATAGTCGATTTCAAAAAAAGAACGATCTGCCTTAGGAAAGGCGTCGGTCGTGGCCGAGAGCATCGCCGAGGGAATAACCGGAGGATTTTCTGCTTGAATCTCTGAGGGTGTCTTCGCGACAGTTGCACCCGATGACTGCGGCCCCGGAATTTTAGGTTCTGTCATCGGCGCGATCGGCTGTGCCGCAGAGGTTTCAGATCTTGCCGTTTCAAAATTTGGAATCGGGGCTTTCTGCCCGACTCCTGTAAAAGTTTTACCAGTGTCGACGGCTTGGTGCTGAGAGGAGCCAAACTCTGAAGTTTTAAATTCAGGTATGGGAGCGCTTTGTTTTGTCGGCGATACAGGTTTCGGCATCGGTGCGGGTGGCACAGGTGGGAGGGGGGCAGAAGCCGCGGACTGACCTGGGAATGGCTGTTGTGCGGAAGAAACCCTTCCCGTAGAAATTATGGGCTTTTCCCCCGGCCGTGATGCACCTTCGGGATGCCGCCAGGTATATTTGCACAGACTGCAACGGACTGTGCGCGGCCCGGCAGCAAAGGCTGAATCGGGGGCCGAAAACTGAGTTCGACACCGGGGACAAGTCAGAAGCATACGATATCTCACCTGTGGGAAATCGAGAGTTACTCTTTTCAGCCCACAAAGGCAAGAGATCAGGCCCTTTGTCCGGACCACGGCTGGACGCTGGCCTTCAGCCGTGGCATGCTTCTTCCCGAAATAGGCTGCATTTTGCGGTCTTTGTAACGATCCGCAACGCGGGTGGTATGGCTCCTTCCGATGATATAATCGTGCGTTTTCAGAATGTGGGCATGCGCTACGGTGAAGGCCCTGAAGTTCTGCACGACATCAATCTTGAATTACCGCGCGGCTCGTTCCATTTTTTAACGGGGCCCAGCGGGGCTGGAAAATCGTCGTTGCTGCGTTTGATCTATCTGGCGGCCAAGCCTTCCCGCGGCATTGTGAATCTTTTTGGCCGCGATGTTTCGCGCCTCCCTCGCAAAACCTTGCCGGAGCTTCGCCGACGAATTGGGATTGTTTTTCAGGATTTCCGGCTTCTGGGTCATCTTTCGGCGCTGGATAATGTGGCCCTTCCCTTGCGGGTTTCCGGGCGCCGCGAAAATGAGGTCCAGCAAAACGTCACCGAGCTTTTAACCTGGGTTGGCCTTGCGGATAGCTTGGCCGCGCGGCCGGCAACGCTGTCCGGTGGTGAGCAGCAAAGAGTGGCGATTGCCCGGGCGGTGATCAGTCGTCCTGATATTCTGATTGCGGATGAGCCGACGGGCAACGTCGACGATCGAATTGCCATGCGGTTGTTGTTTTTGTTCGAAGAACTGCACAAAATCGGCACGACCGTCATTATTGCGACTCACAATGAAGGATTGGTGAAGCATTTCGGGCATAAATGCCTGCACCTTGAAGGCGGCCACCTCTCCATTCGGCCGGGGAGTAACGGCTAATGCTGAACCAGCGCACGGATCTTTCTTTTGACCGCGATGCCTCGGTACGGCTGATACCGTTCATTGTCGCCTTAATGGTTTATTTGGCGATATTAGCCCTTGCCGGAAGTCTTGTCCTTCAGCGCGGCATGCGTCACTGGGGCGAAGGGCTGACGGGAACCTTGACGGTTCAAGTGCCTCAGCCCGATCAACCCACCAATGCCGTCTTACAAACCACTCGGGTTGAAAAAGTCGTTCAAGTCCTTAAATCTCTGCCGGATGTTGAACAAGCGCGCGTTATCTCTGAAAACGAGATTGTAGAGCTGCTCCAACCATGGCTCGGCTCGGGGGGTCTTGTGCGCGACCTTCCTTTGCCGACTTTGATTGATGTGAAGCTTAAGACAGGACGATTGGCCGACCCTGATCAGGCCCGGCGCCTTCTTGTCGCAGCTGTTCCTGGCACCCTTTTAGATGATCATGATGAATGGCGGCAAAAGCTCGGCCGATTGGCCCAAGCCGTCGCTTTGATTGGGTTTACTATTCTGGGACTCATCGCCGCAGCGTCGGTGCTAATTGTGGTGTTTTCAACTCGCGCCGGTCTTCTGGTCCACAAAGACAGCATCGAGATTCTCCATATGATCGGCGCTCACGATCGATACATCGCACGGCAATTTCAAACGCGGGCGCTGCGGCTTGGCAGTTATGGCGCGGGAGTGGGCGCTTTTTTGAGTTTGCTTACTTTGGCTATTATGGGCTATCTCGGCAGCGGGATCGAAGACCAGCTGTTACCGCGATTTCATTTGGCTCTGGTGGATTGGGCGATGATCGTTGCTATGCCCTTGCTCGCTATTTTGATTACGACTGTAACGGCGCGATTAACGGTCTTGCGCGTTTTGCGGCAGATGATCTGATGCGGCTTATTTTACTGGATCGCGATGGGGTGATTAATGAAGACCGGCCTGACTCGGTGCGCAGCCCCGATCAATTCAACCTCTTGCCCAAAGTGGGATCCGCCGTCGCACAGTTGAACCGAGCGGGATATGCCGTGGCGATCGTCACAAACCAGGCGGTCATTGGTCGCGGCCACATCGATTTGGCTATATTGGACATGATTCACGCCAAGATGCTGGCTGCTCTTTCCGCTGAGGGGGGACGAATCGACCGGATTTATGTCGCCGCCGAAACACCCGAACTAGCAACCGTCCGGCGCAAACCCGGTCCCGGAATGCCGCTTGAAGCCTTGCGGGATTTTTCTGCCATTCCTGGCGAAACCTTCATGGTTGGCGATGATGTAACCGATATCGTTGCGGCAATCTCTGCTGCTTGCCGTCCGCTTTTGGTGCGCACGGGAAAGGGGCAGCTCCGGCAAAACGAATGCCAAAAAGCGTTTCCCGGTCTGAAAATTTATGATGACTTGTCCGGAGCAGTTACCGCCATCTTGGATGGCACGGCATGAAGCGCCAGAAGGTTATTTTTCTTGTTGCTCTTTTCGCCTTGACCTTTGCCATTTGGGTTGGCGGCCTGTTTTTGTTCGCTGCCGATATTCCCGCACAATTCCAAGACGATGGCCAAACTACGGATGGTATCGTCGTCTTAACCGGCGGAACACGGCGACTGGAAACCGGCTTAGCCCTGCTGTCGGCGAAACGCGCAAAAAAACTTTTCGTATCTGGTGTTCATCACGGAACGGATGTTGCCGAGCTCATGCGGGTTTATCGCACGGATCCCCGGCTGCTCGATTGCTGCCTCAAGCTGGGCTATACCGCCGATGACACCATGGGAAATGCCCGCGAAACAGCGGAGTGGGCGGCAGCGGAAAATATGAAGTCGATCCGAATTGTCACTTCCAATTACCACATGCGGCGCAGTCTGTTTGAACTCGAACGCCTCCTTCCTAATGTTCGCTTGGTTCCTCATCCCGTTGTTCCCGATCATGTGAAGTCTACGCGGTGGTGGAACTGGCCGGGCAGTACCAATCTCATTATTGGGGAGTATAATAAATATCTTTTGGCCGGATTGCGGTTACGGTGGACAAAGATCGCCGAACCGGACAGTGCCAGTTCCGCATCGAGGTCGCATCTTCCATGACCGCACTTCGCTCGCTGCTGTTTCAAATAGCTTTTTTTGCCGCCACAATAGTTCTGTGCCTTCTTTATATTCCTCTTCTGTTGCTGCCGCGTCGATGGATCGTGAAGGCGGTTCTGTTTTGGTCGTACGTGGTGATGTTTCTGCTCCGCATAATTGTTGGCCTCACCTGGAAGGTTGAAGGAAAAGAGCACCGGCCCCACGTTCCTTTTTTAGTCGCTTCAAAGCACCAGTCCGCCTGGGAAACAATCGTCTTTAACATCATTTTCCATGATCCCGCCCTGGTGATGAAACAAGAACTCGCCCGGCTGCCCCTATGGGGGCTTTATGCCAAGTTTGCCGGTCACATCGCCATCGATCGAAAAGGCGGCGCCGCAACGTTGCGTTCAATGACCGCCGCCGCCAAGGCCGCCCTTGACGAGGGGCGGCCCGTGGTTATTTTTCCCCAAGGTACGCGCGTTCCACCCGGCGCCGAAAGCAGGGATGTGCCCTATCAGCCTGGCGTTGCCGCCCTTTACGGCGCCCTGAATGTGCCTGTATTACCGGTGGCACTTAACTCGGGACTGTTTTGGCGCCGCTCGCCCTTCAGCAAAAAACCGGGGTGCATCACGGTTCAATTTTTACCCCCTTTGCCACCTCAACTGGACAAGCGGCAAATGCTTACCGATCTTACGAAAAAAATTGAAACAGCAACGGCCGCTCTCGAGGCTAAGGGCTAATCTTTCGGTCTAGCCCGATAAGATTTTACCTCCAGCAAAAGTCGGTGAATGGGGCCATCCGGAATGCCCAATTGATCCAAATGGGCAACCGTGCGTGTGAGATAATCATGGCAGTCTCCATTTTGACCGCAAGCCTCGGAGATTCGTTTCACCATGTCGGGCAAAGCCAAATCACCTATGTATTGGGGATGCTGCGGATCGGCGACGAAGGTAAGGCCGCTAACGTACGGACGATCGCCCGTCAGAACCTGCAACCGAATGAAACGTGGCGCATAGATTCCGGTGATCATCTCTCGCTGCCAGAGATAGGAAAAAACTTGCTCTGCGTCGGCGCGACGAATATTGAAAGCGAGTCCCCGGCAGGATCCGCCTCGATCTAAGCCTAATACCAAACCCGGATTTTGCGGCGTTCCGCGATAATGAAAAGAGGACACGCAAAAAGCGCGATGAAACCCATAGGCCACGGCAGGGGCCTGTTCTTTAAAGTCAAAGCCGGGATTCCACATAAGGGATCCGTATCCGAAGATCCAGGGATCGCCTGCCGGCAAATTCTGCAAGGCCTGAGAGAGGCTGGCGCGTTTCGCTTCCTCAGATAACTCCGTGATCTGGACTGTCATCGCCGCGATCATCCCGATTTGGCCTTCGTTGTCCTTATCCTGCCGTATTCATCTTTTATGTCCAGAACAATGAAGATTCTTGCTCGCCTGTTGTTGTTTTTCGTCCTTTTTTGCGCTCTTGGGGGCGGGATCTATTATTGGTGGTGGCACCGATTAGCCGCTGGCATAAACCAAGCGATAGCCTCATTTGTTGAGGATCAACGCCAATGGGGGCGAACTATCGCCTTCGGATCGGTCAAAGTGACGGGCTTTCCTGGGCCGTTAAAGATTACCTTAACCACCCCTGTGATTGTCGCCGCCCGAGGGGGACCTGCCCCCCTTACCTATTGGCGTTGGGATGGGCCGACCCTTCACGGTCGTATCAATCTATTTTCGCCGACGAAACTTATTATCGATGCTGCAGGGTCTCATCGGATTGACAGTGTCGTTGGCCGTGAACCGCACAATATACGCTTGATTACGCCGGATTTCCGTTTCGTCCTGGGCGTTGGAACCGATGGCCGTTTACACAGCTTGGATCTGAAGGCGTTGGATACAAAAGGCACCGCCGTAGAATCTGGCACAGATTTTACTTTGCGGACTTTTACCGGCCGGATCGCGAATGAACAGCCGCTTCTTTTCTCCGGCGAGATCATCGATCTTCTCACAAACAAGGAGCTGTCTCCGGGATTTGGCAGCAAACTCGATAGCGCGATATGGACCGCAAAAATTTTTGGCGCCTTGCCGATGATTGGCGGAGCGGCCGCGGTTGACCAATGGCGGCAAGCCGGAGGACGAATAGAAATCGGCCATCTTCAGGCCCGCGCATCGGATTTGGAGGTCAGTCTTCAGGGACCGGTCGGCTTGGATGAAAATCTCCAATTCAATGCCCAGTTTACGGGCTGGGTGCGGGGATGGAATATTCTTTTGCAAAATCTTGTCGACACCGGCGCCATGAGCCCTTCCGGCGGCGCCTTGGCGAACTTGGGATTGCGCGCCTTGGCACGCCCTCCGGATGAAGGCGGTGCCCCGGCGGTGCATGCGCCGTTGACATTGGCCAATCGCCGAATTTTTCTGGGGCCCGTTAATTTAGGAACCATCCCGCCCGTACGCTGGGAGTAATTGGATCTAGTCGCGGATTTGGCCGTCGCCGCGCAGCTTGTATTTAAACGTCGTTAGCTGCTCGACGCCCACAGGTCCGCGGGCGTGAAGCCGGCCGGTTGCAATCCCGATCTCGGCGCCGAAACCGAATTCCGCTCCATCGGCAAACTGGGTTGAGGCATTGTGCAGAACAATCGCGCTATCAACCTCCGTTAAGAATTTCTCGGCGGCAATTTTGTCTTCGGCAATGATCGTATCCGTATGGTGCGATCCATACCGCGCGATATGGTCGACGGCTTCATCGAGATCGCCAACAACCTTCACCGCCAAAATAGCGTCCAAGTATTCGGTCCGCCAGTCCGCTTCTGCCGCCGCCGCCATCTGAGAAACAATGGATCGCGCCGCCGCATCGCCGCGCAATTCACAACCTGCCTTCAACAACTCTTCCGCGAGTCCCGGCAGAATTTTTGGCGCAATCTTCCGATCGATAAGAAGGGTTTCCGTAGCCCCGCAGACTCCGGTGCGTCGCATCTTCCCATTGAGCACAATTCGCCGGGCCTTGTCGGCATCGGCGCTTTCATGAACATAGGCATGGCAAATACCTTCCAAATGGGCAAAGACTGGAACTCGCGCCTCAGCCATAACCCGTTCCACCAGAGACTTGCCGCCGCGGGGAACAATGACATCAATATGATCATGCGCCTGAAGCAGGGCGCCGACTGCCGCACGATCCGGTGTTGTAACCAGCTGCACCGCATGTTCCGGTAAATTCGCCTTTAAGAGGCCTTCGGCGATCGCCTCGGCAATCACCGAAGCCGAGCGAAGACTCTCGGATCCGCCGCGTAAGATGACGGCATTTCCCGCCTTAAGGCAAAGGGCCGCCGCATCCGCCGTGACATTTGGACGAGATTCGTAAATGACTCCGACCACACCCAATGGTGTCCGAACCCGCTGAATGTTCAGTCCGTTTGGCCGCGACCATGCTGTTACGACTTCACCAACGGGATCAGGCAATCCTGCAATTTTTTCTAATCCTACTGCCATGGCTTCAAGGCGCTCTGGATCAAGTTTCAGCCGATCGATTGACGCCGGAGTTAGGCTTTTTTCCTTGGCGGCAACGACATCTAAGGCATTCGCCGCCAGAAGCTTTACCGAACGGGCGCGCAGCGTCATGGCCGCCACCCGAAGGGCTGTTTCTTTCGCTGCCGGGGACGCCAAGGCCAGATGCCGGGCCGCTTCCTTCGCCTGACGGCCCAGCCTGGCGATCAGGGCGGGAATGTCAACATCTTTGGCGCTGGAAAGATTCTGCGACATAAGTCAATCTAAGGCCAGATCATCGCGATGGACCATCTCATCGCGGCCGCGATACCCCAGAACAGTTTCGATCTCGCTGGTTTTACGACCGATCAAAAGTTTGGCTTCCGCGGCATCATAGGCGGCAATGCCTTTGCCTAAGATTTTGCCGGTACCGTCTTTGATCAAGACAGGGTCGCCGCGCTCAAAACCACCCTCAACCCGCACGATTCCGGCCGGCAGAAGACTGGAGCCGCGCAGCAGGGCATCCTTGGCCCCGTCATCCACTGTCACGGCACCCACCGGCGCCAAAGCCCCGGCGATCCATCTTTTCCGCGCGGCGGGAGGCGAGGCCGAAGGAATAAACCACGTCGCGAGACCGCCCTGTTCCAAGGCGGTCAAAGGGGCAAGACCTCGTCCATCTGTAATCGCCATCCGGCAGCCGGCCGCCACAGCGATCTTAGCTGCCGCAATTTTCGTCACCATGCCGCCCGAGGAATATCCCGGCGGCGGATCCCCCGCCATGGCTTCGATCTCGGGCGTGATCGCCGAAACCTCGGGAATGTGCCGGGCGCTGCTATCGTTGCGCGGATCGCTGGTGTAAAGACCGTTGATGTCGGAAAGAAGAATTAGGCAGTCCGCACTGCTCATCTGCGCCACTCTGGCCGCTAACCGGTCATTATCACCAAAGCGCATTTCCTGGGTCGCCACCGTATCATTCTCGTTAATGACAGGCACAGCATTGAGACTGAGCAAAGTTTGCAAAGTAGCCCGCGCATTAAGATGCCGGCGACGCTCCTCCGTATCGGACGGCGATAAAAGAATCTGCGCTACGGTAATGTTATGCCGCTCGAGAGCCTCTTGATATGCATGGGCCAATCTGATTTGGCCACAGGCCGCGGCGGCTTGTTTTTCTTCAAGCTTTGGGCTGCCTTGCGTAAGGCCCAAGTGACGCCGTCCCACCGAAATGGCGCCGGACGACACCAACAGAACTTCTTGCCCGCGCTCCTTAAGCCGGGCGACATCATCGGCCAGGGCGTTCAACCATTTGTGACGGATCTGCCGGCTGCCTTCTTTGACCAAAAGCGCCGAGCCGATTTTGACGACAACGCGCCGTGCCGATTTTAGATCTGGCTTATCAACCATCGAGCGGACTCCACGAAGATCCAGGCTTAACATCTTTTGCATCATCAGAGGTCCCGGTGTCTGCATCTTCTGTGCGCCGAGTTTCCGCAACTTTAATCCAAGCCGCCCGCAACAAGTCATCCAGGTTTTGCCGCGTCGCACCCGAGATCATGTAAACATCCTGCATTTTTTTCTTCGCCGCCTTGGCCAGTTTTTTTCGCCGCTCGCTTCGTTCGCCCTCAGATAAGGCGTCGATTTTATTAAGCGCGACAATTTCCATTTTGGTATCGAGATCAGCGCCATAGGCGCTTAGCTCCCCGCGCACGGTTTTGTAATCGGCCGCCACATCTTCACTTGTCCCGTCCACCAGATGGATAAGGACGGCGCAACGCTCGACATGCCCCAAAAATCGGGTGCCAAGACCCGCACCTTCATGAGCACCTTCGATCAGTCCGGGAATGTCCGCCATGACAAATTCGCGATTATCGACGCTAACCACACCGAGATTGGGATGAAGGGTGGTGAATGGATAATTGGCGATCTTGGGTCGTGCCGCCGACACCGCCGCCAGCAAGGTTGACTTACCGGCGTTCGGCAATCCCACCAACCCGACATCGGCGATCAGTTTTAGTCGGAGCCAAATCCACAGGGCTTCACCTGGACGACCGGGTTCGGCAAATCGCGGTGTTTGATTGGTGGAGGTTTTAAACTGCGCATTACCTCGGCCGCCGATCCCTCCCCGGGCAATCACCACCTTCTGCCCCACCTTCGACAAATCGGCCAGCATATCGCCGGTTGTATCGTCAAAAACTTGGGTTCCGGCCGGCACCCGAAGCACTTCGGATCTGCCGTCCGCACCGTGACGATCCTTGCCGGCGCCGTTACCGCCGGGGGCAGCACGAAAATGTTGCTTATAGCGAAAGTCGATCAGGGTATTTAGGCCATCCACCGCCTCGATCACCACGTTACCTCCCTTGCCGCCGTCGCCGCCCCAAGGTCCGCCAAACGGAATGAATTTCTCGCGGCGAAACGCGATGCAGCCGTTGCCGCCCGCGCCCGCTTCAACCCATAACTTGACTTGATCGAGAAACTTCATGGCCATTCCAAAACGAAAACCGGGGGAACAGCTTTGGCCATTCCCCCGGCAATGATTGCCTCAATGATCGCGGCAGCCGGGCGACGTTACGCCGTCGGCACTACCGATACGTACATGCGTCCTTTAAGGCCACGGCGGAAATTTACCGTTCCATCGGCCAAGGCGAACAGGGTGTGATCCTTGCCCAAACCAACGTTCTTGCCCGGATGCATCTTGGTGCCCCGTTGACGCACGATGATATTGCCGGTGATGACCGATTCACCGCCGAAGCATTTTACGCCGAGGCGCCGGCCTTCTGAGTCACGTCCGTTGCGTGAACTACCACCCGCTTTTTTATGTGCCATGGCTGGTTACTCCTTGGTCTTGGACTTAGACGCCGTCGATTTCGCTGCGCCTGACTTGGTTGCTGCTTTTGTGGCCGCCTTAGGTGCCGCAGCTTTTTTCGCCGGTGACTTGTCAGCCACTTTCGCAGCTGCCGGTTTTGCCGCCGCCTTTGGTGCGGCGCTTTTCGGTGCAGATGTACCCTTAGCCGGCGTTGTCTCGGGACCGGCGGCTTTACGCTCGGCCTTCTTCGGCGCGCCAAGATTGGAGGCATCGCCCAGAATGTCCATCACGCGGAGAACCGTCAGGTCTTGGCGATGGCCGTTGCGGCGGCGTGAATTCTTGCGGCGGCGCTTTTTGAAAATGATCAGCTTCTCGCCCCGGGTCTGCTCGACGATAGAGGTCACCACCGCAGCCTTGGCCAAGTTCTTACCGCCCAGGGTAAATTTCTTGCCTTCACCTTCCGCGAGAGCGATCACCTCTTTCAGGTGCACTTCATCGCCGGCGAGACCCGGAAGCCGCTCGACCACCAGAACGTCGTTCTTGGCGACCCTATATTGCTTACCACCGGTCTTAATGACTGCGTACATGGCTTTTATCCTAGACTTACAACGGAACGGGCGGGAACTTACGCTTCACACTTCATAGGCTAAGCCTTTCATAATAAAAGGCTTTTGGCCGTGCGGAAGATGAAGATTATTCCCGCCAAGGGGCTAAACCCCTTGAATACGGCGGCACTATAGCGGCCGGAACGCTGAAGTCAACGACTTAAGCCTGTCGCCTACCCGGGGAAGAGCCGGTAAACCGCCCCAACAGCGGCTATCTAAGAAAAAGGGCGCTGCTTCTGTTCAAGCAACGCCCTTTTCCCTAAAATATCAACAGGTTAGCTGCTAAGCCGACCTGAAGTTGATGCCGAGCCCGTAGTCGAACCCGTCATTCCCTTGGTACTGCTGGAAGATTTACTGCCATTCCCTGTTGCCGAAGAGCCTGATCCCAAGGACGAGCCATAGCTAGCCGAGCTGTACTCTCGGTTAACCCGGGTATTGTTTTGCACATGGCTGACGCCGGAGACATTCTCGGCACAGTCTTCGATCCGGCGGCGTTGCTCCCGGCTGGTGACCTGACCCGTCAAGGTGACTTCGGCGCCGTTGACGCCGACTTCAACTTCGGAGGCATCGATCCAGGGATCCGCCGCGAGACGGTCACAGACATCTTCACGAATGCGATCATCGGACCGAGTGTAGTTTTTTGGTCCACGGCCCCGGTACTTATCCGCCTGACGGCGCATCTCGGCTTCTTCGTTACCGAACCACGATGAAACTTCGTCGGCCGCCCGGTCAAAAAACCCACGATCGTTTTCACGATTTCCTGTATGCCGACCGTAGTTGTTGCCGTAGCTGTTGCTGTAGGAGCCTCCATAGGCACGGCCGTAATTTCCGTAGCCGCCTCGTCCGCCACCATAATAATTACCGGAACCATAGTTACCGGAACCGTAATTACCCGAACCGTAATTACCAGCGCCATAGTTACCGGCATTTTGCCCGCCATGGCCATAACTCGACCATTCAGAGCCCGCATGGCTTGCGGGAGCCTGCTCGGAGCCATGCCCGAAACCCTGACCATACTGAGAATTATAGCCGGAGAAGCCCTGACCAGAACTGCCTAAACCATAACCACCTTGGCTGTAACCGCCTTGGCCTTGGCCGGCATAGCTGCCTTCACCGTACTGGCCTCGTTGGCCGCCGTAACCTTGCTGCCCATAACCTTGTCCGTACGAGGATTGACCATATTGTTGCTGGCTATAAGGTGACTGCCCATACGGCGCTTGACCATATTGCTGCTGATGATAGCCGGGGCCTTGGTGCACACCGCTATAGCCGCCGTAACCTTGCTGCCCGTAACCACCGCCTTGAGCATAGCTTCCTTGGCCATAACCTTGCTGCCTATAGCCTCCACCTTCAGCATAGCCACCTTGGCCGTAACTTCCCTGACCATAACCCTGGCCGTAGGATTGACCGCCAGAGGATTGGTTCTGCCCGTAGCTGCGATAAGAACCTTGCCCATAATTTTCCGAACGGCCGGGGCCGTAACTTTGTTCGTCTCTATTTCGATAGGTGTCTTGTTCCGCGTATTGGTCATTTCCGGACCGCCCGCGACGCTGACCGCTGTAGCTGCGATCGCTGTAAGAAACGCTGTCAGTTTCCTGCCGTTCGGTTTCCCGCCCATAATCCCGGGTCGCCGACGACCGACTGGAACGGCTGCCGCGGTCGTCTTCGTCACGCCAATTATTCTTGGTCATGTAAAATCTCCATAAGGGAAAGAGGATGCCAGAGTTATGGCTATGTGACTCAACCCGCCGCCACCCTGACAGTTCCCTCTTCCACCAGATAAACTTGTGGCAATCTTGGCCGCAGACCCGCAGAAAGCTTAGCCATTTTCGCGTCTCGCCGGCATCGCTTACCAGGGATAGATAAAACGATTAAACCGGCACCACAGAATGACAGAGAACGGGACTTCATCTATTTACCGGCAAAGCTACTTGCTTGATGCACAACCCCCTGCTACGGATGCCGCGCTTCACGGGCTTAGATGATGAGCACCCATGAAGACTGCGGAGAGGTGGCTGAGCGGTTGAAAGCACCGCACTCGAAATGCGGCATACTCGCAAGGGTATCGGGGGTTCGAATCCCCCCCTCTCCGCCATTTTAAATGCTCAAGAGCATTTTTTTACTAAGCTGTGATGTCATAAGGACGCAATGATTAAAATCATGTTTTCCATGCTTGGGGCTGTCATAAGCCTTTTTCTTATTCTGTATATGTATAGTTTTTATTTGCTGGACACACGCACCATTACGCGTGCAGAATTCATCAATGCGCGCGCTGAGAAAATTTATGACCTGGCTATTGATGCGAAAAATCAGCCTTTGTGGCGTCCTGATGTTTCATCGGTAACGATGAACCCTGATGGCAAAAGCTGGGTCGAGCACACTCAGCAAGGAAATATTAACTTCAGGTTTACCGCTGAAAACCGTCCATCAACCTTTAGTCTGTCTCACGAAGGACCAGGATTTAAAGGCGAATGGACCGGAAGATTTACATCTCACGGCTCTGGCACTGAAGTAGTCCTTACCGAATCTATTACGATCAAAAATCCAGGTTTGAAAATTCTCTCGCGGCTTTTTAAATTCACAGAGCATTTCATGGATAATTATATTAAAAACTTAAAAACGATGGCAGAGAAATAGGACACCCATGACCTCCATGACACAGCCCAAGGATGTCGCGGAAAAATTCCAAGCCGCGTGGAATGCTCATGACATGGCTGCACTGGGATCCCTGTTTGATCAGGATGCCACCTTCGTCAATCGCTTCGGACATTATGTGCGCGGCATTGACGCCATCGTCGCCCTACACGCGCCGATCCACCAAACGATCTATAGAGATTCTACGCTGAGCAATGAAACGATCGATATCGTTTCCATCAGCGATGATGTCGTCATCACCCATTTTTGGAGCCGCCTTGCGGTTGGCGCCGCCCATCCGGCGGGACCGCACGCGATAGATACGCTCATCCTTGCCGTTTTGATCCGCCGCGGCCAAACATGGTTGATCAAAGCGCTGGAGAACGTGACCTTGACCAATCCCCGCACCGGAGAACTGGTTTTGAGAAAATAAATGGCTAGTGGGCCTCGCCGAATAGCGGTTGTTAATTTAGAGCCAGCGACGCGTCACGGCGGCGTACAGCCGATAAGTTTCCCCAAAATTCTTTGCTAACTTCGCCTCTTCGAAAGGGCTGAAGATAAATTGGATAATCGCAAAAAATAACGCCGTCGCCAAATAATAAGATAAGAACCCCGCCATGACCGAGATGCCCAACATCATGCACCCTATGCCGAGATACATGGGATTCCGTGAATAACGATATATGCCGATGGTTATCATCTCTTTCGTCTCGACCGTTGGACAAATAGCGATGTTTCTATCCTTAAATTGCCGCCATGCAATTATCATCGTGGCAAATCCCAATGCGGCGATGATCCCGCCAAGCGGTAACGACGAAAAGATCTTTTTATCTAAGTTGAATAGACAGGGAATCGTCGCGATCCCTAAAAGAAGCATGGCTATTCTCGGTGGGCGAAATTTCAACACAAATGAGGGGAAATGATCAAACATCCGACGTTATTTCCATGTGAAGTTTCTCCAATTGCCCGCGCAGCTTCTTACGCTCATTACTTCCCATATCGGCAAACCACGCCTCGATCGTTTGCAGATCATCTTTTAGAATTTTTTCGAAAAGAGTTTTTCCCTTGCCTGTCAGCCTTAGAAGAGGAGAGCGTTTGTGATTGGGATTTTCCACGCTGGCTATTAAATGACTGTTCAAGAGTGGATTAACCGTCTTTTGAACATGTTGCCGCGAAACATGATATTTTTCGGCGATAGCCGGGACTGAGAGGGAATTGTCGGGATACAAAAACTCCATTAAGGCCCGATCGGCCGGCGTCAACCCGTATGCCCCCAGACGCCGACCAGAGACGTGGCTCATACTTCGGAAAACTCGTCGTATAAGCCACGTGATTTGATAAGCGTCAGAGCTTTCTTTACGGCTCTTCATGACCGTGCTTTCCGTCACGACTAAAAACCCTCAGCGCTTGATAGGTCATTATAACGATCGCTATCGCTCCTATGACGGCAACACCATGAGAATATTTACTCGGCGGCAAAGCGAACAATTCAACCGCCACCTTATTCCATGACCAATTCAAAATCATCGGCCCTAGAAGGATAAGAAGACCGCCGGTGGCAAAACTCCCCAGTCGGCCGCGGTTAGGATTTTTTCGGAGAAGCATGGTATTTACCTCATTTAATTGACAACTTAATTGTCATTATCTTAATTGACAACTATGTTGTCAATATAATTTAACCCAAGGCCACTACCGGCCCCTTCACGTCAGACGGATTTGCACTAACCATCAGTTTCCCTCCATTATGAGCGCGCCATGACAGAAACTTTGCAGCCCTATTTCACCACCGCCGGATTGGGAACGATCAGGCAGGTCGCGCCCTTGACTATAGGTCTATCCGGGGCCGGCGTTCATGGGGTGACGACGGAGAAGGGCGAATTCATTCTGCGAATGAACATGACACCGCGAAACAGCGCTACATTCGCCCTGGCGTTATATGCGCAACGGCTCGTTGCCGATCATGGGTTGGCGCCGAAAATTCTGTACGTCGATGATAGGG
Organism: uncultured Rhodospirillales bacterium; assembly: GCA_964397465.1. Classification (GTDB taxonomy): domain Bacteria; phylum Pseudomonadota; class Alphaproteobacteria; order JAWKYA01; family JAWKYA01; genus JAWKYA01. The sequence goes on from CAYNIC010000012.1 coordinate 32,223, forward strand.
CGGGCGTGACCATATGCGATAAGATCGCCGGTGTACATATGGGGGGCACGGTCCTGGCCCAGCCGGATGTTCGTGCGCACGCGCTGCATAGTTTTGCGACCAGCCTTGGCCGGCTGCATGACATTCCGGCATCGGAACTTCCCGTCTTCGATACGACGGCTCTTCAAGCGATTTGGGATGAACAATCCAGACGGCCGGGATTTCCAGATTGGGCCAAATCCATGGGCAGACATATTGCCAACGGCAATGCCGCGATGATTGAGGATGACCGCCGCGTTTTCAGCCACAATGATACCAATCCGGCGAACTTGTTGTGGGATGGAGCAAAAGTCTGGATGATCGATTGGGAACGCGCAGCCTTATCCCATCCCTATCTTGATCTCGCGATCTTCGCCAACTTCGCAAATTTGAGTGATGAAGACGCCCTGGAGTTATTGGCTTTGCAAGAGCGCGGCGCCATCAATCTCAATCAGCGCGCGACATTCCTTGCCTTGCGCAACTACGCCCGCGGGATTCTGGGTGCGGTGTTTATGCGGCTGATCCCCGATTTGACAGCGATTGATTTTATGACGCGCGAGACAACGCCCAGCCTGCTCGACTGCTATCGCCGCATGGCCGCCGGTACGCTTGATTTAAAAACTCCAAACGGCCAGGCGCTCATTGGTGCAGCGCTGTGGAAGCTTGCTCCATAGTTAACTCATGATTACCTCCCTCTCTTCCTTCCAATCTGAAGTTGCGCGGTTGTTGGGCGCCTTGGCGGGCAAGATCGATGTCACCTATTATTCGCGCAATTATCAGGGCGAGGTTCTAACCTTCGATAGATTGCCGCCGGTCACCTTCGATGTGCCCAAGGGTGACGCCACCCCCTTGATCGAGTTCAAGGACGGCAAGTTTCATTTCGTCACCAGTGAACGCGGCGTCGAGTCCGAGCGAATCACCGGCAATGCCGAGGAGATTCTTTATTTTCTTTTCAAAGGCATCACGTCGCAGCTGGCGACTAATTTCGAGTTGCGACACCGCATTGCCGGGCAGGATCCCCGGATCATGATCTTTGCTAAGCAACTTGAGCTGTTAACCTTCCTTGATCCCGCCTGGTCGGCATTGGCCCTTCCCGACCAGCAGAAAGTCCGGCGCCGCCATCCCTTTACGCACAGCTAATTCCCTTAAGCTATTCTTTTGAGGGGGCCTGGCATTGCCAATCGACCTGGTGTTGATGCTTTATTTTAGTAGCCAAAACCTGCCCTTTTTGGCTCGTCTTTCAACTCCGCAAGATTTGTTAAATCCGTCTGTGCTTTAAGATTGGCCATAACAGCACAAGGAACACCGACGATGACGAAAGTTAAGGAAAAGACCGATTACAAGGCGCGCCTCGCGCGGGTGATCGCCTATATCTACGATCACCTGGACGAGGACATCGACCTTGCCAAGCTGGCCGATGTGGCGGCCCTATCGCCCTATCACTGGCACCGGGTCTATCACGGTCTTTACGGCGAGACCCTGGCGGCGACCGTCAAGCGTCTGCGCCTTCACCGGGCCGGCGCCTATCTTGCCAACAGCGAGATGCCGATCGACGAGATCGCCGTGAAGTCCGGCTATACCAGCGCCCAGGCCTTCACCCGCGCTTTCACCCAAGCCTATACCGTGCCACCGGCGGAATACCGCCGCAATGGTACCCACGCCAAATTTCAGGAGAGCATCGCCATGGCCAATGCCACGTCTTATCCCGTTTCGTTCAAAACCCTGCCCAATCTCCGCCTGGCCGGTCTCGATCATCGCGGCGATTACATGCTGATCGGCAAGGCCTTTGAAACCGTCTTCGGCTGGTTCGGCGCTCAAGGATATTTCAATCCCGGCGGTCTGTTCGGTAACGGCGCCCAGGCGATCGGCATTTACTTCGACGATCCCAACGCGATCGACGCAGACGATCTTCGCTCCAAGGCCGGGATGGTGGTCCCCGGGAATTTTAAGATCGAAGCACCTTTGACCGAGGCGATCATCCCCGGCGGCGACTATGCCGTCCTGCGTCACAAGGGGCCTTACGCCGAATTGCGCTCAGCCTATCAGTGGTTCTATGGGACGTGGTTGGTGCAGTCGGGACACGAAGCCGCCGATGCGCCGGTGTTCGAAGAATACATCAACAACCCGCGTGAAGTGGCGCCGCAGGATTTAATCACCGATATTCACCTTCCTATTCGGCTGGAGAAGTAACATGGCGAAGACCTGGAGCGAAAAATTCAACGATGCCCGGCCGCATCAAGTAAAGCCGGCACCGCTTGACATCGCTGGAATGAAAAAGGGCGAGATCATGTTGATCCCCTCGCCCAAAATCATCGATGCTTTTATCCGCACCATTCCGAAAGGGACGGAGATGGATGTGCCGACGATGCGCAAGAAGTTGGCGAAGAAGTATAAAGCCCAGGTCACCTGCCCCATCACCACCGGGTTTCACCTGCGCGCCGTCGCCGAAAATGCCTTAGAGGCGAAGGAACGCGGGGCCAAGCTGGCGGAAATCACCCCGTTCTGGCGGGTGCTGGATCGGGATGCGCCGACCACCGCCCGGCTTTCCTGCGGCGTTGATTTCGTGCTGCAGCAGCGGCGCCGCGAAGGATTGTCCTGATTTTAACGCCTGATTTTAAGGATTGTCCGCATTGAACAGAGCGCCCTCTGCCGTCATACTCAGTTCCAAGAGATAACGGCGGAGGGCGTCATGTTACAGATCCTGGGTAAAACACCATCGATCAATGTGCGCAAGGTTCTGTGGACGTGCGACGAACTGAGCTTGGACTACACCCGCGAAGACTGGGGCCTCGGTTTTAAATCGACCCAGGATCCGGCGTTTCTCAAACTTAATCCCGCCGGCTTGGTTCCGGTGCTGATCGACGGTGATTTCGTTTTGCGCGAGTCCAATACCATCGTTCGTTACCTGATCAATAAGAACAACCGCACCGATCTGTTGCCGGGTGGCGCCAAAGAGCGGGCGATGGTGGACCAATGGATGGATTGGCAGGCCACCGACTTCAACAATGCCTGGGTCTATGCCTTCCTGGCCTTGGTGCGGAAGAACCCGGCCTATAACCGGCAGGAAGATATCGACGCCTCGATCAAAAAATGGACCGAGATGATGGCCCTGCTGGATGGCCAGTTACAGCAAACCAAGGCCTATGTCGCCGGCGAGACCTTCACCGCCGCCGATATTCCGATCGGCCTGTCGGTTGGACGCTGGTTCATGGCGCCCATTCCACGGCCCAAATTCACCGCCGTGGACCAGTATTATCAGCGGCTGCTGGAACGCCCGGCCTTTCTGACCCACGGCCATAATCAGGCGTAGGGCGTCTCGCCGCGGCCGAACGACCAGTTTTCCTTTTTAACCTCGATCAGGTTGATCATGACGTCGTCGGGCCGCAGGCCTGGATCGGCGACGAGATTCTCGACGATCTGTTTGCAGACACCCTTCTTCTGATCCAAGGTTCGGGTATCACTGATTGTGATCTGGATGATGATGAAATCATCGGAATAGGTGTTGCCAAGATAGCTCGGCGTATGAATCAGCTCATCCGGCCCATGCTCCGTCATAATCTGAAAAAGATCGTCGTCCGGAATGTTAAAAATTTTGATCAAGGCTTGATGGATGCCCGCCGATATGGCTTGGCGATATAATCTCGGTTTTCCTTGGGGCACGGCAATACGAACAAGCGGCATGGGTTCCTCCCTAATTGGTAATCAGCCGTGAATTTTCACGCTATCCTCCGGCGCCTGATCGCGGTCATGGAGACCGTAATCACGAATCACCGACGCCACTCGCAGGCGATAATCGGCAAAAAGATTATTCCGCCCCAAATCCTGAGCCTTGCGGTGAACGGTCAACCGACGCCAGCGAGCGACACTGTCTTCGTCGCGCCAAAACGACAACGACAGCATGCGTCCCGGAGTGGTGATGCTTTCAAAGCGCTCCACCGAGATGAAACCGTCCATCTTTTCAAGTTCGGGCCGCAGCCGTGCCGCCATATCCAAGTAGGCGGTCTTGGCGCCGGATTTTGGTTCAACCTCGAAAATGATCGCGATCATGAAACCTCCCCCTATTTACTTGGGAAAAAGACCTTCCCCGCCGGAAATACATTCTCCAAGAAGTTTCGTTCTTCACGCAGAATAAAGCGATTCTTTTTTGCAAAAGAAAAATTTGCCGCCGCATCGGGATCGGCCTTAAGCCGAGCCCGATAAACCTCGTAAGCAGCGAGGTTTTCAAAGGCAAGAACCCCCCAGCCTATATCGTTGGTGCCTTCATAAGGCAGGAAATATCCCAGCAATATGCCGCCGCACTTGGGAATGACCTTCTCCCAGGTTTGGGCATATTTTTTGAAGGCATCGCGCTGAAAAGGATCAATCTGATAACGAATAACGCAGGTGATAGACATGGCAACTCCTCATCGGTTTTTTTGTTTTATACGCCATTGACAGGCATAAATACTTCGATGAAGATCGAACTATGAAAGATGGACCCGACATCGCCCGCATTGCCGCCCTCGTTGGAGATCCGGCGCGCGCCAATATCCTGACCGCCTTGCTGGATGGCCAGGCCTTGACGGCCAGCGAACTGGCGGAGGCAGCCGGCATCACCCCGCAGACGGCCAGTTCTCATTTGTCCAAGCTGAGTGATGCCGCCCTGGTTGTTGTGCAGCCACAGGGTCGTCATCGCTATTGGCGATTGGAAGGCAACGACGTCGCTCATCTGTTGGAAGCCCTGATGGGCCTTGCAACCAAGGCCGGACATGTTCGAACCAAACGCGGACCCAATGATCCAGCCCTACGCAAGGCCCGGATCTGCTATGACCATCTGGCGGGGGATTATGGGGTTTTGCTGTTTGATAGTTTGAAGAAAAAGAAAATCTTAACGGCCGATAAAACTTCCTTAACATTAACGCCCAAAGGTTTGGCTTTCTTTACAAAACTTGGTATCGACGTCCCTACGCTTCGGCAACAACGGCGCCCCCTGTGCAAAGAATGTCTGGACTGGAGCGTGCGGCGGAGCCATCTTGCCGGGGCTTTGGGCGCATCCATCCTTGACTATATTGTCGCGGAGAAATGGGCGAAAAAGCACAACACATCGCGGGTCATTAATTTTACCACCTCGGGCGAAAAACAGTTTTTAAGTCAGCTTTGCGCGTGACCCCTAAGGAAGGAAAACTCCATGCCGGGCTATGCCGTCATTTTTATTTCGACCTTGAAAGAGAGGGATGACGTCAGCTATGGCGCCATGGCGGAGAAAATGGACGCGCTTTCCCGAAAGCAAGACGGCTATATGGGCATTGAGTCGGTGCGCGGCGCCGACGGACGCGGCATCACCATCAGCTATTGGTCATCCCTTGATGCGATCAAGAAATGGAAAGCGAACAAAGAACATAGCGTCGCGCAGTCATTAGGCAAAACCCGATGGTACAAAAATTACAAGGTGCAGATCTGTCGGATCGAGCACGATTACGATATGGGGTAATCATTACAACGGATTTATTTTGTTCCTGATTTTCATCGCACTTGATACAGCCCCTTTGCCAAATGGCCACTGACTTTACGGCCGAATTTTAGGCCTCTCAGCATGGCTAAAAGCAAAACCTTCCGACCTCCAGCAACCCAACTACGGCACGCGCAAAATCTTGCACGGATTTAAAATAGGCATATTAGCCAATCTTTCTAATCCGAAGATGATTGCTTTTTTTGTAGGTCTTTACTCTGTTACTGTCCTTTCAAATACGGCGCTCTGGGCCAAGATTTCCATTATAGTCGGTGGTGGTTTAATCGAAATCATATGGTACGGCCTTGTTGCCTTGCTAATGTCCAGCCGGTTCGCACGTTGTCTCTATGATCGTTTTAGCCTGTGGATCGAGCGTACAATCGGCTCCGCCCTGACCGTGTTTGGCTTAAGGATTATTGTAGAGAGATTCTAAGACCTAGTAGTGCAGCTTAAGATTATTTTGAGTCCGCTTTTATATTTACCTGTCCGATCCAGGCAGAAATTCGCTGTACGAATTTCTGCACAAATTCCTTCGTCTTGGCATCGGCAAACTCCCCCTTATCATCGACCATGCCATCTTTATAGGTGATGAACATCTCAGGCTGAGGCAACGTCACCGCCCCGACAGCGGCCAAAACATTGCGCAGATGCTGCTGCGCCGCGGCCGTACCGATGGCGCCGGGTGTGGCACCCATGATCGCCACGGGTTTTCCACCCCAAACGCTGGCACCATAGGGGCGCGACGCCCAATCGACAGCATTTTTCATCAAAGCCGGAATCGAGCGATTATATTCCGGGGTGACCAATAGAACGGCATCGGCGTTTTTGATTTGATCCTTTATCCGTTTGACCGGCGCCGGGAGATCTGCTTCGAGCTCGCCGTTATACATCGGCACATCATCCAACTTGACCCAATCAATCGTAAAATCTTTGCCTACCAGAGCTGCGGTAGCCTCGGCTAGTTTACGGTTTATCGAGTCACGCCGCAGACTTCCCACAATGATGGCTAACTTACTCATTATTCCATATCCTTTCTAACGTTCAACCAACGCCCAATAGGGCCATAGAACCATGCATAGGGCCAAACTTACGTAAGGGCTGATAAAGGCAACAAAAACCGCGGCAAGATAGACCACAAAACCTAAGCCCAGGCTAAAAACAAGCCTGCGATTAATCGATCCTTCCTTCAATAAGCCGCCGCTATGGGCAAGCCGCCAAACCAAAATAAATCCCAAGTTCAGCATGACCAGACTGCCCGCATAAACCGCACAGGCGGCGCTTGCCGCCGGCGTGGTTAGATAATCCGCCAACACCGCCGTTGGAAAAGGCATCGCGCTGACGGTGAATAGCAAAAACCCATTTGCAAGAAGCAGCCGGCAATCCGATCCGATCAATGACTGAAAAAATCGATGATGATTTATCCAGACGACGAGGATGGCAAAAAAGCTGATCAAGAAGCCCAGGTAGGACGGCCATGATGCCAGCAACGCCGTTAAGAGTTCCCGACTTGTCCCTTCATGATCGAGATGCGGAACCTTAATTTCGATTACAAGTAAAGTTATAGCTATAGCGAACACACCATCACTAAATGCTTCTAACCGGGTTAGGCTTTGGTGAATTTTTCTTGATGCGCCCATTATACCGCCATCCAACGATTATCTAAGATTAACACTCTCAGACGATAGCGACTCTAATCGGTGTTGGCGAGACCGCAGTTTTCCGTACAAGAATGAACCTCGACCGTCACATGGACTAAGCCTTCGAGCTGCTTAAGGGATTTGCGGTAGGTTCGAGCGCTTACGGTTCGGTCGGTGATGATCGACACCGTTGCCGCAAAGTGTTTCGGACCAACCCGCCACAGATGAAGATCGGCCACTTTATCGCCGCTATCCGCTTCGATCGCGCTGCGGATTTTATCGGCTAGTGCATGATCCGCCTCGGCATCCAATAGAATGCGGCTGGTCGTGCGCAGCAGCCCCCACGACCACCTGGCAATGATAAGAGCACCCAGAAAACCTACGGCGGGATCAAGCCACGTCATCCCGTAGAATTTGCCGACAACCAAGGCGGCGATAGCGAGAACGGAGGTTAAGGCATCAGCGACAACATGCATAAACGCCGCATGAATATTTCGATCCGAGGTTGCGTGGCTATGGTTGTGGTTGTGATTGTGATTGTGATTGTGATTGTGATTACGACCATGACTATGATCATGTCCATGATGAATAGCGGAAGAGGATTCCGACGGCGACCAAAGTAAAATCGCGCAAACAAAATTTATTCCAAGCCCCACCGCGGCGACCATCATCGCTTGATCGAAGGAAATCGCCACGGGCACGCGAAAGCGCACGAAAGATTCCCAACCGATAAAAATGGCGACAGCCCCCAAGATAAGCGCGCTGGTATAAGCGGCGAGCTCCCCCACTTTTCCGGTCCCGAAAGTAAATCGCGGATCTCGTGCATGACGGCGCGCATACCAATAAGCAAAGGCCGAAATCGCCAAAGCTCCGGCATGGGTAGCCATATGCCAACCATCGGCCAGCAGCGCCATGGAATTGAATAGGGTTCCGGCAACTATTTCGGCAATCATCATGATCGCCGTTATGATCACGACCAACCATAATCGCCGCTCATTACGCCGATGAACAGAATTCATGAACACATGGTCATGGGCCAGACGATCGACACTATGGGTATGCATAGAATAGCCTCTCTGGGCAAATTGGCGCCTTCGGCTTATAAAGGCCCCAAAATGGCCCTCTGTTCCTTAATAGCTTTGCCCTATTCTCATGACCCAGAACATTCAATTTCGCAGCGCAGTCATTACCGATCTTCCGGCCATTATCGCTCTTCTGGCCGATGATAAGCTGGGGGCGGCGCGCGAAGATTTGCGCAATCCCCTGCCTCAATCCTATCACAATGCCTTTGCCGCCATCACGACAGACCCCCGCCAAGTTTTGATCGTTGGCGAGGATTCCGGGACCATCGTCTCTTGCCTGCAGCTGACCTTCATCCCCGGCCTCAGCCACAAAGGCGCCTGGCGAGCCCAGATCGAATCTGTTCGCGTCAGTGCGGCCTGCCGCGGCCGCGGCATTGGGGAGGCCTTGATGAAATATGCCCTCGATTTGGCGCGTCGGCAGGGGTGCCGAACGGCGCAACTGACGACGGATAAAACACGCGACGCAGCCCACCGATTTTATCGCCGCCTCGGCTTTACCGCCAGTCATGAAGGCATGAAGTTGGTTCTCTAAGCCTTCGCGAACTATCATCACCGTTCCACCCGGGCCAAAACCGCCATCAGCTCGGTAACCTGCCGGCGTTGCTCACCCTTATTGCCGCTGGCGATCGCATGCTCGATACAGTGCGCTGCATGGTCTTGCAGCAGGGCTTCTTCGGTGCGGCGCAAGGCCGCCCGAACCGCGGCTATTTGCGTGACGATGTCGATGCAGTATCGATCCTCGTCGATCATCCGCATCAAGCCGCGAACTTGACCTTCAATCCGGCTCAGCCGTTTACGGCATGCCTCTCGGTTATGGTGCTTCATATCTTGAAATATACCCCCTAGGGGTATATGGTATCAAGGCGATTCTTTAGGAGAACACTTATGCCCGGATCCACCTGCTGCGCCCATCATTCTCCATCAGGATCCATAAAGGATCCGGTTTGCGGAATGACGGTTAATCCGGCTACAACACCGCACAAGGCTACGCATGGTGGCAAGACGTATTATTTCTGCTGTGCGGGCTGCCAAACAAAATTCTCCGCCGATCCTCATCGCTATCTGCATCCGGGATCGGCGACGCCCTTACCGCAAAAATGGCTCCCGCAGACTGCCGGCATTTATACCTGCCCGATGCATCCGGAGATTCAGCAAAACGGCCCTGGCGATTGTCCGATCTGCGGGATGGCTCTGGAGCCGAGCCACCCTCTCTCAACATCGGCCACCAATCCCGAACTCACCGACATGACGTGGCGATTTTGGATCGGGCTTATCCTTACTCTTCCCCTCTTTGTCGCCGAAATGGGCGATCACATCCTGGGGCTGCACGATTTCATCGCCCCTCGTTTGCGAATCTGGATCGAAGCCGCATTAGCAACCCCTGTCGTCTGGTGGGCTGGCTGGCCATTTTTTGTTCGCGGATGGCGGTCACTTTCGACCCGGCACTTGAACATGTTTACCTTGATCGCCTTGGGTACGGGCGTCGCCTGGTTTTATAGTATAGCCGCCACCCTAATGCCGCAAATTTTCCCCGGCGCATTTCGTCATACCGACGGCACGATCGCCGTTTATTACGAGGCGGCAGCGGTTATTACGGTGCTGGTTCTGCTGGGACAGATTCTTGAATTACGGGCGCGAGAAAAAACCGGCCAAGCTCTTCGGGCTCTTATGAATCTCTCGCCTAAAACAGCCCATCGTTTAAAACCTGATGGAAGTGAAGAGGACATTCCTTTAGACGCTGTTCTTGTCGGGGACTTCCTTCGGATAAGGCCGGGCGAAAAAATCCCCGTTGACGGCATAGTCCAAAGCGGCCGGTCCGCCGTTGATCAATCGCTGGTGACGGGTGAGTCTTTGCCTTTAACAAAAACTACCGGTGATGCGCTGATCGGCGCGACGCTCAATACGTCCGGAACCCTTGTTATGCGCGCGGAACGCATCGGCGCAGATACTTTTTTATCGCAAATCATCACGCTGGTGGCGTCGGCACAAAGAAGCCGGGCGCCGGTTCAGCGCTTAGCGGACAAGGTTGCGGAATGGTTCGTACCCAGCGTCATCCTCATCGCTGCCCTTACTTTTATTGCTTGGTCGATTTGGGGACCTGAACCCCGATTTTCCCTTGCGCTCGTCTCTGCGGTTTCGGTGCTGATCATTGCGTGCCCTTGTGCGCTTGGACTCGCCACGCCCATGTCGATTATGGTTGGTCTTGGCCGCGGCGCTCGCGCGGGTATCCTGATCAAAGATGCCGAGGCGCTTGAGGCCCTAGGGAAGATCGATACCATCGTGTTTGATAAAACCGGGACTCTAACGATGGGCAAACCGGTGGTAACAAAAATTATTCCTCGCCCCGGCTTTACCGAAGATCAGCTGCTTCGTCTTGCCGGCAGCGCTGAACACTCGAGCGAGCATCCCCTTGCGGAGGCCGTCGTCACCGCGGCCCGCGATCGAAAATTGACGCTTCTTTCGGTAACAAACTTCGATAGCCCCAGCGGTAAGGGCGTAACTGCCATCGTAGACAATAAGCTCATAATCATAGGGCATCTCGCTTTTCTCCAGGAGCAGGGAATTAAAGTCGCAGAATTAGACCAACAGGCCGAAACCCTACGCCGCGAGGGGGCGACGGTGATCTTCATCGCTGTCGATAAAAACATAGCCGGTTTATTTGCCATTACCGACCCGCTTAAACCTTCGGCCCGGAAGGCCATCACCTTTCTGCACGACCAAGGACAGCGATTGGTCATGCTGACAGGCGATCACCCCCTAACCGCCCAAACCATCGCGCGTCAGCTTAATATTGACGAGGTTCAAGCCGAGGTTTTGCCCGCTCAGAAAAGCCAAGCTATCGTCGATCTTAAGTCGCAAGGCCGAACCGTCGCCATGGTAGGCGATGGAGTTAATGATGCGCCGGCACTGGCCATAGCCGATGTCGGCATTGCCATGGGAACGGGAACAGACGTTGCTCTGGAAAGCGCCAAGATTGTTTTATTGAATGGCGACCTTGCCAATCTTGTCCGTGCGCTTAATCTATCCAAAACAACGCGGCAAAATATTCGGCAGAATCTTTTCTTTGCCTTTTTGTATAATGCCGCGGGCATACCGATTGCCGCCGGCGTTCTTTATCCTGTATTCGGTATTTTTTTCTCGCCGGTCATCGCCGCATTAGCCATGGCGCTTTCTTCAGTAAGCGTTATTGCCAATGCCCTACGCCTAAATTGGACAGCCCTTGATGAACGCTAGCCATAAAAAAAGCCCCAAAAAACTGGGGCTTTTTTTATTGAGTCTTCTAAGCTTAGTTAGTTCGCCGCTGCGCGGGCTTCCATAAGACGGGCGCCCAACTTATCGAGCATACCCCGCACACCGCCCGCTTTAAGAACGGCATCCCACTCTTTTTTCTCGATCGCAGCGAGGCTGAATCCACCTTCGGCCACATCGACAATCCGGAATTGTCCATTGTTGTCTTCAATCACATTCCAAGCAAAGTTTTTGCCTACGGGCGAATAAGTCCGATCAACCTTAGTCATGACTTTAAATCGACCTGCACCTTGTGCTTCGACTTTGGTGATCGAAAAATCTTTGATAAAGAGCTCATCCAGGGCTTCGGCATAAACATTTGCCGCGTACCGCTTATAAGCCTCCGCTAAGCTCTTGCGCTCTTCATTGGTGGCATTGGCCCAATAGTCGCCGATAACCTGCGGCAAAAGCGCCTCGACAGCCAAGTAATCGTGAACCATGTTGGCAAAAATCTTCCGGCGGGAAGCACTGTTGTCTCCCCGAACAAAAACCTCCACCACTTGACGGTGAACATCGGTTATGAAGGTTTTTGCATCGGCCGCATCGTCGGCGCTGGCCAAATTGGGCAGGATAAGTAACCCGCTGCAGGCTACCACTCCTAGGGCGGTTTTTCTGACCGCTGCTCTTAGTTGATGAAACATATCCTATCGTCTCCTACTCGCGGTTGGCCGAAAACAAACGCACCCCGATGCGGATCCGGCAGGAAGAAGCGCCAAGGTCTTCTTTTGGTATGGCCAAATTGAGGCAAATTTGAACGAATTTCTGCCTCTTTTCCTATCTGCCTCTGTTAAAAAGGCATATTATCTGGTCTTACCCTCCCTTAAGTTCGCTCGGGGTTACAATGTCATGTTAATAAAACGAAATTTAGCCCCATAGGTTCCGGCTCATTCCATGCCTTATGCGACTTCTCTTAAAATTGGCTTATGTCTGCTGTTTTTGGCCAAGGTCACAATCGCGTGCGTTTTTGGCCCGATTTATTATCCTGATTCCGGCGGCTACACGTTTTTTGCCGACCGTATCCTTCAGGACAGCACATGGCTGACTCAGCATGGCGCCGCGGTTGATTATAACCTTGTGTTCCGGACAGCGGGCTATCCTCTGGTCATTGCCGCAACCAAACTTCTATTCGGGGCCTCTTGGGCCTACGCCGTTCTTATCGTGCAAGCGCTTGGTTCCTGCCTTGCCTTTATTCCCTTGGTGCGAATTCTGGAAGCGACGGTGACGCGCCGTTGGATCATTTGGACGGCCATAGTTTGTTATGGGTTTTCAGGCTCGACCCTTTTTGATTCGGCAATTTTGACCGACAGCCTGAACGCCTCCATTTTTGTCGCCGTGATATCGGGCGTTCTAGGTACAGGACTTGGGCTATGGCGCCTTTCACCCCTGATCTTAGCCGGAATGGGCCTCCTCTGGGGATACGGGCTTTGGATGCGTGATGCAGGGTTATATCTTGCCGTGATTCCTCTGGGGATCTTATGGGCAAGTCAGCGCCGGCAAGGCCGCAGCCGGATGGCCATCGCACAGGCCGGCCTCTGCTTCTTTATCGCGATGCTTCTCATGGCCGGTACCTATATGGGCTGGAATCACTACCGAACCGGTCATATGACCATTGGCGGCACGGGGCATATGAACTGGCTGCAGATGCCCATGTATATTGAAGGGCGCGGATACGGACATCCCTTCATAGGCCATGATGAGGTTGATGAAGCTGTCCGCCGCGCCGCGCCGCAGGACTTTGATACGCTAGATGCCGTCGCCCAAGTTCTGGGTGAGTTGCGCAAGGCGCACGGCTATAACGAGCGCCAACTTGGGACTGTCGCTTTTAAAAAATATTTATCAACAGTCATTCATTATCCTGTTGGGTTTTTACGCAACACCGCGCACAATTTTCAGCCCCATGCCACGGCATTTCTTCTCACCAATCCGTTGTGGAATTTAAATGAATTCTATCAATTCGGGCCAGGTCGGGGAGCGCGCCTGATCCAAGATACCGGCAAGATCATCCGGCAATTGCGTACCGACTTTACTCTAGGGGGTTTTGCTCTTCTGGTCGCCGATATCGCAACAAGAATAATCTCGATCCTTCTCTTTGCCGCATTTCTTATCGGCGTACCCATTTCTGCTGGCGTTGCCTATTATAAGAAAAAACATTTGCATGACCGCCTCTATGCGGCCTTTGCCGCCTGGGCGGGATTTATGGTTTTTGCCGGGATTTATTCAGCGGTTTATGTTGAGATGCGGTATTTTACGCCCATCATTCCGCTGGCCTTGGCGGCGATGGCGCTTTTAGTCGATCAGGTTTCGGATTTTTGGTCGGGATGGCTGCGTCGTCGGTCGCATCGTTAACAGCAATTTCGATAATCGTGTCGGCGGAAAGTTTTAGTTGTTCGAAGATTCGGGCCACATATTCACCCAACACGCCCAGCAATAGAAAATTCAGTGCCGAGAAAAACAACACCAGAACAACGACCGTCGTGAATCCCGGCGGCCAATCCGCGCCGAAAAAAAGCCGCGCCACGATGTAAACTGCGGCAACGCCTAAAGCCACGAGCATTGTCCCCAGACCGAGAAATGTCGCTGCCCGCAGCGGCTTTGCCGAATGACTGGTGATCCCGTCGATCGCCAAAGCAAACAAATGCCTCATGGCAAACTTGCTCTGACCCGAAATACGAGCATCCCGATCATAGGTAACACCTACTTGCTTAAATCCCAGCGCGGCGATCCGGCCACGCAAATAGAGATTAGGATCGCGTATCTTGGCAATTTCATTGATCACAGTCCGATCGACAAGACGAAAATCGCCCGCATTCCGCGGAAGATGTTCCGTCGATAAGGCGTCAATGATCCAGTAAAAGACCTTTCGCGCCGCGGTGATCAGCGTGCCTTCTTGACGGGATTTGCGCACCCCATAGACCACCTTGGCCCCATCCTCCCAGTGGCGTAAAAATGCCGAGATCATTTCCGGTGGGTCTTGCAAATCGACGTCCAGCTGAATGGCCGCGGCACCGCGCGACTTGACGTATCCCGTCCAAATCGACCGCTGATAACCGAAGTTTCGCGAAAATCGATAAACCCGGACTTGCTTATCTGTCGCCGCGATTTCCGCCAAAGCAGCAAAGGTGGAATCGGTCGAATGATTATCGGTAAAAATATACTCAAAATCATAGCGCGACCGTTCAGCGGCAATCGCGCTTTCTGTACGCGCATACATCTGGGCTATATTGGTTTCCTCATTAAAAACCGGACAGACGATACTGATAAGAATTTTGGCCACTAAGCGCCCCTCGCAGAGTTTATGGGGGCATTCAGCATTTCCCTGATGCCTGCTTCAAGGGAAATCTGCGGCTGCCAGCCCGGCAGCGTCGGCAAGCCAGAGGTCGGGCGAAAAACTTGATGTGCCGGATAGGAACGCGCACCCCACGTCACGGACAGCGATTTCCCGGAAAGAGTCTCGATCATCGTCACCACATCACGCAAACTAAGCCGCAATCCCGACGGCAAACACCAAACGCGATGCCATCCCCCTTCGGCATCTTGTCCGGCTTGAGTTCTTATCGCTGCGATCAGAAAAGCGCTGATAACGTCCTTGATGTGCAAAAGATCCATAACCTGCTGGCCCGGCGTTAGACCAAGCGGCGACGAAGGTCCGGGATTTTGCGCCAGAGCGATTAGTTGCGGCAACAATTTACCCCGACGATCTGCAGGCCCATAAACATCAAAGAGAACCAATGTCGCCGCCCGCACCCCGGCTTCACGTGCGTAATAGTCCAGCAACTGCTGAAACGATAGTTTCGTCGCCGCATAAAAACTATTGGGCGCGGCGCCGCCCTGAGCGTCATAAGAGAAATAGGTGCCCGCATTGACAAATCCACCGCCGCCGATTGCCTGGAGCCCATCCAGCAACTCCGCCCCCAAATGCACATTGGCCTCAATCATTGCCGGCACATCGGACGGACTGTGCTGCGCCTTGTAAAGGGTGGCGAGATGAAAGACGACATGGGGCTGAAAACGAATGACAGCCTCGCGCGCGCCATCGGCGGCAAACCATTGGCCCGACCGCCGATCTACCGGTGCCGATTTGTGAAAGAGGCCGGCAACTTCCCAGCCCTCGGCCGCAAGAGCGGAAACCATATGGCTCCCGATATAGCCTGTCGCGCCTGATACAAGAGCTCGAAGGCGTCCCGCTGACATTAATTCAACGCCTTAATCGCCGCCTTAACGGTTTCAACAACATAGCCGCGCTCCTCAGCGCCAATTCCAGGCCATACACCCAGCCAAAAGCTGTCATTCATAACCTTGTCGGTCACCGTTAAATCACCAACCACCCGATGGGCTACGCCCTGAAATGCCGGTTGCCGCGTTAAATTACCGGCAAACAATAATCGAGTCCCTATACGTTTCTCTTCCAGATAGGCCAAGAGATCCCGGCGGTTCATTTTCAATCCGTCCCGAAGGGTCAGAAGAAACCCGAACCAACTGGGCTGCGATCCCGGCGTTGCCTCCGGCAAGATGAAATAGTCGTCCAATCCTTCGGCGCGAAACGCCTCGGTATAAGCCGCAAAATTTGCATTCCGGCGGGCGATAAATTCATCGACTTTATCAAGTTGGCTACAGCCGATCGCCGCCTGCATATCGGTCGCCTTCAGATTGTAGGCCAAATGAGTGTAGGTAAATTTATGATCATAGCCATAGGGCAAATCGCCGAGTTGCCAGTCGTAGCGTTTCTCGCAAGTGTTGTCTTTTCCCGGCGCACACCAGCAATCGCGGCCCCAATCCCGATAACTTTCAATCAGCCGGTTAAGGGATTTCCGATTGGTTAAGACGGCGCCGCCTTCACCCATGGTGATGTGGTGGGCGGGATAAAAGCTCAAGGTTGCCGTATGTCCAAAAGTCCCTACTCTCTTGCCTTTATACAAGGCGCCAAAGGCATCGCAGCAATCTTCTATGAGATATAAGTTATGATCTGCTGCTAATTTTGTGACGGTATCCAGGTCAAAGGGGTTGCCTAGGCTATGCGCCAGCATAATCGCTCGCGTCTTATTCGTGACCGCTTCCGCCAAGCGATCCGCACGAACATTCCCGGTGGCCGAATCGATGTCGACGAAAACCGGAACACATCCATTTTGCACGATCGGCGCAACGGTGGTGGGAAAACCCGCGGCAACCGTGATCACTTCGCTGCCTGGCATAATCCGTCGCTCATGCAGCTGCGGAGAGGTTAAAGCGGAAAACGCCAAAAGGTTGGCGGCAGATCCCGAAACCGTCAAAGAGGCATATCGTAGACCGAATTTTGCCGCCAACCGGGATTGAAACGCCTCGGTAAAACGTCCTGCCGTTAGCCACATATCCAATGATGCATCGACCAGATTGACCAGATCTGCGGCATCCAACACCTTACCCGACGAGGCGATATAGGTTTTACCCGGCACGAATTTTCGTTCGCCCCGAGCATCAAAATAAGCGCGAGCAGCATCAAGAATCGCTTGGCGCGCAGAATCGGTCATTACGGCAGTCCCCTTTCGTAGCCGCTCCGGTTTATCAGAACCTTAGCAGAAACGAAACTGTCCTCCTGAGATCCCTCATTGCCTGCCGGTTAGCGCCTATAAACGGTCACAGTAAATCCGGCCATTAAAACGGTCTCGATAGCAGCGGTCCCGGTCAAAACGATCCCGATCAAACAGCCCTCCACCCCCAAAAGGGTAGGACCGCCGGTAGGGTGCATCAAAGATATCGGTACGAACGCATTCACCTCGGTAGCTTTCGCTTCCCCGCGGACAACCGCACTGAACCCGGCCATCGGAATAGGCTTCGATGGGCTCTGAACCCCAGAGAATCCGGTTGCAGTGAGCGCGAAGATCCGCCGCATCCAAACAAGTCTGCCCATCATTGGCACGAACCAAGCCTGAGGGGCAACGGCAAGAGTACTGTCCCGTTACCGGATCACCCGAAGCCACGACCGACCCTTGGAGTTCAGCTCGGCACCGTTCTGCCGCCCACTGATTAAATGAGGCGCGGCTATTGCATGCCGATTGATCAGCATTCCATATCATACCTTCTGCGGTGGGACAGGCGCACTCCGCTGCGTCCTGCGCATCGTTCCACTGCGGCCGGCTACCCGGTGGGCAGCGGCGACGTGCCGCTTCTAGGTCGGCGGCTTGCCGTGCCACCGCAGCCCCAGAAAGACTCTCGAGGCTCGACAGGCAACTCGCGGCCCGCGGTGCAGCGGCGCCTATCTTCACACCATCATTGCGGCAAGCCGCGGCTCCCACCGTTGCCGCCTCCCGGGCAGAAAGAGTTGCCTCAAGCGCCCGACTTGCCGGAGACGCCGCCACCTCTTCGGCACGAAGAGCTGCGGCTTCAGCACGCGCTACAACACTATCGTTCTCGGCGGTTTGAGCGCCTGTTTGTAATTCACCACTACAATCAGGGGTTGACGTTAAAGCCTTAGCAATACGGCCATAGGCCGCTGTCTCGTCAGGAGCGGCCGATGCGGTGCGACGTTCATCAGCAGCGCTTCGAACTTTGGCAAGGATATCCCGCGCCCTTGTTACACTCGCGGACGCATCCAGGACGCTCTTCTGTTTTATATTGCGGTCTTGAAGTGCATCCCGTATCGCAAGAACGTCCCCGCTTAAACTTTTTTGTGCAGCAAGGTTTGCGGGAATGCCGGCCGTTGCGGTGCGTAACTCTTGAGCAGCAGCCTGGCATTGTTGCAAAGCGACGTCACGATTACTTACCGCTGCTTGGGCTTGACGGGCGCTTTCTCGAGCATCTGTTAGAAATTGACGCTGCGCCGAGGTCCGGGAATCTTTTTGCGCGGCGTCAAAGGCGCCACAGGCACCGCCGGCACCCCCTTCCGCTAAAGCCGCGGCATCCTGCAACCGCTGCTGGGCCGCCGCTAAACGTCCACGTGCTTCGGCGACGGTCGGCGCGACAGTAGTAACTGCCGACGTTTGGGTTTGCCATGTGATTAACCGCTTTTCAAGCGCAACGCTGCGCCGCGCTAAGTCGGTGGAGGCCGTCCGCAAGGAAGCCAGCGCTGCACGTCCAGCGCGACACGACCGAATAATCTCTGCCGCTTGGGCTTCCGCCTCCGTCGCCAGCTCGGCCAGGGATTTCGGCTGCGGTGACGGCGCTGCAGGAGATAGACTTGGTAAGGCTGACGCGGGTAAAGTTGTCGGCGAGGACGGCGCAGATAGCGACGGCACAGAGGGCAACGACTGGGTTTCAGGAATTGTCGGCGCGGGTTGCTGAACTGGTGCTGCGTTTTCAGGCTTTCGGTTCGCATACGGATCGGCAACGGTATTATTCTGCGCCTGGGCCGGCACAGCCAAAATGCCCGTTACAAGAAAAAGCGCTACCGCACCCTTTATTTTCATCAGAGTATCTTTCCCTAACAGGCCCGCGGCCCGACTAGCTAATTTCGCTCATAAATTTTAACGTATAGGCCTAAAAATTTTTATACAAGAAATCCGCTAAATTATTGAACCTGGGAAAGGCCCATTCGGTTCCCCTTACGGGCGGGGTCGAGCTGAAAGGCGGGCAATTTCTTTAAGAAACGCCGTTGCAGCCGGACTATCCCAGGCGGCGGTTCCTAACAAGCGCCCTACCTCTTGACCCTCCCGATCATAAATGACCGTAGTCGGCAAAGCATTTATACCCAAAGCTCTTCGAATTACGCCCCGCGGATCAAGGTAAACGGAGAGATGCCGAATATTTTGCCGACTATAGAATGGCACTACAGCCGCTTTGCCTCCCCTATCTTGAGAGAGAGCAAGCACCACAACGTCCTGGCGCATTACGTCTGCCAATCGGTCAAGCGATTGCATCTCCGCAACACATGGCGCACACCATGTCGCCCAAAAATTAACAACGACGAGCTTACCGTGAAAATCGGCGAGGGTTACAGACTTACCATCAGCATCAACGAAGGCGACCTGAGGTGCTGGTGGCGCTTGGCGGGTTAGACTGTGGGGCGTATAAACAAAGGACTCACGCTCACCTACAAAAGAAGGCAAATCTGCGGCAAAGGCTCCGCCTACGTTTCCGAGGAGAATGAACACCGCAATTTGCCTTACCCTAGCGCCTAAACGAAATAATATTTTAAAGTAATGCACCTCAAGCTCCTGGAACCGGTTAAATGTTTGCACAGAAAACAAATATCAAAAAAACAAATTTTTATTCTGATTTTTCTAGTGGTAGAATTGTCGTACACTAAAAGTGTTAACAAATGGCACCCGGAATAATAGGACAAATGATTAAATTCAATCTTTTGTGCACGAACGACCACCGCTTTGAAGGCTGGTTCAGCAATAACGATGCTTATGATGAACAAGCTTCGGAACGCAAGATTCTGTGTCCGATTTGCGGCTCGCGACGGGTTGAAAAAGCACCCATGGCCCCTGCTATCGCCAGCTCTGCCGGCCGCAACAAGGAAAGCAACACCGAAGCCGATCCGCTTACCCAGCTTAATGAACTCCGCACCTATGTTGAAGCCAATGCTGAACACGTCGGAGAGCGGTTCCCTGAAGAAGTCCGGAAAATGCATTACGGTGAGATCAAAAAGCGTAATATCTACGGCGATGCCAGCGATGCCGAGGCGCGCGACCTGGTCGAGGAAGGCATTAACGTAGCGCGTATTCCGTGGGTACAGCGCCACAATAGCTGATACTCACTTTTGCTTGGTCGCGACCATTAAATAATTTACCGCCAAATCTTTGGCTGAGAGACGCCATGATCCCTGAAGCGGATTATAAACCATCCCCATAAGCGTTGTTGCGTGTAACCGTGCCTGACGAGCCGCCGCAACCAACTCGGAAGGGCGCAGGAACTTTTCCCAACTATGGGTGCCTTTCGGCAGCCACCGCAAAACATACTCCGCGCCGATGATCGCCATTAAGTAGGATTTCACCGTCCGATTCAAAGTTGCGGTGACTAAAATTCCACCCGGCTTTAGAAGCCGCGCACAATCGGCAATGAAAGCCGCCGGATCGGTAACATGCTCGGCCACCTCGAGGGCCAGAACCACGTCGAACAGTTTTTTTTCTCCGACAAGATCCTCTGGCACTGCGGTGCGGTAATTCACCGCAACCCCCGACGACATGGCATGAGCCGTTGCCGTCATGACGTTCTTTTCCGCCGCATCTATGCCGAGAACATCAGCTCCCTGACGCGCGATCGGCTCGGCGACAAGACCGCCGCCGCAACCTACATCAAGAACCGATAAGCCTGTAAGAGCCCTTAAATTACTCATATCCCTATCAAAATGACGGCAAAGCTGTTCCCGAATAAACCCTAGCCGCGTTTTATTCAGTTGATGAAGGGGGCGGAACTTTCCTTGAGGATTCCACCAATCCTCAGCCATGGCGGAAAACCTGGCGATCTCCGCCGGGTCGGCCGATCGGTTCAGGTTTTTATCGCCACCCTTAGCGCCGGAACGCGGGGGTACGGCTGAAACATCAGGCTGAGGGGGAGATGATGGCGGCACGGGCATGTCCTTATATTCCCGGTTCCTTGATTTTGGGGGTGTTGACTGCGTTGCGCCCCTGTTATCAAACGAGTATGGATAGACGCGAGGTTTCCGGCAAGGTGGGAACCGTTAAGCCCTATAATATACCTGTCATATATCTCACATAGGGTATAGACGGCTTAACAAAAGGAAGGGCGACGGCTGATGGCGCGACTGGTGCAGAAATTCGGGGGAACTTCGGTCGCAGATCTAGACCGCATCCGCAATGTCGCCCGCACCGTCAAAAAATCCTGGATGGAAGGCAACGAGATCTGCGTCGTAGTCTCGGCGATGGCCGGCGAGACAAATAAACTTGTCGACTGGATCAGCAAAATAGCCCCTCTTCATGATACGCGGGAATACGATACGGTCGTTGCCGCCGGAGAGCAAATCACCTCGGGGCTTCTGGCCTTGGCGCTGCAGCAAGATGGCGTACCTGCGCGCAGCTTTCTGGGTTGGCAAGTGCCCATAGAGACTGACGATGTTCACGGCAAGGCCCGGATCGTTAATATCGACCCTTCTTTGCTATTAGAGCGGATGACCGACCGTCAGATTCCCGTTATCGCCGGCTTCCAGGGCATCTCTCCGCGCCACCGCATCACAACCTTAGGACGCGGCGGCTCGGATACTTCTGCCGTAGCATTAGCGGCCGCCATCAAGGCCGATCGCTGTGACATCTACACCGATGTAGACGGGGTGTACACCTCTGATCCCCGCATCGTTACCAAAGCCCGTAAGCTTAATTCCGTTTCCTATGAAGAAATGCTGGAGATGGCGTCTTTGGGCGCTAAGGTTCTTCAGACCCGCTCGGTTGAAATGGCTATGAATCATCGGGTCCGGCTGCAGGTTCTTTCCAGCTTTGCCGACACCCCCGGAACACTGGTTATCGACGAGGACGAAATCGTGGAAAAAGAAGTTGTCAGTGCTGTCGCTTACGATCCCAACGAAGCAAAGATCACCTTGGTCGCGGTTGCCGATCGGCCCGGCGTTGCCGCCGCCATTTTCGGCCCCCTCGCGGAGGCGGCGGTCAATGTGGATATGATCGTGCAAAACGTCAGCCAAGACGGCAAAACGACGGATGTCACCTTTACCGTGGGCAAAGCCGATTTGGATCGTGCCGCATCGCTTCTTGAAGGCCGCCGCAAAGACATCGCCTATGCGCGGATGGTGACCGACAAAAATGTCGTCAAAATATCGGTCATTGGTGTAGGAATGCGCAGCCACGCCGGCGTCGCGCAAACAATGTTCCGCACCCTTTCGGAAAAAGGCATCAACATTCAAGTGATCTCGACTTCGGAAATAAAAATCAGCGTGCTAGTCGCCGGTGAATATACGGAGCTGGCTTTGCGTGCCCTGCATTCTGCCTATGGGTTGGATGCCGACTAACTAAGGAGATCTTGACCTTGTTGCTTGTGGCGGCTCCTTTCTGCTCTGTCCTCGGTTTTTCTTGGCTGAGCCGGTCTTTAAGACTACCCCATTCCTTGACTGGATAAGGCCATGGTCGGATCAACAACTTGGGGCGGTGGTGCACGGCAGCTCCTTCGCCGCGTCCGCGACCTTATGGCCAGTCCCTCCCCGGCCGAACAACGCTTGAACGAATTGGTGCGGATCATCGCCGCCAGCTTTGTCGCCGAAGTGTGCTCGGTCTACGTAATGCGGGCCGGCGAAGTCCTTGAACTTTTTGCCACCGTGGGTTTGCGTCCCGAAGCCGTCCATAAAACACGGCTTCGTGTAGGCGAGGGTCTGGTCGGGCATATCGCCGCCCTTGCCAGTCCGGTCGCCTTAGCCGACGCCCAGTCACATCCCAACTTCGCCTACCGGCCCGAAACGGGCGAAGAGATTTTTTCGTCCCTTATGGGCGTTCCCTTGTTGTCGCGCGGCCGCGTAGTCGGGGTGCTGGTGGTGCAAAACCGCATCGCCCGCGACTACAACGAAGAAGACGTAGAAAGTCTTCAAACCATCGCCATGGCGGTCTCTGAAGTCGTCGGCAGCGGCGAGCTGATCGGGGTTTCCGAGCTCGAGCCGCGGGATGGCCTCCCGATGCCGATGCGATTGATCGGGATCAGCCTAAACGGCGGCTTGGCTATGGGCCACGCCGTCCTTCACAATACGAATTTCTCCTTAACCCGTCTTTATGCCGACGACACGGAAGCCGAGCTAGTAAAGTTGCGCGCCGGAATGAGCGCGCTGCATGCCAGCATCGAGAACATGCTGGACCGCCTCTCTGATGGTGAAGATCTGGGTGGCCATGCCGAACCCCGCGATGTGCTGGAAACATACCGCATGTTTGCTCATGACCGCGGCTGGCAGCGCCGAATGACGGAAGGTATTCGCACCGGGCTTTCCGCAGAAGCGGCGGTTTACCAAGTCCTCAATGATACCCGGGCCCGCATGGCCACTATCAGCGATGCTTACTTGCGCGAACGGTTGATCGATCTTGAAGATCTCAATCAGCGGCTGTTGATGCATCTGACGGGCACAGAGCCTGGCCGTCGCGATTTGCCCGACGATTCGATTTTGATTGCCCGTGCCCTTGGCCCGGCCGATCTGTTGGATTATGACGTACGGCGCTTAAAGGCCGTAGTCTTGGAGGAAGGTTCTCCCACCGACCACGTGGCTATCGTGGCGCGGGCCTTCGACGTTCCGGTCGTCGGACGCGTCCCCGGCTTGCTGTTGAAAGTTGAAGAGGGTGATCCGATCGTCGTCGACGGAAAGATCGGACAAGTCTATGTCAGGCCCAGTGATGAAGTTCGCGAAACCTTTGCGAAATCGGTTCACGCCTTGGTCGCGCAAAAAGCCATGTATTTGGCGACCTATGATCTTCCGGCCGTCACTTTGGACAATGTGAATGTCGCGCTGAATTTAAATGCCGGCCTTCTGTTGGATCTTGAGCATTTACGGCGATCCGGTGTCGAAGGCATCGGTCTTTACCGGACAGAGATTCCTTTCATGATTCGACAAGGCTATCCGGATGTGACAACCCAGGAAGAAATCTATCGGCGTATTTTGGACGAAGCCGAAGATAAAACTGTAACGTTTCGCACACTCGATGTCGGCGGCGATAAGATCCTTCCCTACCTTGCGAAAACCGAAGAGGAAAACCCGGCGATGGGATGGCGCGCCATTCGCATCGCGTTGGATCGTCCCGCCATGCTGCGGCAACAGCTCCGCGCCTTGGTGCGCGCCAGCGCCAAACGGCATCTTCGCGTGATGTTTCCCATGATCGCCGAAACGGCGGAGTTTTTGAACGCCCGGCGTCTTTTGCTTCACGAAATTGACCGAGCGAAAGATGAAAACCGCGACCTACCTTCTCGGCTGGAAATCGGCGTTATGCTGGAAGTGCCCGCGCTCGCTTTTCAGTTGGACAGTCTTTTGCCGATCACGGACTTTGTCTCTATCGGCAGCAATGATTTGATGCAGTTCCTCTTCGCTGCGGACCGGGGCAATCCCCTTCTTGCCGGGCGCTATGATGGCCTTGCCCCCGGCAGCCTCCGTTTCCTTCAGTATGTTCTGGGGCAGTGCCAGCGCGCCCAAAAACCGGTTGCCGTCTGCGGGGAAATGGCGGGAAGACCTTTGGAAGCCATGGCTCTTCTGGGGTTGGGCTTTACCGTCCTGTCTATGGCGCCCCCCGCGCTGGGTCCCGTTAAAATGATGATAAGAAGCTTAAATTTGGCTCAATTCCGGCCTTATTTGCTCAGCCTTCTTGATCTACCAAACCACAGCCTGCGGAGCCGACTTGCGGCTTTTGCCCAGGACCACGGGATTGTTTTAGACGGAGAAATTCCCTCTTAAGGCGTAATTTTCTCTCCGAGGAAGGCTTGCGTCCCTCACGGGACCACAGTATCGTGCCCTGTCAAGGGGTTATTTCACGTCATTCATTTTGTTTTGCGCCATACTCTGGTGCAAGGAAGTGAAGTCTGACTTGGTCCTCATGGGTATCACTATTGGGTTGTCATCGTGACGGGTATCGGGAAAGAGGGTTCGCCCGAAATGATCGAGGCGCGGGGCCGGGAAGAGAATCTTTCCGCGATGCAACCTGAGCTTTCGCTGACTCCCGCCACCGTCGCCGGTGTTTTGCGACAAACGCGCGAAGCGGCCAAGCGCAGCATCGCCGATGTTGCCGTTCACCTGCGAATCGCCGAACGTCATCTTATCGCCTTGGAGGCGGGTCAACTGGACGCTCTACCGGGGATGACCTACGCCGTCGGTTTTGTCCGCTCCTACGCAAAGTTTCTCGGCCTGGACGCCGAGGCGCTGGTTGAGCAATTTAAACGCGAGATGGGAATCGTCGATACCAAGCCTGTTCTCAATTTTCCTATCCCCGCCAACGATCGGCCCTTACCTGGCGGAGCATTGGCTTTGTCGTCATTGGCTTTGCTCGCGCTTATTTACGGCGGGTGGTATTACGCCAATAGCGAAACACCCTCCCGTCAAACGCCGGCGACGGTTTTAAATCAGCCGGACGAGACAATGCCGGCGCCCGATCAAGCCGCACCTGCGCCTGGGAGCGCGCCTTCTGAGCCTTTAGCCACCGGCCCTCTACCCGATCGCGTTTTTTCACCGCCGTCGGAGGCGTCGAACGATGGGCCGACCATGCGGCCGATACCGGCACCAGACGTGATGGCCACCACACCAACCAGCTCGCCGAGCGAAGCCCTAGCCAGTCCAGTTAATCCGGCGCTGATTGAATCGAAGATCGTGCTGCGATCCTCTGCCGACAGCTGGATACAGATCTTGAACACCGACAATGAGGTCGTCTTCTCGCGCATTCTTCAACGGGGCGAGACCTACCCCGTTCCTAATCAAAGCGGTCTTCGTCTCGACACCGGCAATGCCGGCGGGCTTGAGATTTTGGTCGAAGGCCGCCTTTTGCCACCGATAGGCGCCAGCGGCAGCGTACGCCGTGACGTGCCTTTGGACGTGGTCAAGCTAAACTCTCTTTACCCTTCTCAGCAGTAGCGACATAACACCGATAGGCATTTGCAGAGGCAGCGCCATAGGCTGTCGCTTATGCGGGTGCCGTAGAAGGATTTGCCCATGAGCCACCTGAGCGCCGTCCGCGGCACACACGATCTTCTGCCGGAAGAGGCTCGGCGTCATCGAAAAATAATCGATACGGCGCGTAAGGTTACCGAACTCTACGGATACGGAGAAATCTCCACCCCTATTTTCGAATTCACCGAAGTGTTTGGCCGAACCTTGGGCGATACATCGGATATCGTTACCAAAGAGATGTACACCTTTCAGGATAAGGGGGGCGATACCCTTACGTTACGGCCCGAAAACACCGCCGGAGTGGCGCGGGCATTTATTTCCGGCGGCATGAGTCAAAACCTGCCGTTGAAGTTTTTTTATGCCGGTCCCATGTTTCGTTACGAGAGACCGCAAAAAGGGCGTTTGCGGCAATTTCATCAAATTGGTGTTGAGCTTTTAGGTGTTGCTGGTCCCCTGGGCGATGCTGAAGTGATTGCCATGGGGGCACAGATTTTAGATCACCTTGGAATCTTATCTTCCACTACCTTGGAGATTAACAGCCTGGGTGACACAGCCAGCCGCACCGCTTATCGAACAGCGCTTGTCGCCTATTTTACCGCCCATCGATCCTCTCTTTCGGCGGAAAGCCGGGATCGCCTTGAACGCAATCCCTTACGCATTCTCGACTCTAAAGATGAGGGGGATCGCACCGTGGTGGCGAATGCTCCGGCTTTTTCCGATCATCTCAATCCGGAATCACAAATATTTTTCTCGGCTGTTTTAGAGAATCTGGATCGGCTCGGCCTTAGGTATCAGCTTAATCCCCGCCTGGTTCGTGGTCTTGATTACTACAACCATACGGCTTTCGAATTTACCACTGACCGCCTTGGCGCCCAGGGCACCGTACTAGCCGGCGGACGATATGACGGTTTGATCGGTACCATGGGCGGACCCGCAACGGCCGGCGTCGGTTGGGCGGCGGGTGTCGAACGTCTCGCCATGATGATCGATGACCCTCTCCCTTCCCAGCGGCCGGTGGCTATCGTGCCCGTTGGCGCCACCGCCGAAGCCAAGGCTCTTCTCTTAAGCCAAGAATTGCGTCGCGCCGGGATCGCCGCCGATCTGGGCTATAGCGGCAATTTGAAAAAGCGCATGCAACGGGCAAATAAAGTTTCAGCTCGCACTGCTGTCATTATGGGTGACACCGAATTAAGCCGGGGCGTCGCCATGGTGCGCAATCTTGATAGCGGTGAACAGCAGGAAGTGCCGTTGGAAAATATTGTTTCTTACTTAGGATCATAATTGCCGTGGATTTAAGCGCCACCTTTGATCAGGTTTTGCTTCGTTTCGACGCCTTGCAGGCGGAGTTCGCCAGCGGAACACTAGAGCCGCGGGTTTTTGCCTTAAAATCAAAGGAGCTGTCAGACCTTACGCCGATCGCCAGCGCCATCCGCACCCTTAAGAAAGCCAGCACCGATTTAGCCGAATGCGAAGCCATCATCGCCAGCCCTGATAGCGATCCAGAGATTAAATCTCTGGCGTTGGAGGAACGCACCGCCCTAACCGCCACCGTTCAGGATCTCGAACGGCAAGTGCAACTGATGCTGCTTCCCAAAGATGAAGCCGACGCCAAAAATGCCATTCTAGAAATTCGCGCCGGCACTGGCGGTGAAGAGGCCGCCTTATTTGCCGCCGTGCTTTTGCGCATGTACCAGCGCTATGCCGAGCATCGCGGGTGGAAATTTGAACTTCTGGACATGACCGAGACCGGGCTCGGGGGCATGAAAGAAGCCTTTGCGCGAATTGCTGGCAATGCCGTTTTCGCGCGACTAAAATTCGAAAGCGGCGTGCACCGGGTCCAGCGGGTTCCTCAGACCGAGGCTTCGGGGCGCATCCATACCTCAGCCGCAACTGTCGCTGTTTTGCCGGAGGCCGAGGAGGTCGATATTCAAGTCAACGAATCCGACCTAAGAGTAGACACGTACCGTGCCCAAGGCGCGGGCGGGCAGCATGTCAATAAAACGGATAGCGCGGTTCGAATCACCCATATACCGACAGGAATTGTCGTTCAATGCCAAGAGGAAAAATCCCAACACAAAAACCGGGCCAAATCCATGGCCATGCTCCGGGCTAAACTTTACGACGTCGAACGCACACGCCGCGAAAATGAACGGGCGGCTGATCGTAAACGCCAAGTGGGCAGCGGTGACCGCTCGGAAAGAATTCGGACCTATAATTATCCGCAGGGCCGCGTCACCGATCACCGGATCGAGCTTACCCTTTACAAGCTTGAGGAAATGCTGAACGGCGCGGCACTTGACGAGATTATTGAACCCTTAATCGCTCAGGATCAGGCCGAGCGGCTGGCGGAATTGAATTGACCACCTCCATCTAATGGCCATAGTTAGACACTAACCATGCGTATTTTTAATAAAAAGAAGGGGCCCATATGACTGCTCCCAAAATAAAACTTTCAGCCCCTAGCCGCGAAGAAGCGGAAAATGCCGTTCGCGTTCTTCTGCGCTGGGCAGGGGACGATACCAACCGGGAAGGCCTGCACGACACTCCGGCGCGGGTTGTGCGCGCCTATGAAGAACATTTTGCCGGATATAAAGCCGACCCTGCGGAGGTTTTAAAGCGGACCTTCGAAGAAACCGACGGCTACGACGAGATTGTGCTGCTGCGCGATATTCATTTCACCTCGCATTGCGAACATCATCTCGAGCCGATCATTGGCAAGGCCCACGTTGGCTATTTGCCCAAACGCCGGGTGGTTGGGATATCCAAACTAGCCCGGGTCGTCGAGCTATATGCCAAACGCCTGCAGATCCAAGAGAAGATGACCGCGCAAATCGCCAATACGATCGATGAGGTTCTTCAGCCGCGCGGAGTTGCCGTGGTAATCGAAGCGGCGCATCAATGCATGACAACCCGCGGCATTAACAAAACCGGGGTGACCATGGTGACGAGCCGTATGCTGGGAGCCTTTCGCGATCAACCGGAAACTCGGCAAGAATTCATGTCCATGATCGGCAGCACCGGAAATTTGGGTAACTTAACTTAATTCTTGGCGATTTAAGTCATAAGGATTTCCATGGCACGCCGGTACACGACCTTTGAGATGCTGGAGCGCCTCATTGCGTTCAACACCATTTCATCCCGGTCAAATCTGCCCATCATAGATTTTATCGAAGCTTATTTACATGATTGGGGAATTGCGGCGCATCGCACCGTCTCGCTCGAAGGCGATAAGTCCAATCTTTGGGCGACCCTCGGGCCCCAAAATCTTGCCGGGGGTGTTGTTTTATCGGGTCATACCGACGTTGTCCCTGTCGCCGATCAGGCCTGGAGCAGCGATCCTTTTGTTCTTACCAACCGCGATGGCAAGCTTTACGGCCGCGGCACGGCGGATATGAAAACCTTCATTGCGATCGTGCTTGCCCATGTTCCGAACATGCTGCAACAGCCCCTGCGTATCCCCCTGCACTTCGCGTTTTCCTACGATGAGGAGCCGGGCTGCCATGGTGTTCCCCATCTGATCGCCGATGTCGCCAAGCACTTTCCCCGCCCAAAATTGGTGATCGTCGGTGAACCGACCGAGATGAATCTCGTGGTCGCCCATAAAGGCTGCCACGTATTCGAGACTGTTTTCACCGGGCGCGCCGCCCACTCCAGTGCACCTCACCTTGGCGCTAATGCCATTACTGCCGCGGCCCAAGCGGTTTTAATTCTTCAAGACATGATGGACGAGTTGAAGCGCGCGGCACCGAAGAACTCCCCCTTTGACCCCCCTTATTCTACGATTGGCGTGGCAACTATCGACGGCGGGGTTGCCACGAATATTGTTCCCGAGCGATGCCGCCTTCGCTGGGATCTGCGCAACCTGCCCGATGTTAACGCCGAAGACCTCGTCGCCGAGTTTGACCACCGCTGCACCGATGTCATTCTTCCGCAACTTCGCCGCACGGCTCCGGAAGCGGCGATCAATACAAAGAGATTGGCCGGAATTCCGTCGTTACGTCCTGAAGCCGATTCACCGGCGGCAGAGCTGGTTCAATTACTCACCGGACAAAATGACCGTCACGTCGTTTCTTATGGAACCGAAGGTGGCTTGTTTCAGGCGGCCGGGTTGTCTTGCGTCGTTTGCGGGCCCGGTAATATTGCCCAGGCGCATCAGACTGACGAATTTATCACCCTGTCCCAAGTCGCCGCCGGCGAGCGATTTATCGACAGCCTTATTTCCTGGGCGCGGAACTAGGCCGACTTTCTGGGTCAAAATTTCGATTTCAGCGTAAAAACGGACCCAGATAAACCCGCATTTCCGTTTCGATACGAGCGTCAAGATCTGCTAGCGCCTCATTAGCCACCTGTGCCCACACGTCGCGGCGCTCTTTGTCTTTGGTTCCTTCGGCGACCGTTCGCGATCTCTTAGCTTCGGCTGTTGCACTGGCCAGCTGGCCGCCTTCATCGATAATTGCTACCCGAACGCGAAAGGTTGCTTCATACCGCTCTGATTGATCAGTTTTAAAAAATCCTTTGATGC
Organism: uncultured Rhodospirillales bacterium; assembly: GCA_964397465.1. Taxonomy (GTDB): domain Bacteria; phylum Pseudomonadota; class Alphaproteobacteria; order JAWKYA01; family JAWKYA01; genus JAWKYA01. The sequence continues at coordinate 62,761 of CAYNIC010000012.1, forward strand.
CCCCCGAAACGGGCAAAGCTATTTCGATTATCGAGGCCTGTTCGATGGTCACAACCGCGCGGCGAGCGGTTCCGGATGTGGTCCCCAGAGTGCCTGGCATGCGGAGGCGCTGATTGGCCCACTGCTGCAGCATATCCACCGGGGGCTTCGGCAAGAGATGCTCGACATGGGGCCGGGCGCCGGGACCGACATAGGCATTTTCGACAGAAATTTTGGCAACATCGAGCAAGAGCGGCGGCTTCATTTGCCATGACGGCGCCTGCTGTCCTTGGGCCCACACGGAACCACCCGACACATGAAGGCCCGAAATTAAAATTGGTACGAACCACAAAGAACGCCTAATGAGTGCCAACAATCGCATCTATATCTCCGCCGATGGAGCGCCATCAAAATGAAAGGTTTTGTTGCAAAATTGACAGGTCATGGTGATTTCTCCATCAACCGTCATATCCGCACGTTGTTCGGGCGTTAGGGCCGAAACAATGTTCTGCACTTTTTCCGCCGAACACCGACAGCCGATGCTTACAGCACGGGATTCATGAACGCGAACGCCATCTTCGTGGAAAAGGCGAAACAGTAGTTCCGGGGCGGCCATATTAAAGTCCAGCAATTCTGCTTTGGAAAGAGTGGCCATCAACACCATGGCATGACGCCATGCCTCGCGAGAGGCGATTTCATCCTCGGAAAGATTTCCGTTTTGATGCTCGGGCAAGCGCTGCAGCATGGCCGCGGCGGCGCGCCACTTGCCCGTTTCCCCGCGTTTCGCCGCAATTTTGAGCGCCGCATCGAACTGTTCGGATTGGCGGAAATAGTGGGTAATTCCAGCCGTCAAGTCGTTGCCTTTTAATTCGACTATTCCTTGGTAAAGCTGGGCATGATCACCCTGATCAACCGTGAAGGCCAAGTAACCTTCGCCGAAGATTTGTTTAAAGTCCACCGCTTCTTCGAGCTCGGCCAAACGCGGTGCCGAAACCTCTGCGTAACCCCGAACAGCGCCGTCATTCGTGACATCCGCCAGCATCAACGAGACGGGGCCGTCTCCGCGAATTTGCAAACTGAAGCTGCCTTCATACTTAAGCGCCGACGACATGGCCAAGGCCAAGGCCAACAACTCCGCCAGAACCTGCGCTACCGGTTCCGGATAATTGTGACGCGAAAGGATTTCGTTGACCACCCCATCAAGTCGCACCAGACGGCCGCGAAAATCGATATGATCGATCTCTTTATGGAAGTCGCCGGGTTTCGCCTGGACAACAAAGGGAACGACCGCGTCAACTTCCGGCCTGTGTTGTTTCGTTATGATAGTCGAGGGTACAAAGTGATTACTCATTAACACCAAGACACCACGCAAGAATTCCTTTTTGGGCATGAAGGCGATTTTCCGCCTCATCAAAGACAACCGATTGCGGCCCATCAATGACCCCAGCCGTCACCTCTTCCCCTCGGTGCGCCGGCAAGCAGTGCATGAACACTGCATCCGACTTGGCCAAGCCCATCAGATTTTCATCCACCCTATATCCGGCCAAAAGATTGTGACGACTTGACGACGCATCATCGTGCATCGACAGCCACGTATCGGTCACAACCGCATCAGCACCGCGCACCGCCGCCTGCACATCGGAAAAAACCGCAACGTCTCCGCCTTCGCTCTTGGCTTTGGCGATGACATCTTTTGAAGGCGACAGTTCTGGCGGACAAGCCAGCCGAAGTTTGTAGCCAAATTTTGCCGCGCCTTGAATCCAGCTTGTCGCTACGTTGTTTCCGTCACCACACCAGGCAACAACTTGGCCATTCGTCGGCCCGCGGTGTTCTTCCAGCGTCATAACATCAGCCATGAGCTGGCAAGGATGACTGGCGTCGGTTAGACCGTTGATGACCGGAACCGTGGCATACTGTGCCAATTCGGTTAACCGCTCGGAGTCATCGGTGCGAATCATAATCGCATCCACATAACGTGATAAAACCCGCGCCGTATCGGCGACGGTCTCGCCGCGTCCGAGCTGGGTTGAACGACCATCAAGCAAAACCACTTCACCTCCGAGTTGCTTCATCGCCACTTCGAATGACACCCGGGTACGGGTCGAGGGTTTCTCAAAAATCATGGCCAGAACCCGGCCCGCCAGGGGCGCATCCCGCTGACCGCCGCGTTTATAGGAAAAACCAAGATCCAGCATGCGGCGCAAATCAGGGGTCTGAAACCGATCGATGTCTAAGAAATGGCGTAGAGAGATCATATGGGAAGAACGGGCATGACTTTCAATCACGCCACTTTCTCCTGTGAGGTGACCAGAGACTTGGCGACCTTATCCAGAACATCCGCAGCTTCGGCAATCTGCGGCTCATCGATAACCAGCGGAGGAATAATCCGGATGACGTTGTCGGCGGCGCCAATGGTCAATAAACCTGCTTCCTCCAGAGCCTTGACTATATCCGTATTGGGCAGGACACATTTTAGACCCAGGATGAGGCCGCTGCCCCGCACCTCTTCGAATACCGACCGATGCCGCGTGACAATGTCGGTCAGCGCCGCTTGAAGGCGACGGCCCATTTGCGTGACTTTTTCCAGGAAGCCCGGGGCCAAGATAACATCCAAGACGCCATTCCCCACCGCCATCGCCAAGGGATTGCCGCCAAAGGTTGTTCCGTGCACGCCTTGGCTCATTCCAGCGGCGGCTTTCTTGGTGACTAAGGTTGCCCCCAAAGGGAAGCCGCTTCCTATTCCCTTGGCGGTCGCCAAAATATCAGGCGTAATACCGGCCCATTCATGGGCGAATAATTTCCCGGTTCGTCCCATCCCGCACTGCACCTCGTCAAAGATCAGCAACAGTCCGAACTCATCGCAAATCGTCCGCAACTGCTTTAAATAATCCAAACTGGAGGCGCGGATGCCTCCCTCACCTTGAATAGGCTCGATCATAATACCGGCGGTATTGTCGGTAATGGCGGCGCGCAGTTCATTAAGATTGCCGAAAGCAACGTGATCGAACCCGTCCACCACCGGGGTAAAGCCCTTTAGGTATTTGGGGTTTCCCGCCGCGGAAATGCAGGTCAATGTCCGGCCATGAAAGGCGCCATTGACCGTAATGATGCGCCACCGGTCTGGGTTGCCCGTTTCATCATGATATTTTCGTGTGATCTTGATTGTAGCTTCAATCGCTTCAGCGCCAGAATTACTGAAAAACGCATAGTCGGCAAAGGAGGCATCAACCAGCCTCTTCGCCAGCCGTTCCTGTAAGGGAATTCGATAAAGATTAGAACAGTGCCACAGCGTTGCCGCTTGATCCTGCAGCGTTTTTACCAAATGCGGATGGCAATGACCCAATGAACATACGGCTATCCCTGAGCCAAAATCGAGATAACGGCGGCCATCCTCGCTCCAAAGATAGCAACCTTCGCCACGCGCAAAGGCAAGAGTAGAGTTGCCGTACACAGGCAAGATGGCCGTCGGGGATAAGGCAGACGTCATGAGTGGCTCCTTTTAACCTCGCCAAACCATGGAAAGGTTTGGTGGAGCAGTCAAGTATCGCCTGGGCTTCGCTTGGCGTCAAACCTGGACCTGTTCCATAGAAAAAGCCCGTCTCAGTTACGAGACGGGCTTAGGAGCCTGGAGCCTTAGACTGCGGGATTAGCGGCCGCGGCCTCCACCACCTTGGTTACCCCCACCGCCATTACCGCCACCATTGCCGTTACCGCCGCCCTGGTTGCCACCACCGTTGCCGTTACCATTGCCTTGGCCACCGCCTTGGTTACCGCCATTACCATTACCGCCACCGTTACCACCGCTGTTGCCATTGCCGTTACCGTTACCGTTGCCGTTGCCTTGGCCACCGCCTTGGTTACCGCCGTTACCGTTACCGTTCCCACCGCCATTACCCTGGCCGCCGCCATTATTGTTGTCGTTACCGTTATTGCCGTTGCCACCGCTGTTGCCATTGCCGTTACTGTTACCGTTCCCACCACCATTGCCCTGGCCACCGCCGTTACCGTTGCCGCCACCATTGTTGTTGTCGTTACCGTTATTGCCGTTGCCACCGCTGTTGCCATTGCCGTTGCTGTTACCGTTGCCTTGGCCACCGCCTTGGTTACCGCCGTTACCGTTCCCACCGCCGTTACCGTTGCCGCCGCCATTATTGTTGTCGTTACCGTTATTGCCGTTACCACCGCTGTTGCCATTGCCG
>CAYNIC010000013.1:0-345 GCA_964397465.1 uncultured Rhodospirillales bacterium
ACGACTCTAGTCTAATTGTTGGACCTCTGTCAGAGATTAAAAATGCGTCTCCAGCGGCGATTATTGCGATACCATTTGCGGGAGGAAATCCTGCTGATTTTCGTTTTCTTTCCGCATCTCTAATTTCTGACAATGGCCCATCATTTCCCCTTTATGCACTTAATCCTCCTGGATTAAGTGCAGGCCGTTTTCCAGATAACTCTAAGAAGGTGACTGATCTCGCGAAACAAATTGTTGATGAAATGGCCTCACTCAATATTTCCCCAACAAAAACAATTGTAGTCGGATATTGCGTTGGGGTTGCAACGGCAATGGCCATTGCCGAGATAGTGGAAAGTAGAGGTT
>CAYNIC010000013.1:355-7114 GCA_964397465.1 uncultured Rhodospirillales bacterium
TCTGAGGCTCAGCCTATTCAAGATTATTGGGCAGATACAAGCGATAAAGCACTCTTGGCTTACTTATCGGAACTCGGTCTTTCAATCACAAAAGAAGCGCCTTCTGAGCTTCTTCTAGATTATCGCAGTGATGCGCGTCGTTACAGACAGTATTTCATCGAAAGAATAAATAAAGAAACGTCGAAACTTCGTGTTGATACCACCATCATCTTGGGAGGAGAAGATCCGGTTACCCCCGATCCTCAACAATGTTTTAAACGGTGGTCAGATTATGTCTTTGTTACAAAAGAAGACGTTTGGGTTGTTGAAGGGGCAGGGCATTATTTACTGGTCGAACGGCCAGAGAGAATAGCAGAAATCTTAGGTCCTATTCTGAAGCGAGTGGAGACTGGTTTGTAAGATGGTATCCAGAAATCTTGAACATGGAGTGCTGAAATGTCTGAGGGACTCATCCTCGCTTATTTGGTAGCCGCAACTTTACTGGTCATTATGCCTGGACCCGATATGTTGCTGGTGGCATCTCGGGCTGTATCACAAGGCTCAATGGCTGGTATTGCGTCTGTAGCAGGATTTGTTGTTGGCGCTTATGTGCATGCAGTTCTGGCCGGGATTGGAATATCAGCAATTATCGCTGCTTCCCCAACTGCATTTTCTGCGGTTCGCTGGGCAGGAGCCATATACTTGCTTTGGCTAGCTTGGTCATTAATCAATAGTAAAAATGCCCCAATGCGACTTGCTGCAGTTAAGCCTGCAAGTTTGAAGGAAATTTTTGTTCAAGGATTAGTAACAAATATTTTAAACCCCAAGATGATTCTATTTTACCTATCTTTTATTCCTCAGTTTATAGTGCCGAGTAGCATTTCGCCTTTTATCCAAATTATCATACTAACGACGATATTAAATGCTATCGGTGCAACATTTAATATAGGCGTATCATTGTTCGCTGGAACGATAGGCGACAAGATTCATAATATGACTGGAAAAGCTCGCATTTTAGAAATGATGCTGGCAGCTGTATTTGTTATCTTGGCTTTAAAACTAGTATGGAGCCAATTCGGGTAAGAGAAAATAAATTATATACGAAACTTTCTATGCAGATGTTTGAAGAAATTAGAAATGCATTAGAGATGCATCTAACTTTTGAGCAATGCGGGAAAATGGTTACGAACTCTTCATATTCGTCCATTACTAATAGATCTTCTCAAGAAAAATATGTTGCATTTCTTGTCAATCTTAGTCGGTTGGGTTCGTGTTTGAGCATCTTTTCAAAGGAAGTTCTTTCTCAAGACGAGAATGATCGAGCATCCAGATTTATTTCTGAAGATTTAAAAGCACGTTTCATTATTGCTCATGCTATTTTAAGGGTTATTTTGGCTGAATATTTAGGCGCAAATCCAAAATCTTTTCAATTTTATAAAAAAGCTTATGGCAAACCTTTTCTGCGTAGTCCACATAACGTCAATTTTAATCTCTCGCATTCTGGGGACTATGTTTTTATAGGATTAGGCTGTGAGCCTCTTGGTGTAGATATAGAGGTTTATGAAAATGACCGGGATTATACCGCGATTGCGAGACGTGTACTCACCGCGCTAGAGTACAGCTTCTTCGATAAATTAGAAGAACATGAGAAAACATGGTTTTTTCTAAAAATGTGGTGCTTTAAAGAAGCCTATGCAAAAGCCATTGGTTATGGTCTCGCAATTGAGCTTAGAGAAATTGAGACGCGACATATTTTAGATGGAATGAACATGCACGGCATTCCAATATGGCTTCGAAACGATAGTCCTGAAAAATGGGTTGCTTATCCTCTTCCACAAAATCCGGTGGTTGCTGGGGCGCTTGTTATCCAAAAAAGTTCTTTTGGTACTGTGACTACAAGAGAGATCTGATAATCTTATCTTACTTGCTATTAATAAAGCTGCCTGATCGTCATCTTGATGAGGTATAATACTTAAAAATCAAAATATGAAACAAGATTAGGGTTATTGCTCCATGTGTGGAATTGCTGGATTTGTTCTTAATGAACTACGACTAAAAATGGAAAAGCCTGTTTGGCTTCTAGACCTTTCTTTAAAAATCTCCAAGCTTAAAGAAGGTCTTTCGGCAATTGATCAACTTAGTTTTATCATCTCTACACTAAATACAAAATTTTCAGAATTAATGTCTTGTGGAGTGTTTTTTGCGCTTCAAGTTGACAATGAGCTGTGGGAAGAAGTTCAACAGTTATCTAATGATCTTGATCGCCATGAAAAAGCTCTTGTATCACTGTCGCTGGCTGGACACACCGAGCTTGATCCTGTCATTGAAAGACTCAGGGACATGTCTTGGCAACTGAAGCATGAATTGCTTGGAAGTTTAGAAAAAATTCGTCGCCTTCTTAAAGGTCGTGTCAGCGCGAAAGAATTTATGGCAGCTTATGCCATAGAACATGTGTTGACTGCATTGGATCGATTGGAGGTAAGGGGGCGAGATAGCGCAGGAATATACGTCCAAGCCGGTATCCCTGCCCACGCAGCCGAACGTTTTCTTAATGAGCTTAAGAAAAACCCCTCCTTTACGATGAGGGCTGCTAAAATCGATGCCGGTGATCGCATTGTTGCCGTCACGCACCTTGAAACCAGGGGTGCTGTCATTGGATTTACTTATAAAACTGCAAATCTTGTGGGGTGTTTAGGTGATAATGGTGCAGCATTACGTGCTGTAGTATCTGATGACGAGCTGTTCTGGTCTTGTCTTGCATCCGCTGAACAACTTGATGTTCTGGCGCATACCCGCTGGGCTTCGAGCGGAGTTATTTCAGTCGCCAATTGCCACCCGCACAATGCTGTCATACAGGGCGACCGGGCTGAAGATACAGCGACGCAGTGGATTTCTGTGTTGAATGGAGATGTTGATAATCATATTGAATTAAAAAAAACAATTCTTGAAATAAATCAATATCAGGTAGATTCTGCAATCTCGACAGATGCAAAGATTATTCCGATTGCTTGTAGGTTTATCAATTCAACATCTGGAAACGATACGCTCGACAGTTTTCGAAATGCGCTAAGATATCTAGACGGCTCAATGGCTATTGCGACGCTTAATGCATCGAAACCTGGAGAAGTTTTTATCGCTCAAAAGGGCTCCGGACAGGGCATGCACATAGCCTGCATACCTGACGGATGGTTTTTTTCCTCTGAGGTCTATGGTCTTTCTAGTCTGACCCGCATATCTTGCGACTTCGCGCGTCATTCCTATAGTGGTGTTGTTGCTTCTGTTCAGGCGTTTCAGGAAAGCTTTAAGCTTTATTCTATCGATGATAATGCGCATGTGCCGGTTACCCAAGAGAATATTCAGATTTTTCCACGAGATATTTATCGCGGCCGCTTTGAAACATTTCTGGAAAAGGAAATCCATGAAGCGCCTCTTTCGGTCTCCAAGACTCTACGTGGCCGTTATCTATTTGACGGTAATGTCGTTCGTTTTGATGGTTTGCCAACCGATATCTGGAAAAATCTCCGTAGTTTTATGAAAGGCAGAATTTCGAATATTTATGTAATTGGTCAAGGTACAGCTGGAGTTGCGGCTGTGGGAATTGCTCACCTGATTGAGCGTGCTTTGACAAAATCCCACCATGCGCCTTCAGTCATAGCTTTGCGATCGTCAGAAATATCTGCAGAGATCGATCGCCTTGATATGAAGGATTCTTTGGTAATTGCAGTCTCTCAGTCGGGAACTACCACAGATACCAATCGTGCGGTTGACCTTGCTGTTGCTCGCGGTGCTTTTGTTCACTGCATTGTCAACCGGCGAGGATCGGATCTAATAAGAAAATCTAACTCAGTCCTCTATACGTCCGATGGACGTGATATTGAGATGTCTGTAGCTTCGACTAAAGCGTTCTATGCGCAGTTGGTGGCTGGCCAATTGACGGCTCTTTTCATTGCCCAAACAATGAAAACACTAAGTGATATCGAAGTTGCTCAGGGTGTCCGCGATCTTGAAGCTTTGCCTAATCTTATGCATACAGTTTTATCGATGGAGAACGATATTCGTGAAGTAGCTGAAGCTTATGCTCCTCGCGCTAGGTATTGGGCTGTAGTTGGATCAGGACTCAATCATATCCCGGCTATGGAAATCCGCATTAAATTATCGGAACTATGCTACAAATCTATTCCTGTCGATTTTACAGAAGATAAAAAGCATATAGATCTTTCAACCGAACCTTTAACTCTTGTGATGGCGACAGACGTACGACCTGAACTATTGGGCGATCTGAATAAAGAAGTCGGGATCTTTAGGGCGCATAATGGACGGCCGCTTGTTTTTGCAACTACAGGGGACGAAGCTGACTCTTTTAAGCCTTATGCAGAACGGGTCTTTGCGCTGCCAAAGACCCGTTCCGGCCTTGGCTTTATTCTTGCTACTGTCGCCGGACACCTCTTTGGGCTTTATGCCGCCAAGGCGATTGACCAGGGTGCGTATCGCTTAAGGAAAGTTCTGATTAATCTTGAACAAGCAGCAGATAATACAGACGAAACTATACTTGATGCTGGTATCATGGGCCTTGAAGAAATATTGGAAAGGGCCTTCAAAGGTGAGTTCGACTCTGGTTTAGCAAGTCATGACATTGCATCGCTAGCTATTTGGTTAATGAGGTTGCGCAATGCGCGCGATACGACGAGTTATAGTGAAACCCGTAAGGAACTCACTGAAAAAGCAGTTATGGCGATTCGCACAGTATATGAGGAATTAAGCCGCCCCATTGATACAATTCGTCATCAAGCGAAAACTGTTACCGTCGGCACTACCCGCCCAGAGAGTGTTTTAGCCCCGGTTATCCGTCATGCACTTACTATTTGTGGTCTTTCAGAAACTCAGTTTTCTGAGCAGAATCACTATGCCTTGTCGAAGATATCAAAATTAGTAGGAGAGGTTCTATCTGTGGCCTCATTCTCTATCAAGAACGATAAGCATGTAGCTAAGCTTGTCTTTCAGAGCGGTAATGATAAGAATGCGCAAGCAACCTATTCTCAGCCTAATGTTCCAATAGGAATTCTTGAGCTGGCAATGGATCAAACGAAAATCAGAATAAATCGTGCTAAAGATAATGTGCTCATTGTCATGCCATTCATTTCGCTCGAATCTAATCAATCAGGATTAATTCAATTCAGGGTCCATATTAATCAAAATGCTTCCCGTGAAGATAAAACTGCTGTTCTCAAAGCTTTAGGCGTATATAATGATTTGCTCCAGAGCTGGGAAAATAGCTACTCTACTCTAGCTGAGGATAAGCTACTTTTGCATATTGCCGAAACAGATCCCGAAACAGTTCTTTGTCGGAACGAAAATATCAAAAACGCTGCTCAGGCTATTTAAAAATTTTTAAGGAACGCATCATGGGCCGGCACTGTTCTCGAGCGCTGGGCCGACTTATCGCAATCGCCGGATATTGATGAGGGTACGGCCGTCGAATTCCCGAAATAGGTTTATGCAGGTGGTGTCAAGTTGGCAGATCTGTGCGTCAACTTTGCATTACTTGAAAGCAGTTTTTACTATAGGCTAACTTATTCCTAAAGTTTTTGAATCGACTCCTAGACGGACTCGACATATCCTGAGGATTATGTGAACTATTTATTTCTAGCGATAAATTAATGCTTCCTTCCTCAAAGATACAAAAACTTGTTTACGATGAGCAAAAACAGCTGATCAAACGGCAGATAGATAACTGGTTGCTCGGCTTTAATATGGGCAAGCTTGAAACCAAGGATTGTGATGGAAACGTCATTTGTTACGAGGACGTCAAATTTGAGGGTTCACCACGAGACGTTTTCCTGAGTAATTATATTGAGCCTTTCTTAGAGAAGGCCACTGACAGACTAATTGATGCGGTCGCGAATATTTTCAAGAATAATAAAGTAGGTTTCCAATCTTCATTGTCCGAACTTAGATCAGAAGTACTTAAATTTTATGATTGCGTTTACAGCAGAATGGCTTATGTCGAAAGAAATCTCAGGGCCAACGGAAATCCTTCCACCTTAGACTTTTATGATTTTACTCTTAGCAAACAAAGGATGGCTTCATATTTAATTGATGCGGTTATTATTGCCGAATCTTCTTTTCTCGGCTCAGCTGATCAGTCTTTGGTTCTTCACCCTTGGTCTATTAAGGCTGAGAAGGCACTCGATGAATCATTAACCGATTTTAACGAGCGCCTTAACGTAATTAAGGGTACATATATCGGGGCTGGACAATTTGGTGGCCGTAGACAGCTGACTGAAATCAACAAGGCTGTTAAATCTTCTTTTGATGCCGCATGCGAAAGCATTGGGATTGTATTCTCTGAGGCATGGGCTACGCAAAAATTTAGCCCTCAATCATTAGCAGAGGAGCAAGAACGAATTTTAGGCCATTTCTATGTGCGAATTAAATCGATGCTTGAGGGCTCATATGCCAAAGCTTATTTGAATCGTGAGATAACGCCGCCATGGCATGAAGCTTTTTCTCACAGCAAAGGCAAAATTAAGAAAACTATCGTTAAATCTCTTTCCTCAACCTCTTTGCCACCAACTAATTCATCTTTTACTCAACAATTTTTGCGAGCTCTTAAAGAGCGCACATTTAAAGTTGCCTTGGATTATTTGTGCGCATTTGTGTGTTCATCGGTTGCGTCGTTATTAAGAAAATGCGGCTTCATCCCTTAAGATTGCGCCACCGGTAGCCCCTCTAAGTCCGTTGTGTAATTCGGTGACCTAAGACCTGACTGTGGCCGCCATT
>CAYNIC010000013.1:7124-62840 GCA_964397465.1 uncultured Rhodospirillales bacterium
ACCTATATTCGATCCGGCTATACGCACCGTCTCCCGCCCGTACCTTTGATTAACCGCGTCAAGAGCGGCCATGAGCTTTTCACTCTGGCCGTTGGTAGCAAGCAGCAAGTCCTTCTGCATAAGCGGACTTAGCTCAGTCAGTACGATCTCTGCCTTGATATATTGATAGCCATGCCTCAATCACAACTGGTTTCTTTCGGTACTTCATTTGGCCTCCTAAAAAGTTTTTCAAAATGCCGCTAACCCATTGATTCTTCGTCAGCGATTTTCCATCTTCTTGTACTATAAGCTATTGATTTAATTAATATAACACCTGCTTGTGGTACCGAGGGTCGGGGGTTCAAGTCCCCTCAGCCACCCCAGTTTTTGCGGTCACGCGGGTCATTTAGACCGTTTTATTCTGTGTGAGTGCTGAAGATTCATCAGTCAGATCTCTGATGACGCGAAACCACTCGCATATTAGCAAATATCTTTAGTAAATATTAAACCACGTTTCGTAGTTTCCTGCCGGTACCATTCCTTTATTTCCGTATTCCACCAGTTAAGGGTGCGATCGCCTTCGCCATACTCATAAGCAAATTTCTTGTCCACTTGAGAGAATTTTTGAATTTCTACTCGCGAAGTTTCAACGACGGCGCAAGGGACATCCGATCCATCTAATAAAACAGACAGAGCGCCCTCAAAAGGCAGCTTACCGTCAGGGTATTCCCAATCCATAGATGAAGTGGTTGTTTTAATACACTTTAAAATTAGCGAGGCTCCTCTATCGGCACTCTCTTTGCTGCCACCAATTTTCATCGGGGGAAAGTAACGGGAAGTATCTAAAGGAAATAGGGCACTTAGTACTTTATGAGTCATATTCCTGTTTTAGCCAAATATAAGTGCATTAGTAAAGGTTTCGATATTGCACTCATAAGGACGCAAAACAAAACAGCCGGCCCCGCAAGGCCGGCTGCGTGTTTCTTCTCTGGAGCTTGTACTATACCAGATGAATTAGCTCGAGATTCTGGAAGGTGCAAATAGCGCCATCCCGCAAGGTGATGCTTCCCAAGTTATTGGCACTAAAAGTAATGATGATCCATTGTAGGTACTTGATGTCAGGTTGAGCCAGCTAATACGAGATCCATTTAAAAGCTGACCTTAAGTCTGTGCCGACAAGTGCGCTTAAAATTTAATTTAATTTGTTTAGTAAAACTGAATGATTTTCTTAGGTGGAACTAATTCACTTGAGCTTTGTTTGGTACCTGTGTGTGTCCACCTTCTATGGCCAGCAAGCGCGTTAATCTTTCACACGGCTCTCGGAATATGCTTGCTGGCCATATTTTTTCATGACAGTTAAAATTTAGATTCGGGGCCGTTTCCCCCTTTTCTAAAGTTTTTGCGAAATCGCCTCATCGAAATCCCGCTCAATCTTGACGAGAAATTTCTCTCACTTATCTCCTTGATCAATGCGCAACCCGCTGCAGGGGTTGCTGCTGCTGCATGGGTTTAAACCAAGCAGATTGAGGCTCTTGAATGTTCGCCTAAATATTTAATAAATCATGGCCCCATTAATACATACAACCTAAGGAAGAATAATAATAAACAAGATCCAATTTTATATAAATAGAGATGATTAGTCTAATATTGCACAGATAGAAGCTTCGTTATATTGATCCTTTTAATTCGCTTATGCGATCCCGACGCCGAGACGTCAATCACTTCCCAACATTGATGAGGATAGATTATGGCCAAGCTTTTCTCGAACAATAACGATACGAAAAATTTCGATATGATTTTAAAGGGAGAGTACGACGAGGGTAGCCAATATGATGCCGGCGAAGGCAATGACACGGTTACCTTGGCAAAGAACGCGGCGATCGCCACCAAGTCTGGATTTAAAGCAGGAACGGCCTTCTCCGCCGGATTGGGTAACGACACCATCATCGGTCAAGAGCTTGCGGACGTCATTTATGGCGACGCTGGGAATGATACGCTGAAGGGTGGCTTGGGAAACGACATCCTGTGGGGCGGAGCGGACAACGACAGCCTGGATGGTGGCCTTGGCAATGATAGCCTGTTCGGTGACGATGGAAATGACGTCATTGCCGGAGGCCTCGGCAATGACGCGGTCGCGGGAGGCGCGGGCACCGATTCAATTAACGGCGGTGAAGGCAATGACGTGCTGCATGGCGGCGCCGATAACGACATCGTTATAGGCGCTCTTGGTAACGATAAGGCAAATGGCGGCGCGGGAAATGACACGGTAGACGCCGGCGCAGGAAATGATACGGCCATCGGTGATGAGGGCGCCGATACGCTTATCGGCGGCGACGGCAACGACTATCTTACCGGCGGTAAAGACACCGACATGGCCTACGGCGATGCGGGCAACGACATTGTTTTTGGCGATGAAGGCCAAGACTATCTGTACGGTGATGCCGGCATGGACAAGATGTACGGCGGCAGCCAAGCAGACACAATCTACGGCGGCGACGACAAAGACATCATCTATGGCGGCACAGATAAGGCCACCTTGGATGGCAGCGATGGCCGAGACTTTATTGACGGCGGCGATGGCGACGACAACATTTTTGGCGGGGCAGATGAGGATTACATTGTCGGCGGCACCGGCAATGACGTTTTGATCGGTGGCTACGGCACGACCGATACCATCGACATGGCGGCCGCAGGATCGGGAAGCGTAGACGGCGCCGATTTCCTGTCCGGCAACGAAGGAAACGACAAACTATACGGCGGATTAGGCGCCGATCGCCTTGATGGCGGCGATGGCGATGATTTGGCTTTTGGCGGGCAAGGGAATGACACCTATTACTACGGTAATTTGGGCGTCGGCGATTTCTTCTCGACAGCCATCGGTATGGATAAGTTCGATGGCGGTAAGGGCGGAGAGGATCACATCTACCTGAGCGGCGGCTTACCGTCCGGGCAATTGAGCGATTGGTTGAAACTGACCACGGGTTCGATCGTCACCAACGACTTGGCCAACGGCAAGCTTATTCTGTCGCCTGATGCCACCGGTGTTATTACGCTCGCCGATGGGTCGACCTTGGCCTTTACCAATGTCGAACAGATCTTCGTCGCAAACGCCAATATGACGACGGTGACGAAATTTGATCCTACAGTTACAGCGAACAACGTAACGGGTGACGACAACAACAACGACCTTTATGGCTGGGGAGGCAACGATACCCTATCCGGCGGTAAGGGAGATGATGATCTTGTCGGCGGGATCGGTAACGATACCTTGTTCGGTGGCGACAACAACGACGAGCTGGCGGGCGGCCTCGGCAATGACGTTCTTAACGGCAATGCCAACGACGACACCCTTGCTGGTCAAGCTGGTCTTGATACGCTGAACGGCGATGCCGGTTCGGATTTCTTGTACGGCGGCGACGGCAACGATGTCGGCAATGGCGGCGCCAACGACGATATTATTTCCGGCGATGCGGGCGCAGATAAGCTCAGCGGCGGATTAGACAGCGATACGCTTATCGGCGGTGAGGGTAACGACACCCTGTGGGGCGGAACCTCCTTGGCTGGAAGCGATGGCACTTCGGATCTAAACGATACCCTTTACGGCAACTCCGGTATCGACGTTCTTTTTGGCGGCGCCAAGTCCGACATTCTTTATGGCGGTTCGGGCAACGATAAATTGGCGGGCGGTTACGGTAAACCAATCGACGATACCAACGATGCCGCCGACACCCTTTACGGCGAAGCCGGCAATGATTCCTTGGCTGGCGGTGCAGGGGATGACTATCTTTTTGGCGGCGCAGAAAGCGATGTTCTGTCGGGTGAAGCCGGGAACGACGTGCTGTATGGAGAAGAGGGGGACGACAAGGCTTTCGGCGGGGAAGGTGACGACATTTTCTACACCGGCGCCGGCGGCAAGGATGTGTTCGATGGCGGCAACGGCATGGACACCATATTCATCAGCAGCGGCGTGTCCGGTAATCCGTCAACGTGGCTGAAGCTGGCGGCGGGTTGCACCTTTGTGACCAATGCCGACGGAAGCATCACACTGATGAAGAATGGCGCGGTCGGCGCAGCATCAGGCGTGATTACCATGGAAGACGGGTCGGTTCTGACCTTCACCAACAGTGAGACCATCAAGATATCCGGTCAAACCGCCCTGACAGGTACGGCCAATGATGATGTCATCAGGGGCGGTTACAATGGGGATGTTATCAAGGGTGCCGCGGGCAATGACAGCCTTTACGGCGAAGCCGGCAACGACAGCCTGTTGGGCGAGGCCGGTAACGACAAACTTGAGGGCGGTATTGGTCATGACACGCTTGATGGCGGCGCCGACAACGACGTTCTTTATGGCGGTGATGGTAATGACACCCTGTTGGGTCAAACCGGAAACGACACCCTCAATGGTGACGAGGGGACCGATACTCTTTCCGGGAGTGACGGTAACGACGTCCTTAGTGGCGGTTTAGGTAACGATGTTCTTAACGGCGGTGCCGATAACGACACGATTAATGGCGGTGCCGGCAATGATATAGCGATTGGGGGCGCCGGCAGCGACACCCTGATCGGATCTTTCGATTCCGATACGTTGCAGGGTGAAGACGGCAACGACGTCATTTATGGTGATGCCGGAGCCTTCCCGAGTGGGGGTGTTGAAGGCAATGACACCCTCTGGGGGCAAGCCGGGAACGACATTCTTCGCGGTCAAGGCGGGAATGATGTCATGTTTGCCGAAGAAGGCAGCGACACCATGTATGGCGGCAGCGGCAACGACAGCTTTGGCAGCTTCGGCATGTACTCGGCCAAGGACGGAATGTCAGACACCATGTATGGCGATGCGGGAGATGACACTATTTTCTTGTCGCAAAATGGATTTGGTAATGACACCTTCTTTGGTGGTGAGGGCAACGATACCCTGGACCTGAAAGGATTAATCGACAATGGCCTGACCATTACCAATCTGAACTATGATCCAATGACCGGTAATGGCGATATCATGTTGGCTGACGGATCCATTTTGCATTTCACCAGCGTGGAAGGCATCTTCATCTAGGCGACGAGCAGCCAGTGCGACTAACGAAAAGGCCGCCTTCGGGCGGCCTTTTTGCATGGACTTTATCGGCATAAAAAAACAGGCCCTCTAAAAGAGGACCTGTTTTTTGCTTTATAATTAGCAGGTCCAGGGTTTGTGTTCGCACACCCAGTCGCTCGGGTCATAGGCTTTTACGACTGTGGCGGTCGCGGCGGTGAGTAGAAGGGCGGCCAAAAATGCAGATAGTAAACGTGTCATAAGATGTTTCCTCTATTTTTTAGTGGTTATGTATTCATGGCATCTGTAAACGCCATAAGAGAGTATTCATTACATATTTATTAACATACAAGGGTTTTTTTATGGGAAATTGGGTCAGCTTTGCTCACCCTTTACTAAGGCGTGCAAAGACATTGTAACCAGCGCATTTACGATGTTTTGTCCTCAAACTTGATGCAAATTTTATCGATAATTTTTGCAGGTGACGCAGAAATAAAATGTATGTCACCAAAGAAAAAGGCTTGCCCTTAAGGCAGGGATGTATCGCTCGATTTAAAGTAAATAAAATTTTTCTCAATATTTTATAAATATCTGATTTATTGACAAACTTTAGCTCGTTTAAAAAACTATTTTGGGTTGTGCACGCGGCGCGCCTATACTATCGATAATTAATAAAAAAAGACTTAATAACGGAGGAAAGAAGATGGAAATCTGTGAACCTCTTAGAAAACACGCCAACATCACAAGCGTGAGCAAGATCTTGAAAACCAAACAGGAGAGTGGGGCCAAGCCACCCTTTCTGAATTGGCAGGTCAAGATGCGCGGACCGGATATCAGCGCCCGCATGGAAGGCAACGAGTTTGAATTGGTCTTTCGCCGGAATTACGACAATTCATGTCGCCTGCATTCCGTGAACCAGCGTTTGGCCGATAATCCCCAATTGAAGCCGGACGATGTCGAGGCGGAAAAACTCTGGAACGGCGTTTCGAAAATAATCAACGACGCCGCGCTGGCGGTGAAATTCGCCATTAAAAGAAATTCCCTAGAAGCCATGTGACGGCGGCGTCATTCAGCCGACTAGATCCCGTATCTCCAGGCTGTAGCCTTAGTTTATCGTGAGGCTACAGCTGAACGGGGGCGGTCGGTTTTTCCGCCGCCGCGATATCCGCAAAGGCCATGTCCTTGCCGGAAGGTTTGCGCGATTCCCAATCCTCAATCGTGCTCATGACCACAGCCATAAGGAAGGGGAGGGCCTGAACCGCCAAGGTGATCGCAAACAAGGTCAGCTCGACAATGCGATCGACCCGATTGATGAACATTAAGAAGCAAGCCGAAGCCAAAAGTCCCAAGGCCAAAAGCCCTTCCCAGAATGCCGGGCGATCACTTCGCCGTTTCTTGGCATTGCCGCCCTTGTCGGTTCGCAGGAACGGAAGATTATCCTTCAGCAGCCCCGTAAACACGGCATGGGACACGGTGAGCTGAAGACTCATCGCTGCAATCGCCGCGCCGACGATCCGTGTAAAGGGCGTGTCTACGCGTTCGCGATACAATAAAATACAATGCATCATGTTAACCCCTGCGGCGGTTAGGATCGGCACGGTCAAGGCGATGAAGGGAAAGCTGACATTGGCCCAGATGATCATGGGCGCCCAAAGCAAATTCAGAATAGCCGCCCCTGTGCCCAAAGCGTCCGACAACCAATAGGACCAACCGATAATAAAATGAAGTTTCTGCAGCGTGGTTAGGGTTTTTGATTGGGGCAGCATATGGCGCCAATGCTTGCGCAGGATTTGCATGGCGCCATAGGCCCACCGATGGCGCTGTGTCTTAAAGGCTTTGTAGGTATCGGGCAGCAATCCCCAGCCATAGCGGCGGTTGGTGTAACGGGCTTCATAGCCGCGCTCCAGCAACCGCAATCCAAGTTCCGTGTCCTCGGTGATGGTGTCGGTTCCCCAACCGCCGACTTCATCAAAGTACGAGCGCCGCACCATCAACATGGTGCCATGGGCAACGATGGCGTTGTCTTCATTTCGCTGCACCATCCCGATGTCGAAGAAACCGGCGTACTCCGCATTCATCAGGCGCTTAAGTAGCGACTCTTCGCCATCTCGGTGATCTTGCGGTGCCTGAACCAGGGCAACCTTCGGATCACCAAAAGCCGGGACTAAATCGCGTAACCAATCGGGATGAACACGGTAATCCGCATCGATGACGGCGATAACATCGGTGGCGGGATCCATCTCGGACATGGCCATGTTAAGCGCGCCGGCCTTAAACCCCGAAACCTTGGGAAGATTGACGAACTTAAACCGCGGCCCAAGCTTGGCGCAGTGTTCTTCGATTGGTTTCCAGTAGGATTCCTCTGGCGTGTTGTTGACGATGATCAGGGCCTCAAAGTCAGGATAATTCAGTTTGGCCAAATCATCGATGGTTGCTTTCAGCATATCCGGCGGTTCCCGATACGCCGGAACGTGGATCGACACCTTCAGGGTCCGCGTCGGTGCAATACCGCTGGTGGGAATGATCAGTTTTTGTGGTTTTCGTCCCAATAGAACTTCGGAAATTTCATGAACCTTGGCTAAGGTTAATAAGGCCAGCGGCACCATCAAGATCAGGCCAAAGCCCCACATGATCCAAATATGAATCGTGAGATAGCGGTCAAGCGGATAGAGAACCGCAGCCGCGATACCGGCGGCCATGGCGTTAGCGGCAATCGCATAGGAAACCGCATGACCGAAAGTCGGCCGCCGCCGCCACAGTCCGAAGAGGGTAATCGCTGCCCCTAAACCTAAAGCAAGAGCAGCCGTCGTGGTGTTCTCTTGGCTGACTTTGCCGGCAAGAAAAGGAAATTTCGGTGTCCGATCGGCGTAGAATAATCCCCAATATGGACCAACACTTCCTTCGGCACGTTTCCAAGGTTGATCAAAGGCCTCGACGATATTTACTTCCATTCCGCGATCCTGCATCTGACGCAGGAACGAACGGATAATCCGCGCCTGCTCGATGACGTCCGGTGTCGCTTCTTTCAAGTTGTATCCGGAACTGGGCCAACCGAACTCTCCGACGACAATCCGCTTGCCTGGGAAATGTCCCCGCAGTTGGTCAACCTTATCAATGGCGAAGGTCACTGAGTCATCGGGCGATAATCTTTCCCAGTAAGGCAGGATATGGGCGGTGATAAAATCAACCTCTCGCGCAACCTGCTCCATCTGGGCCGGAAAGAAAGTATAGCGATAGTAATTTTCCCGCTCGGCCGCGGGAACGTCGCGAAGCTCGGGCATGGCGGCAAAATTATTGGGAAGGATATCGCTGGCCATGCCCAGCCAATGGCTCCAGGTTTCCCCAGTTGATACGGGCACATTAGTTTGCTGTTTAACTTCTCGAATATAGCGAATGAGCTGCTGCGGTGTCAGGTCGTTTCTTACCAGCACCTCGTTGCCAACAATAATGGCACGGACATTATGGTTGATCCGGGCAAGCTCGACCGCGCGTTTGACTTCGTCTTCGTTATCCTTGCGCGCCCGTCGATACTCTTCCTCGGCGAATTTTCGCGCCGCTTGCTGGTCGGGTGTTTCATTGCCCGTTGGCGGCGGCACTTCGATCTCTTTGCCGAGCCAAACGCCAATCCATACATCCAGGCCATGTTTTTCGGCAAGACGAGGAATCTCCGCCAAGGTGCCGCGTGTTGCATAGGTGCGAACACCGCGGGTAAAGGGAGCAATGATCCGCAGATCATTATCGATCTGTTCGACCGGCGGTGTACCGGGATCCTCGGGTCGCTGATTGATATAAGGGCTGAATGATAACGATGTCGGCAAATCGGGAAGATCTGGCGGCAATGTCGCTTCGCGCAGACTCCACCAGGCCGCGCCATGGATCGCCGCGGCGATAAGCAAACCGAGGAGAATATTGCGAATGAGGGCAGTATCTCTGCGAAACATCAGAGAAAACTAGTTGGTAGCGCCGCCATTATATGCACTTGAAGGTTTTTTCTGCTCGGCTGGAGCTGAAGGTTTTCCCGCCGCACTCGCAGAGGACGGGATTGGCTTGTCGGTCGACGAAGTTGACTCAATCTTAGGTTTGTCGGGATTATCCCAGCAGGCATCGATTACCTTGGCAACCGTAATGACAGGTTGATTTTCCGGTGGTTTGCCATCGACGGTTTTTGCTTCTTGCGGACGATGAGTGATAGCGCAGCCGTATGATCGCGTCAGATAATTAGTTGGACAGCCAAAGGTATTATAAAACTGTTGAAAGTCTAAGGCGCCGCGGACGTCATCGCGCAAAAGCATGGCGATAAGTTTTGTTCCGACTTGCGTGCACTGCGGTAGCTTTGCCGAAGTAATATCTGTCGGAGAGATAGCCTTACGTTGATCGGCACTTTGGGCCACGGCAGAACCTGCCGCGACGACCAGTGACAATGAAAAAACCAGAGAAGAAATAGGGCGAGCCAACGCTAAGGTCATAAGATTGTCATTCTGTTATAAGCGTGCGTAACATTAAACAGTCGTCGGGTGAACTGAAGATGAACTGCCCACCCGGGTCGTAGGTTCCGCATCTTATAAGGGATCGCTGGCGCGGCGTCTATTGCGTCCTTATTCCTGAAGAGGTAGGAAGGTTGCGTGAGGTGTGTAACCTATTCCATTCCTCGGATAAGCAAGGGCACAGGTACGGGCCGTGTGGCGCAGTATTGTTCAGTCTTATTTACCTAACCGAACACAGACCTGGGTATTTTGCCTGGCGATTTTGCTCTGTACCGGCCTGTTATTGTTTCGCTGGTTTGCGATTGAAAATCATGCCTTGGGGGAAAGCTGCGAGGCCGGGCAGGGGCCTTGGTGGTGCATTATTCGCCACGGAATCATTCAAATCTTTGTACGAGATTGGTTTGGCTTAGGCAGTCTTATTGCCGGTCTTGCCGCCTTTATCTTCGGTAGCCGGAGCTTGGCTATGGCGGCCGTACTTTTGGGGGCTGCCGGCTTGGTACTTTACAATGTCAACTTTGCCTCATTAGGGACTTTGATCGGCTTAATCCAGTTGGCTCGGCCGCAGAAATCATAGCCTGACGCACCCGCAGCCATAACGGGGCGGCGGTTAAAAACACCAATAATGCCCAGAGGTAAGCTTCTGTATTACCGGCTTCTTCCGACGCCACACTCATAATTCCTGTGACAATCAAAAATCCCCCCAGCCAGGCTTCGGGACGTAACAAAGCCATGTTATGGTTATTGCTGTAAGCCCGAACCATCAAGCAGCAGGCAAGAACGGGCACGGCCATAACGGCGAGAGGGATATCTCTCGACCGATTATCAAAGCTGAGGGCAAGAGTAAGCACTCCCACCATGAATATGACTGTAACTTGAAATAAACCTAAAAGAAGTGAAGGGGTAACCTTGTATTGCCACGGTCGTTGCAGGCAATTCAAAACGGGAGCAAGGGGGGTGGGCTCCACACGACGTTCGTATGCCATCATGATCAGCAGCAATCCCGCACCGATCAGGGTCAGGATTAAGTCAAATCCCCAAATGGCCCAATGGGCAGGGCGAACACTGGCGGCAAGGACAAACTCAGCTCCTAAAACCACGATAGTGCCTAAAAAGGGCAGCAGGATACCGGTTCTGGCTGCCGCCAACAGAGGGCGAGGGGGCCGGATTAGAAAAGCAAGCAAGCCCACGCCTCCCAAGGCCAGACTCACCAGAGCATCCTTCTTCCAGTTAGGATTGGTGCTGACAGGACCGGTAAAGGGGAACTTAGGCGATCCATCAGGATAAAGCAGGCCCCAGGCCCCGCCAACAGTTCCCTCAAGATAGCGCTTCCATGGCTGATCATAGGCTTCGATCAAGTTGTAGTCCCAGCCCCGTTCCGCCGCGAGGGCGACAAACTCCCGGATAAACCGGGCTTGGTTAATGAGACTGGGAACCGACCAGCCGCGGGTCCGGCCTATGCTGGGCCAACCGGTTTCCCCGATCAGAAACTTTGTATGGGGGAAAACAGCAGTAACCCGGCCAACAATGTCGTCCAAGAGTGGCTGAATCCGGGTGATTGGCTGGGGATCATCCTCCCAATAGGGTAATATATGAATAGTAATGAAATCGACACTTTTGGCGAGTTCCGGATGTTTCAGCCAGAAGGCCCAGATATCGGCGATGGTCACCGGCAGGCCAGTGGCGGCTTTGACTCGTTGAGCCTTTAACGCCAAGGCCTTATCGGTTTGCTCGCCGCGCAGCATGACTTCGTTGCCAACGATAATGGCACGAATAGCTTGAGGATGAGCCTTGGCGGCGGCAATACCCCGGGTGATCTCTTCTTCGTTATCTTCTTCGTCCCGGCTAATCCAGATCCCGAGCAGGACTTTCATGCCCAGCTTGGCGGCGATTTCCGGGATGGCGTCCTGTCCTTGACCGGTGGCATAGGTACGGATGCAGTCGGTATAGGTCTTCAAATGCTCGAGGTCCCGTTGCATGACCTCGGCGGGAACCATGACCTTTTTGTCAAAGGGGGAGTAACCATGGACATGGGGAGAATAGGACATGCAGGCGATCCGGCCACCTGGGGCATCAATAACCTGTTGGGGGCGGCCCTGCCACGCCCAGCCAAAAAAAGTGGCCAGACTCGCTAATATGCATCCTAAAATGAGAATTAACCGCGACATAGGGCCCCGCCCGAAGGCATTATGGGATCGTCCAAAGCTTAGGACTTGCGCGCTTCTATCCTGGTTTTGGGGGTGAGGGGAAGAGAAAGATGCAGCGTCACGCGGTGAGAGCCTATCACGTTTTGCGTATTGTCCTGCCGGGTGCATTTCGCCGAATCCTGGCAGTTAATGCACCATTCTTGGCCGGGGGCGTGGCTTTTTTCGCCATTCTTTCGCTGTTTCCGTCCTTGGCGCTGTTCGTTGCCTGTTATGGATTATTGGCCGATGCCCAAACCGTGGAGCGGCAATTGGCACCCTTAGCCGACCTTATGCCGATCGAGGTGTGGTTCTTATTGCGGGCCGAACTGAAAGCCATCGTCTCCCATTCACCGAAGACTCTGAGCCTCCAGGTTATGGCGGCGCTGATGCTGGCTCTGTGGAGCGCGGCCCGAGGGGCTAAGTCATTGATAACAGCGCTTAATCGAGTTTACGATCAGAAGGAAAACCGCGGCCTGATCCGGCTTAACGCCTTGGCTTTAGGTATGACTTTAGGCTCAATCTTGATCGTAACCTTTGCCATGATCACGGTGGTGGCGGTCCCGGTGGCCTTAGCCTTTCTGCGGTCCTACGTCGGCTTCAGCGGTAAACCGGCCCTTGTTGTTAATCTGGTCCGCTGGCCCATTCTGGGAATTGCGGTGTGGGTAGCTCTTACCGCTGTCTATCGGTACGGCCCATGCCGGCAGGCGCCCTTGCGCCGCTGGTCATACTTAGGATCAGCCGTGGCCATGACCTTATGTCTGGCGGTTTCTATAGGATTTTCGCTCTATGTGGCGAACTTTGGTGCCTATGACAAAACCTATGGCTCCTTGGCAGCAGTGGTCGTTCTTATGCTGTGGTTTTGGGTCACAATCCTGGCGGTTTTGGTCGGTGCGGCGTTAAATGCCGAGGTGGGAAGCGACCGGGTGCGGGGACTCATCCGCATTAATCCGGAAGATGCTGTTCCTACAGAAGACCGCAGCCAACCAAAGATTGCCGCCGACTTCGATCAGACAACGGGAAGGATAGCCCCATGATTTACCCTAATAAAATCAAGCAGCGGCTTCAGGCGGGCGATAAGATTATGGGGTGTTTTCTGGCTCTGCCGGGGATCGCCTCTGCCGAGCTTATGATCATGGTGGGATATGATTGTGTCCTTATCGACCGGGAGCATGGCCAAGCCTCGATGCAAGATGCCACGGCGCAGATGGCGGCCGCCAATGCCGCTGGAGGGACAGCTTTTCTGCGGATTCCCAAGCTTGATCTGGGCGAGATTAAATATGCCCTGGATGCCGGTATGGTCGGCCTTATGGTCCCGATGATCAGCTCGGTGGCCGAGGCGGAGCTTCTGGCCAAGGCCTGCAGCTATCCTCCCCAAGGAATCCGAGGGGTTGCGCCCTATTTAATCCGGGCGGCGGGCTATGGCCTTGAGGGTCAGGAATATCCGAAGGTCGCGCGGGAAAACCTCCTGGTTATCGCCCAGATCGAAACCCGAGAAGGTATTGAAGAAGTTGATAAAATTGCCTCTATCCCCGGGATCGATATGCTCTTTGCCGGGCCCAGTGATATCTCGGCCAGCCTGGGTCATTTAGGGGAACCGGACCATCCCGAGGTCAAGGCGGCAATCGATAAGATCCTAGCGGCGGCCAAAAAACACAAGAAATGGGCCGGGATTACCCCGTCGGCTCAACAGAATGCGACGGCGCGGTTTAAAGCTGGATTTGATCTGGTGCTGGGCGGCAGTGATGTTGGTTTTATGCGGGATGGAGCGGCCGCGGCACTTAAAACCCAGAAAAATGAAAAATAATCAAATGGATGATAAAATAAATTCATCTAGTTTATTAAGAAAATCTTCTACCTTATTGACTGTAGAAGAAATGCGCCGTGCTGAGAGTGTGGCTATAGCGGCGGGAATCTCCAGTGAAAAATTAATGATGGCGGCAGGAGAGGCGGTTTTCCAGGAAATCACCCGACGCTGGTCGCCACGTCCTGTCAGTGTGCTGTGCGGCCCCGGGAATAATGGCGGCGACGGCTTTGTTGTAGCACGATTATTGAGCACCGCCGGCTGGCCGGTTCGCTTGGGTTTTTGGGGAAACCAGGCCAGCTTACCTCCCGAGGCGGCGCGCCAGGCGCAGCTTTGGACCGGTCCGGTTGAGACCCTATCGCCTCAGCTCGTGGCCGGGGCAGAGTTGATTGTCGATGCCCTCTTCGGCATAGGGTTAAATCGACGTATAGACAATGGTTTAGCCAATATCCTTGCGGTGATTTCTCCAAAGATTCCCGTGATTGCTGTGGATATTCCCAGCGGGGTCGGCGGGGATGACGGGTTGGTCCAAGGCGCTGCTGGAAACATCGCCGAGATTTTGACCCAAGGCTTGGCGGTTAAGGCTGAGGTCACGGTTACTTTTTGTCGAGGTAAACCAGGGCATTATCTATGGCCCGGCTGTGCCTTGAGTGGCGAGGTTGTTGTTGCTGACATTGGCATTGCCGATGACATCATTCAGAAAATCGCGCCTAATATTGCCATTAACGACCCGGCGCTATGGCAAGAGCAATTGCCGCGTTTATTAGAAAATACCCATAAATATCAAAGAGGTTACGCCGTTATCACTGCCGGGGGCACGATGACGGGGGCGGCCCGTTTGGCGGCCAGGGCCGCGATGCGCAGCGGTGCCGGGATTGTTGCCGTGGCATGCCCACCCGAAACGGCAAGTCTTTATAGTCTTGCCTTAGAAACGGCCGTGATCAAACCCGTTGTAACTACAGGGGATTTTACCAAAATCATTACCGATAAACGGGTAGGGGCCATTCTGGTTGGACCCGGCAATGGGGTCAGCCAAGAGACCGAAGATCGGTGTCTCGCAGCCCTAAGCACAGGCCATCCAGTTATCATCGATGCCGATGGCATAACGGCCCTGTCTAAAAATAAAAAACCATTTAAAAATAACAAGATAAACAATTTACTTATGACACCACACGAAGGTGAATTTGCTCAGTTTTTTGGGCCGATGCCCGAAGCAAAAGGCAGTAAACTCGCCCGGGCCCGGTTGGCTGCACGTCAGTCTGGGGCCATTGTTTTACTGAAGGGTCCGGACACGGTGGTGGCCCATCCAGATGGCAGAGTTGTGATTAATACCAACGGGTTACCGGACTTAGCTACGGCAGGGTCTGGTGATGTTTTGGCGGGGACGATTTTAGGTTTGGTCGCACAAGGTATGCCGTTATTTTCTGCCGCCTGCGTTGCTATATACCTTCAAGGCGCCGCAGCCCGGATTTATGGCCCCGGGTTGATCGCCTCAGACTTGCCGGACCTTCTACCGCAAGTGCTTAAGAACTTAAGCTTTACAATAAATTAGACCGCCGCGGGAAACTTCTCGAGTTTTATATAGTTTTGTCACATTCGCCCTGTAAAAAGGGTGTCTTGTGGAGCTCTGGATGACCAACCTTACCGATCCTGTTTCGACTTCTGCAACGGTACCGCCCCAGCGGTTTTTAGACCGTACTTTCAACACCTTACGGCGAGGGTGGTGGGAGCGCTTGGCCGGTTCGGTCTGGGGCGATAGTGCGGCACGGGCGCCCTTAAGGCCATCGCTGCCGGATGAAGACGCCGACCGGCTTCGTGGCCGGATGCGGGATTGTCTGGAGGGCCGGGGCGGCGAGGTTTCTGCCCGGGCGCGGGCAGCCGGCCTCGGTCGGAGCTACCTTGCGCTTAACCCCGAGGGACGGGCGCGTTTCCTCAAGATTCTGGCCAGCGAGTTTGGCCCCGAGGCGGCCGCCGTCGACCAAGCGGCGGCGCGATTAACGATGGCCAAAACCCCCGCGGAACGGGTTGATGCCGAGCGGGCCTTGCGCCGAGCTCTGGAAACCCCAAGAGGAAAACTTTTAACTCAATTCAATGGATTACCAGAAGGAATTAAGTTTTTAGTTGATATTAGGGCTGACCTTCTGCCCCTGGTTAAAACCGATCCGGATCTAGCCGCCTTGGAAGAAGAGCTTAAAGGAATGCTGGCGGCGTGGTTTGACGTGGGATTCCTGGAGCTACGGCGGATTACCTGGAGTTCTGCTGCCTCCTTGCTGGAAAAACTGATCGCCTATGAGGCGGTTCACGCCATTGCCAGCTGGGCCGACTTGAAAAACCGCCTGGATTCCGACCGGCGGTGCTTTGGCTTCTTTCATCCGCGGATGCCGGACGAGCCACTGATCTTCGTCGAAGTGGCGCTAACCCGCGGAATTGCTGACAATGTACAGGGATTGCTGGACCAAAACGCCCCGGTTTTGGATCCGGCGAAGGCCGATACGGCGATATTCTATTCTATTTCCAATGCCCAGCGCGGTCTTGACGGGATCAGTTTCGGTAACTTTCTGATCAAGCGGGTGGTCGATCAGTTGGCGTCGGAGTTCCCCAATATTAAGACCTTTGCCACCCTATCGCCTATTCCCGGCTTCCGCCGCTGGCTTAATAAGCAGTTTTCCCAACAAAATCAAAGGCTCTATCTACCGTTATCGTCAGCCGACAATAACGGTCCGGAAAAAGCACCAGAAAAAGGGGCTGATTCCACCCTAGATATGGCAGAAATCCTGTCCCGTTCCGACTGGTGGCAAGATGGTCCCCTGGCCGAGGCGGTGAAGCCGATTTTGCTCCGACTGGCCGCGACCTATCTCGCACGCGAAAAGCGTCCCAATGGAAAGGCCCTGGACCAAGTCGCCCATTTCCATCTATCGAACGGCGCGCAGATGGAGCAGCTCAATTGGCTGGCCGACCGATCGGCCAAGGGGATGGCTCAGTCGGCCGGGATGATGATCAACTATCTTTATCGGCTGGACCGGATCGAGGCCAACCACGAAGCCTATACCGGCGAGGGGGAGGTTACCCTGTCCAATTCCGTCCGGGCTTTGCTGCGATAGCCTCTGCATACTCTCCTATGTGCAACGCCCTTGACGGCAGCAAAATGCACATATAAACCCCCTTAGGTAGTGTTTGGGGGCGACAATGCTACACACAATCAAACTCGACATATTGGATAAAGCTCACCAGCTAAGCAGGCTTTTGCTTGGCGTGCTGTTCGCTGTTTGTTTGCTGTCAACCCCGAGTATGGCTCAAACAACGCCGTCCATCTCGGTTGAACAGCAACGCGACAAGCGGACCGCCGAGCTAAAAGAATTTTTGGATAGTCTGGCTGAAATTCAGACATCGCCCGATGCTCGTTATTCTGCGCGATGGCTGCAGCCAATCAATATTTATGTCAATCTTCCTCAGGATCCGGAATTACAACGGCAATTGATCACTCAGCTTTATCGCTTAAATGATGAAGTTCCGGGTTTACCTGTCATCACTGTTCATTCAAAATTCAGTGCGCCGGAAAAGGCAAACTTTGTTATCGAATCAGCATCCGAAAAAGACATTCAGCAAAAATCCGGGATGCGAGGAATTAAATTTAGCACAGACCAATGCGCCCTGAATTTAAATTTTGAAACGAGGGGGATTTCTTCTGCGCAAATTAACAACGCATTTTTAATGACACGAGAGTCTCTGTCTCGGGATACCAGTCTGCAGTGCCTGCTCAAACTTGTCATGATAGGGCTTGGAATTGGTGATCCTGACGGAAACAGTATCCTGCTTTTTAATGCAACATTTAATTCCTACAACAAAACAGAAAATGGTTACGGAGCCGGGGATATTGCCTTGCTGCGTTATGCCTATGCCGCGAAAACAACGCAGTATCCTAAAGCCATGCCACCTGATGAAAAATTGGCGGGATCTTTTTGGGCGGCGCCACATATGGCGCAACGCGCGTTACCTATCTATCAAGATGTAAAAGCACTCATCCAGAAACTATATGCATCACCGGAAAGCCGTGGAGCAAGCTTCCAAAAACTTGCGACGTTATTGGGGAAGCCTTCTGCTCTCGGATATTTAAGCTTTGTTCCCATGATGACCGATAAAGATTTTGAAATTTTTCAGGAAACAATCAGAAACGTAGATGAAACCGACTTAAATCTGCTTCTTCAACAATGTTCAAGTTGCTTTTTTACACTATTAGCTAACTCGATAGAAAGTGTTTTTGCTCAAGGCCGACAGCGCGATGCAAAAAAACTTATCACAACAATGATTGCTGCCGATAAGCAGGGCAATTCACCAGTGCAGCGGTTTCTTGTTTTATATTATCAATCCCTTCTGGAATGGGATGTTCCCGGGTCAGAAAAGAAATTACAGGAAGCCATTAGTCTTGTTAAAACATATCATGGTATCCGATCTCAGACATTTTTGAATTTTCAAACTAATTTGACTGTGTGGTATGCGCAGCATGGAGATCTTGAAAAAGCCGTTAAAGAGATGGATGATACGGAGGCTCTTTACGACACGACTATTTTACCGCCGGTGAAGGAAGGTCGGCAGTTGATGAAGCGCGCAGAAATCTACCAGAAAGCAGATAATAAAACAAAGGCGAGGCAAAATCTTGCCCAAGCGCGTAAGCGCATTGAAAGTTTTGGTAATGACGAAGACTTAGTGAGACTAAATAGTATTGAAAAGAGTCTTGCAGATAATTAAGTGTTACCCTATCCAATTCCATCCGGTCTTTGCTGCGCGATAAGGCTGAAGCGGTAAAATAAATTCATTAGAAAAACAAAATAGCCGGCCTCACCTGAGACCGGCTGCGTGTTGTCAAAGTCGATGAAGGATCTAGACAAGATGGATCTGCTCCAGATTTTGGAAGACGCAGAAAGCACCGTCGTCAAAGTCGATAAATCCTGAAGCGTCGGCGCTGAAGACAATTTTATCGCCCGAGATCGTGTAGCTGCCCGATGTCATATGCAGCCAATCCATGACCGGCGTATCGCCGAGCCACGGCTTTTCCATTTCTATTACATCAGTACCGCCGACACCGCCGTTAAAGCTTTCCAGTTCCGCGCTGTGATCCAGGATGAGCAGATCATCTCCAGCACCGCCGTAATTGGCGTCCATTCCCGCGCTGGAAACGAAGGTGTCATTACCATCCCCACCGTCAAGAATATCGTAGCCGGTGCCGCCATCAAGGGTATCATTATTGTCGCCGCCTTCCAGGACGTCATTTTCGGAGCCGCCAGCCAGCAGGTCGTTTCCGGTGCCGCCATAGGCTTCATCATTGCCATTGCCTCCAGAAAGCTTATCGTTTCCGGCGCCACTGTTCAGCACATCATCGCCTTCTTCGCCCAGCAGGATATCGTTTCCGTTGGCGCTAATAAGGTAGTCGTTTCCACTACCGCCCAAGAGACTATTGTCGCCATCGCCGCCGAATATGACGTCGTTGTCCGTCCCGCCGAAAAGCGTATCGTTTCCAGCTTCACCAAATAAAGTATCGTTACTATATCCACCATAGGCCGTGTCGTTTTCTGTGCCGCCATAAAGCGTATCATCGCCAAGCTGGCCAAGAAGCAGATCGTTGCCGCCTTTGCCGTAGAGGGTGTCATTCGCCGGGCCAAGATCCGGTCCGGCTCTCTCTATAGAAACCAATCCAGTGCCGAAGCGGGATTCATCGCCATAAAAGGTATCGCTGTTAGATCCCCCGATAATGGTATCTTCGCCTAAACCGCCTTCGGCAGTGCATAAACGTCCGCTCGGAAGAGGAGGAGAATTATCTATCGTAGTGAGCTTTATGAGATCATTATCAGCACCGCCATAAACATATAATTTACCAGGTGCCGGGTCATAATCTGTGAACTCGATAGTATCATTACCGGCATCGCCATAAATAGAACCTGTTGTTCGATACGTAAAAGAACCTAGGCCAGTGATAAAATCGTTACCGGTTCCGCCATAGACATAGCTTAAATAAAATGCAGCGATACGGTCATCGCCGCCATCACCATAAATCGTGGAGAACGCATCGGTTCGGCGGTAGTCATCAATGACAAAAGAAGGATTGATAGCATCATTATCGGCGCCGCCATATATAACACCGCCGGCGTTAGCCCAAATCTGATCTTTTCCATTTCCTCCATAAAAAACGTCGCTGTCGCGATCATCAATGACAACGGGGGATCCTTGGGATCCGGTGAGATGATCATCTCCCTCACCCCCATACAGCGTGTCATGGCCATAGGATGAACCAATTGACCCTCGTGCAGGAAAAGGATAATCCCAACGGTCCGCACCAGTTAGGTCGTCGTTGCCATCCCCGCCGTAAAGGGTATCGTCGGACGTGGATCCAGTGAAGGTGTCGTTTCCAACACCACCGACACGTACGAGAGAATGAATGGGAAGATCGCTGGTGTCAGTTTCGGGGGAGATTGTTGGATGCGCAGAGGGTGATTTTTTAGAAGATACTGTGATGTCGAAAGAAGGAAGCAAGAATTGGGAATCATCAATGGCAAAGGCCTGATCGTGGTTTTGCTGATTGAACGAGAATGATCGGGAAAAAAGCAATTTATTTTCCATATGCAAATTCCTTTAAGGAAGGGATTCAAATTTTGACACCGGGTTTTCGCGGAAATAAAATTTCAGCTGCGCAAACGCCGGACAAAATACGATTGCAAATTTTCTAAGCGATAAAAACGGCGCAATCAATAAAGCTAATTTGTGCTAATTTTTAAATTGGGAAATGTTTGATTCATTGGAGAATTCTGCCGTGAGCCGCTTAGATAAAACAGGCCGGTACCGATTTAAGCTTCAAACAAAACAGCCAGCCTCACTTGAGGCCGGCTGTCGTGTCATAGAAATTGCTGACGATCTTAAGTCAGATGGATCATCTCTAGGTTATGGAAGGAGCAAATTGTACCGTCAGGCAGATTGATAAAACCTGATGCGTCGGGACTTAACACAATGGTATCGCCAGTGAAGATGTAGCTGCCGGATGTAATGTGCAGCCAGCTCATATCCGATGGTTCACTCGTCAAGGGTTTAGCCATCGATATGGCATCCGTACCACCAATGCCACCATCAAAACCTTCAAAATCGGTATTGCCGTGTAGAATGAATAGGTCATCGCCGGTACCCCCGTAACTCGCGTCAATGCCGGCACTGCTGGTAAGGGTATCATTCCCATCACCACCATATAAAATGTCTATTCCAACGCCCCCGTTTAGCGTATCTGAGCCGTCACCTCCTTCGATGAAGTCGTTCCCAAAATCACCTGAGAGGATATCATCGCCGTCACCACCGACTAAAGAGTCATCGCCATAATTACCGTCAAAATCCCCATAGAGCGTATCATTGCCATGACCGCCATATAAGGTGTCATTGCCTTCGTTACCGACGAGAAGATCGCCATCGGCCCCGCCAAAAACCTCATCGTTGCCTTCTCCGCCGAAGACCGTGTCATTTCCACTATCGGCATGAATGATGTCATTACCGGCATCGCCTTGAAGAAGATCGTTACCGTCCCCGCCGAGCAAAACATCATTTGCGGATAAGCCGCGCAGATGATCATCCCCGTTATCGCCCTGGATAATATCGTCACCAAAAAAACCCACGATGCTGTCGTCGCCGTCACCGCCGAAAACGGTAGTGTTTCCACCTGTGCCGCAATTTATTCTGTCATTGCCGTCACCGCCAAATATGCTGTCGCCACCATCGCGAGCGTTGATAATGTCATTTCCATCGCCGCCATAGAGGGTATCGATGTCGTCGCTTCCTTGAATCCAATCGTTTCCGATTCCCCCATAGATGACACTCAATCCATTTACATTTAGAAAAACATCGTCCCCCTCTCCGCCAAAAAGAGTGTCGTTGCCGCCTTGTCCCAGGATGGTGTCATCGCCGCCTCCGCCAAATACCGTATCATCGCCTAGGCCGCCATAGAGGCAATCTTTCCCGTCGTCCCCGTAGATTGTATCATCGCCGGTCGTTCCAACGATGGTATCGTCGTCGGCGGTTCCTATCTTAACGAGGGTGTAAATCGGGAAATTTGTTTCAGGAAAAGCCATTCCAAAAGCTGTGGGTTTGCTTTTTGTTATTCCTATCTCGGTATCCTCTTCCGGGAGCAGGGCGCTCTCTGCATTGTCAAACAGAGAGTGCTCAGCCGAAAATGGCGAGGGAAAAGAAAAATATTTCATGGCTATTCCTTTGTTATCACGGGAGGAAGGCGAAGGTAAGTCAATCATGCTGTTGCGCGAGGGAGGGATTGCGCATGCTTTGGAAGATGAATCGTGAATATATGACAGCAATAATATGAACAAGTAAGAATTAGGGATTCTTTGTGATGCTGATCACTGCAGATAGTGCAGGGTGACAACAGCATAAACACAGTCAATTTTAATTAAATTTGATCGCTCCGCGTGATCAAGCATCTACTCCAGATGATTTTGATAACCATCGTTAAATCAAAAAGCAGCAGCCGGCCTCTTTGTTAGGAGAGGCCGGCTGTTGTGTCCATAAAAATCGCTGAACAATCTTACGTCAGATGAATAACTTCGAGATTTTCGAAGGTGCAGAGCGATCCGTCATCCAGGGTGATGTATCCCGTAGCACCGGCACTTAACGTAATTGTGTCGCCGCTGACCGTGTAGCTGCCGGTGGTCATATGCAGCCAGCTGCCGAGGTCGGCCATGGGTTTACCCATATCGATGGTATCGGAACCGGCACCGCCATCGAAGAACTCCCATCCCGCACCATTATTTAAATGGAGGACGTCATCGCCGTTGCCACCGGTGTTAAAGTCCCAGTTAGCGCTACTGAAGAAGGTATCATCCCCATCTCCGCCATCGAGTTTATCTAGGCCGTCGCCGCCATCCAGGGTATCGTTATTGTTACCGCCAAAAAGCTCGTCATTCTCGGAGCCACCATACAAGGTGTCGTTACCCTCACTTCCATAACCGACATCCTTCCCGTCACCGCCAAAGATGGTGTCCTGGTCAGCCCCACCAACAAGGCGATCGTTGCCCTCATCGCCGAACAGGGTATCGTTACCGCTATTACCTTCTGCAATGTCGTTGTCAAACCCGCCATAGATCGTATCCGAACCCTCTCCACCGCGAATGGTATCATGATGTGTTCCTGCGGGAACCGTAGACTCCCCATTTTTCTCATCACCGTAGATGATGTCATTGTCGGCCCCACCGTCTATGGAGTCGTTGCCGTAACCGCCCGAAATCGTGTCGTCACCTTGATCTATCGAACTCCAGCTCGGATCCTCTATGAGGTCGTCTCCGTCGCCACCATAGAGCATGTCATTATGGTCGCCGCCGATAATAGTATCGTTTTTACTGCCGCCATATATAGTATCAAAACCAGCACCAGCACCGTTTATAATGTCGTTTCCATCCCCTCCAAAGATTGTATCTTTAAAATCTACGGCCCCCACATAAACATAACCTGAAGTTATTACGTCGTCTCCATCACCGCCGAACATATAACCGACGTCGCCATCGACGGGGTTGTCGGTAATCACATCATCGCCATCACCGCCGTATAGAGTATCAACTCCGCCAATGCCCTCGACAATGTCATCGCCCTCATTTCCAAAAATAGTGTCATTGCCATCACCTCCGTCTAGAGTGTCAGCTCCGCCAACGCCATCGATAATGTCATCGCCCCCATTTCCAAAAATAGTGTCATCGGCGTTGGTGCCGTCCAGCGTGTCGTTGCCGGTACCGCCCACCTTGATGATGCTGTGAATAGGCAGATCCGCTTCGGGGAAGGTGAGTCCGAAGGTTACCGGTTTGTTTTTAACCACGGTTGTTTCACCCGTGTCGGTCAAAGCAAGTTTCGGCTGATCCAGGGCTGACTGGTCGGCCAGGAAGGACGTAAAGAAAGAGGCGTTTTTCATCGATCGGTTTTCCTTCAGATATGGAGGAGGGCCTAATTCACTCGTTGCTAAGATAGCCCCACAGTTTTCTTTAAGTTTAGCGCGGATTTGGAATGGAAATTCCAATTCTAAATGAAGCGCTTAATGCATTCTAATTATGCTATTAAAATCTTAATGGCAAATTATATTACGCTTTTTTGTGTAATGGTTGTCATATTTATAAATAAAAAATTATTAAATTCATAGATACAAAAATTCTATCTAGTATAAATTTTATTGTTAATTGTAATTAAGTTCTTACGCTTCGTCATGGCGGCAAAGGACAGCCAGCCTCACTTGAGGCCGGCTGTTGTGTCCATAAAAATCGCTGAACAATCTTACGTCAGATGAATAACTTCGAGATTTTCGAAGGTGCAGAGCGATCCGTCATCCAGGGTGATGTATCCCGTAGCACCGGCACTTAACGTAATTGTGTCGCCGCTGACCGTGTAGCTGCCGGTGGTCATATGCAGCCAGCTGCCGAGGTCGGCCATGGGTTTACCCATATCGATGGTATCGGAACCGGCACCGCCATCGAAGAACTCCCATCCCGCACCATTATTTAAATGGAGGACGTCATCGCCGTTGCCACCGGTGTTAAAGTCCCAGTTAGCGCTACTGAAGAAGGTATCATCCCCATCTCCGCCATCGAGTTTATCTAGGCCGTCGCCGCCATCCAGGGTATCGTTATTGTTACCGCCAAAGATAGTGTCATCTCCGGTACCGCCGTATAAAGTATCATTGCCTGCATCGCCCGTTATTCTGTCATTTCCGGCGTCGCCAGCCATACGATCATGGGCGTTCCCCCCATAGATAGAGTCGCTTCCGGCGTCGCCATTGATTGTGTCATTTCCCGTATATCCATAAATGTAATCATTGCCGGCTCCCCCGAATAGGTTATCGGCGTCATTGACACCTAGGCTGTCAAGATCATCTCCGAATATCTTATCATCACCTTCGCCGCCCCAGATAAAATCGTTACCAAGGCCTCCATAGATTTCATCATTATTAACGGTGAGAACAGGGCTGCTATCAATACCGTCCCATATTAAATCATTGCCGTCGCCGCCATAGACGACGTCATTTCCGCCCTGGCCCGAAAAGGTATCATCGCCATCGCCGCCATAGGCCGTGTCATTCCCATCCCAGCCCCAAAATCGATCGCTATCTGCTCCACCAAAGACGGTATCGTTTTGATTGCCGCCATAGAGGGTATCCATCCCCTCATCACCGTATAGGATATCGTCGCCATTTCCTCCCCTCAGATCGTCATTATTTTTCCCGCCGAAGAGGGTATCTCCGTCATTTCCCCGGTCATCATCGCCCACAATGATGTCATTGCCGTCGCCGCCATAAAGCAAGTCTTTGCCCTCTAACCCTTCCAGACGATCGTCTCCGCCAACCCCGAGCAGAATGTCGTCAGACGAAGTGCCATAAAGCGTTTCATTTGCCGGGGTGCCGAGTTTGGTGATGGTATGAACGGGAAACTCGGTTTCGGGAAAGACAACTGCTAAATTCAGCGGCTTGTTTTTTATGACGGTTGTTTCCGTTGCGTAGAACAGGGGAGTCTCCGCATTGTCGAGCAAAGATGGTTCAGCGGAAAACGCCGACGAAAAGGAAAAGTACTTCATGGGATAGCCCTTTAGCCATTACGTTGGAGGCGCTTTGCTTGCCGGCAAAGCGATCTTACTGACACTCATAAAAATATGATTGCTGCAGAAGATGGTATGGTGAATATGTCAAAGAAACGACGTGAACAAGCCGTATTTACAAATTCTTTGTGATGTAAATCACAGTTAGTTTGAATTGAATTTACTCACCCAATGATCTGGTGCCTATGCGGTTAATTTTATGCAATTTCTACGAAAATCAAAAACAACAGCCGACCTCAACTACGAAGCCGGCTGTCAAGTCTACGTTGGCACTGCGGCAGTCAACTTAGACCAGAATTACCTGTTCCAATTGTTGGAACGAGCAGATGCTACCGTCATCCAAGCTAATATATCCTGCAGCATCGGCGCTGAAGGTGATAACATTGTTTGAAACGGTGTAGGTACCTGAGGTGAGGTGCAACCAATCGGCGATGGAACCGTCAGGTAACCCGAGCTCAATAGTGTCGTTACCTGCACCACCGTCGAATCCTTCAAAGTCAAAACCTTTGTCGAGGAATAGAATATCATCTCCGTCGCCGCCATAGCTCGCGTCTATCCCGGTACTGCCATAGAGGTAATCATTGCCGTTCCCGCCGAACAAGACATCCGTACCTTCGCCGCCGTACAGTCTGTCATGGTTATCTCCCCCGTAAAGCACGTCATTGCCGCTATCACCGGAAAGACTATCGCTTCCTAGGCTGCCTTCAACATAATCGTTATCAGCGCCACCGAACAGGCGATCGTTATTTTCACCTCCATCAAGGGAGTCGTTGCCCGTGTCCCCTAAGAGAAGATCATCGCCATTATCACCGGAAAGACTATCACTACCTATGCCGCCTTCAAGGGTGTCATAGGTATCGCCGCCGAATAGAAAGTCGTTACCATCCCCGCCATCAAGGGAGTCATTCCCCGTGCCGCCTCTTAACGTGTCATCATTTCCTTCACCGTAAAGAAAATCATCCTGGGTTCCACCATCGAGGTGGTCGTTTCCGGAATTGCCAAAGATGGTATCGTTATTCGATTCACCTTCAATGACATCGTTATCTCCCCCGCCATAAAGAATATCATTGTCGGTATTTCCCTTGATGACA
Source organism: uncultured Rhodospirillales bacterium (assembly GCA_964397465.1). Lineage (GTDB taxonomy): Bacteria > Pseudomonadota > Alphaproteobacteria > JAWKYA01 > JAWKYA01 > JAWKYA01. The sequence goes on from CAYNIC010000013.1 coordinate 33,302, forward strand.
TCATTACCGTCACCACCGTATACAGTGTCATTTCCTGCGCCAGTATTTATATTATCGTCGCCGCCATGGCCATAAACGATATCGTTGTCGCTATCCCCGCCAACCATATTTTTATCCCAGCTGCTGTAAATATCATCATTGCCGTCGCCGCCGTATATAGTGTCGTTTCCTCCCCCAGCAATTATACTGTCGTTACCACCATCTCCATAAACAATATCATCGCCGTAGCCACCCTCTATATGGTCGTACCCGTCACCGCCATAAATGGTACCGTCACCCGTACCGCCAGAGATTCGGTCTGCACCATCTCCACCATCGATGTAGTCATGTCCCGCCCGGCCCCAAATCGTATCGTTTCCGCCGACACCGATTAGAATATCGTCTCCGTCTGTACCGTTCAGCGTATCATTCCCAGGAGAGCCGATTTTTGTAATGAAGTGCAAAGGCAAATCTGTTTCGTGGTAAAGTGCACTTGGAGTTGTCAGTTTATGTTTCGGGGCAGCTGTTTGATCAAAGATCAATTCTTGCTCTTGTACATTTATGTGTGCGACCTCGAATTGCGTTTGAGAGATCATTATTTTTGTTTGTCCTTGAGAAACAGCCTTCATAAATCCTCACTAAATGCTTTAGCCGTGATTGGCGCTTAACTTTTAAGTTTTCTGAAAGCATTTAATGTGATGTAAATCACTTCAACAATTTATCACAAAGTTATCCTTAATTATTGCTAGCTGGGTCTTGCTGCTGTGATTATGATGCTGAAAAAAATGCAGCAGCCGGCCTCTTTGTTAGGAGAGACCGGCTGTCATGTTCGCGAAGAAGTCGCTGAACGATCTTAAGTAAGATGGATCAGTTCGAGATTCCCGAAGGTGCAAAGCGATCCGTCATCCAGGGTAATGTACCCTGTGGCGCCGGCACTTAAGGTTATGGTATCGCCACTGACGGTGTAGCTGCCGGTTGTCATATGGAGCCAGCTGCTGAGGTCGGCCACGGGTGTACTCATCTCGATGGTGTCGCTTCCTGCGCCGCCATCGAAGAACTCCAGCCCGGCGCCTTCATTCAAATGAAGTACGTCGTTACCATTCCCGCCGGTGTTGAAGTCCCAGTTGGCGCTGCTGAAGAAGACATCATCTCCATCGCCGCCATCTAGTTTATCGAGACCGGCGCCGCCATCCAGGGTGTCGTTGTTGTCACCGCCGAAAAGCTCGTCATTCTCCAATCCGCCGTTCAGAACGTCGTTGCCGCTCCCGCCAACCAGTGAGTCGGCCCCGGTGCCGCCATTGAGCACATCGTTGTTGTTATCACCTAACAGATAGTCGTCATTGGCTCCGCCATAGATAGTGTCGTTGCCGTCGCTGCCATGACCGACATCCTTGCCGTCGCCGCCAAAGATGGTGTCGTTGTCATTCCAGCCGATCAGACGGTCATCACCCTCATCGCCAAACAGGGTGTCATTTCCACCATCGCCCTCTACAACGTCGTTGTCGAACCCGCCATAGATCTTATCTTGGCCGTCGCCGCCACGGATCGTGTCGTGATGGGTTCCCGCCGGAACCGGAGATTCCCAATATTGCTCGTCACCGTAGATGATATCATTGTCGACCCCGCCGTCTAAGGAGTCGTTGCCGTATCCACCAAAAATCGTGTCGTCACCTTGTCCGCCGTCTTTGCTCGATCCCATGACTCCATCGCGGACAATATCATCGCCGTTGCCACCGTAGAGCGTGTCATATCCATCAAAGCCGACGATGGTATCGTTCTCACTGCCGCCATAGGCGGTATCGGAACCCCAACCGCCGAATATAGAATCATTGCCATCGCCGCCGAAAAGTCTTTGCTGCCCAAGATATTCTCTTTCATAAAACGCAGGGAACAGTTGTCCGAAGAGCGTGTCATTTCCATTGCCGCCAAACAAATAGTCAAAGTCGCCACCACGGCTCGAGCCGGAAATTTGATCATCGCCATCACCGCCGTATAGGGTGTCATTTCCTACATCGCCAGTAAGGATATCCCTACCTCCATTTCCAAAAATAGTGTCGTTACCCTCATCGCCCCTTAAAATCTCTGCATAACCGTCGCTGAGCCGACCGCTGCCGAATTCGAGATCACTGCCATAGATAGTGTCGTCACCTGCGTCCCCGCGTAATTCGCCTTCGGTATTGAGGCCGCTAAAGATGGTGTCATTTCCGTCGCCACCGTAGGCATCGTCATATGCACCATAGGTATTTCCACCGACATAGATGGTGTCGTTGCCATCGCCGCCGTCGCAGGCATCAAATCCATCACCACCATATAGGGTGTCATTTCCGTCACCACCCTGTAAATCCTCGATGATGGTATCATTATCGCCGCCGTAAATGACGTCATCATTATCACCGCCGTAAAGCGTGTCACCATTATCACCGCCGTAAAGCGTGTCATCGCCACTATTGCCAAATAGAGTGTCATTGGCGTTGGTGCCGTTCAGGGTGTCATTTCCCGGGGTGCCCATGGCGACAATGGTGTGGATGGGAAAATCGGTTTCCGGAAAATTGACTCCAAAATTTATAGGTTTATTTTTAACCATCGATGTTTCGGAGTTAGCGGCATCGATCGGCGCAAACTCTGTGTTACCGAGAGAAAATTGCTCAGGGGTAAACAAGCCGAAGAAAGTTGAATTTTTCATCTACTGATTCCTTAAATTTTAAGTTAGATAACAACCGATCTTTTGGTTAAGAGACCGGCTGTTATGTTCGTAGTCGTTAACTCACGTTACACCAGATGGATAACTTCGAGATTTTCAAAGGTACAGATGGTGCCATCCAGCATGGTAATCACCCCGGATGCATCGGCACTCAAGGTAATGGTATCGCCTGTCACCGTATAGGTGCCCGTGGTTAAGCTGAGCCAGCTCAACGTGGGGTCCATAGGGTTGAAGAGCTGGATGGTGTCAGTACCGCCTACGCCACCATCAAAACTCTCGTTGCCTGCGGCATGACCGAGGACCAGCAGATCATCGCCATCCCCGCCATAGTTAATATCGTTGCCTTTGCTGCTGAACAGCGTGTCGTTCCCGTCTGCGCCCGACAGGGTATCATTACCGAAATCACCCATCAAAACGTCATTGCCGGCTTCGCCTTCAAGAAAATCGTTATCGGCGCCGCCAAACAGAATATCGCTCTCTGTTCCACCACGCAGATTGTCCTGGCCGGTTCCACCGTACAAAATGTCGTTGCCGCCGTCGCCGAGCATAGTGTCGTCATTGGCATCGCCGTAAAGTAAGTCATTACCGACATTTCCATGACCGACGTCCTTGCCATCACCTCCATAGATCCGGTCATTGTCTTCCCAGCCGATCAGACGATCATCCCCCGTATCGCCGTAGATGACGTCGTCTCCTTTGTCACCCTCTACGGTGTCGTTATCGGCGCCACCATAAAGGCTATCAGAGCCATCGTTACCTTTGATTTGATCGGAGCCTTCATCGCCGAAGATCGTGTCGCTGCCAGGTATAGACGTCCAGCCGCCAAACGTAAGTTCGTCCCCTGTTAGTTTATCGTCACCAGAGCCACCGTAGATGACATCATTGTCATCACCACCACCGATTTTGTCATTGCCGATCCCACCAAATAATGTATCCCGGTCCGTAGGAATATCCCATTTAGCATCGACAGAACCGCCGTATATCGTGTCGTCACCGATCTGACCAAAAATTGTGTCATTACCGGAATCGCCGAAAAGATGATCTACAAAGGTGCTAAGATCTTCCCCCGGAGTGAGCAAGGTGTCTTCGCCATCGCCAAAAATAACGTCACTGCCTATTCCACCACTGGCGATATCCCAGCCGCCAGCTCTTCCATAATATCCGCTATAGAGGGTGTCGTTACCGCTATTTCCGTCGACAGCGTCATTGCCATCGCCGCCGTAAACTGTGTCATTTTCTGATTCACCATTTATGTCGTCATCACCCCCTTCGCCATAAACAGTATCACTGCCTGCGCTACCGTATAGTCGGTCGTATCCATCGCCACCGTAAATAGTGTCGTTTCCTGTCCCACCGTCAGCCTCCTCACCAAAGGTATCGCCAGGGCTATTGCTGCCTCCATAAAGCAAATCATTACCGTCATATCCCAGGATATAATCGTTATCTGTCCCGCCATAAACCGTATCGTTTCCTGTCCCACCATCAGCGCCGTCGTTTCCATTTCCTCCAAAAATTGTGTCGTCACCTTCGCCACCATCAAGGCCACCCTCGCCGCCAAGAATAATTATGCCGTCATTCCCATCACCGCCAAAAAGTACATCATTACCATCTAAGCCGTGCAGTTGATCATTCCCGCCGCTGCCATACAACAAATCATCAGCTGATGTGCCATCCAGCGTATCGTTACCGGCGCCGCCTACTTTAATGATGCTGTGAATGGGAAGATCCGCCTCGGGAAAGGTGAACCCAAAATTCACCGCTTTGTTTTTAACGACGGTTGCATCCGTTTCAGTTAAAGCAGGCTTCGACTGATCCAAGACAGAGGTATGGAATGGCGTAAATAAAGAGGCGTTTTTCATTGATCGGTTTTCCTTTGATGTAGGGCGCAAAATTGTTCTTTGTAGAGATAGCTCCACAGTTTTATGTTTTATTTCCTTAGGTTTGGCGCAGATTTAGAATGAAAATTCCAATTCATAAAAAAGCGCGGAACGCGTTCTAATTAAGTTACCAGAAGCTTAACGGCAAGTTGTATTCCGCCTATTTGTGTGATGGTCGTCACATTTACAAATAAAACAATTATTAAATTTAGAAATACCAAGACTTTGCACAATATAACATTTATTTGATTGCTGATTTTAATTAAATTTTTACGAGTCATCATGATGGAAACAGCCGGCTGTCGTGTTCATGATAGATGTTAAGTCTTATTAAACCAGATGGATGACTTCGAGATTTTCGAAGGTGCAGATGGTGCCATCCGGCAAGGTAACGACCCCGGATGCATCGGTACTCAAGGTATAACTCCTGATGATAGCAGCCCTTAAGGTCGGCGCGCAGGTGTTACTGTTAAAACTTAGGTAGAGCCTGCTTTATCGATAGCAAATCCCGCCACGGATCGCGCCGCAGTTTTTTCAATCTTTGCGGTAAGTTCAGAAGGGTATATTGGTTGCCTGATTTCAACCGGCTTAGTTCATCCCAAGATAAAGGTGCCGCAACCGGTGCGCCGGGACGGGCGCGGGTGGAATAGGGCGCAATGGCTGTCGCACCGCGCCCGTTGCGCAAGTAATCTACAAAGATCCGGTTTGTACGCAATTTCTTGGTCATCACTGCGGTATAAAGATCCGGTCGGTCGGCGGCCATAGCCCGGGCCAGTGTCTGGGCAAAGGATTTCGCGGTGTCCCAATCCACCGGTTTTATCGGGAAGGTCACATGAAGACCTTTACCGCCGCTGGTTTTAAGAAAACTGGTCAAGCCAACTTGGGCCAGGCGCTCGCGCACCTCGATCGCCGCTTCACGCAGTCTTGGCCACGGCACATCGGGACCCGGATCAAGATCCATCACGATCAGATTACAGCTGTCCAGCTTGTCGATTGTGGTCCCCCAGAGATGAAGCTCCAGCACACCGGCCTGAACCAGCGAGAACAGGCCATCTTTATTTGTAACAGCCAAAACCTCCCGGCCTTTTTCATCGGGGAGAATCTTTAAATGACTGTTCTTTAATCCCATGGCGGCGTGCTTTTGAAAAAAGCATTCTTTGCCGGCGCCTTCCGGACAACGGACAAGACTAAGCGGCCGGTTAACCACATAAGGTGCCATCCATTCCCAGACCTGATCGTAATAAGCCGCCAGCTGCTGCTTGGTGATCGCCCCGTCTTCCCAATAAATCCGATCGCCGTGGGTTAGGGTGACCGCGGAGTCCGTGCCGGCCTTGAGGCTAGTTTTGCCCGTGGTTTTTACTGCGGAGGATCGGAAGGATTTGCGTGCAGTAATTTTCGGGGTAGGTGAAGCCTTTGTCATCGACGGGGTGAAAGTCGGCTTTTCCCGGACGATTTGTTTGGCGGGTTTATCTTCCCGCAATCCCTTAAAGGCGCCATGACGTACCAATCCGCCGCCGGTCCAGGTGCGAAACTGAATCTCCGCGACGAGTTCAGGGCGCAGCCAAACTGCGCCGCGGGATTTGGCCTCTTCGGCAGGCACGCGATCAAAAGGGCAAGCGGTGATGCGATATTTTTGGAATTTCTTCCACATATCCTGAGCCTGCTGCTGCGTATATCCGGTCCCGGAGCGACCGGCATAACGAAGTTTGCCTTGATCGTAATAAGCCAAGATCAAAGATCCGATGGCCCGCGGCGTTGCGGCTGAATTCTTATAGCCGGCGATGACAAACTCTTGGGCGTTCATGCACTTGGTTTTGATCCAGTCGCCGGCCCGGCCCGAATGATAGGCGGCATCGCGCCGCTTGGACACCACGCCTTCCAAGGACAAACGGCAGGCATGATCCAGCAGCAGGGGGCCCTGATCGTCAAAGTCTTCGCTATAGCGAATGATACTATTCTTAGGGAGTTTTTGCGTGAGGCTTTTGAGCGTTTTTTTTCGAACTTCCAGCGTGGCGGCACGCAGGTCATATCCATCTACATAGAGAAGATCGAAAACGTAAAAAACAAACCGCGACTGCCGATTTTGCTTCAAGGCATCTTGCAAGTCTTCAAAACTGGAGGCGCCTTTGTCGTTTTCCACGACCAATTCGCCATCGATCAACGCGGTTTGTACAGGAAGGGCGGTTAAGGCTTGCTGTACCGACGTGAATTTATGGGTCCAATCCAAACCGGTGCGGGTATGAAGGCTGATCTTTTTGCCGTCGATCCGCGCCTGCAAACGGTAACCATCAAATTTGATTTCATGGACCCAGCTTGAATCCTTGGGCGCCTTCGCGCTTAACGTTGCAAGACTGGGGGGAACAAAATCAGGCAGCGGCTTTTTCTGTGCACGAGGTATTTTTCCTGGAGAGAGGTTTACCGTTTTTTTTTGAGGAGTTTTTGCAAGGGGTGCTGTTTTCGGCTTAAGTTTTTTGCCGGTGCTTTTTTTCGCGGACTTTTTCCCCGCTATCTCGGTTCCGGCCGCAATTTGATCCATGGTGCGTCCCGTCACGGCGGACAAGGGCTCGGCATCCAATATATCCGGTGCCGATGCGGGCAGGGAGGCCTCGTCCTTGGATTTAATGAGTAGCCAGGGTTCTTGTTTTTCCCCTGCGCGCTTCTTCATACGCACTAGGTGCCAGCTGCCGTGAAGCTTTTCGCCTTCCAATTGGAAGGTAAGCTGGCCTTTGCTTAACGCTTTTTTCGGATCGCCCTCGGGGATCCATTTTCCCCGATCCCAAACCATCACCGTGCCGCCGCCGTACTGACCCTTAGGAATAGTGCCCTCGAACTTATTATAATCGATCGGATGGTCTTCGACGCGAACGGCCAGGCGTTTTTCCCCGGCGATAAGGCTGGGCCCGCGGGTCACTGCCCAGCTTTTCATCACCCCATCAAGTTCGATCCGAAAGTCATAATGCAGCCGCCGCGCCGCATGTTTCTGAATGACGAAGCGAAATTTATTCTTATGTTGGCTTTTGCCGCGCGGCTCGGGCGTCGCCTTGAAATCACGTTTGTGATGATATTCCCGCAAGGCCATAGTTTAGCTGGCCTTCTTGACGACACGCTTAGGTGCCGTGCGCCGCCGGACAGCTTTCTTGGCTTTGACCGCCTTAGCAGCCGGCGCAGATTTCCGGCTGGTCGATTTTGTCGTGACGCTGCGCCGCAAGGCGTCCATCAGATTGACCACATTACTGGGCTTATGGCTGGGGGGTGTCGGCGGAGCCTTACCGGCAGCCTTGCTTTTGATGAGCGCCTTCAAGGCATCTTCATATCGATCTTTAAATTTGCTCGGATCGAAGTGCGCTTTCTTACTGTCGATGAGGTGGATCGCAAGATCCAGCATTTCCGAAGATATTTTGACGTTAGGAATATCCTCGAAGTAGGTCTCTTCATCCCGCACTTCGTTGACGTACCGAAGGGCGGTCGCGACCAAGCCCTTGCCCCGCGGCTGAAGCATCAGAAGGCGTTCTCGCCGGTGAATCACCAGGCGAGCCAAGCCAACCATGTCGCGTTTCTTCATCGCCTCGCGAATGACCGCGAAGGCGTCTTGGGCAACCTTGTCGTTGGGTACGATATAAAAAGATTCGTCCAGATAAATTTCATCGACCTCTTTGCGCGGGATGAAGGCATCGATATCGATCGTGTGGGTGCTTTCCAAAGCGACGTTATCCAGTTCGTCGTCATCCAGCAGGATGTAATGGTCATCTTCGACATGATAACCTTTAACGCGGTCTTCCTTTTCGACGATATCACCGGTTTCGGCATCAACAACCTGATTATGGATGCGATTGCCAGTCTTCCGATTGATGATGTTGAACCGGGTTCGCTCGTTGATGGTGGTGGCGGGAAATAACGCCACGGCGCAGGACACTAAGGATAGCTTCAAATATCCTTTCCAATTTGCGCGTGCTGCCATGATCCACCTTGAGTTTATGGCTTTATAACGCCCTTTGAAATTGAAAGTTCCCGGTCTGCGGGGCCAAAATCCTTATAAGGTTGGGGCGAAATCCCCCCTTTGAAGATAACCCTCAGTATTAAGGTTGGACGCCGCTTCATTCTAGCTCTGGTTTCTTACTCTCGTAAATAGAAAGTAGGTGTTACATAGTCCACTATTTGAAATCAGGGCCGCAGGTGAAGAATTCACTTTCAACTCCGGAACAGATTCAGGATTCAGTAATTAAATTTCATAACGCATTCAGACTCGGGGGTGCTCTTCGCTTTCGTAATAATCTTGCCTTAATTATATGGTTAATGGCGAGGGTGCCGGGTGGCATGTCGGTCGTTTTGTGCTGTTTATTTTGGCAGCTGGGTTACGTGACAAAGGCACATAAGTTATACTTCGATTTTCATCCTCACGTGCGCGCTATGGCGCCCTAACATCTGAAGTACTTTCATGACAAACACACTGGTTCGTCTCTTCGCCGTTTCTCTGGGCCTTGCCCTAACGGGCTCGACAGCTTTTGGTCAGGCGACGCCGCCGACCACCGCGACGACTGTCAATAAAGAGTTGCGCATTGTCCGAATAACGCCCCAGGGAGAGGATGTCCCAACCGGCCGCCAAATCGTCATTCAGTTTAACCGGCCGGTGGTGCCGATCGGCAAGATGGAGCGCTCGCGCCAGGAAATCCCCGTAACGACGGCACCGGAATTGAACTGTGAATGGCGGTGGCTGAACACCACCACCTTGTCTTGCAACCTGGCCGAGAAAGACGAGCTAAAATCGGCAACCTCTTATAGCTTGACCGTCAACCCCGGCATTACGGCCGAAGATGGCGCGACGATTGCCGCCGCTCAGACGCATAAATTTATTACCGAGCGGCCGGATGTGCGCTATGCCGATTTTAATACCTGGAAGTCGCCCAGCCATCCGGTCCTGCGGCTGGTACTTAATCAGCCGGTGACGAAAGATTCCGTCGTTCGGCATGTTTATTTTGCCGCCGGCAAGGATGGCCAGCAGAGATTGAGCCTAACCGCTGCGGCGGATCCGGACGATCAAGAAAAGCCGCCTTTAGTAAACGGTGTTGAGGCGCGGCGGGTATGGATCGTCGAGCCGCAACAAGAACTGCCAAACGACAGCACCATCAGTTTAAAATCAGAGCCGGGTTTAGTTTCGGCCTTGGGTCCTGAGCCGGGTCATAACGCGCAAGATATTGTTCAATTTGATACCTATCCTGAATTTGAATTTTTGGGCCTTAAGTGCACCACCAATGACCGTCAGCCGGTCCTTATTACGCTGGATAAGCCGCAACAGGCCCAGCAACTGTGCGATCCTTTGGCCTCGGTATCTTTGGCCTTTAGCGCGCCGATCTTCCGGTTCCAAGTAAAACAGCAATTTGTTTTCAGCCCCGATCTCGCCGGCGGTAAGGATTTCGATCCCTGGGGCCAGGAGACCGACTACACGCGTCTCGGCCGGGCCTACAAGAAAGGCGATACCTTTGATGTCTATTTGCCGGGCGGCCTTAAGGCGGCTCAGAGCTATGCGTTGTCCATCAAGGCGCAAGACTTGGGTTTCTTTGGCCGGATTTGGCATTGGATTCTCTCGCTGTTCAGCGAGCAACCGCTGACCGATCTTGAAGACGAGTTTGGCCGCAAGTTGTTTAAGCCGTTTAATCTATCCTTCGCGACCGACCACCGCCGACCCAATTTCGAGATTATTCATCATGATGCGGTGATCGAGAAGAACGTTGACAGTGAAGTACCGCTTTATGTGAATAACCTTAATAAGGTCATTTTTGATTATCGCAGCATCACCGCCGACGGCGTAAAACAAAACCAAAGTGTCAGCCAGGATATTCCGAAGGTTCCGGATGTTCAGTTCGCCATTCCGTTCGGGATCCGCGACATGCTGGGCGGCAATTCCGGTGCTGTTTACGGGCACTTAAAAACCGAGCCGGGTGTGAGCAAAGGCGGCTCTCAGGAGAATAGACTGTTTGCCCAGGTCACGCCCTATCAGCTTCACGTCAAACTGGGTCACTACAGCACCCTTGTTTGGGTGACCGACCTTGCCACGGGCGAGATGGTGAAGGATGCCAAGGTCACGATCTATAAAGATGCCCTGACAAAACTTTCCGCGCCGAAGGATGTCCTGGCGACCGGTATGACGGATGACCAAGGGATTTCGGTCTTGCCGGGAACGCAAGAGATCGATCCGGGCTTGGCCTTAAGCCCGATGTGGAACTATGGCGAGAATCCCGACGCCAGAACCGGACTCTTTATCCGTGTTGATAAAGGTAAGGATATGGCCATCATGCCCATATCCAATAATTTTATCGTCGATACCTGGCGGGCGTCGGGCGAAACGATTGATCATTACAATAAGCAGAAGTACGGACATATCGTTACCTGGGGCATGACCGCCCAGGGCATCTATCGGGCTGGCGATACGATTCAATATAAGTTCTATGTCCGTGATCAAGACGACAAAACCTTGGTTCCGGCGCCCGCATCCTCTTATACCTTGGAGATCTTGGATCCTACCGATCAGGTTGTGCACACCGTCAAGGATATCACCTTGTCGGAATTCGGTTCCTACAGCGGTGAGTTTACGACCCCAAAGCAAGGGGCCGTAGGTTGGTACCAGTTCCGTCTGACCTCAAGCTTTGGCAAAAAAGCGGCGGCCGATCTGGAGGAGGAAGAATCTTCTGAAGGCGAAGGCGAGCCGGCCGCGGCGCCTGATCTTACCAAGGGTAAAATCGTCTGGTTGCCGATGCGGGTACTGGTCAGCGACTTTACCCCGGCGCCATTCAAGGTCACCAGCGAGCTTAACGGCGATCTCTTTAAATCGGAACAAGAGGTTGAAGTTACCACTACCGCGAAACTTCATTCCGGCGGCGCCTACACCGATGCGTCGGCGCGGATCACCGCCTTGCTGCAAGCCAAGCCGTTTATTTCCAAGAATCCGGTTGCCAGCAAATTCAGCTTTGAGCAAGAGCAGGATGAAGGGCGGAGCGACAACTACGAGGTCTATCAGAAGATCGAACCGCTCGATGGCAACGGAGAACTGCATCACAAGTTCAAACTGACCAAGCAAGATATTCTGTATGGAACCTTGATTGTTGAAAGCTCGGTGCAGGACGATCGCGGCAAAAACGTTGCGGCGCAAAGCCAAGCCGACTATATTGGCGTTGACCGCCTGGTCGGACTGCATTCGACAAAGTGGCTCTATAATGCTCAAGAGCCAGCAACCATTGAGTATATCGTGGTTGATGAGCGGGGCAATCCCGCCAAAGGTACGACTGTCGATATTAAGATTGAGCGTCAGGTAACTAACGCCGCCAAGGTTAAGGGGGCGGGCAATGCCTATATCACCAATTTTACCACCGAATGGAAGGAAGACGGCAAATGCGCGGGGACGTCGGGTGATGCGCCGCTCAACTGCCAGTTCACGCCGAAAGAGGCGGGGACATATCGCCTAACGGCCAGCATAAAGGATACGAAGGGTAACCCGCATTCGACCCAAACCGAGATTTGGGTGGTAGGGAAGGATTACGTTTTATGGAATGAGAAGAATGACTCATTCCTACAAATTATCCCCGAAAAGACCGAATATCACGTCGGCGATACCGCACGGTACCTTATCAAGAATCCGTATCCGGGCGCCAAAGCCCTGGTCACGGTCGAGCGATATGGCGTGATCGATCGTTTTGTTAAGGTGTTCGAGGGCAGTACGCCGGTGTTGGAAATACCCGTAAAACCCGATTATCTGCCGGGATTCTATCTGTCGGTCACTCTTGTTTCGCCGCGGGTCGACAAGCCGTTGGAAAATGGTCAGGTAGACCTGGGCAAGCCGACATTCCGTATGGGATATGTCCGAGTTCCGGTCAAAGATCCCTATAAAGAAATGGCGGTGACGGCAAAACCCAATCAGGAAGTTTATCGTCCGCGCGATAAGGTTACGGTTCAACTGCATGCCGCACCGAAATTTCCCTTGTCCAAGCCAGAGCCGATCGAGCTTGCGGTGGCGGTGCTGGATGAATCCGTCTTTGACTTGGTCCAAGGTGGGAAGAGTTACTACAATCCCTACGAAGGATTTTATAGCCTTGATGAGCTGGACCTCAGAAACTACAGCCTGTTGACCAAGCTTGTCGGCCGGCAAAAATTTGAGAAAAAAGGCGCCAATGCCGGCGGGGATGGCGGGGCCGATCTCGCCATGCGCAACATCTTCAAATTCGTGAGCTATTGGAATCCGGCGCTTAAAACCGATGCGCAAGGCAATGCTTCGATCGAATTCGAGGTCCCGGATAATCTCACCGGCTGGCGTATCTTGGTTATGGCCTCGACGCCGAGTGACCGGCTTGGTCTCGGCGACGCAAGCTTTAAAGTCAATCGTCCGACCGAAGTGCGTCCCGTCATGCCTAACCAGACCACCGAGGGAGACAACTTTAAAGCCGGCTTTAGTGTCATGAATAGGACCGATAAGCCGCGCACCCTCAAGGTAACGATCGAGGCCACCGGCGATATCGATACGACAAAAACGCCGACGACCTATGCGGAAACGGTGACACTCGAGCCGTATAAGCGAACGACGGTGTTGATGCCGATCCAGACCGCCGCGGTTAAGGCTGCGCGCGATAACGAGGGCGGGCAGATTCGCTTTGTTGCACGGGCAGGTGACACGATCGATACCGATGGGATGGAGTTTACCTTGCCGATCGGTAAAAGACGGTCGCTGGAAACGGCGGCCAACTACGGCACGACCGATGGGGATAAGGCCCAGGAATCCATCGCCTTTCCGGATAAGATTTATCCGGATGTCGGCGCGATCAGTGTGATCGTATCGCCCAGCGTGATCGCCAATGTCGAAGGCGCGTTCAAATATATGCGGGATTACGCCTATATTTGTTGGGAGCAAATTCTGACCAAGGGCGTGTTTGCCGCCCATTATCAGAATCTCAAGGCATATATGCCGCAGGATTTTGACTGGAAAGGCAGCGAGACCTTGACCAACGACACGCTGTCGCGGGCGGGGAATTTCCAAGCGCCTAACGGCGGCATGGCCTACTTTGTGCCGGAAGATCGTTACGCCGATCCTTATCTCAGTGCCTATACGGCTCTGGCATTTAATTGGCTGCGAAAAAGCGGCTATACGATCCCGGAACAGGTTGAAACCAAGCTCCATGCCTATCTGCTAAACTTCTTAAGACGGGATGTGGCGCCTGATTTCTACTCTGAAGGGATGAGTTCGACTGTTCGCGCGGTGGCTCTTGCGGCCTTGGCGGAGAACGGCAAGATCAAACGCGAAGATCTCGACCGTTACAAATCGCATCTGCAAAAGATGAGTTTGTTTGGCAAAACTCACTATCTGCAGGCCGCCATGAAGGTCAAGGGCGCCGAGCCGTTGATCACCGAGGTTGTTCCCATGATCTTTGCTCATGCCAGCGAGACGGGCGGCAAGTTCATGTTTAACGAAAAGCTGGACGACAGCTACTATCGTATACTGGCAACGCCGCTGCGGGAAAACTGCGCCATCTTGGATGCCTTCACGGCTTTGAGTGAACGGGCGGATACCAAGCAGCTGGTTCAGGATGTTCCTTTCAAGCTGGTTCGCACGATCACCCAGACCCGCCAAAACCGCGATCATTGGGAGAATACGCAGGAAAACATGTTCTGCATGAACGCCCTGACGAACTACAGCCGGGTTTATGAAAACGTAAAACCGGCTCTGGCGGTTCGGGCCAGTTTGAATGCCCAAGTCTTTGGCGAGACGAACTTTGCCGATTTGCGGGACAAGCCGGTGACCTTCCAGCGCCCCATCGATAAGGCGGATCCCGGCCGCAAGGCAGCGGTCGAGATCGCCCGTCAGGGCGAGGGGCGGCTTTATTATACGACACGGTTAAGCTATGCGCCGTTGGATGAGACCACCCGCGACGTTAACTCGGGGATTGAGATCCATCGGGAATACAGCGTGGAGCGTAATAAGCAATGGGTGCTGCTCAAGAGTCCCCTAGATATTAAACGCGGCGAGCTCGTTCGGGTGGACATTTATGTGTCTCTCGCCACGGCTAGAAACTTTGTGGTCGTTGACGATCCCGTCCCGGGCGGCCTTGAGCCGGTAAATCGGGATTTGGCGACGGCGTCAGTAGTTGATGCCGACAAGGCGGACTTCAAGCCGGCCGGCGGTTCCTTGTGGTTTAAATTCAGTGATTGGAAGGAATATAACCTGTCTCGCTGGAGCTTTTACCATCAAGAGATTCGCCATGACGCGGTCAGGTTCTATTCTGAATATCTTCCAGCCGGAAACTATCATCTTTCCTACTCGGCGCAGGCCATTGCGGAGGGAGAATTCGCCGCCATGCCGATCCATGCCGAGGAAATGTATGACCCCGATGTTTACGGCAAGAGCGCAGCCGAGCGCTTGAGGGTTATGCCGCAATGAGGATAAGCATCAATGTTGCGGCTACGGCCTAACGGAAAGACATTTCGGGGGGTTTTAAAGGCATCTATGGCGGCCGGCGCAATTCTTGTGCTGGCCGTTGCCGTTAAAACCTATGCCGATGTTCAGCCGATCAACCGGTCGCTCACCTCCATCATATCGGATGCCCAAACAGTCCAGGTGGTTGATCGCCATGGGCTGCCGCTAAGCATTTCCTATCAAAACCGCTGGAATACTTACGATAACTTGCCGCTTCACCAGATACCGGATTTTTTGCAGCAGGCTTTCATTTTCTCGGAAGATAAGCAGTTCTACCAGCATACGGGGATCGATTGGTCGGCCAGGCTCGGGGCCCTGTGGCAGAACGTAAGGTCGGGTCATACGGTGCGTGGCGCCAGCACGATCACCGAGCAGGTCGTGCGGATGATCAATCCGCGGCCGCGCAGTTTATGGTCGAAATGGATTGAAACCTTCGAAGCCGCCAGCCTTGAAAGCCATTTCTCCAAAGCGGATATCTTGGAGTTTTATTTTAATCAGATTCCCTATGCCTCCAACCGCCGCGGTGTTCTTCAGGCGGCGCGTTATTATTTTAACCGGGATTTATCAACCCTGAATCACAAAGAGATGTTGGCCTTGGTGGTTCTGGCCCGGGCGCCATCCAGCTTTGATCTTTACCGCGACCCTAAAAAGACCGCTTCAGCCATTAATCGGCTGGCGGAATTGCTGGCGAGTAATGGCTTAATGACGACAGAAGATGCGGCGGAGGTAAAATCCCAGGATTTTGCCTTAACGCCGCCGAGCATGCCGATTAAGGCGTCGCATTTTGTGAATTTTGTTCGGCAAAATGCCCCGGTCTATGCAACGGATGGGAATCGTCTGATTCAAACCACCTTGGACGGCGATCTTCAACGGATTGTTCAGCAGATCATTGATGAACGCGTAAAATCGCTCGGGCGAAAGAAACTGCACAATGCAGCGGTTTTAGTGGCGGATCATACCACCGGCGAGATCTTGGCCTGGGTGGTGGCGGGTGCCGACAACGAAGCAACGCCCGGGAACCAAATCGATGCGGTCACGGCCCCGCGTCAGCCGGGCTCGGCGCTTAAGCCGTTTCTTTATACTATGGCGATGGAGCAGGGGTGGACGCCGATTACCATTATTGATGACTCACCTCTGTCAGAGGCGATCGGCACCGGACTGCACCGCTATAAGAACTACAGCAACACCTATTACGGTAAGATTACTCTGCGTGAAGCCTTGGCTAATTCATTAAATATTCCCGCTGTGCGAACGATTCAGCATGTTGGGCCCGAGCGCTATTTGGCCACGCTGCGCAATCTAGGATTTGAAAGCCTGGATCGAGGAGCCGAGATTTATGATGATGGATTAGCCTTAGGAAATGGCGAGGTGACCTTGCTGGAATTGGTGCGCGGCTATGCCACCTTGGGGCATAAAGGAATTTATCAACCTCTAAGTTTTCTATTGGATGGCGACCAGCCTCGCGACAAGAAGAAACGCATTTTCTCCGAGGAAGCGACCTCCCTTATTGGGAACATCCTGTCCGATCCCTGGGCGCGGCGCCTCGAGTTCAGCAACAGCAGCTTGTTGAATATGCCAGTGCAAACGGCGGTCAAAACCGGCACCTCAACCGATTATCGTGATGCTTGGGCCGTAGGGTTTAATTACCGCTACGTGGTTGGTATTTGGATGGGTAATTTGGATCGTTCGCCCACAGACGGGGTAACGGGGTCCACGGGTCCTGCCTTGGCATTGCGCGGCATCTTCTCTCAGTTGAACCAATATGCACAAACCAAGCCGCTCTTCTTAAGTCCGAAGCTGGTTAAGCAGGAGGTTTGCCTTGCGCCGAATGAAAAGACATCTGATGAAAACAAAAGCCCATGCTTTACCCGAACGGAATATTTTATCAGTGGGACCGAGCAAGGCGCCAAGAAGTCTGCCGCTGAGGTTGCCGCCCCCGTTTTGGTGAGTCCGACCGAAGGGCTGCAGATTGCCATTGATCCACGTATTCCCCGGCAGCGGCAGAAGTTCGAATTCTATATTGCGGGGTTAAAGCCAACGGATCGGGTCGAATGGTTCATGAATGGTATGCCTCTCGCCCATACGGAGGAAGGAAAATACCTCTGGGATCTTGATCGGGGCAAACATAAGCTCAAGGCGATTGTCAGCCGACCTGAGACAGACCCCATTCCCGTACCCGAAGTTGAATTTATCGTTAAATAAGCCAAAAGGCGTTATAGCAAAGCTCTTGTTTGATCGTCGCGCTGCTTGGACAGCTTATCGGCCAACCGCGTTGGCTCGGGCAGGCGGTGTTTGCGAAGACATTGTAGGGTTATGCGTACCGCCGTGTCATGGCTTAGACGATGTCCGGGAGAAACAAAGAGGGGGTTGGTATTGTCCTTGCTCCGCAAAACCGTCCCTATCTGTTGATCTCCGTCCTCTAGAAGACTGGTATCGCCTTTCCTGGGGCCGGGCTCTTGATAGCGACCAACAAGACGTGATTTCGCAACACCGATAGCCGGTAGGTTAGTCAAGACACCTAAGTGTGCCGCGATGCCAAAACGGCGGGGATGGGCAATCCCCTGACCATCGACCATGAGCAAGTCAGGCTTTAAGGAGAGCTGCGCCAGGGCTTTCATGATCACCGGCACTTCGCGAAATGAAAGAAAACCGGGTATATAAGGGAATGGCGTTGATAGCTGGGCAGTAATGGATCGTTGAAGCTTTAAATCGTTAAGGTCCATAAAAACGACAAATGCGAAGCTTAGGTTTAGTTCAATACTGTAACCGACATCTATGCCGGCAACGGTTCTGAGCGACGCGTAGGAATCTTCAACAAGAACTTGAGAAGCTAGCCGTGTCTGCACCACAACGGCCTCATCAACATTGCGCGGCCATGTCGATAAATCGATGGGTGAGAAAATGGTCGTAGACCTTTATTCGAAGAAGGAAACAGGCTTTCGCCTGCTTCCTTCTATCTTAATATTTACAGTCGATTATACAATGACTGTATATCGAGGATAGCGACGGAAACGAGCCGCCCACCCGGTGTGACCGCCGTAAGTTCCAGCCGCAGCACCGATACCCAGGGCCAAAACGCTAGCTATGGCTGCCGAAGCAATGGCCTTACGGATGGTCACCATCTCTGTAGAGTTTGCTGCCGGTGTTCCGGCAGTTGTTACGGGGGCATTTGTTAGCGCATTCCACCGGGCCCATACGGCCGCATTTGGACCACCTAAGAAGCTTAACATTGTGGCTGTCCCGCCGGCGGACAAAGCCACAAAAATCATAACGATAATGGTGGTTTTTGCCCAAGATAAGAAGCCAAGCAAAGGTCCTGAGTAAACGCTTTCAGGAGTGGATAAGGCACCCGCCGTATACCCGCCGGCATAGGCGGCGATAATTCCCGACACCGCCCACCAGGTAAAAGCGCTCCAACTGATGAGGGAACTCTCGGCGCTCAAGCTAGGATCGAGTTGAATGGTGGTAAAACCCAACCCAATGCCCAAGAGGTTAAGGACGATATGCATGGCCAAGGCAACACCGATACCGGCGCAGACACTAAACCATGGGGGCGAAAAAAGAACGGCCGGTTGCGTGACGCCAACCGAACGGGCAGTGAGATCTTGCGTTGTCATTATTTCCTCCTCGCGTTTTGCACCACATAGCGCAGCTGTTTGATAACAGCACTGGAGGTTGCATCGTTCCGCATAAAAAAAGAGATTCTTCAATTAAATAAATAAAATTGGATGTTCCCATCAACGGAACTTTTATGAGGTTAGCGTCTTTAGTTAGCTCAACTATTCATAAAAGCAGGAATTCAATCATGAAAAAAGTTATACCTCTTTTTGCCATAGCGTTCCTGGCGGCTACGGCACAAGCGCAGATGTCGCCTTCTGGGATGGCCAGCCTGACCACACAAGATTTTGTTAAAAATGTCGCTAGCAGCGATATGTTTGAGATTGAAACATCACGCGTCGTTAATGAGCGCTCACAAAGCCAAGATGTTCAAAACTTTGCCGCAGCGATGATCAGGGACCACGAAAAGACCTCTTCCGAACTGAAGGGAGCTGTGGACAAGGCGCTGATTCCCTCAAGCATGAATGCGGAGCACCAGCAGAAGCTGGATGCGCTGCGGGCGGAAAAGACAGCTCAAATGGATGAGATGTATAAGAAGCAGCAAATCCAGGCTCACCAGGATGCCATCAGCCTGTTTGAGGCCTATTCGCAACGTGGAGATAATCCAACTTTAAAACAATGGGCTGCGGCCAAGCTTCCAACATTGCGCGAGCATTATGAACATGCGCAGAGGCTTAAGTATTAAAGCTTAAATTATCTGATAAACCCTCTCGCGATAGGAAAAATAAACATTTCTCTCCGCGAGAGGGGCAATTTCCAGAAATTCCTTACTGTTGATGTCAAGCCCGCCGGTATAGCTGCCGAAAGCAGGCAGAATTAACTTTTGCCTTGTCCTAACGAAACAAGGGCCGCTCATCCGGTGGCCTTTAAGAGTAACGCTGGTTTTGGGATGATAATGGCCGCTGATTTCATAGCCATGTCTCAAACCTTTCTCAGGCTGGGGAGTGGCCATATGATGAAAGCTAATTCCAGCAATCTCATAACGAGGCAGATACTCGCCACCTATGCCCTGGCTTATGCCAGGATCATGATTACCCTCAATCCAAACCCAATGATCAAGCGAGCTAATAAGCCTGTTAAGCCGCTCCTTATGGGTGGTCGTCATGCGGCTGGCCGCATCGCGATCATGAAAACTATCGCCTAAAGCGATAAAGCGCTGGGGCTTTAGCTCCGTGATTACTTGTACCAAACGGTCCAGGGTGGTTGGCGTATCATAGGGCGGGAGGAAAGTCGCAAACCGCTCAAAAAAACTGCCTTTTTCGAAATGAATATCGGCAGCGCAAAGTAATCCTAACGATGGCAACCATAGCATTCCCGATCCGTGCAATTCTGCAGGTAATGAGTTGATGGTTAAGCCGTATCCCAAGATCCTGCTGCCTCTTCCAGAAGTTTATCGCCGGCAATTTCTCGCGCCAGGTTGTCCAATAAAGCGAACTCCGCTTTACCTTTAATTTTTTCAATGCCGATTTCTAAAATCAACGGCACAGCCAAAGGCGATATTTTTGCCAAAACGCGATGATTCAAAGGTTTTGTTTCGATCATCTCACGCAATCGATCGATGTCGGTGAGCTTGCCCAAAATTTCCTGACGGGTAGCACCCAGCAAAACATGATCTGGCTCATGGTTACGCAAGACATCATAAATAAGATCGGTAGACATGGTAACCTGGCGGCCGGTTTTCTTCTTTCCCGGGTGGCGTCGCTCCACCAAGCCGGAGATAACTGCGATGTCTCGGAAGGCGCGCTTAGCCATTTGGCTGCCTTCGATCCATTGTGCGGTATTTGGTTGCGAAAAAGCTTCTGTGATGAGTTGCTGCGGCTTCAAAATAGGCGCAAGGCCCCAAAAGGCGACGGCATAGTCATTGGCGACAAACCCTAAGGGGAGTAGGGCGGAGGCCTCCATTTGCTGGGACAAGAGTAGTCCCAGGGTTTGATTGGCATTACGTCCGGCAAAGCTATAACAGACGAAATAATGCAAGCCTTGATGGGGAAAGGTCTCGGCTAATAGGCAATTCTTATCAGGCAGGGATGATCGTTCACGCTGCAGGTTCAGCCATTCGCCGATGACAGATGGAAGAGCTCTCCAATGGTTTGGATTCGACATTAAATCTTGCACATGGGCGGCGAGGGATGGGGACAAGGGTAGGCGTCCACCTTTAAATGAGGGAATTTTCGGCTGATCTCCCGTGGCGGGTTCAACCTCTACCGTATCATCGCGGATCGTCTTGTATCGGAGGAGCTGCCCGGCAAAGATAAAGGTATCTCCTGGGGCTAAGCCTTGGATGAAATATTCCTCGATCAAGCCTAAATCGCGGCCAAAGGGCGATCGCCGCCGCTGCAGGCTGACGCGCAAGGTTTCATACTCAACTATCGTTCCCGTATTCATCCGGTGGCGTTTGATTGCGGAAGGAGAGGCAACCCATTTGCCCTCCCGATCTTGCGTGATACGCTGAAACCGGTCGTAGGCGCGCAAGCTATAACCGCCATTCGCCACCATTTGGATAATTCTCTGGAAGGTCGGGAAATCAAGATCATCATAGGGCGCAGCTTGGATGATTTCATCGTAAAGATCTTTGCCGGTAAAACCGCCAGCCGCGGCGCAGTTCATGACGAACTGGGCCAAGACGTCAAGGCTGCCGCGCTGAAGCGGCTCGCCATCGACAATATTATGTCGGATCGCGTCGATGACAGTAATGCATTCAACCATCTCGAAGCGGTTGCAGGGGACCAACAAGGCGTCACTAGGCTTATCCAATCGGTGGTTGGAGCGCCCGATGCGCTGAAGCAGCCGGCTGATACCTTTAGGTGCGCCGACCTGGATGACAAGATCGACCGCCGCCCAATCCAATCCCAAATCAAGGGAAGCCGTGGCGATAATGGCGCGAAGGCCGCCTTTGGCCATCATCGCCTCGACTTTTCTTCGATGATCGCGATCAAGACTACCATGATGCAAGGCGATGGGAAGGTTGTTACTGTTTGCCTCCCAAAGCTTCTGAAAAAGAAATTCCGCCTGCGCTCGAGTATTAACAAAAACAATGCTGGTTTTGGCTTGGGCAATGGCACGGTATATATCCATCACCGCATAGTTCGCCATATAACCGCTCCACGGAACCTTACCGGTCTGTAGCAGACGTATTTTCGGGGCTATAGCTTGTGGTGCGGTGATGATCGCGGCTTTTGGGTGCAGCCACTTGGCCAAGGCTGTGGGCGCGGCAACCGTGGCCGATAAACCGCACACTTTAAGCTTAGGCGAGAATGAGCGTAGCCGTGCCAAACACAAGGCGGTTAGGTGGCCGCGTTTTCCCGGTGCCAAAGCGTGAACCTCGTCGATAATAATCCGCTGCAGCCCGGCCATAAGCTGTCGCGCTTCGGGGTAGGACAGAATAAGCTCAAGAGATTCGGGGGTCGTCAGCAAGATATGCGGCGGGGTCTTCATCTGCCGCTGGCGCCGGCTCGACGTCGTATCGCCCGTTCGGGTTTCGATGCGGACCGGGATATTCATCTCGGCAATAGGCGCGGCTAAGTTTCGTTCAATATCCGTGGCTAAAGCTTTTAGGGGCGATATGTAAATCGTATGAAGACCCGGTGAGGGATTTCGCACAATGTCGATCAGGCTCGGCAAAAAGCCGGCAAGGGTTTTTCCGGCGCCAGTGGGGGCAATCAAAAGACAGGATCTTCCACAGGCATCAGCCTCCACCATCTCCAATTGATGTGAATGGGGTTGCCATCCTTTTTGCGAAAACCAATCGGTAAAAATCCGGGGGAGGATTCCCTTATCGTCTAATTTCTTTACCGCTAACGCCAAGTCGTTCATCCTTGAAGTGGGCCCATTGAACTTGCCCTCCACAAACCACAATTAACTGGATATGGAACGTCCAGAGCTTTGGCTCAAGACCACAGAAGCAGGATTACAGTGTATTCCCGGGGGATTCTATATTGATCCGGTCCGGCCGGTTGATCGTGCGATTATAACCCACGGCCACGCTGACCATGCGCGCCCCAACAACCGGGCGGTTTTGGGCACAAGGGGCACGCTGGATATTATGCGGCAACGCTATGGCCAGGCGATCGGAAAGACCCAAGAACTAGATTATGGCCAAGCTTTAACTTTGGGCGGTGTAACAGTTTCGCTTCTTCCCGCAGGGCATATTCTGGGAAGTAGCCAAGTTGTCCTTGAGTATGGCGGACATCGGGTTATCGTTTCGGGCGATTATAAGCGTCGCCGTGACCCAACTTGTGCACCGTTTATGGTTAAGCCATGCGATGTGTTCATTACCGAGGCGACCTTCGGCCTTCCTGTATTTCGCCATCCATCAGATATTAGTCAAATCGAGAAACTCCTAAGAATCTCTGCCCTATACCCGGAACGAACAGTACTGGTTGGCGCCTACGCCTTGGGCAAGTGCCAGCGGATTATCTGTCTATTACGCGAGGCGGGTTATACCGACACCATTTATCTTCACGGTGCCATGATCGGGCTCTGCGAGCTTTATCAGCGTCATGGCGTAGATTTGGGAACTCTGGCGCCGGTAAGTGATCTCGATAAAGAAGCCTTGAAAGGCAAGATTGTCTTGGCGCCACCATCAGCCCTGCATGATCGGTGGTCGCGGCGGCTGGCCGATCCTATAACCGCCATGGCCTCCGGTTGGATGACAATCAGGGCCCGGGCGCGTCAAAAGTTGGTCGAGCTGCCCCTGGTCATTTCCGATCATGCAGATTGGGATGAATTGTCTCAAACTATTACCGATGTTGGTGCGGCGGAAATTTGGGTTACCCATGGCCGAGAGGATGGTTTGGTGCATTACGCATCGACCTTAGGCTTGAAAGCACGACCTTTGGATATCCACGGCTACGAAGACGAGGAGAGCTAATTGCAGGCCTTCGCGTCGCTTCTTGATTCATTGTCATACACCGGCTCAACCTTGGGCAAGCGGCGCCTGATGGCTGATTTTTTTCGCAATCGTCCAGATCCGGAACGGGGTTGGGCTTTGGCGGCCTTGACGGGAAGCCTATCTTTTCCGGTTGCCAAGCCGGCCCTTATTCGTGAACTGGTCACTGATAGGGTTGATCCGGTCCTGCTGGGGTTGTCCAGAGATTATGTCGGTGATATGGCCGAGACGGTCTCGCTGATTTGGCCGGCCCGCCGCGTGAACGAAGCGCCACCGTCCTTAGCGGAAGTTGTCGACACCTTAGGCTTGGCCAACCGTGAAACATTGCGGGCCCGCCTGACGTCCTGGCTTGATGCGATGGATAGCAATGGCCGCTGGGCTCTCCTTAAACTTATCACCGGCAATATACGGATCGGGGTTTCGGCCCGCCTCGCCAAAACTGCCTTGGCGGACGCCTTTGCCAAAGATGTGAATGATATCGAGCAGCTTTGGTACGGCGTTCAGGCGCCTTACGCGGATTTATTCGCTTGGCTGGAGGGCAGGGCAGAGATGCCGGTTGTCGCCAAGCGGGCGGGGTTTATGCCGATGATGCTGGCTCATCCGATTGAGGATGAAGAGCTACAGGCTCTCGATTTATCGCAGTATCAGGTCGAGTTGAAATGGGACGGCATCCGCACACAACTTATTCGCTGCGGCGATATTGTTGGGCTTTATACGCGTACCGGGGATGATATCAGCCATACTTTTCCCGATGTCATTCAGGCGGCAAAGGAAATTTCCGAAGAAGAGTTTGCCTTGGATGGTGAACTGCTGACTTTCGCCGCCGGGGAGGTGGCGCCGTTCAACGATCTCCAGCAACGCCTTAATCGTAAAAAGGTCAGCTCAGCCATGTTAAGTGACTACCCGGCTTATTTACGCCTTTATGACATCTTAATCGACAATGCCGAGGATGTTCGGGCGTTGCCTCTTGTCGAGCGCCGGTGGCATTTGGAAGCGTGGCATAGCCGTCATGGATCGGCCCGTATGGATCTTTCATCCGTCATAACAGAAACAGATTATCCAACGTTGCAAAAGATCCGCCACGATGCGCGTCATCAGCCGCAAAATGGGGTTGAAGGACTTATGATCAAACGCCGGGATAGCCCCTATATTGCCGGTCGGCCGCGCGGACATTGGTTTAAGTGGAAGCGCCAGACCCTGGTGCTGGACTGCGTATTGCTCTATGCCCAACGGGGTAGTGGCAAGCGATCTTCGTTTTATTCGGACTACACCTTTGGCGTTTGGGATCAAGACCATTTGCTACCGATTGGTAAGGCTTATTCGGGATTTACGGATCAAGAATTGAGCAAATTGGATCGATGGATCAGAGCCAATACAGTGCAACGGTTTGGCCCGGTGCGGGAAGTTAATGCCAGCCTGGTGTTGGAGATTGAATTCGACTCTATCCATCCCTCAAGCCGCCATAAGTCGGGCTTGGCGATGCGGTTTCCTCGGGTTCACCGTATCAGGTGGGATAAACCGGCGGCTGAGGCGGATACGCTTGCCGTTGCGCAGAAGATGGTCAGCTAAATAAAAAAAGGGCTGCTTTTACGGCAGCCCTTTTTGCTAGGTTATTTACTAAGGTTACGGGGTCCACATGATTTTTTCGATATCGTGGAAGTACAGGATAGATCCTCCACCCAGATCGATAAACCCGTCGGCATTCGCCGAAAGAATTATCACACCGGTAGCAGGGTCATAGGAACTCATAGAATTACCGGGATCAAGATGCAGCCATGATAAAGTGGGGTCAACCCCAGGAGTTGGATCGCCACTCTGCAAGAAGACGGAGTCGGTGGCTCCCGCATCGACGCTGCTATTGGCATCGCTTCCCCAGAAGACGTCCGTTCCCTGTCCGCCGGCAAATTCGAAGGTATCACTACCAAGGTTCCCGAAGGCTGTATCGTCACCGGTGTTGCCGAAGAGGGTGTCATTACCGGAGTTGCCAGTCAAAGTGTCGTTATCGGCGCCACCGTATAATGTATCGGCCCCGTTAGCTCCAAAAACGCGATCGTTGCCGGCATCGCCATAGAAGGTATTCAAGCCAGACCCAGCGGCGCTAATATTGTCATTCCCATCGCCGCCATAGGCGATGTTGTTGCCGTCGCCACCGTAAAGGAAGTCGTTTTCTGTGCCGCCGTCCATGTAATCATCACCGGCACCACCGAATATTTGATCGGACTGGCCTCCCCCAAAGAGGGTATCGTTTCCATTATCGCCGCCAAGATAGTCGGCGAGATTTCCGCCAATTATCGTATCATTGCCGTCTTCGCCGCCGCCATTCGAGAGCTTACCGCCAGCGGCAACCTGCACAAGATCATTACCGGCACCCCCGTAGTAATTGGTGAAACCGGTGGAGGTGATGAGCGTATCATCGCCATAACCGCCATACATGCTGTCGGAACTTCCGCCGCCCGTGGTTATCGTATCATTACCATAACCGCCGTTTAAAACGTCGTTTCCGGCGCTGCCGTTAAGGGTCGCGCCGACAGCGGAGAAGTCAATTTCTTCAAGATTTGAGAAATTAACGATTGATCCATCAGCCAAGGTTATGGTGCCCATGGCATCGGCCGATAAAGTAAGATATCCTCCCATATCGATGTAGGTGCCTTGCGTGAGAACCAACCACGTGTTGATGGCGCCGGCAGGTTGCCCTTCAAAAAGAACAATTCGATCGGTATCGCCAATACCGCCGTCAAAACTATGGGCGGCTCCGCCAATTGATCCGAAGAAATAAGTATCGTTTCCTTCATCGCCAAACGCTTGAGCGTTTCCAAGTTCCCCGGCGAGAATGTCATTACCGGTTCCGCCATGAAGAGTATCGACCTCGGTTCCGCCGTAGACGGTGTCATTTCCTGCGCCGCCATCAAGGGTGTCGTTACCGGCCTCACCCCAGATTAGGTCATCATCATCCCCACCGGAGAGGATATCACTGTCGGTGCCGCCATAAAGAATGTCGTTACCGATACCTCCATCGGCAGTGTCGTTTTGGGCACCACCGAAGATAATGTCGATGCCAACGCCGCCGTCAAAACTATCGTTACCGTTATAGCCCTGAAGCGTATCGTTACCGATACCGCCATACAGGGTATCGTCGGAAGCGATACCGTTGCTTTCGTCACCTAAAAGATAATCGTTTCCGTCCTCACCAAAAATCGTATCGTTTCCTTCATCTCCGTGGATGCCGCTGCCACCATCGTTCCCCATTCCGCTATAGATGACGTCATTTCCCGTGCCGCCATACAAGTTATCGGTTCCGGGACCGCCATAAAGGGTGTCGCTGCCGACGCCGCCGAAGAGGTTATCTTGGCTACCGTCGACATCGCCGCCAAACAAGGTGTCGTTACCGCCATTACCAAAAAGACTATCAACACCAAGGCCACCGTATGCGGTATCTCCGCCTGTGCCTCCTTGAAATGTGTCGACGCCATTGGTACCTGTCCAACTGATGCCAAGACCACTGAAATTAATTTTTTCCAGATTGCTGAAAGTGATGATGTTACCACCACCTAAATCAATGGTGCCGCTGACATCAACGATAAAGCCTGTATTTTTGTCCCGAAGCGTGAGACTTCCATCACCTTCCACTTGCCACATATAGGCGTTTGGATCGTCTAAGGTTAGCCAGTCGGAGATATTGCCGCCAGGCTGACCATCGAACAGAGACAGCACATCCATATCACCTGCGCTGCCGTCAAAATGATCAAGGCCATAACCAAGACCGAAGAAAGCCGTATCATCCCCGGCACCACCAATGATGGAATCATCACCCGTGCCGGCATCAATCGTGTCGTTTTCGGCTCCGCCATTGATGCTATCATTACCGGCGCCGCCATAGAGCGTATCTTGGCCTGCAGCCCCGGCTAACGTATCGGACCCATCACCGCCGTCGATATAGTCAGCATCGGCTCCGCCGTCGATATTATCGTCATTCTCTTCGCCGAGAAGCATATCATTGCCGGCATCTCCGGTAAGGGAGTCATTGTCTAAGCCACCGTAACCTTTGTCGATTCCATCGCCGCCAATAAGGATGTCATTTCCGGTTACGCCTTGTAGAGTATCGTCACCGATACCGCCCTCTAGCGTGTCGCTATAAACAACACCAATGTCGGTTCCGCCCCTTAAGAAGTCGTTACCGTCATCACCAAATAATGTATCCACACCGGTACCGCCATCAAGCGTGTCATTTAACGCGCCACCGTGCAGAACATCCTCTTCTGTTCCACCATAAAGAGCGTCGGTACCGTCGCCTCCCCATAGAGTATCTTTGCCAGCTCCGCCGTCGATGTAATCGTTATCGGCTCCGCCATCGAGATAATCTTTTTCGCTTCCGCCGAAGATGCTATCGTTTCCAATATCCCCAATAATGCTGTCGATACCGACACCGCCATCTAATGTATCGTTGTCAGCGCCGCCGTCCAAAGTATCGTCGGCAGCTTGGCCATAGAGCATATCGTTGCCGGCAAAACCACGAATGTAATCATTACCTACATTGCCGGAAATGCTATCGCCGGAATTAGTCCCATCAATAGGCGTGATCGGCGGAAAGGTAATTTTCTCCACACCAGAGAAGGTTATGGTCGATCCATCAGAGAGTACGATTTTACCCGAAGCATCGGTAATGTTTCCTGTGGCCGTGTCCTTGAGAACAATATTTCCCGAAGCGTCGATTTCCCACGTGAATCCGGCATCGAGGGTCAACCAGTCGGTGACCATACCGCCTGGTTTGCCATCGAATAGGAATATGGCATCTGTATCGCCAGCGCCGCCGTCGAAGCTATCTGCCGTTCCGCCACCGAGGCCGAAGCGATAGATATCGTCGCCTGAACCGCCTGTAGCAGAGTCATCGCCAACGCCGCCATCAATGGTATCGTTCCCAGCACCACCATCGAGGCTGTCATTGGCAACCCCGCCCATCAGGGTATCTGTGCCGCCACCCCCAGTCAGGGTGTCCATATCGGCACCGCCATCGAGGTAGTCATTGCCGTCTTCACCATCGAGGGTATCATTCTCGGAGCCGCCAAAGATGGCATCGCCGTCATTTCCACCTGCGATGCGGTCTTCTCCAGCATCGCCGTTTATGACATCGCTGCCGGCGCCTCCTTGGACTGTATCGTTTTCCGTGCCGCCAAAGATCTGATCGCCGCCGGAGCCGCCATTAATAGAGTCAGCTTCGGTTCCGCCAATTAATGTGTCGGTTCCATCGCCACCATCTATGAAGTCCGCGCCAGCACCGCCATCTAGGGTATCATTTCCAATATCGCCCTTAAGATCATCATCATTACTTCCACCGAATGCCTTATCGTCTCCATCGCCGCCGGACAGGATGTCACTTCCATCCTCGCCTTGGAGAATATCGTTGCCGGCTCCGCCGGTTATATCGTCACTGTCGGTGCCGCCGGCAATGGAATCCGCGCCTAAGCCGCCATCGATGCTGTCGTTTCCAGCATCGCCCCTGATTAGATCATCACCTGCGCCTGCATTAATAGAGTCGTTATCCGATCCGCCCCAAAGTGTGTCTTTACCGGCGTCGCCGATTAATGTGTCGCTGCCAGGGGCGCCGTTAAAGAAATCAGAGCCTGTGGTGCCTATAAGTGTATCGCTGCCGAGACTGCCAACGGTCGTCAATCCGCCGAAGACGATGGTTTCCCCGCCTTTGAAGTTAAGGACAGAGCCATCGGGCAGGGTGATGCTGCCTGCCGCTTCCGGGCTAAGCACGATACTGCCGTCAGGCTGTTTCATGTAGCTGCCCACAGTGAGCTTGAGCCAATCACCGACGTTACCCGTGAGGGGGTCGCTCAATATTTTTATGGTATCGGATCCAGTTCCACCATCGTAACTGTCAATTCCTTCACCCAAACCAAACAGAACAGTATCGTTACCATCGCCGCCAACAAGCAAATCTTTGCCGCTAGCTCCCCACAGCGTATCATCGCCGATATCTCCATAAAGGCTGTCGTCACCGGCCTCGCCAAAAAGGCTAT
>CAYNIC010000014.1:0-59592 GCA_964397465.1 uncultured Rhodospirillales bacterium
TGCCGGACGCCATCGACCGCATGGAGGAGACTCTGGGTTGGATGACGTGGCTGGAGGTCGAGGAACGCAAGCTGGTGTGGAAGCGCGCCGCGCGCGTGCGCTGGAAGACATTGTGCTGGGAGCTGGGCTGCGACCGCACCACCGCGTGGCGCAAATGGGTGATCGCGCTGACCAAGATCAGCGTGCGCCTTAACAGCAAGAAGAATTGACGGAAAGTTGTTGCAACACTTATGCATGAGACAGCCGCAACATTTTCTGGCAGGATGTAACCTATCATCGCGGGACGTGCGGGTACAAAACCGCTGCACAAAGCGATGCCTCCTCTAACCATTTGAAATCTTGGGTCCTTCCTGGCCGAAAACCAATGCGGGCGGGCAAGGCGTTTTGCTTTTCTAGCGTCTGCCCCGCGAAACGGGTTACAGGGCGGTTACAAGTTACAAGACAGGTTACATGACAATTGAAAACTCAAATCGCATGGCGGATCGCATCGAGGTCTGGCCAACGGATAAGCTCGTCCCTTACGACAAGAACCCACGTACCCATTCGCCTGAACAGGTCAACCAGATCGCGGCCAGCATTGCCGAATTTGGTTTTCTCAATCCGATCCTGGTCGATACGGCGGCGGGCATTATCGCGGGCCACGGTCGCCTCCAGGCGGCAAAACAACTCGGCCTTGCGCAAGTCCCCGTCGTCGTACTGGATCATCTGACCGAGGCGCAAAAGCGCGCCTACGTCATCGCCGACAACAAGCTGGCGCTAAATGCCGGATGGGATGAGGATTTGCTGCGCGCTGAAATGACGGCGCTGGCAGCAGAAGATTTTGACTTGCCCGTCATCGGTTTTTCTGACGACGAGTTAGTAGCTCTGCTGGCCGAGCCGAATGTGGCCGAAGGCCAAACCGACGAAGATGCCGTGCCGGAAGCGCCGGAAACGCCCGTCAGCAAGCCTGGCGACCTCTGGCGGCTGGGCAACCACCTTTTGCTCTGCGGCGACAGCACCGTGCTGGCCAACGTCGAGAGGGTGCTGGACGGCGCGCTGGCCGATATGGTTTTCACGGATCCGCCTTACAACGTGGATTACGGCAACACCGCCAAGGATAAGATGCGCGGTACGAACCGCACTATCATGAACGATAACCTGGGCGATGGCTTCGAGAAGTTTCTTTATGACACATGCGTGAATATGCTGACCTTCTGCAAAGGCGCGCTTTACGTCTGCATGTCATCCAGCGAATTGCACACGCTGCAAAAGGCGTTCGTCGATGCGGGCGGCAAATGGTCAACCTTCGTCATCTGGGCGAAGAACACCTTTACCCTGGGCCGCGCTGATTATCAGCGCCAGTACGAACCGATCCTCTACGGCTGGAAGCAAGGCAACGATCATTTCTGGTGCGGCGCGCGCGATCAGGGCGATGTGTGGTTTGTGAACAAGCCCGTGCGCAACGAGCTGCACCCCACCATGAAGCCCGTGGAGCTGGTGGAACGCGCTGTCAACAACAGCAGTAAGAGCCGCGACATCGTACTGGATTGCTTTGGCGGCTCCGGCACCACGCTGATCGCTTGCGAAAAATTGAACCGCCAATGCCGGATGATCGAGCTTGACCCAAAATACGTCGACGTGATCGTCAAACGCTGGGAAGAATTTACGGGCAAGAAGGCCGAGCTGGTCGCTGCTTAATAACAATCGAACCAGCGCTGGCACGTTGCCAGTAGATGATTGTAATCGCCCGCCGTGGCTTCGTCGAGGAAGGCTTTGACCTCCGTGTCGGAAAGCCCACCCTTCTGCGCTGCGCGCTTGCACAGGCCAATAATGTTGAAGGCGTTACCGTCCTTGCCCGTCAGACGAACACGGATGTCGGGGAATTTGACGACGCCAGCGCCGTTGACGCGCCGCCCGACATAACGGCCATAGTTGGATCCAGAAGGATCGACGTACAAAGTTTCGCGCTCCGGCGCGGTAACCGCAATGGCGTAACGCACGTTGTTGTTCTTCCAGCCGCCTTTGCCCGCCAGCCATGCGCGGCTGGCCAGGGGCTTGGCGATGAAGGCATCGTACTCGGCGGGGGTCATTTCTTTGGTTTCAAGGATTTCGGTTGGATAGGCCGTGCCGCAATCGCGGCGCGATCCGCTTTCGATTTCATGCCAGTCGCAGGGTTTGCGGGCGTAAATGACGTGGATCGTATCGTTCATGATGGTCTCCCTTATTTTCGAGCCTTGCGGCCAGCCTCAAAGGCGGCTTCAAGCGCGTCCTTAACGCTCCAGACTGTAACGTCGTGGAAGTCGAGGCCGTCGGATTTGCGGGTGACCAGCGTTTCGATGCCAAGATGCTGTTGCGCGATCTGCGTGAAAAGCGTGTCCTTGGTCATCGGTACCTTGCGTGGGAATGTTTTTCCTGTGGTTTCGCGGATGGCGTTTTCAAAGCTGTCGCGCCAGCCTTGGTCGGCCACGCGCACCGTCATGTGCTTGGCAATCGCGGCGGCGCTGATCGGCCCCTTGGCGTTGCCCACGCCGTTGTCGATGAAACTTAAATCGTCGGCAAGGTGTCTGCCAAAACGTGCGTCCAGCACGTCGCGGACTTGCTCGGCGGTCAGGTCAAATTCTTTTGCGAGGAAGTGGCTGGCGGCGTCCCACGTCAATTCGGCATCGTAGCCGTTGCGGACGCTGGTACCCCAGAAGCCCCATTCTTGGTTTGCGGTCGGTAATGGTTGGAAGTTTTTCATGGCAATCTCCTTCAATGCTTACATGTCCATGAACGCTTCATTCGTCGGGATTATCAACTCTAATCGGATCGGAATGATTGCGAAGAAACGCGCCGATTGATTGTTTGATAATCAACCGGCGCATCACGATCATTTTATTGCTTTGTGGAGGATGGATTGCTGAGGAATATGCCCGTTGCGCCTTCTGGTACCCGCTTTAGAAGCTCTAAAATCTGCACCCACGGAATCATCACAAGGCCGCTGGAAAAAGCATCCGGCAAATCAGGATGCCAGCCATCGCGCTCCGAGCCAATCAGCCCGTCCTCGCCGACGCCGATGACGGTGCGGATGGTTGATTTAGAATCCTGATGCCAAAGCTCGACGGCCTTTTTGATGTCGTCGACGTTGAGTTGATTACGGCGTATCAGGAGTTGCCCTCTCAGGCTCTCCAGATGATGGACGTGGTACCCGCTGTTCTTTTGCATGGGGTTACTCCTTGTCTTTCGGGACGGATGCGATTTTGTAAATGCGCAAGCCGTCCTTGGGTTTGTCGGACACGATTTCGTAGCCGCGCTTCTTGGCAAGCGCATGGGACAGCGCGCTGCGGATCGTATGCTTTTGCCAGCCCGTCGCGGCCACCATGTCTTCAATGGTGGCACCTTCGGGGCGCAAAAGTAGTTGAATGACCGCTTCCAACTTGGTGTCCTTGCGGACGGGCATGTTGGCGACGGCATCCAGCGCCTTCTTCATCGGCGTGGACAGTTTTTTGGGATTGCTCTTTTTGGGAGCGGTTTTGGCCTTGGCCGCTTTCGCGGGTTTGGCTTTTTTGGCTTTGGATTTGGTAGGCATAAGCGTTCTCCTTTCTTCCCCATGAACGCTTCATTCCGGCCACTTATCCAGTCAATTATCGAGCAATCTGATGGCTTTCTTCGGCCTTAACGGATCATGGAATGATGCACTTTGAGCAAAGGTTTATCGATTACCGCATACGCGCGGCATCGCGGCGTGAGTCACGTCGCTGTATTAAAGGCCATCAAGGCGGGACGCATCGAAAAGGAGCCGGACGGCACCATCGATCCCGCGAAGGCCGACGCCGCATGGGAGCGCAATACCAATCAGGCGCAAAAGCGCAAGGCGACGAAGCCGGACGACCCGCCGCGCCACGACGGTAACGCCGACACGCCCGTTGGCCCGCCCATCGTCAACTCCGGCCCCAGCTTTGCGCAAAGCCGTGCGATCAAGGAAGCCTACAACGCGCGGCTGGCCAAGCTGGCCTATGAAGAAAAATCTGGCGCGCTGGTCAAAACCGACAGCGTCAAGGTGGCCTGGTTCAACACGCTGCGCGTGGTGCGCGACCGTGCATTGAATTTACCGGATCGCCTTGCGCCTCTGTTGGCAACGGAAAGCGACCCTAAAATCGCCCGCGACCTTCTTGAAGAGGAATTACGCATCATCCTGAATGACGCCGCCGACGCCATAGCGAATTTACAGATCGGCTGATCATGGAATCCTTGCAGGAATGTTTGACGCACGCCGCGCTGGCGCTGCGACCGGATCCGCGTTTGTCGGTGTCGGAATGGGCGGATGCGCATCGTTACCTGTCCCAGACCGCCTCCGGAGAACCTGGGCCGTGGCGCACAGACCGCACGCCTTATTTGCGTGAGATCATGGATTGCCTTTCACCCAGCAATCCCGCCGAGAAAGTCGTGTTCATGAAGGGTGCGCAAATTGGTGGCACCGAGGCAGGCAACAACTGGATCGGCTATGTCATCCATCATTCGCCAGGCCCGATGCTGGCGGTGCAGCCGACCGTGGAAATGGCCAAACGCTGGTCAAAGCAGCGCGTGGCCTCACTCATCGACAGCACGCCCGTCCTGCGGGAGCGCGTCAAAGAAGCTCGTTCCCGCGACAGCGGCAATACGGTGCAGAGCAAGGAATTCACGGGCGGCATTTTGGTCATGACAGGCGCGAACAGCGCCGTCGGCCTGCGATCCATGCCCGTGCGTTATCTCTTTCTTGATGAGGTGGACGCATACGATTTTGACGTGGACGGCGAAGGCGATCCGGTTTCTCTGGCCAGCCAGCGCACGATCACGTTTGCCAACCGGAAAATCTTTCTGGTGTCCACGCCCACCATCCAGGGCTTGAGCCGGATTGAGCTGGAATATGAACAATCCGACCGCCGTCGCTGGTGGGTGCCGTGTCCGGAGTGTCAGGAATATCAGGTGCTGGAAGAAAAGCGCCTGCAATGGCCAAAAGACAGACCGGAGGAAGCCGCTTATTTCTGCGCGCATTGCGGCGTGGCCATCCCCGCCCACCGTAAAGCGTGGATGAATGCACGCGGCGAATGGCGCGCGGATGCGCCTGGCGCGGGCAAAGCGGCGGGATTTCATCTCTCCGGCCTGAACAGCCCATGGCTGTCATGGACACAGATTGCAGAGCGCAAGATTGCCGCCAAGGACGATGCGGCCATGAAAGTTTACGTGAACACCATAGAGGCACGGACATGGACGGAATCCGGCGAAGCGCCGGAATGGCAGCGGCTTTACGACCGTCGTGAGGATTACCGCATTGGTGAAATTCCCGATGGCGGCCTGTTCCTCACCGCTGGCGTTGACGTGCAGAAAGATCGTATCGAGCTGGAGATCGTGGCCTGGGGCCGCGACCGCGAAAGCTGGTCGGTGGATTATCGCGTGTTGCAAGGCGATCCGGTCAAGCCGGATGTCTGGCGGCAGCTTGATGGTGTTCTGGCGGAAACATTCACGCACGCAGGCAACACGGAACTTTCAATCCTGCGGCTTGCGATCGACACGGGCTATGCGACGCAGGAAGTTTACGATTGGGTGCGTAAGCAGCCATCGGATCGTGTCATCGCCGTCAAAGGCATCGAGCGCCTTGGTGCGGCTATCGGCACGCCAAACCATATCGATGTCACAGCCAATGGCAAACGCAAGCGCCGTGGTTTGCTGGTTTGGCCTGTCGGATCGTCGTTTTGCAAATCGGAGCTTTACGGTGCGTTGCGTAAGGACAAGCCAACCGATGAACAGATGGCGGATGGTGAAAAATATCCTGCTGGCTTTTGCCACTTCCCGAAATACGGAGAGGAATATTTCAAGCAGCTCACCGCCGAACGACTGGTGACTGTGAAGGACAAGCGCGGCTTTCCACACCGTGAATGGCGCAAGCTGCGGGAACGCAACGAGGCGCTGGATTGCAGGATTTATGCCCGCGCGGCTGCATCTGCGTTGGGGATTGACCGTTTCAACGATGCCACTTGGCAAAAGCTGGAGCGCGCGCTGGGACGCAGTATCCAAATTCCGGCAGATGCGTCCGACACACAGAAACCAACACCAACCACACCCGCCGCGCGGCGCGTTATCAGGAGTGATTATCTATGACCTATACCATCGCACAGCGCGACGCCTTGCGACAGGCGATTGTGAGCGGCGTTTTGCGCCTGTCCTATGACGGCAAGAACGTCGAATACCGTTCGATGGCCGAGCTGAAAGCTGCCCTTAACGAGGTGGAAGCCTCGCTGGCGCGTGACAGCGGAAAGCCCCAGACCCGTCAAATCAAAATCTACGCCGACAAGGATTTATAAGTGAAATTGCTCTCCCGCATCAGCGCCGCGATGAAATTCGCCGCGACCGGACGGCTGTCCGCATCCGCCTTTGAAGGCGCAATGCAAAACCGCCGCCTGATCGCCTGGAAGGCCACGCAGGAAAATATCAATTCTCTGCTGGCGTCGGGCGGCGACCTTCTGCGCGCGCGGGCGCGGCAAATCGTGCGGTCAAATCCTTATGCCTCAAACGCTGCTGATAGTTTTGTCGCCAATGCGGTGGGCGCTGGGATTGTACCGTCAAGCCTACTGACCGACGCAGCGTTGAAAGATGAATTGCAGCGCGTGTGGCTGGCATGGACGGACGAGGCTGATGCCGATGATCTGACCGATTTCTACGGCCTGCAAGCAATGGCTGCGCGCGCCATGTTCGAAGCGGGTGAATGCTTCGTGCGCTTCCGCCCCCGTCGTCCGGAAGACGGTTTAACGGTACCGCTCCAGCTTCAATTACTGGAATCCGAACATCTACCGTTCGAGAAAAACGAAATCGGCACCAATGGAAACCAAATTCGCTGCGGCGTCGAATTCGACAAGATCGGTCGGCGCGTGGCTTACCATTTTTATCGCAAGCATCCAGGCGATGCGACCGATCAGAGCAGCAAAGGCGAGATCGTTCGGGTTCCGGCCAGCGAGGTCTTGCACATTTACCGCCCGCAACGCCCTGGACAAATCCGTGGCGTGCCGTGGATTTCACCTGCGCTGGTGAAGCTCTATCTTCTCGATCAATACGATGACGCCGAGCTGGATCGGAAAAAAGTTGCAGCCTTGTTCGCAGGTTTCATTACCAAGAACGCGCCGGAAGACAATTTGCTGGGCGAAGGTGCGCCTGATGCGGCTGGTGCCGCCATTGCCGGATTGTCCCCAGGCACAATGCAGGTGCTATTGCCTGGCGAGGATGTGAAGTTTTCCTCCCCAGCCGATGTGGGTGGCTCCTATGAAATGTTTCAGTACCGCACGCTGCTGGCCATCGCTGCCGCGCTTGGCGTGCCGTACACGAATGTCACGGGCGATTTAAAGGCCGCCAATTATTCCAGCATCCGCGCTGGCACGGTGGAATTCCGCCGTCGCATGGATCAATTCCAGCACGCGACGCTGATTTACCAACTTTGCCGTCCTGTCTGGAAACGCTGGCTGGAAACCGCCGTGCTATCCGGCGCGCTCAACTTCCCTGGCTTTGCCAGCGATCCCGTAAAATACGCAGCAGTTAAATGGATCACGCCGAAATGGGAATGGGTCGATCCGCTCAAAGACCGCCAAGCCGAGAAGATCGCACAGGAATGCGGCTGGAAAGCGCCAAGCGACATCATCGAAGCCGAAGGCTACGACGTGGATGAAACCTATCGCCGTATCGCCGCCGATCAAAAACGCGCGGAGGCGCTGGGTATTCGTCTTGGAAAGCCTGAAGCACAGCCTGCACCGACACCGGAGCCATTGCCCCAAGACGACGAAGAGAAACCGCAACCTGAAAAACCGGAAGAAGAAAATCCATGACCCTCCTACCACACATTGCGGGGCGCGTGTTCGATGCGCCTCTTTTGATTGCCCGCGCCAAGCTGGACACCATCCTTGGGGTGCTTGTTCCTCGCCTGCGTGGTGAAAGCCTGCCGTTTGGTGCGAAGCCTGTCACCCGCGATTATGAAGTTGAAAACGGCATTGCTATCATTCCCGTGGTCGGCACCCTGGTGCGCCGGACAATCGGACTGGAAGCGCAGAGCGGTCTGATGAGCTACGGCCTGATTGCAGAACGGCTGGATGCTGCCCTGCAAGACAACGCCGTCAAAGCCATTTTGCTCGATATCGACAGCCCTGGCGGTGAAGCTGGTGGCGTTTTCGATCTGGCGGACAAGATTTTTGCTGCGCGCAAAGTCAAACCGATCTGGGCTGTTGCCAATGATGAAGCGTTTTCCGCTGCCTATGCCATCGCAGCGGCTGCGGATCGTATCTATCTCTCGCGCACGGGCGGTGTCGGTTCCATCGGCGTTATCGCCGTGCATCTCGACCAGAGCGTGGCCGAAGCCGACGCGGGCTTGAAATACACCGCAATCTATGCGGGCGAACATAAGAACGATCTCTCGCCACATGAACCCTTGAGCGATCCCGCCCGCGCGCAGTTACAGACGGAGGTGGATCGCGTCTACGCGCTCTTCACGGAAACAGTCGCGCGCATGCGCGGGCTTGATCTTGCCGCCATCAAGGAAACCGAAGCGGCGCTGTATTTCGGAGAGCAGTCGGTGGCCGCAGGGCTTGCAGACCGGATCGGGACGATGGGCGACGCCTTATCCGATCTCACGAAAAAAGTCGCCCGTCCTTCGTCACCACTCACTCGAAACCTGAAAAGAAAGGAAACTCCAATGACGGAAAATAACCAACCCGTCGAGGACATGGATCCCGAAATGGAATCCATTCCCGACCTTGCGGCCCTTAAAGCCGATCTCAAGGAAGAAGCGAAAACGGAAGCAATGGCTTACGTCGCGGAAGTCACCGAGCTGTGCCAGCTCGCGGGCGTACCGGACAAAGCTGCGGCTTTCATCACCAAGGCGGTTCCCGCTGCCGAGGTGCGCAAGGCGCTGCTTGAAACCCGCGCCGCACAAGCGGATGCGACGGCCATCGCTGGTCAAATCCCCGCCAACGCCAATCCCACCACCAACGCGGAACCGAAGATCGACACGGCAGCGATCTATGCGGCCCGCAACAAGAAAGGAAAATAACCATGACTGAACTTACCGAAGAACAACACGCGGGCGAATTTATCGTGACGGAAGCCAATGGCAGCCTGTCGCGTGAATCTGCGACCGTCCTGTCCGGCCAGAACCTCAAAGCGGGTCATGTGCTGGGCAAGGTTGCCGTCGGCACCGCAACGGGCGCAGCCGTCTCCGGCAATACCGGAAACGGCGCGATCAGCGCGGTCTCTGCGGGCGCAACCGCCAAAGCTGGCGTCTATACGGCAAACTTGATCGAGCCTGCTGCCAACGGCGGTACGTTCTCGGTCGAAGACCCCGATGGCGTGAATGTCGGCACGGCTGTGGTTGGCACCCCTTTCGCGGGGCCTGTCAACTTCACCATCGCGGATGGCGCGACGGATTTCGTGGCGGGCGACCGCTTTGCGATCACGGTGGCGGCTGGCTCCGGCAAATACAAGGAATATAACCCCGCCAACACGGATGGTTCGCAAACCGCCGTGGCCATTCTGTATGCCTCCGTGGATGCCACGGGCGGCGATACGGAAGGCGTGGTTATTGCCCGTCATGCCGAAGTCAATGCCGAAGAGCTGATTTGGTTCTCCGGCGCGGACGCGAACCAGAAATCTGCTGGCCTCGCACAACTGAAAACCCACGACATCATCGCGCGGTAAACCCACCACGGCTCGAAGAAAACCAACCCCCGCCTGATCTCCAGGCGGGGGTTTTTCTTTGCGCTCTTTAACCTTGAAAGGACAACATCCATGCCTGCTCTCGATATTTTCAGCAACTCGGCGTTTTCCGTCATTTCCCTGACGGACGCCATCAACAAGGTGCCTTTTGTACCTGGTCGGATCGGCCAACTCGGCCTGTTCGACGAGACGGGCATCGTTACCACCTCGGTCATGATCGAGGAACGCGAAGGCAGTCTCAATCTGATTGAGACAACCTCGCGCGGTTCCCCTGCGGCGCAAAACACGACGAACAAGCGTAAAGCCCGTTCGTTCATCGTGCCGCATGTGGCTCTTGAAGACACCATCCTCGCGGATGAAATCCAGAACCTTCGCGCTTTCGGCTCCGAAAGCCAGCTCGAAGGCATCCAGCAAACGGTGCAATTCCGCCTGGCGGAAATGTCCCGCAAGCACGACGCCACGCTGGAGCATTTGCGCGTCGGTGCCATCAAGGGACAAATCCTCGACGCGGATGGCAGCACCGTTCTTTACGACCTGTTCAACGAATTCGGCGTGACGCAATACACCGAGATCGACTTCGATCTCGACAATGCTTCGCCCGTCGAAGGCGCGGTCAAGAAGAAATGCCATGACGTCCGGCGCAAGATCGAAGATGAACTTGGCGCGCAGCCGTATGATCACATTCATGCGTTCTGCGGCTCGGCCTTCTTCGATGACCTGATCACCCATAAGGAGGTCAAGGAAGCCTATGACCGCTATATGGACGGTCTGTTCCTGCGCCAAGGTCAGGCCCGCGGTTCCTTTGAATATGCGGGTATCGTGTTCGAAGAATATCGCGGCAAGGTTGGCACGGTAGATTACGCTGACAGCAACAAGGCACACTTCTTCCCCGTCGGCGTGCCTGGGCTGTTCCGTCAATACAACGCGCCTGCCGACTTCGTCGAGACGGTGAACACCCTTGGCCTGCCGCGTTACGCCAAGCAGGCCGTGGATCAGGAGTTCGGTCGCTGGGTCAAGCTGCACACGCAGTCCAACCCGCTGCCGATCTGCACCCGCCCGAAAGTGTTGATCAAAGGCAAACGGACGTAAAGCCCATGGCTTTCTCCGGCATGATCGACCAGCTCTTTACGGATCCCGTATTGAGCAAGCCCGCCACCTATCTGGCATTTGGCACATCCACACCGTATCCGGTGCGGGTGATTTCAAAGCAGCCGGATACGGTGGTGGGATTCGGCGACGGGCAGTTGCACGTTTCGACAGTTTTGTTCGACGTGCGCAGCCTGGAAATACCCGAACCCGCCAAAGGTGATCAAATCACCTGTGACGGCATCACCTATATCGTGCAATCCGAACCCAAAGCAGACCGTGAGCGCCTTGTTTGGACGCTCGATGTGAGGCCCGCATGAGACTGCAAGCCGCCATTCAAGGCAATTTGAAAGCCATGATGGCAGCCGAAGTCAAAGCCGCTGAAAAAGCTGTCAGCGGCGGCGTGCGCCAAGCGACGGATGGTTTGAAGAACGAATTGCGCAGCCAGGTGACGGGCGCTGGCCTTGGAGAACGCCTTGCCAAAAGCTGGCGCGGCGATCTTTACCCCAAGGGCGGCATGAGCATCAACGCCGCAGGATTCGTTTACACCAAAGCGCCGCACATCATCGGCGCTTTTGCGTATGGCACGACCATCCGCAGCAAACAGGGGCGCTTTCTGGCAATCCCGACTCAATACGTCACCCGCCGCCAAAATAAAAAGGTTACGCCTGCCGATTTTGCCGAGGCTGGCATTCCGCTTCGCTATGTCCCGCCCCAAGGAGCGCGGCGTGTCGGATTGCTGGTTGCGGACGATTTCCGCGTCACCAGCAAAGGCAAAGCGCGCGTTGCCAGCGACCGCGCGAGAAAGACCGGACGCGGTTTAACCACCGTCGTCATGTTCATTCTCGTCCCGCAGGCGCAACTGAAAAAACGCTTCGACATCGACAGCGTGGCCAAGAAATGGATCGACCGTTTGCCGTCACTCGTCACGGCAAGCTGGCCGGATGAAAAGGAAGAAAAATGACAGATAGAGAAGCCATTCTGCAGGCGCTGTTCGCGCGTCTGCAAACCGTCGCTGATGCCACCGTCCTGCGCAACGAGGTTTTACCCGAACGCATTCCGGACGGCGGCCTGATTATTCTGCGCGACGGCGACCCTGGCGAACCGGAAACGCTGCTTTCGCCTGTGTCTTATTACTGGCAGCACCGTGCGCTTGTGGAAGCTGTTGTTCAAAAAGGCGACCAGGCCGCGCGCGATCTCGCACTCGACGGTCTTTACCGGAAAATCGCTCTTGCCATCGCGGGCGACCGCACGCTGGGCGGTTTGTGCGACCGCGTCACGCCGCAAGCACCCGACAGCAACGTGCTGGCGGTCGAGGGATCGCCGCAGATCAAAGGTGCAGTCATCCCCATCGAGCTTATCTACGTCACCGCCGATCCGCTCGGCTGATTTTTCTTCAACGCCAACATAGGAGGTAACCATGGCTCGTGCATACGGTGCCAATGCCCAGCTATTGGGTAAATTCGAAACGGTTTACGGCACGCCGCCGACCGGAAACTACATCAAATTCCCGTTCGTCTCGTCTGATCTCGGCTCCGAACAGGGTTTGATCGCGTCCGATCTGCTGGGCCAAGGCCGTGATCCATCCCAGCCGATCCGCGACGTCATCCGCGTGGAAGGCAACGTCGTCGTCCCCGTGGACTTACGCAACTTCGGCCATTGGCTGAAGGCACTTCTTGGCGCGCCAACCACGACGGGCAGCGGACCTTACACCCATACCTTTGCCTCTGGATTATCCAGTCTGCCCAGCATTGCGCTGGAAGTTGGTATGCCGGAGGTGCCGATCTTTTTCATGGAATCCGGCGTGCGTGTCAATTCGGCGCAATTGAGCTTCTCCCGTTCGGGGGCTGCCAATGCCACCCTCAATTGCATCGCCCAGGGTGAAACCGACGCAGCAGTTACGGGTGGCGGTACGCCGACCGTGGCATCGCTCACGCGCTTCAACCAATTCCAGGGGTCGATCAAAAAGGACGGTGTGCAGCTTGGCAACGTGACGGGCGCGCAGTTGACCTACACCAATAACCTGGAACGCATCGAAACCATCCGTTCGGACGGCAAGATCGACGGCGCGGATCCGACTATCGCGGCGCTGACCGGAAACATCGAAGTGCGGTTTGCCGACACCACACTGATCGATGCGGCCACCGACAATACGCCGCTGGAATTGGCATTCGCTTACACCATCGATGCCGATAAATCGCTGACGTTTACGGCGCACGAAGTGTATTTGCCGAAGCCGAAACTGGCGATCTCCGGCCCTGGCGGTGTCCAAGCCACCTTTGATTGGCAAGCGGCGAAGGCAACCAGCCCCGCGCGCATGCTGACTGTTGTCCTCAAAAACGATGTAGCGAGCTACGCATGATTACCTTGAACCTGAAACGTGAAAACTACTGGCTTGATCTGATCTCTGGCGTGCGCGTGCATGTGCGTCCGGCATCCACCGCTCTTGTCATGGCGGCGCGCGTCGAAGCCTTGAAAGCTGAAGCCGAACCCGCTCTTCGCAGCACGGCGCTGATCAAACGATTGGCGCAACTCGCCATCGTCGAATGGGATGGTGTCGGTGGTGAAGATGGCGAAGCGTTGCCCGTCACGCCGGAGGGTGTATTTGCCCTTATGGATTTGTGGCCCATCGCCGAAGCCTTCGAGCGTCTTTATCTCGGCCCCGCATTGTTGCTGGAGCAGGAAAAAAACGCCTAACGGCTCGTTGCCGCTGGCACTTTGGCGGCGGGCCGGATTACTGCGCTTCTTGCCAGGACGCGGATTTGCCTTGCGCACGCGGCGAAGCAAACGCGGAAGGCGAACTCTGCCCGTATCGGCAGCATGAACCGCACAGCATGGAAGGCTGGCAAGCCTGGGATCTGGCGCTCCGTTGCGGCGGGCAATTGCGCCTGAGTCAAATGGTCGCCATCGGCATGGATTTTTCGGCGGCGCTGCAAGTTGCGGCATCACTCGGCCATGACGCAAACGCCACGGCGGAATTCCTGCCCGCCGTGGAAGCTGGGATGACCAGTGCATTCAACGAAAAACTTAAGTGCGAGATGAAAAACCGATGACCGAACGCAATCTTGCCATTCGCCTGACCGTTCTTGATGGCGGCAAGGTCAAGGCTGAATTACGGGAAGTCGGTGAAACGGGCGAAAAGTCGCTCAAGAAAATCGAGCTGGCCGGACAGCCTGCCTCGAAATCGCTGCTGGCGATGAATGCTGCCGCCAACGATGTCAAAGGTTCAGTTGTCGGCCTGACGGGCAACCTTGGCCCGCTGGGATCGGCGCTGGGTGCCATTGGCCCTGTGGGCCTTGCCGTTGGCGCGGCGCTTGCGGTCGTCACGCTGGGCCTGAAAGCCGCCTTTGAACACGCCGCCGAAGCCGAGCAGTCCTTCAACCGTCTGCAGGCCGTTCTCCGTGCCACGGGCAACACCACGGGCCTGTCCGGCAAACAGATCGCGGCCTTTGCTGACCAGATTGAATCCTCCACCCTGGCCACCGCCGAACAGGTGCAGGATGCGGCGGGCGTCATGGCCACGTTCCGTTCCGTCACGGGCGAAACATTCACCCGCGCGATGACGCTGGCGCAAGATATGTCCGCCGTGTTCGGCACAGATTTGCGCGGCAGCGTTACCCAGCTTGGCAAGGCTCTGGAAAATCCCGCCGAAGGTTTAACGGCGTTGCGCCGGATCGGTATTCTCTTTACCGACAGCCAAAAAGATTTGATCCAGTCGCTGGTCGACACGGGCAAACAGGCCGAAGCGCAAAAGGTCATTCTCGACGCTTTGGAATCCAAGGTGGGTGGTGCTGGCGCGGGCGAAGCCACGGGTTTGACGGGTGCCACCAACCGCCTGTCTGATGCCTGGGGCAATTTGCTGGAGGATATCGGGCAAACGCGCGTGGTTGCTGGTGCTGCGGAAGGCGCATTAAGCGGCCTGTCTTATGTCGTCGAAGGTTTGCGCAACCTGATGAAAGATGATCCCATCGGCAAGCAGCTGATGGATGCCAGAATGGATCTGGCCGATCAAGAAGAGCGCCTGAAGCGCCTGCAAAATTATAAGCCCGTCCTGCCGTTCACGGATATGAGTCCGATGATCGAGCGCCAGGAAGCGCGCGTTGAAAAGATCCGCGAAGAAGTAAACAAACTCGCAGCGCAGGCCCGCCAGGAAGCGCAAGAATACGAAGCCGAGCAGAAAAAGCTGCAGGCCGCACAGGAAGATGCCGCGCGCGACCGCCGTGCCGATCTCTTAAGCGAACAGCGCAAGAAACTGGATGATGCCGTCGATAAATTGGCGACCGATCCTGCCGACCGCATTGCCAAGGTCAATAAGGAACTGGAAACCACCAAGCAGCGCATCGAAGCGTTGCGCGAAAAAGATGGGAGCAATTCCGGCACGGTCGATGGTGCGCTGAAGCAGGCAGAAGAAATCGCCCGCCGTCAAATCGACGCGATTGAAAAGCCTGCGCGCGAAGCCGCCACCCGCGTCATGGAAGCGAATACCAAGGTCGTGGAAGATCTTCAGCGTCAAATGCTGGGGCTTTCCGACAA
Source organism: uncultured Rhodospirillales bacterium (assembly GCA_964397465.1). Classification (GTDB taxonomy): domain Bacteria; phylum Pseudomonadota; class Alphaproteobacteria; order JAWKYA01; family JAWKYA01; genus JAWKYA01. Next base: position 15,307 of record CAYNIC010000014.1, read on the forward strand.
GCGCCAAGCCTTCATCGATCAGGCCGTGGGTCGCCTTTCCAAAGATGCAGGCGATGCGCAGCGTGAACAAACGCGCAAACTTGCGGCGCAGCTTTTTGACAGTCAGGCATATTCCGAAGCGCAAAAAGTCGCCGAGGATCTGAATAAACAGCTTGAACGCCTGACCGATAAACGCGCGGCGTTCATTCAGGATGCAGTTGGCCGTTTATCGGACAATGCCACGTCCGCGCAACGTGCCGAAGTCGAAAAACTGGCCGCTGCCCTTTACGATCAAGGCGAAGCCCAGCAAAAGCTGAACAAGCTGAAGCAGGAAGGCGAACAAGTCACCAACGCCACGCGCACGGCGACGGAAGCCTATGCGGCAGAGTTGGAGCGTCTTAAAAACATGCTCGACGCTGGCGCAATCAGCCAGGAAACTTACAACCGCGCCGTCGCTAATGCTGAAAAACAGCAGCTCGACGCGCGCAAGGATGCCGAGGCCGGAGCGTTGCGGGCCTTCCGCAATTACCGTGAACAAGCCGAGGATGCAGCGTCGGCGGTCGAAAAAGCCTTCACCGAAGGCATGAAGGCGACCGAGGACGCGATTGTGGACTTTGTCACCTCCGGTGGCAAAAGCCTGCAAAGCCTGGGCGACATGGCGAATTCCATCGTGGCCGACATCACCCGCATGGCCGTGCAAAAGTCGATCACGGGGCCGCTCTTCAACATGTTGGGCAGCAGCATGGGCGGCGGTGGTTTCCTGGACAGTATTTTCAGCAGCATCTTTCACGAAGGTGGTGAAGTTGGTGGATCCGCGCCGCAGCGCCGTATGCCTGCGTATGTATTCGCCAACGCACCGCGCTATCACACGGGCGGTGTTGCGGGCCTAAAACCTGGGGAAATTCCGGCCATTTTGGAGCGCGGTGAAGTCGTGCTGCCGAAGGACGGCACCCGCATGGGATCACCCGTCAACGTCGTCATGAACATCACCACGCCGGATGCCAGCAGCTTCCGCATGAGCCAATCGCAAATCACGGCTGAAGCGGCGCGCGGTATTCAACGTGCGAAAAGGAATCTGTAATGGCTTTCCACGAAGTGCAATTTCCGAACGATATTGCCTATGGCGCAACGGGCGGGCCTGAATTTGCCACGTCCGTCGTTGCCACGGCCTCCGGCTATGAGCAGCGCAATATCAACTGGTCATCGGCGCGCGGGCGCTGGGATGTAGCTTCCGGCCTAAAGAAGCAAACGCAGCTCGATACGCTGATCGCTTTCTTTCGTGCCCGAAAAGGTCGCGCACACGGCTTTCGGTTCAAAGACTGGACGGATTATAAAGCGACCGGGCAATCTATTGGGACAGGCGATGGCGCGAATAAGACCTTCCAATTAACCCGCACTTACTCGTCAGGCGGCGGCACCGATGTACGCACGATCACCAAACCCGTGGCCGGCACGGTAAAGATCTATCTCGCTGGCGTACAACAATTATCTGGATGGACGATTAATAATACCACAGGGGTTATCACGTTCGCAACCGCACCAGGAAGCGGTGTGCCCATATCCGCCGATTATGAATTCGACGTGCCTGTGCGTTTCGATACCGACCGCATGGCCGTCACCATCGAACAAGTTAACCTTCACCAATGGTCGGGAATCCCGATTGTGGAAATACGCGTATGAAAACAGCTTCTTCACAACTTATCACTCACATCGGTGGCGAGACGACGACGCTTGCCACTTGCTGGAAGGTCACGCGCCGCGATGGATCGATATTCGGCTTTACGGATTTCGACAAAGATTTAACGGTAGAGAGCTTGGTTTACATTGCGCGTTCTGGCTATACGCGCTCGGCTATTCATACCATTGCTAATCTTGCCGTTGACAATCTCGATATCGAAAGCGCGATTGACAGCGAAATCTTAAGCGCCGCCGATTTGCGCGCAGGCGTGTGGGACGGTGCGACGGTGGAGATTTTTCTCGTCAATTGGGCCAACATCGCCAACGGCAAGATCATCCTCAAGCGTGGCACTATCGGCGAAGTGGAATTGAAAGACACAGTTTTTCGTGCCGAGCTGCGCGGCTTATCACAAACACTTTCTCAGCAAATTGTTGAACTTTATACGGCAGATTGCCGCGCCGATCTGGGCGATACGCGCTGTAAGATAAACCTAGCCGCACTCACCGTTACGGGCGGGATAACAGCAGTCACCGACAGACGCAGTTTTAGCGATGCGTCGCGCGCGGAAGCTGTGAATTACTGGAACGGCGGTTTGTTGACATGGACGAGCGGTGCGAACGTGGGCCGCAAGATGGAAGTCAAAGCCTTCGCCAGCGGCGGCGCATTCACGCTGTTCCTGCCGATGCCCAGCACCGTGACAGTCGGCGACAATTACAGCCTGCGCCCAGGCTGCGATAAGAAATTCTCGACCTGTAAAGACAGGTACAACAACGTCAAAAACTTCAGGGGCGAACCAAACGTCCCTGGCAACGATCAGGTTCTGGCTTATCCCGATGGCAAATAAACTCACCCGCATGGACATCGTGCGCGAAGCGCGCGAATGGATTGACACGCCTTTCAAGCACCAAGGCCACCTCAAAGGTGTGGCCTGCGATTGCATCGGCCTGATCAAATCCATCGGCATGCAACACAAGCTGATGGATTACGATCCGAATTCGCCGGAGGCTCTGTCCTACGCCAATTATTCGATGATGCCGGACAGCCGCCGCATGCGCGAAGCCTTGAGCCGTTGGTTTATCCCCATTCCGGTGGAGGAAGCCCAGATTGCCGATTTCTATTTCATGGCCTGGGGGCGTGAGCCGCAGCATGTCGCGCTGATCACCGACCACGGGATCATCCATAGCTATTCCGGTGTCGGCAAAGTTGTCGAGCATGGTCTTGATGATCGCTGGCGGCAACGCATCTCGGCGGCTTATCGCTTTCCGTATTTCAAAGGTATGTAATGGCTGTTCTTGCTTTAGGTGTGGTCGGATCCGCGCTCGGTTCCGCCATCGGGATTAGCTCGTCCGCAGGATGGCTGGGTGGCGTGCTGCTCGGCAATCTGCTGTTCGGCGGCGGCAAGGGTCAGAACATCGAAGGCCCGCGCATTGACGATTTGTCGGTGCAAACCTCAACCTACGGCGCGCCGATCCCGCTTGTGTATGGCACAATGCGCTTATCCGGCAATGTGATTTGGTCAACACCGCTCAAGGAAACCCGCACCGTCACCCGTTCCAGCGGTGGTAAAGGCGGTGGCAAGAAGTCATCGCAAACGACCTATAGCTATTCCGCATCCTTTGCGGTTGGCCTGTGCGTCGGCCCTGTGGCAACTGTACGCCGCATTTGGGCGGATACGAAGGTCATTTATGATGCGACTGCCAGCAACACGCAGTCCACGGAAAAATATCCAGGCGTGGTGCGCATTCATCGCGGCGGCGAAGATGAGGAACCGGATGCCACATTAGAAATGCACCTCGGCGCTGGTAATGTGCCTGCGTTTCGGGGCATGTGTTATCTGGTATTCGACGATCTGCAACTCAAGGATTTTGCCAACCGCATCCCGAATATCAGCGCGGAAGTCGTCGCCCAAGGCGCGATGCAAAGCGATATTTATATGTTCCCGCCTGCAACGACGATGACAAAGGAAGGCGGCATTCTCGATCAGTCGCGCGGCACGATGATCGGCACGGGTTCTGATCACGTTTGGAAATATGACTGCGTAAGCAATCGGTTTGTATTGCAGCGCAGTCTTGCTGATCCTAACTGGATTCCTATTTATCCGGACTCGGACGAAGTTTACGGCGACGTCTGTGGCATCGACAGCCAAGGTTATTATTACCATGCGACGGATGCTTACGGCGTGACCATGCGCCTGGTGAAGCGCCACCCAGAAACGCTGGGCATCGTGGCGATTAGCAGTCCGAAGATCAGCTTCAGCGTCAATGGCTGCGTGCGGCGGGATAAAATCTTCTGCTACGGCACGCGCGAGGTTTACGATACGAACCTTAAGCTGATCATTGACCTGTCGGATTACTTTCCCTCCGTCATGTTCGGCGGGCCGATGTGTGACGATCCCTATGGCCGTTACTGGCAAGTCACGGGCGGCTATGTGCGGAAATTCGAGCCGAATGGTTTTGGCACGGGTGAGCTGACCGAATGGAGCAGCACCGCTTGGACAGACGGCGAATTGCCGCGCACCGTGTGGTGGGATGATTTTACAGGCCACATTTATTTTACGCTGGGTCTGGGCGGAAGAATTGTCAAATGGCATCCGGACAGCGGCTATGCGGGTCATTGTGATGATGTAGCCATCCCCGCTGGTTGGGGCATCCAGTCTGATTTCAACTATCCGATCAACGGGAAGTATTGGGCGGCGGCTGATTACGACGTGACGCTGGTCAATCTCGTCACGATGAAGGTCGAGCGCCGGATCGATTTGACCGATTTTGCTACCACATTCCCCGCCCATCTCGGCGGGACATACGAAAAATTCACACACTCTGCCGTCATCATGACCTATGACGGCGAATTCAAATACCCCTTAGAGCGTTACGGGAATAACTCTGTCACCTTGTCCGGCGTTTTAACGGATATTTGCCTCAAGGCTGGCATGGCTCCCACGAGCGTTATTTCCAGCGCCGTCAGCCAGTCCCTGCGCGGATATGTTGTGAGCCGCCGCATGGCCGCACGGGAGGCTTTAGAGCCGCTTCTGGGGTCATTTTTTATCGATGCCGTGGAAACAGACGGTATCCTGCGTTTCGTACCGCGTGGCGGCGCATCCGTGGCCACCATCGGCAAAGACGATCTGGGGGCTGATGACAGCGGGTCGGACGAACCAACCCGTCTTTCGGAAACCCGTGTGCAGGATGTAGAATTACCGCAACGCCTCGACATCGTGCATGTCGATCCGACACGCGATCACCAGCCGAACACTCAGCACGCTTCCCGCATCAACGATGCCATCATCACGCGGGAAAAGCAGACCAGAGAAATCTCGATCTCGCTCACGCCGGACGAAGCCAAACAAATCGCCGAGCGCACGCTTTACAACGCCTGGGTAGAACGCAATCAGTATAAGTTCAGCGTGCTGCCAAAATGGCTGCGGCTTGATCCTGCCGATGTGGTGACCGTCAATATCGATGATGTGTCGCTGAAACTTCGCCTGAACAAGGTGGATTTTGGGGGCAATAACGTCGTGTCCTGTGAAGCCGTGGCGGAAGACGAGATCGTTTATATCTCGAATTCCACGGGTTCCGGTGGCGGCCTGCCATCCGTGCCGATTGGTCTGGCGGGGCCGACGCCGTTATTCCTCATGGATTTGCCTATGCTGCGCTATGAGGATGACACGCTCGGCATGTATTACGCTTTCGGCTTCCGTGACAACACCGTCACGGGCGCGTCCATGTATCGCTCTCCCGACGAGCTGACATGGGAAGTTCTTGGCACGGGCAATGATGGACCCACTTTCGGCTGGGCGGCCACCGTTCTGCCCAATGTCGAAAGTCCATGGACATGGGACGAAACCAGCAAGGTACAAATCGCGCTGACGCAAGGAACGCTCGACAGCAAGACGGCGCTGGAAGTCCTGAATTGGGCGAACGTGGCGTTGCTGGGCAACGAGGTCATTCAATGGCGCAATGCCACGGTACTGGCCAGCGGCCTTTATGAGCTGTCCGGCCTGTTGCGCGGTCGGCGCGGCACGGAATGGGCCATGGCCTCCCACACAATGGGAGAGCGTTTCCTGTTGTTGGTGAATGACGGCGTCTATCGCGCGCCGTTGCCGATGACCGAGATCAGCCGGACATCCTATTATAAAGGTATTCCGGATGGCGGAAATTGGGATGACGCACCGTCCACGCCTTTCGTATTCAATGCCAACAGTATGCGCTGCTTTTCACCTGTGCAAGTCAAAGGCGCGCGCGATGGCAGCGGCAACCTGACCGTGACCTGGAAACGGCGCACACGCTGGTATGGCGAATGGCAGGACGGAACCGACGTGCCGCTCTTCGAGGCCAACGAAAACTACGCCATCGACATCCTTTCCGGCACCACGGTGAAACGCACGATCACGGCCACGACGCCAAGCCTTGTTTATAGCGCCGCCGATCAGGTTGTCGATTTCGGCTCGGCCCAGAGCGCGATCAACATTGCCGTGTACCAAATCAACGCCGTGATCGGGCGCGGCCAAGTGAAACAAGCCACCATTTGAGGACGAAACATGCCAACACCTAATCTTGCGATTGAATATATCGCGGCCAACCAGGCGCAAAAAGAAGTCACGGCAAATGCCGCTTTCGATGCGTTGGATAAAGCCTTATGCCAGCTTACCAGTATTGCCATTCTCGACGTGGACACCACGCTCACCGATGCACAAATGCTCGGCACGCTATCAATGAAGTTCACTGGCACGCTGACGGCGGGCCGGACGATCACCATTCCTGCCAAGGCCAAGCTGCTGATGGTGGAAAACAATACGACGGGCGGCTTTACGCTTTCGGTGAAAACGCCGTCCGGCACGGCCATTTCTTTCGCGGTCGGTGATCGCAAGCTGCTTTATTGTGATGGCACGACCTTTCAAATCGTGGCTGAAACGTCGGTGGGTGTCAGCATCCCTTACGATATTGGTGGCACGCTTGCAGGCATTCCGACGGGCGGCGCGGTCGTATTGCGTTATCCGATACCGCGCGCGGTGCGGTTCCCCGCCGCTATGGCCAACAGTCGCGGCGTGGCGGGAACGGTTTCCGGCGCGACCGCCACATTTTCCATCCGCAAGAACGGCACGCAATTCGCCACCATGCAATTCGCAGCGGGTGCCAGCACACCAACATTCACAGCAGCCACTCTCACCGATTTCGCGGCGGGTGACGTGCTGACCATCATTGCCCCAAGCCCCGCTGACAGCACGCTGGCCGATATTGGCTTCGCGCTGGCAGGCATTCGACTTTAAGGAGAAAACACATGGCATTACGTTTTATTGACGGCTTCGATCACTATTCGATCCCCAGCCAAATTCCGCTCAAATATACTTCTTACAACGATAGCGGCGGATCGAGCGGCATCACCACCATGACGGGCCGTCGTTCGGGTAGCACGGCTTTGCTATTCCGCACCTCCAGCGATTTCATTGGCCTGACCTTTGATCCGCAATCTACCTGGATTGTCGGTTTCGGGCTTTACATGCTATCCACCGAAACAACAGAGCTGATGCGGTTCACGGATGAGGCAGGCACAATTCAAGGCGCACTTTCCATCGGCAACGATGGGACGATCCGCGTTTACCGCAACTCCGTGACAAGCGGCACGTTGCTGGCTACGTCATCAAATGCTCTGCCAATTCTGACCTGGAATTATATCGAAGTTAAATACACGATTGCAGACAGCGGCGGGAATTGGGAGGTGCGCGTCAACGAAAGCACCTGGATCAATTTCACGGGCGATACCAAACAGTCCACCACACTCTCGACAGCGGTGCGCATTCAAATCTGGGGTCGTGGATCCGACAATGCCATCGATGATCTTTACGTCTGCGATAGCACGGGCAGCAATAACAACACCTTCCTCGGTGATGTGCGCGTGGATACCGTGCGGCCCATCGGCGCTGGCAACTATTCCGAATTCAGTAAACAAGGCAGCGCCAGCAACTGGGACAACCTGGACGACACGACGATTGATAGCGATTCCACCTATAACTACAGCAACACGGTCGGCCAGCGCGACACGCTCGATTGCGGGAACCTTCCGGCGATCACGGGCAGCATCTTCGGCGTTCAAGTTAACATGGCCGCGCGCAAGGACGATGCGGGTGGAAGGACGTTGCGGTCGCTCACTCGCGTTTCCAGCACCGATTATGAAGGCGCATCACAAAACGTCGGTACTGATTACAGGGTTTTCCGGCAAATCATGGAGCAAAATCCGAACACCACGGCTGCTTGGACAGAGAGCGAAATCAACACGGCTGAATTCGGCTATAAGGTTCAAGCGTAATGACCAAGCTCTATCCATCAGCCGTTGGGGTTGCATACACTCCGACAACGATCCGTGGCGCATGGGAAAAGACAACGGGTCATGCTGTGTGCGGCATGGGCATTGCCAAGGATCTGCCTGGGTTAGATGGGCCACTTTCGATTGCCAGCGCCGAGACGGTTAATACCACCGACTACGACGTGCTGCTCTTACGCTGCGTCTCAGCACCTCTTGCTGCCGATCACAATTTTTCCGGCACCATGAACGTAATGATGGCTGTCCAGGAGTCAGCTACCGATGCCGACATGGCTTATTACGTTCATGCCTTCGTCACCCAGGGTGATACGGACAATTTGCGCGGCACGTTGCTGGCCAATTACAACGATCTCAACACCAACGAATGGGGTACGACGGCTCTTGGCAAGGCTTTATCGGCGGCGGCAACCTTAACCGCCGTTGCCGCGCTGACGGGTGACCGCATCGTTGTCGAGATCGGTTATCGCGCCCGCAACACCACAACCAGCAGCCGTACCGGAACGATTTACTACGGCGGCAGCGGCTCTGATCTGGCAAGCAGCGGTGCAGCCACGAGCGGTGTCGGCTATTTCGATTTTTCCGATACCTTCACAGTGGTCGACAATCCCGTTCTGCGGGTCAGCCAGGTTGCCATCGAAGCGCTGCGCCGTCCTACGCAGCCAAATCTGTTTGTGAGCCAGCTTGCAATTGAAACGGTTCGCAGAACCTACAATGCCAATCTTCGCCTAAGCCAACTTGCCGTCGAAGTCGTCCGCAGGAACGGTTCACCGCCGTCCAGCGGTCAAGGCGGCATGTTGATTGTCGTCGCCGGATAAAACGGAGCCACCCATGAAAAACCAGAACCAAAACCCTGCCCATAACGGGCGGGAACAGGAGAACGCGCCTATGACTGAGCCTGAATATTTTCGCGCCATCGGCAGGCTGGAAGCTCAAGTCCAGACCCTGACCACGGCCATTACAGAACTGAAAACCAAGGTCGAGGGCATGGATACCAAGCTGGCCGACCTTGATCGCATGGCCAACCGCTGGAAAGGCGGTTTTGCCGTTGTGCTGGCGTTGGGTGCCATCGCTGGCGCGCTGCTCGAACAGATCATCAAACCCTTTTTTAACCGCTGACAAACAGGAGAAAACAATGACGGTATCAACTTCCGACCGCGCGCCGCGCGGCATCCGTAACAACAACCCTGGCAATCTTCGCCGCAATGGCGATCCATGGCAGGGTTTAGCAGAGCGCCAGGGTGACGTGGAATTCTTTACGTTCAAATCGGCCATTTACGGGATTCGCGCGCTGGCACGCACCTTGATTGCGTATCAGGACAAGCATGGCCTGCGCACCATCCGCCAGATAATTTCTCGCTGGGCACCTCCGAACGAAAACAATACGAATGCGTATATAAGGGCTGTGGCAGCGGACACGGGACAGGATGCCGACCAGATCTTCGACATGCACCGTTTCGATCATCTCCTGCCGCTGGCCAAGGCGATCATCCGGCATGAGAATGGCCAGCAGCCCTATACCGACGTCGAGTTAACCAAGGGGCTGGTGTTGGCAGGCGTGGAGCCGGAGAAGACCAATTTGCAGGCCAGCCGCACCGTCAAGGGCGGACAGGCCGCGACGGCGGCAACCGCAGGCCTGGGCGTTGTGGAAGCCGTCCAGCAGACCATTGACCCCGCCCGCGACGCTCTGGTGGGCCTTGCGCCGTATCTGGAAATCGCCAAATGGCTGCTGCTGGCCGTTACCCTGATCGGCATCGGCGTGATGCTGTGGGCGCGGATCGATGATCACCGCAAGGGGCTGCGCTAATGTGGGCAATCATCAAAACCTGGCTGTCCGGCAATGCCCTGCGCCTCATCGGATGGAGCGTGGCGGCATTGTCGGTTAGTGCCGTTCTGCTGGGTGCGCGCCAAGCTGGCCGCAATGCCGAACGTGTCGATCAACTCAAAAAATCATTGGAGATTAAAGATGCTCAATTGCGTGCCACGCTTGATGCTCCTCGCAATCGCGGTGAGCTTGTTGACCGCCTGCGCGACGGCAAATTCTGATCCAGCCTGCGTTTGTCCGCCGATCAAAAAGTATGATCGGGAGTTCCAGCGTAAACTTGCGAATGAAATAGAGACAGCGTCGGCGGACGCTGTCTTTCCGGTTGCCTTGCAGGATTACGCCCTGATTAGGCAGCAGCTCCGGCAATGTCCTTAAAGGTCAAGCTCGTTGACGAGATATTCTGCTTTTAAGGAATCTAGGCTCCGGTTGCTACCAATTACCGTGTGAGGGATCAGAAGATACGACCACGGCTTTTTACCATTGGCCTTAGCGTATTCAGAAGCGTAACGGCACCATTTCACCGCAGACCGTGCTTTCGCAAGCACATCATCATCTTTCATTTCTGATTCCATCTTTGGCTCACAGATCAGCTTCTCGGTTTTCGTCTCGACGACGAAGTCCGGATTGTAGGGAATGCCATCGCGGTATTCGATGCGTAACACCCCAGGCGCGGGCTTCATCCATTTAACGACGGTGGCGTCGTCTTCCAGAAGATTGGCAAACCGCAATTCCCCGTCCACAGAATCAAATTTTTGCAGAGGGTAGCAGCATTTCGTGAAGCCCGAAAACACCATCTTTTTGACGTCGGACTTGTTTTGCGGAATTTGCCGAAAATTACGAGGCTTCTCGCTTGCCGCCAGCGTGTAATTGATGGGCTTGAGAATGGAGAAGCCCTGCGTGATGCTGGGACGGTAATCGGTCGGCGTCTCCCAATAATGCTCCATCATCTGCGCGAAGACGAACTGCGACAGACGCTTTTGGTAATAAAGTAGGACGTTTTCAACCTCGGCTTCATCTTTCAGATAGCTGCGCAACCGCCCGACGACCTGGCCTGACAGCTTGTAGAGAAGATCGGCATGTTCGTCGTAGTCGATCTCGTCATGGTCGATAAGGGAACGCACGATATAGTTTTCCGGCCTGGACTCGCGTTCAATGTTATTGTTCCAGGTCAGCGTCGATTTTTGGTTGGTGCGAAGCTGGTGGATCAGGATTTCTTCGCTGACGGGCGGATAATTGACGGTGCCGAGGTTTTGAAGGTCAAAATCCTTGAAGCCGTAAGTGATCTCCCGCGTCGGGATCAACACTATGTTCGGCACGTCGATGGTAAGTTCGGCAAGGTTTGTTGTGACGGTCTGAACAACGGTATCGATGTCCGGCCCCGTAAGAACACCCGCCAACTCCCCCTGTGCGGGACGCAGGATTTCCCGAACCTCTTCCGCAATCTTTTTCTGGATTTCAGGCTCTTTGAGTTTTTGCGAGCTTTCAAGGCGTTCGTATTTCTTGGCCACCTCAATCGTGACGGCGGCAATGCGCTGATGTTCCGGCGTCTTGATGATCGGCGACACCGCGTAATCGTCCTGCGGCCTTTCACCAAAGCCCGCGAGGGCTGTTTCAGCAATGGACGGAACCTCGATCGCGCGAGGCTTTTCAGCAGGAATATCGCCGCCTTCGCCGATGATGACCGTTTTGCGGATGATAGAGTCCGGATTATTGGCGGCATCGACGATTTTCTGAAACTGGTCGTGCGCCACAATCGTCAGGCGATCCACGGCTTCAACGCCCGTCCGGCGGCCATAGGGCAGACGCAAGCCGCGCCCGATGGTTTGTTCAGTCAGGATTTCTGACGCTGAGGCGCGCAACGGAACGATGGTATAAAGGTTAGTAACGTCCCAGCCTTCTTTCAGCTTGTTGACGTGGATGACAATTTCCGTCGGCTCCGCAGGATTTTCGACGGCAATCAGCTTCTGGATGTTTTCATCCTCTTCCGCGCCCGTCTGCTTGGAATGGATTTCCGCGACCTTGCCCTTGTAGCGACCTTCAAAGAAGCTGTCCGCCTCGATAACGGCGCGAAGCTGGCGGGCGTGGTCGGTATCCTGCGCCACAACCAGCATGAATGGCTTGACCAGAGGCTTGGCGTATTGCCGCGCGTAAACGTCAAGTTCAACCTTCACATGCTCATGGTGGTGGATACCATCCTCCAGCTTAATCCGCTCAAGTTGTTCCGGTGCGTTCTTGTATTGATCAGCATTGAAATTCTTGCGCGTGGCAACGGCGGGATCTTTGACGTAGCCATCGATCATCGCCTGCGCCAAGGGATAATCGTAAATGATGTTTTTGAAATCGGTCGAACGTGCGCCGATGCTTTTCGGAGTCGCCGTTAATTCAAGACCGATCAGCGGCTTCAACTCATTGATCGCCGTCGCACCCGCCGTGGCACGGTAACGGTGCGCCTCGTCCATGAGCAGAACGAGGTCGGGCAGATTGGAAAGATATTCAAAGTAGCTTTCGCCGATATATTCCTGCAAACGCTTGATTTTCGGCGTCTTGCTTTTGGCCGCCCCAGGCTTGTTCTCCGTGGCGTTGATTTTGGAAATATTGAAAATGTTGATGTATGGCGTGTCATCATGCCCCAAGAGGTCGCGCCCGCGCACACCGATGCCGCTTTCGTAGTTCTCACCCGTGATGATGACAGGCTGGTTGGTGGCAAATTCGGCAACGCCCTTGAAAACGTATTTTGGGCTTTGCGGTGAAAAATCGCTGATCAGCTTGTCGTAGATCGTCAGGTTCGGGGCTAAGACGAAGAAGTTGTGGCTGCGCCCCGTTAGGTAGAAATAAGTGATGAACGCGCCCATGAGGCGGGTTTTGCCAACGCCCGTCGCCAATGCGAAGCATAGGGACGGGAATTCTCGTTCAAAATCTTTCACCGAAGGATACATGCTCTCAATGGTTTTCAGGGCTTGCACCAGGTCTGGGGTCTTTGACAGCTCGATGCTTTCAAGAATGTTCGCCAGAATTTCCAGCGACTCTTCTTGCGGCTTACGAAGAGACAGACGGGCGGTGATGGAATTGACGGTGCGATTCATGGCTTACCCTTCCTTGACGGCGTCAAACAAGGACGGTGTGCCATTACCCTTGTTTTCTGGTTCGGGTTTCGGTTGTAGGTTGGCAACATTCAGGCTGTAATCGTCCTTGCCCCATTCACATTTGACCAGCACAGCGGCGGGGATTTTGCGGATGGTCAAATTCTCGAAAACATCCTGATTGGCCTTAAAGGCTTTGCAGCAGATCAGAAGCGTCCGGTTTTTGCCGACTTCCTCGCTCAAGACCTTCAACTGGTCGTGAGTCAGCACATTCGTCGTCACATATATAAAGTCGCTTTCGGACGAATGCCCGTGAATCCAATAATGCTCTGGATTGGGCTGGTAGGTAAAGCCCATCAGCTTGCACATGGCCTCCGAAAGCATGGCGGCATTGTATTCGCTGCTGATGATCCAGTTGTCCCACTTGTCCTTCTGCAAGAGCGACGGCGCGAGATAATAGTACCGGAACCCGCCGCCGCCTTTCCAATCTACGGCCTTTGTAATCCCGTTTTGGTCTTCCCCATCTATAACCTTTTGGATACGAGGCATCACCAGTGTATGGCAGTGGTCGCGTAGCTCGACCATAATCCATTTTCGTTTCATTTTATGTGCGGTGGCACCTGTTGTCCCCGATCCTGCAAAAGAATCCAAGACCCAATCATCTTCATCTGTCGCAAGCTCCAAAACCTTCTGGACAAGGGCTTCTGGTTTCTTGCCGCCTGTAAAAACAACGCCGCCTTCTTTATTGACGTTGTTCCAGTTGAATCCCGCCCAATGGGTTCCAGTTTTTTCGAGCTTAACGATTTTGTTTGCAGATTTTACTGCGGAGTCTTTCAACCATATAACGCGGCGAATGGTGGGGCTTATATAATAGTGTTCCACAAACTGTCCCTTATCGCGCCCAGATCGTGGGACATAGCTCGCTACCAGAAGTTCATCCTCTTCCAAAGAAACAAACTCATCCATAATTCTTGTTCTGATGCTAGTCTGAGCATTGGTGTCGGAAAAGATTTTCTCAAAGTTATCGTAATAAACTCTCTCTTGATCAGTCTTCTCTTGAGAAAGTTTTTTTACAGTCGTTCTCTGTATGCCTTTATATTTTTTTACCTCAATCGGTTGCCCGCTGCCGTCCAGAACGGTTCTGGTATCAATAAGTTTACCCTTGTCCAGAAGAACGCTGGTGTATTTCCAGCTTTTCCCTTCATCCTCCATATCCTGAATCAACTCAAAAAGGTCTTCCTGATCGTAAACATCATTGAAGCCAGGAAAGGCTTCGTAGTTCTTGGCATAAATCAAGATGAACTCAACATTTTTCTTCAGGCGCTTATCTTCACCGCCACCACTTGCGCCCGCCGTGTTTTTTGTCTTCACGGAAATTTGATTGATGAAATTTGCTCTGCCAAAAACCTCATCCAGAAGAACCTTGCAATACGCCATTTCTTCGTCGTTCAGTTGAAGGAATAGTGTACCTGTTTCATGGAGGAGCTTTTTGATGATCTCCAGCCGTTCTTTAATCAGAGACAACCAGAGCGAATGCTCAATGCCGTCGTCATATTCTAAAAATGCCTGCCCCGTATTATAAGGTGGATCGATATAGACACACTTGATCTTGCCCGTGAATTCCTGCTCAAGCGCCCGCAACGCCAAAAGGTTGTCGCCGAAGATTAGACGGTTATCGAACAGGTCATTGTCGGTAATCTTATGTTTTGCGTGATAAGACTTCGTTGTATCTTCCAGCAGGATGCGTGGCTCCAGTTTTGGTCGGTTCTCCTTGCCGATCCATGTCAGCTCTAATTTTTGTTTTTTCGCCATTGTAATCCTACTTTCTTTATACCAGTTCCCACCGAACCATGAAGATCGGTTCTTGGGACGGATTCAAGTTTAAATTCGCTTCAATGGTATCAAGAAGCTCTTCCATTTTCTCATCCACCTGCTTGCGGGTGTTGAAGAATTCCAGCATTTTGTCGTCGCGGTCTTTTTCCATTTTCTTGATGCGACGCTGTTCCTTTGTCTTTTCATCAAGCGTGGATAAACTGCGCGCCAGCTTCTTGGCCTCACGGATTTCTTTTTCCAAGGCTTTGATTTCTTGCTCCATAGCCTGCTTGGTGTCTTCTGCCCAGCGTTCGAGCTTATCGCGCTCCTCATCGAAATACTGTGCGTTCTCGTCATTGGCGCGTTTCAAGAAAGCCTGAACAATCTGATCCGCGACGGTGGAAAGATCGGCGGGTGGTTCCCCAGGTAACGCTCCAACAACCTCGGACGGAACCAGCATGAGGCGGCAGCAGAGATCGCCGTCAAAAACCTGTCCATCGTCCGTTTTTGCCGCCGCCACCATATGCTCGACTGTGCTGACAGGAGATTCCAGATTTAGTTTTGACAGAACAAGCCATCCCGACTTGCCACGGAATTCTTTCAGGTCGGCGAGCTGCATGCCGTAGCGGTCGTAATGAAAACGCACAGTGGCGGGAGCAAGCGTCATGGATTTAGCCTTACTGACAACCTCTCCGGCCAGACCGTGGTCGATACGGAAGAAATGGCCTTCCTGCTGTTCGGCTTCCTTCCATTTCAGGAAGAATTGTTCCCCGTTATATTTAAAGCTAATGTCGTCGAATTCTGCCTCCGGCAGAACAGCGCGCACCATAGTCATAAGCTGCTCTTCATAAGCATTGAGCGCAAAATCCATGCGGCTGCGGCGGCTTTGTAGGCGGCGCACGACATCGGGATCAAAATGTTCCAGCAACGTGCGGCGGGCGTCCTGTTCACGGGCCTCAATCAAGCCGTCCAGGTCAAGCTGGAGCTGGGTGAAGCTCTGTTCAATCTCATTGGTGTGACGGCATTTTTGCAGGATTCCGTTGATCCGCTGCTCAACATCGACACCGGATTCAATTGCACCCAGAATTTCATCGCTGGCCCCGAAAACACCCTCGAATAACTTGAATTTACGGTCAAGTAACTCGAAGACAAGCTGATCGGCTTTGTTGCCCTTGTTGAGAAAGTTGACGACTACAACGTCACATTCTTGCCCGTAACGGTGGACACGGCCAATGCGCTGCTCGACACGTTGCGGGTTCCAAGGCAAATCGTAGTTGATGAGCAGAGAACAAAATTGCATGTTCACGCCCTCCGCACCGGATTCGGTGGAGATCAGAATGGTGGCTTTGTTCTTAAATTCTTCGACAATGGCCGCCTTCATGTCCGCCGTCTTGGAGCCAGAGACTTTATCCGACCCCGCATGGCGTTCCTGCCATTCCTGATAAATGCGCTTTGATTCCGGATCGTTGTTCGACCCGTTGAGCAGGACGATCTCACCCTTATAGCCGTTAGCTTCCAGTAATTCTTTCAGGTGCGCCTGTGTGCGGCAGGATTCTGTGAAGATGACGGCCTTGCGTTTGCCGCCCAACTCGATCACGCGGGCGAAGGCTCGATCCAGAACCTTCAGAAGCGCGTTACCTTTTTCGTTTTGTTGTATGCGCTTGGCGAGAACCTGATAGGATTTCAACTCCTCGATTTCTTTCTTGAGGGCATTGGCGTCGGCCTTTTCGCCGTCTTCATCCTCGTCAATATCCAGCTCCTCGGCGATTTCCTTGACGTTTTCAATGTCGTCCAGCGTGTCCGTGTCGATGTTGGGCAGGCCGCTTTCGAGGCGTTCGATCATCTTCTCCAGCGTTCCGCTGATGGCGAAGGACGATGAGGCTAGAATTTTGCGGATAACGAGAGTTACGAGGTGACGCGCCCCAGGCTTGATCGAGGCGATGTCGTCACGCTGTAGATAGCTGGAGATGTTTTCATAAAGATCAAGCTCTTCCTGGCTGGGACGGAAGTCCTCCACAATGGAATGCCGCTTGGTAAATTTAATGCCGCCTTCCTGCTGCACCTGACGGCGCAGGGTACGGTTGCAAACTCTGCTCAGACGGTGCTTGAGAATATCGAGGTTCTGCGCGGTGGCTCTGCCGCCGACATATTGCGCCTTGAAAGCATCGGCGCTGCCAAAGAAATGAGGATCGATGATGGAAACAAGGCCATAAAGCTCCAACAGCGAGTTTTGTAGAGGCGTTGCGGATAGCAGCATTTTCTTTTTGCCGTCCAGGGCCACTTGTAACTTCTTGGCCTTTTTGGCCTTGTTGGCCTCCTTCTGCCAGACGTTGCGCAGCTTGTGCGCTTCGTCAAAGATAACGAGGTTCCAGTCGATGTTTTTGACGTCAACATCCTTGCTGGCGGCAAACTCATAGGAGCAGATGACGATCCTGTCACTTTCAAAGGGATTCAACTTTCCGGCCTTCTTGGCGGCATTATAGCTGGAGGTTTCCATGATCGTTGTTGGCATGGAAAACTTTTCGCTCAACTCCTGCGCCCATTGATTTCGCAGCATGGCAGGCACAATCAGCAAAATTTTGCGCTGACGTTCCGCCCATTTCTGGGCGATGACCAAGCTGGCCTCGATGGTTTTACCGAGACCAACTTCATCCGCGAGGATAACACCTTGAGAGAGCGGTGAACGCAGCGCGAACAGCGCGGCTTCGACCTGGTGCGGATTCATGTCCACCTTTGCGCTAGCGATAGAGCGTGAAATCGTATCTTCCGTCTGGCCGTCCAGCGTCAGGGCATGGGCAAAATACTGCCCCTGATATGGCGTATAGGTTTTAGGAGCTGTTTGCGCCGCTTTCTGTGCGGCCTGATTTTTGTTGGTCATTAAACAGCTTCCTTTCCGAGCGCAATCGGCTCCGCGCCTTGTTCCAGCAGATCGATCAGCGCGGTGTAAATATAAAGGCGTTCCTTGCCGGAGCCGCTGATATCCTTCACGATCCCAAGCTCTTTCAGGTTATTCAGCGCCAGACGCGCGGTGGGAACGCTGACATCGAGTGCAGCCGCCATATTGATGGCGTTCGAGATCGCCACTTTTTGAAGCTGGGCATGTGCCTGCCGCGCCGTTATCCCCGCGCGTTTCAGGGCAGCGATCTTGTCGTTATCGGCCTTGAACAGCGCAGAAATCGCCTGACTGGTGGCAACAACCTGATTGGAGGTTTCGGCAACGCCATGCAGGAAAAAATCCAGCCAGCCCTCCCAATCGCCCGCCGTGCGGACAGCGCCGAGGCGCGCGTAATATTCCTGACGATTGTTCTTGAAAAACAAACTCAAATACAAATTCGGCTGACGCAGATCGCCCATCATCATCAGGAAGAACGTGATGAGCAAACGGCCAATGCGCCCGTTGCCGTCGAGGAACGGGTGGATGGTTTCAAACTGGACGTGGATCAGCCCTGCATCGATGAGCGCGGCATAGGAGCGTTCCTCCAGATGCAGATATTTCTCGAAAGCGTCGAGACATTCCATCAGCCGATCCGGCGGCGGCGGCACGAAAGCGGCATTGCCAGGGCGCGATCCGCCGATCCAGTTTTGCGATGTACGAAACTCGCCTGGCTGTTTGTTGCTGCCGCGTCCCTTGGAAAGCAGGATCGCATGCATCTCGCGGATCAGGCGCAGCGATACAGGGAAGCCTTCACGCACGCGCGCGAGGCCATGCTCAAGCGCCGCAACATAGGACGATACTTCCACAACATCATCCACGGGAACGCTGGGCGCTTCGTCGCTTTCATAAAGCAGAAGATCAGCCAGCGAGGATTGCGTCCCTTCAATCTGGGACGACAGCACGGCCTCTTTGCGCACATAATAATAAAGGAGCAGATTACTGTCCGGCAGGATGTCGGCCACGGCATCGAGCTTGCCCAGCGCCTGATTGGCCTTGGACAACAACCCCTGCAACCCCAGCAGATTCAGGGGCGGCTGGGGCGGCAGCGCGGGCGGCAGGAAAGCCTGGTAGGTTTCCCCTGCGACGCTACACCGTATATAAGAGCCGAGGCGGCTGTTATCGCCGGACATGGCTGGCTATCCTTTCTTTGTGATTCGACGAAAGAAAGAATAGATAAATAGACTTTCTTTGTAAAGCCGTTAAATAAGGGAAATCGCCATATTTGGGGATAAAAGAAGGTTTTTAACCATTTTCTTTCTTTTCAAGGGGCAAAAAGAAAGCCTCCCCACTAAACGCCCGTCACGCCGCCGTTTCCTTGGCCAGCGAGGTAATATCAGCAATCTTCTGGAATTGGGTCAGGATGTCGGCGTGGTTTTGCGCCAGATAGCGCACGATCTTGGCGTTGCCCAACAGCGAGCCGAGATAGCCCTTGGTCAGCGTCAGGTTGAGGACGTCCTTGCCGTAGTTTTCCTCGATCAAGCGATATTCGCGCTGGAGGCTCTCCATCTCGCTTTCCATGCGCGCCATTTGTTCCTCGTCCAGCCCTTTAATCTTTTTCGGTTTTTCCGGATCCATGAGCTGATCCTTGGGCGTGGCCGCCAGCAGCGCGCGGGCATAGGTTTTTGAATAGGTGCCAGCGTCATTCATCAGCGTGGCGGCCTCGATCTGGCGGAAAGGCTTCATGCGCTTCAAGATCGGGAATGACGCAATCGGCACCATCTTGTCCTTGAGAAGCTCGGCGGCTTCGGGGCAAATGCCATTGAGCAAATCGCGCCTGGTGGCAATGCTGCGCACATCGATATTCAGCGCCGCCGCGATCTTCGCCTCTGGCACACCGCGCTCGATCGCGCGCAGGATCATCTTGTGTTCCATGACGGTCGAGAGACGGTTGATATGCTTGTTGTAGGTGAAGGCTTCGTCGTCGGTGGACACGAGGCACGTTACTTCCGTTTCGCCCAGTTCCTTAAGCGCCTCGACGCGCATGTGGCCGTCGAGCAGAATGTATTTGTTACGCGAATGCGGATCGCGGCTGACCACGGGCGGCTCGATCACCCCAACCTCGCGGATGGATGCCAGGATTTGATGGTATTTGGGGCTTTTGCGGGCCGCGGGTGTCACCATTTTGATCGACACGATCTGGTCGATGCCAAGGTCTATGGTTTGTTTATCAAAGCCCGCCTTGATCTCCCCTTTGGGGATTTTCGTTTTCTGCCGTGGTTCCTTAGCCATGCACGCGGCCTTTCTCATCCATAAGTCCAGCCAATGGTTTGGGCAGCGTCGTCAGCCCTTCCGCGCGCAGCAGCGTGTTGAAATGCTCATCCTGAAAAAGCTGCCGCAGGGCTTCGGTCACGAACAACATGCGGTTGGACACAGCGTCGGCCTTGCGCGTCAGCAGGCGCTTGCGGTCAACCTCACGCTGATAAACCTTCAATACATCCTGCACGGATATGGCTTTGTCACCTTTATCCCGCTTCGTGCGTTTACCACGCTCATCAAGAAAGGTTTTTCCGCGCCGCTTGCGCGTGTCGATCAAGCGCTTGGCCAGCAACAGGCGATTGCCACGCAGTTGTTTGGTTTCATACGCCTCATGCAAGGCGCGCTGTTCATCTTCGGGGTTCTCCGCGATGCGGATGGCCAGCGTGATTGGCATGTGTCCGGCCTCAACAGCGGAGAGCAGCCGTTCTTCGCCACGCTCCATCAAATTCAAAACGCCGCTGACGTAATCCTTCGCCAACCCTGTCTTGTCTGCTATTTGCTGCACATCATAGCCTTGCTTTTGCAAAATCTCGATGCCTTGCAGCAGATCGTTGGCGCGGTGCTGGCGGCGGGCAAGGTTTTCAACCAGGCTCATGATCAACGCCTGTTCCTCGCTGGCGTCGATGACGATGGCGGGGATTTCCTTTTGCCCCACGGCCACAAACGCTTCGATCCGGCCCTGGCCACAGATCAGATCGTAATCCTTGCCCTCGATCTTGGCGCGGCTGGGTGTCACTGTGATCGGACGTTTCATACCCACCTGGGTCATGTTTGTGGCAATTTCCATGAACACTTTTTGATTCCGCACACGGGGATTGAGAATGTTGATCTTCTCAATCGGGATCATTTTGATCTCGGAGGCGCGTTTGCCTTTGCTTTTTGTCATGCGGCCTCCGGCAAGGCGGCACGCTCCGCCATCATGAAGAACTGTTCAAGATCATCGAAACGATAAGCGTCAAGCGACAGGTGGTTGTTTTCCGCAAGGCGTATCTGTGGGTTTTCCACGTCGATGGCGGGGATCAGGTAATAATCGAGGATTTCGCGGTTATCCGCCTCCATGCGCACGACAATGGTGATGTCCGGCATCAATCCCGTGTCGAGCTGGATTTTCCAGCGATTGCTGCCCGTCGGCGTCTGGGCGCAGCGGCAGATCACCAGCGAGGCTTTGATCTCGTTGTTGACGATCAGAAAATCATTCTGCACCTCGCGGTGAACGTGACCGCCATATTCCTGAATTTTGTGAATGACGCCTTCGACCACATCCGGATACATCTGACGCAGCCGCTTGTTGTCCTCGATATAGCGCATGTCACGCCCAGGATCGTAGCCGATCAGCTTGTAGGCTTGGCTTAGGCCCCCGAAACGGTGGGCATAAACGCTGCTGGAGGGCATATCGTCCGTTTCATCGATCAGGATGCCGGACAGCCAGCCTTGCCTTTCATGCAACATGCGTAGCTTGGTCAGCATTTCGTCGTTCGAAAATCTGCGACTGCGTTCACGGATGATGCCTTGCGCGGCAAAAAAATACCTCGGCTCAATAATGGCCTCGAACACGCCGTCCGCGCGCACCCACATCTCCGGTGAGTTTTCGACGCGGCGCTTTTTCAGCTTGTAAGAACGGCGGTTAAAGACGTTGTTGCCGATGTATTTTTCATTGGTGAGGATGGTGTGGACAACGCCGCGCGTCCATTCGCGGCCAAGGTCGGTTTTAAGACCTTGCATATTCAAGCGCGTGGCAATCTGGGACTCCAGCAAACCCTCTTCGGTGAAGGCGCGGTAAATCCAGCGCACCGTTGCCACTTCGTCGTCCGGCCCCGCGACCAGGACAACGCGGTCGGTTTGCAGGGATTTGTGTTCGCCACGCTTGAGCGTTCCCTTGGGCTGACGGTGTTCATCCACCAGCACACGGCGCAGACCGTATCCGGCTGGGCCACCCTGACGAAAACCCAGTTCGATCAGGCGGCATTGCCCCGCGAAGACCTTGCCGGATAATTCGCGGCTATATTCGCCCGCCATGGCGCGTTTCACGCCCTTGACGATGGTGGAAACAGGGCTGCCGTCGTTTTCAAACTGCTCAGCGACATATTGCACGTCAATGCCCGCACGGCGGCAGAGATATTCATAATAGGCACTTTCATCCGCGTCCTGGAACCGCCCCCAACGGGTCACGTCAAGAACGAGAATGACGCTATAATCCGCTTGCCCCGACTGAACGTCGGCAATCAGATTTTGAAGGGCGTCCCGTCCGTCGAGGCTCAAACCGCTTTTGCCGGAATCGGCATAGGTTTTGACGATGTCGATCTGGCGATGGGCGGCATAGTCTCGGATCGCGTCGGCCTGGTTTTCGGTCGAGTATTTCTGGTGGTCGGTCGACATGCGCACATACATAGCCGCGCGGCGACGTTGCCTGTCGTTGTTTGACCCTCCCGAATTATTCCACCTATCCATTCGCTCGTTCTTTCCGATTTAGACACTACCTATCGCCAGCCGCCGTATGGCCGCTCTTTGGAATCATAACCAAGGAGCGAATAAAATGTCTCAATCAAAAAAGGACCAACTTTTTCCGGTCAAACCGAAGGCCATTTCCGACGCAGAACTGGCGCAAATCGTCGCCTCGGCGCTACGCCAGGATTTCGGCGACACACCTTCCGCCGTGAAGCGGATCGGGCAATTGACCAATGCAAATTTGCGCGCGATTAAAAACTGGTATCAGGCTAGAAATACGCCATCCTCCGGCCATTTGCTGCTGCTCGCGCGCTCGTCACCGAGCATCCTGAAATTCATCCTCGTGCAGATCGGCGGGGAAGATTTGTGGGATGCTTTCCGGCTGCTCTCCAGCCATGCGCTAGCGACCGCGCCGGAGCCGGAAATGCCCGTCTACGCCGATATAAACGCTGGGGAAAATGTCCCTATAAATGTCCCTATAAAATCACTGAACGAGCGTCAAAGATGGTATTTGATCTTGCTCAGGCGAAAGAGTAAAGCCCGCGCGGAGGACATATCGGAGCATTTTGAAGTAGCTCTCAAAACAGCCAAGCGAGATATCGAGGGATTGAAAGACGCAGGAAAAATCCGCTTCGTTGGAGCCAGAAAAACAGGCCGCTATGAAATCGTACAATCGTAAAAACTTATTCCACGCTCAAGGCGATTTGCTGGGGTGAGATTTCCGCGACCAGATATTTAGGCGCGCCTTTGGGTGCGGTGGACGCCAGCCGTTCGATCTCCGCCAGATCGAAAAATTCAACGCCATCATCGCCGCCAAAAGAGGTGCGTTTGTTTTCCCACCATGTGTCGAAGTCCAGTTTCGTGGGATCGCATTCCTTGGCATACACGACCAAACGGCGATCCTTTTCTGTCAGTTTGCGGTGATGAACCCCGTCCGTGGTGTTCGGCATCAAATACACGCCTTCGTCGCCCACCAGCCACAAGCCTTTTCCGGTTTCGGCCTCATAAAGTGTTCTGGCAGTAGCGGCGGTTCTGACCTCTTCGAGGGCTTTTTCAATCTGATTCCAGGGAAAATGTAATTTCATATTATCCTCCAGCGGCTTATTCCATGAACGCTTCGATTGGGCATGAAGTCAACAGAAAGACGCTCAATAAAGCGTTTTCCCGCCTAAACAAATTGCCAATCTGGCCGTTATTCGCTACTTTGCTGACAGAACAGCGAAAAAGGCTGTTTCGGGGCTTTATAACCTCTCATGGCGGGCATGCATCAGCCCGTAAACCGATGCGCCTCTCGACCTATGGTCGGGGTGGCGGCGGAATACAACAGCGCGCAAGCGTAAACACGCTGCGCCGTCCATGACGGTTATAAACACCCCGATCTCCAGAGTCCGCTCTGGAGATCGTTTACTTTCAAACGAAGGGAGTGTTTATGACCGACGACGAAGATTTCAGCCCCATGCAGGATGCCCTGGATTCCGTGCCAGATGCGTCAAAAACCGTTGCCAGAGAGCTGCGCATGATGGCTGCGGGTGAAGACCACTATCGACGCTTCACTTACATCTCGCCATGGATTAAAAATATATGGAACGCTGCCGCTGACATTATTGAAGATTACGAGCGCCAGAAGCTGCATTAATAATTATCGGACGTCACTATTACCCTTCCGGCGATCCAATCTGGGACTTTTTCACGGGCTGTGGTAAAAACAGGCAATACGAAAATGAGGAACCATGGCCCGCATAGAGAATCACAAATACAGCATCGAGGAAGCCTTCAGGGAGTGTTTCTACATCATTCCTGATTACCAGCGTGAATACGTCTGGACGGACAAAGAGGTCAACCAGCTCCTTGAGGACATCAACGAGCAGCTCGACACCGGCTCGACGCGGGAATATTTCATCGGCACGGTGCTGGTCTCGCCCACGGAACAGAAAAGCCAATACGAAGTCATCGACGGCCAGCAACGCCTGACGACGTTTTTCCTGTTGCTCTGCGCCCTGCGGCATTTGTTGCAAAAGGAACCGGAAGCCCAGCTCCTCAACCGCCTGATCTCCGATAGCTACACGACCAGCAGCGGCATTGAAACCCGTCTCAAGCTGGATCCGCGTTACGAGAACGCCAGCGAGGTCATGGCCAAGTTGGTGGAAATCAACGGCGAACCCATGGCCGTGCGCTCCGGCATCATGGCGGCGGGCATCACCAGCTTCGGATCGCTGGAAAACCTCGTCAATGCCTACGCGACCCTGTACCGCTATCTACAAGACAATTACGACGATGTCACCAAGCTCAAGAAATACTGGTTTTACCTGGCCACCAACGTCGTGTTCATCCAGATTTCCACGGATGTCAGCAGCGCGCTCAAAATTTTCGAGACGATCAACGAGCGCGGCGTCGGTCTGAACTCGATGGACTTGCTGAAAAACCTTCTCTTCACGCAAGTGACGCCCGATCAGTTTTCCAAGCTCAAGGACGAATGGAAAAAGATCACCAGCCCGCTCGAAAAAGGCAAAGAAAAACCGCTCCGCTTCCTGCGCTATTTCCTGATGGCCAATTATCCGGTCAAGAATGAAAAAGGCGAAAGCGTCATCTACGAAGATAAAATCTACGACTGGTTCATCAACAAGGACAACGCGGCGCTGTGCGATTACGCAGGGAAACCCTTTGAATTCGTGCGCAAGGTTATCCGCAACGTCGAGCATTACATCAACTTCACAGATGGCCTTGGCAATGACGGCAAGGCCAGCCTTGCCATGGACAGCCTGAAACGGCTGGCGGGCGGCGCATTCAGCCTGCACTATGTATTGCTGTTGGCCGCGGCCCCGCTGCCCAAGCCTTTGTTCGACCACTTCGTCACGCAGCTTGAGAGCTTCCTGTTCTATTACATCTTCACCAAGACCCCGACGAAGGACTTGGAAAAGAATTTCTCGACCTGGGCCGATGAAATGCGCGGTATTGCCGCTCTTGGCGACGCCGCCGCGCAAAAAGAAAAAATCAACGCCTTTGTCGCCGATCATTTCCAAAAGAATATGGACGGCAAGGCACAGGAATTGTCCGATGCCCTCAAACGCTTCTCGCTGTATTCCATGCAACAATACCGCACCCGATATCTGCTGGCGCGGCTGGCACAGCACGTCGATCTGGCTTTCAGCGGCGTGAAAGTCGCTGGCAGCCTGGAGCCGTACACGACGCTGGAGATCGAGCATATCCTGCCTGACACCCCCACCGTCGAGCTGCGCGCGGCATGGACGGCGCAAAACCCCGAAGCCTTGTATGACGACTATAAAACCCGCCTTGGCAACCTGACCCTGCTGGAAAAGCCCCATAACATCATCGCGGGTAATAATTTCTATGCCGAGAAGCTAAAAATCTACCGCGATTGCAACAACTACCTGACCCGTTCCATGGCGGGACTGGCTACCATCGGACAAAATAGCTCGGTGTCGCGGATCAACGAAAAGCTAGCCGCGTTCCCGACATGGGATGCCGCTACCATCGACAAGCGTCACGCGCTGCTTATGGCTTTGGCGCAGGATATTTGGAAAACCAACGCGATCGATGTCTGATTGCCGTAAGAAAGATTGAAGCAAAGGTTTTTGCTATCTTTTTTAATAAGTTTTGTTGTGACATTCAGTGATCCGCCTCTTTGAGCCGTCGTGACTGATAAATAAAGTAAATCACGGGAATAACGATCAGCGTCAACAGCGTAGTTGTTACCATCCCGCCGACCATGGGCAAGGCGATCCGGCGCATCACATCTGATCCCAATCCTTCGGTAAAGAAGATCGGCAACAACCCTGCGATAATGACTGACACAGTCATCAATTTAGGCCTTACCCGTAAGGCCGCACCATGCATGACAGCCTTGAACAAATCCGTCCGATTTTGCGGTGGATGGTGACGCACCTGCTGATCGATATAGATCAGCATGACAACGGCTGTCTCAACGGCAATACCTGCAAGAGCGATAAAGCCGACGGCAACGGCGACCGAGAAATTGTAACCCGCCAAATACAGCGTCCAGACGCCACCCACCAGCCCGAACGGCAAGGACAGCATCACCATCAAAGTACGATCCAGCCTGCCAAAATGCATGATCAGCAAGATAAATATAATGCCGATCGTTGCCGGAATGGCGATGTCAAGCCGCGCCTGTGCCTCCAGCATCTGTTCGAATTGTCCCGACCAGCCGATAGAATATCCGGCGGGCAGTTTGACCTTCTCGGCCACGATGCGCTGAGCCTCCTTCACATAGCTACCGATATCCCGCCCCGCAATATCGGCAAAGACCCAGCCATTCAGACGCGCGTTTTCTGAAACGATCATTTGCGGCCCTGGCGCAAATTTAATCGTCGCCAGCGTCGCCAGCGGCACTTGCGCCCCGTCGGGCGTGTCGACAAGGATATTTTGAAGATCATCCGCGTTCTCGCGGAAAGGCCTATCGTAGCGCAGCATGATGCCGTATCGCTCACGTCCTTGCACAGATTCCGAGAGCTTCATGCCACCCAAAGCCGTAGCGATGACATCCTGTACCGTTCCCAGATCGACGTTGTAGCGTCCCAAGGCATCGCGGTTCGGTTCGATCTCAAGATATTTTGCCCCGACAACGCGGTCGGCGAAGGCCGAGCGTGTGCCTGGCACAGTCTTGACCGCTTGCTCGACTTCAACCGCTATCTGACCGATGGTGTTCAGATCCGCGCCGGAAACCTTGATGCCCACAGGCGTGCGAATGCCCGTCGTCACCATATCCATGCGAATTTTGATCGGATAACCCCAGCTATTGACCAGACCTGGCATTTTCGTGAGCGCATCCATCTCCTTGATCAGCATCTCGGTGGTTAAGCCTTTGCGCCATTGCTCACGGGGCTTTAAATGCACCCAGGTTTCGATCATGGAGATCGGCGCAGGGTCGGTCGCCGTTTCCGCCTGTCCCGCCTTGCCGAATACGGTCTCCACCTCCGGCACGGTTTTGATCAGGCGGTTGGTGGTCGCCACCAGCTCCTTGGCCTTGGTAACAGACACGCCAGGTAGTGTCGTCGGCATATAAAGCAGATCGCCTTCATAAAGCGCAGGCATGAATTCGCTGCCCGTGTGCATGATCGGCCACGCCATACTGAGCAGCAGCAATCCTGCCAATCCGAGGGTGATCCATTTAACCCGCAAGGCCAGTGCCAGAACGGGTTTATAGATCGCAATAAAGAATCGATTAAGGGGATTACGCTCTTCGGGTAGAATCTTCCCGCGAATAAGCCAAAGCATCAATAACGGCACTACCGTCACCGAAAGAATGGCTGCCGCCGCCATCGAATAGGTCTTGGTAAAGGCCAGCGGGCTGAACAATCGCTCGGATTGTCCTGTCAGCGCGAAGACGGGCAGGAATGATACGGTGATAATAAGCAACGAGAAGAATAGCCCTGGGCCGACCTCTTTTGCCGCCAGCAGTAATGCCGTGCGTTTTTCTTCCACACTTGCGTCTTTTTTCAGCTCCGAGAGCTTCCGGTGCGCGTTCTCGACCATGACGATGGAAGCATCCACCATCGCGCCGATGGCAATGGCGATTCCGCCGAGCGACATGATATTGGCCGTAATGCCTTGTGCCGACATAACGATGAATGCCGCCAATACGCCGAGTGGTAAAGTGATGATTGCCACAAAAGATGAGCGGACATGCAGCAGGAAGATCAGGCAAACCAAAGACACAACAATCGCTTCCTCGATCAGCTTATGGCTCAAATATTCGACTGAACCTTCGATCAACGGCGCGCGATCATAGACGGATACAATCTCGACGCCCTCCGGCAAGCCTGGCTTCAGGGTTTCGATCTTTTGTTTGACGGCTTTGATCACATCGAGCGCGTTGCCGCCTGGCCGCATGATGATAATGCCGGAAACGACTTCACCTTCGCCGTTAAGCTCCGTGACGCCGCGCCGCAATTCCGGCCCCTCAATAATACGCGCCACGTCCGCAAGACGAACGGGCGTGCCGTCTTTGGCTTTCAGCGCGATTTTTTCAAGGTCGGAAATCCCTGTGACATAACCCTTGGAGCGGATCACGAATTCAGTTTCGGCCTGTTCGATCACACGTCCGCCTGCTTCCTGGCTGGATGCCTTGAGCGCTTCTTGAATCCGCATCAGGGGAATTCCGAAGGCACGCAACTTCATGGGATCGATCAGAACTTGATACTCTTTGACAAAGCCGCCAACGCTGGCGACTTCGGATACGCCAGGGACGGTCGCCAGTTCGAATTTCAGAAACCAGTCCTGCAAACTACGCAACTGCGCCAAATCATGTTTGCCGCTTTTATCGACAAGCGCATATTGATAGACCCAGCCCACACCCGTGGCGTCGGGGCCGATCTGTACTTTGGCGGCGGATGGCAAAGCAGACTGAACCTTGGAAAGAGCTTCCAAGACACGAGAGCGCGCCCAATATTGATCGGTGCCGTCTTTAAAGATCACATATACAAAGGATGCGCCGAACATTGAAAATCCGCGCACGATTTTGGTGCGGGGCAATCCCAGCATGGCGGACGATAATGGATAGGTCACCAGATTTTCGATGATCTGCGGTGCCTGTCCTTCGAAATCCGTTCGCACGATCACTTGCGTATCGGAAAGATCGGGAATGGCGTCGAGCGGCATGCGCTGCACGGCGAAAATCCCGCCGATCAGGATCATGCAGGCCAGAATAGAGATCATCAACGGGTTATTGACCGACCAGTCGATCACGCGAGCAACGAAAGATTTTGTCGGATCATGTGAAATATCGCTCATTGCTGGCCTCCAGAAAATTTACCCAAGGATTCCTGGAGCGAGGATTCAGAGTCGATCAAAAATTGCGCACTGACGACAACATCGTCGCCGTCCTCAAGGCCGGAAATAATTTCAGTGCGACCCGCGCTGACGCCGCCCGTCTTGACGCTACGCGCCTGAAATTTCCCGTTTCCTATAGCCACGATGACATGCTCGCCTTCAGTATTCCGTAAGACGGCCTCGCTTGGGACGGTTAATTGCTCCGTCATGACGCCTGTTGCAAAGGTCACGGCGGCATAAGAAGCCGGACGCAAGACCCCGTCCTTGTTATCGACGATCAGGCGCACCTTTCCGGTACGCGCCTCGGCATCAATGGTTGGATAGATATAATCGACCTTGCCGTCATATTTCTGCAGGCCAACCGCGATCTCAGCAGTATCGCCTTCCTTGATCACCGCCATATCCTTTTCCGGCACTGCGGCTTCCAGCCAGACCGTTGACAGGTCTTGAATACGGCCAACCTGGTCATTGGCTTTCAGGTAATAGCCGTTACGAATATCAAGTTGAGCCAGAACCCCGTCTGCCGGAACATAAAACGGTATTTTCTCAAAAGCCCTGCCGCCCTTTGAAAGATCGGCGATTACCGTATCGTCGACCCCCAACAGTTTCATTCTCTTCTTTGCGGCTTGCGCCAAATCCTGAAGTCCCGCCTTGCGCGCGGCGACAAAGTCATTTTGCAGGGACAAAAGCTCCGGACTGTAAAGGTAATAAAAGACATCGCCTTTTTTGACACGATCGCCGACAGCGCTATAGCGCAAATCTTCAACCCTTCCTTCAACCTGGCTGAACAACTCCCAACGGCCACGTTCGTTTTCCATGACGATAGCGGTCGCACGGATGGTTTTGGCAAAGCTCCCCTTGGTCACCTTTTCCGTGCGCACGCCCATTTTCTGAGTGGTATCCGCGCTGATGGTAATCACAGGCTTACCGGAGGCGTCGCCTTGTATCTCGTCGGCGTATTTAGGCACCAGATCCATATCCATGAAAGGCGATTTTCCAGGTTTGTCGAAACGCTTTTCCGGCACCATCGGATCGTACCAGTAAAGAACCTTTCGGTCTTTCTGGTCGGTGACGGCAGCCTTTACATCTCTTTTTTCCTCATGCGAACCACTGGAAGCGGCGACTTGCACCAAATCCATACCGCAAATCGGGCATTTTCCTGGCGTATCGGATATGACCTGCGGATGCATCGGACAGGTGTATTTAACAGCCACCGCTTCCTCGGCATGCGCAATGCCTACTCCAAAAATCTTTTGAATACTGCTGGCATGAGGACTGAATGCCGTGACCGTGCCAAAACCATTCAGCACGGCGTTGACGCAGAGGATTGATCCGATCAGAAGCGGAAACGGCTTTTTCATTACTTACTCTCCATCATTTTCATGTCTTTCATATCCATCTGCATGCCGGAGCTACTTTCTTCCAGCACGGCCTGGCCGTCTTTAATATCCTTCACTTTTTCTAGAGGCAGCGTGCAGCACGGGCATTGCCCTGGCTTATCGGAAAACCAGGTCATCTTCATGGGGCAGGAATAAATAGGTTTTCCTTCATGCAGCATCTGCGCTGCTTGTTCGACGGTAAGCGGCGACGGCGTATTTGCTGGATCGGACGCGTCAGCGGCATAAGTTGTCCCCGTCATCAGCAGCATTGAAACGGCAAGGATGCTCAGCAGTTTTTTCATTTTTCTTCTCCTTCGAGGAAGTAGTGGTTGAAATCGGCGATCAGCGTGGTGCGTTTCGCCCGTTCCGCCGCCAGTTGGTAACGGACGGACACCATGTCGCGCCGTGTCTTTAAGGGCATGGAAAGATCGCTTTTTCCCGCCTCATATTCCCTGGCTTGCGCACCGCGTGATGCGTTCAGGAGGGATTCTTTATGTTTGAGCAACTCGATCTTGCGGTCGCTGGCGTCGATCTGAGATTCAAGATGGGTTAATTTCTGCAACGTCTGGCGCTTGGTGTTTTCCTGATCGGCCTCCGCCGCGCGCACGCTCGATTTCGCGCCCGATAATTTGGGTTGCTGGTTCTGCGCGGCCCAAAGCGGAATACTCATCCCCACCATGATTGTTCCGGCGTTATCGCCGCCATTCATGCGTCCATAACTAGCCTGTACCTCAAAATTTGGGTTGAACTCGGATTCGCGCAGATCAACGTCCTTACGCGCCATTTCAATATCCTGCGCGGCGACCTGAACGGGGTATGTTTTCGCAACATCCTGATCCCAGGCAATTTTGTCGATCGCAGGAAGCGGGGCATCCGGTGTCTCGCCAACCATGTTGGCAAGCATCGCCATGATCTCATGCTTTTCCTCCTCAAGATCGGCACGCATTAGCGAAACATCAGTGCTGTCGGCCTCGCTCAGCGAAAGCTGGCTTTGCGATGCCTGGTTGGCAGCGATCCGCCCTTTCAGGCTCGTCCGTTCGGAGCCGAATAACGACGCCTGTTGCGACAATAATTTTTCCTGCTCTTCAATGCGCGCCAAATTGGCCAACGCGGCGATAAGTTGAGATTTCATCACTGCGTAGGCGTAATCGCCGAGCAGCTTGTTTTTACGGGATTCAACCCCCAGACGGTCGGATTTGGCTCCGCGTGTTCCAAAAGCTGGAATGACCTGCTTAAAGCCGATCATCTTCTGCTCTTGATCGCGCGACATGCTGGAGCCGATGGGGTAATCCTGCTCTTGGATAAACAGCATCGGATCCGGTAAACCCAATTCGCCCGTCGCATTGTATTGCGAGGATTCCGCGCGACTGACATAGGCCTGGATTTCAGGATGCTGCTTCAATTTTTCCAGCAGTAACCCGAAGCGGGCTTCGTTTTGTCCCTGCGTCTCTGACGCAGAGGGCTTGGCTTTTTCCGCCGCGTGGGCGGGAGCCGCAATGCTGAAACCGATCAGCATAATAAGTATTAAAATTCTAATCATGATAAACCTCTCGTATGCGTTCGGTCGGCTCCGCGAAAGATCGCAAAACCGCAGTGCAAAGAGGGCCGGATATCAGGATTTTTAGCGCGAGATGCTCACATCAACGCAAAATCCGGACACACTTCGCCCTTTACGAGAGATGTTTGGGTGGTTTTTCGGGTGTTTTCAGGAAATGGGACGGAGGCAAAAGGTACGGCAAAAACG
The DNA here is from genome assembly GCA_964397465.1 of uncultured Rhodospirillales bacterium. Classification (GTDB taxonomy): domain Bacteria; phylum Pseudomonadota; class Alphaproteobacteria; order JAWKYA01; family JAWKYA01; genus JAWKYA01. The sequence continues at coordinate 47,565 of CAYNIC010000014.1, forward strand.
TCACCTTTTCCTTCGCATTTGGCCCATTCCATTGAATGTCGCTGGATGGGAACAATTGTCCGCCCGCACTGCTCAGGGCGGCACATTTGGCATTACATGCCTGATCGTCGCAACAGCCGCCTTTTTTGGTTTTCTCGGCCTGTTTCTTCTCTGCCGATTTCGGGCATTTGTTGCAATCCTTCATATCCATTTTCATGCCGGACATGTCAGATTGCACCGAGGATTTTTGCATCTCGGAATGCGTTTTCATCATTGGGCATGGCATCCCTTTTGCCGCCGCCAGAACGGGGGTTCCGGCGAAGACAAAACTCAGCGCGACAAAGGCGCATATGAGACGCTTCAACATCATGATGACCATTTTAGCAAACTTTCGTTAATATTCCACCTACTTTTACGATAACCGCCTTATATCATTGAGAATTCAGGGTTCCGACCATTTATAGACCAATTCTGCGAAGCCTGAGAGAATTGGCGATAACCGATACGGAACTAAATGCCATCGCCGCTGCCGCAATAATGGGGCTGAGCAACAGACCAAACACCGGATACAAAACCCCAGCGGCCACTGGTACACCCGCCACGTTGTAGGCAAAGGCAAAGAAAAGGTTTTGACGAATGTTGCTCATTACGGCCTCGGACAGGAGGCGTGCCTTCGCAATACCCATCAGATCACCCCGCAAGAGGGTAATGCCCGCGCTTTCCATGGCTACGTCCGTTCCTGTTCCCATGGCGATACCGATGTCGGCAGCAGCCAGGGCGGGCGCGTCATTCGTGCCGTCCCCAGCCATGGCAACCACGCGGCCTTTCTCACGAAGCTCCTTGACGATACGGCTTTTATCTTCGGGCAGGACTTCCGCTTCCACTTCGCCAATTCCCAGCTTGCGGGCAACAGCCAACGCCGTTGTTTTATTATCACCCGTCAGCATCACCACATGAATTCCGCTAGCGCGCAATTCTTTGATGGCTTGCGGGGTGGTTTCCTTGATCGGATCGGCAATGGCCAGCAATCCGGCAGCCTTGCCATCCAAGGCGGCAAAGATAACCGTCGCACCATCTTGTCTCAGCTTGTCGCCTTGTTTTTCAAGATGGGAAACATCGATCTTCAGCTCGGTCATCATTTTGATATTGCCGAGTGCCATGGTGCGGCCATTGACCTTGCCCACAACGCCCTTGCCTGTGGGAGAGTCAAAATCCTCGGCTCTAGCGACAGTCAAACCTTTTTCCTTAGCCGCTACCACGACGGCATGAGCTAGCGGGTGTTCGCTCGGCTGTTCCAGCGAAGCGGCAAAGGAGAGCAGATCGTCTTCGGATAAACCTTCGGCAACGATCTTTGTGACCCTTGGCTTGCCTTCCGTCAGCGTTCCCGTCTTATCGACAACCAGCGTATCGACTTTTTCCATGCGCTCTAAGGATTCAGCGTTTTTGATCAAAACACCAGCCTGCGCTCCACGTCCTACGCCGACCATGATCGACATTGGTGTGGCCAAGCCCAAGGCGCATGGACAGGCGATGATCAGAACGCTTACCGCCGCGATCAGGCCGTAGCTAAAAGCAGGAGACGGGCCAAATGCTGCCCAGACCAAAAACGCCATGACGGACACAAGCATGACGACAGGCACAAACCATGCGGAAACGTGGTCAGCCATACGCTGGATGGGCGCGCGGCTGCGTTGGGCTTCGGCCACCATCTGCACGATGCGCGACAGCATGGTATCACCACCAACGCGTTCCGCCTGCATGATGAAACTGCCCGTCTGGTTCATTGTGCCGCCGATGACGCTTGCCCCGTTTTCCTTTACCGAAGGCATGGACTCGCCGGTGACCATCGATTCATCGACGGCGCTTTTACCTTCAATGATAATCCCATCGATGGGCACAGCCTCGCCTGGACGTACCCGCAGATGATCGCCGACATGAACGTGGTTCAACGGCACATCTTCTTCTGTCCCGTCCTGATTGATGCGGCGGGCAATCTTCGGCGAAAGGTTCAGGAGCGCACGGATCGCGCCGCCCGTTTTTTCGCGCGCCCGCAATTCCAGCACCTGTCCCAGAAGGACAAGAACAGTGATGACGGCAGCCGCCTCAAAGTAAACCGGAACCGAGCCGTCCATACGCCGGAAGCCTTCAGGAAAGGCATTCGGCGCGAAGGTGGCCACCATGCTATAAAGCCATGCGACGCCTGTTCCAATGGCGATCAACGTGAACATATTGAGGTTGCGGGAAACGATGGACGCCCAACCGCGTGTAAAGAACGGCCATCCGGCCCACAACACAACGGGCGTCGCCAGCGCCATCTGGATCAAATTGGAAACAGAACCCGTTACAAAATGCAGGTTTGTCAGATGCGCGCCCATTTCCAGCGCAAAAACGGGCAATGTCAATGCAAGACCAATCCAGAAGCGGCGCGTCATGTCGGCCAGCTCGTGGCTTGGGCCTTCTTCGCCTGTCATGACCTCTGGCTCAAGCGCCATACCACAAATCGGGCATGATCCAGGCCCGATTTGTCGTACCTGTGGATGCATGGGGCAGACATAAACTGTTCCAGATCCCGATTCTAAAGCGGGAAGAGTCTTAGAAACCTTTGACTGATGGGTGCAGCAGGCATGATCTTCTTTTGCCGGATGATGATCCGACCTCGCGTTGTGGTGATGTCCGTGATCATGCTGCTGCGCCATCGTCTTATTCCTTATCGTTCGAATGTTTATGCCCGTGACCGTGACCAAAGATATGCATCAACGGACACGCCAGTAAAAACAGGTAGGGCAAGGCCACCGCGAGATGTTCGAGGTGCTGGGTCAGTAAATAGTAGCTGAACCCCGCCAGAACCAGGGTAAGAAACACGCCCTTCCACGACAAGAAATGCTGTATAAGGCCATGGGATTTGCCATGGCTACATTTTTCGTCATTTAACATCGGTTTTCTCCTTATTGCTTATGGGTTCATGCCCATCGGAGGGTGAAGCGATTTTATATTGCTTCATATTACCCTCATTCTCGAAGTAATACACAGACCCGTCTGGAGTTTTTCCAATAATCGCCTCGGCCTTGTCTACACTTTTACCACTCACGGGATCGGTTGCTGTTCTGGCGCTGGCGTCTTTCGCAAGACGCTCTTTACACATGGGACAACACCCGTAATAGGTTTTTCCGCCAACCTCGACTGGAATCTGTGGCTTGTCGAAAGCTGCATTGTTCACCATGCACACATATTCCGGTTTGATCGGCGTCAGGGCGGAGGCGGCATCGCCGCCTCCCTGCGCGAACGCAGGGAGGGCAAACAATGCCAAGGCAAAAGCCAGGATGATTTTTCTCATGTTCGTCTCCTTAGTTAGCCTTGTTGATCTTGACGACGACATAGTTGTCCTCGCCTTCGGGTTTCAGAGAAAATTTGACGGCGTCTCCGGCCTTGATGCCGGACAGATCGACACCTTTTTCAACCGAAAACTCCATTTTCATCTTCGGCCAGCCCAGCGCCTTGATCGGATCATGCGTCACGTTGACCGTTCCCTTGGCGGGATCGACGTTGTTGATTTTACCTGTTGCCTCTATCGCATTTGCAACGGCGGCTGGCTGATCGTGATGGCTGGACGCCGCTTGATCGCCGCTTTTCATGGCGTCATCGTGCATCTTGCTCATTTTGTGATGATCCATGTTCACCGTTTCACCTGGTTTGGATGCTTGCCCGACGATCAGGGTGCCCTTCATGCCAAGCGCTTCGTGCGGATGACAATGGAATTTATAGGTTCCAGGTACATTGAAGGTGTAGGAAAACTTATCGCCTTCCTTTTCGTGCATCGGACTCATGATCATTTCATCGACACCTTTGGGGACTTCGACGAACATGACGTCATGCATGTCTTCCTGCGCGTTAACGAACGAAACCGTATCGCCAGGCTGGATCGTCAGCTTATCCGGTGAAAAATAATACGGCTTGCCGCCAGCAGGATCGCTGACTTCCTTGATCGTATATTCCTTGGCGAAAGCTGGACTGGCCATCAAAGCAAGTGCGATCACGGGGGCGGTTAAGATTAGTTTTTTCATGGTTTTCTCCTTTGGTTGAACATGAAAGGTTGTTAAAACATCAAGCGCAAACCGATTGCGCCGACGAGTTCGTCACTGTCCTCGCCATTGCTTTTGGCAATCGATGAGGTTTCACCGAATTTTCGGCCATAGTGGACATCCACATAGGGCGCGAATTTTCGGGTGAATTCGTAGCGGGTCTGAAGGCCGATCTTGCCGTCCGTCAAGCCAGCCCCGATGTCATGCTCCGACACATCCTGCGCGGAAAAATTGACTTCCGCGTAAGGTTGCAGAATCAGCCTTTGGGTCAGGAGAAAATCATTCTCCTCCCGCAGCCGCGCGCTGACATCGCCTTTGTCGCTGATAAAAAGATGGGCTTCTGTTTCAAAGAAATACGGCGCGAGTCCGTTGAACCCTACGACCGCATAGGCTGTTGACGTTGGCTCCGCATCGTAGCGGACGCCGACCTGAGCGTCCCAGAAGGTGGCGATATTCCGGCTGTAAAGCGCCCAGAACTCAGCATCTTCCAGCTTGCCGTCCTTATTTTCCCCCTCGCTTTTCAGCCAGAGCTTGTTTTCATCGGTGCCAACCCAGCCGTCCAAGTCCCAGGACGCGATACCGCCGTCTTTGCTGCCGCCATAGTCCGTTTCCAGGCGGAACATGTGGAAAGTCTGTCCGCCATGTTCTTTCGCCATGTCGTGACCCATGTCTTGAGCATAGGCCTGGGTTGAAGACAGCGCGGCCAGCGCCATTGCCAAAGCAATCGTTTTAATAGTGTGCATGAGTGTCTCCATTGCTTTCAGGTTGAGGTTGCGCCGGAGGTATGTCACTGGGGTCGAGCTTTGCAACCACGACCTTCGTCATCATGCCGGACATCATGTGGTAGAGCAGATGGCAGTGGAATGCCCATTCACCCGCCGCATCCGCCGTCACCAAGACCGAATAGGATTTTCCTGGTTCGATAATGACGGTATGTTTATTGGGGAGTTTTTCAGCGGGCTGGCCGTTTTCAAGCTGAACGAACATGCCGTGAAGGTGCATCGGATGCGCCATCATGGTTTCATTCGTAAAGCTCAAACGTACCCGTTCTCCGTATTTGAGCTGGATGGGTTCGGCTTCCGAGAATTTCTTGCCGTTGATCGTCCAGATATAACGCTCCATGTTGCCGCCCAGACGGACATCGATGGTGCGCTCCGGTTGGCGGGTATCTTTTTGAACGCCTGCATAGCGAAGGTCTGAATAGTCCAGCATCTTTTGCCCTGGCGGTGTTCCGGCCTTCTTCCAGCCGCTGATCATGTCTTCGGGCGTCATGACCATATCGTCCATGCCTTCCATACCCATATCGCCCATCGTTAGAAGCGCGCGCGGGCGTTGTTCAGGCGTGTCGCCCTTCATACCTTCACGCGGAGCCAGTGTGCCAAGCGCAAAGCCGGAGCGGTCAATCGGTTCGGCGACGACGGTGTAGGCTTTATCTTCCTGCGGCGTAACGATGACATCGTAGGTTTCGGCGGGCGCAAAGCGGAACTCGTCAACCTTCAACGGTTCAACATTCTGCCCGTCTGACTGCACGACATTCAGCTTTAGGCCAGGAATACGCACATCGAAAAACGACATGGCTGAGGCATTGATAAAGCGCAGGCGAACGCGCTCTCCTGGTTTGAATATCCCTGTCCAGTTTTGATCGGGCGATTTGCCATTGACCAAAAATGTATACCCCGTGACGTCGGCCAGATCGGTGCGCATCATGCGCATATCGCCCCAGTCTTTGGCATCCTTCCAGGCTTTGCCAAAACCGCGCTTGCCGACATCTTTGAAGAAATCGCCAACTGTCAGCCGCGCATTGGCGTAATAATCCGACGACATCTTCAGGTTGCCCATGACATCGCTTGATTCTTCTTCGGTGAAATCCGACAAGACGACCACATAATCGCGGTCGGTGCGGATCGGGTCTTTGCCAGCCGGATCGACGATCAGCGACCCGTAAAGACCATCTTGTTCCTGACCGCCGGAATGCGCGTGGTACCAGTACGTTCCGGTTTGGCGCAGCGGAAAACGATAGGTGAAGGTCTCGCCTGGTCGGATGCCTGGAAAACCGTTAAAAGTGGGAACCCCGTCCATCGCCCCAGGTAAGATCAGCCCATGCCAATGGATGGAACTATCTTGATCCATCTTGTTGGTGACGTGGATCACAGCCTCGTCACCCGCTTTAAAACGCAGGGTGGGAGCCGGAATGCCACCATTGACGGTGACTTTTTCGATGCTTTTCCCTGTGATATTCACAGGCTGGCGCTCAATGACCAGATTATATTCGGATGTTTTGGCGTGTGCTGGGGTTGCTATCGCTATTATCCCCGCCAGCGCCATCATCCATAGATGATGTGTTCGCATGACTTAAATCCTTATATGGCTGACGTAAAGACGCACTCGTCCGGCACGGACGAAGAACGCGTTTAAAGCAGAGGATTTAAGCCCGTGGAGGGCGTTTTATGCGGGAATAGAAGTCGGAAACGGCCACCCGTTGCTCGAAAGCGAACGGAGCCTTGACCGCGCGGGGAGAAGTTAAACCAAAACTGTTTGACCCGAAAACTTTGGCTGAGCCATTGCAGGAACTGCCGATACATTTACATGCTTTGCCGTCACAGCAGGATTTGCCGGAAGAATCTTTCTTTGCGGCGGTTTTTTGAGCGTCCTGTTTTTGCCCATCATGTCCCGCACAGCCTTCATGTGCTGGAGCGCTGGCCTGTTCGGACTTTACGGCAACAGTGCTGCCGCCATCATGCGACATGGCGGCATGGGAAATGGAGGGTATCGTCGTTACGACGAACGCCATCATCACAATCATGCTGATCCATTTCCGCATTCTCATAGTTTACAATATAGTCCTTAACTATCTTAAAATAAAGTGTCTATTGGCATGATTTATTTATGCAATTCGGCAAGTGAAAAACATCCTTTGGTCATTGGGTTAGCCCGTTCCAGCCGTGAATCGCCATATAAATCCCGATGATCAGTATAAGCGCGGAAGAAAAATACGGCGCTTTTCTGACAAAAGAGCCAAACCACGAATAGCGTTTTGTGGCGTAACGCACGCTCAAAGCCGCTGCTACGCCAACGGTAACCAAAGTTAAGGCCAAACCGATGCTAAAGCTCAAAACCAATGTCGCACCCAGCGCAACTTCTTTAAGCTGTAGGCAAAGGATCAAAACCGTGATTGCCGCAGGACACGGGATCAAACCACCCGTCAGACCAAAGAGAGCGATCTGGCCTGTCGTCACCTCGCGGTCGGCAAAACGGCGGCGAATGTCGTTAGCATGCGCCAGCTCATGCGCATCACGATAACCACCCGTGGAAACATCAAGTCCGCGCAATTCTTCATGAATATGATCATGGCCGTGATCATGCTCCACAAACGGTATGTCGTAGTCATGCGTGTGGTTGCCATGCCCCAGGCGGACACGCGCCATGAACTCATGCGGCTCAGGGATCTCTTCGACCGACTCTAGATAGCCGCCCTTCTGAACGAAAGTGAAGGATTGACGGTTTCCGTCCGGACGTTCGATCTCAAGGGAAACATCGCCTGCATGCCAAGCATGACCGCTTTCCGTCTTCAAACGCCAGCGCGGCGGCACGCCATCCTCGTAAACGGAAAGAGCGATATATCCATGCCCCGTATCAATACGGTGCGTATCGCCGTGATGATGGTTATGGTCTTCCATGTTGGCACGGCGGTTGTCCTGCCAGGTACGCCACAACATCCATAGGGCAACGCCGATGATGATGACGGCGGAGGCAAGCTGGAAGTAAGGCTCCGTTGCCTCGGCGCTTACTTTTCCAAAAAAGTACATGCCTCCGAGTGCCACAGCCCAAACGACAGCCGTATGGGATAATGTTGCCGCCAGTCCCAGCAAAATAGCTTGTTTGACGGTTCCGCGAACGGCGACGATGAAGGCTGCCATCATGGTCTTGGAATGGCCAGGCTCCAGGCCGTGCAGAGCGCCCAGCAATATCGCGCTGGGGATGAAAAGCCAAGCATGCGCCGTTCCCTGCTGTAATAATTCGGTAAATGGGGTCATGCGGCACCTATAAATATTTCGTGATTTCTTTGAATTCTGACAGCGCCTCTGTCGCCGTTTCGTCTTTTTTTCCAGGTTTTCGCAGCGTATCTTCGAGGCAATGATCGATATGATCTTGAATCAGTGTGCGCTTGGCCTGCGTGATGGCCTTTTCGACGGCGTGCATCTGCTGGGCTATATCAAGGCAGTTTCTTTCATCCTCAATCATCTGAATGATGCTGCGTAGATGGCCTTCGGCGCGCTTGAGGCGGCGGGCGATATCATCGTGATGGCGGTGTGGCGAACCTTTTTTCATGCTCAGACCTTATCCCCCTAGGGGGGATAGAGTCAATTAGTAAATGCTGGACAAATTTTCAAAAAACCGTAACATCAAAAAATGTCGGTATCAGCGGCGATTATTTTTTGTTCAGTTACAATCAGAGATATGACCGCGCAAATTTCTTCACGAACGTGTGCGCCGAAATTGAAAAATCGTCACAGAACAATGAGATAATCAGAGAGCAATCTCGCTTTTTGGCAGCCGCCCACCGCCAACTAACATATTCTTTCTTTTGTCCAATTCGATTAACCGTTAGGGATGTGTGGCCCCTAATACATATCGCTTTTTTATCTCTGTTGCTCAAGTCAGATTGGCGCCTCGTTCTTTAAGCAGTGCTCGCAACACGGATCGATGGCAACGATTTTCTTGCTCGCAATAGCAGCCAATTGAGAAATTTGCACTTTGTGAGAGAGCCGATAAAAGATCCAACGTGTGGCTAGATGCCGGTTCGCTCATTTGCTTACGGAATTGGCGGACAAACGCATCCCAATCGGATTTGGATTGACACGACCTTCCTTGCGCCATGAGTTCTGTTGTAGGAGAAAGTTCTGGATACCAGACGTCGTACCAGTTGTCTTTGGCATAGCGCCCCTTAGTCACGCCGCGTGGCGGCCTACGAACTGTGCCGATACGCAGGCCTTCATTAGAAAGACGCGGTTTACCCAGCTGAACGATGGAAATTGCCATACCTTAACCCTTCAGCCGGATGAAGATCATTATTTGCGTAACAATAAGCAGTGGGACAATACAAGTAAGGACTATCCAGAACGCGCCAATGCCATAATTATAGACAGGAAGTGTGAGCGCGCCATAAATGGCGTTGACGAGATCAAGGCTGGCGACGACACTGAATATCCATGTCCAGAGTCTGGCCTGTCTATTGCCTGATAACCAGAGCCATATCGTTAGAAGGGCAAGTGGTGCAACCACGGCATCCCCATAGGCTAGCATTGATGCAAAAGCCGTCTTAGTAACAGGCTCACCGACAACTTCGGGGACTAGAGCCAAAAGCCCTAAATGCCTAAAAGAGTGTGGAACTAAAAGCAGGGCATTGGCTTTATCGGGTGGCTGATTTTTCAAAGCATCCCACCAGATATATTTTGCCAATAGACCGTACGCGAGCAGACTTAGCGAAAACTCAGTTAAAAAAATGATCATGTTGCTCATGATTACTTTTCCATAGGAAAAAAGCTTAAGATTTACACCCTAGTACGTCTACTGGCTCTATAGATGGGGGCGATACAAACAAGTGTGGTGCTTTGGACATCAATGCCTGTCCAATGGGTCCGTTTAAATGCTTCTGACGTCCATCTTCATTGTTGAAGGTATCGAAGACCCCGAACGTGTTGTGTGATAGTCTAAGCGCGTACCAGCTAACCGTAGTTTGTTCTTTTTTGGCCATGTTGAGAGCAATTTTAAGAAACTCAGCAACTTCCTCTTCCTTACCAGGCTTTGCTTCAAAACGAGCAAGAAAAGCAAGCTTACTCATTGAACTCCTCCAAAATAAGTTTGGTAAAAAGGATAGAATGCGCCTTGGTATAGTTGCCTCGGAGCGACCAGTCTATGATCGAAATAGCCATCTTTGATATTGATCTGGCCACACCTTAGTATTGATACGGTTATGAAATTTGGTATCAATATAATCATGAAAATTACTGTTCTTGCTCTCAATGGCGTTTTCGACACAGGTCTAGCAGTAGTACTGGATGCTTTTACTGTGGCCAACCAATTGGCCGCTGCTCAGGGACTTAAATCTGTAGAATTTGATGTTAAGCTTGTCGGCCTGCGCCGTCAGGTGAACACTAGCCAAGGCTTCACTGTTCCTGTCGTACCTACTAAGGGCAGTTCCGTAGGAGATTGGGTGATCGTCCCAGCACTTGGGGACAAGACCCCAGAGCCTTTAGCTGCTGCGCTTGCGACACCAGAAAAGCAGGCCGCTGCACGCCTTTTACGGCAATGGGCAGGTGAGGGTGCGCAGATTGCCGCTGCATGCATCGGCACATTCGTCGTTGCTGAATCGGGTTTGTTTGACGGTGAGACGGTAACAACGACATGGTGGTTGGCACCATTTTTCCGTCAGCGCTATCCGTTGGTTCGGCTTGATGATAAGCGCATGTTGGTTCGCTCGGGCCGTGTGCTTACTGGTGGCGCCGGTCTCAGTCATGTGGATATAGCGCTATGGCTGATCCGCCAGGTAAGTCCGTCACTGGCGGTGCTGACCGCGCGTTATCTTATTGTGGATTCGCGGCCAAGTCAGCTGGCCTATGCGATGAGCGATCACCTTGCGCATACCGATCCGCTCGTCCAGAAATTTGAGCGCTGGGCGCGCGATCGTCTCGCCGAAAGTTTTTCACTTGATGAGGCTGCAAACGCGGTGGGGGCTAGTAAACGGACGCTTACGCGCCGTATCAACGATGTGCTCGGTAAAAGCCCACTCTCATACCTCCAAGACTTGCGTGTCGAGCGTGCGGTGCATCTATTCAGAACTTCAAATGCTGATGTAGAGACAATCGCTGCTGCTGTTGGTTACGCAGACGGTGTTACTCTTCGTAACCTCCTCCGGCGCAAACTCGGCCGTGGCGTCCGCCAAATCCGCTCAGAGGGAGCGGTAGCATAGGCCTTATTATGTGGCCTCCGGCTTGACTAAATTAGGCTCATAATCCATACATCCAATCGAGTTGATTTTGTGCCGGGCGCTGCGCCGTAATATAATCTATTTTTTCTCGATTTTACAGTGTCTGTGGCTAAATTAACAATGATTACAATTGGTTAGGATGGAGCTGCTTGGGTTTTGAGATACACATATTAGGATTGCTAGACCGTTGTAGGGCCCTAAAGCCTTACCGTGGGTTTGAATCCCATCCCCTCCGCCAGTACCGCACACGGAAATAGATCGAATTGTCATACACTGTAGAAATCCGATTAATGGCTCCGTTGTCGCTCATAGTTTCGGGGAGTAGTTAAGTGTCCACAAAGCATACGGTGCTAGCGATCCAGTATGGAGGGCACGATACATCAGCGGCATTGATGATTGACGGAAAGCTTGTCGCTGCTTGTGAGCAGGAACGATACAGCCTCGATAAGCATAGTCGCCTTTTTCCGAAAGATGCCATTCGCAACTGTTTAGAAATCGGCAATATATCGATAAATCAAGTCGATGAAATAGCAACGACGAGCAATCCTTTACATTGGGTGCGGGAAACTTATTTGCGTCCCGCTTTAGAAGACGACAAAAGAATAGATTTTCTTATTCAGGACATTGAGCGCATTAAATCAACGCTGAAATTGGCGGAACTTTATAAAGCCGAAACGGGATTCTCGGGAAAGGTTACCCCCTATCTGCATCATGTATGCCATGTAGCCAGTTCTTATTACCCCAGCGGATTCGAAGATGCTCTATTGGTGAGCTATGATGGTATGGGGGAGATCGAGACCGGCATGATAGCCACTGGTCGAGGGGGAAAAATTGACGTTGTTAACAGCGTCAATAGATATCCTGACTCGCTCGGCTTGATATATTCCGCAATTACATTCTATTTAGGATGGCAGCATCACTGCGATGAAGGCATCATTATGGGATTGGCGCCGTATGGGAATGCTGAAGCCATCATTCCCAA
>CAYNIC010000015.1:0-56727 GCA_964397465.1 uncultured Rhodospirillales bacterium
ATGTGTTAAGCCTGCCGCCAGCGTTCGTTCTGAGCCAGGATCAAACTCTCAAGTTAATTCAAGCCCTACCGTAAAACCGAGGTTTTACAAGCAGAACTCATAACGAGTACCTATAAACCTGCACAAAAACATCACTGTCAGGCACAAATTTGCTTTCTGCCAACCAGAGGTCGGCAGGAACAAATCTGTTCCATCATTTAGATGCGTTTGCAGCTATAGGCACTCGAACCCGCCGGGCTCAAGCAGCCAACGCCGCCCACGCATCCCTTCCATATTCCTACAATGTCAAAGAGCTTGGCCGCAGAAAAACAGCCAACATCAAGAACTTAGCCGTATAAGTAGCTGACAAGACACTTGCTGCATCCCTTCTTCAGGGCGGCATCGGTGTCTCGTTGGGCGGCTTATAGGCGGAATGCTGTAAGCTGTCAAACCTATTTATGTGAAGTAGAAATCAACCCTTAAGGGGTCAAGGGGTTCCGCGGGGTTTTTCATTAATTTGCCGCCCCCAGTTGACAGATTTATTCCCATCATCAAACTGCTACCCGGATTTCGCGGCAAAAATAGGGTCGCCCGAGGGGAAATGACATCAAGCGAAAATTCCGGTGAGCGTACCGAGGGTCTCGGTTTGCCCGGGTCTACCACGGCACTGCCGCGTATTCCGCGGGAGGCGATGGCGTACCTCTTGCTCGCCAGCCTTATCCCTGTAGGATTTTGGGTGGTTAATAATCAACCCGCCCGCCGCAGCCTTATGCCGTCGGTGCCGATGGCAACATCCGTCCCGATGTCTTCTCTGCCGCCGACCACGACAGCGCCCGTTGCCGCGGCTCCGGCGCCGGAAATTATCACTCGCACCATTACCGTGCGTAAGGGCGACACCCTTGCCGGCCTTCTAAACGCGCAAGGCGTCGACCGATCCATCGCCCACACGATCGTTCAAGCGCTTGATCCGTTTTTCACCATGAAGTCGTTACGCGTCGGACAAGCGGTTGACCTTGTGTTTCAGTCCGCCGCGGTTTCGCCGCCGGATACACCGCGTGGAGAAGTTTTCCAAGGTATCATTCTGCGTCCGAAGGCCGAACAAACCATCAAGGTTCTGCGCAACGCCGACGGTAATTTTGCCGCTCATAACGAGCTGCTTCCGCTAACGGCGATGGTGCGTCACAGCACGGCGCAAATCGACAGCAGTCTTTATCTTGCCGCGACCAAGGCGGGCGTTCCGGCGACGGTGCTGAACGATCTTATACGCACCTTCAGCTTTGACGTCGATTTTCAACGCGAGATTCAACCGGGCGACACCGTCGACGTTCTGTTCGAACAGTTTGATCTTCCGTCGGGAGAGACGGCGCGCCACGGCAACATTCTTTATGCCGCCCTCACACTTAGCGGTAAAAAACTTCCGCTTTATCGATTTGAACCGCGAACGGCGGAAATCGACTACTTCGATCTTGCCGGCAAAAGCGCGCGCAAGGCGCTGATCCGCACGCCGATCGACGGCGCGCGTCTTAGCAGCAGCTTTGGCTTGCGCAATCATCCCATACTTGGTTTCTCCGCTCTGCACACCGGCACCGACTTTGCAGCCCCCGCAGGAACGCCGATCTACGCATCTGGCAACGGTGTGATCGAATTCATCGGCAAGAAAGGCGGCTACGGCAATTACATTCAGATCCGTCATAACGGCACCTACAGCTCCGCCTATGCCCATGCGCAAAGCTTTGCCAAGGGCCTCAAGGTCGGGAGCCGCGTGAACCAAGGCGAAACCATCGCCTATGTCGGCGCAACGGGCCAAGCCACCGGTCCTCACTTGCATTATGAATTGATTCAAAGCGGCAAGAAAATTAATGCCATGACCGTGCATCTGCCGTCGGGCGAAAACCTGAGCGGCGAAGCGCTCGTCCGGTTTCAAGCCGAGGCCGCGCGCATCAATTCTTTGATGAATTCCCTCGACACAAATGGATTGGCCCCGGCGTTTACGGCAGCCGACAAGGATCAGGTCGAAGCTTTCTCCGCTAACAGCGCCTTGAAATAAGCGATCGTTTGCTTAAGGCCGTCATCAATTCCGACTCTAGGCCGCCACTTCAGAATTTTTTCGGCACGGGTAATATCCGGACAACGGCGCACGGGATCGTCGGCCGGCAACGACATGGTGATGGTCTTAGCTTTGGATCCGGTGAGCGTAATAACTTTTTGCGCCAACTCCGCCATGGTGAATTCGACCGGATTGCCCAAATTTATCGGCCCCGTCACCTCGGCGGAACTTTCCATCAGCTTCACTAGCCCATCCACCAGATCGCTGACATAACAGAATGACCGACTTTGTTGACCGGTCCCATACAATGTCAGCGGCTTACCCTGGAGAGCTTGGACAATGAAGTTCGAGACCACGCGCCCATCCTCGGGATGCATGCGCGTGCCGTAGGTATTAAAAATACGCGCAACCTTGATCGGCAACCCATGCTGACGATGGTAATCAAAGAACAAGGTTTCGGCACAGCGCTTGCCTTCGTCATAGCAACTGCGAATGCCGATCGGATTAACGTTACCCCAATAGTCTTCGGTCTGCGGATGCATGGCTGGATCGCCATAAACCTCCGAGGTCGAGGCTTGCAGGACCGGCACCTTCAGCCGCTTGGCCAAACCCAGGATATTGATAGCGCCATGAACCGACGTCTTGGTGGTCTGAACCGGATCGCGTTGGTAATGAATGGGCGATGCCGGGCAAGCCAGATTGTAGATCGCATCAACCTCGGCATAGAGGGGGAAGGTCACATCATGACGCATCGCCTCGAACCGCGGATTGCCGAGAAGATGGGCGATGTTGCTGCGGCTGCCTGTAAAATAGTTATCGACGCACAGAACTTCATGCCCATCGGCCAATAAACGGTCGCACAGGTGCGAACCAATAAAGCCGGCACCCCCGGTTACCAGAATCCGGCGCGGCAAATTCGCGTTTGGCAATGTCGTCAAAAACCCCTCCTGTTTTCAGCGGCGGAGCTTACCGCGTCAGAGGGGCAATGTCATGCGTGGTTTCTCAATAGGTAACTTTCGTTACAGAATAAACCCGAATAGTCCTTTGCCTAAAAAGTGATTTGTTAAGCCGCCGCCGCAATGGACTGGCCGTTGATGACCAGTCCCTTGGCATTGGCCGAGACCTTGACGGTCTCGCCGTCGCCGATTTTGCCTTCCAAAATAAGCTGGGCGAGCGGATTCTGCAGGCTGCGTTGCACCACCCGTTTCAAGGGACGCGCACCGTAGACTGGATCATACCCTGCATTGGCCAGCCATTCCTTGGCCTTACGATCGACCTCGATGTTGATGCCGCGATCCTGCAAAAGTTTCTGCAGGCGACCCAGCTGAATCTCCACTACACCGGTCATGTTGTCGCGGCTGAGGCGCTGGAACAACAGGATCTCATCCAGCCGGTTGAGAAATTCCGGACGGAAGGATTGCCGGACGATTTGCATCACCCTTTCGCGCACAATCTCCGGCTCTTCATTGGCGGCATCGGACGCCAAAACATCCGAGCCGAGATTCGAGGTCAGAATGATCAAGGTATTACGAAAGTCGACAGTGCGGCCTTGGCCGTCCGTCAATCGTCCGTCGTCCAAAACCTGCAACAGCACGTTAAAGACATCCGGATGAGCCTTCTCGACCTCGTCAAACAACACCACTTGATAGGGGCGGCGGCGCACCGCCTCGGTCAAGACACCGCCCTCATCATAGCCGACATAGCCCGGAGGCGCCCCGATCAAGCGGCTGACCGCGTGCTTTTCCATGAACTCGGACATATCGATCCGCACCATGGCGGTATCATCATCAAACAGGAATGCTGCCAAGGCTTTGCTGAGCTCGGTTTTACCGACACCGGTCGGACCTAAAAACAGGAACGACCCCATCGGCCGGTTTGGATCTTGCAAACCCGCCCTCGCCCGGCGCACGGCATTGGATACCGCCACCACCGCTTCGTCTTGGCCGATGACGCGTTGCCGTAAGGCCTCTTCCATTTTGAGGAGTTTGGCGCGCTCGCCTTCCAGCATCTTATCGACCGGAATGCCGGTCCAACGCGACACCACTGCCGCGATCTGCTCGGGCGTCACCGCATCCTTTGCCATCCGGGTTGCACCGGACTGCTCGGCTTCGACCAAACGTTTCTCAAGATCCGGGATAACTCCATAGGTCAGCTCGCCGGCCCGGGCCAAGTCGCCGCGGCGCCGTGCCTGCTCTAATTCGGCCCGCGCCTGTTCCAACTGCTCTTTTACCTTGGTGGTGCTGGCGAGCTTTTCTTTCTCCGCCGACCACTTGGCGTTGAGCTGCTTGGCCTCCTCTTCCAGATTGGCCAGCTCCGTTTCGAGTTTTGCCAACCGATCCTTGGATGCAGAATCGGTTTCTTTCTTTAACGCTTCGCGCTCAATCTTCAGCTGAATGATCTTGCGGTCCAATTCATCCAAGGCCTCGGGCTTGGAGTCCAATTGCATCCGCAGACGGCTTGACGCCTCGTCCACCAGATCGATGGCCTTGTCGGGCAAAAACCGGTCGGCGATATAGCGATGGGATAATGTCGCGGCGGCGACAATAGCCGCATCAGCTATCCGGACACCATGGTGCAGTTCGTATTTTTCTTTAAGTCCACGCAAAATGGAAACGGCATCCTCCACCGTCGGCTCGGCCACAAAGACCGGCTGGAAGCGGCGCGCCAAGGCGGCATCTTTTTCGATATGCTTACGATATTCATCTAAGGTCGTGGCGCCCACGCAGTGCAGCTCACCACGCGCCAGGGCGGGTTTCAGCATGTTGGACGCATCCATGGCGCCCTCCGCCTTGCCGGCGCCAACCAAGGTATGCAGCTCATCAATGAAAAGGATGATCTCACCGGCGGCGGTTTGAATTTCCTGCAGCACGGCCTTTAATCGTTCTTCGAATTCGCCCCGGAATTTGGCGCCGGCAATCAGGGCGCCCAAATCCAACGCCAGCAGGCGTTTGCCCTTTAATGACTCGGGAACATCCTCATTGATGATCCGCTGGGCCAGGCCTTCGATGATGGCTGTCTTGCCGACACCCGGCTCGCCGATCAAAACCGGATTATTCTTGGTGCGACGCGAGAGCACCTGCATGGTGCGTCGAATTTCTTCATCACGGCCAATGACCGGATCAAGTTTGTTCGCCTTGGCTTGCTCGGTAAGATCCCGAGCATATTTTTTCAACGCGTCGTAGGCGTTCTCGGCCGTCGCGCTGTCGGCCGTGCGGCCTTTGCGCAAATCCTCGATTGCCTTGTTCAATGATTGAGGTGTCACCCCGGCATTTTTAAGCGCTTTAGCCGAAGGCGTTTCCGCGGCCATGCTTAGAGCGAGCAATAATCGCTCCGCCGTGACGAATTTATCCGATGCCTTTTCCGCCAGCTTCTCGGCCTGATCAAACAAGCGGGCCATTTCAGGCGAGACGTAAACCTGACCCGCACCGGCGCCCTCAACCTTCGGAAGCTTTGCTAAGGCAGCTTCGGTTTCTTGCAACGCCAGAGCCGCATTACCGCCGGCTGCGCGGATCAATCCCGCCGCCAAACCATCTTCATCCTCAAGCAGGACTTTCAATAAATGCTCGGGGGTAAACCGCTGATGCCCGGAACGAACAGCCAGCCCTTGCGCAGACTGCAGCAGGCCCTGAGCACGTTCGGTATAAATTTCAAACTTCATCGTGAAATCCCTTCGTGGCGATTTCCACTTCTGAGCCGGTGAAGACGATGATCCTTATCGGCAACCCGTTCCCACTATCGACTCAAAAATTAGCCTCTTTCGACCATATAAGCCCTAAATAGAACGATACAAGATAGCGGCCGACGTAAATTTTCCGCTTATTTCCTAAGAAAATTAATATAGCCCGCAAGACGGCTTGGCAGTTTCGCCGGCTTCATCCCATTATCCGGCATGACACAGTCTTCGCCTGCCGCCCCCCTTGGCTCTACGCCAAAATCACCAAGACCACGAATTGCTCTCGCCCTGCAGGGCGGCGGCGCCCATGGCGCCTTTACCTGGGGGGTTCTTGACCGCCTCATGGAGACCCCGTCCTTCGATCTGGTTGCCTTAAGCGGCGCCAGCGCCGGCGCCATCAATGCGGCGGTATTGATGTCCGGTATTGCTGCCGGCGGACCTCAGGGCGGGCGCGATCGGCTGGCGACCCTGTGGCAGAAGGTGGGACGAATGGGTCGGTATAGTCCTTTGCGCGTCAGTCTTATGGAGCGGTTTACCAGCGGCTGGAATTCCAATTGGGCCGGAGGTCATTTGGTGTTTGATCTTCTGACGCGGTTTTTCTCACCGTATCAATTCAATCCATTCGATCTCAATCCGCTTAGATTCTTATTGAACGAAGTTGTCGATACGGCGGCCCTGCACAATGACCAGTCATCTTCATTGTTTATCTCGACAACAAATCTGCACACCGGCAGCGCGCAGATTTTTACCGGGACCGACATTACCATCGATTCACTTATGGCCTCGGCTTGCATTCCTTTTCTGCACCAAGCCGTACAGATTAACGGCCGCTATTATTGGGACGGCGGCTACGCGCTTAATCCGCCGCTTCTGATTTTGGCCGAATCAGAAATGGCTGAGGACATCGTTTTGGTGCAAATCCATGCGGGCCATGACGGGGATTTGCCCACCGATGCCCGAGGCATTCACGATCGCTTAAACCAAATCATGTTGAATGCGCCTTTGGCCGGAGAATTAAAGGCGTTCGATCTTTATAACCGTCTGCGCCAAGCCGAGGGCAAAAAGCCCATACGGCTTCACCGCATCGCCGCCGAGAACGAGCTTCGTCCCTTTGGCTCGTCGAGCAAGCTAAACGCGGAGCCCAGTTTTCTCAGTCATCTTTTTACCATCGGCCGGACCGCGGCAACACGCTGGCTTGAGACTGATGCGTTGAATCTTGGAAAAAAATCGACCTATACGCCGTCGGAGATTGTACCATCCCCTTAAGCAATTCCGCCGGCGCTCGTCCTTGGTCTAAAAGAAAGGCTCCCTTAGGGAGCCTTTCTTTTAGTTTCCGTTAGTCGGCATCATCCGTCGGTGGAACGTCGGTTCGTGCCCGTCCTTCACCCGCATGACCTCTGGGTCGCCGTGGCCGGCGGACAGCCTCCGCCGATATTTCAGATCGGGCGTCCCGCTGTTCGGATGATGACACTGACTCCGCACTTGGCTGTGCGCCTTCATGAGATGTCGCGGCAATTCTGGGTTGCTCCATCATGGGTGCACCACGGTCGTTTCGCTCGCCGCGTTCTTGCGGTTGAGAATATCTTTCGCGACGGGGCCGCTCATGGCCTTGCGACTGATTGCCGTAGGGCCGATCGCCGGAGGGCTGACCTTGAGATCCCCCATGCTGTTGTCGATCCCCTTGTCGTTCGCCTTGATGATGTCCGCCATTCCCGTGTTGACCACCACCGTTGTTAGGTGGCGCATTAACGCGCGGCGGCTGCTGAGCGAAAAACGGATTTGGGCTACCGGCAAAACCGATGCTTTGATCAAAGGGATTATCTCCTTCATCACCGAAACCGCCGTCGCTTGCAGGTGTATTCTGCCCCGGATTGGAAATGCCCGGCTGTGGCTGATCAAAGCCTCCGCGCGCCTGACGCTCGGCTTCATTCTGAGCCAGAATAATGCGGTAATAATGTTCGGCGTGTTGAAGCAGGTTTTCCGACGCGACCCGATCCCCCGAGCCAGAGGCATCCCGGGCCAATCCCAGGTATTTCTCATAAACCTGATGGGCCGTTCCTCGGATGCGCACCTCTGGTCCGTTCGAATCGAACACATGCATTCGAGGCGGCAGTCCCTTCCGATTGTTATTATTGTTGTTATTGTGGTTACGGCCACGCGACCGCTTGTTAGGACCTTGTCGCATACGCGTCTTTCATTCCGTGGTTATCCCGTTCATCCCGCAACAGTTCACAATCGACCGCTTACAATCCGCATCGCGGTAGGGTAGCAAAATTGGGGACATTAAAGTGGCGACATCCGCCGAGAGCCTTCAGCTCTTTATTAACTGAGGACACCCTAGTCAAACCCGCCGGGATTGCCAAACGATTTTTTTCTGTTCGAAAAATTTTTTCTACTGACTTCCTCTCAAAACTATGGGTCACGGCGCAGGGCCTACAGCCCCACAGCTAAAACACGCTTATGCCCGGAAAGATCGCAACCCTCTTGATAAACCTTAAGATTACAGCTTTCGGCCAGCCGTGTTACCGCCACAGGTTGCCCCTGACCAACTTCGAAAATAGCCCGCCCACCATCGGCCAAAATTACAGGCAGCTCTTGCAAAATACTTTCATAACACGCCAATCCGTCCCTTCCCCCATCCAGGGCCTGCATGGGATCGCCGTGGCGAACTTCGGGGTCGAGGCCCGGGATATCAGCCGTTGCGATATAGGGGGGGTTGCATAAAACGAGATCGGCCTTCACGCCCAATCGGCCGGCCCAGCCTGGTTGCATAAAGTTATGTTTTTGAAAACGCGCGCGCACCGACAAACCTAAACTTTCTGCGTTAGCTTGTGCCGCACTTAAAGCTTGTTCAGAAATATCTATGCCAAGTCCTGTTGCCTGAGATCGCTCATGCAATACCGACAGTAACAGGCATCCCGTTCCGGTTCCGAGATCAAGGATGTATTTTTCCGTTTTGCTCTTCGGCATCAAGGAAAGCGCGGCAGCGACAACCGTCTCGCTATCGGGACGCGGAATAAGCGTCGCGGCATTAACCTGAAAGTCTAATCCCCAAAACTCGCGGTGACCAACGATGCGCGCAAACGGCTCTCTGTTTTCGCGACGTCGCGTTGCCGCAGCAAAGCGCGATACGTCATCTTGACCGAGCATTCGCTGAGGATCGCGGATCAGATCTTCAGGCGAGAGATTTGTTGCGTAACCTAACAGCAATCTTGACTCACGGCGCGGCGATTCCACGCCCGCCGCCGATAATCTTGTTGTTGCGATCTGCAGTACCTGCATGATCGACAGAGCGGATTTTTTCGGAAAATTCTCCAACGCCTTGGGCTGCGGACTCATGACCAAGCTAATTAATGGGCATCTTCTGGTGAGGGCTATCCAGGGAGAAGGCCGGAATCGCGACATCAAAAGTCTCACCCTTGTCGGTTTGCATCTGATAAGTGCCCACCATAATGCCTGACGGCGTATGCAGAGGCGTTCCCGACGTATATTCAAAAGCCTCACCCGGATGAAGAATTGGCTGCTCGCCGACAACGCCCGCGCCGCGAACCTCCTGGGTATGGCCAAGGGCGTCGGTGATGCGCCAATAGCGAGTCCGTAGCTGAACTATCTCTTTACCTTTATTTTCAATCCGCACGCGATAAGCCCAAACAAAATGACCCTCATCCGGAGATGACTGATCTTCCAAATAATAAGGCTCAACTTGAATGGCGATCGAATGTGTCGTGCGGTGATACATTTCTTTCCAAGGGCCAGCATCTAAACTCATGTTTTATAACCCATAACTGATCTTAATCATTGCTGGCAAAACGCAATTTCGCGAGCACCTTAACGGGCGATCCCGATTTCTCTTATAACGCAGCTTTCAAGAACCGTCTTCTGATTGTGTTAAAGCCTGACTTAGATATATAAATCCGGGATGCGCGGGTGTAGCTCAATGGTAGAGCAGAAGCTTCCCAAGCTTACGACGAGGGTTCGATTCCCTTCACCCGCTCCACAACTCCTAGCCCGTCTGCGGCAATGAAATTCGACCCGGCGCGCACCTTTCGGCAAGCGTCTTTAGTTAAAAAGCAGAACAAATGGCGGATATTCAGGGTTTCTGCGGGATACGGCCTGTGACGGCCCGGGTAGCGTCAACCGCTCAGATCGTGCTATGGCAGGGCCATGCATCACTTTCTTGACTTTGAACAACCGATCGCCGAACTGGAAAACAAAATAGAAGAGCTAAGGCATGTCGCCGATAGCTCGTCGGTTAACATTGCCGAAGAGGTTTCGCGCCTAGAAACCAAGGCCAACAAGCTGCTGCGCGCGGCCTACAGCACCCTAACGCCCTGGCAAAAGGTGCAGGTGGCTCGGCATCCCGAGCGGCCTCACGCCAGAAATTATATCGAAACTCTCCTAACGGATTTTGTCCCCCTTGCCGGGGATCGCACCTTTGCCGATGACGGGGCGATGATCGGGGGCCTTGGCCGATTCCAGGGTCGGGCCGTCATGGCCTTGGGAATCGAAAAGGGTATGGATACGGCGAGTCGGCTTAAGCACAATTTCGGCATGGCCAAGCCCGAGGGCTATCGTAAAGCCCGGCGTTTAATGGAACTGGCCGGACGCTTTGGCCTTCCAATCTTGGCCTTTGTTGACACAGCCGGCGCCTATCCCGGCATTGATGCTGAGGCGCGGGGTCAGGCGGAAGCCATCGCCCGCTCTATCGAAGCCTGCTTGGCGGCACCCGTCCCGGTGGTCGCCGTCATCATTGGCGAAGGCGGATCGGGCGGCGCCATCGCCATCGCTGCAGCGGACCGCGTTCTCATGTTGGAGCACGCCGTTTACTCGGTTATTTCCCCCGAGGGATGCGCATCCATTCTTTGGCGCAGCGCCGACAAAGCCCGGGAAGCTGCGGAAGCTTTACGGCTTACCGCGCAGGATCTCCTGAAACTAAAGGTCATCGACCGGATCATCGAAGAGCCTCTGGGCGGGGCCCATCGCGACATGAAATCGGCCCTCGCCGCAACGGCACGGGGCATAGCCGAGGCCTTGAATCAATTGGCTGGGCAGGATGTCGCGACGCTGAAACACGACCGCCGCGCCAAGTATCTGGCGATCGGTCACGGCCTTTAATCCTTATTGGCGCTGAACTGTTTGGTTTGAGGTGCGACCTTGCGCGTCATAGCGACGGCGTAGGATGAAAAACATCGCCAATGGAACAAGGGACGTTGCAAGCAACAGCAGCGCGATAAATTGGCCCAGCTCGATTCCCGCCACTAGCGGTGCCGACGTTCCGAATAAAGCATCAGAAAAAACGAGAATCGCGCCGGCGATAAGAATGTCGCCTATGCCGGCCAGCAAGAGTACCGGATACCCTCTACGAAGAGGAATAGTTACTCTACGCGACCGTGGCATGCCTTAAACTTTTTCCCTGATCCGCAAGGGCAAGGCGCGTTGCGCGCCACCTTCCCCCATGTCGAAGGGTCTTGCGGATCCGCCGCAGAATTTGACGGCAAGGGCTGCGGCATCGGGGGAGATTCGGTTTGGGATTGATCGACGCGCAACTCAACGTGAGCCAGTATCCCCGTAACAGTTTCCCGTAATCCGGCCAGCAGCCCTTCAAAAAGCGAAAAGGCTTCCGCCTTATATTCGTTTAAGGGATCGCGTTGCGCATAGGCTCGCAAAGAAATGCCTTGGCGTAAGTGGTCCAATTGTAACAGGTGATCCTTCCACGATTGGTCGAGCAGCTGGAGCAGCAAACTCTTTTCGGCCGAGCGCATGATTTCAGGCCCGAAATTGGCGGCTTTTTCGGCCATTTTTCGGGTTGCCTCAGCTTCAATGCGCTCAAGAATCTCCACATCGGCGATGCCTTCTTCGCGCGCCCAATCCTTAATCGGCAAATCAAGTCCGGTCAGCCGCATGGCCCCCGCATGCAGGTCATCAAGCGCCCACTGTTCGGCATAGGAATTGGTCGGAATACACCGCGCCACCAATTTTTCCAGCGCTTCATGCCGCATGGCTTCAATGGTATCGGAAACGTCATTCGCCTGCATGATTTCGCGGCGCTGCTCGTAGATCACCTTGCGCTGATCATTCATGACGTCGTCGAACTTGAGCAATTGCTTGCGGATTTCGAAGTTGCGCGCCTCAACCTTTTGCTGCGCTTTTTCGAGCGCCTTGTTGATCCACGGATGAATGATCGCCTCACCCTCTTTTAAACCCAGCTTGCGCAGCACGAGATCCATCCGCTCGGAGCCGAAGATCCGCATCAGGTCATCTTCGAGCGACAAAAAGAATTTCGAGGCGCCGGGGTCACCCTGTCGTCCTGTCCGACCTCGCAGCTGATTGTCGATCCGGCGGCTTTCATGCCGCTCGGTGCCGATAACATAAAGCCCCCCGGCGGCAAGAGCTTCGGCTTTTTTCTTATCAATATCGGCGTTGATCTCGCGACGACGCGCCTCCCGTTCGGGGCCTTCGGCGATTCCATCCAGATCGCGCCACTCGCGCATCTCTCTGTTACCCCCGAGCTGAATATCCGTTCCCCGGCCTGCCATGTTGGTCGCAATCGTCACCGCCCCGGGAACACCCGCTTCGGCGATAATAAAGGCTTCCTGCTCGTGGTAACGTGCATTCAGCACGTTGTGAGGCACAGCCCGTTTCTTCAGCGCAGCAGCCAACTCTTCCGACTTTTCAATGGATACGGTGCCCACCAAGACCGGCTGTCCCCTTTTGTGACATTCTTCGATTTGATCAATCAGCGCCTTTATCTTTTCTTTCTTGGTTCGATAGACTTCATCGTCATGATCCTTACGCACCATGTCACGATGAGTTGGGATTTCGATCACTTCCAGTTTATAGATTTCCTGGAACTCACCCGCTTCGGTCATGGCCGTTCCGGTCATGCCCGCCAGCTTGGGATAGAGACGGAAATAATTCTGGAAGGTAATCGAGGCAAGAGTCTGATTTTCTAATTGAACATCGACCTTTTCCTTGGCTTCAAGCGCCTGATGCAAGCCTTCGGAATAACGCCGGCCATCCATGATCCGGCCGGTAAATTCGTCGATGATCAGAACCTTGCCGTCCTTAACGATATAATCCGTGTCGCGCGAAAAGAGTTTGTGCGCGCGCAAGGCCTGGGTGACATGGTGCAGCACGGTGATATTGTTGATGTCGTAAAGCCCGCCCTCCGCCATCAGACCTGCGGCTTTAGTCAGCTCTTCAACCTTTTCCACCCCGGCATCGGTCAGCGTGACGCTGCGCGCCTTTTCGTCTTTTTCCCAATGGGGCGGCGACAGCTGCGGGATGATGGCATCAAGACGGCGGTAAAGTTCCGATGAATCCTCGGCCGGGCCGGAAATGATCAACGGAGTCCGGGCCTCGTCGATCAAGATCGAATCGACTTCGTCGACCACCGCATAATTGAAAGGCCGATGCACCATCGCATCCAAGCGAAACTTCATATTATCGCGCAAGTAATCGAAACCAAATTCGTTATTGGTTCCGTAGGTGATATCCGCATTATAGGCGGCACGGCGCTCTTCATCGTTAAGGCCGTTGACGATGCATCCGACCGACATGCCGAGGAAACGATACAACCGACCCATCCATTCGGCATCACGCCTGGCCAGATAATCATTCACCGTGACCACGTGAACGCCCTTACCCGGCAGGGCATTGAGATAAACCGCGAGGGTCGCGACCAAGGTCTTGCCTTCACCAGTTTTCATTTCAGCGATGCGGCCTTGGTGCAGCACCATACCACCCATCAACTGGACGTTGAAATGACGTTGACCCAGCACGCGCTTGCCCGCTTCGCGAACGGTCGCAAAGGCTTCGGGCAACAGATTATCCAAGCTTTCGCCCTTGGCCAGTCGTTGCCGAAACTCAACCGTTCGGCCTTGAAGCTCCGCATCCGATAGGGCGGCTATCGATGGCTCCAATGCATTGATGCGATCGACCGTCTTTTGCAGGGAGCGGATAAAGCGATCATTGGCAGAGCCAAACACCCGTTTGGCAAGGGCACCGATCATGCGTTCCTCGAGAAGATAATGCGGCCGGCGATAATACCGGCGCCGACAGGCCAGAATAGTCTCTGGTACATAGGTGGGGTTAGCCGCCCTGTCAACGCACCCCTCAACAACCGCGGCGCTTTGCCCAAGGAAAAGCCCCTAAAAAATAAAGGTTTATTTGCTTAAATGCCGGAGAAGCTTCGTTGGTCTGCCCGGTATAAATGGCCGTTGTCCTGGGTTTTTTCATGTTTTTACCCTAAGATCTTAGGGGTCTCTGCCGAACGATCTTCCCGGGAAGATCATTGCCGTGCGATCCGACCTTGCACCAACCTAGAAGCTATGCATGATCGGCGTCGCTTTTATCCCCCTTTGTTTAAGTGTTTTGCCATGTCCTTTTCGAGTCGGTTACTTTTCATAGGATGTAGTTTGAGTGCCCTAGCCATAGGTGGGCTTGCGGCGGCGCAACAGCCCGTACCACCGTCCCGGCCGGCGGCGCCCCCAGCCCCCGCAACCTCGGCACCAACACCTCAGGCGCCTGGACCAGGGACGTCTCCTCCTTCACCAGCACCGGCCGCCAAAAACAGCAACGACAATAAAATCGCCGCCGTCGTCGACGGCGCCGTCATCTTTCAATCCGAGGTGGAAACAGAATATGCAAGCCTGCCCCCTGATTTTAAAGTCGTCCCCTACGCCCGTCTTTACCCCTCGCTGGTCAATCGTTTGATCGATCGCCGCCTGCTCCTTAATCGCGGCAATGCCCAGGGACTCAAAAACGATCCTGAAGTGCGGCAACGCGTTGCCGGCGCTGAAGAGCGCGCCATCCAGGAAGTTTTCCTGGCCCGCGAAGTAAAGCGGTATATCTCTGAAGATACCTTAAAGGCCCGCTATGCGGATTATGTGAAGGCAAATCCGCCTCAAGAACAAATTCGCTTGCGTCTTATCCTGGTGGAAAGCAGAGCCATCGCCGAAGAGGTCATTGCCGCTTTGCGCCAGGGCCAAGATTTCAGCAAGCTTGCCCAGGAACGCTCGCGCGCCTCAACGGGAAAAACCGGCGGCGATGTCGGCTATATCACCCGCAGCAGCGGAATGCCCGAAACCCTCATGAAGGCCGCCTTTCTTTTGGAGGCGGGTCAATTCACTAAAACTCCCGTGGAAAGTCCCTTCGGCTGGAATATTCTGAAAGTTGAAGATCGGCGGACCATTAAACCGGGAACTTATGAAGAAAAGAAACAGGAAATCGCCAACGACATCACCAGCAAGGTGGTCGAAAACCTGCTCGCCAGTTTGCGTACCGGCGCCAATATCGAGCGCTATAACATTGACGGCAGTGTCGTTGAGCTAGATCGCAAGCCCGCTGCTCCCGCAGCTGCAGCACCCACAACGCCCGGCGCACCAACTTCAAGTTCCGCACCGGCAGCAACATCTCCCAATCCAACAGCGCCTGGTTCTGCAGCGCCTGGTGCTCCCGGTCGGCCGCCGATGCGGCCCTAATACTGAAAAGGTCTTTCGTCATGCCCGAGCTTTCACCCCTTGCACCCAAAACCCGCGTCACTTTGCCGGCGGTTAAGGGTGTACGCTTGGGCGGCGTTGCTTGCGGCGTTAAGAAAAACGGCCGCAAAGATTTGTGCGTAATGGTTTTTGATAAAGGCACGACTGTAGCCGGGGTCCTTACCCGCTCACTTACCGCAGCGGCGCCGGTTCTGTGGTGCAAAAAAAATCTAAAAGGCGGCTTCGCGCGCGGGCTGGTCGCCAATGCCGGTAACTCTAACGCCTTCACCGGAAAGAACGGCGCCATCGCCGTCGACCGCACGGCGAAAATCGCCGCCAAGCTCATCGGGTGCAAACCCAGCGAAGTCTTTATCGCATCCACCGGTGTTATCGGCGAACCTCTGCCCGTCGATCGCATTCTGCAGGCCCTGCCCGGCTTGGCCAAATCCGCATCGGCGACCGGCTGGGACGATGCGGCTGAAGCTATTTTAACGACGGATACTTTTCGCAAAGTCGCCACGCGTAAAGTCAAAATCGGCAAAGACGTGGTCACGATTAACGGCTTTGCGAAGGGCTCCGGAATGATCGCCCCTGATATGGCAACCATGCTGGCATTCATTGTTACCGATGCGGTTCTTCCGGCCGCGGTCTTGCGTACTCTTTTAAAGGAAGGCACCGACAAGTCCTTTAACTGCACCACCGTCGACGGCGATACCTCAACCTCGGACACCTTGCTTGCCTTTGCCACCGGCGCCGCCACCGACCAGCCGAAGATCCGCAGCGCGAAGGATCCGACCCTGAGCAATTTTCGTAAAGCCTTTGATGAAATCCTGCTCGACCTTGCTCATCAGGTCGTGCGCGACGGCGAAGGGGCAAAAAAATTCATTACAGTTAAAGTCACCGGCGCCGCCTCAGAAGCGGCGGCGAAGCGCATCGCTCTTACCATTGCCAATTCGCCTTTGGTTAAAACCGCTGTCGCCGGTGAGGATGCCAATTGGGGACGCATTGTCATGGCCGTCGGCAAAGCCGGCGAAAAAGCCGAACGAGACCGCCTGCGTATCCGGATCGGCGGCGTTGCGGTCGCCGCCAAAGGCCAGCGCGTTGCCGGGTATGATGAAGCGCCGGTCGCAGCTCACATGAAAGGTCAAGAGATTTTGATCGAAGTGGACGTTGGCGCCAATGCGGGTAAGGGCCGCGGCACGGCAACGGTATGGACCTGCGATTTGACCCACGCCTATATCTCGATCAATGCCGATTACCGAAGCTAAAATCTCGACGGTATTTATAGAAAAGCTAACGGCTTCTCTTCCGCTTCTGTCGCCGCGGCTATGTCTTCGCCTGCCTAACCCCGAAGACGCCGCCTGGATTGAGCCTGCCGTCGGTAATCCGCGCGTTGCCCTCATGACGGGCTCGATTCCCCATCCTTACCCGGCAGGCGGGGCTCGTGACTATATCCAAAACAAAAAGGCCAATTTCGACCAAGGGACCGAGCTTTCGCTCGTTATCGAGCGTGGGCAAGATAGAATACCGATGGGGGTTATCGGTTTACGGTTTGATTCTTCCCAATCCGAAATCGGCTATTGGCTTGCAGAGGAATTCTGGGGGCAAGGCTATGCTAGCGAAGCGGCGGCACGGGTTTTGGCCTTTGCATTTGACAAGCTGGGCGTTGGACGCATCGTTGCCGGGGCGTTTAAGGAAAATCCCGCCTCGCTTGCCGTTTTAAAGAAACTTGGTTTTCGTCTTTTGGGTGAGGAAGAAAAAGAGTTTTCCGCCCGCGGAAAAAAGCATCATCTTGTCAGTGCGATTACGCGTGATGAGTATGCCTTGCGGCAAAACGATACCGGCTGCGCTGCAATCACCTCCGATCTATCACCCGTTAAAACGGTGTTGGTTTCGGCCGCGGCTCTGGTGGATCGGGATGGCCGCGTTCTCCTTTCCCAGCGCCCCTTGAGCAAACCCTTGGGCGGCTTGTGGGAATTTCCCGGAGGAAAGATCGAGAGCCATGAAACACCGGAAGCGGCCCTTATTCGAGAGCTTAAAGAAGAACTCGGCATAGACACAGCGGCAAGCTGTCTGGCGCCAATCGCCTTTGCCTCGCATCGCTATCCCACATTTCACCTGCTTATGCCGCTCTATGCCTGCCGCGTGTGGCGGGGCACCCCGCACCCCCGCGAAGGACAGAACCTCGCATGGGTAAAACCGGCGCGTCTGATCGATTATCCTATGCCGCCGGCAGATATTCCCCTTATTCCTATGTTGCGTGATCTTCTTTAACACGTAAGCTACCGCTACCTTTTAGGAGGATGAAGCTTGAGTGATATTGGCATCATGACCGATGACCTTATTGTCTGGGCCGTATTAGTTTTGGCTGTTTTCATCCTGGCTCTTGCGGTTGGGATTTTAACCTTGCTTTTGCTCCGCGCCCGGGCGGAAAAACGTCATCGCGGCCTGTTTGGCCCTTGGCCCATCCGCAAAATATCACCCGATCAATTGGATCCTCTTTTCCGGAGCGGGACACACGGTCCCTCACTTGACAGCGAGGTTGTCTTTCTCGGTCGGGGCGCACTCCATGTTCCCGGCGGCACATCCGATAGCGAAACCTGGGTGTTGGCTGTTCTCGCAAAACGAGCCCGCTGCGCCTTTGAGTTCGGAACCTGTACCGGCAAAACCGCCTACCTCTGGGCCCGCAACATCCCTGATAATGGCAGGGTTATCACCCTAACCTTATCCCCGAATGACTTGGCCACCTATCGCCATGCCGCAGGTGACGCCGCCGAAGCGCTGCAGGCCGCCCGCGAAGAATCCGCCTTTGCCAGCTTTGTCTATAGTGGAACCGCGGCAGAGGCGAAAATCACTCAGCTCTATGGCGATAGCAAAACCTTTGATGAAACCCCGTACCATGGGAAATGCGATTTGATTTTCATTGATGGCAGTCATGCCTATTCCTATATCGAATCTGATACGCAAAAAGCGTTAAAGATGATCGCTCCCGGCGGCATTATTCTTTGGCATGATTATCGCGGGTCACGGCGCGCGCCCGATGTCTTCCGCTATCTCAATATGCTTGCGACGCAATTGCCGCTTGCGAATATTGTCGGCACGTCTCTCGTTGTGTACCGGGCGCCGATTTCCTAATCTTATGTCGTGCGCCCGCCTAAAGCCTTGGCGAGGCTGGCGCTCGCGCTGCCGCGGCGCAGGGGTTTGGGTTGATCGGCATGGGGCGTCCACGCCGTCAAAGTTATGATGTGGAAACTTGCCGGAATACGACCGTCCGCGGTGCCGTAACGCTCGGCATAAAGGGCGGCAGCTTTGGCGAAGATCTCTCGGCTTGTAAATTTTCTCTGTCGGTCAAAGATGGCGTTTGTTTCTCCCATCCCGCGCAAGTCCGTCATGAGTTGAAAAATATCGGCAAAGGTTACGATAACCTTGTCCGTATCAACCACCGGCAGGGAAAATCCCGCCCGCTGCAACAATCCCCCCAGGTCGCGCACCTCGGCGAAAGGCGACGTCCGAAGCGATGCGCCGCTTTTGAGATCCATTTCCGCTTCCAACAAAACGTCGCGCAATTCGGATAACGTGCCTGCACCGAAAAGACTGGCACAGAACAAGCCGTCGGGCCGAAGACTTTGCCTAATCTGAATTAAGCTGCCGGGAAGGTCATTAACCCAATGAAGGGACAGGTTACTGAGAACCAAATCAAAACTTTCGTTCCGAAAGGGCAGCGCCTCTTCATCACAAACGACCGTAGGATGAGAATAAGTTTGACGCGCCCGAGCAGCCATCGCAGAAGAAGCATCAGCCTGAATAAGCACGGTCATGCCGAAATCCGGGCCGACGGCAAGCGCCTCGGCAATATTTCCACCCCGACAACCAAGATCCAAGACCCGCGGAAATTGCCGCTTAATATCCAAAAGTCGATCCGTCAGTCGCTCCGCGCTGAGGCGGAACAGAAAGTCATGATTGGCAAGACCCTGCGCCGCCCGATCACGATGATTCCGCTGGGCCTTGCGATCAAAGATTTGCGGTGTAAGTTTTTGAAACGAACTGTCACTCATAACGAGACTATGGACTGCGGCAAGCTATTTTGGCTAGGCTTTAGCAATGATGTCGTTATGGCAAACAACAACCGCCCTTGGCAAGACTGCCGCCTCTCGTCTGATAGACGTTATTTTGCCGTATCGTTGCCTTTCCTGCCGGACGACGGTGGATAAAGGCGGCGCTTCCGGTCTTTGCGCCGAATGCTGGCAGAAAATGCATTTTCTAACTTCACCGATGTGCCATTGTTGCGGTCGTCCGTTCGAGGCATCGCCCTCCACAGAAAAGAAAGAACTTTGCCTATCATGCTTTGCTGAACCTCCGCTGTTTGATCAGGCGCGGGCGGTTTTTGCCTACACGGATGCCAGTAGAGATCTGATCCTCGGGCTTAAACATGGCGATGCGCTTCATGGCGTACCTATTTTCGGCCATTGGTTAGCCCGAACAGGTGCAGAGTTTTTGCGTGACGCTGACATCATTGCTCCTGTTCCACTTCATCCGTGGCGTCTCTTCATTCGGCGCTATAATCAAGCGGCGCTTTTGGCCTTGGCCATTAAAAAGGCGGCACCTTCGTCGCCGGCGCGTTACATGCCTCAGCTGTTGCGTCGCCAGCGCGCCACGCCTTCTTTGGGACACCTGTCCCCTGAAGCACGGCATCGTCATTTACATAAGGCTATCGCCGTCGCTCAGCCTTTGGCCGTTAAGAATAAATCCATTCTGCTGATCGACGATGTGATGACGAGCGGCGCTACTTTTTCTGAGTGCACACGCGTTCTTCGTGCTGCCGGAGCGGCCGAGATTAACGTTCTGTCATTGGCACGCGTGGTGCGGCCCGAGTAATTTCCGCCGCAAAGGCTTTTAGGAACGGGAATTTTCCCCGCCTTTCGGCCCCCAGAACACAACCCAAAGATCCAAGTTGTCGCTAAAATCTTCAAAGCGATGACTACGCCCTGCCGACGCAAATAAAACATCACCCGGGCCAAAAGGCGTTTTCTCCCCACCATTATGAAAAGTTCCCGTACCGTTCACGACAATATAAAGCTCATCCTGGTCATGAGGAGTTTGCTTGTCCTCGCCTCGGGGCGCATACCAGCGAAGCGACATGCTTCCCCGTTGCATTAACAAAGCCGATGTCCGGCCTGGACTAACCGGTTCTGCCTTCGCCTGCGCCACAGTAACATGATCCAAACCCACCGACATAAGATCCCTCCCTTATTTATCTATCTTTAATCTCGACAGATAATCCTTGATGATAATGGAAATTCTTTGTGAAGCGATCAAGATGCTTGAGCCTTATGCCAGGCTTGGCGCATACTCTTTCAATCTGACAGGCGACAGGATGCATAAGTCGATGGCGACAGTCGAAATTTACACAACACCTCTTTGTGGCTTCTGCTCTCGGGCGAAACGTCTTTTGGATACGAAAGGAGTGACCTATACAGAGGTCGACCTCTACCAGCAGCCTGAACGACGTGACGAGATGCTAAGTCGTAGCCATGGCCGGCGCACTGTTCCGCAAATCTTTATCGATAATCGCCATATTGGCGGGTGCGACGATCTTTATGCCTTGGACGATGCAGGGCGGCTGGATGCTTTGCTGAAGCGCGCGATTTAAAGATGGCGCAATCTGTAATGGTCGCCTGCGTTCAGCTTACGACAGGGCCCGATCCCCAGCAAAATCTAGCGGCGATGCTGCCCCTGATCCATGAGGCGCATCAGCAAGGTGCAGATTTCATCACCCTTCCTGAAGTGTTGGATCTTATCGAGCCGCGGCGGCCTTTAGTCTTCGACAAGGCTGAATCTGAAGAAAAGCACTCTACCCTTCAGGCACTGCGCGATACGGCGGCGGCGCTAGGACGCTGGATTTTAGCGGGATCGGTTGTTGTCAAATTAGGTCCGGAAAAACTCGCCAATCGGTCCATACTGATTAATGATCAAGGCCGGATCGTGGCGCGCTATGACAAGATTCACATGTTCGATGTGGATCTGCCGGATCAACCTATTTATCGAGAGTCAGCAGCTTATCAGCCGGGAACCAAGGCCGTGGTGGCGCCCACCCCGTGGTTTGCCCTAGGCATGAGCATCTGTTATGACATCCGCTTCAGCTATCTCTACCGAGCCTTAGCGCAAGCTGGCGCCGGTGTGATTACCGTTCCGGCCGCCTTTACACATTTCACCGGTACGGCCCATTGGCATGTTCTGATCCGGGCGCGCGCCATTGAAACGGGGTGCTTTATTATTGCCCCCGCGCAATGCGGCCAGAATGCCCCTGGCCGGCAAACCTATGGTCACTCGCTTGTCGTTGCTCCCTGGGGCGAGATCCTGGCCGAGGCCGGGGATACGCCCAGCGTCATCACCGCAACCTTGGATCTAACCCAGATCACCCAGGCCCGGACAAGGGTGCCCGCCTTGACCCACGATCGTCATTTCACCCTCGTCAATATGACGAAAAAAGACGGAAATCCTTGACAAATAAGGACTAATCCGTGCTTGCTTCGGCCATGGCCAAGCCGCCCAACAAATCTTCTGCGCCTGGATCGTCGCCCACCGCCAATGCCATGTGGGGGGGACGCTTTGCGTCTGGACCCGCTGCCGTCATGGCCGCGATCAACACGTCTCTAGATGTCGACAAGCGCCTCGCCGCGGAAGACGTCCAAGGATCGCTCGCCCATGCCGAGATGCTGGGGGCGCAAGGTATTGTTCCCAAGACCGCCGCAACCTCTATTACCGATGGCCTCAAAAAAATCCAAAGTGAACTTGCCGCGGGCACCTTTCCCTTTCGGCCGGAGATGGAAGACATCCACATGAATGTGGAGGCGCGGCTGGCCGAACTTATCGGCGATGCTGCAGGTCGTCTTCATACGGCGCGCTCACGCAATGACCAAGTGGCAACAGATTTTCGTCTATGGGTGCGTCGTCAGATAGACGAGCTCGACATTAGCCTGCAAGACCTGCAGCGCACGTTGATTGAAAAGGCTGAAGCAGAGGCTGCCACCATCATGCCCGGCTTTACGCATCTGCAGACTGCACAACCGGTGACTTTTGGTCATCATCTTTTGGCTTATGTGGAGATGATCGGCCGGGATCGCAGCCGATTTAAAGATGCACGCCACCGCTTGAACGAATCACCCTTGGGGGCGGCCGCCCTTGCCGGGACGTCTTTTCCCATCGATCGCCATCGCACCGCCATCGCCTTAGGATTTAATCAGCCTATGGCCAATAGTCTTGACGCGGTCGCCGACCGGGATTTCGCGCTCGAGTTTTTAGCTGCCGCCTCCATCTGCGCCATGCATCTATCGCGGTTTGCGGAAGAAATTGTTTTGTGGTGTTCGGCCCAGTTTCAATTCATCCGCCTATCGGATGCCTTTACCACCGGCAGCTCCATCATGCCGCAAAAGCGCAATCCCGATGCCGCCGAACTATCGCGCGCCAAGATCGGCCGCATCCTGGGCGCCTTCACCGGACTACTCATGGTTATGAAAGGACTGCCCCTTACCTATTCCAAAGATATGCAAGAGGACAAGGCGCCGACTTTTGAAGCGGTGGATGCTTTAAATCTTATTATCGCCGCTATGACCGGGATGGTACGCGACATGTCGCCGAACCGGGAAGCCATGCGGGCTGCAACAGCCGGAGGATTCCCGACCGCAACGGATTTGGCCGATTGGCTGGTTCGAGAAAAAGGAATTCCCTTTCGAGAGGCTCACCACATCACCGGCCGTATTGTCCGTCTCGCCGAAACAAATAAATGTCTGCTTGCCGATCTCGATCTGGCCGCGCTTCAGCAAATTGACGCCCGGATTGATAACGGGGTTTACGACGTATTAAGTTTAGACGCCTCAGTTAACAGCCGTATCAGCTACGGCGGCACGGCGCCGACAAACGTTCGCGCCGCTGCGGTTAAAGCCCGGGAGAGATTTTTATGAAATTGAAAAACGCCTGCCGCCTCACTCTGACCATCGGGGCTATTGTAACGATGTCTTTAGCCATCGCCGCTTGCGGAAAGAAAGACAATCCAACGTCGCCGGATGAGAACGTTAAATATCCGCGGCAGTATCCGCGGCCGATGTAACGGCTGTGGCTATGTTTGACGCCTCGTCTGATGCATCGCTTTTTTCGCGGCGCGACGGCCATCTTTGGGCAGAGGATGTTTCTTTGGCGCAGATTGCCAAAGAAGTCGGCACGCCGACCTACATCTATGCGGCGTCGGGATTACGCAACCGCTATCAGGGTCTGGCGCAGGCCTTGTCGGGCTTGCCGGCAACTATCTGTTATGCCGTAAAGGCCAACTCCAACCTCGCCGTGATCCGGGTCTTTGCCAAACTCGGCGCCGGCGCCGATGTTGTTTCAGAAGGCGAATTGCGCCGCGCTTTAGCCGCCGGCATTCCGCCACAAAAAATTGTTTTTGCCGGAGTCGGCAAAACAAAGGATGAAATGGCTGCGGCCCTCACAGCTGGAATTCTGCAATTTAATGTTGAATCTGAGCCGGAACTCATTGCTCTTTCCGAAGTCGCCGCCGCCATGGGCTTGCGCGCACCTGTCGCGCTTCGCATTAATCCGGATGTCGATGCCGGGACCCATAACAAGATCTCCACCGGTCGCAAGGGCGATAAATTCGGAATCGATATCGACCAGGCTTTATCCGTTGTCAATTTGGCGATTACCCTGCCTGGCATTGCTTTTGACGGCATCGCCATGCATATCGGCTCGCAGCTCACCAAGTTGGCGCCCTATCGCGCCGCTTACACACGCCTTGCCGAATTGGTGACCATACTTAGAGGAAAGGGTATCGCCGTGCGCCGTCTCGATCTTGGCGGCGGATTGGGTGTGGCGTATCGGAACGAAACCTTGCCTTCTCCCGCCGACTATGCGGCAATCGTTCGGGATACAGTCGGCGATCTTAATTGCGATTTAGTGATTGAGCCTGGACGATACCTTGTCGCGGAGACGGGCGTCCTGCTGAGCCGCGTCCTTTATATGAAAGAGGGCGCCTCTCGGCGATTTGCCATTATCGACGCGGCCATGAACGATCTGATGCGCCCTAGTCTTTATGGCGCCTATCATCCGATCTATCCGGTGCGAAATCCCGAGCCTCATGCCGTAACCTCGCCGATCGATATCGTCGGACCGGTCTGCGAATCCACAGATATTTTTTCCGCGCAGTATCCTTTGCCGCCCGTAACTGCCGGCGATCTTCTGGCGATCGGGATGGCCGGGGCCTATGGGGCGGTCATGGCCTCGACATACAATAGCCGGCCCCTCGTGCCTGAAGTTCTTGTCGATGGCGACCAAATGGCGGTTGTTCGCCCCCGCCAACCACTCGAGGCTCTTCTTGCCCTCGATCAAATTCCCGCCTGGCTAAGCTAAGCCACCCGCATTTTCATAGGCTTGGCTCCCCATAAATCCGGGCTTTTCCAACATACCTTGATTTTGCCTTAACCTTGGGATGCAATTCTAGGGTCGCGCCCTAAATTAAGGTTATTCCGGCTTAGGCGACATAGCAACGATGCGCGAGGAATGGCGGTGACTTT
Organism: uncultured Rhodospirillales bacterium; assembly: GCA_964397465.1. Taxonomy (GTDB): domain Bacteria; phylum Pseudomonadota; class Alphaproteobacteria; order JAWKYA01; family JAWKYA01; genus JAWKYA01. The sequence goes on from CAYNIC010000015.1 coordinate 24,745, forward strand.
GAAGCAACGTTTCCTCCAAGAATTTTTCCGGAGCGATCGGAAGGTCGCTTGGACTTATCTTGTCCTCGCTTGGGAGCGCTCGCTTGCTGCATTCTGGCCGTTTATTCTGATCATAATGACCGGGCTGGCTGTGGGGCTAAGCGATTTTCTGCCTTTTTTGCCTTCGGTGCTTCATGCTGCTGTCCTTACCCTTGTGTCCATTGCCGCGTTGGGGTCTCTGGTCTGGGGTATTTACCGCTTTCCTCGACCGCGGAGATTTGATGCTGAACGGCGGTTGGAAATCGACAATGATCTTCCCCACCGGCCCCTCACCGCTGCCGCTGATCATCTCGCTCTAGGTACGGATGATGGTTTTGCCGCGGCTTTATGGGCCGCTCACCGCCGCCGCGCCTTAGGCGCTTTGGCGCTTATGCGTTTCCCCTTGCCGCGCCCTGTCCTACCCTTGGGCGATCCGCGAGCCTTGCGGGCCGCCACCGGACTTTTGCTGGGTCTGGCGATCATCGCCAGTTGGGGCGAGATGGGCCCGCGACTGAAGCGGGCGATATCTCCATCGATATTCACCGGCACACCGGAAATTACCCAACTGGATGTTTGGATTAACCCCCCAGGGTACACGTCTCTGCCGCCTATTTTTCTTAAATCATCTTCAGCTTCTCAAGCGGCTGACCCTGGGTTGACTGTTCCTATCGGCAGCAAGTTGACTGCGCGATTTACGGGCTTTGGCGTCGCACCGGCCTTAAGCTTTGCTGGCACCGATCTTCCTTTTGATACCAGTCCTGGCGGACAAGGCCCGAACCATCACATCTTTACGAAGGAAATGACTCTAGAAAAAAGCGGTCGATTTTCTGTCATTCATGGTCGCAAGAAGCTCATCGCTCTTAACCTCAAGGTCACCCCTGATAATCCGCCGGAGGTCAGCTTTACCGCGCCTCCATCAACAACGCCGCGCTCAGCTCTAAAATTGGATTGGCAAGCCAAGGATGATTTCGGCCTTAGCTCCGCTAAGATTCGCATTCGGCTGTCTCCCGAAGAAAATTCAGCCGGCGGCAAAACTGCCTTAGATGCATCAACCTCCTTAGACCTGCCGCTCATTTTACCGTCAAATAATCCCACCGCCGTGATCAGTGAAAGTTTCCAAGATCTCACCGCCCATGAATGGGCGGGGCTAAAGGCTCAGATACAAATCATTGCTGTGGATGCCCTGGATCAAGAGGGACATAGCGAAATCGTAACCACCACCCTCCCTGTCCGTAAATTCAACAATCCCGTAGCGCAAGCTCTGGCCGATCAGCGCCGCGACCTGGCGCGCGACGAAACCCTTACTGAAGAAGCTGCAGACATTTTGGATCAGCTGGTCGTTCGGCCGCAGTTATACTACGAAGATCCCGTCGTCTTTTTGGGGATGCGTGTCGGATCGGTGCGCTTACGTCATATGGACGAACTTGAGGGTGACGCCCGCAAACGAGAACTGACGGAAGTACGCTCATTATTATGGGATCTTGCCTTACGCATTGAAGATGGAAGCATGCCTTTGGCGATGCAGGACTTACGGGCAGCACAGGATGCCTTACAAAGCGCCCTTGATCGGAATGCGCCAGATGCCGAAATTGAACATCTGATCGAACAACTGCAGCAAGCTTTGCAGCAATACATGAAGGCCTTAATGGAAGAGGCGGCGCGCCGCCTTGCCGAAGGCGCGGAGCCACAACCTATTGATCCAGCGCAAACCATGGATATGCGGGATATACAAAGCATGATGGGTACGCTGCGCGATATGGCGCGGAGCGGCGCCAAAGACAAGGCGAAGCAGCTTCTCTCTCAGATGCGCGATCTTTTGGAACGGCTTCAGGCCGCGCCATCCTTGGCCTTTGATCCACGACGTCAGTCTGACGCAGAATCCATGATGCGCGATATGCAGGACCTGGCCGAGCGGCAACAGCAATTAATGGACAAAACCTTTCAGGGCATGAACGGTGAACCGCAATCGAGTCAGGGGCAGCCGGGCCCAGGACAATCAGGGCCACAAGGCCAGCCGTCCGGACGGCAACCCGGACAAGGTCAGCCTGGACAACGACAACAGGGCCCCGGTCAATTCGGCAATCCAACTCCCGGGCAGCTGGGGCAAATGCAGCAATATCTTCGCGAGCGGCTCGGCGACATCGTGCGCCGTATGGGTGAGGGTGGTGTAGAAATTCCGGGTGCTTTCGGTAAAGCCGATCGGGCGATGCGCGATGCGGCTGAAGCCTTGGGCCGTGGAAATACAGGAGAGGCGGTTGATCCGCAAGGTCAAGCCTTAGACCAACTTCGTCAAGGCATGCAAACCGCAATGGAAGCGATGCGCCAACAGCAAAATGGCTCCGGACAAAACCCGGGTCAGCAGCCCGGCGGAAATGCGGGCGATCCGCGTGCGGGCAATCCACAAGATGGACGCGATCCCTTAGGGCGTCCTCTTTCCGGTCAAGCCGGCGCAAATAATAGCGACGTGGCTATTCCTGAAGAAGGTGAGCTGCAGCGGTCTCGAGAAATTCTTGATGAGCTACGCCGTCGCGCCGGCGAGTCGCAGCGCGCGCCCCTAGAGCGCGATTATATCGATCGGCTGCTGCGGCAATTCTAGGACCGCCGCCGGGCGGAGGCTTTCTTGGATTTTGTTGGCTTCTTTGGGCGTGGAGGCCGAGCGGATTGCGGTTCCTTCTTCGGCTCCAGCGGAATGAACGTGCCCGCCTGTCCCGCCGCCACCACACCGCGCCGAACTTCCCTGGTCTGCGTAAAAAGTTCCTGCAGCATCTTGCCGTCGCCCCAGCGGATGGCCCGCTGAAGCGCGAAGAGATCTTCGGTAAATCGGCCCAGCATTTCCAAAACGGCATCTTTATTGTGCAGAAAAATATCGCGCCACATGATCGGATCGGATCCGGCAATCCGGGTAAAATCGCGAAAGCCGCCGGCCGAAAAGCGAATAACCTCGGACCGATCCACCGCCATGTCCGGTGACGGCGCCGAGCGTCCCCGCTTGGCGCTGACTTCGCGTTCCAAGTCAAACACAGTGCCGACAAGACCGTAGGAGATCAGATGCGGAAGATGGGAGGTCATCGCCAAAACCCGATCGTGATGTTCCGGATCCATCTGGGTAACCCGACTACCCAGGCGTCGCCAGAAAGCTTCGAGGCGGATGGTGGCGCTGATCGATGTTCCGGTGGGGGGCGTTAAAATGCACCACCGGTCTTCGAACATTTCGGCAAAACCGGCTTCTGGGCCAGACTGCTCCGCACCGGCAACTGGATGGGCCGGAATAAAATGGACGCCCATCGACACATAAGGATAGAGCTGGCGAATAACCGATGCCTTTACCGATCCGATGTCGGTGAGAATGGATCCGCGCTTAAGCCGGCGGGAAATGGCGGCGCCAATCTTGGCGTAGGTTGAAACGGGCGTGCAGATTATGGTCAGGTCGGCATTTTCAACCGCCTTAGCCGGTTGAACCACAGCCTTGTCAACCAACCCCAAAGCCTCTGCCGTACGCCGTGTTTCCGCCAGCTTATCGCAGCCGATGACTGTCTTCGCTAAGCCATGCTTGCGGATCGCGCGGGCGATGGAAGAACCCATCAAACCCAAGCCGATCAGGGCAATCGTCTCAAACGTTCCATCAAATGTGCTAGGTTTTGTCATGGCCACCTTCTTGGCGAAATGCTTCCAATCCCTTAATCAGCGCCTCGAGAGCATCAACCTCGCCAACAGTGACGCGTAAATATTCCCCAAGACCGTAAGCGGACATCGGCCGTACCAAAATACCCCGCTTCGTGAGAAATTCACCAGCCGCAGGGGCATTATGTCCTGCCTTTTGCGGAAACCCGACCAGGAGAAAATTGCCGACGCTCGGCTTCACATCAAGGCCAAGTTCTCGAAGTTTTTGTTCAAGCCACGGCCGCCACCGATCGTTATGCGCCTTGGCCGCATCAATATGCGCAACATCAGCTAAAGCGGCGACGCCTGCCGCTTGCGCGGCCGCACTTACATTGAAAGGTCCGCGAACCCGCTGCAAGGCGTCAATGATCCGCGGCGGACAATAGGCCCAGCCCAACCGCAACCCCGCCAAACCAAAAATCTTTGAAAAGGTGCGGAGCATGACGACGTTCTCGCCTGCATCGACCAAGTCGACGCCGGCGCTGTAGTTGTTGGCGTCCACATACTCCGCATAGGCAGCATCGATAACCAAGAGAATATCCGACCGCAGGCGATTGCGAAAATCGCGCACCGTTTCAGCGGATAAATAACTTCCGGTAGGATTATTCGGATTGGCTAAGAATACGATGCGTGTTCGATCGGTGACGTGCGCCAACAAGGCGGTAATGTCTGCAGTAAGATTCTTTTCATGGGCCGCTACCGGCGTGGCGCCGCTCGCGCGGGCCGCAATGGGATACATCAAAAATCCGTATTGGCTGTAGAGAACCTCGTCACCCGGGCCGGCATAGGTATGGGCGATCAAAGAGATCAATTCATCCGAACCTGCGCCGCATATAAGACGCGCAGGATCAAGACCCCATCTTTTTCCCAAAGCCGTCCGCAGCTCCGTAGCTCCTCCATCGGGATAGCGATGCAGATGGGTACCCACTTGACGAAAGGCTTCGATCGCCTTGGGGCTAGGACCTAAGGCACTTTCGTTCGCCGACAAAACGTGGACCTTGCTTTGACCGGCAGCTTTATGCGCGCCAGGAACATAGGCCGCGATTTCCATGACGCCGGATCGCGGAGAAGGAGCGCGATGGGTTTTAGATGAAGATGTGGTCATCGAGAATTTCCTTGCGGATCGTCATACAGCGGCACAGCGTAATTCCCTAAAATATGCACGGTGTTGGGTGCGACTTCTAAAATTCTTAGCGCCTTTGTGGAAACTGCCTCCGGATGCTCTATAAATCCCGGGGTATCAATAAGAAGAGAATTATTTTTCTTATCGGCGGCGACTACAACGGCCTCCGGCCACGCCTTCGCTAAACGAGCGGCTGGATCATCTCCCTGCTCCGGCGCCAGACCGTTGATCACGATAAGACTTCGATCCAAACCTGACGGCTCCCCTGAGAAGGCCGTAATGACGAAGCCGGTATCTGCAGTTTTCACGGAATGGTTTTCGGGTACGAAAAACGGTAGGCGTGCCACGATACGAAGTTGACGATAATGTGACGGCATGGTCATCCACCACGATTCACCCGTGTCTGGATAAGGCACTACCCCCAGAGTGACCGTGCCATCCTGAACGGCGGCAAGAACCTGCTCTGCCGTGGCATAAAGAGACAAGGGGGTGAAGCTGCCATAGTGATCGCGCACGACATCCCGCAAAGAATAGGACTGCGCCGGACCGTCTGAAGAAGCCACAAGGCCCATTGAAAAGGCCGATTGAAACATTGTCAGGGAATCGATCATTTCTCGCCATATGCGAAGAATGCTTGCCAGCCCGATGCCTCCTTGAGCATGAGGCGCGTGACGTTTTGCCAGCCGACGAAGAATCTGTGCTTCACGACCCGGCCGTAAGGCTGGACCCCCGCTTTTCGCCTGGCGGATTTCGGCCACGATACTCGCCCGCCGCAGCAAAAGTTCATGCAACGCCACATCCACCGCATCAATCTCTTCACGAAGCTGCGTCAGCTTAAGATTAGGTCCAGAAGCGCCTGCATCGCGGCTATGAGGGTCGGAAGCTGGACGTACCGCCATAGACAAAAGGACTCCTTAGAATTTTAGGAAAAAACCCCAGCCTACTCTTAAAGACGAGGCCAGCCCCTGCCAAGCGAAAACCTTGGTAAAACAGGTCAATGGTTGACAGGGCGGTCCCCTTACCCCCTAGCTGTGGGCCCTCTTTCATGTTGGGGTAAGGTAACTGCCGGAAAATGGACGCTAAAAACCTCAGACTGGCGAGCGGATCAGCCTTAAGCCTGGTCGGTATGCGGGTGGGCGGCGCAGCCTCTAGTCTTCGGGCTGACGAACTCCCGGGTTACCGTGCCGTTCTGGGTGAACGGGCCCCCCTGCAGCTGGATTGCGGTGTCGATATTGGCCCCTTTACCGTGGCATACCAAACCTATGGTCGGCTCAACGCGGATAAGAGCAACGCCATCCTGGTTTTTCACGCCCTCACCGGCGATCAATTCTGCGCGGAGCATCATCCGATAACCGGTAAATCCGGATGGTGGTCCGATATTGTCGGGCCACAGAAAATTATCGATACCGATCGCTGGTTTATTATCTGCGCGAATGTTTTGGGCGGATGCATGGGAACCACAGGACCGTCGGATATTGATCCGCGGACCAACAAACCGTTTGGGTTATCCTTCCCCGTCATCACTATCGCCGACATGGTTCGCGCCCAAGTCATGCTGCTTGATCATTTGGAGATCGACAAGCTCTTCTGCGTGATCGGCGGCTCCATGGGCGCCATGCAGACCCTTCAATTTGCCCAGGCCTATCCTACCCGCACTTTTGCCGCGATCGCGATTGCCGGCGCGGCCCGCCATTCGGCGCAAAATATTGCCTTTCATGAGGTCGGGCGCCAGGCAATTCAATCCGATCCGGAATGGCATAGCGGCAATTATTTAGAGATTGGCACACGGCCCACCCGCGGATTGGCCGTAGCCCGGATGGTGGCGCATATCACTTATTTATCCGAAACCGCGTTGCACCGGAAATTTGGCCGGGCCTTACAAAATCGTAATACGATTACCTATGGATTTGATGCCGATTTTCAGGTTGAGAGCTATCTTCGACACCAAGGAATTACCTTTGTCGACCGGTTTGACCCCAACAGCTACCTCTATATTACGCGAGCCATGGATTACTTTGATCTAGCGGCCGAGCACGGCGGGAGTTTGGCCGCGGCGTTTCGCGACACACCGGTACGGTTCTGTATCGTTTCCTTTACCAGCGATTGGCTTTTTCCGACGCCCGAAAGCCGCAGTGTCGTCCACGCCTTAAATGCCGCCGGCGCTAATGTCTCCTTTGCCGAAATTCCGACTGATAAGGGACATGACGCCTTTTTATTGGATGAGCCGGAATTCCATGCCGTCCTGAGCGGCTTTTTGGAAGGCAGCCACGCCCGACGCGAGCAGTCAAAAAGGCAGCAGCTATGAATGGCCGTCCTAAGCCGCGTTTAACCAATGATCTGCGGGTTGATCTTCGGCTTATCGCGGAGATGATTCCGCCTGGATCACGGGTGCTCGACGTAGGATGCGGCGATGGCGAATTGTTAGAGTATTTGGCGCAAGTCAAAAATGTTGACGGACGAGGCATTGAACTATCGCAAAAAGGCGTTAATCAGTGCGTCGCTCGCGGACTGTCCGCCGTCCAGGGCGACGCCGATGATGATCTAAAAGACTATCCGTCAGGCGCTTTCGATTTTGCCATTCTCTCCCAAACATTGCAGGCGACTTGGGATCCCAAGGGTGTGCTTTCCAATCTGGTGCGCATCGGGCGCCACGCCATCGTATCGTTTCCCAACTTCGGCTACTGGCGGGTACGCGTCGATCTTTTGTTGAACGGACGGATGCCCCGAACCCGTCAGCTTCCTGATGCCTGGTATAACACGCCGAATATTCACCTGTGCACCTTCACTGATTTTTCCGCCCTGTGTCACGAGATTAACGTTGTGATCGAGGAGGGCCTCGCTCTCGATATCGAGGGAGGGCCGCGCGCGTTTCCAGCGAGCGGTTGGCGGGCGAACATTCTAGGCGCACAAGGTGTTTTCAAACTCCGTCGGCGGTCATGAACGACCTGTCTTCCTCCACAGCCGCAATAACCGCCGAAGATATCACCTTTGACTATCCCGGGCGCCGCGCCTTGTCCGGCGTCAGCTTTCGTATTCCGCGTCACTCAATCACCGCCTTGGTCGGCCCTAACGGCGCCGGCAAAACCACCCTGCTCCGCTGTTTGGCGGCACTGGACCTGCCTTTTTCTGGTCGGGCAAAAATATGGGGCCTCGACACGGCCACAGCGCCACGCGAGGTGCACAAGCACTTGGGCTATCTCGCCGATACCTACGGTCTTTATGATGGGCTTACGGTTCGGCAATCCTTGATCCATGCCGCAAGCCTCCGTGCCTTGCCTCAAGCTGAGATATCGGCGCTGGTCCAACGCGCGGCGGAGCGTCTGGCGATTGCCGATCGTCTGCCCGCAGTGGCAAGCACCTTATCTCGGGGGCTTCGTCAGCGACTGGCCATAGCCCAGGCGATTATCCACGGCCCTGCGGTTCTGCTGCTGGATGAGCCGGCGTCGGGTCTTGATCCCGAAGCGCGCCAGGATCTCTCGGCTCTTCTGCGCGAATTGCAGCAAGGTGGGATGACGATCATGGTTTCGTCGCATATCCTGGCCGAGCTGGAGGATTACTCGACCGAGATGTTGATTCTGGACAAAGGTCGGGTTGTGGATCACACCCCGATTAAAGGCCACAGCGTCACCGCTCCCAGGACGCGCCGCTTGGTTCTAGAGTTGGATGGCAGCAGCGATGGCGTTGCGGCCAAACTCGCCCTTGAAGCAGAAATTTCAAAAATTAACGCAACCGGCGACGGCATCGAATTCCAGTTTTCCGGGGATGGGACCGCGCAGGTCCATCTTTTGAAGCGGCTGGTCACGCAAGGCGTCGCTGTTCGAGCCTTATGGGAACGGCGCACCAGCTTTCAGGATACCTATGTTGCCCGAGTCCGCCGCGAACGCGGAGGAGATGTATGATAAATCCGATCCTGCAGCGCCATTTATGGACCGATTTTTCCGTGCACCGACTCCTGGTGATGCCGGCTATTCTCGGCGCTATCTTCGCTTTGGGTGCATTGACCGTCGCCGAAACCCTGAAAGAGCTGTGGGGATTTCTCGCCGGCGCCGGACTGACCTTGTTTGGCCTTATCGTTCTTGTCGCCGGAACATGGCGCGCCTGCCGGACCGTTCCCGATCAAAAAACCAACCGAACCTGGGAAAACATTCGCCTTTCGTCCCTGTCATCTTGGCAGCTTGCCTGCGGCGAACTATTCGGCGCAACCATTTACTACTGGTATGGTGGCCTCATCTGTCTTTTGATGGTGGCCATCAGCACAATCGTCAGCACGGCAGCCGCAAAAAATGTCGGCGATATTTCCATTATTCTTTTTCTCGCGGCGTTTTTGACCCACACCACGGCCCTCCAGCTCAGCCTTTCGGGCACTGGAACCGCCGAGCAAATTCGACCAGTTTCCTTTACCGCTTGTTTTATTCTTGCCTTTATCGGTCCGCTTTCCATTCAGCAGTTACTCGACTGGAATACCGCAACAATGATGGCAAAGGTTCATCCCTCCCAACTTCCCGAAATCCTGCCGGTCGGTTGGTACGGCTTATCCTTAAGTAACGCCCAGGCGATTATTCTGAGCTACGCACTTATGATCGTATGGGGCTTGATCGGCCTTAATCAAACCATGCGGCGGGAATTGCAGATGACGACCCCGGTGATGACCTGGATCGCCTTTGTCATTTTTTGCCTTATTTATTTTACCGGTTTTGTCTTTGATCCGAACGGGTCGACCAGCCTTGCCCGCTCGTCCTTTATATGGCCGCTGAATAGGATCATGTGGCTTTTTACCAGTTCGTTTTCTTCCCTTACCTTTCTACAAAAACAAAGCGGGGCTTTGCTTCCCTTTGCCTTCGCTTTTTGTGTGAGCATTTGCTTCACTTATTTCATGGCTTTCTGGGAGCCGAAAGACATAACCGCGCTCCGTCGGTTTCGTGGTGCAATGATACAAAAGAATTGGCGAAATCTAAATTCTCTTTACCCTCGCTGGCTGGCATCGGCGCAAATCTCCGTTATTGTCGGGCTTATTTTCCTCGGCGCCGCCTATTTTACGTCTATCCCCAATCCTTTTGTTTTAGGGGTTGCAAGCATGCTGCTCTTTATGAGCCGGGATCTCGGCCTCATATTGCTTCTATCGCTAAGGCCTCGATCCGGCCGCCGCGGTGTCGTGGTCTATCTTTTTGCCTTATATATTTTACTTCCTGGACTCATCGCCACCGCCGCCAACACCTCCTGGCTTTATATCTTTCTTCCCGGACAAACATCTTCTTGGATAGCGGCGACGATACCGCCGCTAGCCCAAGCGTTTCTCGTTTGGTTTTTTGTCCGCATTAAATGGGGACACACTGCTGCGGTTCACCCCGACGGTGCAGAGCTCACCGCGGCCTGAGATTCACCTTACCGTCTTAGTTTGATTCCCGGGCTGTCGTGCGGATCGGTGGTGGGACAGCAACCAATAAAGCCTTTCGGCGCCGTGCCGGTCGCGATGTCAAAGCATAAATCTGTTTTTCCGCCTCCATGACAACCACGCCGGAAAAGGCGGGAAAAAACCGGCGGCCTATGCCTTCAAGAGATGGCGCCATCCGACGAAACAAGGCGGGGCGGACCGGTGGAAGAAATAAAGCGCCCCGGGTTTGGCTGGTAACGAACATGGTCTCACGCAACAGCCGCGCCAATTGCCCTGCCGTATAGGGCTGGCCGGATCCAAACGGCGTTGATTCCATCCTTGACCAAATGCCCCGCCGGTTCGGTACGACAACGATAAGCTTGCCTGACTCGGACAGGACGCGCCATACCTCGCGCAGCATGGGGCGCAGGAGTTCGGTACCCTCGACAGCATGAACAAGAATAACCCGATCAACAGAAAGATCGGCCAACGGCAAGGCGTCTTCCTCGGCCAGAACCGCGATATTCGCATTATCGGGCGGCCAGCGCAGCACCCCTTGGCTCGCCGGCATGACAGCGATCATCCGGGCGGCTTCTCCGCTGAGAGCCGCAAGATAGGGCGTTACGAACCCCAAACCTAAAACCGTCTCTCCCTTAACGGTCGGCCACATACTTCGGATGCGATTTTGAATCAGCCGTCGGACCGTTAGTCCCATTGGGCCGGCATAGAAATCGCGAAGATCGATTACATCTAAAGCCATAGCTAACTTTAGCACAGGATGCGAGGCTATACGTAAACAGACTGAGATATTTCTCTTTTATTATGTCATAGTTAAATTATGACCTTGTTAACGATCGATATTATTCCAGCTTTACGGGATAATTACATCTATATCCTGCGCGATGAACGCAGCCGCCATGCGGCCGTGGTTGACCCTTCGGAAGCAGGGCCGGTCATGGATTTTATTAAATCTCGAAACCTTAGTCTGACCCATATTTTCAATACTCACCACCATCCTGATCATGTAGGCGGGAATCTTGCGCTCAAAGCCGAAACCAACTGCCTCATCGTTGGACCCGCGCCGGACAAGGAGCGCATTCCCGGGATCGATATCGCTCTCAACGATCAACAGACCTATGCTTTTGGCGATCATCCTGCACGTGTTTTCTTTGTGCCGGGCCACACACGAGGCCATATCGCCTTCTGGTTTTACCAAGATCATGCATTGTTTTGCGGCGATACCTTATTCGGCTGTGGCTGCGGGCGTTTATTTGAAGGCACACCGTCGCAGATGTGGTCATCGCTTCAGCGTCTTCGCCGTCTTCCTGATGATACGCGCGTTTACTGTGGACACGAATATACCGAGGCGAATATCCGCTTTGCGCTCACCCTTGATCCGCAAAATATCACCTTGAGCCAGCGCCGCGATCGGATCCGTCACTTACGCGGGAAAGGCACCCCATCCCTTCCCGCTTTGATGGCGGAAGAAAAGACAACCAACCCGTTCTTGCGATGCGATGATGCGGGATTTATTGCCGGCCTTGGGTTAGGCGATTTATCGCCAGAGGAGGTATTCGCCGAAATCCGCCGCCGCAAAGATAATTTCTCATCTTAGTCTTACCAAGAGAGACGTAATTTATCCAAGGAGGCGATGATCGCCCCCGACACAATTAAGCCGCAACCCGCGGCAATGGCCCAACTTAGCTCCGCGCGATCGAATAAAATCAGCAACAGCGTCGATAGGGCTGGTGCACCATAGCTTAGAACACCCAAGAACCGAATGTCGCCGCGCTTCATGCCGATATCCCAGGCAAAGAACGCCATCCCCACCGGGCCAATGCCCAAGGCTATCACCGCGGCCCATACGGTAAGCTCTTCGGGCCATACCCATTGCTCCAAAAAGGCATGAGAGATTCCCGCAAGAACGGCTGTCGCTAGGCAGAACCCGCCGACGCTATCCGTCGGAACCTCGCCAAATCGGCGGCTGAGAACGGAATAGCCGGACCAAACGAAGGCGCAAACCACCGCCGCCAAATATCCGATAAGAGCGCTGCCGCTAAAGGATGAACCCTCGCGCAGAATTAACGTAACGGCGCCTAAAAATGCGGTAGCGGCACCCAACAGATGAAACCAGCGTAATCGTTCACCCGGCACTAATCCCGACATCAAGACGATCAATAACGGCCAAAGGTAGGATACCAAACTTGCTTCGGCGGGAGGAGCGTAGCGCAAGGCGGTAAAATAAAAAAAGTGATAGCCGAATAATCCGCCGACACCGACAAACCAGACCGGCCAGGGTTGCCGTAAGAACTGTCGTGGAGATTGCCGCAAAATAACCCACTTAACGCCGGCCAGGCCTCCTGCAACGGCAAAGGTCATGGCGGTCAGCTGAAACGGGGGAATCTTCCCGGTATAGGTCGTCAGAAGCGCCAGGGCACCCCACACTAAGATGGCGGCAACGCCTATCAGGGTGGCTTGAGAACGCGTCATGTTAAATTAAATCGCGGAGCCGGCGGCCCGCAATGCCGCTGCCTGATGAATGACCCGAACAGTTTCTTCCCATATGGTCAGATCTTTAAGCTTGTCTGGCCGTGTCCATAGAATGTCGCTGACGCCGTCTCCGGCGACGGCTTCTCCCGTCACCCACTCGGCCATAAAATCAATTAAAGTATAATGATAACGCGGCCGATCGTCTTCATCACGTTCGATCAAATCGATAACATCAATCACCGAGCCTAATCGGATCTCAACTCCTGTTTCTTCCAGGACTTCCCGTTTGGCCGCATCAGCGCAGGTTTCGCCCAGCTCTTGCAAGCCACCGGGGATGCTCCACTGCCCTTGACGCGGTGGCTTGGCCCGCCGCACCAAGAGAACTTCACCGGCGTCGAGGGGTCCGCGCCACACCAAGACACCAACGCCGCACAAGGGAAGCTTCGGATAATCGCGACGGACCGGCATGCCTCAGTACATATGTTGGCCGCCGTTGATGGAGAGAGTCGATCCAGTCACAAACCCCGCCTCATCGGCCACCAAAAATAACACGCCGCGCGCGATTTCTTCCGCCTTACCCAACCGACCGACCGGGATCTTCGCCACGATCTTTTCCAAAACATTCGGCGGCACCGCGCGAACCATATCGGTATCGATGTAGCCGGGCGCGATGGCATTGACGGTGATGCCTTTGCCGGCACCCTCTTGCGCCAAGGCCTTGGTAAAACCGTGAATACCGGATTTGGCCGCGGCATAGTTCACCTGGCCGTACTGCCCCGCCTGTCCGTTGATGGAGCCGATGTTGACGATCCGGCCGAAGCTGCGCGCGCGCATGCTGTCGATCACCGCCCGGCACATATTGAAGCAAGACCCAAGATTGGTGTCGATGACGGCTTCCCATGCATCACGATCCATGCGCTGCAAGGTACCGTCCCGGGTGATCCCGGCATTGTTAACCAGAACATCGACCGGTCCCATCTCGGCGGTGATCCTGGCAATCCCATCAACGCAGGACTGATAGGTGGCGACATCGAATTTATAGGTGGCGATGCCGGTCTCTTTGCGGAACTGTTCCGCGGCGGCATCATTGCCGGCATAAACCGCCGCAACCTTATAGCCGGATTTCTTAAGAGCAACGGATATAGCCCCGCCAATCCCGCGGGTGCCTCCCGTAACGACTGCAACACGATTCATGGATTTATTCCCCCCTTATGAAGCGCTCCGATGACGTGCGCTCTTATTCCGCTATCAAAGCACAGAGGCATAGGGGGCGGCTAGACCCCAAATGGCCTCACTGCTTGCCGTTAGCGAATGGGCGCGGTTGGGGTAATTCCCGCGGGTTTGCCTACAGCGACCACACTCAGCAAAGCCGGATCAAACAGACGCCGCGCCACCCGGCGGGCGTCTTCCAGCGTAACACGGGAAATCATGTCTTGCCGTTGAGTCACATAGTCTATGCCAAGATCTTCGCGCTGAATGCCCGCCAGTTGACGGGCGATATCGTTGGTGGTCGCGAACCGTAAGGGATAAGAGCCGATCAGGTAGGTTTTGGCCGCCGCTAACTCCGCTGCAGTCGGACCTTCCTTACCCATCCGCGCCCATTCGGCACGAGTCAGGGTCAGGGCTTCCCCGGCCCGAGAGTTTTCGGTCGCAAATCCGCCGGTAATCAGTTGGGACTTATCTAAAGTCACCAATCCGGCAGAAATAGAATAGGCCAAACCGTTCTTCTCACGCACCGTTTCGGCAAGGCGCGAGTTCAATCCATCACCGCCCAAAATATAGCTGACCACCAAGGCGGCAAAAAAATCCGGATCTTTCCGAGAGATTCCCGGCGCTGCAAACTTTACTACGGTTTGCGGGATGTCTCGTTCTATGACTCTCACACCGGCGATCGCAGGATTTATCGCTGCAATCTCTATGGGCCCGCCGTTGGCTTTTAAATCACCAAAAGCCTTATCCAGCAGCGGCTTTAACGTCTCTGCATCAATGTCACCCGCAACGCCGATGACTAACTGGTTCTTGCCGAATCTATTCTGAACGATATTACGAAGATCTTCAGTACCGATCGCAGCCAAAGATTCCGGCGTCCCCTCTTCTGGTCGTCCATAAGGATGGCCGGGATAAAGAGCCTGCCACAACGCCTGGTCCGCCAGTCGTTGGGGGCTTGCTGCGTCGCGTCTGATGCGGGCTTCAAGCTGAGCTTGAATTCGCTTCACCGGTTCGGCGTCAAACCGGGGCTGCGTCAAGGAAAGGCGCAACAAATCAAAGGCTCGCTCCCGTTTGCCGCTGAGCATGCGCAGACTGCCGCTGAGACCGTCAGGCCCACTCCCAAAACCCATATAGATTGATTCATCCTCAAGAATCTTTTGAAACGCTTGGGAATCGAACTCGCCTGCCCCTTCGTCCAGAAGACCGGTGATCATCTCACTCAAGCCTTCCTTACCGATCGGATCAAGCGACGATCCGCCACGGAATTCAAACGCAACCGAGATGACCGGAACCGATGAATCGTGAACCAGCCAAGCCTCAATCCCCTTGGCGCTGACGACGCGCTCGATTTTAACCGCGGCATCAGCCGAAGGCATCAAGATGAATAGAGCAAGAAAACCGGCACTGGCAGAACGAGCGAATCTGCGGATAACCATAGTTGCGGTCTGCCGCACGAATGAAATTTTCATGGCTTTGTCTCCTGCAGTGGCAGCAGTTGACCTGTTACCGCACTTTGATTGGAAAAAATCAATCGCGCCATTTTATTTACCTGCTCAGCCGTTACGGCGCCGATCCGTTGCGGCCAGCTTTCGATATCATCGATGGTTTCACCCGTTGATAAACTAGCGCCGATAACGCGCGCGGCGCTTTCAAGATCGTCGCGAGCAAAAGCTGTGGACGCCACCATGCGTTCCCGCACTTGGCGGACCTCTTGTTCTGTTACGCCGTCTTCGATAATTTTTTCCAATTCTTCGTTTAAGACGCCTTCAATCGCAGCTAACCGTTGCCGTATCTCGCTGTCGCCTCGCGGCGTCACCGAAATATTTAGAACGGCTTGGCCGAGAGCGTTGGGATCATAGTAAACCGAGGCATTCACCGCCATGGCCTGTTCAATGACAAGCTTGCGATGAAGACGACTGCTGGATCCACCGCCAAGGATTTCGGCCAATATCTGTACCGCGCAAATGTCGCTTGACGAGGCTGTATTGACGCTCGGCGCGAGGTACATGCGGCGCATAGTTGCCTGGCGAACTTCAGCACTTCGCATGATAATGCGCCGCTGCACATTACTGCTGCTGGCCGGCTCTGCGGCGCGCATCCGTTCCGGCACCATCCGCTTGGGAATAACTCCATAGTATTTTTCCGCGAGCGGCTTTAACTCTTTGACGTCGATGTCGCCGGCGACAATGAGAATGGCATTATTGGGCGCATACCATTTTTTGTAGAAATCTTGGGCGTCCTTAAGATCAAGGCGCTTCATTTCATGTTCCCAACCGATGATCGGCCGGCCATAGGGGCTGTTTGTGAATAGCGCCCGGTACATTTGCTCGGAAAGCTTTGCCGACGGCGAGTTATCGACGCGGCTGCGCCGCTCTTCTAAAATAACGTCCCGCTCGGGCAAAAGTTGCGTGCGGTTTAGCTGCAAATTCTTCATCCGATCGGCTTCCATCGACATCACCAGACTTAGCCGGTCGCGCGCGATGGTTTGGTGATAGGCCGTATAATCCCATGACGTAAAAGCGTTGCCGCTTCCGCCGTTTTCGGCAACCCGCCGAGAGAACATGCCGGGCGGAACGTTAGCGGAGCCGCGGAACATGAGATGCTCGAGGAAATGTGCGATCCCGGAAGCCCCCCAGGGATCGTCCACCGCCCCTACCTTGTACCACACCATATGCGTTACGATCGGCGCACGCCGATTGGTCAGCACGACAACCTGCATTCCGTTACTTAGAGTAAAGGTCTGAGGTGCAAAAAGTTCGGCGCGTGCAGAATTCACGATTGCGACACAAGCAAAACTTAACAACGCGGCGGCGAGAAGCATCCGCGCTTTGACTCTCACTGAAGTCACTCCGGTTACCTTTCTTTTTGCCGCCATAACAGCGCTAATAAAGCGCATTGGCTGCCCCTTTAAAGTATGAGAGAGAATTTTGCTCTGTGCGCAAGGTGAAAACCTGGGAGTTCCTCACCTTGTCCTAGCGATTGATGGTGCGCCTTGTCAGCCGCCCGATGACGGCGCCGGCAGAGGTGCGCCCGTCTTCGCGCTGACAGGCTTTGGTGTTGCGGGTGATGTTGGCGCCGCCGGAGCGCGCGCAGGTGTCGATGCCGCTCCTGAAGAGCTAGCGGCAGCGGAAGGTACATCAGGAGGCAGCGGTGGTAAAGACGCTTCCGCCGCTGGTGTCAGTGCGGGTTCTTTTGATGTTGCCGCTGTCGGTGACAACAAAGAAGGAAGCGACGCGCCAGATTTTGCTGGTGCCGCTACGGTCGGTGGTGCGGCTGGGGTTGGGGTTGCCGATACGGCGGGCAAACCTGCTGGCGCCGGAGCTGCAGCCGGGGTAGGCGCCGCTTGGGGTTTAGCGACAGGCGTTGGTGTTGGAGCTGGTGTTGCCGCGACAACCGGTGCCGGCACAGGCGTCGGTGCGACCGTCGCAGCCGTAGGCGCTACAGGGGCTGTCGGCATTGGTGCACTAGCAGCTGCTGGGGCGGTCGCACTTCCGGCAGGAAGCGGCGCTCCTGTTGCGGCTTTGGGTGCTGAGTTTGGTGCCGTCGCCGTCGGTGCCGGCGTAGCTGGGGTTGCGACCGGTGTCGCTGCCGGCGTTGGTGTTGGTGCCGTTCCTATAGAGGGTAACGGCGCTCCGGTGGCGGCCTTAGGCGCTGCCGTTGGTGCGGGAGCTGCTGTCGCTAAACTTGCGGCTGGGGCGGGTGTCGCTGCCGGCGTTGCTGGCGCAGCAGAGGGTACAACTGTTGCGCCTGGCGGCGTTGCTAACGAAGGAAGCGGCGCCCCCGACGTTGCGCGCGGCGCAACCGGTGGAGCCGAGCTTGGCGCAGGCGCCAAAGCCGTCGCGGGGCCAGTCGTTGCCGCAGCTGTGGCCGCGGCGGCTGTGGCCGGCGGAGTTAAAGAAGGCAATCCTGCAGGTTTTGCTGCCGTCGTCGTCCCCACCGAACCCTGAACACCCGCGGTTTTTAACTTCGCGCTTTCTTTTGAGGGATCGATAACATCGCCCTTGGGCTTATTTTCATCGCGCCAAAACATTAAATTTTCGACAAAACTCTCATCCTGGGTTTCGCCGCCGCCGGATTCTTCATGCAAGGTCCGACGAATATTCGGATCAACACTGGTCGCCCCAGCACGCGCTAGCAGCGCATTCTCACCGGCTGTTCCTGTGGGTTGACCGGGGATGGGCGTTCCCGTACTGGCGGTCTGCGCCGCCGTTCCTAAAAGAGCCGCCTTGGCTTGTTGCTGGGCCCGAGCATCATCCGCCGGCATGGCGCCGGGCTGTGGCGGGCGTAATGAAAAATCAGGCGGCATGCTGAGAGGGGCGCGGGTTGCGACGGCAAATTCATCCGGACCATTGCTGCGGCCTAAACCGAATTCGTCACTTAACTGGTTCATGGCGTTAGAGCAGCCGCCCAAGGTCAGAGCGACAAGACCGACATTCGCCAAAAACAGTGTACGTAATTTAAGACGGGTCGAATGGGAACGGCAAAATTGGTTCATCAAAAGTCCTATTGGTGAGATCCAAAAGCCCGGATATTCCCCAATTTCCGGCCCCCTTATTTACCCGATTCCGGCTTTTTGAACAAGTTGTTTAGCAGCAGGGCTGCGACCCCCCCTGTTATGGCCGAGTCGGCCAAATTAAAGGCGGGCCAATGGTATCCAAGGGCATGGATATCAATAAAATCAACCACTGCGTCAAACCTAAGCCGGTCGATGACATTGCCCAAAGCGCCGCCAATGACTAGTGAAAGGCAAAGGCGAGACAGTCGATCAGGGGTCCTATAAGCCCAGACAACCAAAATTAGGGTGACAATAAGGGCGAAAGTAGTGAACGCGTACGGCCCGAAGAGGCTGTGATCGCCGAATAATCCAAAGCTAATGCCCGGGTTAAAGACCAGAACCAGATTCAAAAACGGCGTCAGCACCGTCATTTGCGACCCCACCGACCTAAAGTTCTCAAGAATGGCCCATTTACTCAGCTGATCTGCGATCAAAACCCCACCGGCAACCAGGGTCACAAGGGAGATACGGTTGGCCAAAAGCCTTGGTTTCATGAGGAGGCTCCTTCCTCTATGGCCGCAGCGCAGCGAAGGCATACACCGGGAACCTTCGGATGACTGCCCACCTCCGGCAGAATCGTCCAGCACCGGGCGCATTTTTCACCAGTCGCAAGACCTGGCACGACCACAATACCGGGAACGTCAGACAGAGTGAATCCCTCCACCGGTGCCGGACCTTTTTCAAAAGAAAATCCCGAAACAATACAGATTTCCGCCATATCTAGGCCCTGAGCCGCAGCAACGTACGCCTCGTCCGCGTACACCTGAGGCGCCGCAGCAAGGGAAGAGCCAATCCGCTTTTCCGCCCGTTCTTTTTCCAAAGCACCCGTCACAACACGCCGCAGATGGCGAAGCTTTTCCCACTTTACAGCCAAGCCTTCGTTCAGCCAGGCCGCGGGGATTTCCGGAAAGGTATGCAGATGGACCGAATCCTTAGCCGCCTTATCCGGTCCCAACCGGGCCAACCAAGCCTCTTCGGCGGTAAAGCACAGGACCGGCGCCAGCCATACCGTCAGACAGGAGAAGATGATGTCCAACACCGTACGGCAGGCCCGGCTGCGAATTGCGGTTGGCGCATCACAATACAGGCTGTCTTTACGGATATCGAAATAGAAGGCGGATAAATCCGAGGTGCAAAAATTATGGATGGCCGTCGAGAGCAGGTGAAAATCATATTCCGCCACCGCCTTACGCACCAAGACATCCAGCTCGGCCAACCGATGCAACACCCAGCGCTCCAACTCAGGCATCTGATCGGCGGGCAACCGCTCTTCTTCGGTGAATCCATCGAGATTGCCCAAAAGATAGCGGAAGGTATTTCGGATTCGCCGATAGAGATCGACATGATGTTTCAGAATCTCGGGGCCGATGCGTAAGTCTTCGGAGTAATCCGATCCGACCACCCAGAGCCGCAGGATATCGGCGCCATGAGTTGCAATTACTTCCTGCGGCGCCACCACGTTGCCGATCGACTTCGACATTTTGCGGCCTTGCTCATCGAGAACAAATCCGTGAGTCAACAGGGCGTCAAATGGCGCTCGCCCCCGCGTGCCGCATGATTCCAAGAGCGACGAGTGAAACCACCCGCGATGCTGATCCGAGCCTTCTAGATAAAGAGATGCTGGCCAAATGAGATCCTCCCGTTGCTCCAGTACGAAGGCATGACTTGAACCTGATTCAAACCAGACTTCGATAATGTCGCGAACCGGTTGCCAGTCGTTGCCCGCGTAATCCGCACCGAGAAACCGTGTTGGATCATCTTTAAACCACGCATCGCCGCCTTCGCTTTCGAACGCCTCAGCAATACGGGTCAACACGGCGGGATCATCGAGAACCTTGCCGGTTTTTTTATGCACAAAAATAGCAATCGGCACGCCCCAGGTCCGCTGCCGCGACACGCACCAGTCCGGACGCTGGGCAATCATTCCCTGCAAACGATTGCGGCCTTGGGGCGGATAGAATGCCGTGGCATCGATCGCCGCCAGGGCCTTCTTTCGCAGATCATTGGTTTCCATCGAGATAAACCACTGGGAGGTGGTGCGGAAAATAAGCGGCGCTTTCGAACGCCAGCTGTGCGGATAGCTGTGGGTCAGCTTAAATCCGCCGACAAGTTTGTTCGCCTGGTGCAGAGCCTCTGTGACCGCTGCATTGGCATCGCCCTCCTTGCCGTCATGGGTCATGACCCGTTTGCCGGCAAACAACGGCACATGATCATAAAAGATGCTGTCCTCATCGATGGTCGCGGGAATTTCCAGGCCATTGTCGCGGCCAAGATGCCAATCGTCTTCGCCGGCGCCTGGCGCAATGTGCACAAAACCGGTTCCTTGGTCCACCGTAACAAAGTCACCCACAAACAGCCGCACATCAAAGTCATAACCTTGGCCGCGCAAAGGATGATCGCAAACCACATCACCCAGATATTCCGTGGACACGCGGTCCAAGGTGGACCATTCTTCAACTTGCCCCACTTTGCGCACGGTTTCCGACAAGGCTTCGGCGACGACAATCCGCTCGCCAGGGCGCAGCATGGATTTTTCCGCAACCTTATCGACCTGATAAATTTTGTAGACCGCATCCGGTGTGTAGGCGATGGCGCGGTTCCCCGGAATCGTCCACGGCGTGGTGGTCCAGATAACTATATTGTCGCCCAATTTAAGCATCGACGATTTATGTCCGGGATTTCGAACCGGAAATTTGACGAAGATCGATGGCGATATGTGGTCGTGGTATTCCACTTCGGCGTCGGCCAGGGCGGTGCGTTCGACCACCGACCACAGCACCGGGCGTTCGCCGCGGTATAGCCCGCCGTTCAAAACATATTTATGAATCTCGCGCAGGATTTGCGCTTCGGCGGAAAAATGCATGGTCGCATAGGGGTTAGGCCAATCGCCGATCACGCCCAGGCGCTGGAACTCTTCCCGCTGAATGTCCATCCATTTGGCGGCAAAGTCCCGGCACTCTTGACGAAACTCCAGAACCGGAACTTGGTCTTTGTTTTTTCCTGCCTCACGATATTGTTCTTCAATTTTCCACTCGATCGGCAAACCGTGACAATCCCAGCCCGGCACATAGATCGAATCCTTGCCCAGCATTTGCTGCGACCGACTGACGACATCCTTCAGGATTTTGTTGAGCGCGTGACCAATGTGCAGATGACCATTGGCGTAAGGCGGCCCGTCATGCAACACAAACTTCTCCCGGCCTTTGGAGTCGGCGCGTAAACGGTTCCACAAATCGAGCCTTGCCCAGTGCGCCAAAATCTCCGGCTCTTTTGCCGGCAGACCCGCCTTCATCGGAAAATCGGTACGCGGCAGGCGGATGGTATTTTTATAATCCAGGCTAGTCATCGACGAGGGCCTTCAAGAAACGCGTGCCGGACGGCACAGGAGAATTTTATCGCGATTGCATTGCGTGATTTGGATCAGGCTATGGCTCACTCCATACCTTGACCCCAACGGGCTTCTCGGTTGTCCTAAAAGATTGAGACGACACGAAGCCCGGCGCAAAGCGTCAGGCGATAATAATTCGCGAAGAAATCAAGCACGGCGAAAGTGTCATCATGGCGCGATCCTATGCGGAGGCTTGGAATGGGTCAAGGCCGAGTACACGCGGCTGATCTTCAAGCAGCGCGCGGGCGTGTTCGGCGTCGTGGGCGATTTGTTGTTTAAGCGCGGATAGGCCGGCAAATTTCTGTTCGGCACGAAGAAAATCGATCAACGCCACTCTTAGAGGCTTTTCATAAAGATCACCGGCGAAATCAAACATATGCGCTTCCAGGCGCACCGTGGTGCCATTAACGGTGGGCCGACGACCGATATTGGCAACGCCCTTATGCCAGCGCCAGGTTTGTCTATCAGCTTGGGCGGTCGGGACGCCGACCAAAACGGCATAAACCCCTAAGGCCGGCCGAAGATGCTCGCCTAAATCCAGATTGGCGGTAGGAAAGCCCAGTTCTCGCCCGCGCTTGTCGCCCTCACTAACCTTGGCTTCGATCTCCCAAGGCCGACCGAGTAAGGCCGACGCGCCTTTAACGTCTCCGGCTTGCAGCAAAGCCCTGATGCGGGATGCCGAATAAAGCGTGCCGTCAGGCGCCGTGATGGGCACGACCGCCTCAACCGAAAAACCATGATGTTCACCAGCCGCACGCAGAAAGGTCACATCACCTGCACGGTCATGGCCAAAGTGAAAATCCTCTCCCACGGTGATGTGGCGGACGGCGAGGGCGCCCACCAGTAACTCATCAATAAACGCCGCCGCCGTTTGCTGACTGAAGGCGCGATCGAATTTTTGCTCCCACATGAAATCGATCTCCGCTGCGGCAAGGAGCCGTTGTTTGGCGGATGGCGGCGTTAATCGGAACGTCTCGCCCTCGGGCCGGAAGACACTGCGCGGATGCGGCTCGAAGGTGAGAACGCCAACCGGAGCGCTCAGCGTCTTTGCCTTGGTGCGGAGGCGATCCAAAAGACCATGATGGCCGAGATGCATGCCGTCAAAATTGCCGAGGGCGATCGCCCCTCCCCGAAGAGACGCCGCCAGATCTGCGGTTTTTTTAACAATGATCATGGTCGCCCATTCCCTGCGGGCTTGGGATCAGCCCGGCGGCTACTCTAGGGTAAAGGGGGCAAAAGCCCAAGAATGATAACGACTTGCCCACCGTTATCCTTGGCCGGCTATAACGCCGGCGTTGAGAGACCCTTAGGCCGCCCGCGACGGCAGCATCAATTTCGCCTGGCCGTCCAGCACCACCTTCCCATCAACCAGGCAGTGGGTTTGCAGGATAACCCGCTTTTTCTCAAGGATAACCTCGATCACCGTGACCTTCGCGGTGACCTTGTCGCCGGGCTTAACCGGGGCGCGGAAATTCAGCTCTTGGCTGAGGTAGATGCAGCCGGGACCGGGGAGTTTTGTTCCTAACACCGCGGAAATAAGACCCGCCGTCAGCATGCCATGGGCGATCCGACCCTTGAACATGGTTTTCGCGGCATAGGCCTCATCAAGATGAACCGGGTTGGTATCGCCGGAAATATCGGCAAAGGCCGCAATATCGGCTTGGGTGAGAACCTTGGCGAACTCGGCGGTCATACCAACGGTGATGTCTTCGATGGTATAGCCTTGGAAATCAGCCTTATAGGCACCCGCAACTGCATCCATAGCAAATCCCCTATCCAAAAATTCAAGAACGCCCAAGGTTCAAAAGCGCCGCGATAATGCCTTGGTCCAGCCGCCCGGTTGTGCCCCCCTTATATTGCAGCGCAGCCAATTTGTGTGCGCTGCAATATAAAGTCAAGGCCACTTTCAGGGCGCAAATCCTTGAAAAAACGGCAGTGCGCTTGACCTTGTAGGGTTTTATCCCCATTGTAAGGCCGGGGGATGGTTAACCGTTAAGTGTTCCGGCGCGGCAGGAAGCTGGGATTTAGGAGTCTTCTTATGCTGCCTACAACACACCCCGCGGTTTTCTTGATGCGGCATCTGGGTTTAGCGGCTTTAGCCGTTGCAACCCTTGGTTTCTTCACGGCTTCCGGCTTTGCGGCCGGCGGCGAGCTTAATGCCGCCGCCTATGATCCGATTCCTCCCGGCGCCCAGGTCAGCGTACGGCTGATCGACGATACGGTCGATAACCAGGAATTGAAAAAGCACTTTGAAGACGAGTTGTTGGCGCGCGGATACCGTCTCAGCGAGACCGACGCTCAATTCATTCTCTCCTTCAGCACCCATGGATCGTATCGGTCCGGCCGCGAGGGCGACGACCGCACCACCGCCTATTACATGGACGGCCGCGACAACTATCGTCCCGATGCCGAGCGCAAGAATAGCCGGATTAATTACTTTGATCTTGGCGCCCACGGCGGGAACACCCAAGAGAGCCAGGCCGAGGCCAAGGTGAAACTTTTCTCCTCGGAAGGCGGCAGTCTGATCAATCGCGGCCAGCGCCGCGAACAGTTCGGCACCACGCGGCATTCCTTGGAAGCAACCGTGAAGGACACCAAGAACGGCCGCCGGGTATGGCAAGGCAATGCCTACGCCATGGTCAGCGGCAGCGATCCGATCACCGTGGCGGAATCTCTCATCCCGGTCATGATGGGAAGCTTCGGGCAAACCGTTCGCCAACAAAAATTCGATCTGCAATAGCCAGCGCCAATTTTCCGTAATAGATCGCTGACACCCTCACGCATTCTCCGTCTGAGGTTGCGGCGACTTGGTCGGCACGACGATCCGGAGCTGACGTTTATCGCCGTCGACAGCCACACCTTTGGTGACGCTGACCGTCCTTAACGTCAGGAGAAAATTCGGCGTCGCCAGCGGCACCTTTAGTTCAAGTCCCGCGGCCTTGATCGCCGGAACCACCCAGCATTGGCGCAACGGATCTTCAATGCCTTCCGAAGGCGTAACCTCTGCCGGTAAACCATCAAGCAAAATGCTGCGGGTTTTTCTGTCGTCTTGCGACAGGTGAGGCGCGATGATACCGGCAAGCGGCAACGAAAGGATCTCGGTTTTTTTATCCGCTATCGTTACTGCAGCTTTCTTGGCATCGACATGACGCGTCGCCTCATCAGCTTCACTCCGAAGACGCAACGCCGCACCGGCAATCATCGCCGCCGAATGGGCGAGCTTTGCACTCTCGCCAAGGTCGCGCCGGGAATTTCGCCGTAATATCCGCGCCGCTTCCAGAAGCCGCCGGCCTTCATGGGCCAAAACCTGAGTCATGGTTTCGTCTATGGTCTGCACCGGAGCACGGTCGTCTGACGCGGTCGCGGTTTTTTGCATCAGGGTTAAAGCTTGATGACGAAGGGCCGCCCCGCGTCGCGATAAGTCCATACCGAGATCGCGATGATTAATCCCGTTGTTACGATGGATCATCGCTTGCTGGGTCAGGTCCTCGGCACGGGCGCCCAAGGCTGTCGCCCGGGCGGCAACATCCTCAGCCCACAGTTTCGCCGCTATGGCTTGGCGCTCGGCGTCGATCACCGGATCAGCGCCCGCAGGCGCAACGGATACGGTGAAGCCGTTCTCTTTTTGCGCGAGACTCATCATCACG
This sequence comes from uncultured Rhodospirillales bacterium, assembly GCA_964397465.1. Lineage (GTDB taxonomy): Bacteria > Pseudomonadota > Alphaproteobacteria > JAWKYA01 > JAWKYA01 > JAWKYA01. The sequence goes on from CAYNIC010000015.1 coordinate 50,206, forward strand.
CGCGGACCAACCCGCAACCGTCGGTCCTCTTTCCGGTAAAGCGGCGTTAAGGTCATTGCAGGACTAAGAGCGATCGCCTGCCGATGTTGTTGAAAGATAATCTGCGGCGCATAATCCGCATACCAAAGGCCGGGGCCGCCGCAGAGGCCCCCTTTGACACTTAAGCCTGAAGGAACTTTGTCGCAAATAACCGCAACAGGATGACCCGGCAAAGGTATCTCTGCGGTTACTTGAAAGAGAATTCCTGCCTCACCGGCAGGCTCTAAACTGTCCACTTCTTCGGTCATAAGGACTTATACCTGCGGGGACCTTTCCTTAACAACCTTCGGGAAAGGCACCGAACCTGACGACCAAAGAAACCGGCCAATAAAACGCCTTAGACGGGCCGCAACTCGTCAGCAGCCATCTTGCCGTTACGGCCTTTGGAAAGTTCAAAGGCAACGCGTTGGCCTTCAGCAAGCCCCGGGAGGCCGGCTTTTTGTACCGCCGAGATGTGAACGAAGATATCCGCCCCACCATCATCAGGAGCGATGAAGCCGTAGCCCTTCGTGGCGTTGAACCATTTCACGGTACCCGTACTATTAGTCATGCAAGTCTCCACTGGGCGGACCTTTCTCGGGAAAGCGTCCACCTAACAAGTTTTCATCTAGGGTTTCAGTTTAGGCCCGATTATGCCGCCTGGACCAAAGGAACCCCCGCTCCAAGACATCGCTGATCCGCCCGGACTGGCCATGGTCAACGATTTGGAAGAGCCAAATTTCTGGATTTTTCCCCGGATTATCATCTAGCCCCCCTGACGCTTTTTCGGTCCATCTATCGCTTTTAACAATATGAAGGGCCCACGCCTTAAGCCGACTCATTGCTGGAATCCGTATCTACGTCAAGTCATGATTGCTTTTTTCCCTAGAGAAACCAGGGAATTTACAATAGAAACAAGGGAAATTAAGTCTGTTTGCGGCCGGCGCGCCCAAGAGAAGCCTCGTAACGCGGGCAGTTTTGCTGGCCGGGGGGTTCGGCGCACATGATGAATTTCCGGACCGGCTTACCGTCGATTTCGATATCGAAAATATAGGACCCGGTTGGGTCTCCGGGCAAAATACACCAGCTGCGCTCGATCCAGCCGTCGATCGGCGTTAGGGTTTCGGTAGTCACGCCGGTTTTCCGATCTTGCGCTACCTTCGTCGTATCCCGGTGGCGCCATTCGGAAGGAGCGCGCTCAACCGACAGGGTCTCCCTAACCTGAACCGGGGTGCTGCGGTTATGGAGCCGCAGGGCCCAGCCAAAACACACCCGGTCGGGAACAAGGGGAATGATCGTCGTGCGGTAAGGCCGTGACCGGGCCGCCCCCTCTTTTTCAAAAACGAATGAATAGCCGTCCTCATAGGGCTTTCCTTGCGAGAAAGCCCCAGCACTCACCATAAAAGTTAAACTTAGAACCATCATGAAAAAACGGCGCATTGATCGAGTTTAAAGCGTTAATCATCTCCCTGGCAATCTGCGGTAATCCGCCTTTCCAGCCACGCTTCGTTAAATTGGTAAATCTGGGCTTGGCTTGACAAGCGGGATGAATACAACAACCTTACCTCCATAAGAGCGGTCCATACCAACGCCGCCGCAGCCGGAGAAACGTCATGTCCCAGCGTCGCTATATCGCCTTCCCCCGTGTTGAAGGCACAGCTTCACGGCAGGCCCATGCGGATTTACCGCCGGGCACCTTTGAGCGTGAACTGAGTAAGGAAGGTTTCTTTGGGCCGGCAACCCACATGTATCACCAGCATCCGCCCACCGGCTGGAGCAACTGGGAAGGACCGTTGCGTCCGCGGGCTTTTGATCTGACGAAATTGCCGACGGCGCAAGAATCGCCCTGGGACGCCAGCCCCGTATTGCACAATGCCCATACGGCGATCCGGTTTTGGCAAAGCAACGGCGCGATGACCGATCTGGCGCGCAACGGCGATGGCGACGAACTTCTGTTCATTCATAGCGGCAGCGGCGATCTATATTGTGATTACGGCCATCTGGTTTTCACTGCCGGAGATTATATCGTCCTGCCGCGCGGTACCCTCTGGCGCATCGCCAGCAAGGGTCAGGTCGCCGCATTACTGATTGAAGCCACCAACTCGTCCTATGTCCTGCCCGAGAAAGGCTTGGTCGGCAACCATGCCATCTTTGATCCAGCCATGCTGGATGTACCGGTGATTGATGACGCTTTCCGTGCTCAGCAAGACAACAAAACCTGGAAGGTGCGGATTAAACGGCGCGGCGTTCTTAGCACCGTGACCTATCCATTCAATCCGCTGGATGCCGTGGGCTGGCACGGCGATTTGGCGCCGGTGCGGATCAATGTCAAAGACATTCGACCTTTGATGAGTGCGCGATATCATTTGCCGCCTTCCGCCCATACCACCTTTGTCGCCAACCGCTTTGTCGTCTGCACCTTCGCCCCGCGGCCATTTGAGTCCGATCCCGGCGCGCTGAAAGTTCCGTTCTTTCATAACAACGACGATTACGACGAGGTGTTGTTTTATCACGCCGGGGATTTTTTCAGCCGCGACAACATCAAGGCCGGGATGATGACCTTGCATCCCTGCGGCTTCACCCATGGCCCTCACCCCAAGGCGTTGCAAAATGCCCTGACGCCCAAGAAACCGGCAACCGATGAATATGCGGTGATGGTGGATACCCGAGATGCGCTTGAAGTGGGCCCCCTGCCCGATGGCGTTGAATGGACCGGCTATGTTGATAGTTGGAAAACAAAACCATGAAACTGGCGACACTCAAAGATGGAACCCGCGACGGCAAGCTGGTGGTCGTCAGCCGTGACTTGACCCGCTGCGTGGCCGTCACCGATATCGCCCCGACCTTGCAGGCGGCGCTTGATGAGTGGACCGAGACGGAGCCGAAACTGCAGCAGGTTGCGCAACGCCTCGACAAAACCGGCGGCGATCCGTTCGATGTTGCCAAGGCCGCCTCGCCCCTGCCGCGCAGCTATCAGTGGATCGACGGCAGCGCTTACGTTAATCACGTCGAGTTGGTGCGCAAAGCCCGCGGCGCCGAGATGCCGGAAAGTTTTTGGACCGATCCCTTAATGTATCAAGGCGGCAGCGATAGTTTTTTAGGACCCCATGACCCCATCCTGATGGCGGATGAAGCCTGGGGCATCGACTTTGAGGCCGAGGTTGCGGTCGTCACCGATGACGTGCCGATGGGGATTACGCCCGATAAAACCGCCCATCACATCAAGCTGGTGATGCTGGTGAATGATGTTTCGCTGCGCAATTTAATTCCGGCCGAGCTGGCCAAGGGGTTTGGGTTTTTTCAATCCAAACCGTCGTCGGCCTTTTCCCCGGTTGCGGTGACACCCGATGAATTGGGTACGGCCTGGGACGGGAAGAAACTTTCCCTGCCCCTTATCTGTCATTTGAACGGCGACTTGTTCGGCCAGCCCAATGCGGGCACCGACATGACCTTTGATTTCACGCAATTGATTGCCCATGCGGCCAGGACTAGGCCCCTCGGCGCCGGCACCATCATCGGATCCGGCACGGTATCGAATGTCGATCGCAGCAAGGGCTCCTGCTGCCTGGCGGAAAAGCGAATGCTGGAAACCATCGACGGCGGCAAAGCCGTCACGCCGTTCATGAAATTCGGCGACCGCATCCGCATCGAGATGCTGGATCTACATGGCCACTCCATCTTCGGCGCCATCGAGCAAGAGGTGAAGAAGTATGAAAAGTAGATTTATTCTTCTCACATTTGCGCTTGTTTTTGCGGCCGCGATCGGCCATGCCGAACCCTTCGCCTTACGCGGCTACAAATTGGGCATAACCATGGACGAGTTTAAAGCCATGCCTCACCCCGAGGCGGCGACTTATCCAGGCGAAAAAATCTATATCCTGTGCACCGGTGATAAAGGCGCCAATACCGCCTTGGCCGTCTCCGAAATCAACGCCAAGCTCGGCTTCATCTATTGTAAGCATTTTTTGAAAAAATCGACGTCGATCGGCGACAGCTATGAAGAGGTCAAACTGACCTTCAACACCATCGGCTTGTCGCCAAAATTCGTCTTCACCCCCGCACCGGACAAGGGGCCGCTGCGTCTTGCCTACATCTTTATCGATAACGACATGCGCAACTGGGATAAATTTTATGCGGCCTTCCAAGCCGAATACGGCAAACCCTCCGAGGTCGCCACCGAGACGATCAAAACCGGCGGCGTTACCTACGATAAGATCATCGCCGCCTGGAAAAATCCCGACAGCTTTTTGTTTCTGGAACAACGGACCGACGACCAACTGAACTTGATGACCATCGATTACACCCATAGGGCCTTGGGTGATTTTATGATCGACCGCCGCAAGGCTTTGACGGGGAAGTAGCGCCGCTGGCCTAAGGGCATCCCATGCCAGAGGATAAGTCGCTGCGGTTATCGGGATGAAAGCGCAGGACGATGCGTCGTGGCAGACCGCGGCGGCTGAACAGTTTCCGTTCCGAATACGGGATCAATGGATCCAAATTATCCTTTTGCGGGTCTTCATGCAGGATGCCGGTGGTGGTGAAATCAAGGAAGCTCGCCTCGACCACCGTACCGGGCACTTTCCACATGACGGTTTCGACGAAGGGTTCTTTCTCCGCCTTATTGACCAGGCAGGTTTTGCTGGGCGTGCCGTAATCGGCGTTTAAACTTTCCAGCAAATTCTTAAACGCCGCCGGCGACGCCTGACCCCGGCGTCGCTCCAACATCACCTGCACCAGCTGATGGTTACCTGCGTCCATTTGAAAATAGGCGGTGAAGTCCAATTTCCCATAGGTGACTTTGCGCAGTACCCGGTCCACATAGGCCGCACCGAAGTTGAGGGCGGGATCAAGTTTTTGCAAACGGTCACCATAGGCCTTGTCCAAGGCGGCGGTGCTCATCTTCCACCGCGCCAAATCCCATCCTGAAAAATTTTGTTGGGACGAGGGAGATTCCGCAGCTGCAGTGACGGCAACCCCCATAAACATGATCGCTGCCATGAAACATCGAAGGAAGCGCTGCATGTTACGCTGTTTCCACATTATGCGGCTTTGATGCGGGCCTTGCGGATCAGTGTCAAGATCTCAGCCGCGGCAACAGGGATATTTGTCCCGGGACCATAGATCGCCGCCACGCCGATTTTTTTGAGCGCGTCGTAATCCTGCGCGGGAATAACCCCGCCACAGATCACCATGATATCCGATGCGCCCTGGCGTTTCAGTTCATCCATCAATTGCGGCACCAAGGTTTTATGTCCGGCCGCTTGGGTTGAGACGCCGATGACATGAACATTGTTCTCGATTGCGATCTTGACCGCCTCTTCCGGCGTTTGGAACAACGGCCCTACATCCACCTCGAAACCAATGTCGCCCAGAGCGGTAGCGATAATCTTTGCCCCACGGTCGTGACCATCCTGACCGAGTTTGGCCACCAGTACCCGCGGACGGCGTCCTTCCGTATCGGCAAAGGCCGCCACCTCGGACCGGATGCGGGTAAACTCCGGATCATTGGCATAGGCGGCGCCGTAAACCCCGCTGATCGAGCGGATGGTGGCGCTGTGGCGCGTATAAACCGCCTCCAATGCATCGGAGATTTCACCCACCGTGGCCCGGGCGCGCACCGCCTTGATGCTGAGCTCAAGAAGGTTGCCGCTGGCCGTTTGCGCCGCTTCGGTCAGCGCCGCCAACGCCTTGCGGCAGGCGGCGTCATCGCGGGTTGATCTCACCTTTTTCAGTCGCGCGATCTGTTGTTCGCGCACCGCCGTATTGTCGATATCCAAAATGTCCAAGGTTTCGGTTTGCTCGGCGCTATCGAGCCGGTATTTATTGACGCCGACGATCACCTCTTCGCCGCGATCGATGCGGGCTTGACGTTTTGCCGCCGCCTCTTCAATCAGCAGTTTCGGCATGCCGGTTTCGACCGCCTTTGTCATACCGCCCATGGCCTCGACCTGATCGATCAGCTGGCCTGCTTCCTTGATCAAGCTTGCGGTCAGGCTTTCCACATAGTAGCTGCCGGCCAAGGGATCGACGGTGCGGGTGACGCCAGTCTCTTCCTGCAAGATCAATTGAGTATTACGGGCGATCCGCGCCGAAAAAACACTCGGCAAGGCGACCGCCTCGTCCAGGGCGTTGGTGTGCAGGGACTGGGTTCCGCCCAGCACCGCCGCCAAGGCTTCGATGGTGGTGCGCACCACGTTGTTGTAGGGATCCTGCTCGGTCAGACTGACGCCCGAGGTTTGACAATGGGTGCGCAGCATCAATGATTCCGGCGCCTTGGCGCCAAAGCGGTCGCTCATCACATGGGCCCACAAAAACCGGGCGGCGCGCAGTTTGGCGATCTCCATAAAGAAGTTCATACCGATGCCAAAGAAAAACGACAGCCGCGGGGCAAAACTATCCACCTTTAATCCGCGCTCGACCGCCGCGCGAACATAATCGATCCCGTCGGCGAGGGTGAAGGCGAGCTCCTGCACCTGGGTCGCTCCCGCCTCCTGCATGTGGTAG
>CAYNIC010000016.1:0-46989 GCA_964397465.1 uncultured Rhodospirillales bacterium
CCAGGTTGAAGCCAAGATTCGCGCAATCAATCCTTACGCCAAGGTAATCCGCACCAACAAATGCGCCGTCGACAGCAAGGAAATCCTTGACCGGGGAGCCTTCAGCCTGGATCGCATTCTCTCGCTCGAGCCGGATTTCCTAACCCATGATTATACCGACGAGCATGATCACGATCATGATCATCACGACCATCATCACCATGATCATGGGCATGATCACCACCATCACGGCAAACGTCACGATGACGAGATCGGCAGTCTTTCTTTGCGCGAAGACCGTCCGCTTGATCCCGATAAGTTTGGCGAATGGATTCGCGCCGTCTTGGCGGATCAAGGTGCAAAAATTCTTCGCAGCAAAGGGATCTTGCAGTTTCGAGGCGAGGCGCAGCGGTACGTTCTGCAAGCCGTTCACATGATGATGGACGGAGCATTCACCGCCGCGTGGGGCGAAAAAGAACCGCGCTATAGCCGGTTTGTCTTTATCGGCCGCGATCTTGATCATGATAAACTTCGGGCTGGGTTTGCCGCCTGCGTTGCCGATTGATGCCTGATACCGCCTCTGAACAAGCGCCACTTCTGCAGCGTCTTGGTAAAACCTACCATTTTGATGCCTTCGTCACCGCCATTATTTTTTTACAGACGGGCCAGGCCGCCTATGGGTTGGGCGACGGAACAATTCGCTTTATAGACCTTTCCATACAGCAGGAAACAACGTCGCATCAATCCCACCAAGGCGCTTGCCTGTCCATGGTCGCTACGCCGGATCGTGGGACGGTTTTGAGTGGCGGTGATGATGGACGGTTGGTGCAGTCGTCTCTTTCCGAGACGAAGGTATTGACCGAGGTTCCCGGTAAATGGATCGAACATCTGGCGGTGTCACCGCCATCGCTTTCTTCAGGTCTTTACGCGCTTGCCACGGCTAAGACGGTGCAGATCTATGATGACAAGCATCAACAAGTTGCGTCCCTTGATCATCCAGCCACCGTCGGCGGAATCACCTTTGATGACAAAGGCGGCCGCTTGGCGGTGGCGCATTATGGTGGGGCGACAATTTGGCGCCGCGATGGCCGTCGTTGGGTTTCGTCGCGTTTGGTGTGGGCAGGGTCGCACACCGGCATCACGTTTAGTCCGGATGGGAAATACGTTATCACGACCATGCAGGAAGCAGCACTGCATGGATGGCGCCTATTTGATAAAACGGATATGCGGATGACCGGCTATCCCGCCAAGGTAAAGTCCATGGCCTTCGCTGCCGGCGGCACGCACCTTGTTACCTCCGGTGCGGATCGGCCGGTCTGCTGGCCCTTTGTCGGCGCCAAGGGGCCCATGGGACAAAAACCCTTGCAGCTTGGAAGCGGACTAGAAAGTTTAACGACCCAGGTTGCCGCTCATCCCCACCATCCGGTTGTTGCAGCCGGATATCGGAACGGTGCCATTCTTTTGGATTTAATTGATCGTGACGGAACCATTGCCGTGCGCAATCCTGAGGCCGGGGGCGCCGTTACCGCCCTGGCTTTTTCACCTGATGGACAGTTTCTTGCCTTCGGCACTGAAGACGGCGCCGCAGGACTTGTTACTCTTCCGAATTGACTAGTTCGCCGAGCAGGGAAATTGCGTCTGCATCAATTGGCGCACCGTCTCGCCGGACGGGACGCCAACCAAACTGTCGCGGCGGGGCTTGGCCCATTTTAAAAACAGCTTGGACAGATCTTCGGCGAATTTTTCTTCGAATAATCGCTCGCGGGGCAAACATATTCCTTCAAAGGTTTTACGCGTCTCGTAGCCTTTGACCATTTCTTTGTTTTCGGGTTTTTCCCTCAGTTCGGGAATGACCAAGATAGCGTAAACAGCCCGGTAGGTATCGAAGGTCTCATCGCAATAAAGCGGGTCATTCTTGCACTTATCATAGAGCTCGGCCCCGTCTTTTACCCGAGGCGGGGCAGCATCGGCACTTCCGCCAAGGGATATGCCCAGCCCCATCAAGCCAATAATAATCGCCAATCTTGCGCTGAGAATTTTCATATAAACATTCATGGAGCTGCCTGCAGACGATTTAATCCGGCTTCCAAATCCTGGATCAAATCTTCAACAGCTTCCAACCCGATGTGCAGACGAATAAGCGGCCCCTCCGCTTGCCACGGTTTTGCCGACCGTTGTGTTTCTGGGTGCGCCGGAATAATGAGGCTTTCAAAGCCGCCCCAGCTAAATCCCATGCCGAATAAGGACATGCCGTCCAGCATGGCCGCGACCGCCTGAGGCGATGTGCGTTTCAACACGACACCAAACAAGCCGCAGGATCCGGTGAAATCCCGCTTCCACAGAGCATGACCAGGATCTTCCGGTAAAGCCGGGTGGAGAATGCGTTCCACTTCGGGCCGTTTTTGCAGCCATTGGGCAATCTTTAGTGCCGACTCCTGATGGCGCTGCAACCGCACCGCCAGTGTCCGCATACCTCTGAGTGCAAAATATATATCGTCGGGTCCCGCGCACTGACCCAACATGTAGGCCATGGTGCGCAGCTTTTTATACTCTGCTTCCGTCGAGGTGATGACGCCCATCATCGCATCAGCATGGCCAACCAGATATTTCGTGCCGGCCTGAACGGAGATATCCACCCCTTGGGTAAGCGGCTTGAAAAATAATCCTGCGCTCCAGGTATTGTCGATGACGCTGACGGCGCCATTGGCCCGGGCCACAGCGGCTATTGCAGGGACATCCTGAACTTCGAAGGTCAGTGAGCCCGGAGATTCCATATAGACCAGCCGCGTATTCGGCTTCATCAGAGATTTAATATCGGCGCCAATAAGAGGGTCATAATAGGTCACCTCAACACCAAGCCGTTTCAAAACCCCATCGCAGTAAGCGCGGGTTGGTCCATAAGCGCTATCTGTTATCAAAAAATGGGCGCCGGTCTCCGCATAGGTCATAAGGGTTGTCGTAATTGCCGCAAGACCTGATGATGCCACAACCGATCGATACCCCTCTTCAAGTTCCGCTACCGCATCTTCAAAAGCATAACTCGTAGGTGTTCCAACCCGCCCGTAATTGATCTGGCCCTTGTTCATACGCCGGGATGGAGAGGCTTCTAAATCCGCCATGGTTGGGAACAGTACGGTAGAGGCGTGCCACACGGGAGGGTTGATCATCCCCTTCTGTTCCTTGGTGTTGCGCCCCGCGTGAACAAGCCGGGTTTCTGACTTAATTTTCGGCTGGTTTTGCACCGTCATCCTCTTTGTTCCCCTTTTTCCCTACTCGGGTCGAGCCCTGAATCTCGCAAATGCGTAATCTTAGGCCATGAAGTTATTGCCCGCATCTGCAAATTCTTGTTCCCAGCGAGCGGCTTGTCTATGCTAGATCTTGGCCATGTGACGGGGAAATGCGAGGGATAACTTTCGACGCCCCTCGTCCGTCATATAGACCAATTGTAGTTATTTAACGGCAAGGGGAGCCTTTTCTGATGAAGACCATGAAGACGATTGCAGTGGCCGCATTCTTAGCCGGCCTCGCGGTACCAGCCTTCGCTGGCACTTTGGATGATGTGAAGAAAAAAGGATTTATTCAATGCGGCGTGTCGACCGGCGTGCCGGGATTTTCTGCGACTGACGATAAGGGAAATCAGAAAGGCTTTGACGTCGATTTCTGCCGTGCGATGGCAGCAGCGATCTTCGCTGACGCGGAAAAGGTTAAGTACACACCATTGAACCCCACCACGCGGTTTACCGCTCTTTCTTCGGGCGAGATCGATGTTTTGTCGCGTAACACAACGTGGACCATGGATCGTGACGTGGGTTTGGGCTTCGACTTCCTTGGAACCACCTATTATGACGGCCAGGGCTTCATCGCGAAAAAGTCGCTCAATCTCAAAACGGCGAAAGATCTGAACGGCGCCGCCATTTGCATCGAGCCGGGCACAACAACCGAACTTAATCTTGCCGACTTCTTCCGGGCCAACAAGCTGACCTTCAAATCAGTGGTTGCTCAGAACGCCGCTGAAGCGCGTGCCGCTTATGAAGCGGGCCGGTGCGACGCCTATACGACTGACCGTTCGGGCCTGGCCGCCCAACGCTCGGTGATGAAAAACCCCGAAGAGCATGTCGTTCTCACCGACATCATTTCGAAGGAGCCCTTAGGTCCGCTCGTCCGTCATGGCGACAATAACTGGGCCGACGTAGGCCGCTGGACGTTGAATGCCCTGATCACCGCCGAAGAACTTGGCGTTACCCAAGCCAACGTTGATCAAATGCTTTCATCGACCAATCCGGAAATCAAACGCTTGCTCGGCGCCGAAGGCGATCTTGGCACCAAGCTTGGCCTTACCAACAAGTGGGCCTACAACATCATCAAGCAAGTCGGCAATTACGGCGAAATCTACGACCGCAATCTCGGCCCCAAGACCCCGCTTGCTCTTGAGCGCGGTCTGAACAATCAGTGGAACAAGGGCGGCCTTCTCTATTCGCCGCCAATCCGCTAATAAATAAGAAGTGACTTTAGCCGCGTGATCTTTCTGACGAAGATCACGCGGTACTTCTCAAGAACTTTGCGTCTGCCGTACCAGCGCAAGTCACGCTAATTAAGGGGGAGCGTTCGACATGGCGACTGTAGAGTCCATTCCTTCTCAAAACTCCGGGCCTATTTGGGCAAATCCGCGCGTCCGTTCGCTTGTTTACCAAATTGGCCTTTTCCTGGGTGTGGCGCTCTTTGTTGCCTACATCGCTCACAACACGGCCGTTAATCTGGAGAAGCGGGGCATCGCTTCGGGCTTCGGTTTTTTAAATCAAACCGCCGGCTTTGATATTTTGATGACTTTGATCCCCTATAAAATTGGGGACACCCATTTGCGCGTATTTTTCATTGGCGTTTTAAACACGTTATTTGTTTCAGCAATCGGCATCGTGCTCGCCACCATTCTTGGCTTTATCGTGGGGATTTGCCGGCTGTCGCGGAATTGGATCATTCGAACCCTTTCCTATTGGTATGTGGAAAGCATCCGCAACATCCCTCTCTTGTTACAGATGTTCTTTTGGTACAAGGGCGTGTTTCTCTTGCTGCCTTCAGTGCGCGACGCGCTTTCTTTGGGGGGAGGCGTCTTCGTCTCGCAACGTGGCCTCTACACGCCCATTCCCGTGCCGCAGGAAGGATTCTCCGCCATTCCCATCGCCTTCGGCGTAGCCTTGGTATTGGCCATTGCGATCCACACTTGGGCCCGCAAACGCCAAGAGGCAACAGGCCAACCCTTTCCCTCCATTTGGACGGGCCTTGGCCTTGTTATAGGCTTGCCGCTTATTGTCGCCGCCATCGCCGGGTTTCCTTTTCACTGGGAAACCCCGGTATTGACCGGGTTTAATTTCCAAGGCGGTCTGGTTATCTTGCCCGAGCTTGCCGCCTTATTGGTCGCGCTCGTCACCTATACGGCGGCGTTCATTGCGGAAATCGTTCGCTCCGGCATACAAGCCATCTCTCACGGTCAAACTGAAGCTGCCCGCGCGCTCGGCATTAGTCACGCAACGACACTTCGTCTTGTCATCATCCCGCAAGCCTTGCGGGTTATCGTTCCGCCCCTAACTAGCCAATACCTTAACTTAACGAAGAACTCTTCCTTGGCTGTCGCCATCGGCTTTCCCGAACTCTTTCAAATCTTTGCGGGAACATCGCTCAACCTTACCGGCCAAGCGGTTGAGATTATGCTGATGACGATGTTGGTTTACCTCTTCTTCAGCTTAGCGATCGCCGTCTTTATGAATTGGTATAATCGGCGTATTGCCCTGGTCGAGCGGTAGGACGCGATAATGACGCAAGAAAACGTTGCCCTTGAGGAAGCCAAACCGGATTTGCCGCCGCCGGGTCTTGTGGGCGGACCTGTGGATTGGGTTAAGAAGAATCTTTTCGCCACACCGTTTGATACGATCCTTACCCTTCTTGCCGTCTATGCTATCTGGCGCTTTGTCCCACCCATGTTGGATTGGCTGATCTTCAGCGCCACATTCATCGGCACATCTCGCGAAGCCTGTATTGATACCCAAGGTGCATGCTGGGCGCTGATCAATGCCCGCTTTGGTTTCTTGATGTTTGGGTTCTATCCGGAGCCGGAGCGGTGGCGGCCGATTGTGGCCTTTATCCTTTTGATCTTGGTAATCTTACCAATCCTGTTTGCCCGCCTGCCGGGTCAGCGTACTGCCAGATGGGGATTGGTATTTTATCCGTTTGTTGCTTTTTATCTTCTGCGCGGTGGTTTGGGGCTCCCTGCCGTTGAAACGTCCCGCTGGGGCGGGTTGATGTTGACCTTGGCCTTGTCCGTGGTGGCCATCGCCGTCTCGCTTCCCTTCGGTATTTTACTTGCCTTAGGGCGCCGCTCTACCCTGCCCGTCATCCGTTTCTTCGCCATCGGCTTCATCGAGTTGGTTCGCGCGGTTCCGTTGGTTAACGTCCTGTTCATGGCTTCATTGATGTTGCCCTTATTTCTCCCTGAAGGCATCACGATCGATCAGGTTCTTCGGGCCATGGTGGGGCTATCCCTGTTCGCCTCGGCCTATATGGCCGAAGTCATTCGCGGCGGCTTGCAAGCCATCCCCAAGGGACAATATGAAGCGGCGAAGTCCATGGGTCTGTCTTATTGGCAAAGCATGCGTCTGATCGTTTTGCCTCAGGCGCTTAAAATCGTCATTCCCGGGATCGTGAATACCTTCATTGGAATGTTCAAAGACACGTCTCTCGTTGCCATTATTGCCTTGTTCGATCTTCTTGGAACGGCAAAAAGCTCGGTCACAAATGCCGATTGGCTTGGCTACGATAAAGAAGCCTACGTCTTTGCCGCCTTGGTTTACTTCACTTTCTGCTTCGGCATGTCTCGTTATTCCATCTATCTTGAAAAACGCCTGCAAACTGGTCATAAACGTTAAGGAAGTTGTGTGATGGCTAATCCTCAACCCAAATCAGCCCGTAATCTATCTGATGAAGTCGTCATCCACATCAACGGCTTGAACAAATGGTATGGGCAGTTTCATGTTTTGAAAGATATCGATCTTACCGTTCATAAAGGAGAGCGGATCGTCATCTGCGGCCCTTCTGGGTCGGGAAAGTCTACGCTCATTCGCTGCATCAATCGTCTGGAAGAACATCAAAAGGGCAAGATCGTTGTCGAAGGCATAGAGCTGACGGAAAACCTTAAGAATATCGAATTGATCCGCCGTGAAGTCGGCATGGTGTTCCAGCATTTTAATTTGTTTCCCCACCTGACCGTGCTGGAAAACTGCACCTTGGCGCCCATTTGGGTGCGGAAAATGCCGCGGGCCGAGGCGGAAGCGATCGCCATGAAATACTTGACCCGGGTGCGCATTCCCGAGCAGGCGCATAAATATCCCGGCCAGCTTTCCGGCGGACAGCAGCAACGGGTCGCTATTGCCCGCTCCCTCTGCATGAATCCAAAAATCATGCTTTTTGACGAGCCTACAAGCGCGCTTGATCCGGAAATGATCAAAGAAGTTCTCGACACCATGGTCAGCCTTGCCGAAGAGGGGATGACCATGTTGTGCGTTACACATGAAATGGGCTTTGCCCGAATCGTCGCTGATCGCATCATCTTCATGGATCGTGGTGAGATTATCGAACAAAACCAGCCGGAAGAATTTTTCCAAAATCCGAAATCTGCTCGAACCAAACTATTTTTATCGCAGATCCTCGGGCATTAGAAGCACCCGCTTGCTCTGATGACTTCCGTCTATCCTGAGATTAATAATTTTTTCGCCGCTGTCGCACGAACGCAAACCCGTCACGGCGAAATGATCTACCTAAAAGGCGACGCCTATATCGGCCGCGGGCTTGAGCTATACGGCGAGCTATCGGAAGGGGAAACTGTTCTGTTTCAGCAGATTCTCCGGCCGAACTCCGTTGTCGTCGAAGCCGGCGCCAACATCGGACTGCATACCCTTCCTCTTGCGCGGGCTGTCGGCCCAGGTGGTCGGGTGATTGCCTTTGAACCACAACGCATCATCTTTCAGATCCTCTGCGCGAATTTGGCGCTTAACGGCATAGCCAATGTGCTTATACGTAACGAGGCGGTTGGTGATAATCATGCCGGTGATCAATGGATTCATGTCCCGCCCGTAGATTATTCAAGCCCCGAAAACTTCGGCGGGATAGAGCTCGGGGGAGATAGAGGGGAGCGCGTTCGCGTCACTTCTATCGACTCTCTTAATCTCAGTCAGCTTGATCTCTTGAAGGCCGACGTCGAAGGAATGGAGTTGTTCTGCCTGAAGGGCGCAACCGACACCATACGTCGTCTTCGCCCTATCCTTTATGTCGAGAATAACCGGCCCCATCTCGCTGCGAACCTGAATAAGTTCATGATGGATGTGGGCTATAGGCTCTGGTGGCACATTCCGCCCTTGTATGAATCCAACAACTTCAAAAATAACCCGCAGAATGTATTTCCGGCGACCATATCGATTAACGTCCTCGCCCTTCCCAACGAGCGTAAGATCGAAGTAAAAGGCGGCCTATTTCGCGCCGTCGAGCGTCCCGAGGAAGATTGGCGGAGTCGCTTCGTCTGATTAAACACCAATCAGATTTTTTGCCGCTTTTGCGCTTTTTCATAGGATTGCCGCGCGGCCCGAACCGTCTCAAGCGATGAAACCTCCGGAACAGCTACATCCCACCAGGCGCCGCCTTCTTTGGTCGAGACGGCAGGGTTCGTATCAATCACAATGACCGTCGTCCGATCGGCGGATTTGGCACGTTTAATCGCCGCCGGTAAGTCAGCGATGCCGTCAACTTTTTCCGCCACAGCCCCCAAGCTTGCCGCATGAGCGGCGAAATCGACCTGAGGGGCCGAGGGATCAAGTAGGTTGTTGAACGGCTTGCCGCCTGTTCCCTGCTGCAACCGATTGATGCAACCAAATCCCCGATTATCCAGAACAATAATGGTTATCTTCAAACCCAGGGCGATTGACGTGGCGATTTCCGAATTCATCATCAGATAGCTGCCATCACCCACCATGACAACAACGTCCCGGGTCGGGTCGGCAAGTTTCACCCCAAGGCCAGCGGCGATTTCATATCCCATGCAGGAATAGCCGTACTCTAAATGATAAGATCCAGGGCCTGAGGCGCGCCATAACTTGTGCAGTTCACCCGGCAGCCCCCCGGCGGCGCAGACGACGACGGCGTCATCGCCGACGATCGCATTCACAGCCCCTAAAACCTGCGCATCATTTGGTTTATCCTGACGAGACGGCGCCGTAATTTTGACGACCTGATCTTGCCACGATTTATGAAGGCTTTGCACTTGATCGGACCACACCTGGGGCGCCTGCCAGTCCCCTAAGGCATGGGAGAGAATCTCCAAACCGACACGCGCATCCGCCACCAACGGCATAGCTTTATGCTTCATCGCATCAAACGACGCCACATTGAGCTGGATGAGCGTCACGGCTTCATTCGTGAAAAGCGACCGTGAAGCCGTCGTAAAATCCTGCAGCCTGGTCCCTACCGCCAAAATAACATCGGCTTCTTCCGCCAACCTATTTGCCGCCGCACTCCCTGTTACGCCAATCGCCCCAACCGCATGCGCGTGATTCCAGGGCAAAGAGCCTTTGCCGGCCTGCGTCTCAGCAACGGGAATATGATGACGCCGCACAAAGGCGTCTAAAACATCCATAGCACTCGAATAAAGCACGCCGCCACCCGCAATCAGCAGCGGCTTCTTGGCTTTTTTCAAGCAATGAATGACTGCTGACAATTCATCCGCATCCGGCGCCGGACGGCGCAATCGATGAGTTTTCGCGGTGAAAAACTCGTCGGGATAATCATAAGCCTCCGCCTGAACATCTTGGCATAGGGCGAGTGTCGCTGGTCCCGCGGAAACAGGATCAAGCATCGTCGCCAAAGCCGCCGGCAAACTGGTCAACAACTGCTCGGGCCGGGTAATCCGATCCCAATAGCGTGATACCGGACGAAAGCAGTCGTTTGCCGTAATCGTGGGATCGCCAAAGTTTTCCACTTGTTGCAAAACAGGATCGGGCCGCCGGTTGGCGAACACATCTCCCGGCAAAAACAAAACGGGCAACCGGTTGACATGGGCCACGGCGGCGGCCGTCACCATATTTGTCGCACCAGGACCGATGGAGGTGGTGCAGGCCATGAACCTGTGTCGGCGTTGCGCCTTGGCAAAGGCAATCGCCGCATGAGCCATGGCTTGCTCGTTGTGGGCCCGAAACACCGGGAAATGTTCCCGGCTTTGATACAAAGCTTCGCCCAAACCTGCGACGTTTCCGTGACCAAAAATGGCCCATACGCCGGCAAAAAGCGGGAGAGATTTGCCTGCAATCTCAGTCTGCTGCGCCATTAAATGACGCACCAGCGCCTGCGACATTGTCATGCGCGCCATAGCTGTTTCTCCTAAGCTGTCTTAGCGGGGGCCAAGCTTCGTTGTTGCCAAAGATCGATCAAGCGCCGATAGCGCAAGGCCACCTGCTCCACCACGCCTTTATCGTCCAATTTTCCGGAAAACCAGGCTGCCGCTGCATCGCCGAAAATGCTGCGCCCCACGGCAAAGCCTTTACACCAGGGCTCGTGCACCGCCGCGACAAAACTCTTCGCAAGCTCGGCTTCCGGGGCTTCCAAGCCTAAAAGCAAAACGCCGCGGCAAACAGGATCGTTACGCTGAATAGTATTGCCGATCTCTCGCCACCCGGCCTTGTCCGGCGGCGGCAACTTCCACCAGTCCGGCTTAATTCCCAAATCATAGATTTCCTGCATCGCCTTGGCGATGACGCCCGCACCGCCCGGTTTGCCCGGCGGCGGAATTATCTCCAACAATAATTCATGCTGGGTTCCTCGCGCCGCGTCAAACAACCGCAAAAGCTGTTGTTGTTGATTTTTTTTCAAATCTGCCGGGTCATCGGGATGGTAAAAGACCAAGCACTTTACCACGTGACTTTCCGGCCACGCGCGCAGGGTCATTCCCACATCGGCCGATCCTTCAAACTCAAGCGGAATGGCGCGCGGCAGCTCAATCGGTCGCGCAATCCAATAATCTTTTCCCGTCAATTGAAACAGGACATCGGCACCAAACCGATCATCAACGATAATGCCCGGCTGAAAGTTGGTGACCTTGGTTTTGGCAAAGGCTTCGGCGACAAGTTGCTTAAACCGAACAATGCTATCTTCTTTTTTACCCGCGGCCGCAGCCAAATCTTCCAGCTGGGCACGATGATCAAAGGCCAAAATGGCCAAATTGTCCCAAATACCGCGACGCGTGGTGACGTGGTGAAGATGATTGAGCGCAGGATCAAGTCGGGGTTTGGTCATTCCCTTGGATCGCGCCATGAAATCCTGGACCTCGGTCTCGGTCGCCATGGCCGGGGCACAGCCGTGACGCGCGACCACCAACGCGCCGCAGGCATTGGCCAAGCGGGCGCATTCCGTCAAAGGCTTATCCCTTAACCACCCGGATAAAAATCCGCTCATGAAGGCGTCGCCGGCACCGAGCACGTTAAAAACCTCCACCGGAAAACCCGGAGCAAGGATTCCACCTTCGATCGATGGAGGAATGTCATCAGGAAACATGACGCAGCCCATGGGTCCGCGCTTCATAACGATCAGAGCCTTGCTGGCTTGGCGTAAGGTCCGCAGCGCGGTCAACGTATCCGTGCTGCCGCCGGCAATATGGACTTCCTCTTCGGTGCCGACGATCACATCGCATGACGGCACGATCGTTAAAAGATGCCGGCTAATTTTATCGTTGGCGATGAATCGCTCTTCCCCTAATCCAGGTGCGGTCAAGCCCCACAAAACCGGGCGATAATCGATATCGAAAATGATGCGGGTGCCCGATTGCTTAGCCAGTTCGATCGCGTGTCGACAGGCGCTATCGGTGCCGGGTGTCGAGAAGTGTGTCCCCGTTACCAAGATCGCTTTGGCCGACGCGATGACTTCGGGCCGCATATCTTTGGGTTCGATCGCCATATCGGCGCAGTTTTCCCGGTAGAAAATCAGCGGAAACGTATCTTGATCGCGTATTCCCAAGATAACCAACGCCGTTAACCGCTGAGGATCTGTCGTCACCGAACTGACATCCACGCCCTCCGCGGCGAGGGTATCGCGCACAAACCTGCCCATATGCTCATCCCCGACCCGGGTGATCATGGCAGACCTGAGACCTAGGCGCGCCGTACCGACAGCGATGTTAGCCGGGCATCCTCCCAGATACTTGGCGAAGCTGGTCATATCCTCTAGCCGACTTCCAATCTGTTCGCCATACAGATCAACGGCGGCGCGACCTATTGTAATGAGATCCAAGTGCTGCTCAGCCACGAGAAGATCCTTTTGGTTTGTCCTGATTTTGCGGCTGCCAAAACTCGGCCCCTGGTTTTGTCACCCAGTGATGTTCCGGAGCAAATTCAGGAACCGTATAAGGGCGGTCGGGCAAATGACGAATGACCCAGGCGTAATACATGCCATAACCTGGGGCCGCGCATTGCGGATGGTCAAAGCCGTCAAAAATTTTAACCGTATCGTAGTTCCGCACCTTTAAGACTTGATCGCCCAATTCCGCATGGCCGTAACCTTGCGGATGGGTGAAACGGTAGTGATAGATTTCCGGTTGTGGATGATGGTGCGGGGGGTAGCTTGACCACTTACCCGGAAAGGTAATGACCTCGCCCAAGACCAATTCGGCCGCTGGATCGGCATTACGCCGATCAAAGATCGTTCGCACAACCCGGTGACAGGTATCGCCTACTTGACCTTTGCCTCGCTGATCTTCCTCCACATCGGTCGGCAGATATATCCGCGGGGCAAACGGTGCCTTGTTGGCCGTTGCATAAACCGTAAATTCGCAGTCTGAATCGCAGGAAATTTCGACGTCCGTTCCGGCGGCGACATGAAGCGTGCTTGGGCCCTCGTCAAACAAGGAGGCGCGGGATATCTTCTGTTTTGTTTTGCCCAATGAAAAAGTTGCTTGGCCCGCCATCAACATCCAAGCCGTTTCACCTGATGGACGATCACGGTGGGTTTGACCTTTGCTTAAATTCAAAACAGCAAAAGCAATGCCGGTCGGATCCTGCTGATCCTGCGTCGTCGTTACCGCGGTAAAGCCTTGCTTAAAGCCGTTGCGATGCTCTGTTAAATGGACTGCCATCGCCGTTCTCCCTGATCATTTGTTTTTCAGCACTCATTACCTTCGGCAGCAAATGCAAATTCATAACTTGTCCGCTCCGCTCCCGGGCCGCGCACCTAACGCCACGGCCAGAGACAGGATAAGGCACATCGTCGCACTCAAGGAGCGAAAATGTCCAACCTGAGCCTCTTCAACTTCAAGGCATACCGTCGCCAACGGCGACAATGGGCTTAACTTATTATCAGTGATCGCCAATATCGGAATTTCCTTTTTATGGGCCTGCTCGGCAGCCTCGACCACATCCTGGGAATAGTCATGAAAGCTGATGACAACCAATGCATCGTTTTTTCTGACGCCCCGGAGCTGCTCGAAGAACAATCCGCCGATCCCATCAATGAGGTTTACCGACCGATCCAAGTGACTTAGCAGATAGGACATATACGCCGCCGCTGGAAACGAGCGGCGCTGCGCAGCGACGTAAACCGTTCTTGCCCGCGCCATGATATCGACCGCCCCCGTAAGCTTGCTTTCCGGCGTCTCACGGCGAAGATGTTCAACCGCATGAACCGAAGCCTCGGCAAACTGATCCAGGATGGATCCGGGGTGCGAACCCTCACGGCGCAACTTGCGAATTCGTTCGCCGTAACTCGGCACATTTTGCATAAGCCGGTCGCGAAATATGCGTTGCATATCGGAAAAACCGTCATAGCCTAGGGTTTTGGCGAATCTGATTAAACTGGAGGGTTGGATGCCGGCGCGCTGAGCGATAATGGCGATCGTCTCCAAGGCGATATCGTTGGGATTCGCAAGCGCATAATGGGCGATTTGCTGGAGTCTTCGGCTGAGCTTCGGATAATTCGATGATATAAGTGTGATCAGCTCATCAAAAGACTGAGGTCTGCCAGCTCCCTTAGCCATATAGGTTTCCCTTTTCCCACCCACGAAGCATCATCGGACGATTACCCTTTAGACCCTAACGCAACTGCCCTATCTTGACGTCGTTAAATATATATTCTAGCCACTTTTATTCTGCGAATAAAAATTCTATTTGTAGGACAACCGCAAGGAATTATGCACAATGACTATTCGAATTGGTACCAATCCCATTGCCTGGTCAAATGACGATATGCCGGAATTAGGGGGCGATACCCCTTTGGAAACCTGCCTGGCCGAAGCCCGTCAGGCCGGATATGGCGGAATGGAATTGGGGAATAAGTTTCCCCGCCAATCGGAAAAACTGCGGCCCATTCTAGACCGCTTTGGCTTATCCTTGGTGTCGGGTTGGTACAGCGCCCGGTTGTTAGAACGCACGGCTGAAGAAGAAATAAAGGCCCTCAGCGATCATCTTAACCTTCTGCGCGACCTGGGGGCGACGGTCATGGTTTTTGCCGAAACTTCTCGGTCCGTGGCTGGCGAGCGGCAAACGCCGGTGTCCCGGCGGCCCCGCATCCAAGAGCGCGACTGGCCGACTTTCTGCCGCCGCTTAAACACCGTTGCCAATCATTTGGCGGAAAATGGCGTTGTCATGGCCTATCACCACCATATGGGAACGGTGGTTGAAACCGCGGCGGAGATTGAACGTCTTATGGAGGAAACCAACCCCAATGTCGGTCTGCTTTTTGACACCGGACATTTGACCTACGCCGGCGCCGATCCCGCCGCCATTCTAAAGGACTACGGGCCGCGCATTAAGCATGTTCATTGCAAGGATGTCCGCAAAGAAACCTTGATGAAAATGCGCCGCGAGGACAGCAGCTTTCTGAATGCCGTTTTAAATGGGGTCTTCACCGTGCCGGGTGACGGAAGCATTGATTTTGCCCCTCTCTTGGCCAAGCTTAAGTCTTTAAAGTACAAGGGGTGGCTCGTCGTCGAGGCGGAGCAGGATCCGGCCAAGGCGCCGCCGCTTGCCTATGCGACGAAGGGTTACGACTATCTGGTAAAAACCGCGAAGGCCGCAGGCCTTACTGTTACGGAGCGCGCAGCATGAAGCTTGGCATGATCACCGACAGCCTGGGCAATCTTTCTTTTGAAGACTTATTGGAAACAGCCGCCGATCTTAAATTTGATATGCTGGAATTTGCCTGCGGCAACTGGTCGAAAGCTCCCCATGTAAAATTGGATCTCCTGCTGGAGGATGCTTCCGCGCGCAAGGAGTTCCTGCGCCGCGTCAACACCAAAGGTATCTCGATCAGCGCGCTTAACTGTTCGGGTAATCCGTTGCATCCGGGAGAGTCGGGCAAACAGCACGACGCCATTACGCGAAAGACTATCAAGCTTGCCAGCCTTATGGGCGTTGACCGGGTGGTCATGATGTCCGGTTGTCCCGGAGGACCGGGCGACGCCAATCCCAATTGGGTGACCACCGGATGGCCGCCCGAGATGCAAACCATTTTGGATTACCAGTGGAATAAGGTCATGATTCCCTACTGGCGCGATCTTGTCGCCTATGCCAATGGATTGGGAATTCATAAAATCTGCCTTGAACTTCACGGCCACCAAAACGTCTACAGCGTGGATACATTATTGAAATTACGCAACGCCGTGGGGTCAACGGTGGGAGCGAATTTTGATCCCAGTCATTTGATGTGGATGGGCGCCGATCCTTTGCGCGCTGTTCGCGCCTTAGGCGACGCGATCTATCACGTCCACGCCAAGGATACCTGGATTGACCCGGAAATTGCCGGCCGTAACGGCATCTTGGAAACGCAAACCGGCGAAAAAATGGCCACCCGCTCCTGGAGTTATATCACCTTAGGTTATGGCCACGGCGATGATTGGTGGAATGCCTTTTGCGCCAATCTCAAGCTTGCCGGTTATGACGATGTTCTGTCGATCGAACATGAAGACCCCATGATGTCGCCCTTGGAAGGTGTCACCAAATCGGTGGATCTGCTTCGTCGCGTAATGATCAACCGGCCGGGACGGGCAAACGCTTAGCCTTACTTACTCTGCACTGCCGCTGGGGAAGAAGACCTTCTCTCTTCGCCGGAAGTTCCTTGGTTTTCGCCATCGATCAGCCGGCTGCGCCGCAGCTGGCCGGCCGCATCAAGCACCGGATAGGCGACCGAGCAGATATGGGAGTAAATCCGTTTCAAATCGCTTAGAACGTCGAGATGCAGTGCGCTTGATTCTATACTTTCCGTTCGTCCTTGGCGAAGGCGATCCAAGTGACTTAGCGCCGAGGCGCGCTCAACATTACGGATGAGAATCTTATCGTCCAGAAGTTGTCGCGCGATTTTGACATCGCCCGACATGAAAACACCCAAGGCCAGCTTTAGGTTGGCGAGAACATGGCTGTGAAGTTGCCGCAGTTCGCGTTCACCCTCGGCTGAAAAACTCAATTTATGTTTGAGCCTTTTGGCTGCCCGCTCCATCAAGCTTTTTTCGATGATGTCGCCGATGTGCTCCAAATTGGTGGTAAAGGTGATGATCTCGGTCGCGCGATGGCCTTCGGTTTCATCCAAGGCTTCCCGCGTTACTTCGGTAACGAAGAGCTTGATCGATTCATGTAGGCGGTCGACATAGTTATCGATTTTAGAAACCTCGCCGACCAGCTTGCGATCGTCCGTGGTCAAGGCGTCGATCGTGCGCTCAAGCATATTTCCGACCAAGTCGCCCATATGCAGCGTCTCTCGCGCCGCACAGGTCAGCGCCAATGATGGCGTTCCCAGTGTGGAGCGATCGAGGTAACGCGCTTCACCCGGATCAGGCGCTGCCGCTTTTGCTGGCATGAAACGGGTTGTCAGTCGTCCCGCGACACCGATGAGGCCGATGAAGACAACGCCAAGTCCCAGGTTGAATAAGCCGTGAAGATTGACCAGTTGCTGCCCCGGTGTACCGCCGATTTGATTGATAATCTCAAGAGCGGGCTTCATAAAGATCACCGCCACAACAACGCCGATGATTTTGAAGCTGGCGTTGCCAAAGGCGATTCGCCGGGCCACGACGCCTTCCGTCAGGGAAGCGATAATCGGTGGCATGGTGCCGCCGAGATTGGCGCCGAGAATAAGCGCAGCACCAGTGTCCAAAGTAATCAATCCTCCGATAGCCAAGGAGGCAACCAGCAAGACAATCGCCAAACTCGAATGCGCTACCCAAGTGAGAATCGCCGCCAACAAAACCAAAGGAAGAGTTTCTCCGGCCAAGGCTTCCATTAAGACTTGAAGCGTTGCTGATTCCTGCAAGGGCTGCGCCAGGCCGCCGATCATGCGCAAAGCGACCAGCATAAGGCCTAAACCTATGCCGACACGGCCCATATCACGCCACCGCGTCGCCTTGCTGGTCAAGAAGGTGACGACGCCGACAAAGATTAAAAACGGAGCGAAGTGCGTCACCGGAACCGTCAGCACCTGCGCTACCAGCGCGCTGCCGAAGTCGGCGCCCAGCATCACCGCCAAGGCCATTGTCAATGGAATGAGACCCCGATTGGCGAAGGATGTCGTCATCAACGCGGTTGCGGTCGCGCTTTGCAGGATGGCGGTAATGCCGACACCACTGAGGTAGGCGGTAAATCGATTGCTGGTGGTTTTGCCGATCAAATTACGAAGGTCGGCACCGAAGGCGCGCACAAGTCCTGTGCGAACCATACGCATGCCCCACAGCAGCAGCGCTACCGCACCCAACAAATCGATGAATAATAAACTGCTCGTCGTCGCCTCCTGTTAGCTTAGATCCTTAGCGCAACCTAACTGTTGATCGTCTTTTGGAAAAACTCAACCAATGCCGGCGTTGCCGCCAAAATCTCGTTTCCTTTTGTCAAACCGTCGTTCGCCAAGAAATCATTGGTCCATCCGCCGGCCTCACGGACGAGGACCAGGCCTGCCAGAACATCCCACGAGTTGATGTGCTTCTCCCAATAACCTTCAAACCGGCCGTCGGCAACATAAGCCATGCCGAGGGCTCCGGAGGCAAGACGGCTATACTCAATCCCGGCCTGAAGAAGGTTACTGATTCCTGCCACATGAAATTTGGGATCGCGCCGATAGCTAAAGCCAAGCGACATGCGGGCGCGTTTGGGATCCGTGCAGCTGCTGACCTTAATTGGGCGACCATTACAGGTTGCGCCCTTGTCCTGCTGCGCCGCAAATAGTTCATCGGCATTGGGATCATAGATGAAGCCCAGAACGGCGTCGTTATTTACGACTAAGGCGAGTGAAATACACCAGAAGGGAATACCCCGTAAAAAATTGGCGGTGCCGTCGATAGGGTCGATAACCCACAGCGCGCCCTTGCCGCCCCGCCTCCCGCCTTCTTCCCCTAAAAATCCATCGTCAGGGAAAAGTTGGCCAAGCTGGCCGACAATAAGATCTTCGGCAGCTCGGTCAGCAATGCTGACTAGATCTTGTAACCCTTTGCTTTCAATGAATATTTCACTACGGCGGCGATAGTAATCCAGGGCTAACTTACCCGCTTCCCGGCAAATGGCTGCCGCGGCTGCAAACCGCAGACTAAGATCCCTATCGTCGCTACCGAGAGATACCATTCACGCTGTCCCATTTCATTGAAAAAACTGTTCCAGAGAAGACCCGGTATAGAATTGTCATTCTATCCGTGGCGGGCTAGCATGCCGCAATAAAAACGTAACACAACTAAAAAATCTGCGCACAACGGGGCTTTGCCGTAATGTACGCGCATAAAAACCTTAAAGGAGGGAATGCCATGACGAAGACTCAAAAATTCCTGCTCTCGGCCATTGCCGCGGCGGGCTTGGCGTGGACGATGCAACCAAGCTCTGCCATGGCTCAAGGCAATCTGGTCGTCTACTGCGGAGTGCAGGAAGAATGGTGCCAGCTGATGGTCAATGAGTTTCAGAAAAAGACCGGCATCACCGTTGCCATGACCCGCAAGAGCGCCGGTGAAATCTATGCCCAGATTAAAGCCGAGGCGGCCAACCCCAAAGGCGATATTTGGTGGGGCGGCACGGGCGATCCGCATTTGCAAGCCGCAGAGGAAAAACTGACAGCTGTTTATGAATCGCCCATGGCGAAGGACTTGCATCCTTGGGCTGTTGAACAGGCCAAGACAGGCAGTATGCGTACGGTGGGCATTTACCTCGGCGCGCTTGGGTTTGGTTACAACACCGAGACCTTATCCAAGAAAAAATTACCCGAGCCGAAATGCTGGGCCGATTTAACGAAGGCCGATTACAAAGGTGAAATTCAAATCGCCAATCCGAACTCATCCGGAACGGCCTATAACTTCCTCGCCACCATGGTGCAAATCATGGGTGAGGACAAAGCTTTTGAGTACTTGAAAAAGCTGAACGAAAACATCAATCAATACACCAAATCGGGTGCGGCGCCCGCGCAAGCCGCCGGTCGCGGTGAAACCTTGATCGGCATTTCCTTCATGCATGACGTCATCACGCCGTCGATTCAAGGTATGCCGCTTAAGGTCGTTGCCCCTTGCGAAGGCACAGGTTTTGAAATCGGCTCCATGAGCATCATCGAAGGGGCACGCAACCTTGATAACGCCAAGAAATTCTATGACTGGGCGTTAACACCCGAGGCACAGGTCCTCGGCGCCAAGGCGCAAAGCTATCAAAATCCATCAAATAAAAAGGCACCGATTCCCGAGCAGGCGCCCAAGATGAACAAAATCAAACTGATCGATTATGACTTCAAAAAGTACGGATCGTCCGAAGAGCGGAAACGTCTTCTCGCCAAGTGGGACAGCGAGATCAAAACAACCAAGTAACTTCGGTTAGCTTGTTGTAATGACTTCTGTCTTCGCACGGCATTCGCTTACCTTCTGGGTGGCGGTCGGTTGGATCGGCCTTGTTCTTCTGCCTTGGTATGGTCTTGAAGAAGGATTTTGGTCGCTCCGCTGGCTGGCCGCCTACCCGGATGCCGCAACAGCTCCGGCTGTGTTGCAAGCAGTGCAGCACGGCCGTTTCTGGTTATGGCCGCTTTTTTTGGCTTTAGTCCCCCCATTATTTGTTCTGCATTCCCCGCGCAATAATCCCGAAGCCGGAAAGGTTCTTATCTTCTCCGGAGCCTTTGGCATCGCCTGGATCCTGCTTCAAGGCTTTGCCATCAGCATGCGCGGATGGAATGCAAGCTGGCTGAATGAGCTTTTCGGCCCTCTCGCCACTCGGCAATACGGAATGGGATATGGCGCATTTCTGTTTGCGCTTTCATGTTTGTTTTTATTTACCACCGGTTTTGCCCGCCGCGGCTTCATGCGCGGCGACGCTTTTGTTACCGGATCGATTGGCCTGGTAATCGCCAGCATTCTTCTGTTCGTATTTTTCCCGGTTGCCAAGGTGTTAATGGGCGCCGCACAAACACCTACGGGCGAATTTGCTCTGACGCTGTTTTTTATTCGTTTGGTTTCGTCAGATATTTGGAGTTTGAGATGCCTTGATGGCGTCGGCCAGTGCGGCGTTCTTTGGACCAGCCTCTCCTTGGCGATTTCTTGTGGAGTTCTAACGACTCTGCTGGGACTGGCCTTTGCTTTACTGGCACAGCGCACGAATTTTCCCGCCAAAAAGCCCCTGCGATTACTTACCGTTCTGCCGGTGATTACGCCGCCGTTCGTGATTGGTCTTGGGATCATTCTCTTATTCGGTCGCAACGGCATGGTCACGCTGTGGTTGGATCAATGGTTTGGGATTCCGCCAACGCGTTGGATCTACGGTTTCTCGGGTCTGCTCTTGGTTCAGGTTCTTGCTTTTACGCCGATTGCGTTTCTTGTGCTTATTGGCGTGGTTCAAGGCATCAGCCCATCTATGGAAGAGGCGGCGCAAACCCTGCGCGCGTCACGATGGCGGACCTTCATTACGGTAACCTGGCCGTTGATGCGCCCCGGCCTTGCCAATGCTTTCTTGATCGGCTTCGTTGAAAGCTTGGCCGATTTCGGTAATCCGCTTGTCCTCGGCGGAAATTTCGAAGTTCTCGCCACTCAGATTTTTTATGCCGTCGTCGGATCGCAAAATGATGCCGGCCGTGCCTCAGCCCTGTCGATTGCCTTGCTGATTTTGACCTTGAGCGCTTTCTTTTTGCAGCGGCGTTGGTTGGGCCGCAAATCGTACACCACCATGGCCGGCAAGGGGGATTCCGGTTTGCATGCCGTGCTGCCGCGCCGCGTTTCCTGGGCAGTTTATGGCACCACCATTCCCTGGATGATTTTCACCTTGGCGCTCTACGGACTTATCATCTATGGCGGGTTTGTCGAAACCCTGGGCCGCAACAATAGCTTTACGCTACGTCACTACATAACGGCTTTTGGAATTTCTTGGGGCGAGCACGGCTTGGTATGGTCCGGCCGGGCTTGGAATTCGTTCTTCACCACCATCGAGCTGTCGGCCATAGCCGCACCCTTCACCGCCGCCATCGGTCTCTTAACAGCCTACCTGTTGTCGCGGCAGAGCTTCGTTGGCAAAGCCAGTTTTGAATTCATCACCTTGCTGAGTTTCGCCATTCCCGGCACCGTGATCGGCATCGGCTACATCCTGGCCTTTAATGTCCCGCCGATCGAATTGACCGGAACCGGGTTGATCCTGGTGATCTGCTTCGTATTTCGCAACATGCCTGTCAGCATTCGCGCCGGCGTCGCCTCGATGAGCCAGATCGACAAAAGCCTGGATGAGTGCTCCCTCACCTTGCGCCACGGCAGCTTTGCCACGGTGCGGCGGGTCATCTTGCCGCTGCTTCGTCCCGCCATCGTTGCCGCATTGGTTTACAGTTTCGTGCGGGCGATCACCTCCATCAGCGCGGTTATCTTCCTCGTCAGCGCCCAATACAATTTGGCGACAACCTATATCGTTGGGCGCGTTGAGGTGAGCGACTTTGGTGTCGCCATCGCCTATAGCTCAGCCCTCATTATTTTCATGGCCTTGGGTATCGCGCTTATTCAGCTGGTTGTTGGGGAGCGTAAAATCGGCCGTCGTACCGCCGTGCTTCGCGAGAGGTTAGCATGACCATTTCCAGCCGTTCAGCCTCGGTTGAATTCCGCAACGTCAGCCGCCGTTACGGCCAGGTTGTCGTCGCCGTCGACAATGTCTCCTTCACGGTGGCCGCAGGAACCCTTGTGACCTTACTCGGACCCTCTGGTTGCGGAAAGACAACCACTTTACGCATGATTGCCGGGTTGGAGATGCCGACCGACGGCCAAATCTTCATCGGCGGGAAAAACGTCACCACCTTGCCGCCCACGGAACGCGACGTCAGCATGGTGTTCCAATCCTACGCCCTTTTCCCACACATGACGGTTCTGGAGAATGTGGCATACGGCTTGGCCAATAGCGGACTTTCCAAGGCCGCCATTAAGGACAAGGCTCGCGATGCGCTCAAATTGGTTGGTTTAACCGGTTATGATGATCGCCTACCTTCCGAGCTCTCGGGCGGTCAGCAACAGCGCGTTGCCGTAACACGGGCGCTTGTGCTCGAGCCGCAGGTTCTCCTGTTTGATGAGCCGCTCAGCAACCTTGATGCCAAGCTGCGGCGCCGGATGCGCGACGATATTCGCGATCTTCAGCAGCGTCTGGGTCTTACCTCGGTCTATGTGACTCATGATCAGGAAGAAGCCCTGGCGGTTTCCGATCGTATTATTCTTATGAATCAGGGAAAGATCGCCCAAGAAGGATCCCCCCAGGATTTATATGATCGTCCAGCGGATAGTTTTGTGGCCGACTTCATCGGCGGCGCAAATCTTCTAGCCTGCGAGGTTCTTTCGCGCAACGATACGGAAGCAACGGTTCGTCTAGGCTCGATGATGTTGAAATTACCCCATCGTGGGGTCATGACAGGCGCCGCAAGCCTTGCGGTCAGACCCAGCGCCGCCCAACTGCTCGCCCAAGCCCGCCCCGAAGCATCCTTGGCCGCAGAAGTAAAGAAGGCGACCTATTTGGGAACCCATTGGGAATACACCGTCGTAACCGATGTCGGAGACATCTTTATCACGGATTACACCGGCGCCATCCCCGCAAGCCCGGGAGACTCTATCCATGTCGCCTTCCCGGGCAAAGGACTTGCCTTAGTACCTCGTTAGACTTTTTTATTCGGAGTTTTCAATGACGATTGTTTGCTGTCAATTTGGTGCCGGCCGCATCGGCGCCATTCACGCCGCCAACCTGGCACAGGATCCCGCTTTTGAACTACGCTATGTCGTCGACATTAACCGCGACGCCGCCGAGGCCTTGGCCAGAAAATATGGCGCCAAAGTCGGCAGCATCGAGGCCGCCCTGTCGGATCCCGCCGTCAATGCGGTGATCATTGCCAGCTCGACCGATACACATGCCGATCTTATCGAGCGGGCGGCAAAAGCGGGGAAGGCGATCTTCTGTGAAAAACCGATCGATCTGTCAATGGAACGGGTCAAACGCTGCGTTGCCGTGGTGCAGGATGCATCAGTTCCGGTGTTGATGGGATTTAACCGGCGGTTCGACCCCAGCTTTCGGGCATTGCACAATGCCTTGTCAGCGGGCCGGGTCGGCAAGGTGGAGTTGGTTCAGATCACCAGCCGGGATCCCTCGCCCCCGCCGCCCGCCTATATCGCCGTTTCCGGCGGTCTGTTTCGCGACATGACGATTCACGACTTAGATATGGCGCGCTGGCTTTTGGGAGAAGAGCCAACGGAGATTATGGCCGTAGGAAGCTGCCTTGTTGATCCGGCCATCGGCAAGGCGGGGGACATGGACACGGCGATTGTCACGCTGCGCACCGCGTCGGGGCGCATTGCCCAAATCACCAACAGCCGCCGGGCCGCCTATGGTTATGATCAACGGATCGAAGTCTTGGGTGAGAAGGGCATGGTCGCGGCCAACAACCAAACTCCGACCACGGTGAGTATCTCCGATACCTCCGGCGTGACAGGGGACAAACCGTTGCACTTTTTCCTCGAGCGGTATGCCGCCGCCTACAAAGCGGAGATGGAGCATTTTCGCGATGTCGTCACGGGCAAAATCAAGCCGCTTGTCGGTATTCATGATGGCGAGGCGGCGCTTCGCCTTGCCGACGCCGCTCTCAACTCCGTTAAGTCCGGCAAACTTGTTAAGCTGTAATGACGACTACCTATGCCCAGATACTATGCTTTATGAACCATCTTATCTGGGCATAATTCCTTCGGCCGAGTGAACGATAAAATCACCTAAAGCCAGAACTCCGATCCCGCTGGCGCGAAAAGCCCGCACCGCATCCTCAGCCGTGCAAACAATCGGCTCTTCATGCATGTTGAAGCTGGTATTGATCACGCTGCAGAGGCCGGTACGGGCGCGATATCCCGATAAGATGGCATGAAAATCCGGATTGCCGGTCGCCGACACCAATTGCGGGCGCGCCGTTCCGTCCACATGCACCGCAGCCGGCGCTTGACTACGCATCTCTGCGGTACAATCGCAGGTAACCGTCATATAAGCAGCAGCGGCTCCCGATGACTCAAGGTTGCGGTAGAATCTTGGTGCCTCTTCGGCGAGAGTAGCCGGGGCAAAGGGCATGAACTCGGAGCGATTCAATCGTTCATTCAACCAATTGTTCACCGAGGCGTCCTTGGCATGATAAAGAATGCTGCGGTGACCTAAGGCTCTTGGACCAAATTCCATGGCCCCAGTACAGCGGGCAACCACCACATCCTTCGACAACAATTCAGCGATCGCTTCCGCAATATTTGTTTCACGGCGATGCGTGAGGCCGCTTTGCTTGACGGCTTCGGTGATTTCTTTATCGCTCGGATCGTGACCCAAATAGGCGGTACGAAAGGGCTGCGGCCGCTCGCTGGTTATCTCAACATGAGCAAGCCATGCGGCGCCTACCCCGAGTCCGCCATCGCCCATGTTGGGAAACACAAAAATTTCTTCGACGTTCTTCAGCCCTGCCAACCGCTGATTAAGCTTCACATTGGCAAAGATGCCTCCCGCAACGCAGAGATGCCGTGCCGCCGAACCTTGAGCAGACACCAATGCCGTAACAACTTCTTCCAGGGTCTGTTGCGTTGCCGCGGCGATATCTTCGCGGGAAAACTCGGCGATAAGCTGTTTAAGTTCGGGATTTTCAAAACGCGGCAGATAGGGACTGCTTTCGAGACGCCCGATAAATCGCCCGTCCTTTGGCAGCACATCGACAAGCTGGCGAATCTGCTTATAAGACTTAGGCTCGGCACAATAGGCTGCTAGTCCAAGCACCTTGCCTTCGTGACGATGAGGGATGAAATCAAGAGCCTTGGTAATACTTCCATAAAAATAGCCCAGCGAATCAAAGGTGTTTGAGCGGGCGATGCGCTCCATCGTCAGGCCTTTGCAGCGCCACAAGGTAGAGGAGGCGTCTTCTCCCCAACCATCCGCCGTGAGAACCATCGCCTCGGTGTAGGGCGAACCATAGTAGGCCGTTGCCGCATGGGACTGGTGATGGCCATAGACCTTCATGGGACGGCCCAGTTGGGCGATCTGCGCCAAATATTGGGGCGTGCGCTGACCCAGCACCATAGATTCATGGGAGAACCGCGACCAAAGCGCTTTGATTTTTTCATCACGAGCGGCGAGGCTTAACCCGGTTGCCGCACGAATCTCCCGTTCCTTCGCCTCATAAGGGGCGCGATCAGGCACTGATGGCGCCTGGCCGTGGGTTGCGATAAAATCGATTTCTTCGATCTGGAGACCGGCGATTTTTAATACCTCGGCGATGGCCTGATGGGGAACGCCAAACCACAGTTTTTCCCGATTAAGCCGCTCCTCACTTATGGCGGCAACAAGGTGCCCGTCCCGCAAAACGCAGGCCGACGCATCAGAAAGGAAGGAAATACCTAAAATATTCATGGATTACCTTTGGTGTCTGCCCTTGCTAGCGAACTATTCGGTTGGAATCAATACAAGTCGCCACATCCTTAACTTTCATCAGCCGGTTTTGGCCTCTGCGTCAGCAAATTGCCGATAATCTTTTCCATTTTCGGAAGCGACTCACCTAAAATAGTCTCACAAAGAGAAACATCCAGCCCTGCGCTTTCAGCACGAGGTACAGCCAGACTTTTAACCGATCCTGGTTGCTCCTGAAGGGGGATCTTTAATTCATCAGCAAGTCGCCTGACAAAATCACGCTTAGAGGCCACACCGGCGGCAGCGATATTGAGGACACCCCTTACATCGCGCTTACCCATAAGCCTGAGGATGACATCCGCCAAGGACACGGCGTCTATGGTTGAGGTAAAGAAATCGTCGAACAAGGTCATGGGTTGGGCCTTCTCCAGGCTGGAGACGGCCCACTCGATAAAGGTCGGGGATTTCCAGCCTCGCCACCCAGTAAGATTGGTTCGCACCACAAGCGCGTCATCCATGGTCAGGGCAAATCTCTCCCCCGCATATTTGCTGCGAGCATAATTATTCACCAGGCAGACGTCAGCTGTCTCTTTGTGAAGTTTGGCCTTGTCGCCCGTATAAAAATGATCGGTCGAGACTTGAATAAAACGAATCCCTTTCGGGCGGCATGCCGCAACAAGATTGGCGACACCCCCGGCATTGACCTGCTCCGCTGCCGCGTAGTTTTGCTCGCAATAACTTATGTCGGTCAAAGCCGCGGCGTTAATGACAGCCGTCGGCCTGGTCTCGTCGATGAGCGCGGCAACCCGTTTCCCGTCGGTAAGATCACCGACATAATCCGCCCCTCGGCGGGCGACTCCTTTTATAGCCTGACCCTGATTTTTTGCTACTCTAACGAGGGCCTGGCCGAGCGTTCCCGTTGCACCGAAAACAAGGATCATTACTTAACCCGAACCTTTTTCATTTTAGAGGACCTTCAATTTTACCTCAGTATCTTTGCCGAATGAGCGATTGAGGCAATTATTTGTGGCAGCCTTAGGAATTATGCATATTATCAGCTACCATACTGTGACGCATTAAGACCATTAGGAGCATCGCTTCGTGTTTAGTTGGTTCAAAAGCCCCAAAAACGCCGAGTCTCGCTCGCAAAAAGAGGGGACGCCTCGTATTTGCGAGGTCGGCTGGCTGGTTGATGCCGAAAAAGCCGGGTTTATTTATGGATCGCCCCGCCCCATTTCGCGGCGGAGCGCCGCCAACCCTCACGTCGATAACGCCAGCCCCAAAGGGGTTAACTACTGTCCGGCGATTATCGACGTTGAATCGAAGACTTTTGAGGTGCCCTGCCCGGTCGATCTAAAACTTGCCTTACGTAAGGATGACAAAGGCCAATTGCGGGTTGTTAATGTCGCCGGTCCCGACAGCACCATCAATCGCCAAGCGGCCGATCAGATGGTTCATCTTCTGGGGCCCAACCGCTGGCGTACACCTAATCGCCCGGTCATTCAAATCGGCGCTCCCTATCGCTTCATTACCGATGAGCCGGTATGGATGACGCAAATCCCGCCTTATAATCATTTCCGCGAACCGCAGTGGCCGGGACTTCTCATCGGCGGCCGCTTCCCGATCGACGTTTGGCCGCGCACCTTGATGTGGGCCTTTGAATGGCACGACTTATCCAAGCCGCTTATTTTGCAGCGGGGCGAGCCTTGGTTCTATGTGCGATTTGAAACCTTTGATCCGTCGCGTCCGGTCCGGCTAGTTGAAGCCGTGATGACGCCTGAGTTACGTGAACACTGCAAGGGGCTAGATGCGGTAACAAATTACGTCAACCGGACCTTTAATCTATTCGCTGAAGCTCGCGCCCGGCGCCCGGCCAAACTTCTGACCAAGGCCGTCCGGCCATCGCGCCCTAAAACAGAAGACGACAGCATAATGGTCGAAGATCTGTAACAAACTTTGTTGTCTTGCCTATCATTAGGCCGGCTACTTATTGGTGATTCTTGCTCTTAGACTCGCTGTTTACCGCCGAAAAAAATCAGCCTATTGAGATAGCGCTTCATAGAATCCTAACTCATGCTTCCGGTCATTTTACTCTGACGGGGAGCATTGCCTTACAAGCCCATCTAATGCACCGAAACCTTGGTCATCCACAGATCTTTGGCGATATCGATATGATTATCGATACCCCCGACGATCTTCCTGCCAGTCTGGTCGACGATTTCATCTGCCCGCATGTTCATCCTTTGGTAAAACAAGGCGACCTTCTTGTGCAGCTTGTAAATCCCCAGGATGGCATTCGTTTGGATATCTTCAACGCCGTCGGAAATGCTTTTCTCCGGGTACAGCATGCCGCACTTGGATCAAACAAAGTCTTTGTAATTTCTTGCGAAGATCTTATGGCAAAAACGACGTCTCTGCTGTTGAAGCTGGGTCGAGGAGGTATGATTGCCGCGAAGCATGCGCGAGACTTTGCCGTGCTGTTTCCGCTCATTTCCGATTCAATTGATGATGTCTGGCGGGAATATCGTAACCATACAGATCCATCGACATTTCGTGATGCAGCTTCTTACGTTAAAAATCTCATCGTTACGCATTCCCGTGCGCTTGTTAACCCTGACTACAATAAAGACATTACCGCAAAATGCCCTCGATGTCAGACGTTGGGCTTATTTAGGCCGGCCGACCCCAGCCATGTCTTTGAAATTCTAGGTTATGTTTGACTATTTGTAGAATCCACAAAAAGGCCGGCGATGATGCCGGCCTTTTCGTTTCTTATTATGCGCATGCTTACTTCGCTGTGGCGCCAGAAGCCTTCAGGATTGGCGTCCACCGGTCGACTTCTTTTTGCACGAACTCGCCGAGATACGCCGAGGTCCGGTCTTTCTTCTCTGGAATAACGGCACCCAAATCAAGCAGACGTTTACGGGTAGTATCGTCATCCAGAGCTTTTGCCAAGGCGTTGGTCAGCTTGGCGACGTCGTCCTTCGGCGTCCCCTTTGGCGCAAACATCGCATTCCACGCCGTCACTTCATATTCCGGCAAACCGGCCTCTTTGGTGGTCGGCACATCCGGCAAGGCTGGCGAGCGTTTCGGCGTTGCAATGGCGTAGGCCTTGATCGCGCCGCCTTTGATCTGCTCGACCAGATTGACGATTTGATCGCACATATAGTCGACTTGGCCGCTGACCAAATCGTTCAGGGCCGGACCCGTGCCGCTATAGGCAACCTGAGTTGTTTTAACGCCCAGCTGCGAATTTAACATGGTGCAGGTAATGTGCGAGACCGAACCAATCCCGGCATGAGCCTGATTCACCTTGTCTTGGTTGGTTTTAAGATACTCGATAAACTCTTTCAGATTTTTCGGCGACAAATCCTTCTTGGCCACGATCAAGATCGGTGTTCCCGCCGCCATGCCAATTGGCTCGAAATCCTTGGTGGGATCGTATTTAAGATTGGCATAAAGGGCGGGCGCCGCACCATGGGTGCCCATGTGGCCCATCATGATGGTGTAACCATCGGGGGTTGATTGCGCCGCACGGGTGATGCCCGTCGTGCCGCCGGCACCGGCGACGTTTTCAACCACAATCTGCTGACCCAGGGTTTTGGACATGTGCTCACCAACAATGCGCGCGATCACATCGGTCGGGCCGCCGGCCGCAAACGGCACGATCAGGGTAATCGGTTTGGTCGGATAAGATTGTGCCAAGGCTGCACCGGACATAAGTCCGAGGGCCGCGGTGAAAGCTATAACCTTCTTAAACATTAGACGCTCCCTTTGAGTTGAAGAAAAAAATCTCGCATATCGGCGACAACTTGTCTTGTGGATTGCGACGAGCCCGTCACTTCTTCGCTTTTTTGTTATTCTTGGAAAACTTGTTCGCGTTCTTTTCTGATGGTTGGAAGGACCGCAATAGTCAAGATAATGATGGCGACCACAAGCAGACCAGCCGAGACCGGGCGCTCAAAAAAGGTCGCAAAGCTCCCCCGGGATAGAATAAGGGCTTGGCGCAGTTTTTCTTCCATTAGCTTACCTAAAACGAATCCGAGCAAAAGCGGCGCAGGTTCAAACTCCAGCTTATATAAAATATATCCCAGAAAGCCGAAACCGGCCGTAAATAGGACATCCGACGGCTTGTTATTGATCGAATAAATCCCGATACAGCAAAACAGCAGGATCGACGGAAACATAAACCGATAGGGCACCTTCAGCAGCCGCACCCAGAGCCCCACCAACGGCAGATTGATGATCAGCAGCATTAAGTTGCCGATCCACATGCTGGCGACCATGCCCCAAAACAGCGTGGGGTTTTTGGTCATGACTTGAGGACCCGGAATAATGCCGTGAATGGTCATCGCCCCCACCATCAGCGCCATCACGGCATTGGGCGGAATACCCAAGGTGAGAAGCGGGATGAAAGCAGTCTGAGCGCCGGCATTGTTGGCAGCCTCAGGTCCCGCCACGCCTTCGATCGCACCATGGCCAAATCGCTTGGGATTTTTGGCCAACTTCTTTTCGAGAGAATAAGAGGCAAACGGGCCCAACACGGCCCCATTGCCCGGCAAAATGCCCAATAAACCACCGAGGCCAATGCCTCTTACGATAGGGGCAAGGGATTGTTTCAAATCAGCTCCTGACGGCAATAATCGGCCCAAGGTTCCCCGCACAATATCGCGTGCTTCCGGACTCTCCAGATTACGCAAGATCTCTGCGAAACCGAAAAGGCCCATCGCCAAGACCGCAAAGTCAACCCCATCAGACAAATCAATAATTCCGAAGGTCAAACGCTCTTGCCCCGTTTCAAGATCGGTTCCGATCGTGGACAGCAACAAGCCGAACAAAATCATCGCCAAGGCTTTTAAAATCGATCCCCTAGCGAGGACTACCGCAAAGACAAGACCCAGTATCATGAGAGAAAAATATTCGGCCGGACCGAATAGAAGAGCCAAACGCGATAACGGCGCGCCCAAAGCAGCGATGAGAAGTGTCGCGACCGTTCCCGCGCAAAATGACGCGATTGCCGCAATGCCCAAGGCCACACCGGCGCGGCCTTGACGGGCCATTTGATGACCATCCAATGTCGTCACAACCGACGTGGCCTCGCCAGGAATATTGACGAGAATAGCGCTGGTCGATCCGCCGTACTGTGCGCCGTAGTAAATGCCCGCTAGCATGATCAGCGCCCCTGTCGGATCAACGCTGAAAGTTAGCGGCAATAGCATGGCTATGGTCGCGATCGGGCCGACACCCGGTAAAACGCCGATTAAGGTGCCGATAAAGCACCCGGCAAAACACAGCAGGAGATTTTGCCAGGAAAGAGCAACCGTGAAACCAAGCTCTAAATTAGAGAGCATGCTTCCCATGGCTTAGTATCCTAATAACCACGGCGCCACAGGGATGGGCAATCCCAGCAACACCTTGAAGAGAAGGATACAAAACCCCGTCATGACCAGACCAAAGATGGCGATCTCTAGTATGCGGCTTTCCGAACTGGCGCCGACGGAAATGATCAAAGCGAGCGGTCCCGCTACAGCCAAACCTAACGGCCTTACTGTCACGCCAAAAGCGGTAACCGCCCCCAAAATAAAAATGAGACCGCGCAGCGACCATCGGTCCAGCGGCACACGTTCTTGCCAATAGGCACTTATGATGAGAGCGATTCCCGATACCCCCAATAGGGAAGCGAGAACACGAGGCAACATGCCGGGGCCCATTTGGCGCAAACTTCCGCCGACAAGATCGGCCGTTTGCCATAAGGCAAGCGCCGCCACAGCAATGAGAAAAACCCCAGCCGCCGCATTCTTAGGTATTCGGCGGATCATCGGGCACTACGACCCAAAACGACTTTACGCAAAAAGAGCTTCACTCGCCCGAATTTCGGTCCAAATTCCAGCATGTTTCCCCCGCCCTTATCCTTAAAAGGATATATTTGTATGATACCAGAACTACAGGCGAATCGCTTTCGTTTCAAGAGCAGAAGTTGATTTTGCTTGATAGAAATAGGCACTTAATGTCTCGTCAGGAGCGATGACTCATGCTTCACCCGCCTCGTCCACGCCTTGTTGTTTTTGATTTGGGAAATGTTCTTATCCAATGGGATCCTCGCCTGCTTTATAGCAAGATTTTTCCCGATAAAGCGAAGATGGAGCATTTTTTAACAGTTGTTTGCCCACCGGAATGGAACCTTGAACAAGATCGCGGGAGATCCTTCGCCGAGGCTGTGGCAGAGGCCGCCGGGCGCCACCCCCATCACCGTCCGAATATAGAGGCATGGTTGGATCGATTCGACGAAATGATCCCCGGCCCCATAGAAGGGACAGTGCGGATATTAGAGCGGCTGAAATCCCAAGATGTTACTTGTTATGCTCTTTCTAATTGGTCGACAGAGACCTTTGCTAAAACTCGGCCGAGATTTAAGTTCTTTAACCTGTTCGATGGCCTTGTCATCTCGGGCGAGGAAAAGCTTATTAAGCCCGATCCCGAAATTTATCACCTCATCTGCAAAAGATATAAATTTAACCCGGCGGATGCCGTCTTTATCGACGATTCATTGGCTAATATACAGGCGGCAACAAAACTCGGGTTTCATACTATTCATTTCCGAGATCCTATCCGCACACAAGAAGAGTTGAATGGTTTGGGCTTTAGGATCTAACATCGGTCAGCAAATTTGAAGGAGTACTCCATGAAGCTTTATTTTTCACCTGGCGCCTGTTCTTTATCTCCGCACATCGCCCTGCTTGAGGCAGGAATGACTTTTGATAAGGAGCAGGTGGATTTAAAAGCGAAGAAAACAAAAAGCGGCAATGATTTCCTCGCCATCAATCCCAAGGGCCAAGTTCCCACTTTGCAACTCGATAATGGAGAGATTTTAACCGAAGGCCCCGCCATTGTTCAGTATATTGCCGACCAAAAACCCGCCAGCAATCTTGCTCCTACCGCCGGGACAAGCGCGCGTTACCGTCTTCAGGAATGGCTAAATTTTATTTCGACGGAGATCCATAAGGGTTTTAGTCCTTTGTGGCGACCCACCACTCCCGAAGAGTATAAAAAAATTGTCCGAGAAAATCTTGCAGCGAAGTTTGCTTACCTTGACAAGCATTTTGCCAAGAACAAATTTCTGATGGGGGATAACTTCACCGTTGCCGACGGCTATTGCTTTACCGTCCTTAATTGGGCGCATATGCTTAAAATTGATCTTAATAGTTACCCGAACCTTGTCGCCTATTGCGACCGGATTGCCGCCCGACCCAAAGTCAAAGAAGCCATGAAATCCGAGGGTTTGCTGAACTAACACCTAGACCTTGATGTTTATCGCTGAGCCATAGCCGGCTTTAAGGAACTATCCCTCTGGCTGATCGTTCTCTTTGGGTAGGACAAGAGGAGACGGCTATGGATCTCAGCGATTGCATTGAGGCCTGTACGGATTGTGCGATTATTTGCCGCCAAGCCGCCATTCACTGCCTTTCCAAGAGCGGAGAGCACGCAACGCGCGATCACATTCGCCTGTTGTGGGATTGTAGCGATATTTGCCAGACCAGCGCCGCTTTCATGACAAGGGGGTCGCCTCACCATATTCACACGTGCAAGGCCTGCGCGGCCTTGTGCGATGCCTGCGCAAAAAGTTGCGAAAGAATAATGGACCCGATTATGCAGCGGTGTGCTCAAACTTGCCGTTATTGTGCCGAACTCTGTCATGAAATGAGCGCCACCTCAGCGGCAGCCTAATTAGATGATTTGTTACTTTTATAATAAATATTCGCAAATATACATCAAGATTTACGATGTATATTGCTGATTGAATCAGAAATCTACCGTTCGACCAAAAAATTGTCCTCTCGCGGCCTTAACTAGGAACAATTAATTCCGCC
Organism: uncultured Rhodospirillales bacterium; assembly: GCA_964397465.1. GTDB lineage: Bacteria > Pseudomonadota > Alphaproteobacteria > JAWKYA01 > JAWKYA01 > JAWKYA01. The sequence continues at coordinate 33,728 of CAYNIC010000016.1, forward strand.
TAACGTTTGCCTGGGGCCACGTCAATTATGGAGAGTGATATGCCCCAATCCACTCAAGGAACATCTACCCGAGGCTTTGCGTCGATGGACGAGACAAAACAGCGCGAAATTGCGCGCAAAGGCGGTGAAAGCGTTCCTGCCGAAAAGCGCAGTTTTTCACAAAATCGTGCCCTTGCCGCTGAGGCTGGCCGTAAAGGCGGGACATCACGAGGTACGCGTGCCAGCGATGAAAAATCTGGAAATACTGCGACTTCTCCTTCTCAAACGGAACGTGTCTCGAACTATCGGGCAAAAAATAGCCCTGCTCACGCGGCGGAAGAACATGACGAGGAGTTCGATGAGATCGAGGAAGATGCCGATGACGAGGAGGAAAACTCCTCTCAGTACCGTAATTAGCATTCGGTCATCCATTCCAAACAGGAAGAGGCGCCCTTCGGCGCCTCTTTTGTTTTGATCCTTTTAGCGCTTGGTTATCGACCAGCGTGAGATGCGGGAGACCGATCCTTGCTTCTGGTTGATCTTGTGATTGTTCGGTTGGATTTTTGAGCGGTGGATCTTGCCGTTTTCCCCGTTTTTCCCGATTGCTCGCGACGTTTAGTCCGGCTGTAATTACGTTTATTTTCCTGCGGAGATTCCTTCTTGGAGGCTCCCGCCTCATGAAGGGCGATGGCAATCGCCTGCTTCCGCTTTTTAACCTTGCTTCCCTGACTGCTTTTTAACTCGCCTTTTTTGTACTCATGCATGACGCGGTGTACGGTCTTTTTCTGGCCTTTGGATTGACTTGGCATTGATTTAATCCCTTGCAATGAGAGAATTAATTTCAACGCTGCGAGAAAGAGATAGTTCCCGTATCCTCGGCGCCTATTCTTTGCTACAAATTCAGCCTTACAGAACAGCGACGGAAATGCTATTTCAGGGTACGGTTTAATGTCATTTGATCACTGGCTTGCTTTTGCTCTTGCCTCTGCGGTTCTTTGCGTGATCCCGGGACCGACCATTCTTTTGGTTATTTCTTATGCCCTAGGCCACGGTAAAAAGTCCGCTCTTGCCACCATTGTGGGGGTGGCCTTGGGTGATTTCACGGCGATGACCGCTTCCTTGCTTGGTCTTGGCGCTTTATTGGCTGCTTCTGCCAACCTGTTCACGATTTTAAAATGGATCGGCGCAGCTTATCTTATTTTCCTGGGAATTAAGCTGTGGCGGGCGCCGGTCATGGGACTTAACGCTGAAGGCGTTCTTGGGGAACAAGAAACCCGATCTTGGCGCATCCTTTTGCATGCCTATGCTGTTACGGCTTTAAACCCGAAGGGAATTATCTTTTTCGTCGCCTTTTTGCCCCAATTTTTGGATCTGACACAGCCCCTTTTGCCACAGATGATCATTTTTGAAATCACCTTTCTTGTCATCGCCACCATCAACGCATCAAGTTATGCTTTGCTTGCCAATCTCGCCCGCCGCACCATTCGTAAACCTTCCGTCCAGCAAATCATCAACAGAACGGGGGGATCCCTTCTTATCGCCGCCGGCCTTATTTCCGTAGGATGGCGCCGGGCGGCTTAAAGGCTCCCCAACAACCAGCAGCTAACCTCTTGTTGCTGTAGTAAGGTCTGGGATTTCCTCTAGATGACGATAAATTACCAGGCCTTTGGCCTCGCCTTCCCGGACCATATCGTCGGCACCTTGTGAAGCCTCGCCGATACGGAGGACGCCATCAATCCGCCCAAGCAGCCGATGGGCAAAAGGATGAAAAATCTCATTGAATATAGCATCACCTATTGTTTTCGATCCCGCCAATTCAATAAGCGGCAAGGCTAGAGCTTCTCCCGTTACCGGTAAATGACCTTTGCGGTACACGGCAAGGCTGGCCTCGACCATTGCGCGTAAGTTTGCCTCTATCTTTTTAGGATCGTCCCCCGTACCAGAACGATATGGCCCTGCAACAAGAATGAGAAGCGGCTTTGGCTGTCTATTCATATTTCACTTTTTCCCCAAGAGAAGTCATCGGCTATCATTACTCTTGCTTACTCGGTAAGTCTTTTAGAAGTAAATATAATACGCATCCTACAATCTGATAGTTTGCTTAACTGCTGTATAAGTGTAGCATTTATCTAAGCTTAATCGTTAAGGACTGAACGATGGGTCATCTCAATAAGGCTTCCCACATCCACGAAAAACAGCTGTCAATCCTAGGTATTCCCTTTGATTTAGCCGCTGGAGATTCTGGCGCCATTATGGGGCCGGCCGCTCTTCGTGCGGTCGGACTCATCCACTCTTTGACGGATTTAGGTTATACCGTGGAGGATAGAGGTGACGTCGCCGCACCCGAACCTGTTGATGTTGTCATCCCGGATGCGGACCGCGGCCATAACCTTCCTCATGTCGCGGCCTGGGTTCGGGCCATTCATGACCGCGCCTATGATCTCCTCCAGCATAAAAATCCGGCCATCTTCCTCGGCGGCGATCATGCGATTTCCATGGGCACCATCAGCGCCGTCGCCCGTCACTGCCAAGAAACCAAAAAAAATCTTGTTGTTCTCTGGTTGGATGCCCATGCGGACTTCAACACGCTTCAGACGACGGTAAGCGGAAATATGCACGGTATGCCCGTCGCCTTTTTGACCGGCGAGGCCAATCTGGCGCCGCTTCTGGGGGAAAAGCGTCCGTTTGTTCCCGTAAAGTCCGCGAATTTTCATTTGTTCGGCCTGCGCTCGATTGACGCCGACGAGCGACGATTGTTAGCCGAGCGTCAAATCAATCTGATGGATATGCGGATGATCGACGAGCATGGAGTCTTCGTCTTGATCAAGGATTTCATCCGAAGCATCAACACCCGCAACACCCATTTGCATGTCAGCCTGGATATCGACTTCTTGGATCCGGATATCGCCCCCGCCGTCGGCAGTACCGTACCCGGCGGCGCCACCTATAGAGAAGCTCATTTGATTATGGAGCTTCTTTATGAAAGTGGTTTGGTTTGCTCGTTGGACATCGCCGAGCTTAATCCCATTCTCGACGTAAAAGGCCAAAGCGCCCGCTTGCTGGCCGAGTTGGCCGCCAGCCTTTTTGGCCGCAGCATCATCGATCATCATCCTAAACGTCATCACGCAATCAAGCCAGCAAACCTTATTCCTTTAAGGATCAGATTATGACCGGCTCCAAGACATCTGGCACACGCAAGCCGCAATCAGCAGACCTCATTGCGATCGAACATTCCCTCGGCGCCCATAACTATAAGCCTCTTGATGTGGTTTTAACTCGAGGCGAAGGTGTTTGGGTCTGGGATGTCGAAGGCAATAAATATCTGGATTGCTTGTCGGCCTATTCGGCGGTCAATCAAGGTCACTGCCATCCCCGCATACTGAAGGCCATGACGGATCAGGCCCGGCGCTTGACCTTGACTTCGCGCGCTTTTCGCAACGATCAGCTGGCCTTATTTTATGAAGAAATCGCCGCCTTAACGAACTCGCATAAAGTTTTGCCGATGAACAGCGGCGCCGAAGCCGTCGAGACGGCCATCAAAGCCGTCCGCAAATGGGGCTATGAAGTCAAGGGCGTTCCGTCCGGCAAAGCCGAAGTGATTGTCTGCGCCGACAATTTTCACGGCCGGACCATCACCATCGTCGGCTTTAGCACGGATCCGGATGCCCATAATAATTTTGGCCCCTTCCCTGCAGGCTTCAAGGTGGTTCCCTTTGGCGATGCCAAGGCCTTTGAAGCAGCCATAACGCCGCATACGGTCGCCTTTCTGATCGAGCCTATTCAGGGCGAGGCCGGCGTCATTATTCCGCCACAGGGCTATTTCAAACGGGTCCGTGAATTATGCACGAAACATAATATCACCCTGGTGCTTGATGAAATTCAAACAGGCCTCGGCCGTACAGGAAAACTTCTTGCGGAAGAGCATGAGGGAATTGAGGCCGACGTTACCTTGATCGGCAAAGCCTTGGCGGGTGGGTTTTATCCGGTTTCTGCCGTTCTTTCGAACACGGAGGTTCTGGGTGTTCTACAACCCGGACAGCACGGCAGCACCTTTGGCGGCAATCCTCTGGCCTGCGCCGTCGCGCGTGAAGCCATGAAGGTCTTGGTCGAAGAAGGCATGATCGAGAATTCCGAAAAGCTCGGCGCCTACTTTAAAACGCAGCTCCAAGCCATCAATAGCCCGGTCATCAAGGAGGTCCGCGGCCGCGGCTTGATGCTGGCAATTGAGCTTGAGGCCGAAGCGGGCGGTGCACGAAAATTTTGCGAGAACCTTCGCGCGAGCGGGATTCTCGCCAAGGATACCCATGGCCACACCATTCGGCTGGCGCCACCCTTGGTGATCACCAAGGATCAGATCGACTGGGCGCTGGAAAAAATTCGTCCGGTATTGGTCGGATAGATATAAGAATATTATTTACACACCTTAGGGTAGTTCTGTTAAGCTTCCCGTATGAATGGTGATGAAGAATCCCTGGAGCATGTCTTAGCGCGAGTAGCTCTTGGTGACCAAGCAGCTTTTAGCCGATTATATAATCGGACTGCCGCGAAACTTTTTGGCATCTGCTTACGTATCTTATCTCAGAAGGCTGAGGCAGAGGAGGCATTGCAAGAGTCTTACGTTAAGATTTGGCGCAGCGCCGGCCAGTATGTCGGCAGCACAGCCAAACCGGTATCATGGCTGGCGGCGATTGCCCGTAATCAGGCGGTTGATATTTTGCGGCGGCAAAAACATGCGTCTCATCTTGGGTTGGATGCCGCAGAAAATCTAATAGACGATGCTCGCTCTCCGGAGGCTGTGGTGAGCGGAACCGAGGAACGACGGCAGATTGACGAATGCTTAGGCGAACTGGAAGGCAATGACGCCACGATTATTCAAGCTGCTTACTTTGGCGGGGCGACCTATGAAATCTTGGCGCAGCAATCGGCCGTTCCCTTAGGAACAATGAAAAGCCGGATTCGCCGCAGTCTTGCCCGACTTCGGGATTGCCTAGAGAAGCGCAACACAACGTTACGATGATGAAAGCACAAAGAAACGAATGAGCTCTGAGGACAGCAACATCACCGAAGATGAAAAGCGCAGAAGCGAGGATGACGCCTTAGCGGCCGAGCTCGCTTTGGGCGTTTTAGATGGTGACGCTCGACGCGAGGCTGAAGCAAAGGCTCTTAATAATCCTGAATTCTTTCGCCGCGTTGCAGCCTGGCAGGTACGCCTCGGCACCCTTGCTCAGACCATATCCGCTGTTTCACCGCCTGACCATTTATGGACCAAAATTGAAAACAGATTGTTTGGATCCCCCGCCTTAACCTCTCAGACCAGCAAAAGTATTTGGTATAATCTTTTCTTTTGGCGGGGAATGACCCTGGCCCTGGCAAGTCTTTCCGCCGTCCTCGGTATTTTTATAATGATGAATACTGTTATCTACCCTGCGCCGCCCACACCCTTAATTGCCACTCTTCAAGCCCAAAACGCCGGGCCGATTTTCTTGGCCCATCTTAATCCAGATACAAATAGCCTAACCATCCGGCCGATTTCCAATAAAGATGATGCCGCCCATGATTTAGAGCTATGGCTTATTCCCGGGGATAAAGTGGCGCGCTCCTTGGGCGTTTTAAGTAAATCAGGCGCAACCCAAGTTATCATTCCCGAGGCTTTGCAAAGATTGGCCGGACCCGACGCGATTTTAGCCGTCACGGTTGAACCCCCCGGTGGGTCACCGACAGGCAAGGCGACCGGTCCGATCATCGCCGTCGGTCCGCTCACGAAGCTGTGATCATTAATCGTCGCTTCTAAGGCATCTTTTATCCTCACCGCTTCGTCCCTTTTCTAGAGCCCCAAAGAAGGGGTCATTCAGAGAAGAGGATTTTAAGATCATGTCGACGACATTACGTTATACCGCAATGGCTACCGCAGCTGTAACCGCGCTCATGTTGGGTTTTTCACCCTTCGAAACGCGGGACGCAGCTGCCCAATCGACTGTCATGGTCGGCGGCGCTCCCATGTATCCCAGCAAAAATATTATCGAGAATGCCGTCAATTCCAAGGATCACACTACTTTAGTTGCAGCAGTAAAAGCGGCAGGATTGGTAGATACATTATCGGGTCCGGGGCCTTTTACGGTTTTTGCTCCAACCAATGCGGCATTTGAAAAGCTCCCCGCAGGCACGGTTGATATGCTGCTCAAACCCGAGAACAAGGACAAGCTGACCAAAATCCTGACCTATCATGTGGTGGCAACCAATGCTCTTTCCGATGCCGTCAAAAAAATGGTTAAGGATGACGGGGGAAAACACGCTATTCCGACTGTCAGCGGCGGCAAGATCGTCGCCATGGTTCAAGGTAGCGACATCGTACTCACCGACGAAACGGGAAACACAGCGAAAGTTACCATAGCTGATGTTAAACAATCGAACGGCGTGATTCACGTCATCGATACAGTGCTTATGCCGAAATAACTCCCCTTTTGGCATCGCACACCGGGCGAAAGATGATCCCTCTTCATCTTTCGCCTTTTTTATAGGATTGGCATAGCCATAAGCCGCTTTATCAGCTCGCGCCACGATATGGCCTCAGGATTTGGGATATCCATGAATAGCCGGGACATACGTTGAAAGTCCTCATAGGTATCCATCGTGACCCGCAAGGCGGACTCTTCGGGCGTAAAAATCTTTTCCTGATCTATTGTCACCGGCACTTCGCGCAAGGCGGTCGTAACGTGTTCGCGATTGTGAGGGGTATCAACCTTGGCCGTAGCGTCACGCAAAGCCCCCAAATAAAAAATTTCACAGATCAGTCCGTGGGGCGGCTGATGCCAGATCTGTTCACTATTCACGTAAGGCAGCTTAGACTCCGTAAATCGCTTCAGGGTTTCCGTCAGTAATCCGCCATCCGGCAACATATTGTCCGCCGTAAGACGAATGATAACATGATCATCTTTAAGGTCCTTGGCGACAGCAAGAAAACGTGCCCGCACATTATCCCGGTCGCCGCGAAACACCTTAATGCCGGCGCTTATCGCCGTACGGGCCAAGATCTCGTCCGAAGCCTGGTCGCTGGTGGCAAGAACCACATCGTGGCCCTGATTTGCCGCCCTTTTTGCCGCCAAAATCGCGCTTGGCATGTTGGCGACCGGCAAAAGCGCCTTACCCGGTAAGCGCGACGAATTCGTTCGTGATTGGAGAATAGCAAGAACGTTTTTCATGTCTTTTTTATACTCATGTTTCCATAAGAAATTCTAGCGGCTAAATGTCCGGCGGCTTCCCAGACTATAAAGTCCAAAAGAAACAAAAACCGCAAAGATGAGGACGATAAACATTGTTACCGGCGGAAAGCTGGCAAGTACTAAACCGCAGAGAACAGGCGTTATTCCACCACCGATGGTTGATAGATTTTGTACTGCATAGTAACTACCGCGAAGGTGGTCGGGAGCAATCCGGTCGATCGCCGCAAACTCACTTGTAGAGATAATAATCTCGCCGATAGAAAATACAAACATCGCAGCGATCCATACCTCGATCCGTCCGGCCAGCATGAACCCGATAATGCCGGCACTTAGACAAAAGAAACCCATAACAAACCGTATATAAAGCGGGAAATAAACCGCTTTTTTCGTGATAATATATTGGAAGATAATGACCGTAAGCGCGTTGGTCGAACTGACATAGTTGATAATTAAATAAATGTTCTTAGCCTCAAGTTTCAATAAATATTGCGACAAATAACTCGGAAATTGCCGCATCGCCAAAGAGCAAAACAACCCCGCTAGGGTAAAATAAATAAGTCTGCGATCCCTCACAACGTCACCGACGTAACGCCACGGAGAAATCTTTTTACCTTTATCGTTAGGAGGAACCAATATTTTTTGCGACGACTTTTGACCCAGCAAGAACAAGCCCGCCATCGTCGCGGCAAGTCCCGCCCAGAGAAACATCGAATGAGGACCGATCCCGGCGAGGGCGCTGCCAATAAATGGCCCGATGCCAAAACCTATATTGATCAGCGTATACCGAATCGAAAATAATTTCTCACGCTCTTGTTTATCAACCACAAAATCGCCGAGCGCCGTCCGCGTCGCAACCGAAGTGGCGGAGTAAGCGGCGTTTACCGCAATCAATAAAACATACACCCACGGCAAGGGCCCGCCGAGACCGATAAGAATATGGCCGAACGAAAAGATGCCCACCATCACAAGAAGAACGCGACTCGCTCCAAAATGATCAATCAAGTAACCCGCCAAGAGGCTGGTTGCGATGCCGATGATCAGGGCGCTTCCCAATAACCAGCCGATGACTTGAACCTCCAGCGCATATACCCGCGCCAAGAAAATAACCGTATATGGCAAGGCGATGGCGCGCGTCAGCGTCAGCAAAAAGACAAAGGCAAATTGCCGTTGCAGTGGTCCCGGGATGGAGCGCAGATCTTCTAGGATGGTGGCCTCGGATAAAATCGATTTACGATCTGTAACCTAAAGCTGCATAGCATGGAACGGCCAAGCTTCAAAGGCGCGGATTTCAAGCTTTATGCCATATGTTTCAATCTTGTTTTGAACGAATAACGTAGAGTTACGTCTGATATTGATCATATCGGCCTCATTTCTTTAATGACTAAATGGCGACCCAACCTGTAGGGTAAAAAATTCGCCTAATGTTTGCCGTAGAGAGGCTTTTTGACTAACAAGCGTTTCCCGGAACCACCCCATAATTACGATCGCCTCTTAATCGACGCCATTACTGATTATGCCATTTACATGCTGGATCCCGATGGCCGGGTATCCAACTGGAACTCCGGCGCCCAGAGGTTTAAAGGCTACGCCGCCCATGAAATCATTGGCCAAAACTTTTCCCGATTTTATACGCCCGAGGATCAGGCTGCGGGTCTGCCCCGGCAATTTCTAGACATCTCCGCCAGAACCGGCAGCTTTGAGGGCGAGGGCTGGCGCGTCCGCAAAGACGGCACCCGATTCTGGGCTCATGTGGTCATCGATCCTATCCGCGATGGGGATGGAAATCTGCTGGGCTTCGCCAAGATCACCCGCGATTTAACCGAACGCCGGGAGACGGAGGAAAAAATACGGCAGACCCAAGAGCAATTCCGTCTGTTGATCCAAGGCGTCACCGATTACGCCATTTATATGCTGGACCCCGAAGGGCGGGTATCCAATTGGAATCCGGGCGCTGAACGCATCAAAGGGTACAAGCCCGAGGAAATTATCGGCGAGCACTTTTCCAAATTTTACCGACAGGAAGATCGTCAGAATAATGAACCGCAAAAGAGTCTCGACACAGCGATCACCCAGGGAAAATTTGAAAAAGAAGGTTGGCGCGTTCGAAAAGACGGCACCCAATTCTGGGCCCATGTGGTCATTGATCCGATCCGTGACGAGAGCGGAAAACTTATCGGTTTTGCCAAGATTACCCGTGACATCACCGATAAGATGAAAACGCAAAAAGCCCTGGAAGAAGCCCGGGAAGCTTTATTTCATTCGCAGAAGACCGAAGCCATCGGTCAATTAACCGGCGGCATCGCCCACGACTTCAATAATCTGCTGATGGTCATTATCGGCAGCCTGCGCCTTCTGCAGCGGCGCGTCCCGAACGATCCCAAAATTTCCACCTTGGTTGATAATGCCCTGCAAGGTGCCGAGCGCGGGACGGTTCTTATCCAGCGAATGCTGGCTTTTGCGCGCCGGCAAGATTTGAAACAAGAAGTTATCAATGTTGCCGTTTTAGTTGACGGCATGACCAGCCTTCTCACTCATTCCCTCGGATCAACAATTTCCATTGCAAGTAACTTTCCAGCGCATTTGCCCCCGGTAATTGCCGACGCCAATCAGGTGGAGACCGCCTTGCTGAACCTGGTGGTCAACGCCCGTGACGCCATGCCAAACGGCGGCGAGATCGTCATCTCGGCCGAGGTTCGTCAGATCGCCGCAGATCAACCGGGATCTTTCAAGCCCGGCACCTATGTTTGCCTTGTGGTTTCCGATACCGGCGACGGCATGGATGAAGAGACCCTCCGCCGGGCGACCGAACCTTTTTTCACCACCAAAGGTGTCGGCAAGGGCACGGGGCTTGGGCTTTCCATGGTTCACGGCCTTGCCGAGCAATCCGGCGGACAGTTTGTGATCAAAAGTCAGAAAGGCAAAGGCACGACCACCGAGCTATGGCTTCCTGTCGCCGAGGCGCACCAGGTACGGAAGCTGGAAAAACCTTTTACCCCCGATCCTATCAGAATCGCACCTCTCACCATCCTTGCCGTTGATGACGATGCCTTGGTTCTCCAAAACATCACCAACATGCTGGAAGAGCTGAGGCATACTGTCATTCAGGCGAATGAGGCGGCAAAGGCCATCGATATTCTCCGCAACCGCGACGACATAGATCTTGTCATTACCGATCAGGTCATGCCCGGCATCACCGGCGTCCAGCTGGCGAAAATGATCCAAGAAAAATGGCCTGATCTACCGATTATTCTTGCTACCGGCTACGCCGAGATTTCCGAAGAAACGAAGCTCCGCTTCACCCGCCTGGCCAAACCCTTTGTGCAAGAGGATCTCGGCAAAGCCATCAGCAAAAGCATGGCCGCCAAGGCTTAGGGAACCTCGTTTGACGGCATGAGTTCTTTTCTATGACCCCATAGAGAAGGTGCGTCATGGCCAAGCTTGCAAAGAAACACCTCCGTCACCGGTCACTGATGAAAAGCTACGGCTTTGCCTGGATCACCGGCGGATTCTTCATTATCTCCTTGGTCGGTCACTGGATGTTCGGCTGGTTTGCCTATGTGAACGAACAACAAGCCCACGCCCAACCCATCGAGGTCAGCGATTACATGATCGACATGGGCCGCGATACCTTGGAGAATTGGCAGTCGGAATTTCTGCAGCTGCTGTGGCAGGTCGGCGGCCTTGCCATCCTGTTTTATGTGGGGTCGCCGCAATCCAAGGAAGGCGATGACCGGATGGAGGCGAAGATCGATGCCATTCTGTTGGCGGTCGATAAGAAACATGGCGAAAAGGCCATCAGCGATATCGACAAAATTTACGAAGGCCGCCAGACCGACACGGGCCTAAAGCTGCAGATCGCCCTGCAGGAAGAACGAAAATAGCGACTACAGCTGTTCCATTTTCTGCGCGCGGATGATCACTTCCTCTTGGCGGAACTCTTCTTCCAGCCGTGTGCGTAAGGCCGCCCACCACGCCCGGTCGATCTTCTGCGCCATGACTTCAAGAACAACGATATCGTCGTGATGGGTATCGCCCCCATCCTTCCACCGGCCTTGCGCCGGAGAGCGGGAATAGGCGGTGACCCCACCAAATTTTTCGGTGAACTCGCGGGCGAGCCGCTCGTACCGCGCCGAGGGGAACTGGGTGCCGGTCTCATCCTCAAGCGGCAGCAAGACTTGAATAAGGTACATCATCGAATAATTCTGCTCTCCCGCCATGGCATTTTTATGACCTGCCCAAGAAGCCGCTGGCAAAACAGCTAAACTGCCGTTCCAACCAGCGCACCTATACCTGCCGTCAAGGCCATGGCCAAAGCACCCCAAAATGTCACTCGCACTGTCGCTTTTAAAATACTTGCACCACCTGCCCTCGCCCCCAGGGCTCCGAGGACAGCTAGAAACACTAATGACGCTGTCGATACAAAGGGCACTAAGAGGCTTGAGGGTGAAACCAAAACCATCACAAGCGGCATAACGGCACCAACCGCAAAGGATGTCGCGGATGTCAAGGCAGCCTGGATGGGCCGCGCGGTGGTTATTTCTGATATACCGAGTTCGTCCCGGGCATGGGCCCCCAGGGCATCCTTCGCCATTAATTGCTCTGCGACCTTGCGCGCCAATTCCGGATTAACGCCGCGCTTCACATAAATCCCCGTTAGCTCTTCGAGTTCAAGAGCCGGCTGATTTTTTAACTCGAGCTTTTCGCGCATCAAGTCGGCGCGTTCGGTATCTGCCTGAGAACTGACCGAGACATACTCTCCCGCCGCCATGGACATGGCGCCAGCGACTAGTCCCGCAACACCGGCTATCAAAACATCTGTGCTTGGTGTTGACGCTGCGGCGACGCCGACAATCAAACTTGCGGTGGAGACGATCCCGTCATTTGCCCCCAGCACCCCGGCGCGCAGCCAGCCAATGCGGGAGACGAGGTGGCGTTCCGTATGAAGACGACTCACGATTCCCTCCGCCGAATTGTCCCATCAAGTTTTGTTGAGTCTGCGACCGTATTAGAAATCGTGCCATACTTTCTTACGTTCTTATGGAGCAGCTCAAGCCGTTGATCGCTTTCGTCGGTATCAATAATCAACTCGTAACTGATCGAAATCATTTTTGGCGGGCTGTCTTGACGAATGCCATGAAGCCTTACCTCGGCACCGCGTAGTCCGAATTTAAGCATGGGCGTTACTCGCTCGATTCCCTTAAGCATGCAGGCGGCGATTGATGCCAGAAACAGCTCGGCAGGATTCATCGCGTCAACTCGCCCGGCTAAATCCGTATCGAGGAGGACTTGAGCATTTTTTGCCCTGGCGATGCCGCCATGGGAATCGATGCGACGCGCTTCAACCCGGTATTCCAGCATAACCTTATTAACCATGGGGCTGCGCTCCTTTGGGGTTCAACCAGCAGCAAGCCTAACCTCACATAACAATCGCCCCAGCACAAGCAAAGGCACCGCGCCATGCCCGCGATTACCGCGTGCCGGTTGGCGTGTTGATCATCGGAGCGGTGCCGGCCGTGGCTTTCCCCTTGGGCGGCCTCACCATCCTTACCTTCGCCATGATTGCCTTCCTGGCGCCAAAACGGTTTAAGGAAATTGGCGCGATGGCGCACCAACCCATGACAGCGAATTAGCCCTCAATTCAAAGGGTAAGACATAAAATTTCAAATTTAGATTATTCTCCGCAATCAGCGTAGTGAGAAGACACGCATTTTTGCACCATGTCTGCTGCTTGAGCTAACTGATCAGGCGACAGTTTCTTGGCATAATGCTCGTGTGGCGTGACGGCATCTTTTGAACCATTGGCCACGGCAATGCTATACCACATATGAGCCCTAATAATATCTTTAGTGACTCCGTCGCCCTGTTCATACATTACACCAAGGTTATTTTGAGCTTGGTGAGTTCCTTGCGCCGCGGCACGCAAATACCATTTTTTGGCTTCCTTTGGATCTTTTTCAACTCCCTTCCCGTTCAGATAAATCTGGCCCAGATTATATTGCGATTGAAACTCGCCTTGTTCTGCTGCTTTTTTATACCATTTAAGAGCCTGCTCTGAATCAGGCG
>CAYNIC010000017.1:0-46378 GCA_964397465.1 uncultured Rhodospirillales bacterium
TACGAGGTAGGGATGCAAGGCGGCCGTATCTTTTATTACGACGCCAAGAAAAACTGGTGGAGTCGTGCAGGTGTTCCCGAAAAAATGCCTGCAGGTGAACCTGGCGGCCCGGATTCTGAAATCTTTTATGATTTTGGAACGAAGCACGATCCGAAGTGGGGCAAAGAATGTCACCCCAATTGCGATTGCGGCCGATTTCTCGAAATCGGCAATTCGGTCTTCATGCAGTACATCAAAAACGAAGACGGCACATTCTCCCTCCTTCCGAAACAGAACGTCGACTTCGGCGGTGGACTCGAACGTGTTGCCGCGGCATCGAACAATGATCCCGATGTTTTCAATATTGATATTTTCTGGGACATCATTCAGGAAAAAGATAATTACGGCTATATGATCAATCGTGATTGGATTTCCTATTACGAAGTCCGCGATAAGTGGATCAGCGATAAGTTCGTTAACATTTTTGGGTTAAAGCGAGAACCCAAAAGCGACGTAACCCAACATCACATGAATATTGCGGCGGCATTGCAGAATCGATTGGAAGAAGTCGTCATAAAGCAACTGACGCATGCACGTAAGGAGTTCGGACTTTCCAAACTCTGTCTTGCGGGAGGGGTTGCCCTTAACTGTTCTATGAATGGCGCAATCGCTAAGGCGGGGATTTTTGATGAAATTTTCGTGCAACCGGCCAGTGGTGACGCGGGTACGGCTATCGGCGCTTGCTATCTGTCCCATGTTGCGCATACGGGACCGTTAAAGCCGGTTAAGGATCATAATTACTATTTAGGTTCTAGATTTACGGAGTCTGAAATAGAAGAATCCTTGAAACAAGCAGGTGTGACTTATACGCGGCCAAGTAATCTTTCGAAGGTTGTCGCAGAAAAACTTGAAGAAGGGAAAATCATCGGCTGGTACGGCGGTGCGGCTGAATTCGGCCCGCGTGCTCTTGGAAATCGAAGCCTCCTTGCTCGTCCGTTTCCGGCCGAGATGAAAGATCATATCAATAAGCGCGTTAAGTTTCGTGAATATTTTCGTCCGTTTGCGCCCGCCGTTTTAGCGGAGCACGCTTCGGAATATTTTCAGATGAATCAGGAAAGTCCACATATGCTGATTGCAATAGATGTGGCCCCCGATAAAAAAGAGAAAATCCCGGCTGTTGTTCATGTTGACGGGTCTTGCCGGGTTCAGACGGTCAAGCGCGAAAATAATCCTCGGTTTCGGGCACTTCTAGAAGCATTTTATGAGCGGACAGGCTGTCCTGTTCTATTAAATACGTCTTTTAATGTTAAAGGGCAGCCTATTGTAAACACACCAGCTCAGGCTATTGATTGCTTTAAGAACACGAACATTGATTGCCTGGCGATTGGCGATTTTTGGGTCGAGAAAATTTAAGACACCGGGGTTTTGATAGTGGCTATGATTATTCGATCAGAAAAAATTCAAGATGTAGAGAAAATTCAGAATGTGATTGTTGCTGCTTTTCAGGATCATCCGCATAGTCAGCAAACAGAACATAAAATAGTCAGCGCCTTAAGGACAGCAGAGGTGCTGACGCTGTCCTTAGTTGCCGAAGACGGCGCGGGAGAAATTATCGGGCATATAGCGTTTTCGCCTGTTAGAGTTAACGATGATGCTGGAGCCTACTATGGATTGGGCCCTGTTGCCGTAAGGCCGGACAAACAAAACCAAGGGATTGGTGCAGCCCTGATAAAAGAGGGGATGACGCAGCTCAAAACCTTAGGAGCCGAGCTTGTGGTCGTGATGGGTGATCCAGAGTATTATAAGCGCTTTGGTTTCTTAACCAGAGATGGTCTATCCCTAAAAGATGTTCCTTCTGAATATTTTATGGCTTTCACCTATAAAAATACTCTGCCGAAGGGCGAGGTTTTCTATCACCCGGCATTTTTTGTTACTTAGCGCAAGGGATGAAGAAAACCTGATGGGTCTGTTTCGGAAATAAGCCAGCTGTTTTAGCGGAGTTACGAGCTCTCTATTAAGTCCCATTTATTTCCGTATAGATCAAGAAAAACAACTACCCGGCCATAACTCTCGGTACGTGGTCTTTCTAAAAAACGAACGCCACGCGACAGATATTTTTCGTATATTTCGTCAAAATTTTTGACATGCAGAAAGAAACCTACGCGGCCACCTGTTTGATTCCCAACTACGACTTTCTGTTCCTGATTTATAGCCTTTGCTAATAAAAGCCCTGCGTCACCTTGAGTAGGTCGGACTACTACCCAGCGCTTTTCGGGCGTCACAATCACGTCTTTATCTAATCCAAAGCCGAGAATGTTGACAAAAAAATCTATAGCTTCATCATAATCGTGAATAACAATGGTAGTAAGGCCTAATTTCATATGGGCTCTTTAGCGCATTGGATGAAATATGCCTGTTGCATGGTCCATTTCGGAAATACGTCGGGTAGCGGTGTTAATCACCCAACCGTGCAAAGTTAATTCACCTGTAGCAACTTTTTGCGCGACGGCGTCATAAGTCATGAGATTGGCGACGCTTTGGCGAACGGCAGCCTGTTCCATTTTCCGTGCTATTTGAATTAGATTCCCCGCTTGGGATGCAACTTCGTTCCGAACCTCACTCAGAGGCGAGAGGTATTGCATAATATGTCGTGCCCCGGGGACGCCATGCAGGCAGGCATTGATCCCCCCGCAATCGGTATGCCCCATGACGACGATCTCTTTTATCTTCATGACATTGACGGCAAACTCTAAGGCGGCAGCTTCTCCTACATGCTCAGGGTCATCATCTCCCCGTGTGCCCGACACCAAGGCGGCGATATTACGGTAAATAAGAGCTTTTCCATAAGGAATGCCGATTTCAATATTGATGTCGAGACGGGCATCGATACAGCCGATAAACAGCATCTCCGGCCTATGGGGCGCGGGGAGGGTATCATCAGGAACGGTTATTCCTGCCTGGAGCTTACGGATGCGTTCAATAATGTCAGAGGCCATGTAGTTGATTAACCGGGATATAACTTAAGGATCAAGAAGATTTTCGGGGGAGCCAATATCGGCTCTTTGCCAAGGATTTCTGAGGAGAATCCCTGGTTAGGGGCCTTGCGCTTGTTGTTGACAGCCTGGTGTTGGACGTCTAGCGTCTCCCAGCGATATCGTTAATTATAAGCAATAAATGAAATTAATACGGCGCTATCGTATAAGGATATTACGCATCCGTCCGCAGACGGGCGCGGCTTTCGGGGGGAAGGCTTAAAATATGCATTGGGCATTATCAATCCCATGAGCGACGTTATTCTTCTTGCCGAAGGGCTAACGAAGGATTTTTCCGGCTTTACAGCTGTGAGTAACGTTAACCTTAAGATTAGACAAGGATCAATTCATGCCTTAATCGGCCCCAACGGTGCTGGCAAAACAACCTGTTTTAATTTGCTCACTAAATTTCTGACGCCAACTCGGGGTCGAATAATTTACGGCAAGCATGATATTACGTCCCTTAAGCCAGCTGATGTTGCGCGGTTGGGCTTGGTGCGTTCTTTTCAAATTTCGGCTGTTTTCCCGCACCTGACTGTTCTTGAAAATGTTCGAATCGCTCTTCAGCGAAAGCGAGGAGGATCCTTTGATTTCTGGCGCTCAAAAAAAGCGCTTCATATATATAATGATCAAGCGTTAGAGCTGATTTCTGATGTAGGTCTGGAAGATTTTTCTCATACAATTGCAGTCGAGTTGCCATACGGCCGCAAGCGCGCACTAGAAATCGCAACAACTCTGGCTCTTGATCCAGAAATGATGCTGTTGGATGAACCGATGGCTGGCATGGGGCATGAGGACATTCAGCGCACGGCGCTTTTGATCAAACGTATTCGCGCTAATCGCACTATTCTGATGGTTGAGCATAACCTAAGTGTCGTTGCGGATCTATCAGACACGATTACCGTACTGACGCGCGGTCAAGTTCTCGCAGAGGGTAATTATGCGGCCGTGTCGTCCAACCCGGAAGTTCGCCAAGCCTATATGGGGGTGGGGCATGGTTAGCGCTGCTGTTGCTCGTGAATCGGTACAGCCGTCTCTTTTGAGTGTTAAAGGGTTGGAAGCCTGGTATGGCGAAAGTCATATACTCCATGGCGTTGATTTCGATGTTAAGCCGGGGGAAGTACTTACTCTCCTGGGTCGGAACGGTGCTGGAAAAACCACCACAATGAAATCAATTATGGGGATTGTATCTAAACGCCGGGGATCAATTCGCTTTGAGGATCGTGAATTAATTTCACTTCGTTCTAATGATATTGCGCGTGCGGGTATTGCGATATGCCCTGAGGAAAGGGCAATATTTGCTAGCTTAAGCGTCAAAGAAAACCTCTTGTTGCCGCCGCAACTGCGCTCAGGCGGCCTTTCTATGGAGCAAATTTTTGATCTTTTCCCAAATCTTAACCAGCGCTTAAGAAGCCAAGGAACAAAACTCTCGGGAGGCGAGCAGCAAATGCTCGCCATTGCCCGGATTTTGCGCACGGGGTCGCGGTTTCTTTTGTTGGATGAGCCCACTGAAGGCTTGGCGCCAGTTATTATTCAGCAGATTGGTATGACCATACAAAGGTTGAAACAGCAAGGTTTTACTATTTTACTCGTTGAGCAAAATTTTCATTTTGCTGCGACTGTTGCAGATAGATTTTGTGTGATGGAGGACGGTCGGATCATTGATGGTTTTATGCGGTCGGAACTGGAGAAAAATATGGAGAAGCTCCATCGGCATTTAGGTGTGTAAGGGTAAATAAAAGGGAGGAGACTTTAGTGAAAATCCAAGCTGCATCTTCAAGTGTTGTTCAACAAAGGAAATCTCATATGAAGAAATGGAAAAGCCTAGCTTTTGGTTTGACAGTTTTGGCCGGTTCGGCCGCAGCCAACAGCGTATTAGCAGAAACGATGATTAAGCTTGGCGTCTTGAATGATCAATCTGGTCTTTATGCCGACCTAGCTGGTCAAGGCTCAGTAGTTGCGGCAAAGATGGCAATTCAAGATTCGGGTATCGAAAAACGCGGTTATAAAGTTGAGGTTATTTCGGCCGATCACCAAAATAAAGCCGATGTAGGTTCAGGAATTGCGCGTCAATGGGTGGACGTCGATAAGGTCGATGCGATCCTCGATGTTCCAAACTCGGGCGTAGCTCTTGCTGTCAATCAGATCACTAAAGATAAAAACAAAGTTTTTCTAGTCTCGGGTGCTGCGGCGGCAGATCTAACGGGTGCGGCATGCACGCCCAATACTGTTCATTGGACCTACGATACTTGGGCTCTGGCGAACGGTACGGGTAAGGCTATCGTTAAGACTGGCGGTGATACGTGGTTCTTTCTAACGGCTGATTATGCTTTTGGTAAGGCGTTGGAGCGCGATACGGAAGCTGTGATCGCGGCCAATGGCGGTAAGGTGGTTGGCAAGGTTGCTCATCCGTTAAACACCGCTGATTTTTCGTCATTCTTGCTGCAAGCCCAAGCGTCAAAGGCAAAAATTATTGGTTTAGCTAACGCCGGCGGCGACACGACCAATTCCATTAAGCAAGCTGCTGAATTCGGCATTACTTCGGGTGGACAAAGTCTTGCCGGTTTGCTGGTCTTTGTGACCGATGTCCATTCTCTGGGGCTTAAAATAGCTCAGGGCTTGATACTAACCGAGGCTTTTTATTGGGATCGTGATGATGCATCACGCGCCTTCGCAAAACGTTTTGCACCTCAGTTTAAGGGAAATATGCCAACCATGGTACATGCCGGCGTTTATGCGTCGACCTTGCATTATCTGAAAGCAGTTGAAGCGCTAAAGAGCGCGGCTGATGGTGCCGCCGTCGTCGCAAAGATGAAGGAAATGCCGACGGACGATCCTTTATTCGGGAAAGGCACAGTGCGGAGCGATGGGCGGCATATCCATCCGATGTATTTGTTCGAAGTGAAGAAGCCAGAAGAGTCTAAGGCACCATGGGACTACTATAAGGTTCGCGCGACTATCCCAGCCGCAGAAGCTTTCCGTCCTTTGGACCAAGGTGGCTGCACACTAGCTGCGAAGTAATTTTATCTGCTGACCCAGTCGCTTGAGCGACTGGGTCAGTTTCAACGGCCAATAGTGAGAAAACTATGTTTGCGTTCTTGGGAATTTCTCCGCAAGCCTTGTTTGGTCAACTCCTTCTCGGGCTGATTAACGGCTCGTTTTATGCGTTGTTAAGCCTAGGTCTGGCCGTTATTTTTGGTATGCTTAATATTATTAATTTTGCCCACGGCGCCCTCTACATGGTTGGCGCTTTCTGTGCTTGGTTCTTGCTTCAGTATCTTGGCTTGGGTCATTGGTCAGCCCTGATTATTGCGCCCATTGTTGTGGGCATATTTGGGATGTTGCTTGAGCGAACATTGCTGAAGCAGATACAAAATATTGATCATCTTTATGGTTTGTTGCTCACTTTTGGCGTTGCCTTGATTCTCCAAGGATTATTTCGCAATTATTTTGGATCATCCGGATTGCCATACCCGATCCCGGAACTACTTCAAGGTGGCCATAATCTTGGCTTCATGTTTCTGCCAAACTACCGGGCCTGGGTTATTATTTTTTCCGTCATAGTCTGTTTGTTAACTTGGTACGCGATTGAGCGTACGAAACTTGGTTCTTATTTACGGGCGGCAACGGAAAATCCAACTATGGTGCGGGCTTTTGGCATCAATGTGCCGCGAATGATTACCTTGACGTATGGGTTTGGTGTGGCCTTGGCCGCGCTGGCGGGGGTTCTTGCCGCTCCGATTTATCAAGTTAGCCCATTGATGGGAGCCGACATTATTATTGTCGTCTTCGCCGTAGTGGTTATTGGCGGAATGGGATCCATCCTGGGATCTATTGTTACTGGCTTTGGCTTGGGTTTAGTGGAGGGATTAACGAAAGTTTTCTATCCCGAGGCATCCAATACCGTGATCTTTGTTGTTATGGCGATCGTCCTGTTGTGCAAGCCTGCAGGCTTATTTGGGAGAGCAAATTAATGAAATCCCAAATAGCCATGGCCTCTCGTTCGGCCTTTTCCAAAGATACACGGAGTTTTCTGATCGCCTTTGCTGTTATGGTGGCAATATTGGTGGCGGCGCCTTTCGTTGTTTATCCCGTTTTTATGATGAAAGTAATGTGCTTTGCGTTATTTGCCTGTGCCTTCAATTTATTAATTGGTTATGTCGGATTGCTATCATTTGGCCATGCGATGTTTTTGGGTTGGGCAGGGTATGTTAGTGCTTATACGGCCAAGATTTGGGGTTTTCCTCCGGAGTTAGCCATTGTTTCGGGTACAGTTTTTGCTGCGGTACTGGGTTTCATTACAGGCTCTTTGGCGATCCGCCGCCAAGGTATTTATTTTGCTATGGTGACCCTTGCCTTAGCGCAAATGGGTTTCTTTTTCGCTTTGCAAGCAAAGTTTACAGGTGGTGAAGACGGTATCCAGTCTGTACCGCGCGGTATCTTCTTAGGTATTTTTGATCTTCGGCACGAGATGACCCTTTATTTTGTCGTATTGGCCATCTTTCTGGGAGGGTTTCTCCTTATTTATCGCATCATCAATTCGCCTTTCGGCGAAGTCCTAAGGGCGATCCGAGAAAATGAGCCCCGCGCTCTTTCACTAGGGTATAAAACCGATCGCTATAAGCTTATGGCGTTTACCTTGTCAGCGACCCTGGCCGGGTTGGCTGGCGCAACCAAAGCTCTTGTTTTTCAGTTAGCGTCGTTGACGGATGTACACTGGGGAATGTCCGGAGAAGTCGTTTTGATGACTCTCGTCGGAGGGCTTGGAACTATATTTGGTCCAGTGTTTGGTGCCTTTACCATTATAACCATGGAGAATTATCTCGCGCCGTTCGGTCAATGGGTAACCATTATCCAAGGCGTGGTATTTGTCATTTGTGTCATGGCGTTTCGACGTGGTGTTATTGGCGAAGTAAGTTATCGCACCGGAAAACCCCTCTAATCCCCTTATCAATGGATAGAAAATTAATTAGGAGTTGGCGGAAATGCCCAAAGGGGCAGGAAAGAAACGATCTCGGGGAAAACAGTAATAAGTGCGACCGCAATGACGAGTAAAAAGAAAAAGGGTAGCGACGCTTTTGCGACATAAAGACTATCGCGTCCACTCATAGTTTGCAGAACAAAAAGATTAAATCCGACCGGAGGCGATACCTCCGCCATCTCAATAACCAAAATCATAAAGATGCCAAACCACACGAGGTCAAATCCTGCCTGCTTTACCAGAGGCAAAACTACAACGGTGGTTAAAACGATCATAGAAATTCCATCTAATGCTGCTCCAAGAACGATGTACATCAAAGTCAGTGCACCAATCAGCGCATAAGGGCTAAGATGAAGGTCTCCAACAAAGGCGGCAAGATCGCGGGGAATACCGGTAAAGGCCATGGCCTTTGACAGGAAGGAGGCCGCTGCCAAGATCATCATGATCATGCAGGTCATGCGCACCGTGCCCATGATACTTTGCCAGAGGGTTTCCAGGGTCAGGCTCCGCGAGAAAGCGGCAATGGCTAAGGATCCAACCACTCCCCAGGCGGCGCATTCCGTTGCCGTGGCCCAGCCAAAAATAAGCGTGAGGGTGATAAAGATGATTAGTAGCGCAGTTGGAATAAGTTTCTGCGATTCCCGTAACCGGCTGGCCAGCGTCATTGCGGGCTCTGGCGGCGGCTGTTTTTGGGGGTTGAGCAAGGCCCATCCAGCGATATAGCCACTATATAGGACCATCACCAATAATCCCGGCAAAAATCCTGCCAGGAAAAGCTGGATGATAGAGACATCGGCAGCAACAGCATAGACGACCATGGTGATGGAAGGAGGTATCAAAATACCCAGGGTTCCAGCCCCGGCGAGGGATCCTAGGCTGACATATTCGTCATATCCTCGCTTATTAAGTTCTGGCAGGGCGATTTTGGCTATGGTTGCGGTCGTCGCGGCGGAGGATCCCGAAACTGACCCAAAAATGCCGCAACCAACGACATTGATATGCATGAGACGTCCTGGGAGCCAACCCAGCCAAGGCGCAAGGCCCCTGAAGATCTCTTCCGATAATTTAGTCCGAAAGAGAATTTCTCCCATCCAAATAAATAAGGGCAACGCCGCCAAGGTCCAAGATGCGCTGGAGTCCCAAAAGGCAACCGCCATGACCTTGCCGATAGGTACAGAAGTGTAAAGCGCCATCGCCAACCAGCCGCAAGCCATCAAGGAAATGGCAATCCATACACCGCCACCCAGAAGGAAGAGCAAAGCAACAAGAACGATAAAGGTAAGTTCGATACTGCCCATGACGATCAAACGCTGGAAGCGGCGCGTTCCAGTACCTCTTCAGTTGTTTTAGGTGCATCCTTAGCATATGTCGGCCGTCGCCCGGTCAGGCAAAGAATAAGCTGTTCCACCATGGCTATAAATAAAACACTTGTGCCAAAAGCAAGAGGCGCTTGAGGAATCCATAAAGGGATGACGAGAACCCCGGGTGTAGGCTCGCGAAAACGGTATCCGTCCCAGACAAAATCGATGCAATAGAAGGCTAGAAGGCCCGTAAATACGCAGCCGATGATCAAACATAGGCTTTCGGCAACGAGACGCCAGCGCGAAGATAGCCCTTCTATTAAGAGGCCAACGCGGACCATTTCTCCGTGATAGAAAGTATGTGCAAGGCCGAGAGCAAAGGTCGCGGTGCTCGCCCAAGCGGTTATTTCATCTCCCCCCCGTAAATTAAATCCAATAATGCGTCCGAGGGATAACAGAAGCATCAAAATGCAAATGCCAATCAAACTTATACCGGCCAACCAGCCACAAGCAAGATAGAGAAGGCTAAGAGGTCGTCGCATGATAAATCCTTCCCTCAGACTCAAAAAAGAAGGGCGAGCCGCAGCCCGCCCTTTATTTCACATGTTTTTATAGGATTTGACGGCGTTCTCACCTTCGCTTCCGGCTTTCTTTTGCCATTCGTCGGTTAGGCTGGCGCCAATCTTTTTGAGACCATCTGAAAGGGCCGCACTGGGGGGCGCTACGGTCATGCCGCCCTTAATAAGGGCTTGCTTAGCAGATTCGGCTTCTTCGACGGACATTTGCCACCCGCGGGTTTCTGCTGCGGCAGCGGCATCATTGATTGCTTTTTGAGAAGTGGAATCGAGTTTGCTCCACGCGTCTTTACTAATGAACACCATATTTTTAGGCAACCAAGCCTGGAGATCATAGAAATTCTTCAAGCTTTCCCAAACCTTTGTATCCCGGCCGGTCGAGGGCGAAGAAAAGAAAGAGTTAACCGTTCCGGTCGCAAGAGCTGCGGCTAATTCGGCGGCTTGAATAGTGACAGGCTGTGCCCCAACCAATTCGGCGATCCGATTAGTAGCAGGATTGTAGGCGCGGAATTTAAGGCCTTTCATATCGTCGATGGTATTAATCGGCTTATTCGCATAAAGGCCTTGGGCCGGCCAAGCCACGGCATAAAGAAGATGCATGCCCTCAGCATCAAGCTTCTTTTCAACAAGTGGCTTCTGGGCTTGGTATAGTTTTTTGGCGGTGTCATAGGAGGTCGCCAGAAAAGGAACGGTATCAAGGCCAAAAATAGGTGCTTCGTTCTCCAGATTTGACATGAGGAGTTCGCCGGCTTGAACCTGGCCGGTTTGCACGGCGCGTTTGATCTCCGGCACCTTGAAAAGTGAGCCATTTGCATGAATCGTGATCTCCAGCTTGCCACCGGAGAGTTTTTTTACGTCTTCAGCAAAAGTAACCAGGTTTTTGGTATGGAAATTACCGTCGGGATAGCCGCTGGCAAGATTCCATTTGGTTTGAGCCTGGGCATGACCCGCCATCATGGCTAAGGTCATGGCCGCAATCATTGTCTTAGTTTTCATGTGTTTCCCCCTGTATCGGCTGCTAATAAATATGCCTGCCGCAGCCAGTGGGTTGATGATAGTAAGGCAATGATACAATTGTCGATAAAAAACCCGATTTCCAGTTAGAGTAGGGACGCTGAGCGGTATTAAGTTATTAACCGAAAGCTGTCGATTATCCTTTAAGCGAGCAAAACTATGTATGAGCATCGTTCCGAGCCTCTTATTTCGGCTCAGGCATTTACTCACCGGCTATTGCGCCAGTTGGCCATTGCGGGAGGGTTTACGGTCATCTCGCTTCTTATCGGTATCATCGGTTACCGGTGGTTTGAGTCTATGCCCTGGATAGACGCTCTTCTTAATGCGTCTATGATTCTTGGAGGTATGGGCGAGATTGATGTTTTAAAGACAGCAGGAGGAAAGATATTTGCTTCTCTCTATGCGCTATATAGCGGGTTGTGGGCAATCGGATGCATGAGTCTCCTTATCGCTCCGGTGTTTCACCGGGCGTTGCACCGTTTCCATGCGGATGAAACGGATTAAACTATGAAAATTCCGGCCGGCGCCGGCTGCGGATCTCGGTAACGGAAGCGGGCGTATGAGTGACGGGGGGTGACGCTGCTGGCGTTGCCTGTTGGTCTGTGTGCCGTTTGTCCTTGGCAATTATGGTGTAGAACATCGGTACGACAAAAAGCGTAAAAAATGTTCCAAGGGCCATACCGGAGGCAATCACGATACCCATGGAGAAACGGGCAGCAGCACCGGCGCCGCTTGCCGTTAAAAGAGGCAATACGCCCAATACCATAGCCGCTGTTGTCATCAAGATGGGACGCAATCGGACCCGAGCCGCCTCTTCGATGGCAGCTCTTTTGTCCAGGCCATGTTTTAGCTGCTGCTCATTGGCGAATTCGACCAGCAAAATACCATGCTTGGTGATCAAACCGATCAACGTGATCAGGCCGACCTGGGTATAAATATTGAGAGTGGCAAGTCCAATATTCAGAAAGGCCAAGGCTCCAAATAAGGACAAAGGAACCGACATCATAATGACAAAGGGATCCCTAAAGCTTTCGAACTGAGCCGCTAGAACCAGGTAAATGACGATAATCGCCAAGGCAAAAGCCAGAGCGATGGCGTTGCCTTCTTGAATTTCCAGACGTGATTGTCCAGCAAAGTCCTCAAAGAACTCCGCGGGCATCACTTCCTGAGCGATTCCACGAATTGTTGCCAGTCCGTCCGCAGTCGTAACTCCCGGCAGGGGTAGGGCAGAGATCGTCGCTGAGTTCAACTGATTGAATTGATCGATTGCCGCGGGTGACGCATCGGTTCTAATAGTAACCAAGGCGGAGAGGGGCACCATCGATCCTTCAGAAGATCGAATATAGTATTGCGTAAGCTGATCCGGATTAAAACGAGCCTGTTTGTTCACCTGAGTGATCACATCATAGCTCCGGCTATCAAGATCGAATTTCGAAATTGAGGCCCCGCCAACCAAGGCCCCCAATGTCGTTCCGATATCGCTGACAGGGACACCCAAAGAAGCGGCGCGATCACGATCTATTTCAATTAGTGCGCGCGGCGTTTCATAGGTAATGGAATTTTGTACGACAATAAATTTCCCGCTGGTCTGGGCTTTTTGCCGAATTTGCTCTGCGACATCATAAACACGCGGCATCTCGGCAGTCGAGCGCACAACATATTGAATGGGCAAACCGTCACCCCCGCCGGGGAGCGAAGGAGGCGAGAAAACGAAAGCTTGCAGTCCTGCGCTTTCACCTAAAAGAGTGGCGATTTCTTTCTGAATTACCGCAGGCTTACGGGTGCGTTTACTCCATTCTTTCAGCTTAAAGCCGATAAAGCCGCTACCACCGCCATCGATGCCAACGACAAGGAACCCATCATCGATTTCGGGTATTTTCTCGCTAGCCTTCGTAAAATTATAGGCAAAAAGCTGAGTATAGTCCGAGTTGGCATATTTAGGAGCCGTAATAAATCCAAGAAATACGCCTTGATCCTCTTCAGGTGCGAGTTCCGAAGAGGTTTTCGTATACAAAAAGACCATTGTCACAAGCAAAAGCCCGACGACAGCGAGGGTAACCCGCCGATGGTCAAGAGAGCCGCTAAGACGGCGGCCATAAAAGCCCTCAACCTTCGTAAAGGTATCATCCACAAATCGCGCAAACTTATCGCTGCCAGGCTTGTGCGGCCTTAGTAATCGTGCCGACATCATAGGCGATAGGGTTACGGCAACGACCCCAGAGATGACCACCGCGCCGGCAAGAGTAAAGGCAAACTCGCGGAACAACGAGCCGGTTAAGCCTTGAGTAAAACCAATCGGGGCATAAACCGCGGCCAAGGTAATGGTCATAGTAATAATCGGGGCGAAGATCTCTTTCATGCCCAGAATAGCGGCATCTAGAGGTTTATGTCCCTCCTCGATATGACGATGAATATTTTCCACCACAACGATCGCATCGTCCACGACAAGCCCGATGGCAAGAACCATAGCCAAAAGGGTGAGAAGATTGATCGAGTAGCCTAAGACAAACAGGAAGAAGCCGACGCCGATAAGTGAAAGAGGGATTGTCAAGACAGGAATCAAAACAGACCGGAATGATCCTAAGAATAAAAGGATGACCAAGATAACGATAAGCGTAGCTTCGGCGATTGTTTTGAAGACTTCTTCGATCGATTCAGAAATAAAATTAGATGCATCGTAAACAACTTCAGCGGTCATGCCTTCAGGAAGGATGGTCTGGATGTCTTGAACAGCCTTTTCAACTTCTTTGGCGACGGTCAATGGATTTGCCGAAGGAGTAGGGCTGACCCCGATGAAGGTTCCTTCCTTGCCGTTGAAGGTCACCTTAACATCCGTACTTTTGGAACCGAAAGCCACATCCGCTACATCCCGCAGCCGCACTATTTGGTCGCCGACCGACTTTACAGGCAGGGCGCCAAAAGCTTCGGGTGTCTGCACAGTCGTGCGACTTTGCAGGGCATAAGCCACATAATCATTCTGGGTTTTGCCAGGTGCCGATAGAAAGTTATTGGCTCGGATAGCCGCAACAACTTCAGCTGCGGTCAGGCCACGGGAGGCAAGTCGGATCGGGTCAATCCAAACGCGCATGGCAAAGTCGCGTCCACCCAATATCTCCGCGCTGCCAACGCCTTGCAGGGTTGCAAACCGAGGTTGAACAACACGAGTAAGGTATTCGGTGACCTGCTCAGGAGTCATCTTCGTGCTGGCAAAGGTAAGGTACATAAGGGCAAAGGACTCGCCTGTACCTTTGACAACAACCGGATCTTCGGCATCGGTTGGGAGCTGAGCGCGGACCTGCTGAACTTTTGCGGTGACCTCGGTTAGTGCTGCATCCGGATCTGTATTGAGACGCATGCGAATTGAAACTTTACTCATGCCTAACTGGCTTTGCGACGTGACGTAATCGACGCCCTCGGCGCTGGAAACGGCTTTGGCGATTGGGGTTGTAATAAACCCTTGCATCAATTCGGCGCTGGCGCCGACATAGGTGGTTGTGATTGTTATGGTCGTTTCATCGACTTCCGGATATTGACGGACTTGAAGATTCAAAAGGCCTTGCGCCCCCAATAAAATAATCAGCAGGCTGACGACAATCGAGAGGACCGGACGGCGGATAAATAGTTCGGTGATATTCATTGCTTCCTCAGCGATTTTCAGCCGTTACGTCGATGCTATTGTCAATTTTTATAACAGCCCCGGACTGGATCTTGTTTTGGCCGGCGGTGACAATTTTTTGCCCCGGAGTTAATCCCGAAATGATCTCGGATTCCGTGCCCTCGCGGCGTCCCACCTTCACAAAAACCTGTTTGGCGATCAGCTGTTTTTGATCTCCCTTGGTTTCTTCTTGGACCGTATAGACATAGTCGCCGTATAGACTGGTGATGACAGCCGTTTGCGGCACAGTGACGATATTCTCCTCTCGGGGGAGCTCGACCCTGACATGAACAAAGCGTCCCGGCACAATTGAATTATCACCCTTATTTTCAAAGATCGCTTGTACGGAGACTAGGCGCGTTTGCGGATCAACCTTAGGGTCTATGCCGATGATATGACCCTCAAGATTAAGAGTTGCCTCTTCGAGGCCGAATTTAACGCTTTGGCCAATCTTAATGCGATTAATCATCTGCTCGGGTACTGAGAAATCCACCTTCATGGATTTTAAATCCTGCAGAGTGGCAACAACGGTGCCGGGTTGCAGAAACTGTCCGACATTTATTCGGGCAATGCCGATGACCCCTGAAAATGGAGCTTTCAAGGCTTTTTGCTCAATAATAGCTTGAGTTCGGGCTAAGCGGGAGCGCGCAGTTGCAAATTGAGCTACCGCTTGCTCGTTGGAGGCTTGGGTTCCCACGCCGCGTGACGTAAGTGTTCTGGATCGTGAAAGCGTAGAGCTTTCCAAAGCAACGGCAGCCTGGGCATCGATGAGATCAGCTTTCTCGACGGCATCATCCAGCTGCAAGATTAAATCGCCGGCATTTACCTGTTGATTGGGTTGGAAGCGGATATCTTTAACAATGCCCCCTATTTGAACGGCAAGATCGACGCCATTTGCTGCTCGTGATGTGCCGATGGCCGCAATTCCGGGAGCCCAATCCTTAACTTTAACTTCAGCAGATGAAACGGTTTGGGCCGGACGTGGCATATTGGCGAAATAACTGGCGATCATATAGTCGCGAACAAAATTCCATGTAACCAGTAAGCCGCAAATGATGGCGGTACCCGCCAAAACACCAATAACTAACGAACGTCGCTTCATTTAATCTTCCACCGCTGTAGGATCTGCCGGATGTAACGCCTTATTCTTAAAGGGAGAAATCAGGCGGCACAAGGGCTCCATATATACTGATTAACAGCGATAGTCGACAGAGGTTATGGCATTTATCAGCCGCAAAACCTTAGGTTTATCTCTGGAAAGCCAATGAGATCCGCTGATAGGGGTGAAATGGTGCCCAGTAAGCCTATTTTATGAAATAGAGGTTTTTGCCAATTTAATGCCAATTTTCCCTAAAACCTCAGCCAATTGGCTGCCGAGATAGGGTTTTTCAAGAAAAGCAATCAAGCGGTCATCTGCAAACTGCTTCTGCACGAAAGGATCGCCATAGCCGCTTGCGATAACGATAGGGATATCACTTCGAAGTTTCCGTAATTCTTTGACTAAGCCGTCGCCCTTAAGATCGGGTAGTCCAAGATCAATTACTGCGGCATTGATCGTCATGCCAAGTGCATTTATTTTGATGAGGGCTTCCTTTGCGGTTACGGCTTCTTCAACACGGCATCCTAAAAGTTTTAGGTCGTCAGTCGTAACCATGCGCACAAGAGGCTCGTCCTCGACCACAAGAATGCAAGGACTTATTGCGGGGGCGTCCAGCATGCTGCGCAGTTTAACAGAAAGGTCGGCGTAGGTAAAAGGTTTGGTAATCAGCTGCATATCCGCCATCGACTTCCAGTCGTCGCCAAAGGCATTCTGCGCGTAACCAGTTGTAAATAAGATTTTTATCCATGGCCATCGGTGACGAACCTCATCGGCTAATTTCTGGCCGCTCATTCCACCCGGTAAGCCGATATCGGTAAAAAGTAAGGAAGCACTCGAATTTTTTTCCAATAAGTTTAACGCTTCTTGTCCATGAGAGGCAGCAATGACATTATATCCAAGCTCATGAAGAATGGCTGTCGTATGAGATTGAATCTCGTGCTCGTCTTCAACGACCAGGATGGTTTCTGACTTATTTCCCGCCATGAATTTATTTTCGGTTCCCTGGTGCACGTTGATTTCTTGGGTATAAAGCCGCGGCAAGTAGATTTTTACGCAGGTTCCAACGCCAATTTCACTGTAAATTTTGACATGCCCGCCGGATTGTCGAACAAAGCCGTATACCTGGGAAAGGCCTAATCCCGTTCCTTGTCCAACATCCTTGGTCGTAAAAAAGGGTTCAAATGCTTTATCAATAACTTCTTTCGACATGCCGCTACCGGTATCCGAAATCGCAATAACGACATATTGCCCCGGAGTAACATCGGTATGTTGCCCCGCGTATTTTTCATCAAGGTGAATATTAGCGGTCTCGATTACTAATTTTCCACCGCCTTGCATGGCATCTCGCGCATTCACAGCCAAATTTAGCAAGGCATTTTCTAACTGGTTGTAGTCGGCATGAATTGTCCACAAATTGTCTGAAAGAATGGTTTGAATCGAGATTTTTTCGCCTAAAGTGCGGTGTAAAATATCGTCCATTCCTATCATCAATTTATTTAAGTCAAAAGCTTGCGGATCGAGCGGCTGGCGACGGGAAAAGGCAAGCAGCCGCTGCGTTAAGGAGGCGGCACGCTGAGCACCGAAGAAGGCATTGTCGGCTAATTTCTTAAGAGTTGATGGGTCGATATTTTCTCTGTCAATGCGGCGTAAAAGGCTTTCAAGATTACCCATGATAATTGTCAATAAATTGTTAAAATCATGAGCAATGCCACCCGTCAATTGGCCGATAGTCTCCATTTTTTGGGCTTGCCGCAGAGCTTCCTCCACTTTTTCCCGTTCTTTTGCTTCGGCCAATAATTTCTCATTGGCGCTTAATAATTCGGCCGTTCTCTCGGCAACTTTGCTTTCCAGTGTCTCGTTAAGATCTCGCAAGGCGCTGAGGAAGCTTTCCCGGTCGGTTTCAGCCTGTTTACGTTCGGTGATATCGATGATGGAACCTATATAACCGAGAAATTGCCCGTCATCGCTAAACCGCGGGGCTGCGACCCCAATGATCCAGCGATATTCTCCATCCGCGCGTCGGATCCGAAAATCAAGTCCGAAAGCCTCGCGGTTTTTATTAGCGGCTACGTACGCTTCAAAGGAATGCTTCTGGTCATCGGGATGAATCACCGTCATCCAACCGTGTCCTAAAGCCTCGTCTTGGGTCTGGCCGGTAAATTCATACCAACGCCGATTGACGTAGGTGCAGTATCCTTCGGTATTCGTCACCCATACAATGACGGGTGCATGATCGGCCATGTTAGTAAAACGTTCTTCACTTTCTTTGAGAAGATGCTCGCGCCGATCAACTAAATCACCCGGTATCTGAGTTACCGTCGCAAAAATGCCGTCCACCTGGCCGGAGCTTCCGAAGATAGGCACCAATGAGGAAGAGGCTTTAACGATATATCGGTCATCATGGCGAAGAGGCAGGATAGATTCTTCCGCCTGAGAGGGGCGACCCGTTTTGATAATTTCGGCGAAGGCTTGCCGAATTTTGTCCCAGCTATTAAGCCAGGCGTCTTTAGCGCTTACGCCGATTAGAGAGCGATTAGTCGCGCTAACTTTTCGCCAGGCATCGTTATGAAAAATAATAAACTGCGGTCCCCAGGCGATGAGCATCGGAAGTGATGAGCCCAAACAAATCGTTAAAGCCGTCAATAGGTTTGGTGGCCAGTGAGATTCGCTACCCAGAGGACTATTCGTCCAATTAAAATTTCGAATCTCACTTGCCGCGACACTGAGGTCGCCGTGTGATGAGGCTTCGCTACTCAAATAATTCCCCTGCATCCGTCAAGTATAGTCAAAGTCCAATTTTAAAGCATAGATTTTGCCTTTAAAAGGATAAATAAAGAGAAATCTCATTGAATGCCTGAAGAATTATGAGCCGACGATCGTTCCCCCATTAGGATGCAGGATTTGACCACTCATATAGGAGGCGTCGTCTGAGGCAAGAAAAACGTAACACGGAGCAACCTCATTGGGCTGACCGGCGCGTTGCATAGGCGCACTAGAGCCGTGTTGGGAAACCTTCTTTGCATCATAGGAGGAGGGGATTAGGGGGGTCCATATAGGGCCTGGAGCGACACCGTTGACGCGTATGCCTTTATCAATAAGGGCTTCAGATAAAGAGCGCGTAAAGGCAACAATGGCACCCCGGGTCGATGCGTAATCGATAAGGGTCTTGTGACCCTTATAGGCAGTTACAGAGGTCGTATTTAAAATCACACCACCTTTTTTCATATAATGAAGCGCAGCTTTCGTCATAAAGAAATAACCAAAAACGTTGGTTCGAAATGTGCGTTCTAACTGTTCGGCATCTATATCTAAGGGTTCTTTCGTTTCATGCTGTTCGGCGGCATTATTGATAAGAATGTCTAAGCGGCCGAATTTTTTGATAACTTTTTCTACAGCTTTCTTGCAAAAATTTTCGTTCCCGATATCGCCGCTAATCATAAGAGCGGTTTGACCTTCTTGTTCAATCAGCCTAACGGTTTCTTGCGCATCATGATCTTCCTCTAAATATATAATCGCGATAGAAGCGCCTTCCCGTGCCAGAGCGACGGCGGTTGCGCGGCCGATACCGCTATCCCCGCCGGTAATAATCGCGACACGGTTTTTGAGCTTCCCTACGCCCCTGTACTTAGGCTCAAATTTAGGCCGTGGGCTCATTTTTGACTCGCGCCCCGGCTGTCGGCTCTGGTGCTGAGGGGGCTGCAATCGTTTGGCTTTAGATGGGGATTTTTTCTGCTGCGCCATAAGCTTTCTCAATAGGTTTGTTACAAAAACGCTATTGCGCTGCCAAAGTTCCTAGAGAGTTAAGCAAAACGGCCGGCGTGGATGGTGCCGGCCGCGCTTATTCAAAGAAATGAAGCGACTAAGGTACTGGAACGGCCTGGTCCCGGATCAGTTCTTCCACCGCTGTATCAAAGGAATCTGCGCCCTTAGGATCAGTTTTTCGTGCTTGGGTGAGAAATCCGTCCCGTTTTTGGATGAGGCTGTCTAGATCTTTACGAATAGATTTGCGCTCTTCGATGCGTTTGTTGACTTCGACCTCTCGCTCTTTGGGAGTCATCTTGGCCAAGGCGCCACCCTCAAGTTGAGGTGTGGGAACTGCTTCGACCTTAACCTTTCCTTCTTCCGCGTCGGCTACGAGATCGCCTTCTCCTGTGACAACCTCACGCCGGCCGCTTTTGGTGGCGTTATACTTAGCCATATCACTAGCCGTGGAGGCCGGTGCTGAAGTCATCGCGCCAAGTTTGGCCCGCATGGCTCCCGCTTGGCGAGGTTCACCGTAAGGTATCACGGTCTCTCCCAGGCGATTTTGGAGACGTTGAATATCTTGGTCGTAGGGCGTTTCAACCATGATAACGCCGCCGTCTTGAGGAATACGGATATACCGGCCATTGGCCATCTGGGCGATGGAGCGCCAAACACGGGCCGTATCCTGTGCCTCTCCAGCTTGTATGGCGTTGACGATAATATTTCTGCGTTTGGCAATGGCAAGACTGTCTGCGTAAGGAATATCCTGCTCGTAATCCATATGAGGAGGCGCGTCTCCGACCAAGAAAACGAGACGCCGCGCCCGTGATCCTTCTGTCCAATCAAGATCATCAATGGCAAGATGGAGCGCTTCGTTGACAGACTCAGGCCAATCACCGCCGCCTTGTGCTTGATAAGAAAGCAGCTTGCCGTAAAGCGCATTAATATCGGCGGTTAGCGGATATTGGTCGGTCACATAAACATCGCCATGGTCGCGGTAACCAATAAGCGCCATGCGTATTCTAGCCTGAGGATTCGCATCAACGATAGCGGTCGCGATAGACCAAATTTTCCGTTTGGCACCTTCAATAAGGTTTTTCATGGAGCCGGTTGTATCAAGCACGAACGCGACATCTACAACCGTCTTACTTGGCGCGCAGCAGTCTTTGTGTGAAATGGTTTCTGCGTGAGCGAATGAAGGGACCCCTGCAAAAGCCATTGTTATGGCGGTAATGCCAAGGATATTTTTAAGGAGTGTCATATGCTTTGTCCCCGAAAAGATGAAGCTTTAAGCTTTAAGGTTTGGTCTTGCTTTATGGCTGGATGGAGGCGGGGCCGTGACATTCCTAGGCATAGTCAAGGCAAGTCGGTGATGTCGCAGGTGCGAAGGCGTTTTATTAAGCGTTATAACGATAAGGCGCAGAGAAGGAGGCCTTAGGCTGCACCAACTCAAAAAAAAGCAAAAAGGCGATGGGTGGTTTGCCCATCGCCTTGAGAGGTAAAATATTGGCTAAATCAGTGGCTACTTCCCCGGAGGGATGACTTCTTGGTCGCTAGTATATTCTTCTACCCGGACAATGGATTGCGCAAATAATGAAACCCGTCGACTGGCCGCCTGTTGCGCCTCACCTTTAGGGCCACGGCGCGGGGCGTAAACCCAAGCATTGATATAGCCTGAAGCATTGAGGGCTTCTGCGATGGCGCCCAGATCTGGGTTGGCCGCATTAGCCGCCGCGCCTGGTATATCTTCTTTGCTGACGCCAACGATTATGTCGTCTTTCGTTGTGATGATTTTAAATAGCTTCATGGCAGAAGGATCTTTTTGTTGAGCGTGGCCAGCTTGAGGAATGGCGATTGCTGCCAATAAAACAAGCATAACGATAGCCAACATCCGAGGGGAGAAGCGGGAGGCAAGGGCGTACATAGGAAAAATCCGTTTATAGGGGTGAAAAGACAGGACGTAAGGATTTAAGATCGCCGAAGTGTTAAGCGAGATGCAAGAGATCTGCGGTAGGGATTTTGTCATAGCATAATCAAGGGGTTATTATTAGGTTCCGGATAAGAATCCAAGCGCTTACGCCCATCATAGCGAGACTCGGCAGAGCAGTTAACGCGAAACCCGGAAAACGTCCCCGAGGATCCGCCTGGTAGGTCGCTGCATAGATAATACGGCCAAGGCACCAAAAAATTCCGCCGATACCGGCCCAAAAATCGCTGACAATGATGGCGCACAACCAGAGAGCGGGCAGAAATAGAACCAGTTGTTCAACCGTATTGTATTGAATACGAAAGCGCCGCTCAAACTCGAGATGACCTGTAGTGGCAGGCGCCATGATTCCATATTTCCTTCGTGCCCGCCCAACCCGCGCAGCCAAAATAATATAAATGATGAGCCCGGCGACCGTTGCCAGGGCGGCATAAGGGTACAAAAAGGGGCTCATTTAATGCTCCTTATTTTGCCAGAGGTTTGGGTTGTTCGGCGGCAAGATCCGCTGCGGCAAGCGCGGCGGCCTTAGCTACATCTTCTTCACTCGCTCCCGGTGATACGCGTACCGTTACGTCGCGGGATGCAAAGTTAATGCCGTGCTTATCAAAGGCGTCACGTATGCGGTGATAGGCTTCCCGACGCATGATAAATTGTTCTCCGGGCTTGGACGTAAATTTCACGCCCACCACCATATTGTATTCTTCCATGCGGCGGACACCCTGCGATTTCAAGGGCTCGATAATATTCGGTCCGATCTCCGGATCTTGCAGCAATTCTTGGCCGATTTGTTTGACGATTTTTTTCACGAGTTTCAAATCGGTGTCAAAAGGAACCCGGAACTCGAGCTTAACGATGGCCCAGTCGCGGCTATAGTTTGTTAGAGATTTCATTTCTCCAAAAGGAATGGTGTGGATGGCGCCGCGGTGATGACGAAGCCTTAGGGATCGTAGGGAGATCCCTTCGACTGTGCCTCGCAACTCGCCAATTTCTATATATTCTCCAACGCGGAAAGCATCATCAACCAAAAAGAAAATACCGGAAACAATGTCACGTACCAAGGCTTGAGCGCCAAAACCAATTGCGATGCCGATGACGCCAGCACCAGCGAGCAGAGGCCCGATGTCTACGCCCAGAGCGGAAAGAACAATCATCCCTACCATGGCGGAAAGAATGATGAGCAGGAACTTTCTTAAGAGCGGAAGCAAGGTCTGTAGTCGCGCATTGCGCCGCGCCCCATCAGGGTCGTCCTGTTCCGATGTCTCTGCCGCAAGCCGTGTGTCAATGGCGGTCCGCGCGAGCTGCCAAATGAGGTCGGCGACCAAGATGGCGGCGATCGTGTTGAACAATGCCCGGGCAAAGCTAGCCATGCTTGATCCGCGATTGGTCAGGGCAAAGACGTCGGCACCCCATGCGGCCGCCAAGGCTATAATAGCAAGTATAACCAGGATGGCCTGGACGCTACGCTGTAATGCAGGAATATAAGGGTTGAGCAGATCGGTACTTTCGGCATCATCTGCAGGTGACAGCTTAAGGAGCCGGTTCATCGTGATTCGGCTGACGATCGTGGCAAGCGGTAAGGCCAGGGCAATGGCAAAAGTCCATGCCAAGGAATACCAGCCAACAAACCAAAGTCCCCATAACAGAAGAGAGTATATCGTCGCAAGAATAGGCCAGGCTTCGACCATAAAAACTGCCAGGCGGCTGTGTCCGTTGGTTTTCTGGGCAACAAGGCGGCGTAGGTGAGGTTGACCCCACCACGCCATGGCGGCAACCAAGATGGCCAGGATGAAGCCGACCCCATAGGTCAGCAAAATCTGCGCATCCGGAGCAAAGCCGAGTTCTTTAATTGCGCCGCTGGTTAAAAAACCGAATCCGCCGACGGTCGCCAAAGCAATCATGCACCGGTCCGTGTAGATGGCAGCCGCTGTATCGATAGGGATGAGACGAATTGACGGCATATTGGGCGCCAAAATTAATCGACCAAGAATGGCAACAAATCGGACGACAACAAAGGCTGCCAAATAAGTCACAACAAATAGTTCAACAATGGGAAGCCAGTTAAACGCCAAAAAGCCCCCGATGCTGCCGAGGGCAAAGAAAGCAAGGGCAAGGGCGCTGAAGAGAATGCGGAGGCCTAAAAGCTGAAGGCGATCCCGGACTCGCTCTTGAGGCATATGCACCACACGAAGGCGTAAATTACGCGTTCCTCGC
The DNA here is from genome assembly GCA_964397465.1 of uncultured Rhodospirillales bacterium. Classification (GTDB taxonomy): domain Bacteria; phylum Pseudomonadota; class Alphaproteobacteria; order JAWKYA01; family JAWKYA01; genus JAWKYA01. The sequence continues at coordinate 23,579 of CAYNIC010000017.1, forward strand.
CAAAACAAGAATTCGGCTAAGGTTCCGATCGTTAGAAAGACCAGGATATAGGAGAGGGATCGAAGTGTTTCGCCTTCACCCATTTCAAGGGCCCAGATTTCACGGGCGTGGATGATCTGCTGGGGCAAGGCGGCGATAGCTGTATTGAGCCAAGTAAACCGTAACCGTAATTGCGTCAAATGGGCTTGAAGAGTTTCTTGAAAGTTCTTAGACGGCGGTGCCGTATCTTCGGCAGTGGGTTTTTCTTCATCCCGAGAAATTTGCTTTTGTAACCAAAGACGGATGCGCTCATCGCCTAGGAGACGTCCCAAGGTTTCAAGGTCTGCCGGTGCGGGGTTATCCACTTTCGCGGATGGATTGGGCTGTGCTGGTTGTTGCGCCTGAGCAAAAGCACCAAAAGAAATAAAGGTAACCGCTCCTAAAAGCGCGGCACCTAATACCGCTCGCCGCAAATATAGGACCATAATAAGGGTGCTCCGCGTTAGCCCAAGCTTTAGTCATAACCCACCGCTCGCCTCTGGCCAAGGGGTTGGACAAACCGATAGGATGATCCTCTGGCACACAGGAGATAAAAATGGCCTCAAAGCTGTCTCGCTATCATCCGGAAACCCGCGCCGCGCAAGCCTTGGGCGCCCATGATCCCGCCACCTCGGGTGTTTTACCGCCCGTACAATTCTCGACCACCTATCTTCGGGCGCGGGACAATAGTTACCCGTCCGGCCGGGTTTATGGGCGAGGAGATAACCCGACAGGGGAGTCTGCAGAGGCGGTTCTTGCGAGTCTGGAAAGCGGTCAAGAAGCGTTAATTTTTTCATCCGGGATGTCGGCCGCAGTGGCTGTGTTCTTTTCTTTAAAGCCTGGCGATCATGTTGTTGCGCCGCAGGTAATGTATTGGGCATTGCGCTTATGGTTGCAAACCACGGCTACAGAATGGGGCCTCCAAGTTACCTTTGTGGCGATGGATAATTTGGCTGCAGTCCGGCAAGCCGCGCAGCCGGGCAGAACGAAACTTATTTGGATTGAAACGCCGTCCAACCCTACATGGGACATAACGGACATCGCCGCCATTGCGGAAATCGCCCGTACAGCGGGGGCGCGGCTTGTTGTTGATAATACAGTGCCAACTCCCGTCCATACGCGTCCTCTTGAGTTGGGCGCGCACATGGTGATGCACTCGGCCACTAAATACCTAAACGGGCACAGTGACGTTATCGCCGGTGCTCTGGTTACGGCGGAGCGAGATGACTTCTGGGTACGTGTTAAAGGATTTCGTAAATCGGGCGGAGCTATTTTAGGCCCCTTAGATGCTTTCTTGCTGTTGCGTGGAATGCGGACCCTTTTCTTACGGGTTGGAAAATCATCAATGACAGCGCAATTCTTGGCCGAAAGGTTGCAAGGCCACGCCGCATTGGAAAATGTTCTCTATCCAGGCTTACCGACACATCCTGCGCACGGCATTGCTCAGAAACAGATGCAAAATGGCTATGGAGGGATGCTGTCTATCATCGTTGCAGGCGGCGCGCCAAAGGCCATAGAAGTGGCTGCAAAGGTAAAGCTCTGGGTTCGCGCGACTTCTTTAGGGGGGCCAGAAAGTCTTATCGAGCATCGCGCTTCTGTTGAGGGAAGCAATAGCCCTGTTCCGCCAGGGCTATTACGGCTTTCTGTAGGTTTAGAACAAGCTGATGACCTATTGGATGACTTAAAGCTCGCTCTCAAGTAAAGACCCTCGTGCGAGGGCCTTTACGGTTATGATATCGCTAGTTTCTTGGCACCGGCGGAGGCGCAGGAATGCTACCGCTAGAACTGGGCGGTGGCGGGCTTTGTCGGTTTTGCTCATACACGGGAGGCAAGTACCGGGGCTGCCCGGGTTGAGTTTGTGTCTGAGGTGCTGGTGCGCGAGGTTGCTGATAGCCTGGTTGTTGGTACTGTGGTTGAGCTGGCGGAACCGGTCGTGCGACGGGCGGTAAGGGTCGATAGCTTCCGACGACAAAATTCAGAGCGTCAGTGGCATGCCAAGAAGGATTTGCCGCCATCCAGGCTGCCGAGTTCGGGCAGCGCTGCCATGTTCCGGCAGGACGCCGGATATCACGGTCAGGACCATCATCAACATCGACTTCTTCTTGATGCTCTTCAACGCGAATTGCATCGCCTTCCATATGATAATCAATTTCATGCTCAAGTTTCATACGGCGGCCGTCTTGGCTACTCGTCTCGAATTCGAATTTAATTTCCTCGTTGTCATGAACGCTATAGCGCGTTTGCAACTGATACCAGCGTCCGGCATTATTATTGGCAAGAACCACCTGGCTGTCGTTGGTAAAAATCATGACCTCTGTACGGCACCCATCACCGCGCATATCCCATATGCCAACAATGCGCCCATCGGCGAAAGCGGCAAATGGTGAAATAGTAAGAACGGTTGTTATGCTTAGAACAGATTTGAAAGATAGGGTGCGATAAGAACGCATGTTCTGGTCCATTGCTGTGGGTCTAACACTCAACTACTCTCCGCCGTTCGGGTGCTCTGAGCAAGACCCTTGGCGGAATAATACTGCAATTTTAACAAATTAACCTATATCAGTCATTTGTTGAACCGTTCCTGAACAAATTAGCCGGAGAATCTTTTATGAATGACCTAATCGCAGCTAAAGCCGCCTTGGCTCTCAAAGAGCGAGCGACTACCTTGGATAACGCCCATCTTGACGTATTGTTCCGGGAAGCGCGCACCTATAATGGCTGGCTGGATAAGCCTGTAGAGGATTCATTACTCCGGCGCCTGGCGGATCTTGCGAAAATGGGGCCAACCTCGGCGAATTCCTCGCCCTTACGAGTGATTTTTGTCAAAAGTCATGAAGCCAAAGAAAGGCTAAGGCCATGCCTTAACCCAGGTAACGTCGATAAGACGATGGCGGCACCTGTATGCGCCTTGTTCGGCAATGATATGAATTTTTACGAGCATATGCCGCGGCTATTTCCCCATAATCCGGCATTCAAAGACATGTTCGCAGGCAACAAACCATTGGCGGAGGCTACGGCTCAACGAAACGCGACTCTGCAAGCGGCTTATATGATTGTCGCCGCGCGGGCTTTGGGTCTTGATTGTGGTCCCATGAGCGGATTCGACGCTGCAAAACTAGAAGCAGCATTTTGGAGTGGCACCAGCATTAAATCCAACTTTATTTGCAATATCGGCTATGGAGATCCGCATAGCTTATATGCGCGCAGCCCTCGGCTTTCTTTTGACGAATTTTGCAAGATTGTTTAAGCGGATTTCCATTTGAAAATGAACTATTTTGGCTTTTATTCGTTAATATCGGTTGGCCCGATATTATAGGAATCCAATGGACGTCACACTTGCACGTACTTTCCTGGAAGTTGTTGCAACCGGGAACTTTATTGGGGCAGCAGACAGATTGCATGTCACGCAATCAACCGTCAGCATGCGCATAAAATCGCTCGAAGAACAGCTTGGCCAGATTTTATTTCATCGATCAAAAGCCGGAGCAAATCTCACCCCAGCGGGACAACATTTTCAACGACATGCCGCGGCTATTGTTCGGATGTGGGAGCAGGCTCGACATGAAGTAGCTTTGCCGGTCGGACATAAGGCACTTTTAACGGTAGGTGGTCAGTTTAGCTTGTGGGATCGACTGTTGTTGCGGTGGCTACCGTGGATGCGAGCGGAAGCCCCCGATATTGCCTTACGGGCCGAAGTCGGATTATCCGAAGGGTTAATGGCACGTTTGGTTGAAGGGACCCTTGATATTGGGGTTATGTATACGCCGCAAAGCCGCCCCGGACTTCGGTCGATCAAGCTTTTGGAGGAGAACCTTGTTCTGGCGGGAACCCGACCTGACATAGGACCGACCCCCGGTTCAGATTATGTTTTTGTTGATTGGGGCCCCGAATTTCAGGCCAGCCACGCCATGCATTTCCCAGATGCCTACCGGCCAGGCCTTTCGGTGAGCCTGGGGGCCTTGGCCTTGAGTTATATTCTTGAGTCCGGCGGGTCTGGCTATTTCCCTAAACGGGTCATCAGACCTTACCTAGCTGAAAAGAAATTATATATATCGGCTGATGCTCCTGTATTCCATAGGCCTGCCTATGTGGTATACCCAGATACGTTGGATCCAGCACTGGCTGAAATTGCGCTTCGCGGATTGAAGCATGTTGCCGGGTTGGAGACCGAAGACTAGGTCCGTGTTGGGTTAAGGAAATAGCTATGTGCCGTTGGCTGACCTATACAGGTCGACCTGTTTACCTCGAATGTCTTCTGTATGAGCCGGTAAATTCGCTAATCCAACAGAGTTTACATGCGCGCAAGGCTCGCGTTCCTACCAATGGTGATGGCTTTGGTTTCGGTTGGTACGGTGAACGCGAAGTGCCGGGACTATATCGTGAAACCTTGCCGGCTTGGAACGATCCGAATCTTAAGAGTCTTGCTCATCAAATTAGCTCACGTATGTTTTTCGCTCATGTTCGGGCCTCAACAGGGACGGCAACCAGTCGCGCCAACTGTCATCCCTTTGCCCATGGCCGCTGGATGTTCATGCATAACGGTCAAATCGGCGGTTATGAAAAGGTACGACGCGGCTTAGATGCAATGATTTCGGATCGCTATTACGCATATCGTCAAGGCACGACGGACTCCGAATTGTTTTTCTATCTTCTGTTCGAGAATGGGCTGGAGGACGACCCTGCGGGTGCGCTGTCGCGCACAGTTCGCCAAGTTCGCAATCTCATGGAAGAGAAGGGGGTCACCGAGGCGTTCCGCCAGACGGCGGCGCTGGCGGATGGTACGCGCACCGATTCCATCCGCAATGCGACGGATAAATAGCCACCAAATTTGTTTTGGCAGTGTTTGGGCGATCGGGATCGTTTATTGATCGTTTCCGAACCGTTAGATGCCGAGCATACGCTATGGAATGAAGTTCCGCCCGATCATCTTCTCATTACTGAGAAGGGATGCTCGGTGACCTTACAGAAGTTCGATGCTTAAACTTTTGCGAGTCTATTCGGCGCCTTAAGGTTTATTCAGCGGCTTCTCTGGGGCTGTAGTTGGTTTTGATATACTCTTCGACCATCACTTCGAATTCTTCGGCGATGGATGGTCCGCGCAAAGTCTTTACCTTTTTCCCATCAACGAAAACGGGGGCTGCGGGCTGCTCACCCGTGCCGGGCAAGCTGATGCCGATATTGGCATGTTTGCTTTCACCGGGCCCATTAACGACGCAACCCATCACGGCGACATTCATTTTCTCGACGCCCGGATATTGACGCCGCCATACGGGCATTTGCTCACGAATGTGATTTTGAATTTTCTGCGCCAGTTCCTGGAAGACGGTGCTGGTCGTACGGCCGCATCCCGGGCAGGCTGCAACCAAGGGAATGAATGAGCGGAATCCCATGGTTTGTAATATTTCTTGAGCAACGACGACTTCCCGGGTGCGTGGGCCACCGGGATCAGGTGTTAGCGAAACCCGGATGGTATCGCCGATGCCTTCTTGAAGAAGAATGCCGAGTGCTGCTGCTGAAGCAACGATACCTTTCGATCCCATGCCGGCTTCGGTCAGACCCAGGTGCAAGGCATGATCAGTTTTGGCGGCAAGATCGCGGTAGACGGCGATAAGATCCTGAACGCCGCTCATCTTGCAGGATAAAATTATTTGATCTCGCGGCAGGCCGATTTCGTGAGCTGCCTTTGCGCTATCAAGAGCTGATCGAACCATGGCATCACGCATGACAACGCTGGCATCCTTCGGCGCAGGTGACTTTGCATTGGCATCCATCATTGATGTGACAAGCTCTTCATCCAGGCTGCCCCAGTTCACGCCAATCCGCACAGGTTTGTTGTGCTTGATGGCTTGCTCCACGATGGTGGCGAATTGCTTGTCGCGCTTTTCCTTGAAGCCTACGTTTCCCGGATTAATGCGGTATTTTGCCAAAGCCGAGGCGCAGTCCGGAAATTTTGTCAGGAGAAGGTGGCCATTATAGTGAAAATCGCCGACCAAGGGCACATTCACGCCCCGTTTATCCAACATATCCCGGATATGGGGGACAGCGGCGGCGGCTTCCTCGTTATTGACGGTAATACGGACAATCTCAGACCCGGTTTGCCACAGCTCTTCGACCTGCTTTGCTGTGCCTTGTGCATCCGCCGTATCGGTATTGGTCATGGATTGCACAACAATCGGCGCGCCGCCGCCTACCGTAATGTGGCCGACCTTAACGCCGATGCATTTCCGCCGCTGAATAGCGTTGGGATTGGACATGAGACTTGTTCCGTTCCGTACTGAAAGTGTCAGGGTTATGTGCCGCAAACTGGGTTGCGGGTCAACGTCCACAAGACGAACAAGCCCCGCAGATCAGCTATGCGGGGCTTGTTTTCGGATAATAGGAATAAAGAGCTATATCGGCAGGTAGAAGCCGGATATATAGGCAGCTATTTTACGGAATGGGCGACGAGTTCGATCCGTGAAGCTGCGGCTTGCAGCTTGCTGTGATCGAAATTCACCTTCTCCGGCGTTTTGGTTATGGAAGGCCAGGCTACAGGAACCAACGCAGTCAGCTCTTTCTCGATCCGTTGCACATCGGCACGGCCCCGCTCGGCCGGTGTTAAAGAATCCAGAATGCTCTTAGCAAAGGTCGTAAAGCCATATCCATCTTGATATTCTTTCGGATTAACGACCTTGCCACCTTCTACGCCCTCCTCATATTCTTCGGCGGCAGTTTTTACGAGGTGCGTTACCACCTCTAACTTTGTCCGAAGGTTTGTCTTTACGGAGCTGCGGACCTGCTTCATGTCGGCCATAACCGCGTTGAAAGCCGCATCAGCTTCGGCAATGGGCTTTTTCTTTTCAACGGCTTGGGCCAAGGCTTCCAGGGATTTATCAAACTCCTTTGCCTTACGTGCCGTTAGGGCAGGGCGAAGATCCGCATAGAGTTCTTGCTCGGGGTGCTTCATATGCACGGCGGCGGCATCAAGCAAATTGGCGCGGTAAAGTTCCATGCCAACCTTCAAGTGACCCTCGACCAGGCCGAGCTGGGTCAAAAAGGCGACATCGTCCTTCGTCATATCCCCGTGGTCATGGTCGTGACCGCCTTCGCCCCCTTCGCCGCCCTCGCCACCTTCACCGCCATCTTTGTGGGCAGCGTGATCATCCTTCTTGGCCGCATCCTTTGCTTGAGCAAAGGCCGGTGAAGAAAGGCTAGGTGCGTCAGAGAGAAGAAGAGCAGGGTTGGTATGGACCATGGTGAATGCCCCGATCCCCATCCAAAGTTTTGTCCGCATTTTCATAAGAGAATCCTTTTGTATTTTAGCCGCGAAAGGTCGTTATAATATGCAAATGATATTCATTTGCAACAAATAGATAAGCTTTTATATAAGATTATTTTCCCAATATTATACTTGACGTACCCAGAAAGACGGCTTATCCTTAGCAAATAAGGAGAAAGTCATGTCTATCTTGAGTGCGGAACACTTCCATAATGAAAAGGCAGCTTACAAATATGTGGAGAAGCATATTTGGGCGAATGGCCGGTCCTGCCCCCATTGTGGCGTTGTTGATCGCTCAGGCCCATTGAAGGGCGAAAGCACCCGGATTGGGGTCTACAAGTGCTATGACTGCCGCAAACCCTTTACCGTTAAGGTCGGGACTATCTTTGAATCCAGCCATATTAAACTGCATATCTGGTTGCAGGCCATTTTCCTTATTTCATCTTCTAAGAAGGGTGTATCGGCTAACCAGCTGCACCGCGTACTCGGGATTACCCTAAAATCCGCCTGGTTCCTTTCGCATCGTATCCGCGAAGCTATGCGAGATAATGGTAAAGGGGTATTGGGTGAAGGCGGTATTGTCGAAGCCGACGAAACCTACTTTGGCCGCAAGAAAGAGCAATCCAAAACCCGCTCTAATGGTTTACCATTTGGGCATTCTAAATCAGGCCGTGGCCCGTCTAATAAGCGCGCAATTGTCTCGCTAGTAGAGCGTGGCGGTAAGGTCCGGTCATTCCATGTAGACCGCGCAGATAAAGTTACCGTTGCTCAAATCGTTGTAGAAAACGTGGCAAAAGAGGCCATGATGTTTACCGACGAAAGCCGCCTCTACACTGGCGCGGATGCTCACGTATCTATTCACGATACGATACGTCACGCTGCTGGCGAATATGCGCGGGGCATTGTCCACACCAATACCATTGAAGGCTATTTCAGCATTTTCAAACGCGGCATGAAGGGCATCTATCAGCATTGCTCAGAAAAGCACCTGCACCGCTACCTGGCGGAATTTGATTTCCGCTACAATAACCGCGCTGGCCTAGGTTATAATGACGAAGCCCGCTCTAAGAACTTGCTTAAGGGTGCAGTTGGCAAGCGGCTAACCTATGAAAGAACTAATCAAACGAATGCCGGATAAGAAACAGAAGCCCAAGCCGAAACTCAGCCCCGACCTTACTCAAAAGGAACGGTTTATGGAGTACGCCCGCAAGGTAGAAGCGGACGAAACCGGGGAAAGATTTGAGAAAGCTTTAGAGAAGATCGCAAAACAAAGAAGGCACAATTCATCGTGACGTAACTCGGTGCAAAGTCATTGACCTAATCGCGAGAGAATGATCTAATAACGGAACTGGAAGATGGCGGAGGGAGCGGGATTCGAACCCGCGGAGGTGAGCGTCCCGGCAAGGAATCACCTCAATCAATTAGGAATTGACCACCTTAAGCCGCTCGGTCATCCCTCCTCGGGTAGAAAACTGCCCGATCTACTAGTTATACTAATCTAACCAAAGGGTTCTGACGCTCCATTGGCGGCTCCTTTCTGGTTATGGCCTGTGACAGCCGGTTACATCGCCCCGTCTGCAGCAACAGAACGGGGCGAAACTTTATTATGTATTCTCCTTAAGCAAGAACCAATCCCAGCCCTCACGGCGCAGCTTGCCCTCTTTGAGCAAGCGGTAGAGGGTCATCCCTATAGTTTTCTCGTGGAGCTTTTCCTCGCGGATGGCTTCTAAGGTTTTGCGAACATTCGCTGCCCTGATAGGATTTGGGTAGGCTTTCTGTGCTTCAATTAAAATTAACTCTTTTATAGATGGACGTTTAGAGAGTGTCTTAGGCACAGATGGATCATTAACGGTCTTGAAAAGTGATGGGGTACCGTTGTCCACCTTAAGTACTTCCTCAAGATCGAAGCCAAATAAGCGCGAAGCTGCATGGCACTCGAATGCTTTAACCTCAAGCTTCTTCAGCTCCGCTTCTGCCGCTGCAATCGTGTGCTTTAGCTCTCGGTATTTGGCCAAAATCTCTTTAAATTTTACGAGTATGGCTTCTTTTGTTGCGTCGTACATTAAGGGTGTCTCCATAACCCTACATTACAGAAACCCTACAATGTCGTCAATAGCGAATCCCGGCCTGCAATTTAGATTCCTTGTTATTGGGTACGCAAAGTATAATATTGGCATTATTTTCCCAATATTGCTTAGCCAACAAGCTATATGAATTCACCTAAGAACAACTAGAAATTGTCTAAAATTATAATGATTCTGCCAATTTTTATCAGAACAGTGATCTAGATCACAACCTAGATTTGAGGGTAGGGATAAAATTAAGAGTGCAGCCGCTCGTTATAACTAAGGCTGTCGCTTTGCTTAACCCCCGGAGTGCATGCCATGGCCACCCTTTTTTCCGATTTACGCGACATCGTTAATTTCGATTTTGTCACTAAGGGCAGCTACCTTGACGGTACCCAGTATAATTCTGGGAACGGCAATGATGACGTTACCTTGGCCAAGAATACCACCATCGCAGCCAAGGCGGGATTCAAGGTTGGCACCCTGTTTTCCGGCGGTGCTGGCGATGACCGGATCTTCGGTCAGGATCTCAATGATGTTGTGTCTGGGGATGCTGGTAACGACACCATACTGGGTGGTTTAGGCAATGACACTTTATTCGGCGGTCAAGACAACGACACCCTGACAGGCGGTGAAGGTAACGACACCGTCTATGGCGGCAACGAGAATGATGTGGTTTCCGGTGGTAATGGCGATGACGTCCTTGGTGGCCGAACTGTTTGGGGTGATGCTGGAAATGATATCGTATGGGGAACAAGTTTAGACGATACCCTGTACGGCGGTGCCGGTAACGATTTCATCCAAGGCAGCAGCGATGGCAAGGACAGACTAGAAGGTGGTCTTGGCGATGATACCCTCACTGGTGGGTCGAGAGATGACATTTTGCTTGGGCAAGGAGGGAACAATACTCTCTATGGCGGCGAGGATAATGACACACTCGATGCCGGCTCAGGTAAGGATAAGCTCTATGGTGGTTCGGCCAACGATCTTATATCCGGTGGCAGCGGCGATGATCTGATTTATGGTGATCAGAACGACGACCGAATTTATGGTGGTGACGGGATCGATAGTATTTTTGGCGGCTATGAGTCCGATCAGTTATATGGGGATGCTGGGGATGACGTTCTCCGCGGTGAGTATGGGAATGATTATGCTTCTGGCGATGCTGGCGCAGACAAGATGTATGGCGGAGAGGCGGCGGACACGCTTTGGGGCGGTGACGATAATGACACTATTTTTGGCGGCACGGAAAATGCCGCAGGCGACAAAGGCAACGACTTAAACGATACCATCTCTGGCGATGCCGGCAATGATACGGTTTACGGCGCTGCAGGTGGCGACTTCATCACAGGCAATGTGGGCGACGATGTTTTAATCGGTGGATATGGCACCGCAGATGCAGCAAACACTGCAGCAGCGGCGAGCGGAAATGTCGATGGTGACGATACGATCGATGGCGGAGAAGGCAATGATAAGCTTTATGGAAATCTCGGCAACGATACCTTAATAGGTGGAGGCGGCGATGATTCCGCGTATGGCGGTATAGGCAACGATGTCTATCATTACGGCAATCGAGCTGTTGGTGATTTCTATCATTCCATCGGTAATGATACTTTTGATGGTGGGAAAGGTGATACCGATCGAATCGATCTCCATGGGGGCTTGCCATCGGGGGTAGTGTCGGATTGGCTGAAGCTGACTTCCGGCAGCCTTAGTACTGTTATGGGTGGTCTAGGTACGGCAGCCACTTTTTATTTCACTCCAGATGCCGCCGGCACCATTACCTTGGCTGATGGTTCGGTTTTGACCTTTACTAATGTCGAACAGATGTTGGTTTTTGACGCTGATAAAGCCGCTGTATCGTCATACGATAAAACTTCTGTAAACGATAGATATGGCGGTGATGCGGGAAACAACAGCCTGTTTGGCTTTGGTGGCAATGACACCTTAGCTGGCGCGCCCGGCAATGATCAGCTTGTCGGCGGTACCGGTAATGATACGCTGTATGGTGGTTTTGACGAAGATCGCCTAAGCGGAGGTGCCGGTACGGATGTTTTATTTGGCGACTCCCAAAATGATTCCCTATCAGGTCAAGCCGGCACCGACACTTTAGACGGTGGCGATGGCAACGACATTATCAATGGTGGAGATGGCAACGATCTTGCTAAGGGTGATGTCGGTGCTGATATTATTTATGGTGATGCCGGTGATGATAAGCTATTGGGCGGTGTAGGGTCTGATAATTTATTTGGCGGTGATGGCAACGACACGGTATGGGGCGGAACCTCCCTCGCATCAAGTGATGGAACAGGAGATGCCGCGGATTTCCTCTATGGTGATGCCGGAAACGATGTGATTTACGGCGGTGCCAATGGCGATTACCTGGACGGTGGGTCAGGCAGCGATAAGCTCTATGGGGGTTATGGTAAACCGGCCGATGATACGAATGACGCGGGCGATAGCCTTTTTGGTGGTGCAGGAACTGATACTATATGGGGAGGCAATGGTGGGGATAGCCTCTTTGGCGGTTCGGATAACGATACGGTTTATGGCGATGCAGGCGATGATACATTATGGTCTGATTCAGGATCGGACAAAATGTATGGTGGGGATAATAACGATATTTTTTGGCAAACGACGAATGATGATGCCTCTGATTGGATGTATGGTGGTAACGGGGATGATAAGCTTTGGGTAAGCATGAATGGTTTCGGCACTGATACCTTTGATGGGGGCGCAGGTAATGACATTCTTTATTTGAATGATACCGCTCTTAATTTTACCTATACCTATACCACCACCACTTCGGGGATAGTGACTTTTGATGATGGGTCAGTGCTGTATTTCACCGGTGTTGAAAACATCATGCTCTACTAACGGCAACCCATTTGTCTAAACGAAAGGCCGTCTTCGGACGGCCTTTTTTGTTAATGCTAAAGCGGCTGTCTTAGATTTAAAAATTTCTAAGCATCAATTTTAGCCAAATTAATGTTTGTAATTATCTAAATTACTATTGAATTAATTGTAATAACTGTGATGAACATCACAGTTATTACTGAGGATAAAAGGACAATTACCCACCATTTACAATGACTTTTTACATCCTATTTGTGTTAATTCTTCACAGGAGAATATGAAATGGCCACTCTTTTTTCAAATCTGCGCGACGTTGTGAAGTTCGATCTTATTACAAAAGGTACTTATGACGAGGGCTCCCAATACAATGCCGGAGCCGGCGATGATGATGTTGTTTTGGCAAAGAACAGTACTGCTGCGACCAAGGCTGGATTTAAAATAGGCACGACGTTTTATGCTGGTGATGGGACTGATTATGTCTATGGCCAAGATCTCAATGATGTCGTGTCCGGTGATGCGGGTAGCGACGTGCTGGTCGGGGGCTTAGGGAATGACACCCTTTTTGGTGGGGCGGATAATGATAACCTCGCGGGCGGCGAAGGCAACGACACGCTGTGGGGCGGCAACGAGAATGACACGATCTCTGGCCAAAACGGCGATGATGTTTTGAGGGGTTGGCTTGCCTGGGGTGACGCCGGCAATGACACTATATGGGGAACTAGTAACGACAATTTATTTGGTGGAGCCGGTATCGACCGAATATATGGGGACAACAGTAATGATAGAATAGAGGGCGGTTTAGGCGATGATACGCTCTATGGCGGTAATGAGAACGACGAGCTTTCTGGACAGACAGGACATGATACTCTTTATGGCGGTGAAGGTCGTGATTATCTAGATGGAGAATCTGGGGAGGATAAGCTATTTGGCGGCGCGGGTGATGATGGAATTTCTGGTAACGCTGGAAATGATTTTATCTATGGAGATCAGAATGATGATCAGTTGATTGGCGGTGACGGCAACGACAGCATCTTCGGCGGTTACGATCAGGATGTAATGTACGGTGATTCTGGAGATGACGCTATCCGGGGTGAAAATGGTAATGATATCGCTGATGGTAGTGCTGGCGTAGATAATATTTATGGTGGAGATGGGACAGACAGACTCTATGGCGGCGATGATAATGATAAGATTTATGGCGGCTCCGAAAATGCTGCCGGCGATAAAGGGAATGATAATAGTGATGTAATCGCGGGTGACGCAGGCAACGATACCGCCTATGGCGCCGCCTCCTATGACACTATCTATGGCGGTGATGGCAACGATGTTTTGATTGGGGGATATGGCACAACGGATGCTGCGGACACCGCGGCCGCCGCCAGCGGCAATATCGATGGCGGTGATAAACTTTATGGCGATAGCGGGAATGACATACTTTATGGTGGTCTTGGGGGTGATACCTTAAGAGGCGGCGATGGCGACGATTCCGCTTTTGGCGGAATGGGCAATGACTTCTATAGCTATGGCAACAATGGTGTTGGTGATTTCTATTCAGAAGCCATTGGCATGGATAATTTTGACGGCGGTAAGGGCGGCGTAGACCAGATCAATCTTCTGGGCGGCTTGCCGTCGGCGATATTATCCGATTGGGTGAAACTGACTTCGGGCAGCATTGTGGCGAATAATTTGAGCACGACGGGGTCTCTCATGCTCTCGCAAGATGCGGCCGGCACGATTACTCTGGCCGATGGTTCGGTTCTGACCTTTACCAATGTCGAGCAGATTTACGTCTCTGATGCCGGTAAGGCGGTCGTTTCGATGTACGATAAAACATCCACGAACGATAACCTTAAGGGCGATGCCGCGAACAACACGCTGTTTGGTTGGGCCGGTAATGACACCTTATGGGGTGATTTCGGTAATGATCAGCTTGTGGGTGGTGCTGGCACCGATACTTTATACGGTGGATTTTATGAGGACCACCTCAGCGGTGGCGCCGGCAATGATGTCTTGTCTGGCGACTACGGTAACGACTCTTTATTTGGCCAAGCAGGCATCGATAGTCTGGATGGCGGCTATGGGAATGACACCCTTTACGGCGGCGAAGGCAACGACATTGGTACAGGAGGGCTTTACGGTAATGATGTCCTTTCTGGAGATGCCGGTGATGACAAGCTATCTGGGGGTAAAGACTCTGATTATCTCTATGGCGGTGATGGCAACGACACGCTGTGGGGTGGAACTTCCTTAGCCTCAAGTGATGGCGCAGAAGATAAAGCGGACACCTTGTATGGCGATGCCGGTACTGATGTGATCTATGGTGGTGGTTCTGGCGATAATTTATACGGCGGATCAGGCGCCGATAAGCTTTATGGCGGTTATAATAAACCAGCCGATGATATGTCTTATGATTCGAACGACAATCTTTATGGTGATGAGGGTAACGACACGTTATCTGGCGGTGGAGGCAATGATTGGCTTAATGGCGGATCAGATAATGATACTGCCTATGGTGAAGCCGGTGATGATCAATTCGGATCCGATCTTGGATCAGATAAACAATACGGCGGCGATGGTAACGATTCTTTCCATCAGGGTGTATTCGAGGAGGGAAGTTTCAATGATGATGCTTCTGATTGGATGTATGGTGGAAATGGCGATGACAAAATGTATATACATGATAAAGGGTTTGGCGCCGATACCTTTGATGGTGGGGCAGGAGCGGATGCCATCTACATAGAAGGTACGCTTAACTGCCTCATTGATAAGACCAGTGCCACATCAGGGACAGTGACTTTTGAGGACGGATCGGTCCTGAATTTCACGGGCGTCGAAAACATCTTTTTTGTTTAGGCCCAGACCCTATTTAAAGCAAAAGGCCGTCTTCGGACGGCCTTTTGTTTTTAAACACCTTAGTTTGAAGGGGGCTTGGTGGTTGCTTGCTTTTTTGTAGAAAAGGGTCGTATTATGCAAATGATATTCATTTGCAACAAAAGAACCAAGGCAACTTTTAAAAGCGATCGCCCATGATCCTCTGTATCCAAGATGTCCTTAACGCGCAGCAGGTGCAGAAGGCCTGCCAAATGCTCAATGATGTAGCCTGGATCGATGGCCGCAAGACGGCGGGATGGCATGCCAAACTGGTTAAAAACAACCGCCAGGCGGACGGGGCCAGCCCTCGGGTTGGGTCTCTGCGGACTGATCTTTTGGACCATATAAAGGCGAATGAGGTTTTTCGTTTGGCCGCGCGTCCGCGCTCTATGAGCCCCTTACTCTTAAGCCGGTACGATAAAGGCATGGGATATGGGATGCATGTGGATGATGCCTTGATGGAGGGTTTGCGCACGGATATTTCCTTCACTTTATTTTTGAGCGACCCCGACAGTTATGAGGGTGGTGACTTAACCATGAGCACCACGGCGGGAGAGCAATCATTTAAACTTCCGGCAGGGTCGCTCATTCTTTACCCCTCGACCACCTTGCACCGGGTTGAAGAGGTTGTCAGCGGCGTCCGGCTGGCAGCGGTTGGTTGGGTGCAAAGCTATATCCGGGATGCGGCGTGCCGAGAGATCTTGTTCGATTTGGAAACAGCGCGATTGGCCCTGTTTCAGCGCGAGGGTAAAACGCCCGAATTCGATCTGATGTCAAAGTCGGCAGCCAATCTCCTTCGCCTGTGGGTCGAGACGTAAATTTGGATAAAAGGATCATTGCCCAATAGCCATGCCATCCTTTATGTCTTGATCCATAGCATCTGCATGAAGGAATAGACTTTGGCGACAGCGATTAAGCCACGTACGGGCGGACAAATTCTGGTTGAGGCCTTGCGTATTCATGGGGCCGACCTTGCCTTTGGTGTTCCCGGGGAAAGCTATCTTCCGGTTCTTGATGCATTGCTGGATACGCCAGAGATTCGCTTTGTCATTTGCCGGCAAGAGGGCGGGGCGGCCATGGCGGCCGATGCTTATGGGAAGCTGACAGGGCGTCCTGGTCTTTGCTTTGTCACCCGTGGCCCCGGCGCCACCAATGCATCGGCGGGTTTGCATGTCGCCCAGCAAGATTCAACGCCGATGATCCTGTTCATTGGTCAAGTTGAAAGCGCGATGCAAGAGCGTGAGGCTTTCCAGGAAATCGATTATCGCAAGATGTTTGGCTCGATGGCCAAATGGGTTGGCCAAATTGACGATGCGGCGCGGGTTCCTGAATTTGTCAGTCGCGCTTTTCATTTGGCAGTATCCGGACGGCCGGGGCCGATCGTGTTGGTTATGCCGGAAGATATATTGGCGCAGCAAGCCGAGGTTGCCGACCTGCCTGCTTATTCTTGTATTGATGCAGAGCCCGGCGCCGAGGCTCTATCTCACCTTGCGGCAGAGTTGGCTCAGTCGCAAAAACCGCTCGCCATTCTGGGCGGAGCTGGGTGGACTACAGATGCGGTGTCAGCCTTCACCGCCTTTGCCGAAGCGCAGGATATTCCTGTTGCCGCGAGTTTTCGCGCCCAGGATCGCATGGATAATCGTCATCCGCTTTATGTTGGGCACTTGGGTATCGGCCCCGATCCTAAGTTGGCGGCCAGAGTCCGCGAGGCAGATTTATTGTTAGTCGTTGGCGCGCGGTTGGGCGAGGCCACGACATCGGGCTATACCTTGCCGGTCGCCCCCAAGGCGCCGCAGCGGTTGATTCACGTCTATCCCGATGCTTCAGAATTAGGTCGGGTTTATCATCCGGACCTAGCTATTGTTTCAAGCATGAGGCCGTTCGCTACTGCAGTAAGAAGCCTACCAGTGAAAGGGGATGCTCAGCGTAAGTCATGGACGACCTCGGCGCGGGCAGACTACGAAGCCTTTAGTCAATCAACAATAATTCCCGGCGCCGTTCAGTATGGTCAGATCGTACAGAGCCTCCGGGCCAAACTACCTGATGACACCATTATTACCAATGGTGCGGGCAACTATGCCATCTGGGTACATCGGTTTTGGCAATACCGGCGGTATCGTACGCAGCTGGCGCCGACCTCCGGTTCGATGGGTTATGGGGTGCCGGCAGCGGTAGCGGCGAAGTTAGTCAATCCAACCAAGCCGGTCATCGCCTTTGCCGGTGATGGCTGCTTTCAAATGACGGGGCAAGAGTTTGCCACAGCGGTTCAGTATAAGCTGCCGATTGTTGTGGTGGTGATCGATAACGAGCTATACGGTACTATTCGCATGCATCAAGAGAGGGAGTTTCCGGGGCGTCCCAGTGGGACTTCGCTTATCAATCCGGACTTTGCTGCTTTGGCCCGCGCTCATGGCGGTCATGGCGAGACGGTTATTAAGACCGAAGACTTTCTTCCGGCGTTTGATCGAGCGGCTGCATCTAATAAGCCTGCCATCATCCATGTGAAACTAGATCCCAAGGCTGTGACACCTATGTCGAAATAGACGTAGTCACCAAGCCAAATGATAAAAAGGGGCCGTATTTACGGCCCCTTTTTTGGTAGACATAAGAAAGTTGGTTATGGTGTCCAAATAATTTGCTCAAGGTCGGTAAAGTCTAAAGTCGACCCTGGGCCGAAGTTGATCGTGCCGTCGGCATCGTTACTAAGCGTAATGACTCCCGTCGCGGGATCATAATTCATGATGGATCCTTGAGTTAAAGTTAGCCAAGACATGGGGTCGCCCGGGTTGCCGTTTTGTAAGGAGATGGTATCTATGGCGCCCGCTTCGGCAACATTCAGCGTTGCGTTGCCATGGAATACATCATTGCCTTGCGCGTCATATAAATAGACGTCATTGTTGCCGTCACCAAAAGCAATATCATCGCCAAGTCCTCCGGAAATGGTATCGTTTCCACCATGACCGTATAGGGTATCGGCATCAGCACCGCCAAAGATAGTATCGCTGACGTTCAAGGTGCCGCCATGAATTATGTCGTTACCTGAGCCTCCATAAAGAACATTGGTTGCACCGGAACTGTCGCCCGCTCCAAGCCCATTGTTGTAGCCACCTCCATAGAGGAAGTCGTTGCCGTCATCGCCATATAAAGTGTCGTTACCAAGTTCACCAGACAAGGTATCGTTTTGGTTGCCACCATAGATGATGTCATTCCCTGCATCACCACGAAGGCCGTCGTTCCCGTCAAAACCCTGGAGGTGATCGTTATCATTGCCCCCGTACATCTGATCGTTGCTGTTGGAACCGCTGAAGGTATCAAAACCGTCGCCGCCATAAGAAATAGACGGTCCGGTACCAATCAGAATATCGTCTCCGGTCCCGCCATAAACTGACGCGGCATTCGTTCCAGTAGGTGCCAAGGTATCATTACCAGCATTGCCGTACATCACATCGAAGCCGGTTCCGGCTCCTCCGTAAATGAGGTCATTGCCACTGCCACCTTGGAAATAGTCCGCCGTATTGTTGCCGCCGGTTAGAGTTTGACCAGGCTCCGTAAAGGCGATTTCTTCAAGGTTTGTAAAGTTGATTTGTGAGCCATCTGGAAGAAGGATGGTCCCGGCAGAGTCCGCCGAAAGGGCAAAATAGCCACCCATATCTACATAGGTGCCTTGAGTTAGAACAAGCCAGCTTGAAACGGCACCCCCGGGCTTGCCATCCACAAGAATTAATTTATCAAGATCATTGGCTCCGCCATCAAAGTTGTGGGTGACACCAGATACCGCGCTAAAAAGGTAGATATCATCGCCTTCGTTACCGAAAGCGTCGGCGGCCTGTTTATCGCCCATGATGTAGTCGTTACCCATTCCTCCTGTTAAGTAATCGTAACCGTCACCGCCATAGAGCGTATCATTGCCAAGGCCGCCGCTAAGCGTATCGGTGCCGGTCCCACCGAAAACATAATCATCATTGTCGTCGCCGTTAATGATGTCACTATCGGCGTCCCCGAAAAGAATGTCATTACCGGTTCCGCCGGCGATGATATCAAAGCCGGCATCGCCGTAAATGCTATCCATATCGGCCTCCCCTTGGAGAGTATCGTCCCCTAAGTTGCCGTAGATTATATCGTTACCGATGCCGCCAAATACTGTGTCGTTACCGACATAAGCTCCGTTTAGCTCATCACCACGGAGAATATCGTTTCCGGCATTTCCGTTAAGAACATCATCGCCAACTTCGCCATTCATGACGTCGTTGCCTGAACTGCCATAGCCGGTGTCGTTTCCGCTGCCGCCATAAAGCGAATTGTTCGTGGCATCGGTACCGCCATCCAGAGTGTCGCTGCCGGCACCGCCATAGAGCTTGTCAGCGCCATTGTCTCCATACAACACATCATTACCGCCGTTGCCGACGAGACTATCGTTACCGCCAAGACCATAAGCGGTATCAGACCCGGTTCCACCTTGGAATTGGTCGACACCATTGGTGCCGGTCCATATTGTTCCCGGCACGGTAAAGACGATCTTCTCGACATTATCAAAAGTGAGAACATTCCCGTTACCAAGATCGATTGTGCCGCTGGTGTCGACAATCATATTTGTCGCTTTATCGCGAAGCGTCAGACTGCCGTCCATTTCGACAACCCACATGTAGTTATTGGGATCATCAAGTATTAACCAGTCTGAAATATTACCTCCTGGCTGACCATTAATGAAGGCAATGGTATCCATATCGTTGGCACCGGCATCAAAGCTATCGGCACCATCAGTCGAGCCATAATGATAGGTGTCATCTCCCGCATCACCATAGGCTTTATCTATGCCTAGTCCACCTTCTAGGATGTCTCCGTCATTGCCGCCAAAAAGAGAATCATCACCTAAGCCGCCAATGAGCGTGTCGTCGCCGTCAGAACCCGCAAGAATATCTAGTCCGTCGCCACCATCGATGAGATCGTTATCCATACCACCGTCGACTGAATCGTTATGTAAGCCTCCATAAATAATATCAGCGCCGGAGTCACCTTTGATCGAATCGTCGCCGTCGCCGCCGCTTAATTGGTCACTATCAGCGCCGCCATCGAGACTGTCATTGCCGGTACCGCCATATAAAGTGTCTAAGCCGGCATCACCGACAAGCGTATCTAAGTCTGCCCCGCCATCGAGTGTGTCATTACCGCTATCTCCATAGAGGGTGTCATTATCGTCTGTGCCGTAGAGGCGATCGTTGTCATCTCCACCGTATAGGACGTCGTTGCCGCTATAGCCAGTAATGTCGTCTATGCCTTGACCACCCCAAGCGGTGTCGTTTCCTACGTCAAAAATATCGAAATCTCCATGAATGACGTCGTTTCCGTCTCCGCCGTCAAGATAATCATGACCAGCTCCTCCGACGAGTGTATCTGTATCCATCCCACCAAGGATACTGTCTGAGCCGGCACCGCCATCAAGGATATCGTCATTGTTGCCGCCTTCCAGCGTATCGTTTCCATCGCTGCCAACAAGGCTATCGTTTCCATCAAGTCCTGTTATGTAGTCGGCCTTGCTGGTTCCGGGCAATACATCAGCACCGGCCGTGCCTGTGATGGTGTTGATTGGCGGGAAATAGATCTTTTCGATTCCCGAAAACGTCAACATTGATCCGTCTGCCAGGGTAATGACGCCGGAAGCATCGGCGACTGTATTGGTCGCCATGTCTTTTAAAATGAGATAGCCTTCAGGAGATACTTCCCAGGTAAATCCGGCATCAAGAGTGAGCCAATCAGTGATTAATCCGCCAGGCTGACCGTCAAAGAGGAACACGGCGTCCGTATCGCCGGAGCCGCCTGCAAAGAAATTTCCTGTTCCGCCACCTAAACCAAAGTAATAGACGTCACTTCCTGCATCGCCAGCGGCAGAATCTGTGCCCGCGCCGTCAATAATAGTATCATTGCCTTCACCACCGACGATCGTGTCGTCTTGCGAACCACCGTCGAGAACATCATTACCCGTGCCGCCATAGAGGCTGTCCGTATCGGCTCCGCCGTCGAGGTAATCATTATCGGCGCCGCCTTCGAGAATATCGCTCTCACTACCGCCGATTAAAGAATCTCCCCCTGCATCGCCGGCAAGAGAGTCGGCACCGGCGCCGCCATCCAGCATGTCAAAGCCGTCTCCGCCGGAACCGCTATCAGCGTCATTTCCAAGCGTGATGGTATCATTTCCATCCCCACCTTCTATGATGTCATTTGCCAGGCCGCCTGTTAGTGTGTCGTTTCCGTTGCCACCAGCGATATGATCATTACCATCATCACCTGCAACTATGTCGCCACCTATTCCACCATCGATAGAGTCATCTTGATTTCCGCCAAAGATAGTGTCCGCACCATCTCCGCCTTGCAGAATATCGGCGCCATCGTCCCCCGTTAAGCTATCATTGTTAGAACCACCATCAATGATATCGTTTCCTGCATCACCGTGAGCAACATCGTTTCCGGCGCCGCCATAGACAGTGTCGTCGTCGAGGCCGCCGATCAAACTATCTTTGCCAACACCACCATCTAAAACGTCGTTGCCGCCGGCTCCAAATAGTATATCGCCACCAGAGGTGCCTGTTAAAGTGTTTGCATTATTATTCCCAAAAATGCTCAGCCCGCCAAAGACAATGGTTTCCCCGCCTTTGAAGTTAAGGATAGAGCCGTCGGGGAGGGTGATGCTGCCCGCCGCATCAGCACTCAGACTGATGCTGCCGTTGGGTTGTACGATATAGCTACCTACGGTCAGTTTTAGCCAGTCACCGATATTACCAGGCAGGGGATCGCTGAGGATTTGAATGGTATCCGATCCGGTGCCGCCATCAAAGCTATCGATACCGTCGCCTAGTCCGAACAGGACAGTATCGTTATCCGCACCCCCAAAGAGTACGTCTTTTCCGCTATTGCCATAAAGCCTATCGTCGCCGGCATCACCATAAAGACTGTCGTCCCCACCTTCACCGATTAGGGTATCGGTATCGTTACCGCCGTAACCTTTGTCCTTGCCATCGCCTAGGGTGATCGTATCATTACCATCGCCCCCATAAATCAGATCATCGCCGGCTTCACCATACAAACGATCATTATTTGCATCGCCATATAGCGTGTCCTTTCCGTCGCCGGCAAACACTGAGTCATCACCATCGCCGCCATATACCTTATCATCTCCAAGTCCGCCGAAAAGGCTGTCGTGTTGGGCATTGCCAGATATGATATCATTGCCGCTACCGCCGAACTGGACGTCGTTTCCGTCGCCTCCGCCAAGCGTATCGTTACCGGAATTGCCGAACAGGGTATCAATATCAGCACCACCGCTCAGGTTATCGTTGCCGCTACCGCCATCCAGGCTGTCTTTGCCGAGATCGCCGATGAGCGTATCATTACCGGCTTCGCCCCACAGCTTATCATCGCCTGCGCTGCCGTCTAGCGTATCGTTGCCTAGACCGCCGGCGACATAATCGTTCTTGCCAGGATTTTGCAGATTGCTACCGGAAAACTTGTCGTTGATGGCTCCTAGTTGTTGGATCTGACCCAGAACGATTTTCTCAACGTTTGAAAAATTAAGCACTGAATTATCATTTAAAGTAATACTACCGGAAGCATCGACGGGATTGTTCATCAGATCGGTCAGCGTGATCGTTACCCCGTCAGAATCAAGATAAGCCTTGTACACAGCGGGATCGAGTCCGAGCCATGAGGCGAGGTTTGAGGGGTTGTTGATGCCGCTGG
>CAYNIC010000018.1:0-42988 GCA_964397465.1 uncultured Rhodospirillales bacterium
ACGCCACCTGGTGGATCCGTCAGGCGATCACCCGCTCGATCGCCGATCAGGCCCGCACCATTCGTATTCCGGTGCATATGATCGAGACCATCAACAAGCTGGTTCGCACCAGCCGGCAGATGCTGCACGAAATCGGCCGCGAACCAACGCCGGAAGAATTGGCCGAGAAGCTAGCCATGCCGCTGGAGAAGGTGCGCAAGGTGATGAAGATCGCCAAAGAGCCGATCAGTCTCGAAACCCCGATCGGCGACGAGGAAGACAGTCACTTGGGCGATTTCATCGAAGACAAGAACGCCGTGCAGCCATTGGATGCGGCGATCCAAGGCAACCTGCGGGAAACGACGACGCGGGTTCTGGCGTCTCTGACCGCCCGTGAAGAACGCGTGCTCCGGATGCGGTTCGGCATCGGCATGAACACCGACCACACGCTAGAAGAAGTGGGCCAGCAGTTCAGCGTCACCCGCGAGCGTATCCGTCAGATCGAGGCCAAGGCTTTACGTAAGCTGAAGCATCCATCACGTAGCCGCAAACTGCGGAGCTTCTTGGATACTTAACTGGATTTAGTTGTGAATGGTATAGACCTCTCTTCTCTATCTACCATTTCAGTCGTTAAAGGCTTGCTAACCAGCAAGCCTTTTTCTTTGTCCGAAGTGAAAAATTCTATTGATGCCGTGATCGCTCGTGAAGATTTAATGAGCGGAAAACTACATAAACATTTTTTCTATGAGATCTGCCCTCTCAATGCTCTTGCTTCGCACCTGTCAGCAACTCATCTTTCTTTTTCTGGAGAAGATCATTCCTTTGATGGAGAAATCTTTTTTAGTAAGGGCACATCACAAAAAGTCGAATGCGTTCGTGGTGGTGGTTTATTTGGAACTAATAAACCTCTTCCTAAGCAGGAATCACCCTCGGATCAGTCTATAGGTAAAAAACGCTATTTTATAAATGAGCGTCATCGAATGGATCATTTAGAGCTCTATGGCAGAGCTCCAGCTTTTGAATTTATTAATGTTGAACGAAAAGGAGATAAGATAACCAAAGAACAACTTGCTCTCGCGCAGTGGGTAAATCTATCGCCTAAAAAGCGAGCACTCTACTGTAATTTAACTAGAGCTTTTTGTGGAAAATACGATCCTAAATATCAAGGTCTATGGCTCGTTATCACTTTCGATGATCGTTACCCTCCCTTGAGGGGTGATCTTGGTAAGTTTCTTCCTTCCGTTCTGAGATTCTGGGAAAAAGTGAAAAAGAATAATATTTTCGAGCGTATTTTTATTATTGGTGAATCCTTACCCTTCCCTATCTTTTGGGATTCAATACAGCCTAACTCCTTCAGTTATTTAAACAAATAAACGATTGATTATAACAATAATCATGTTATATTATTCGTTATAACGTATGGAATTACTCATGATCTCTCTTAAGCTCACCACAGTTGGCAATTCAGTTGGCGTTATCCTGCCCAAAGAAGTTTTGGCGCGGCTGCGCGTTGAAAAAGGCGATGCCCTTTATCTAACTGAGGCAACCGATGGCTTTCGGATTACCGCGCAAGATCCCGAATTCGAAGAACAGATGAAGCAAGCGGAAACCATCATGCGCGAAGACCGTGATGTTCTTCGTGTGCTGGCGAAGTGAGCTCTATTAGGTGAGCACATGGCGCTGGATTTCCCTGCCGGTTATTCTGGCTATCCATTCTCGGCAAATCTCTGAACACGGCGGGATCGACGGTATTCGAGATTTAGGTCTGCTTGAAAGTGCCCTGGCGCGGGCGCAAAATCTCGCGGCATATAAAGATCCGACCGTATTTGACCTTGCTGCTGCCTATGGTTTCGGCCTTGCTAGCAATCATCCTTTTCTAGATGGAAACAAACGAACAGCCTTTGTCGCTACCCGTTTGTTTCTTAGCCTCCATGGATGGACAGTTGCCGCTTCAGCACAAGACAAGATCGATGTCTTTTTAAAACTCGCCGCCGGCAAATTCTCCGAACAAGCTTTAAGCCTTTGGTTGAAAAACGGCAGCAGTCCTCTCCCCTAGCGCTGTTCTTGCACCAGCTTCACCATCTGTCCCGGCTTTAATGCAGCGTTCGCCCCCGACAGGCCGTTCAGCACCATGAACCGTTCGCGCTTGAACCGATCATAAGGGAAGGTGGCGGACAGGCTGTCGATGGTCTCGCCCGACTGCACTTGATGCACGCGGATCGCCAGCGGACGCAAGGCCGCGATCTCGGCGTCGGTCAGACGGCGAAAGCTTTGCGCCGTGCGCCGAAACGCCTCGGCGAATTTCTGCGTCGATTCCGGACTGGTGATAAAGAGGAAGCGATAAATAGCATTGTCGCCGCGGATCGCCACCAGACGCACATCCTTGCGGCTGCCGTCCTGCTGCGCCACCGTGGCCATGGCCGTTCCGGCCTCCATACCATTGACGCTGAAGCGTTCTAAATTACGCAGCGGGGCTTGGGGATTTTTCCAAGACGTCGCCAAGTAATCGGTCATCGCGCCGGAGAAATTTTGCGTCCCGGCATCGAACTGGATCACCTCTTGACCCGGGCCAACCGCCGTCACCTCGGTGGTGCCGTTGATCAGGTTAAATCCGGTTGGCACCTCGAAGAAGAAGCGCATCTTCGGATGATAGAATTTTGTGCCGCGGACATAGCCCTGTTCCGGATCATCCTCGTACAAAAGCCCGTCGAGACGTTGAATATATTGCTCGCGTCCCAATTGGCGCTGCTTGGAGGATGGCCCCGCCTGTTGAATCGCCCGTTCAATCCGGTCGGCGGTGCGCGGATGGGTCGCCAAAAGATTGACCTTGTTCGAGGTGTCGGCCTGGCCCATGATCTGCGCCTGCAAACTGGTATGCGCCTGCAGCTTGCCCAGAAAACTTGCCATGGCTTGCGGATCATAGTTAGTTTTGTTCAGCGTTTTGACGCCCAAACTATCGGCTTCATATTCTTGATCGCGGGAATAGCCTTGAACGTAAAGAACCGCGCCGGTTTGCGCCACCTGGCCCAAGGTTCCGGCGAGGCCGCCAAGCTCGGTGCCTTGCAGAACTTGACCCAAGACGCCCAAAACACCGACGCCTAAACTGCTGGCCGAGGCGCGGGCGTAGCGTTGCGACGCGTGGCGCCCGGTAACGTGCCCCATTTCATGGGCGAGGACACCCGCCACCTCGGCTTCGTTATCCGCCAAAGCCAACAATCCGCGGGTGATATAGATCCGCCCCGCCGGTAAGGCGAAGGCATTGACCACCGGTGAGTTTAATACCGTCAAGCGGTACTGAACGCTGGGTTGATCCGACAATTTGCCAAGATACGCCACCATGCCGTCCAAATACTGCTTCAACGCCGGGTTTTGATACTCTCCGCCAAACTGCTCCAGAATTTTTGGATGCTCGTCCTCGGCAATTTTCTTTTCCTGTTCCGGCGACAATTCGAACATGCGGAGAAGCCGGTTATTCCCGGTGCCGCCGCTTTGCTGCGCGCCGGCCGGCACCGCTGCCAGAGCAAACACGGCAGCCGCGGCCAAAAGGGCGACCTGGCGAAGAGAGGAAGTCAGCATGTCGTCGCACTCCTGATGAAGACTTGGTCATCCTTAAGCTAAGCCATCTCGGGATGAATTTTAAGACCCGTCCCTAAATAAAGCTTAGCCATGGTGTAAATGCATGATTGTATAAAGAGTTCCTGACGATTTTCTTAACGGCAAAATTAAGGCCGCTCCGCCAGGCTGGGATCATTCGCCGTGGGGTCGTTCGTTCTTTCCGACTGAACCGCAAGCGGTGACGCATCGCCCACAATCTCGATCTGTTCCGGGTAAGTCACATCGATCCGCGGTCCGGCAAAAAATCCGACATGGCCGCGCACCCGAATCTGTCGGCCTTGATAACGACGCCAGTCGATGCCGGACTTGGTGAAGGTCCGCATAACCTCCGGCTCGGCGGCAATGGTGAAATCGCGGTTTCTGTCTTCACCAAAATTAAGATAGCCCCGACCGCCGACGACCGCCGCCGACAGCACCGTTCCCTCCACCACCTCGAAGGTGCCGGTGGCGCGGGGCATGAACGCCGCCCGGCGCGGCGACAAATCCTTATTCCCCCAGATGCCTCGCCGCGCTTGGCGCGCTTGATCCTCAAGATGCAAGAGCTCCGTCAGCATCATCCGGTGATCGGGATCGCCCGTTACGCGAACAAGCCCCTCGCGAACCAAGTGACCTTGAATCCAAAGACCATCCGCCCGCATGACTTGCGCCACCAATCGCCGCCAGCGATCACGATGCGGTCCGGTCTCTATCAGCTGGACCTCTTGCGCCTCGAGCAAAGATTTTAAGACGCTAACGACCTTTTCATTTTCGCCGGGAGGAATATTAATTCCAAGCAACCGCACTTCCCCGCCCTGTTCCAGCCGAACCGTTTGTCCATCAACCACCGCGGCCACACGCCCCGCAAAAAACACGGTTTTTGGTTCCTTGGCGGCCAGGTTTTCCGTGCCGCTGGCCATGGATGCCAGGGCCAGGCATACTAGGCTGCATAAAAATATCCCTCTACCTGTCATCGGCCCTCCTGGGCCGTATCCTAAGACAGGTCAGAGGAAAGGAAAACATCGCGTCGTAAGCGATCTTGGAGGAAACTTTATGGATATGTCGCGACCCGATCTCAGTGGTGCACCCGATCTTTTCCCGCCCGTGGAGCCCCATACCACCGGGATCCTGCAGGTCAGCCCGATCCACCGTCTTTATTGGGAAGAGTGCGGCGTGCCTCACGGCGTTCCGGCGATATTTCTCCATGGCGGGCCCGGCGCCGGATGCACCACCGGCCATCGGCGTTTCTTCGATCCGGATTTTTGGCGGCTGGTATTGTTCGATCAACGCGGCGCGGGTCGCTCGCGCCCCGTAGCCTCGATCGAAGACAACACCACCCAGCACCTCGTCGCCGATATAGAAGCGCTACGTATCGAGCGCGGAATCGACAAATGGATGGTGTTCGGTGGATCCTGGGGATCGACCCTTGGTCTTGCCTATGCCATCACCCATCCTACCCGCGTTCTTGGTCTTGTCTTGCGCGGAATTTTTCTGTGCCGCCCGCAAGAGGTGGAGTGGTTCGTGAAGGGCATGGGGAATTTTTTTCCCGAAGCCTATGCCGCTTTCACAGCGATGATCCCGGTGGCGGAACAGGGCGATCTTTTGCAAGCCTATTACAAACGGCTGATTGATCCAGTGCCGGAAAATCACTTACCGTTTGCCCATGCGTGGAGTAATTAT
Source organism: uncultured Rhodospirillales bacterium (assembly GCA_964397465.1). Taxonomy (GTDB): domain Bacteria; phylum Pseudomonadota; class Alphaproteobacteria; order JAWKYA01; family JAWKYA01; genus JAWKYA01. The sequence continues at coordinate 5,251 of CAYNIC010000018.1, forward strand.
GAAACGGCCTGCGCAACCTTGCTACCCAATTCACTCGGCGGCAGTGGCGATGATACGGCGCTCGCCCTGGCCCGGCTTGAAGCCCATTACATGATCAACCTTGCCTTCTTGAAAGAGGGCGAGCTGTTGCGCGGTGTGGAAAAAATTCGCCACCTGCCCTGCACCATCGTCCAGGGACGATATGATGTGATCTGCCCCATAGCGACCGCAGCAAGCCTGAGCCGCGCCTGGCCCGAAGCGGAATATGTGGTGGTGCCCGATGCAGGTCACGCCGCCATCGAACCGGGAATCCGTACCGCCCTTGTCGCCGCGACCGAGCGGATGAAAACGAAGGTAAAATAAAGGAAGATAAGGCTCGGATTAAACCCCTCTGTTGCCGGCCTCTGTTGCAGGGTCGGCATGAGGCTATGCTATAGTCGTTTTGCTGATGTGCTTATGTCTCCGTAGCTCAGTAGGATAGAGCACAGGATTCCTAATCCTGGGGCCGTGGGTTCGAATCCCGCCGGAGACGCCCTAGCCCGCCGCCACTCTATGCGCGGTTGCGCGACGGCAATGTCATGGCGGCGACACCGGCAATGACGCAGGCAAAGCCGATCCAGGCCGTCGGCGTCAAGGCTTCGCCGAGAAACACCACACCGATGGCAACGCCAATCGGCACGCGAAGATAGGCCTGGGCCGTGGTGCCAACCGACCCCAAGCTATGGATCAGGCGAAAATAAATGACGAAGGCCAGGGCGGTTGAAAATATCGACAGGCCCAGCAAGGCATAGAACGACTCCGCCGCGGGAATCAGAGTCCAGGGCCGATCGACCACAAGACTGAGCGGGATCAGAATCAGCGCACCGCACAGCAGCGATCCCGCCGCCGGCAGCATCGGATCAAGACCTTTAAATCCGCGGCCGAAGATCGCCGCCCCGGCATAACAGATGGTCGCGGCGACGATGGCGAGCTGGGCCACGATGTTTTCGCCGACGCCGTGAAACACCTCGACCCCGATGATGAGAACAATGCCGGTGATGCCGGCGATCACACCGAACAGTTTACGCAACGACAAGGCTTCATGACGGGTGATCATCGCCGTCAACAAAAAGGCAAAGATCGGCGTGGTGGAATTTAGAATCGTGGCCAGCCCCGCATCCACCGTCTGCTCGGCCCAGGCAATCAAGGTAAACGGGATGACACTGTTAAGGCAGGCTTGAAACAAAAAACGCCGCCAGATCGCACCATCCCGCGGCAGCCTGACGCCGCGAAGGCGAAGAATGGCCAAAAGAATGCCGCCGGCGATCAATGTTCGCGCAGCGATGAAGGTCACCGGCGGAATGGTCGCGACGCCGATCTTGATCAGGGTGTAGGACGCACCCCACAAGGTCGCCAAGGCAACAAGCAACAGCAGGTCGAGTTTAGGGGCGGTTTGCGATCCGGTCGGCGGTGCAATCGGAACTGGGGTCATTGTGTACCCTTAAAGATCGGTGATAATTAATGTCTGGTTTTATTATAACTATGCACGCCAATTCATGCTTCGATAGAGATCGAACCATGCAAAGCATATCTCTGAAGTCGAAGATAATCCGGAAGCCCGGCTCATCGGCTTGGCCCGTTGTTCCCTGAGCTGATTTCGGCAGCTGACCTTGGCGGGCCCTGATGGTCTTCGGCCGGTAGTGTTTTGGTGTGGCCGCCCGGAAAAGGCGATAACCGCAGCTTCCCTCTTTACATTCCCAGTTAACTGATCAAGTTTGTCGGTTAACATGATTTCGCAAAAAGCCCGTTATGCCTTTAAGGCCCTCTTGGCCTTAAGCCGCCTGCCCGCCGGCGACACGCTGCAGATCAAGGAGATCGCCGAGCGTGAGGCCATTCCGCGCAGTTTTCTCGAGCAGATACTGCTGGATTTGAAGCGCGGCAACCTGGTGGCCAGCAAGCGCGGCAAGATCGGCGGCTATGCCCTGGCCAAGACGCCGGCGCAGATCGCCTGCGGCCAGGTGCTGCGGCTGATCGATGGGCCGGTCGCACCCTTGCCCTGCCTCAGCCGCACCGCCTATCGCCGCTGTGCCGACTGCCGCGACGAGGCATCCTGCGCGGTCCGCCACATGTTCGCTGGCGTCTACGAGGCCACCATCGAGGTGATGGACCGGACCAATCTCCAATCGGTTTTGGACCGGAGTGCCGCCGCGGAAAACCGCGGCGACGAGGCGCCCCAAGGTGCCACCACCTGGTCTGGGGCCAATATCTAATTGATCTAACTACTTATAATAGTTAGATATTCTGTGAATTAACCCTTTCTTGCTAAAACCTGTCCAAGCTCTCCCTCGAATTCTGCCTTGCCTTTTGACGACTAATTTGATCAAGATAGTTGGGAAAGGGAGTGGGGACTCATGATCAACAAATTATCCGATTTCATCCGCGCGCCCGGATTCCAGACGGGATTCCGCACCGGCGTCGTGACCTTGTTTATTCTGCTGATCCTTGCCTATGCCTTGACCATCGCCTTCCCGGCGAAAGCCCAATCGGGTGGAACGCCGAGTGCGCAAGGTCCGGTCAGCCTGCTGAACGTGTCTTACGATCCGACCCGCGAGCTCTATAAAGAGATCAACGAGGCCTTTGCGGCGGAGTGGAAGGCCAAAACCGGCGAGACCGTCACGGTCCGCGCCAGCCACGGCGGATCGGGCAAACAGGCCCGGGCGGTGATCGACGGACTTGAGGCCGATGTAGTGACCCTTGCCCTTGCCGCCGACATCGACGCCATCGCCACCATCGCCAAAAAATTGCCGGTTGATTGGCAAAAGCGCCTGCCGAATAACAGCGCGCCCTACACCTCGACCATCGTGTTCTTGGTGCGCAAGGGTAACCCCAAAGCAATCAAAGACTGGGACGATTTGGTGAAGCCGGGCATCGCGGTGATCACGCCCAATCCCAAGACATCGGGCGGCGCGCGGTGGAATTATCTTGCCGCCTGGGGCTATGCCGCCGAAAAATTCAACAAGGACGAGACCAAGATCAAAGCCTTCGTCGCGCAACTGTACAAGAACGCGCCGGTGCTGGACACGGGCGCCCGCGGTTCCACCATCACCTTCGCCGAGCGGGAAATCGGCGACGTGCTGATCGCCTGGGAGAACGAAGCCTTCCTGGCGAGGCAAGAATTCGGCAAGGACAAGTTCGATATCGTCCTGCCGTCGGTGTCGATCCTGGCGGTGCCGCCGGTAGCGCTGGTGGACGCCAATGTGGATGCGAAGAAGACCCGCAAACAGGCCGAGGCTTACCTGCAGTTTCTCTATTCGCCGAAAGGCCAGGCGATCGCCGCCAAGCATTATTACCGACCGATTCATCCAGAGAACGCCGCGCCGGCCGACATCGCCCGTCTGCCGAAACTGCGGATGTTCACGCTGGAAGAGCTGGCGGGGGATTGGAGACGCGCCCAGGCCACCCACTTCGCCGAGGGCGGCGTGTTCGATCAAATCTATACTGCGAAGTAAAAACTACGCCTGAGTTAGAAAGCAAAAGGGAGAGGCCTAGCGCTTCTCCTTTTTTGCCATATGCGGACAAATTTTAATGCCTGTTTGACGGGAAAGAAGGTGATAAGTTTTGCCCAACTGATACCATGCTCCCATGGAGAACCTTACCAGACACAGCGCGCCCAAACCATTACCGCCACTTGTGGTTTATTACTCCTGGCCAAAGATTTTGTTCGTCCTCGTTTTCTTTTTGGCGATTTTTCTAGCCCTAGTTTGGGGAATAGCAGAGCCTTGGTCCGTCGATTTTTCTCATCCTGATTTTTCGTCTTGGTACGAACGGAGAAGAGGCATCAGGCTTCCCCTTTATTTCCCCTTCATCTTTCCCTTCGGGATCATCATGCTGGCGAGCCCCATCCATCTTTTATGCCAGGCACTCAAAGGTTATCCCGCCGCAATAATCACAGACAAAGGCATTTTCTCGAGGCGCTGGGGTTTCACCTTGCCCTGGAATGTCATCGATAAAACGACAGTCCATCGGCGGCTTGGGTTTCGGCAATATATTCTCATTGAAGCTTCGGCTTTTCTCAAACCGCTACAGCAATCCGGGACGTTTTCATTTTTCTTTGGTTGGATGATTGATAGTCGCGGGGCCCGCGGCACAGTCTTTTTGCCAGGTCTTATCAAATTGCCAGGTCTTATCAAAAATCCTCAAAGCGTGATCGGCACTTTGCACCAGTATCTTGGGGATCGGATGAAATTATAGCCGATCAAGAAATGGGTTTATTCTCCGCATACGCCGATAACGCGTCCGCCAATTTAACGCCGCAGAACGGGCAGACATTGGCGCGGATCATGGCGGCCCGTTCTTCCGCCGTGGCGTTCTTGCCCTCTAATGAGGCCGTCATCACGAGATGCAGCCGCTCGTGCACCGTGGGATCACAGGACACGGTGCCGTCGGCTTCTGCCGGATCCGCTTTCTTTTCCGGAGCCCGGGCCAATAAAAATCCGCGCCGTGTCAACATAGGGAACATTCTCTGCGAAATCTTTTCCGTACAAAGTATAGACGAAATCGGCGGCGCGCAAAACATGATGAATCCGAATTTAATATGATAAAAAACGAATTTTCTTCCTGAAATTTAGAGTCGACGCCCACCAAAAATAAACCCCGGTCGTAAACCCGGGGCCTATTTCGACAGAATGAATAATGAGATGAGACTTATTTCGCCGCCACTGTTTCACCGGTGGATAAGGTGACACCCTCAAAGGTGAGATTAAGTCCTGGTTGACCGGCAGCGGAGGCTTGATTGCCGTTCCAAACATTAGCGTTAAAACCAATGCCGTTAGCCTTAAAGCCGTTAAAGCCGATACCGTTAAAACCAATGCCGTTAGCCTTAAAGCCGTTAAAGCCGATACCGTTAAAGCCGATACCATTAAAGCCGATACCGTTGAGATTGACGCCGTTCCAACCAAAACCTGCATAGACCGGTGCCGAAGCAAAAAGAGCTGCCGCCGCTGCCGCACCGATGATGAATGACCGTTTCATAATTGACTCCCCGTAAGGTTAAATGTTGCCCAGATCCGCCGGCGAAGACGCCCGATTGTGAAGACAACCGTATGACTATCGTCGACAGGACTTGGTGTAGCGGGAAGAGATTAACGCAAAGTAAAGTCGAACTTCGCGATGAAACCTTATGGCGTAATCGTTGGATAAAAAACAATTTGCATACATAAATATGTCGGCTGAATCCTTCAAAAAATCCCGGCGCAAAAAATTAAACTATTTTTTCCAGAAAATTTTTCTGCCGACCCGCGCATTTCAAATTATGCCGTCGCGATGACCAACGGCAAGAGCGATGCGCCGCTTTCGCGTACGATTATTGCGCACTATTATTGCCGAGACTTATTTCGCGGCCGTGCGATCGATTATTTCGCGATTGCGGTGGATTATTTTCCGGCCGTGCGGAGGTTATTTCCCGACCGTCCGGTCGATGGATTTAAGAAAAATAATCGCCTGGGGATTTTTCTTCACCTCGGCCTCGGTGCAGGCCGGGCCCAGTTTTTGCGCCAGCCGCGGACAGGCCTTGGCTAAACTGTCCAAGGTTGCCCGCTCGGGAATGCGGGTACGGGCGACACAGATCGCCCCTTGGGGTGAAAAGGCCGCTTCGAACGCCAGTTTCTTCTCGGCATCGGCCTTGGGGTCCTCGGGAAAAATGCCATAGCGATCAAACAGGTCGATCAAGGTGCCGTTCTCCGTATTGCCAATGCCGTCGCCGCAGTAATCGGCGCGGACGGCGCGGATGCAGGCCTGATGCAGATCCCACATCCTGACGTCATCTTTGGCACCAGCGGGCGGCTTACCCCAGGGTTTAAAGCCGAACCGCACGCATTTACCGATCGCCCCGGCGGTGCAAATCAGATTGAAGGTGGTGGGATCGGCGATATGGGTGCCGTCATCGGTCCACTTCCCCGACATGGGAAAGGCCTTGGTCAAGCCATCGGGGCCGGGCGGACAGATGTTGTGGGACTGACCCGTGCCGTCCTGATAACTAAAATCATAGAGCAGCACTTCGCCGGTTGGATCCTGGGGATCGTTGATATAGCCGTCCAGCCGCACCCGTAAGGGCGCACCGTTGGCATCGCGAAAATTGAAGGTGGCGCCGATCAGCTCGCTCTGGTCCAGAATGCGGCCGTCCTTGTTTTTAAGGACGAAGCGCGTGCCGTCGATGGCGATACCGGAGCCGGAGATGCCGCCGTCAGGAATGCCCAAGCCGTTTTCTTGTCGAGGCGACGTGCCAGAGGAAACAGGCGGCGCGTCATTGGTCGCCGCGGCCAGGATCGTGGTAAGGCCCATCCCCCACAAAACCACCACCAGCATCAGGGTTAACCGCCGCATGCTCAAACTCATGGCTCAAGACTCACGTTCGTGACGCAGTTTTGGGGAGGAATTCCCCCCAAATCCCAGAGAGGGTCAGAGTGGGATAAAATGATTAACAATCGGTGCATGACATATCGCGCCGCGATAGTTGGCGCTGCGCGACTATTCTTGCGAGCTTTATTTCGGCAGATATTCAGCCGCTCCAGCCATTAACCAGAAAAGAGATGCGAAATTAACGCGCTCTGCTAGCCTTAAGCTTGATTTATCGATCACATCTTGACGTATCTTTTATGATACATATATCTTAGACAATGCCAAGACACGCAGCTTTGTTCTACCAGACGCCGTCTGGGAGAGAGGTGGTTCTTGACTGGATTCGCTCCTTTAGTGCGGAGGATCGCAAGACCATCGGCGAAGATTTGCGCACGGTGCAGATTGGCTTTCCCTTGGGATTACCATTATGCCGGAACCTTGGTGACGGACTTTGGGAAGTGCGCAGCAGTCTGCCATCTAAACGGGAGGTGCGATTGATCTTCTTTCAATCACGAGCTCCCAAAGCTTTGGTGATTGTACATGGGTTTGTTAAAAAGACCCAGACTACGTCCGCCGCCGACCTGAACTTAGCTCGCAACCGAATGAGAGAATTTTTATGAGAGTCATCATAAAGAATATTGGGACAAAACCCAAACTTCAGGCACGGCTGCTGTCTCCGAAGAAAAAAGAAACAAAGCGAAGCTTGCATGGCCTGACAAAACTTGAGCAATTTCTGGACGAAGACGGCATTAAAGATGATGCCACCTTGGTGGCGTTAAAAAGAGTCGTGGCGCTACAGCTTGAGGAAACAATGCGGCTACGTCACATGACAAAAACGCAACTGGCGCAGAAAATGCACACCAGCCGCGCTCAGGTCGATCGGGTGCTTGACCCTGAACAAGGGAATGTGACCTTGGAAACCTTGGTGCGCGCGGCAAAGATCTTGGGCCTCTCCCTGCAATTGAAGTTGGTCTAGCCACGGCCTGTTAGGATTACCCCATGGGAGAAGATCAACCACAATCACTGCCGCCGCTGACCGTTCGTCCTTCCTGGCCAAGGATCGCATTTTACTTTGCTTTTATCCTAGCCATGGTCGCTTACTCTATTTGGGTTGTGATTAAACCTTGGACCATATCTCTCTCCCATCCCGATTTCCGCTCATGGCATGGCGAGCATTTTTTAATGGTGTTTTTCGCACCGATTTTTATTCCGTTTAGTCTTTTCATGATGGCTAATTTTTGTTCTTTTGTTTTTCAAGCACTGACGGGTTCACTTGGTAACATCACCGAAAAAGGAGTCTATGCGCGGCGCTGGGGCTTTACCATTCCGTGGAATGAGATCACTTCGGCAAAAATTTTATACTCGCGCGGTATAGCCTCCGTTCTTATTTTTCAAGCACCTGCTTTGTTAAAACCTTTGCAGAAAACCAAACCACAAATTTTTTGGTCAACCTTGGGGCCTATGCTTGACGGACGTTATACCTGGGGCACCGTTACCTTGCCGTATTTGATAATAAATAATCGCCTAGAATTAATTGAGACTTTGCAGCACTACCTTGGCCCACGAATGAAGTAACGGGGGATGACCGCACTACCAAAGAATCCATCACAAGCGGTGATAGCCCTGACGGAGACACCAAAATCTCTGCCGCCGCTGATCGTCAAATATTCTTGGCCGAAGCTAATCTTTTGCTTTTTAGCTGTGCTCGGATTTGCTGTGTTTCAGATTTGGGTGGTGATAAGGCCTTGGCTGGTTTCGTTCAGTCATCCTGATTTCACTTTGTGGAATGGCAAGCTCATCGTGATGGTGGCTTTGACCCCCTTTTTTCTTCCGTTCTGGCTGGTTTTCTTAAGTTACTACGTTCATATCCTGCGCCAAACTTGGCGAGGTGAGGCGGCGGCCATCATATCTGATGACGGCGTTTTCTCGTCGCAATGGGGGTACACCATTCCTTGGGACAAGATGAATTATGCTTTTATAACGTACGGACTTTTCATCTTTTGGTCCGTACACCGGCAAAAGATTGTTATTCGTGCCCCGATATTTCTGCGGCCGCTTCAGCCCAAAGCACAAAACATCTTTGCTCTATTTTTTTATCCTCTTTTTGATCGCCGAAGTATCCGCGGCGATGTCGCCATAACTCTGATAGGCTTAGAAAATAAGTATGCAGTTGTTGAGCGTTTTGAACATTACCTGGGCAAGAGACTGAGAAAGTAAGTCGCTTACCCACACCAGCCTTGACGCGCACCGCCGTCGTAACTGCGGGCGAGGTTGGCCTTGACTAGCGTTTCGGCAAGATCGCGGCCGTCGGCCAGGCGCACCTCGCCCAAAACGCGGCCGCCGTATTTGTCGTGACGAAGGTTGGTCAGTGTCACCATCTGACCGGTGACCAGAAAGGTGGTGAGGGCGCGGGCCTTCTCCCCCGCCCGTTGCTCGGTTACACAACGACTACGAAGTTCCGGCGCATCAATGCCCGACAGGCGCAACACCACCGTCAGTTCTTGATCGATCCAGATGCGGACGCGCAGGCGTAAACTATCCCCGTCGATGACATCGATCACCGTAGCGGTGACGGGCCCGGGAAAAATCTCGGCGGCGTTTAGCTGCGCGCTGGCCCCAAGCAGGATCAGGGCCAGAAGCCCGCGCAGAACACTACATACCCTTTGCCAAATCGACATGACGTCCCGCCGCGCCGTGGTGCCGGGCGGTTAGAAACGTGTAAGCACAGGCTGAACACGCCCTGCGTATTCCCCGTGGGTATTGTATTGGCAGGCCGCCCGACCATGCGGGTTGCCTGTGCTTTATGCGTTTCTAAGCGCTAACCAGATCTTAACGGGAAATCAGCAGGGGGCAAGTCTTTCAGTTTAACCTAAAATTGTTACTATCATTTTATACAACTTTTAGTTATATATCGTTACTGACTAATTTTTAATCCAATTTTGACATAATAGGCTGTACCAGTGGGCTCCTCGAAAGAAGAATGGCAACCATTGTTGCCTCGTGGTTTTCATGAGTTAGACAAAAAAGCCCGGCACCAAATGTGTGTCGAAAGATTTGTTAGTTCCAAGAGAAGGCCTATGTTGCTGCATAATCTTGAGGAATTAGTGTTGGAAATAAATCAACAGGCTTTTCCTGGAAATATCTGGGTTGATGGGAGCTTTCTAACAGAAAAACTTGATCCAGATGATGTAGATCTTGTTCTAATGATAACGACAGAAACCGTGAAGAATATGTCCTCTACTCAATTGGAGTACTGCAATTATCTTAAAGAGACTAAGCTATACAATGAATATAGAATTGATAATTACATCCAATCTTTTAATACAGATTCATTAAGTGATGACATTTATGCTTATTGGCTTCGTCAATTTGGTCGTAGCCGAGGGAACATAGATAAAGGTATTTTGGTTATTCCTGTACCATTTGCGGTATAACCATGAACCAGCTTCAGCATTTAATAGAACAGCTACAAGATACAGACTCCTTGATAAGGAAGCTTGATCTGATTGCTGAACAAAATCCAGAAAATGAAATTTATCAGTTTAACATTGATTCTATAAAAAAAAGGAGAAGTGACTTAGAGCGACGATTAAATAAAGAGCTTCGTTTCTCTCAAGCTGATCTCGTTCAGTATCATATCGCAAAGGAAAAAACAGATTCTTATCCCGTTAAAGCAGTTGCAAAAACTATATTTGATTTTCAAGAGCTAATAACTTCTGTCTTTGATGCGCTTCGTACTACACCAAAGCAAAGATACACTCCATCGACAGAAAGTATAGAACTTTCGTCTCTAGAATTCTCAATGGCTTTGCCGGTTAATTCTATTCTTATTTCAATGTCGATACAGAATGAACGCTTTCTTCTAATCGAAAGCGAGTTAGATAAGACATTTGCCAATGTATTTGAAATACTCAAAGCAACAGACTCTGATAAACTTCGTGAATTAGCTAGCAAGGTTGGTATTGCATCCATAAGCAAGGCTCACCATTGGGCTCAGGAAACTTGGCGTTACGGATTGGATACAAAAATTACAATTTCAAAGAATTTAAGTGAGCCTTTGGAGTTCGAAATTTCTAAGTCTGATGCTCTAGCGCTTAAAGAAGCTATTGAACAAAAAAGTGAACAATTTATAAGCCAGGAAAATATTATTGGAGAGCTAGTCGGTATCGATGTTGAACGTCCAGGTTATTTTCATATTAGATCTCTAACCGGTGAAGATGTCGGTGGTAAATTATCTGAAACCTTTCAAACAGACGCAGAATGGGTAATTAATATTAATTACATCGCTCACTTATCTAAAATAAGTACGGTAAAATATTCTACGGGAGAAGAAAAAATAGATTGGATCCTAGAGAAATTAACTGTCAGAACTGAAGAATAAAATATCATATTTTTGATAGAAAATCGTTCGTCTCAACTAATTTAAAGAACTTCCAATGTCTCTTACAGCTCAAGAAAAACTACAACTACTCCACATAGAGTGGCAGTCTCTAAATGAGAAGCATAAAATTGCTGTCCAAAAACGAGATCGATCTCAAGACTATCCTGAAATTGATCATTTAGAGGCTGTAAAAGAGGTTGATCGGCTTTGGAATGAAATCCAGGTCATCATTGGTAAAATAAAACTTATTAATCCCCCACTTGCGGCATGGTGAACTCCGCGCCAGCGCGGATGCCGGTGGGCCAGCGGGTGGTCACCGCTTTCATCTTGGTATAGAACCGTGCGCCTTCGGGGCCATGCATATGATGGTCGCCGAAGAAGGAGCGTTTCCAGCCGCCGAAGCTGTGGTAGGCCACCGGCACCGGGATCGGCACATTGACGCCGACCATGCCGACCTGCACCTTCGCGGCAAAGTCCCGCGCCGCATCGCCATCGCGGGTGAAGATGGCACAGCCGTTGCCGTATTCATGTTTGTTCACGAGGTCGATCGCGGTGGCATAATCGGGACTGCGCACCACCGATAGGACAGGTCCGAAAATCTCTTCCTTATATATGCTCATCCCCGGCGTCACATGATCGAACAATGATCCGCCCATGTAGAAACCTTTTTCGTATCCTTGCAGGTTGAGTTTTTTTCCATCCAAACCACGACCATCAACCACCAGCTTCGCGCCCGCCGCAACACCTTGGTTAATATAGTCCGTCACCTTGGCATGATGAGCCCCGGTGATCAGCGGCCCCATCTCCACATCGGGATCGGTGCCGGGCCCGACCTTCAACGCCCGCACCCGGGGCACCAAACGTTTGATCAGTTCATCACCGACTTTATCGCCCACCGCCACCGCCACCGATATCGCCATGCACCGTTCACCGGCGGAGCCGTATCCGGCGCCCATCAATGCATCGGCGGCTTGATCCAAATCCGCATCGGGCATGATCACCATGTGGTTTTTCGCGCCGCCCAGGGCCTGAACCCGTTTGCCATGGGCCGCCGCGGTTTTGTACACATATTCCGCCGTGGCGGTGGCGCCGACGAAACTGACCGCCTTGATGTCGGGGTGTTCCAAGATTCCATTCACCGCCACCTTCTCGCCCTGGATCACATTGAAACAGCCGTCGGGCAAGCCCGCCTGTTTAAACAGATCGGCTAGGGCCAACGAAAAACTGGGATCCCGTTCCGAGGGCTTTAAGATAAAGGTGTTGCCGCAGGCCAGGGCCATGGGCGCCATCCATAACGGAATCATGGCCGGAAAGTTGAATGGGGAAATGCCGGCGACAACGCCCAGGGGCTGACGGATCGTATAGCCATCAACGTTGGTTGCGACATTTTCCGTGATCTCGCCCTTTAAAACATGGGGCATGCCGCAGGCGAATTCCACCACTTCAAGTCCGCGTTGGATTGAACCCTTGGCATCGACGATGGTCTTGCCATGTTCTTCGGTAATGATTTTCGCCAACCGATCCATGTTGGATTCAATCAGTGCTTTTAGATTAAACATGACCCGGGCGCGGCGGAGCGGCGGCGTCTCGGCCCATTTCGGGAAGGCGGCGGCGGCGGCCTTGACCGCGGCATCAACTTCACCCTTCGAGGCGAAAGCCACTTTACGCACCACCTCGCCGGTGGCGGGGTTGAACACATCGCCGGTATGGCCGCTGGTGCTGGCGACCGGTTTGCCGTTGATATAGTGCCCGACGATTTGTGCCATGTTCTCCCCGCTTCCTTGAATCAGTATTGACGGCCCTCAAGGGTGTTTTATTCTCCGACTATACCTAGTTAAATCAGAATCTCTCTTGCCCTGGAAGGGGCATAGGTAACAAAGGTTCAATCCCTATGGCACGCCTGCGCCTGCGCATTGATTTGATCCCCGAGCTTGGCCCCCACGGCGCCATTGGGCCGGGGAAAATCGCCCTGCTGGAGGCGATCCATAAAACCCGATCGATCACCAAGGCGGCCAAGGCCTGCGGCATGTCCTATACCCGGGCGTGGAGTTTGATCGAGGCGATGAATAACTGTTTTCGCAAGCCTGCGGTGCTGGCCGGGGCCGGGGGCAAGCAAGGCGGCGGGGCGGAACTGACCGCCCTGGGGCAAAGCATTTTGGAGCTGTACAAGGCGATCGAAGCGTCGGCGACCAAGAAATTCAATGCCCAGTTAAAGGTGCTGGAAGCCGTTGCCGCCCCCAGCGATACCAGCGACAAAATCCTGGAAGAATGGTATCAGGAAAATCCCAGCAAGCGACCGCGGAAACGCGTTCTGTGGCCGGGCAAGCGGGAAACCGGATTGCCGCGGTTGAAAATTCCGCCCTTAAGAAAACGCGACGACGAAGATGATTATTAAACGACGGCGCAGGCTATGCGTGCAACCAACCGATGCGGCGCGGCGTTAACAAGCGAGGCCTTATGAACAAGAGACGAAGGGAAGACCGATTATGGAAGCGTTAGCATCATGGAAGCATTAGCATCTTGGCAATGGCTGATCGTCGCTTGCTACATCGGGCTGTACATGGTCGCGATCTTTGCCAAGTCCCATAAACCGATTTTGATTTGCTGTACGGTGTTGGGCGCGACTATCGCTGGCATCATTCTTTACGTCGGCAATTCGCAGGATAAAATCTCCCTCGCCTTTGCTGCCTTCATCGGCCCGTTCGTCTCGGCCTATATCGTCCATTACATCGCCCGCGGCGTGGTGTTTTTGTTTCGCAAAGTGGCGACGTAGTCGGTTCACAAAGCGACGTTAAATTCTTTTTGCATTGTCCAAAATGCGAATCACAATTTTTAATCACTACAACACCCCCATGCTACACTTCGCTGTGTGCTGAGACGCTAGCTTTACGCATCGGTTTCAACGGGGGAAGAACCATGGATACAGATTTGCTTATCGGCGTGGTCCTGCTTGCGGCTTTATTCGCCGCGGGCGTTTTCATCAAAAATCACGTGGCGCTTATTGTTATGAGCGTCGTCATCAGTCTGATCGCGATTTACGGCGGGCTGCAGAATCAAGGCGAGCTTACTTTTGTTAAACTCGCGCTTTATTTACTCGGCCCGATTTGCATCACCTATGCCGGGCGGACGATCGGCTCTCTCGTCAAACGGGGCCTGGGCCGCACAGCGTAACTAAACATCGTCATTAGATTTCGGCGCGGGGGGACCGGCGATTGTGATGGCAGTTATTGCTATCTATATCAGCCGGTCCATCGCCACCGCTTTTAACAGAGCGTAAACCGGCTGACCGATCACAAGGTTTAGATCCTTGACCGAGGCCTGGGTGATGCGGGCCAGCACGGTGGTCCCGCCGGCGGCGATCTTGATCTCGGCCGAACTGTTGTGATCCAACGAGATGCCGGCGACGGTGCCGGACAGAATGTTGCGAATCGAGATATTGGCCGGTTTTTTGGTCGCAAGGGCGACGTCCCGCGCCAAAACGCGCAACCGCACCTCGCCGCCCACCGCCCCGGCGATCAAGGGGATCACCAATTTCTCATCCCCCAAGGAAAGATGGGTCAGACCCTGATCGGGATCGTGACGGACGATCCGGGCCGCCAAGATGCTGCCCGCGTCCTGCTCGCCAAAGATCGGCCACAGGTCGGAATTGTTCAGCACCGATTCCACCGCGCCATCGGCGATGGTTTGGCCGTGATCCAGCACCACAACCTGATCGGCCAGGCGCACCACCTCTTCGACGGTGTGGCTGACATAGACCATGGGAATGTTCTTTTGATCCCGCAACCGTTCAAGGTACGGCAGGATTTCCGAGCGCCGGCGCGGATCAAGATTGCTGAGCGGTTCGTCCATCAACAACAGTTCGGGCGAACTCAACAGCGCGCGGCCCAAGGACACCCGTTGTTTCTCGCCACCCGACAGGGTCAGCGGCTCGCGCTCCAGCAAGGGCTCGAGATTCAACAACTCGATTACCTCGGGCAAACTGGCGCTGCGGTCCTTGTTGAACCACATGCCATAGACCAAATTCTGTTTCACGGTGAGATGGGGGAATAGCAGGTCTTCCTGGAACACCACCGCGATGCGCCGTTGATGGGGGGGAACATGGACCCGGGCGTCGCTGTCGAACAGCACCCGGTCGTTCAAGGTGATGCGGCCGGTGGTGGGACGCACCAAGCCGGCGATCATGGCGATCACCGTCGACTTCCCCGCGCCCGACGGTCCAAACAAGGCGGTAACGCCGCCATGGCTGGCGCCGCCACTGCCGACAAAAGTGGCGTTAAGGCGGAAATCACCGCGGGTAGCTTTGACCGCAACCTCGATCATCGGGCCTCTCTTAGGAGATAGATGCGGCGCTTGGTGCGGGAGGCAAGTACCTCGGCAAAAATCAAGGCGGCAAAGGATATGACAACGGCGATTATGGCCAGGCGAATGGCCGGTCCCTCGCCCCCCGGCACCTGGGTATAGGTGTAAAGCGCCAAGGGCAGGGTTCGCGTCTCGCCGGGAATGTTCGACACAAAGGTGATGGTGGCGCCGAACTCGCCCAGGCATTTGGCAAAACCCAAGACCATCGCCGAGAGGACGCCCGGTACGGCCAAAGGCAAGGTGATGGTGAAAAAAACCAACAGCGGATTCGCACCCAAGGTTGCGGCGGCGGCTTCTAGACGCGGATCGATGGCTTCGAAGGCCAAGCGGATCGGTCGCACGATTAACGGAAATGCCATGATGCTGGCTGCAACCGCAGCACCGGTCCAACGAAAGGCCAAGGTGATCCCTAAAATTTCATATAAAAAACCACCGATCGGCCCTTTGCGCCCCAGCAGGATCAAGAGCGCGAAACCGGTTGCGACCGGCGGCAGGACCAACGGCAGATGAATGACCCCATCGAGAAAGATTTTACCGGGAAAATTCTTTCGCGCCAGAACATAGGCCATGAGAATTGCGAATGGCAGACTCATCACCAGCGCCGTCCCCGACACCTGCAGCGACAGCAAAAGCGCAGAGGTTTCTTCTTCGGTCAACATCGCGTTACGGCTTGACCAAAGAGGTGAAACCACGCTGCTGAAATATTTTCTGTGCGGCGGGCGATGTCAGATAAGACAAAAATCGCGGTGTTGCGGGCGCCGCGATTTTTGTGGCCGCAACGGGATATCTGATCTCGGGATAACTTGCCGCCGGAAATTCGTGCAGCAGTTTTACCTTTGGCTCCGCCGCCGCATCGGTGGCGTAGACGATGCCGTATTTCGCCTCGCCCCGCGCGACGATGCTCAGCGCCGCACGCACGTTCTCGGCGCGGATCACCTTGGCGGCGACACTATCCCAGGCCTTCAGCGACGTCAGCGCCGCCTTGCCGTATTTTCCCGCCGGCACACTGTCCGGATCAGCCATGGCAAGACCGCTCGCGGCCAGGTCCTTCAGCGCCGTCTCTAAACTTGGCGCCGCAGCCGCTAAGGACGCCGGACCTACCAGAACCAATTTATTGCCCAATAGATCGCGGCGACTCTCCTTGATGATAAGGCCGCGCGTCTCGACATAATTCATCCAGTCCTCATCGGCCGAGATGAAAATATCCGCCGGCGCCGCCTGCTCGATCTGTTTCGCCAGCGCCGACGACGCGGCGTAAGAGATCGCCACCTGCGGCGCATTTTTTTCTTTTGCAAAATTGGCCGCCACCTCGTCGAGAGACTCTTTCAGCGATGCGGCGGCAAAAATCGTGATCTTATCCGCCGCCTGAGCCGACGGTGCCAGGGCGGCAAAAATCCCGATCAGACCGGCAAAAATCCCGGTAAACATCCCTCTGGTGCGCGTGGCCATGAAATACCCCCGTTATAGCCGGCCAACGATAACGCTCGTTAACTATTTGAGACAACTAAAATTATTGCGAATTAAGCGCCGTAACGCCCGGCAACTCCTTGCCCTCAATGAACTCCAAAAACGCCCCGCCGGCGGTCGATACATAGCTGAATTTTTCGACTACCTCTGCATGCGCCAGCGCCGCCACCGTGTCGCCGCCGCCGGCGATCGAGGTTAGTTTTTTTGCCGCGGTCAAACGCGCGACTTCCTGCGCCAGCGCCACCGTGCCGCTGTCGAACGGGATGAGTTCAAACGCCCCCAGCGGTCCGTTCCACAACAGTGTTTTGCAGGTTGCGATTCTGGTCACAAAGGTCGCGACGCTCGCGGGACCGACATCCAGGATCATGCCGTCGTCGGGAATTTTTCCGACCGGCAAAACTTCGTGGGCGGCGCCGGCCTTAAATTCCTTCGCCACCAGCGCATCGGTCGGCAATAGAATCTCACAGCCATTTTTTTGCGCGGCGGTCATGATCTCGCGCGCCGTTCCGACCAGATCGCGCTCGCATAAAGATTTGCCGACGTTGATGCCTTGCGCCGCCAGAAAGGTATTCGCCATGCCGCCGCCGATCACCAGCACGTCAACGCGGCTCGTTAAATGTCCCAGCACGTCAAGTTTGCTGGAGACTTTTGCCCCGCCCACCACGGCGGCGACCGGACGCTGGGGCGCAATCAAAGCCTGGCTTAACGCCGCCAATTCGCCGGCCATCGAGCGGCCGGCATAGGCCGGCAGCAATCGCGCGATCGCTTCGGTCGACGCATGGGCGCGATGCGCGCAGGAAAAAGCGTCGTTCACATAAATATCACCCAGCTTGGCGAGACCGGCCGCGAAGGTTGCGTCGTTGGCTTCTTCCTCACCATGGAAGCGGAGATTTTCCAGCAACAGGATATCGCCGCGCTGAAGAACCCCCGCCGCCTTTTCAGCCGCGGGACCAACGCAGTCGTCGGCGAATGACACCACCTGCCCGAAGGCTTTCTCCAGCGTCGGCACCACGGGACGCAGCGACATTTTCTCTACCCGCTTGCCCTCGGGACGACCGAAATGCGACAGCAAGATCACCCGCGCTCCCTTCGCGACCAAATCCTTCACCGTCGGCACCAAACGATCGATCCGGGTGGTGTCGGTCACCTGGCCCCCGTCCATTGGCACATTAAGATCGGCCCGCACCAGAACCCGGCGGCCTTCCATTTGCGCTTGATCTATGGTCTTGAACTTACCCATTGCCTTCCTCATGTGAGCTGTCACGGCGGATGTCGGTTCATGGAAAGCATAAGGCAAGGGTTAGGGCAAGCCTGGCTTTTAGCCGCACGAGACAGGTGTTGAAGCTTAACCCTTTGCCGACTAATCTCTCGCCCATCGGGGACCTCAGCTGAGCATTGGGCTTAAGGAGAGCAGACGTGAAAATCGACGGTAAAGCCTATCGAACGATCTGGGTTGCCGATGATGGCGCGACCGTCGAAATCATCGATCAGCAGAAGTTGCCCCATGTCTTTGCCACAGTACGCTTGGAAACTTTATCCCAAGCCGCGGAGGCCATTCGCGCCATGACCGTGCGCGGCGCGCCCTTGATCGGCGCGACGGCAGCCTATGGAGTCGCGCTGGGTATGCGTAAGGATTCCACCGACGCCGCCCTCCAAAAAGCCTACGATGATCTGTTGGTGACGCGACCAACGGCGATCAATCTGCGTTGGGCGCTGGACGAAATGATGGCAACGCTGAAACCTTTGAAACCGGCAAAGCGGGCCGCGGCCGCCTATGCCAAGGCGAAGGACATTTGCGATGATGACGTCGCGATCAATGCCGCGATTGGCGATAACGGCCTGACGTTAATTGAGCGCGCCGCCGCCGGCAAAAAATCGGGCGATACGATCAACGTTTTGACCCATTGCAATGCCGGATGGCTGGCTACGGTGGATTGGGGAACGGCACTTGCGCCTATCTATAAGGCGCACGACAAGGGCATTCCGATTCATGTTTGGGTGGACGAAACCCGCCCGCGCAATCAAGGCGCAAGCCTCACAGCGTGGGAGCTCGGCCGTCACGGTGTTTCCCACACGGTGATCGCCGATAATGTCGGCGGTCACTTGATGCAACATGGCAAGGTTGATCTCTGCATTGTCGGAACCGATCGCACGACGGCGCAAGGCGATGTCTGCAACAAGATCGGCACCTATCTCAAAGCCCTCGCCGCCCATGACAATAAGGTACCGTTTTACGTTGCCCTTCCCTCCCCGACCATTGACTGGACGGTGCATGACGGGGTGAAGGAAATTCCGATCGAAGAACGCGACGGCCGCGAACTTACTCATATGATGGGCAAGACCAGCGACGGCAAGGTTATGACGGTTCAAATTACCCCTGATGGCAGCAAAGCCGGCAACTACGCCTTTGACGTGACGCCGGCGCGCTTGGTGACAGCGCTTGTCACCGAACGCGGTGTCTGCCCGGCAACATCCGAGGGACTTCTTTCCCTATTTCCCGAACGACGCACGCGTCGCCACGCCTCTTAATAGCGGAGCATAAATTATGAAAAATCTTTGGTCCGACGCCGAGGCGCGAAAAGTCACCGAAGCTTATATTGCCAAGGGGATCAACCCCGATCTCGCGGTCCGGGTTTACACCACGCGGCTGCTGGGCTCGGAGCCGAAACTTGTTCTCCACGGCGGCGGCAATACCTCGGTCAAAACCAAGATGCGCGACGTCCTGGGCAAAGAAGTCGAGGTCTTATGCGTAAAGGGTTCGGGCTGGGACATGGGGGTCATCGAGCCTCCCGGTTTGCCCGCCGTTCGGTTGGCGCCGTTGCTGGAACTCGCCAAGCTTGATGAACTATCCGATGAAGCCATGGTTAATGCCCAGCGCTGCAATCTGCTAAATTCTGATGCGCCCAACCCATCGGTCGAAACTCTGCTGCACGCGTTTCTGCCGCATAAATTCATCGATCACACCCATGCCAATCCCGTTTTAGCCTTGTGCGATCAGCCCAACGGAGAAGCCCTTTGCCGCGACGTTTTCGGCAATCGTGTCGCCTTGGTTCCTTATATTATGCCCGGGTTCGCTCTGGCCAAAAAAGCAAAAGAAGTATTCGAAGCCCATCCCGATTGCGAAGGCATGATTTTGCTGAAGCACGGTATTTTTAGTTTTGGTGATACGGCAAAACAATCCTATGACCGAATGCTCGATCTTGTAAATCAAGCCGAGGCCTACATCGCAAACTCCGGCAAGAAAAACTTCAAATCAGCCGCGTTGCCGAAGAATATTGCCCCCGCCGCAGAAGTGGCGCCAATTCTCCGCGGCTTGTGCGCCATCGTCGAAGATGCCGAGCAACGGCAGTACAAACGCTGGATCATCGAACATCGCGATAATCAAGCCGTCATGACCTATGTAAATAGCAGCGAGCTCAGCCGCTATTCGCAAGTTGGCGTTGTAACCCCGGATCATTCGATCCGCACCAAGGCCATCCCGTTGATCCTTCCGGTGCCTGAAGTCGGCAAACTTGACGACTTTACGCGCAGCGCCGAAAAGGCGATCAGGGATTTCGGCACCGCCTATCGCGCTTTCTTTGAACGCAACAATCATCGGCTTGGCGGCATTAAGAAGATGCTGGATCCGGTGCCGCGGGTGATCCTGGTTCCCGGCGTGGGCATGTTTGCCATCGGCAAAACGGCGAAGGATGCGACGATTGCCGCCGATGTGGCAGAAAACGCGATCGATGTCATTACCATGGCCGAGAAGATCGGCACCTTTGAAAGCATACCCGATGCCGATTTATTCGATATCGAATACTGGTCGCTCGAGCAGGCGAAGCTTGGCAAAGGCGCCGAGCCGCCCCTAGGCCGTCAGGTTGTCGTCATCACCGGTGGCGCGAGTGGAATTGGCGCTGCAACCGCCAAGGCTTTCGCTAAGGCCGGAGCTGCCGTCGCTGTCCTCGATCTTGATGCCGCCAAAGCTACTGTCGTTGCCAAACCTTTGGGCGGTATCGGTCTTGCCTGCAACGTCACCGATCCCGCCTCTGTCGCCGCAGCCTTCGCCGCGGTGGCGCGTCACTTCGGCGGCGTCGATATTCTCGTCTCCAATGCCGGCGCCGCTTGGCAGGGCCGCATCGGTGACGTCGACGACAAAGTCTTGCGCGATAGCTTTGAGTTGAATTTCTTCTCTCATCAAAATGTCGCCAAGGCCGCCGTTAGCCAGATGATAACGCAGAAGACCGGGGGGTGCCTTTTGTTCAATGCCTCGAAGCAAGCCGTAAACCCTGGACCTAATTTCGGCCCTTACGGATTACCCAAGGCAGCAACACTATTTCTGTCGCGGCAATATGCCGTTGACTACGGCGATATGGGCATTCGCTCTAATGCGGTGAACGCCGATCGTATCCGATCAGGGTTATTGACCGACGATATGATCGCGTCGCGCTCTAAGGCTCGGGGCTTATCCGAAGCCGAATACATGGGGGGGAATCTCCTAAAAACCGAAGTAACGGCAGAAAATGTTGCCGATGCTTTTCTTGCCCTTGCCCTGGCGACAAAATCCACCGGTGCTGTGCTAACTGTCGACGGAGGTAATATTGCCGCCGCGCTTCGCTAGCATAAATTTTCGTCGATACCTTGCCACTATAAACAGTTAGGCTCTTATTAAAATTTTATGAAAATAAGTAGATAACTATTTGAATATTAATATTGATTCTCCTGTGACTATAATCACTGCGTTTGGATCCTGATCGAGGAATAATTCTCCTCGCACCTGTCCTTCATCGGCTGTGCTGTCTATGTTTGGGAGATCGCTGATGCGCGCTTATTGCATTGGTAAATATGTCGGCTCGCTTATGATGGTTGTTAGTTTTGTTCTATCAACCTCTGCCTATGGGCAAACCGCGCTCAACACCGAAAAGAATTGTCCCGAAGTCGCCGCGACGCCGTCGCCGGATTGCAATTTGCCCTCGCGCGCCGACCCTGCCTCTCTATCGGTAGGAAAAAATGATGCGCCTACGACGTCAGGCGGACCGGTTCCCGCCGATCGATCCGCGACCTCTCTTGGTGATGAAGACAAAGGCCAGGCTCCTAGTCATCCTCTAAAAGACTCTTCTCTTTCAAGCAATGATTCCGCACCTTGCGCGACGGCCGGGCGTGCCGCTTGCCCTCCCCCACCGTCGGGGTCAGTCAACAAGCTTGACAGCGATTTGCCCAATCCCACCACTGCCGGAGCGCAGCGGGATATTTCGGCACGCCCGTCTACGGCAAATAACAGCTACAAAAGCGATCAAACCAAGGATGAACGGGGTCGCACCCTTATGGGGCATTAGTAGCCGTTCCTCTACCGGGAGCTCACATCCTGGGACTGTGTGAAATCACTATGAGTCGGGCCATGAAGCCAACCCGAAAGGCCTAACAACCTCATCCTAAGGGACTCTGGGAAACGGGTCGTTAAAAGAGGGTTCGCCCGGGCTTCAGCCGATAAAATATGCCGTTTGGTAAAAATTTAATTAATTCTCGACTTAGCCCTAATAAGTAAAAAACACAAAGGGTTGACGCCATTCCTGATAGCCTGTAGCAAAGGAAATGACCAGTTTTCAATCCGACCATCCTCCCTACGATTCAAGGCTTCATGGGCTCAGATTTTTTTACCTTAAGCTGGCGTGTCCTCATAGCGATGGTGACTCTCTGCTGGTCCGTGACGGCTTTTGCCGCCATAAGCGAGGAAGAGTTTCTTAAAGCTGCCGGAACTCAAGACTTTCGCAGCGGCAATTATGAAAAAGCCATCGAAAAATATCAGGAATTACTGAAGCAGCATCGCGACGACCCGTTAATTTTACGTTTTACGGGAGTTGCCTTCTATAAATTAAAAGACATGTCTTCGGCGCAGCTTTATTTGGAAAAAGCCGCCATCCAAGCGCCAAATGACGACGCGATCCATTTTTGGCTGGGCGCCACCTACTATGAACTTGGCAATGGGATAAAAGCGGCCCAGGCCTTTCAACGGGTGCTGACCATAGCCCCGAACGGGTCCTATGCGAGTAATAGCCGTAATTACCTGAAAAACATCTCTGGAAACTCAACCAGACGCGCCGCCAAACCATGGGATGTCAATCTCACTGTTGGCGCGGAATATGACAATAACATTGATTTTGCCGCCGAACCTACAGCAAGCCCCCGCATCATCGAGGGGGTGCAAGGGGGATATAATGTTCTTGATCGGGATGATTGGCGCGTTCGGTTTGAAGGCGCCGGATTTTTTGGTCAGCATATAAATGACGATGCCAAGAAATTCGACATAACCATCGCCGAAGGCGGAACCGATATCAGCTACTATAAGCGGGTAAACAGCGCCTTAGAACTCTTACCTTCCGTCAATTACACCTATCGCATGGAATATGAAGGTTGGGGCCGAGACAACACCTCTCACTCCGTTGTGCCGGGAATAAACATCACTCTTTACGATCGTTTTCTGACGCAGCTTTATTACGCATACAAAACGGAACGCTATACGGACGATGGTCGTGAAAATGATGTCACAAGCCAGGATGGGTCAACCCATGCCGGAGGCGTTAACGAATACGTTTATTTTGATAATCGCAAACACTATGTTTCCTTAGGTTACGGATATCGCAACATCGACGCTGAGGGCATCAATTTTGATGCTTTTGCCAACCGCTTCACGCTCGGCTTTGGCGCCACATTACCGTTGAATATTAAAGTTGATGGATCGGCAACCTACAAACGGGAGGTTTATCCTGATTTTCAGGGACCCGTGGCACGGATGTCAGATCAGCAAATTTATAGCCTCCAGATTCGCAGAAACATGACGGAACAACTCGAGGTCTCTGCGAGTTATCGTTATGACATCGATAATTCAAACTATAGAGAACTCGAAGCGGAACGTCAGATCGGTTCCCTGACTTTTACATACTCTTTTTAGAGGGTTAAAGGAAACCTATGAAATTGCGCCTGATCCTCTGTTCGGTGATCTTTAGCCTTGGTTTTATTTCGCCGGCGACGGCAGAAATGCTTGAAGGCAAATTAGGCCTGAATCTCCCTTTACCTTCGCATGCAGATTCTGGGGCGTGGCAGCCGAAACTGCTGCCGCCACCGTCGACGAAACAGCCCGACAGCATTCAATATATGGATTTTAGTCCGGGACCGCCGCCGCCACCCCCCCAACACGCACAACAATAGATAAATAAAAAGCCCCTTAAGGGGCTTTTTGAATCTATCCAAGCGCTTTGACGATATCTTCCGTCATTTTCTTTGCATCGCCGAACAACATCATTGTCCCATCGGCATAGAAGAGCGGGTTATCAATTCCGGCATACCCGCTGGCCATTGATCGCTTAATAAATAAAACCGTTTTTGCCTTATCAACGTCCAATACCGGCATGCCGTAGATCGGGCTTTTAGGATCGGTCTTTGCGATCGGATTGGTTACGTCATTCGCCCCGATGACATAAGCCACATCGGTCTGGGCAAAATCACGATTGATTTCTTCAAGCTCCAACACGTCGTCATAGGGAACGTTGGCTTCGGCCAGCAAAACATTCATATGTCCGGGCATACGGCCAGCAACCGGATGAATGGCGTAACGAACCTTGACGCCCTCGGCCTTGAGTTTATCGGCCATTTCCCGCAAGGCATGCTGCGCCTGAGCAACCGCCATGCCATACCCGGGAACAATGACGACCGAGCTGGCATTCTTTAAAATAAAGGCGGCATCGTCCGCGCTGCCCGGCTTGACCGACTTGCCGCTGCTGTCGCTTGAAGCGGCAGCGCCCCCGCCGTCACCGCCGAAGCCGCCCAAAATAACGCTGATGATCGAGCGATTCATTCCTTTGCACATGATGTAGGACAAAATCGCGCCGGAAGCGCCCACCAAGGCGCCAATGATGATGAGCAGCATGTTACCCAAGGTAAAGCCGATGCCCGCCGCGGCCCATCCCGAGTAACTGTTGAGCATGGAGATAACAACCGGCATATCGGCGCCGCCGATGGGCAAGATAAGCAAAAATCCCAAAGCAAGAGATATGCCGACAATGACCCAAAAAATCTGATGGCTTTCGCTGAGGGCAAAAACCCCAATGAACAGCAGCAAGGCCACGCCCAGCACCGCATTAAAAAGATGTTGGCCGCGAAACACCAAAGGCGATCCCGAAACCAATCCTTGCAACTTGGCAAAGGCGACGATGGATCCGGTAAAGGTAATGGCGCCGATCGCCACACCCAGACTCATTTCGATCAAACTACCGGCATGAATTTCGCCAGCGGTGCCGATACCGTAACTATCCGGCGCATAAAGGGCCGCCGCCGCCACAAACACGGCGGCAAGACCCACCAGCGAATGAAAGGCGGCGACCAGTTGCGGCAAGGCCGTCATTCTGATCTTTAGGGCAATAAGCGTCCCGACACTGCCCCCCAAAAGAATAGCGGGCAGAATCCAACTCCAACTCACGATGCGGGGATCCGCCAGGGTTGTCGCGATGGCAATTCCCATGCCGATCATACCCATCATATTTCCGCGGCGACTTGTTTCAGGGTGGGAAAGTCCCCGTAGCGCCATGATGCAACACACGGCTGCTACTAAATAAAGAAGTCCCGTTAAGCTATGCATGAGGCGCCTCGGACGCTTTTGGTTTACGCTTGAACATCTGCAGCATCCGCTGAGTGACGATGAAACCGCCGAAGATATTCACGGATGCGAGAGTGACCGCGACAAAACCCATGGTCTTAGCAAAGCCTACGCCCGCTGGCCCGGCCGCAATCAGGGCACCCACGATAATGACCGACGATATGGCATTGGTGACGCCCATAAGCGGCGAATGAAGCGCCGGTGTCACGCTCCATACAACGTAATAACCAACGAAACAGGCCAAGATAAATACCGTTAATAAGGCGATGAAAGGTTCGCTGTTCGCGGCGGCCTGAGTCATTTGCCCAGCTTGATGGGCCAAAGCGGCGGCGTCTTCTCCAAGACGTAAAGCCTGATCAGCTAAACGTTTCGCTGCCTCTGCCAAGCTCTGCGGATCCATGTCGTTTCCTTTCCTAGCCTTCGGCCTTGGCGACCGGTTTCTTGGGGGAACGGGATTTAGCCGCGGCCGATTCCGCCGCAACCAAGAAATTTGGGTGAATAATCTTACCCTCCGCCGTCAGGCGCGTCGCCTTAACGATCTCATCTTCGGAATTAAGCTTGAGGGTTTTAGCGGCTTGATCATAAAGCGGTATCAAAAATGCCAAAAGATTGCGCGCATAAAGCGCGCTGGCATCCACGGGAATCCGCGCCGGAACGTTTCGATAGCCGATAAGGGTGACACCATTCTTCATCACAACCCTGTCGGCTTCCGACAATTCACAGTTGCCGCCGGTATCGGTGGCTAGATCAACAATGACCGAACCGGGCTTCATCGATTTGACCATGGCCGCATCGATCAGGCGCGGCGCTGGACGGCCGGGGATTAAGGCGGTACAGATAACGATGTCTTGTTTTTTGATTGTCTCGGCAATCAAGGCCGCTTGTTTGGCCTTGTAAGCTTCGCTCATTTCCTTGGCATAGCCGCCTGCCGTCTCGGCTTGCCGGAACTCTTCATCGTCCACCGCGACAAAGGTCGCCCCAAGCGAGGCGACTTGTTCTTTGGCCGCAGGCCGCACATCGGTTGCCGAAACGATAGCGCCTAAACGGCGCGCAGTCGCGATGGCTTGTAGGCCGGCAACTCCCGCACCCATAACCAGAACCCGCGCCGGCGGCACTGTTCCCGCGGCCGTCATCATCATGGGAAAAGCGCGGCCGAATTCCGCCGCTGCATCCAATACGGCCTTATACCCGGCAAGATTAGCTTGTGACGACAAGACATCCATGCCTTGGGCACGGGTGATGCGCGGAATCATCTCCATGGCAAAGGCTTGGATTTTTGCCCCGGCCAGTGCTTCAAGCGTTGGATGATTGCGATGAGGATCCAGCATCGCCAGCAAAATTGCACCGGGCTTAAGCAGGCTTATTTCATCGCGACCTTCGCTGCGAAGGGACGGCCGCTGAACCTTCAGAACGATGTCCGCATCCGCAGCCGCATCTGCAGCCGTCTTAGCGATGGTCGCACCTGCCGCCTGATAAGCCGCGTCTGTCATTGCTGCATAGGTCCCGGCGCCACTTTCGAGGACAACGTCGAAACCCAAGGCAACTAATTTCTTGACCGTCTC
This sequence comes from uncultured Rhodospirillales bacterium, assembly GCA_964397465.1. Classification (GTDB taxonomy): domain Bacteria; phylum Pseudomonadota; class Alphaproteobacteria; order JAWKYA01; family JAWKYA01; genus JAWKYA01. The sequence continues at coordinate 32,003 of CAYNIC010000018.1, forward strand.
TGGAGATGCGGCCACACGTAACTCACCCGGCTGAGTTTCCTTGAGTACTGCAACCTTCATTCTTGCGCCCCTTATCCCGTCTTGATTGCCCTTTAGGTTATGCCCGAGGGATGCCTAGACCGCAAGACATGGCAGACTAAGGAGCCTCTAATTGATCAATAAATCCTTCCAGAATGCCGAGGCCCTTTGCCCAAAAGGCAGGGTCCGACGCATCCAACCCGAACGGGGCCAAGAGTTCCCGGTGACGGTATTTTCCCCCAGATTTGAGAAGGGTTAGATATTTCTCCGCGAATCCTTCGGTGGCTGTTTCATAAAGGGCATAGAGCGAATTAACCAGACAGTCACCGAAGGCATAGGCATAAACGTAAAAAGGCGAATGAATGAAATGAGGAATATACGCCCAGAAAACGCGGTAATCTTCATTTAGGCGAAGAGCCGGTCCGAGACTTTCCGTCATGGTTTCGATCCAAATATCGCCGATGCGTTCGGAAGATATCTCTCCTTTACGGCGCTCGTCATGGACTTTGCGTTCAAATTCGTAAAAAGAGATTTGCCGAACGACGGTATTGAGCATGTCTTCGACCTTGCCGGCGAGTAATGCCCGACGGACTTCGGGTCTTTTTTCCCGCGCCAAGATTCCCCGGAAGGTCAGCATCTCTCCAAAGACTGACGCCGTCTCCGCCAAGGTTAGCGGGGTTTGGCTGACAAAGTGCCCTTGTTCCGCGGCCAGGACCTGATGCACGCCATGGCCCAATTCATGAGCCAGGGTCATGACATCTCGGGTTTTTCCTTTGTAGTTCAGCAGCAAATAAGGATGCGCCGAGGGTACGGTGGGATGAGCAAAAGCTCCCGAGGCCTTTCCCGGCCGCGCCGGAACATCGATCCATGGCTTACTAAAGAAACGTTTGCCGATATCCGCCAACGCCGGGCTAAAGGCGGCATAGGATTTTAACACGAGATCCTGGGCTTTATTCCAGGGAATAGACCGATCGGATGCATGAGGAAGCGGCGCGTTGCGATCCCAATGATCGAGCTGATCCTGGCCCAGCCATTTTGCCTTCAGCTTATAGTAGCGATGCGAGGTGCGCGGGTAAGCCGCTTTTACGGCGGCGACCAGCGCATCGACTACCTCGTCCTCCACTTGATTGGAAAGATTGCGCGACGACACCGGGCGGGGATAGCGCCGCCATTTATCTTCAATTTCCTTATCCTTCATTAAAGTATTGTAGACCAGGCTGAACGTCGGCAGATGATGCCGTAAAGTTTTGGCGACACCCTCCGCCGCAGATTTTCGCGTCTCGCCGCGTTTATCTTGCAACAAATGCAGGGCGTCGGTGAGGGTCAAATTTTTACCGCCGCCGCGACCCTTTACGTCTACTTTCAAACCCGCCAAGGTCTCGTCGTACAAGCGGACCCAGGCCGTCGCCCCGGCGACGGTCTTCTCATGCAAAATCTTCTCAAGCTCGTCGCTTAGCTGGTGAGGACGCGCCGCTCTCAGATCGCGCAGCCATGGGCGATATTTCGCGGCGGCCGGATCGGCAAGCTTGGGTTCCAGTACGGCATCATCAAGCCGATTAATTTCCAAGGCAAAAAACAGAACATGGGTGCTGAGAGCGGTAATCCGCTCGGTCATGGTTTGATAAAAGCGGCCGATCGTCGGATCGATAACATTCCCGGCCTGCACCAGTTGGGCATAGCTGCCCAAGCGGGACAAGGCTTCATCCAAAGCTTCGTACCGAGCAATCGCGCGACCGAATTCGGCACCGCTTAATTGACTGAGACGACCGCTATAGTCAGTCGCAAAAGTTTTTGCCTCTTCATCCGCCTTTTGAAGATCCGCCCCAATCCGAGGATCTTCCATCGACTGATACAAATCGGAAAGGTCCCATTCCGGCAAATCTTTGGCCGTCAAATCTTTGGCCGCTAAATTCTTGGGCTGTGCGGGATTAGCCATAAATACTCCTTCGGCAGTTCTAGGCATAAGCTTCAAGAGAATATAGGATCTCCCGGCGGGAGGGAAAAGCAAGCCGATGAAAAAAGCTGATCTAACCTATCCTACCTTAGCTGAATTTCGCGCCTGGCCGAGCTTGCCCGCCATGGTTTTCGCCGTTGGCAAACAAAAAGGCGATCACCCTCTGTTCTGGCATAAAAAGCTGGAAAAATGGCAATCGACCTCCTGGTCCGAGACTCTCGCCACCATTTCGGCCCTCGCGCGGGCACTTCATTATCTCGGCATTTCATCTGGCGATAGGGTTATCCTTGTGTCGGAAAGCCGGCCTGAATGGGCCATGGCTGATCTCGCCATCATGGCGATCGGCGCTGTTGCTGTCCCAGCTTATATAACCAACACCGCCGTCGATCATGGGCATATTCTTTCCGATAGCGGAGCAAAAGCCGTCATTGTATCGACTGCCAGACTGGCCGCACCCCTTTTTGCCGCGCTCATGAGCGCTCCTACCGTGGAGCTCATCATCACGATCGAACCGGTTACGGCGCCCGTCGGATTAAAACCGAAACTCATCTTGTGGTCGGATGCGCTGCAACTCGGCAGCGCCCAAGACCAAACCCCAGTCCTATCTTCCATAGCAAAATTGTCTCGGCGAGATCTGGCCTGCTTGATTTATACTTCGGGAACAGGCGGCGCCCCGAAGGGTGTCATGCTTAGCCACGGCGCCATTCTTTGTAATGCCATGGGGGCCTTTGATCTCTTGCATCGAACCTATGGATTAAGCCACGAGATCTTTTTATCATTTTTACCCTTATCCCATTCCTACGAACACAGTGCAGGACTGTTCTTTCCCTTATCCATCGGCGCCGAAATCTACTATGCCGAGGGCGCCGATAAGCTGGTTACCAATTTGCCGGAAGTTCGGCCGACCATTATGACCGCGGTTCCGCGTCTTTATGAAACGATGCATCAGCGCATCTTGCAGAGCATCCTTCGCCAATCCAAATTTAAACGTCGTCTGTTTCTTGATGCGGTTAAGTTAGGCCGAAAAAGATTTCTAACGCCGGAAAAGCTGACCACGGGTGAGAGGCTATATAATCTTGTGCTCGACCCGTTAGTTCGTAAAAAAGTAAAGGCGCGGTTCGGGGGTCGCCTTAAGGGCATGATCTCGGGAGGCGGACCTCTCAATCCGGAAATCGGCATCTTTTTTACCGCCTTGGGCATCGATGTCCTGCAAGGATATGGGCTGACTGAAACCGCCCCGATTGTCAGTTGCAACCCTCCGGGCCGCGTCAAAATGGATACGGTAGGACCGCCGCTTTGCGACGTTGAGGTTCGAATTGCTGACGACGGGGAGATTCTCGTGCGCGGCGAACTTGTCATGGACGGCTATTGGAAACAACCTGCCCACACAAGCGACACCCTGCGCAATGGATGGCTTTATAGCGGCGATATCGGTGAAATTGATGCTGACGGTTATTTGAAAATAACCGACCGGAAGAAAGATATTATCGTCAATTCGGGTGGCGACAATATCGCCCCGGCCAAGGTTGAAGGCGTCTTAACTTTGCAGCCGGAAATCTATCAAGCCATGGTTTACGGCGATCGGCATCCTTATCTCGTGGCTCTCATCATTCCTGACCCTGAGTTCGTTAAACTTTTTGCTGCGAGCAAGGGTTTGCCTGTCGATGGGGCCACCCTCAAAAATGATCTCGATTTCAAACAGCTTATCTCCCAGGTTATTGATCGCGCCAATAAAGATTTGTCGCCGATTGAGCGCATTCGCCGATTTTCCATCGCCGATGAGGATGGCTGGTCGCTTGATAACGGCTTCTTAACACCGTCTTTAAAAGTCAAACGCTATGCCGTTCGCAAAAAATACGAGGGCGTTTTAGAAGCTCTCTATTAAAAAAGGCCGCCTCACAGAAGAGACGGCCTTTTGGGAAGACGGATACCTTACTTAATGTATTCGTAGGAGCCATCCGGCTGACGGCACGCCTTAACCTTCTCAACCGTTTCCTTGCCGTTAACGACAGTGCCTCGGTTGACAATAGCGCAATCCGACATATCAAGTTGTTTTGAAGCAACCGACTTAACAGGTGTTGCCGGCGCCGTGGTTACAGGTGCCGCTGTCGGCGGTACGTAGCTTCCTTGCTGATAGGTCGTTGGCTGTTGATAGGCTCCCGAAGGTTGTTGGTAACCTTGGGTCCGCGCCCGCGTTTGACGCATATGATCGAGCAGGGCTGCTGATGGCTGACCGTCTTCATACAAACCACTGTTGTGCTGGTATGAGCGCACCGCCCAAACCGTTTGCTGATCATACGAATTATCCATCGGGCCCGGCTGATAGCCTAAAGCCGCCAGTTCGTTTTTCGTGTCATAGACGAGGTTGTCTTGATACGGATAATAGGTGCCGTTGCTGTTAACGGCCTCTTCCTCATCACGTTTATTGCTTTCGCGAACCATATGGCCGGCACCAACACCGAGGCCGGCGCCGATTAATCCGCCAATGATCGCGCCTTTGGTACCACCAAGGCCGTAGCCGATACCCGCACCACCCGCTGCGCCTGCCGCTCCGCCGATGGCCCGGCTATCCTGTGCCGCAGCTGGCATTGCACCAAGAACAAGGCAGAGGGTCGCTGCTGCAAGCAACTTAACTCCACTCTTCCGCGTCACTCCGGTCATCGTCATGTTTATCTCCTCCTGCAACTCGTCCAATTCCCGATATGGGCTCTATCCCTATATGGGCAGGACAAGAGTTTACGCCAATAGACCTGAATAATAGATAACAAGTTATGGCGTATTTTGGGTCATGATTAATATACGGTCTATCAAGGGTTTGGTTCCGTTTTGAAACAGTTTTAGCTATTTTGCCGCTATCGTGACGCGCCAAACCAACAAAAAAGCCGCCTTTGCGGGCGGCCCTTGCTCTCATGTAGGTGAAGATCAGTAACCTTCACGCTCCATCCGTTTGCGCAACAACTTACGATGACGGCGGACGGCTTCGGCCTTTTCGCGAGCGCGCTTTTCAGAGGGCTTTTCAAAGTTGCGGCGCAGCTTCATTTCGCGAAATACACCTTCGCGCTGCAGCTTTTTCTTTAGCGCGCGTAAGGCTTGATCGACATTGTTGTCGCGGACGATAACCTGAACGATGGGACTCACTCCCTGAAAACTGTTGGGCGCTTTAATAAACGCTTGGAATTGGACGAAACTTGACGTGGCCGTAGGACCCCGTGCGGGCGGTGGATATCACAACAAACCTTAAAAGCAAAGGCATTTTGGATGTATTTATCGCTTCTTCTGTCCTGGTCTTTACCCTTTGATCGGCACCCCCCATAGTGTGGTTATGGCTATTCGACCAATCTTACGGATGGGACACCCGGTTTTGCGGCAGCGCGCGGCAGCGGTGGACTCCGTCCAAGCACCTGAAATAATTGATCTTATTCAAGATTTACACGACAGCATGGCGGCAGCCGGCGGTATCGGCCTTGCTGCCCCCCAGATCGGCATACCCTTAAGGGTGGTTTTATACTCCGTCCCGGCTCAGCGCATGGGCGCAAACGAGGCAACTCCGCCCCAGGGGATACCCCCGACCATCCTTATCAACCCGGCACTTACCCCTCTTTCCGAGCAAAAGGTCGAAGGCTGGGAAGCTTGTCTCTCCGTTCCCGGCCTCATCGGAAGAGTACCCCGCTATGAAAAACTCGCGTTTCGCGCTCTTAGCCCTGAAGGCAGGGGCATAGAGGGTGAGGCTGAAGGGTTTCATGCCCGTGTACTGCAACATGAGTGCGACCATTTGGATGGGATACTTTATCCGCAACAGATGACGGATTTACGGTGGCTAATGTTTGCCGAGGAAGCACAAAAATTGGATGATCCGGGTGAAACAAAAGCTGTGACAGAGGCTTTGGAAGATTAATGACGACGCCAACCGACGAACAAACCGACCTCCTGGACGCCCGTCGGCGACTGCTTATGGCCGCCTTGTCTCACGTTCCTTTCGATGGATGGAGCCGAAGCCTTCTATCCCAAGCCACCGCCGAAATCGGCCTCGACGGAGCAACTGTGGCACGACTTTGTCCGGGCGGCGCCATCGATCTTTTACGTTTTTGGTTCAGCGAAACCGATCGTGCCATGATCGAGCGCTTGGAAAGGCTTCCTTTTTCGGAGATGCGCATCCGTGATCGCATCACGGCCGGGGTCCGAACTCGTCTTGAGATCTTAACTCCTCACCGCGAAGCCGTACGCCGCAGCCTAGCCACTCTTGCCCTTCCGCAGCATGCCGCACTCGGCCTGCAAAGCGTTTGGCACAGCGCCGACGCGATCTGGTGGGCAGCGGGAGATACGGCGACCGATTACAATTGGTATACAAAGCGTATGCTTTTAGCCGGTGTCTATTCGGCGACCCTGCTCTATTGGTTGGACGATACGTCAGCGGATAATGCCGCGACATGGATGTTTCTCGATCGCCGGATCAATGACGTCTTGAAATTGCCGCACCATATCAAAAAAATTAAAGATAAAACCCGTCTGGCGACGGCCCTGCCCTGGTCACCAGCCCGCTTTTCGCGGCTCTGGCGTAAAACCTTTACCGAATATTAAAGGCAAAAAAAATTTACTTAGGGGTAACCCATGTGACATGCCCCATTTTGCGACCCGGTCTCGCCTCGCTTTTGCCGTACAGATGAAGTTTGGCGTTTGCATCGTCAAGAATTTGCCGCCATGACAAAACATCATCGCCAATTAAATTTTGCATCTTGGCGTGACCAAAACGCTCTACAGACCCTAGAGGCAGACCGCAAACGGCGCGAATTGTTTGCTCAAATTGGGATGTCACGCAACCGTCCAAAGTCCAGTGACCTGAGTTATGCGGACGCGGCGCCAGTTCGTTAACAAGAAGCCTGTCGTCTTTTGTGACAAACATTTCCACGCACAGAAGACCCACAAGCGCTAAATTTTCGGCGATTTTTTTCGCAAGATTTTCGGCTTGAGTTGCAAGAGTGCCGCTGATTCTCGCCGGCACAAGGCAAACATCCAAAATGCCGTTCTTGTGTTGGTTCTCGCCCGGGGGATAGCAAGCCATCTGGCCGTCCTGACCACGCACGACGATGACCGAAATCTCGCACGCAAAATCGATGCGCTCTTCAATCACCGACGAGGTTTGACCCAAGGCCATATACGCAGCGCCAGCATCATCTTGGGGCTGAAGCGCAACCTGACCTTTTCCGTCATAACCAAGACGGGCTGATTTCAAAATAGCCGGCCGTTTCCCGAGGGCGGCAAAGGCGGCTATGGCCGACTCACCATTATGAACGGAGCACCACGGCGCCACGGGAATAGAGAAATCCTCAAGAAAAGATTTTTCCTGAATTCGATCCTGGCAAATCGTCAAGACTTTGGGTTCCGGCCTGACCGGAACGGTTTGCGCCAATCGCTCGAGGCTCTCCACAGGGAGGTTCTCAAATTCGATCGTAACGACATCGACTTGCTGTGCGAAACGATCCAGAGCTTCCGGATCATCGTAAGCCGCAACAGTATGGGTCGTTGTTACTTGACTGGCGGGACTGTCTTTCTGCGGACCAAAACTATGCGTTTTGTAGCCGAGGCAAGACGCAGCCAGCGCCAGCATACGGCCCAACTGACCATCACCAAAGATACCAATGGTGGCTCCTGGTTCGACAACTCGCGGCTTTGTTTTGTCACCCATGGATTACGTCTCGGTCACGGTTTCCGGAACCGCGGTGGTTTGGCGGTGGCGATAATCATCGAGAGATTTTCGGATGTCATCCTGGTTTGTCGCCAATATCGACGCCGCCAACAAACCCGCATTGATTGATCCGGGCTTGCCGATGGCAAGGGTCGCCACAGGCACGCCTGCCGGCATTTGCACAATCGATAGCAAGCTATCAAGGCCGTTTAACGTATGACTGACCACCGGAACGCCCAACACCGGCAGCGAGGTCATCGCCGCCACCATGCCCGGCAAATGGGCTGCTCCGCCGGCGCCGGCGATAATAACCTTATAGCCGGCTTGGCGGGCACCCTTGGCAAAACTCACCAAGCGATCAGGGGTTCGATGTGCGGAAACAACCTTGGTCTCAAAGGCGATACCGAGCTCCGCCAAAACAACCGTCGCATGACGAAGCGTCGGCCAATCGGAACGGCTGCCCATGATGATGGCAACTTGCGGAGAGCCAGCCGGTGAGAGTACGCCCCCATCATCGGCGTTTTCCGTCTTCCCCATTTCCCCGCCCCCTACTTCTCTAGAAATTAGGCATTAACGCCGACGATTGAGGTTTAGTCGATAGGCGTCAATAAGCGTCTGGCCATTCGGCCCTACCTTGACCAGCCATTCATCCAAAGCCCGGCCCCCAACATCCAACAGCGCGTCATGCAATTCTGCCGGCGGCAAGATCAGATTAACACCATTCGCCGACATATCGCGGAGGTTTTGAGCGCTTCGTTCACGCGCCGTTTTCCAGGCAAAATCCGACGCTGTCTTTGCCGCATCAAGAACCGCTTTTTGCAGATCCGGCGGAAGGGCGTTAAATCGTGCGGCATTAAGATGCATGACGTTCAGGGGAATCACCGAATCAAGAGGAATAAACGTATTGAAATTCCGCCACAACCGGGCGTTTACCCCCGCCTCCGCACTGGTCAGAACCGCTTCCAGCCCGCCGCTTTCGATGCGCGCATTCAAATCCGCCCAAGCAAGAGGGGTTGGTTGCGCTCCCAGGGCTGCAAAAACATTCGCCGAGGTCGTATCAAAAGTCCGCACCGCCAGACCTTGGAAGCGCTGTAAATTGTCGATCGGTCCTTTGGTCCACAGTCCGTCAGGGGTCCAAGGCGTGGCGTAAAGAAGTTTTTGTCCCCGTGCGGCGAAGGCATTTTCCATGTAAGGAAGAGCCGACCGCCACAAGGCTTCAGCCTGATCAATGTTTGTCGCCAAGAAAGGAATGGAAGGTAGGGCAAACAGAGGCTCCTCGTCACCTAAGGCACCGAGAAAACTATCGGCCAAAGGCAAATCGCCACTCCCAACGGCGGCAAGCTGGTCCCGCGAACGATAGCCGAGGGTCCCGCCAAAATGATGAACAATCTTTATACGACCGCGGCTGAGCCGGTCCAGCCGCTCACTGAACACGACTGCGGTTCGCGCCGGAATAGAGGTGCTGAGATATTCCGTCGAAAAGTCCCAGTTTATATCTTCAGTCTTTTCCCGGTAGGTACTTAAAGGCGATGGCGCAGTCTGTGACCATCCGGTCTGCCCAAAGGCGAAGCCAACAACGAAAGCCGATGCACCAATAACCGAAATTAATTTCGCCACGCCCAATCTCCTCACCAAGCCTTATCTAACGATAACCGACGTTTTATTAACTATTACTCTCAATGAGGGAACCTTTAATATGCAGATAAGTTCTCTTATCCGGCTAATAATTCAGAACTTCTGCTATAATACGGGATTTTATTAAATTTCAACCAGACCCAAAATGCTGTCCCTCCAGATATATTTTAAATTTTTCTTGCGTGGAGGCTGTGCTTTGGGCTCTTTGCACGATGGGGACAGTTTTCGCCCATTCGGCCGATCGAAAGGAACTTTCATGCGTATCTCAAACCTTGTTGCTGTTGCCTTGGTCTTCTCTGCAGCCCTGAGCATCGCGGCAACTGCTTTCGCTGAAAACGGAACCAACCCGAACAAGGTGCAGCTTGCTCAGGCATTGGATGCCGCGGGCGGGACTAAGGATGTCGAAATGGCGCAGAAGCTTCTTCGGGATGCCACAGTACGCACCAAGACCAAACAAATCAGCGGCGGCGATAATATCAATGTTATGGAATTCTCTTCTGCATCTGGTCAGGCCATCGACGGCGCCATCGTGTACTTCAAGAAATTCGGCGCCGCCTTCAAATTCGCCAATCAGCGGTTTGGCGATAAAATGGGCGAGCTTCCCCAAGATTGGGAAGGCTACAAAACCCATGCGGATGCGGTAAAAGCCTTTGCTGGAAACGATGTTAAAGTCGCCAATGCTTATTTCGGCGAGATTTTTGACTGGTTCAAAGCCCGGCAAAAGACGATCGGTGACCAGGGCGGGGTCATGATCATTTATGAAAAGCCTGGTCGGCCCGGAGCCATGGTCGCCTACGCCGACAAAAATTCTTACCCGGACAATGCGGTGGCCAGCGTTTTATCCTCTAAACAGGCGCTGAATAAGATTACCTTCAGCCCCGAGATTTTTCGCCTAAAACCCAATGCCGCCAAGTTTTTTCAGCAGGTCTTTGAAGATCCCGAGGGAACGGTGAAAATCGCCAATAAACCCTATGATTGGGTGGAAATTAGCGAAAAATAAGATCCTGCCTACGGCAAGCCCCTTTCGCCTTGGCCGGGGGCGATCTATATAAGGTTAAGTATCAAACGCGGTACCCCGTAACAGTTGGTACCGCGTTTGACTTTCGTGCGATGGCCAAAGGAAATTCCCATGTCACAGTCGACCCAAGCTCCCCAAATTCCCGTCACCGTTCTGACAGGCTATTTAGGAGCCGGCAAAACGACCCTTCTCAACCGTATCTTGAGCGAGAATCACGGAAAGAAGTACGCCGTGATTGTGAATGAGTTCGGGGAAATCGGCATTGATAATGACCTTGTTGTTGGCAGTGACGAAGAGGTCTTTGAGATGAACAACGGCTGCATCTGCTGCACCGTTCGCGGCGATTTGGTTCGCATTATCGGTGGCCTTATGAAACGCAAAGAGCGTTTTGACGCTATTTTGGTCGAGACGACGGGCCTGGCGGACCCGGCGCCGGTCGCCCAGACTTTTTTCGCCGATGAAGACGTTGCCGAAAAAACCAAACTGGATGCCGTAGTGACCGTTGCCGACGCCAAACACCTTGCCTTACGGCTAGACGACAGCCGGGAAGCCAAAGAGCAAATCGCCTTCGCCGATGTGATCTTGCTGAATAAAACCGATCTGGTTACGCCGAGCGAACTTACCCAGGTTGAAGCCAAGATTCGCGCAATCAATCCTTACGCCAAGGTAATCCGCACC
>CAYNIC010000019.1:0-30366 GCA_964397465.1 uncultured Rhodospirillales bacterium
ACTTTGAAAGTACGTAACGAGAGCATGATGCAAGTTACCTTCCTTATGGGTGATTTAGCTTGCTCTGCTCCTTGTAACTGCGTCAATGGATAATCGCCTAGGATGTACGGGTTACGCTGCCAGTGCTAACGTCATTCTCTTAGCATTTTGGTTTGCCCCGTTCAGCACATCATCGCCGGCGCCGGCGGCGACCGCCTCGATGCCGATCTTCGCAAGGTCGTAAGTGACCGCCTTGTGTCGGTCACGATCGCGACGTCGAAACCCTTCCCGCCGTCGATCTTGTCTTCGCTATCCACGAACAGAATATCGTGACCAGCGCCGCCGCTGATGCTGTCGATGCCTTCACCGCCTGCCAGCCAGTCGTTGCCTTCACCGCCCTTGATCTTGTCGTTGCCGGCGCCGCCGCCCAGGATCACGTCTTCCTTGCCGGACGTACTCAGATCATCATCCAGCTCCGCCCCCATGGCGCCGATCAATCCCGATGCCCCCACATCCATGATCAAGGCCGTCGCGGCGGCGGCCTCGAATAATGCTTGGCCCTGGGCCTTGCCCGCGTTATCTCCGGTGCCTTCGTAGTTGAACTTGATCCCGCCCGACACCTCTTCCTTCTTCCACCCCGCAGCGGAGGTGGCAAGACCCACATCCCCCACCTTGCCGGTGGTGCCGTCACTCTTGGTATAGGTGGTGCTGCCGTAAACCTTGTTCCCGGCGATGACTTCTTCTTTGTTGTCGGAGGTCAGGTTGATCGAGGTCACGCCCACCTCGGCCAGGCTTTTCACCTCGCCCGCATCGCAGGTGCCGTCTTGATCAATGTCAATCCACACCTTGAACTTGGCGAAGTCAGCATCGTTACTATCGAGAACGCCGTCCTGGTTCGTATCGTAGGTGGCGGCGAGACCTTCCAGATCCGTGTCGTCCGGATCATCGGTCGACAGGGCGAACGCCAGCTCCACCGGCTCCAGGATCAGACCATCGCCGTTGAGATCGATCGACAGGAAGCCATCGCCCTTACCAACCCAACCGACATTTTCGAGGTAACCGTCACCGTCAATGTCGTAAAACGCTTTTGATTTGTCGAGCGCAACCAGATCCAATCCGTCACTGTCAAGGTCGAGGACGATGGGAAAACCCATTCTCTGGTCGTAGCCCGTAATACCGTGCTCTTTGTCAAATTTCTCAGCAGCTTTATTAGCAGCTGCAACGCCGCCAACTGTCCCGGCTATCTCACATGCACCCATCGGGTCAGGCATTTGTTGGTTTTGTGAATTGGTTGAGTGTTGTATTTGAGCATTACATAGGCCCGTTATCTCGTTATACGCTTTATCGAGAGCAGCTTTCATTGCTGCTGATCTTGGATCATTAAGTGAATTTATTGTTTCCTGATTTTTTTCCCAGTTTTTAATGTCAGATACAGAGGGTTGAGCTGGGTTCTTACCTGGCTCCCCAGGATTCTTCCCACTCATTTCTGGGCTACCCATAAGACTGTTTGGACCGTTTTGTCCTGTGCCGTTCCCACTGGCACCAAACCCACTAACTGGATCATGTAATCCAGTCTCTTTTTCTGTCCCATCGACTGCAGATTGCGTTGTTTCGCCAGCGTCCGCCATAGCCCCCACCCTCACTGGATAAATCCAGTGCTATATTGGATTTCATTTTAAAGTATGTAAACAAAATAAATTAAAATCTATGGATGCATATAAAATATCTTTAACGATTACATTTACTTTTCTGCTCCAGCTTCCATAGTTCAAATCGTTTAAAAAGCGATGGATTTCCAGAGTCTAATGCCTGATCACGCTGGTCTATGGCCGCCAAAGTTTCGATCAGGCCCTTCATAGCATTTTGAAAGTTTTTGTCAGCCTGTTCGAGAGCACGCAGGTTTTCATCAAAATTATTTAATTCATCAGGAAGCATTTTCGCTAGTAAGCTTAATTCATTACTTTTTTTACTCAGTTCCTGCTGAATCTCGCTCAAGTCATCATTAGAAGATTTTCCCAATTTTAAGTTAAATTTACCTCTCTGTTTGTTCCATTGAGTGTAAAGTTCAGAAAATTTTTCTGTTTTAGTAAGTAATTCTTTTTCCTGAGATTCAAATTTTTGCTGAGCTTCCGATCTTAAGCTCAAATAATCATTCAACACACTAGCTCTCTCAGAGATGATCTGCATGTCCTCGGAATTTTTTATCCATGAAGAATAATCTGTGTAGAGTGAGGCGGAATTAAAAGCTTTCTCATCGCACAGTTGGTAGGATCTATAACTCTCTATTGCGAAGTAAACAGCCCCCGAAATTCCAATTATCCCAATCACAGAGAAAACAATTTTTTTGCCGTTCATCACCTTCTCTACGCTGTTAGCTTCTATACCCCGATGATTCTATCACCATGATTCTATCACCATGATTCCATATGCTTATATACAGCCTGCGCCCGGTTCTCTTGCTCGTCAATAAAATAATCGTTAAAGGTGTAGCAGATTATTCGCTTAAGTATTACTCTATTTTCTTTGTTGGCTTTGATGTTAGTAAACATTAGCCTACAACTCTTACGGCACATCTGCAGAATAACCGCCTGTGGTTTGCTCGAACCCAGACAACTAGCAGGATATATGCATTGGCTATATTGCTTAGGGGTTGTATGCGCTTTGGCGCGTCTTGATGCCGTAAATAATGTGCTCTCTATTTCACTGGATAAAACTTACGGGGTTGCAAGATCCCCAATCCGAGTGAGAGGCAACAGCGGCGATTCAAAATAATTAGAGTTTGTCTTCATTATCGTTTCTAGCGCTTTGGATGCGTATGAATAAGGTAATGGGAGAGCAAAAATAAGAGGTACGCACCCCTGGGCCGTATCGAGCGTTTCATTGTTGGCAAGCCACTCTTGGGAACGCACATGAATGTGCATGATCATTCCAACAATTTCGCGATAAAGGACATTTATAACAATGCGCGTATCACAATGAACAAATGCGCTGGTTTTATTTTGCGTATAGTGCGTTACTCTAGTTTCAGCTGCATATGGTTCTTTCGAAAGAACGGAAACTATCTTTTTGGGATAATCGGCATAAATTCTGTCGTTAATGAGATAAATGTCTTTGTCACCTGTCATAGGTACTTCAGGGGCAAACTCCGATATTGTAATAAAAATGTTTTGCCCCGGAGGTTTTTTGAAAAAATCTCTTTTCAGGTTTAATTTCAAGAACTCCAACTCAGAAACTTTTTTGTAGCGCGTAATATAGGGGAAAAAATACACATTATGTTTAAGGTATCGTGAAATCCCTAAATCTATGTCCGAATTATTTTCATTCTCTGCTTGAAGATCGTATATTTTTTTACTCGCCTTCACTGACGCAATGGTTAATTCAGGAATTTGCGGGAATGAATCATAGAGCTTTAAATCTTTCAGGCCTTCCATAAACTTATTGACTATGGCTCTTGTCAAATCATCTGGAATTGACTCTTGAACCAAAAAATGGATTTGAGGCGGCCGCCCCCACAAAATCAATGGAAAATCTGGCGTTCCGAGCTTAATGCCCATCTTTGCCGGACCACCACTGTCTACTGAATGGCCTCCCCCTGCTGTCTCTGACAGCGGAAAAAAGTAACAAGCAAACACCTTACAGTTCCACATAGTGGCGGTGCCTATGCTTGGCACGAAATAAAGGCAAAGTGCGCCGCTTAAAATTTTTAGAAACTGTAGTTTGGAAAAAAGCATTTCTTTCATAAGACAAGCATTGCTTGTATTCAATGATCGGTCAAGACCATCAAGGCATGCGCTAAGCATGCCAGCGCATATGCAACTCTCTTTGTATCTTCTACTAATAATATCGCCTGTGGGTTGCTTATTATCCGCTTACGTAAACAACCAGTAAGATATGTCCATTGGCTACACATCTTGTGAGTTGTCCCATGCAAGGGACAACCTCCAGGATGTGCTGATTGGAAATGTTGCTTGTGAGTTGTGCAGAGCCCGCCGGGCACAACCAGCTTTACATTTTCTCTTATAGTGTCGCTTGCTGGTTGTACATAAACCCAGCGTTTCATAGCTTCTGCCGCCCGGCTCGGCAGCTGCCCACTGATTGGAAGAGGAATGATTTTCTCATGCCATCGTATAATGGCGACCCCGGCAGGAATCGAACCTGCAACCCCCAGCTTAGAAGGCTGGTGCTCTATCCGGTTGAGCTACGGGGCCAAAGTCAACTCTGCGCGGTTGCGTAACTCCGCAATTAATGGATCTGGGATCAATGGGTCCAGGATTTCGTTCGGCCAAAGGCGAAGTTGTCGGCATAGGCCTTGGGTTTGACGGTCCGGGTTTTTTCGCCGTGCAGGGTATACATCAAACCATTGCGGTGACAAAAGGCGATGGCGTCTTCCTTGGTCGGGAACTTCATTTTGAGTTGTTGCGTGGTGTCGGCCGATGAGGTCCAGCCCATCAACTTGTCGACTTCACGCCGTGCCGCCGGCGCAAACTCCAACACCCATTCTTTTTCCTGGGCGCGGCCGGATTGCATCGCTGTCTTGGTTGGTTTGTAGAGTCTGACCTGCATGGCACCTAATCCTATTTCCGGCCTTCATTTTATGGCCTCGGTTCTGGCAAAAACTTATGGCTTTCGGCCGCCGGCCGCAAGACCTTGCGGCTTTGCCCCTATTTTGACGTGGCGACAAAGACGCCATCCCAATTGGGCGGCGGGGGTTCGGACTCGAAATGGGCGATTCTCTCTTCGTAAAGATCGTAGAGGGCACCCAAGTCCCAGGTCCCGTTGGCCAACTGGCGACAGTCGGCGATCCGGCGCTTGGCTTCGGCAAATTGCGCCTTGCGGTACGATCCCATCATGGCGTCGTGGGATGATTTAAGTTTGATGAAGTTTTGATCGCTGGCCACGGTTCCATCGCCCAACAAGGTGTAAATAAGCACCGGCCGGGTTTTGCCCTTAACCCGAATATTGTCCAAAGCCAGGGCGGCAAAGTCCGGCACCTTTTCCAAAGTGCCTTCACCGATCACCGTTTGCACGCCATAGGTTTTCGATTGCCCTTCCATGCGCGACGCCAAGTTGACCGTATCGCCCAGCACGGAATAGTCAAAGCGTTGCTCCGATCCCATATTGCCGACGCAGCATTGTCCGGTGTTAAGCCCGACGCCGATCGCGATGGGATAGTGCTGCTTCCCCTGGGCTGCGGCTTCGCGCTGCATTTCTTCGTTCCAGGTTTTCACCCGGCTGATCATGGCCAGGGCCGCTTTGCAGGCGTTGCGCGCGTGATCGGAATCGGTTAGGGGCGCATTCCAAAACGCCATGATCGCATCGCCCATGTACTTATCGATCGTGCCGCGAAACGACAGGATGATATCGGTCATCGGGGTCAGAAACCGGTTGATGAAAGCGGTCAGGCCTTCCGGGTCGGCGGCGAAGGCTTCAGAGATGGTGGTGAAGCCGCGAATATCCGAGAACAGCAGCGTCATGTCGCGCATTTCACCGCCGAGTTTAAGACCGGCGGGATTCTCCGCCAACTGCTCGACCAGGGCCGGCGACATATAGCGCGAGAAGGCGCCGCGAACGCGTTGCTTTTCCGCTTCATCGCGCAGGTAGTTGGCAAAGACCAGCAGGAAATAAATGACGATGGCGCTGATACCCGGGACCGACACGTCGATCAACGTCTTATGATCGATGTACATATACCAACTGATGCCGGCAAAGGCGCTCAGCGTGCCGATTACCAACAGCAAGGTGTAAAGAGCACCCAGACGCGGCACCAGCACGATCAGCAGCAGTCCCATGACGACGATGGTCAAGGCTTCGATACCGCTGGAATAGTTCGGCCGGGTCAACAGCTCATTCGCCATGACTGATTCAAGAATATTCAAATGGACTTCCACCCCGGGAATGAACGCATCCAACGGCGTTGACCGAATATCCAACAATCCCACCGCCGAGGTGCCGATCAGCACCAGCTTCCCCTCCAGCTGGGAAGTATCGTAAGCGCCCGAGAGAATATCCTTGGCGGAGATATAATGATCGCGGTTGTGCGGCGTGTAATGGACCCAGATTCGGCCGCGAGCGTCGGTCGGAATATTGGTGACGCCGGGAATAGCCAAACTTTGAACGCCCAGATTATCCGTGCGCAAGGCGACCGTCGGCACCTCTCCCGCCACCCGCAACATCTCGACGGTGAGGGCGGGATAGATATTCTCGCCCACCATGCCGACCAGCGGCACGCGGCGTACGATGCCGTCAAACTCCGGCAAGATGGAGAACAAGCCGCTGCCCTTGGCGGCATCGGTCAATTCCGGCACATTATCGATGAGGGACGGAAAGCGCGTGATATAGGGCCGCGGATCTTCGCCGATCTCGGCAATGGATTTCGCCGGCGCCGGGGTTTTGCCGCCTTCGACTTCCTCGATGTAACCTGATTTACCCAAGACCACCCGGCCCGACCGGCGGATTGACTCGGCAAACACCGTATCATTGGAGGGCAGCGCCTCCAGCCTTGCCCGCACCTCGGGATCCACCTGCGGCAGAGAACTCGCCACCACCCGGGGCGACAGCCGGTCCGGCTCCGGAAAGACAACGTCGAACCCAATCGCCGCAACGCCCGCGGCGGTCAGGCGGTCGATAATATCGGCAATAATTGTCCGCGCCCATGGCCACTGACCGATGGCGGCAAGGCTGGCCTCGTCGATATCTAGGATAACCACCGGATTACCCTCCAGAGGCTGCCGGGGGCTGATATTCTGATAAACGTCAAATGCCTTAACCTGGACCGCCTCGGCAATGGGCGACTGTTGCTGGATTAGGAACGCCGCGCCGAACATCAATACTAGGGCGATTATGGTCGAGGCCCGCGGATACCACCGGCGCTTATTATTCCCTTTATTACCCCAGTTCCACGGCCAGTATCGCCCAAGGCCCGTTTGGGGCCGGGCCCGCTGAGGCTCTGCAACTGATTTGGCCTTAGTCCTGGTGTCGTCAGCCATGGCTTTTCCTGTATTGCAGCGGGGTTATTATGGGAATTCGTCGTGGTCGCGCGTCTATCGCCTGTCTTGGTAAAGCCTTGTTTTAGGATACGCAAGACCCCTGCCCGCCTATAAAAGCGGCGCTCCCGGCAAAGGCCCCGATACCCCTTCTTGACGCCAGGCCATGACAGCGGTCTTATGCCGCCGCCACCGTATGCCATTCCTTAGAATTTGCCTTGTTTTAAGCCAAAGAGAGATTGCTCGCCGTGACCTTAAGCCACCGTTTTGCCGCCGCCAAAGAGTCCTATGCCCGTTTGTTAACCGGTTGGGGCGAAATCGTCCGAAAACATGCCCTTCTTGTTTTGGCGGCTGTAGGCTTGATCACCGCCGGCGCCGTTTATTACACGATCCACAATTTCTCCATCACCACCTCGACCAGCGCCATGCTTGCGGAGGACCTTCCGTTCCGGAAGGCCGAGCAGGCGATGTGGGAAGCTTTTCCCCACACAGTACGCGCGCTAGTCATCGTGATCGATGGGGAAAATCCCGATGCGGTGGACGATAAGGGCAAAGCCCTTGCCGAGCGGCTTCGGCAACAACCTAACCTATTCAAAACAGTTTTTGATCCGGTGGGTTTAGAGTTCTTTGCCCAGAACGGGTTGCTCTATCTCAGTCCGCAAAAGCTGGATGAGCTTCTTACCAAGATGGCGGACAGCCAAGCGCTCCTTGGTTCGCTGGTGGATGATCCCTCCTTACGCGGACTGTTCACTCTTTTAAGCGATGCCATGAAGGCAGCCAAAGACGGAGACAGCCGTACAGAAGACTTCCGCCCCGTCATTGCCGACATCGTAAAGGTAATGCAGGCGCAGGCGCAGGGACGGCCCGGCGATCTCGCCTGGCGAACCGCCATGGCGCGCGGCAAAATCGACAAGGACGACTTGCGCCGATTTATCATCGTGCAACCAGTTAGCGATTTCAGCTCGTTTAGCCCTGCCGGCGATGCGATGGACAAGGTTCGCGAAGAAGCCAAGGCTCTTGGTATAACCAGCGAAAACGGCATGCGCCTGCGGCTGACGGGCAACGTGGCCTTGAATGATGAAGAGCTCAAAAGCGTTTCACAAAACATGACCTCTTCCAGCCTTTTGTCGCTGCTGCTTGTTGCACTTCTCCAGATCATGGGGCTTGGCTCGCTTCGTCTTGTTCTTGCCAGTCAAGCAACCTTGTTGGTTGGTCTTGCCCTGACGGCGTTCTTTGGCGTCGCCGCTATCGGTCATTTTAATATGATCTCCGTTGCCTTCGCCGTACTGTTTGTCGGTCTTGGGGAAGATTTCGCCATTCATCTTGCACTCCGTTATCGGGAAGAGCGTCTGCGCGGGCTCGATCATAAGAAAAGTCTCGCTGAAACCATTCATAGCTCCGCCGGATCGCTCACCCTATGCGCCATCACAGCCGCCATCGGGTTTTTTGCCTTCGCGCCAACCGATTATCGGGGCGTTTCCGAACTGGGAATTATTGCCGGCGTCGGAATGTTCATCGCGCTTATCGTCAGTTTCACCTTGATGCCGGCCTTACTTACTCTTGTTCCTCTTAAGCTGCGGAGCGGCCCAGAAAAGCTCAGCCTCGGCAGCAGAGTCGGTATCTCTATTCATAACTGGTTGGCTGTGCGGCCACGGTTGGTCGTCGCAGGCGCCGGCTTATTGGCTCTGGCCAGCCTTGCCGCTCTGCCGTTCGTTCGTTTTGACCCGGATCCCCTTAACCTAAAGGACCAAACGACAGAATCTGTCCGTACGATCCGTGAGCTACTCGCCGACAGTTCCGCCAGCAATCTAACAATAAATATTTTGCGCAATAATTTGGCAGAGGCAGAAGCGCTGGCTAAGCAACTCCGCACCTTACCTCAAGTGGATCGGGCGGTAACCTTGAATAATTATGTGCCGACTGATCAAGAGGAAAAACTTGATATGATTTCCGGCGCTGCCTTATTTATGCAGCCTATTCTTATGCGGACAGCGAAACCGGCGCCAAGTGTCGTAGAAATTAACGCGGCGCTCGACAAGCTTAAGGCGACCCTTGCCGCTTTGCTTGCGACCCCGCAAGGCGCTAAACTTCCGGAAATGCAGGCGCTATCTAACGAGCTGCAAAAACTGCAACCCTCACAACAAACCTTCGAAGAACTACAGCGGCGACTTCTCGGTAGTTTGCCCCCGCGGATTGCCGCGCTTCGCAAGGCCTTAACCGCGGCCCCCGTTACCTTGCAGGATATCCCCGCCCAACTTAGCGAACGGATGATCGGCACAAATGGACGTGCGCAGGTTGAGGTTTATCCCAAAGCAGATATCGGTGATCACGAAGCCATGTTGGACTTTGTCCGTGTTGTACAACAGATCGCCCCTGACGCATCGGGAGGACCTGTTGCCATTATCGAGGCCGGCCGCACCGTCATCAAATCTGTCATAACGGCCATCGGCATCGCCTTAGTGTTAATTACCGTGGTGCTCCTTGTCCTTTTGGGAAGTGTTCGGGATGCGGTTTTGGTCCTGGCACCGATCCTTCTCGCTGCCTTATTAACCGCCGCCTCCACAGTGATGATCGGCATTCCGCTTAACTTCGCCAATATTATTGTTGTCCCTTTGCTGCTTGGCTTAGGAGTGGCCAGCAGCATTCACTTTGTGTCTCGACAACGCGAAGAAGGCATTAATGGAATTGTCTTGGCAACAAGTACGCCCCGCGCCGTACTTTACAGCACCCTAACAACAATCGCCTCATTTGGCACCCTGGGACTGTCATCCCATGCCGGTACTGCCAGCATGGGTATTCTGCTGACCATCTCCATCAGTATGACGCTGATCTGCACACTGCTGGTTCTTCCGGCTCTTATGGCAGTCGCCTATGCGCCGCGAGGGGGTAAAGTTGCAGCATAGCGTCAACAGATCTTGACGTAAAATCACGCACATTATTAATCTGTGCCTATAAAAAAGGCGCCTTTGTGAGGCGCCCTTTTTATATGAAATGTCGGACGACGCTTAGTTGGCCGGCGGAAGATCCAACGCCGGTGAAGCCATTGATTGCTGCTTCTTGGAGGGCAGCTTGCTGATATCTTTGTACATATCCATATCATCGCTACCTTCTCCCTTAGAATAGGTGGGAGTCAGCTGCTCTTTTGTGTCTTCACCATTGCGAATTTCATCGGCACGCCGCTGACGCGATAAACTGCGCATTGTTGCGTAATAGTCGATTGAGGTCTTTTCGATCTCATCCAACGCGTCAAAGGCGCGGCTACGTTGATCCAAGGCGCTTAAGACAGTCTTAGCACGAGGACCAACATCATCGCCGATTGCTTCAAATACGTACTTCATCGGATCAATGTAGCCATCAACAGCCATGCCGACGGCATCACGAGGATTCGACGGACCAAAAAGCGGCAGCACGAGATATGGGCCTGATCCCACCCCCCAAACAGCGAGGGTTTGACCGAAATCTTCACTATGATATTTCCAGCCCAACCACATGTCGGCAACATCGAATAAACCGCCTAAACCCACAGTGGAGTTCAAGACGAAACGGCCAAGTGTGATACCGGCTCTCTCGCCCTCGCCTTGTAGCAAATCGTTAACAAAGATAAGCGGCGAACGGATGTTGTTGAGACCATTATGGATCATGTCACGGAGAGGTTCCGGCACGCCAATGCGGTACCACCCGGCAAAGGGGCGAAGAACCAATTGATCAAGGCCGTAGTTCACCTCGAACATATAACGGTTATAATCTTCCCAGGGATCATTAGCCTCTTCCCAAGCAGCGCGCGCTTCCGGATCTTGCGGTGCAGAGGCACAGCCTGAAACAAGAGCTCCAACAACCAGGAGCGCTGCAATACCGCCCCGCAATCTGCTTAGCTTGTCTTGGAAATTAGTCGTCGTCATGAGGCCTTTCCACAAGTCAAACACGCCTCGCCTCTACCCGAAGCAAGCTACGTAGCGGTGATGGAAGTATTCCTTCCCCGTTCAGTGTTCGGTTACCATGCTTTTACGTCCTGCGCCAATGCGTTTGGCTATTTTTATGAAGGACATGTCCCTCCTGTTGCAAAGCTGCAACTATTCCTTCGCCGCACAGCTAGCATCAACAAGATAAATCGATTTTTCTCTTAAAATAGAACAGCTTACGACATTTTTATCCAGCCAGGACTCGGCCGCTTTATTTCCTAAAATGCTTTGCATTTCTTTTGAAACCTGCGGATATTCTAGATTCCACCAGCCGGTTTTCAGAGCCGCCTGCGATGTTGAGCCCTCCTCCACCAAGATAAAATTGATCCCCCATTTTTGGACTAATAACCTGAATTCTTCGGCTGAAGGGGTGAAATATAGGCGAATCGTCGCCTCGGTGCGCTCTCGCACTTTGCGAAAGTATCCGGAACTATAGGGGATCGCGTATTCCTGGGCGATCAGAACGGATCTTTGCCCAAAAATGGGGATATAATCGGCCTCTGACGCCAATGATGCGACCCGAATTGTCGTCGGCTGCTGACGCAAGAATTCATAAAGTCGGGGATTAGGACCGGCCTGATATAGCGTCTGCGGAGCAATTTTTGGGGGAATCGTCGAAATAATTAGACAGGCCAAAAAGCCTAGGGCAAGGGCGAGAGCACCTTTTTGCCGGTTGTTTAAATGCCCTTGCTTCGTCTGCGGTCCAGCCCACCTGACGGAATAGGCCCACCCCAAAAAGAGGCTCAGGCCAAAGGCGAGAGGTCCCGTCGCTCGTAAAGCGATGGTCGAATAGCGCCCCGGCAGATGCAGCTCAAACATGACGAGATAAGCCAGGGCATATAGAAAAGAAATCGATGCTAGAACCGTCACCAAAATCGCTGCTTCGGGCCGTGGGCGCGGCTGCACGCGGGACCGGTAGGCCAACCAAACCAGCCACAACGGAATAAGGTAAACAAGAACGACGTGGACCAGCGACAAAACTGTAGGCGCTAGAACACAACCCCATTCCCGCGGCAAAAATCCCGTACGCCCATCACAGAGAATTGGCACCGACCCATCCGGAAGAAATATCTCCGATCGACCGCCGGGACCGAATGCCGGCCATTGTCGCGCCTGTTCCAGTGTAACGCTAGGGCCAAAAGTGGATGAGTCTAGGGCAAAAAGTGACAGCAGCCCTAAGCCCATGGCTGTCCCGGCCAAAACTAACGTGATGCGACGCCGCGACAGATCAAGGATAAATCCTTGCTTTCCTTCCCCACTCTTCCACGTCAAAAAGGATAAACACAAGGTCCCAACCGCAACCAAAGCAACCTGCGGATAGAATGACGCCATCAGACCGATCATCAGAACGACGCCCCATAAACTTTGGCGCAACAGAAAAATCAAAAACGCCAGAAAGAAGGGAACCGCAAAAGCCCGTGGTGTAGCACTAAAGACAATATCATTGAGCGACATAAATAATGCCGTCACGGACGCAGCTGCAAAGGCTGCCGGCGGTGAGGGAAGAATGCGCATGGCAAAACGAAAGGCTAGCCATGCCAGAAGAAACATCAAAATGGGCGGAAATAGCTTACTGGCCGTGATTGGATCAAAACCCAATCGATCGGCAAGCCAGTAAATCGCCGTAAACCCATGAGGCGAAACACTCTCAAAGTACTCTGCGACCATGTCATTCTTGAATAGGTTAGGATCCCGCCATTTTGCCATCCAAAAGATAAACTGGCGCGCGTCATCCTGGACCGTATAGGGCGACGCATAGGCTTCCCATAACGACTTAATGGCAATGATGGCCGTAAAGCCAAAGGTCAGCAAGAGCCACGGCCCTTCGCGGCGTTCATTTCGCCCGAAGAGAGGATCGGTAAAAAAGCGCCATAAATTTTGCATTAAGATCATTCGGTAACCCGTGATGCCCTAAGCGATCGGACTGTCTTGACATAGGCGCCGATAAAAGGAATGCCCATAAGCGCCGGAATCACGTAGCGCATTGTACACAGAATACCTAAACCTGCAGCGACCGCGGGTGGCATGTATGGTGCGTAAAGAACGATGATCGCCGCGTCTCGCGTACCAACACCAGCCAAAGTAAACGGTAATAAACCGGCTAAGATCACCAACGGCGCTAAAGCGAGATTTGCCACAAAGGGAACGGGCGCCAACAAGGCGTGAGCAAAAGCCCAGATTTGCGCCAAGTGAAAAAACCACAACACAATCGATGAGAATATGACGAGCCATATTTGTCGGTGACACCACGCATACCCTACCACCTCGTGCCACGCAGCTTCCAGGCTGATTAAACGAGGTGACAATCTCCGTGGCAATATCAAACGGGCCATCCGAAAAATCGTTCTGGGAAAAGGGCCCGGCGTTAAAAGTAAAATTGTCAGAATCAAAAGTATACTAATTACGCCGCCTACTAATCTTAGGGATACGGCATCTCCAGGAAAAATTAGCAAGGCCACGGCACACCAAGCCAAAAGAGATGCCATATCCCAGGCTTTTTCAAACACCGCCAGTGACAGTGCCAGAGAACCCGAAACACCACATCGATCTGCCACAGCATAGGCTTTGACAAGATCTCCCATTTTGGAAGGCAACACCATATTTAGGACAGCCGCAATCAACGTAAGGCGCACCGCCTCCGCGAGACTGAGTTTTTCCGGATGGGGCATCAAAAGCCGAAGGCGCCACGCCGTCACAGTCATTAAGGGTATGATCATTCCCAGGCTGCCGATAAGCCACCAAACATTAGCATCGCGCAAAGTAATCCATAACGCGTCGCGATCAATACGCCAATATATGGCGCCAATAAGAATCAAACTGATGGTAAGACCGATGAGCTTACGCATCATTCTGCCACATAAGCCATGTGCCGATTAAAACTCTGCCGTTTTGTTCCGATGTCAAAGTATGCGCTCAACTCTTAAAGTTGCGCCTGGGCCAAGCTTTCTTACTTCCTGAGTAAGATCTTGCCAATCACTCACCATTTGCCCCGATTGAAATGTCCGGCTTTGAATAACAAAAATCGAGGTTTGATGTCCACTAATCCCCGCAGACTCAACGTCATGCCACGAGTCGGAGGTTACTTCATCGATGACGCACCATTGCTTATCCCGCCGCAGCAATTCTCGGCGAAACCGGAAAGGTGCGGATTTCTTCCCGGTTATTAATATAGCTTGAAGCATCTTACGCACGAAATCAGAGAAAAACCGTCCAAACGTCAGCATAAAGATACGTAATAAGATGCTATCGAAAACTCCCATGAGACGCTGCTTAGCCCATCCCGCCTCGCCAGTTATTATAATTTTATCCTTTTCCACGCTGCAGGTATAAGCGTCCAGTAAATGGCATACAGCCGTGCGCCCATTTTTCAAACGGAATGACAACTGCGTATCCGATGCCACAAGCTTTTTATTGCGAAACAGCTTGAATACTCCACCCTTATTTGTCGCAATGTAGAGTTCCGTATCTTCCTGGCGGTCAACTAACAGCCCTGCGCCGGGATAGTGACTTCGCTCCTGTTGCTTAAGAAACTCCGGCCGGGTTTTCGTCCAATCTTGCCAGGTGAGTAACCAATTCCACAAATGGTGCCCCAACATATGGTCGTCACTGTAACAAGCTCCCAACCCTGCGGCGCGGCCGGATAAGACAAGATCATTTGCCATAAGACCTTCCGGGTAGAATTGTCCGATTAATTCGAGTCCGTGGGGGAAATAATTATAGGTATTGCGGCTAAAATACTCTCCCCCAAAAGAGCCATCCGGATGAACAAATTCTGAGATTATCCGGGCGCTACGAATTAAGACTTCGCGTAATGCGGGCTCCGGACGGCGCTGATAAAAGCGCGCCAATAAGGATAGCGTGAGGGTTTGATAGCCCAGATCGCAACCCTCATATTCCCAGAACCATCCCTCGGCATGCTGCCAAGAGAGCAGCCGTTGCAATCGCGACTGACATAGGTGCGTAAATTCCACATCCCCAGTCCGTTCGGCGAGGAGGTCCATGCACAAAACAATCAACGCCTCGTGATTGGCTAAACGGCCGCTTTCTTGATTTCGGCCCAACCATTTGCCGCGATGAGCGAGAAATGCCTCAAACTGAGGGTCATGATATCCCACCAGCGCGGAAGCTTCGAGGCAGGCGAGAAGAGAAAAAGCCGCCGCACCGGCCGCTTTCTCGAAAGGAAAAAAATCATCACACGAGCCGTCGGCATGGCTGCTTTGCCGAGCGAATTCTAAGCCTGCGATTACCCATTTACGGACAGCCGCGCTCCCTTGATAGGGGTTTTGCGGCAGGGGTAGGTGCCAAACTAACGCCAAAGGCCATACAAACTCTTGGGCCATACCAGTGGGAAAATCCAAGATACGGTATTGCCAATAATTGCGATCAAAACACCCGTAAGTCGGACTATGGGGGTTACGGTCTTGTAAAGTCAGGAGTTTTGGGATGTCGGCCAGAGCAATTTGGGCCAAAAGATCACGGGACATGGCTAGCTTGTGTAAGGAATGGAAAAACTAGGCTATGGCAAACCTTTGAGATCAGCAAGCCACCTCCTTCTAGCATTCCTCGTCCAGTTGCAGTACTTGTGAGATCGACCTTTGACTTTTTACGAGAATTCCCCACACGTGACGTCTTCCCTACCTCCTCTGCTTCTCATTGGCATCCCTTGTCTTAACGAAGAAAAGGCGATCGGCGGCGTACTTGACCGCGTGCCCTCCCATATCGAGGGCGTAGGGTCAATCGACGTGGTTGTCATTGACGATGGGTCTATCGACCGTTCCGCGGCAATTGCCGCCGCCAAAGGCGCCCGAGTCATCAAGCACGGCACGAATCACGGTGTCGGTGCCGCCTTTCAAACCGCCGTCGAACACGCCGTGCTCAATGGCTATGATATGATGGTGTGGATTGACGGCGATGGACAGTTTGACCCATCGAACATCCCGCAACTTCTTGCCCCTATTCTTACAGAAGAGGCAGAGATGGTAACGGCCTCGCGTTTCGCCGACCCTGCTCTGCTCCCGAACATGCCGAAGCTAAAACTTCATGGTAATCGCGCCATGTCGTTGCTGGTTAGCGCCCTCACGCGTCGGCGCTTCCAAGATGTCTCCTGTGGCTTTCGTGCTTTCAGCCGAGAGGCCCTTCTGCAGCTCAATCTGCATGGCAGCTTTACCTACACCCAAGAGACATTCTTTGATTTAACGCACAAAGGCCTCAACATCCTGGAAGTGCCGCTGCCGGTAAAATATTTCGAGGATCGCCGCTCACGTGTCGCCAACAACCTATTCGCCTATGGCTTTAAAACCTTATCGATCTTGTCCAGTGCCTATCGCGATCGTTACCCTTTCCGTTTTTACGCTATCCTTTCGGCGCTCTTTATCTGTGTCGGAACCGTGCCTTTAGGCTTACTGCTTGAAATCGATCTGCGGGGCGAGCCGCCGACGCCCGTTGTATGGTTTGGTGTTTTTGGCGGCACCTGCCTTGTGGTCGGCGCCGCTCTGCTTGCAACAGCTTTTTCTGCCAAGATGCTTGCCCGCAGCCGCGTTAATCATGACCGGATCTTGTATTTGCTGAAACGAGAAGCCTGGCTGAAGGCACGGCAAGCTCGCGGACTCCCTGGTTGGTCTTAGTCTTTTTTAAATTTAACCTTGCCGCTCCGAACGCGCGTTGCGAGTTCTTGCGCCGTGACAAAGTCAACCTGGTCTTTTAATCCCCCAAGCCAAGACTTAACAAATTCGCGAAACGGGGTGCCGATATTGCGCGTAAACAAACGCATATACGGGGTGCGGCGCGGCAGAACAAAGGGTTCCGCTACTTCATAAGGGTGGAAATAGAACAACCCATACCCCTTACGAAGATTGGTCTCGACCGCCATCTTTGCCCACCAACCGCCAAATGCGCGGGCAAGAATTCCCGTCCCACCTGGTAACAACAGGCCCGGGAAAACCGGCAAAGGTAATTCAATAATCGACAGGTCACCCGGCTTAGCAAGGTTATGCCGCGCAGGGTGATAGGGTATAGTCGGTGCACCGGTCATATTCGAGAATTTGCCAAGAAAAGATCGCGACGGACAAACCGAGCTATCGTAGAAAAAACCTTCTTCATCCAAGATCGTCATCTGCGCGGAATCCAGAATGAGGTTAGGCGCGCGATAGCCAACTACCTCCTGCCCAGAGATTTCAGCTAAACGTGCCCGAGAGCGCCGAATAACAGTGCGGAATTCTTCTGGGCTAAACCGGGTATTATCAACGTGGTGCCATCCGTGAAGCGCAACTTCGTGCCCGCGCTCTTTAATCGCACGAATGACGCTGGGGAAAAGCTCCGCCATCTCGACGAGGACAAAAAATGTCGTCGGAATTTTAAGCTCATCGATTAAACCCAAGGTAGCTTCAAGGCTTGCTGGAAAATCCAACGGCCGATCGGCGCTAAAAGCCGCTCTGTAGCCCGCAAGTGAATCGGTCCACAAAGACTTGGCCGAGCCCGATGCCCAACGCCCGTGGACCCAGCTTTCAACATCAATAGAAAAAGTAAACAGCGGTTTCGACAAGGGAATTTTCTTTCAATAGGGGCCCGCTGCGGAGGTTTTCCTGCTCTTCCGCAACGCATTTAGCCCCAGCGCCGCCTGATGCATCATCAGACCAACATCCGAACCCATCGCCACAAAGGTAAATCCCATATCCAGATATTTTTGCACAGTTACTATATCCTGGCCGATAATACCGCAGGGCTTGTCGCATTGTCTTGCAGCTTTCGCCCCTGCCGACAAAGCCTCTTGTACTTTGGCATCATTAATCTTTCCCAAAAGCCCCATATTGGCGGAAAGATCAGCCGGTCCGATAAAAACCGCATCTACTCCTTCTAAGGCGGCGATATCCGGCAATAAGGCGACAGCCGACGGCGTTTCTAACTGCAATATGACACAAAGCTCCGAAGCCGCTTTATGGACATAATCATCTATTGTGCCAAATCGTCCAGCCCTGTTCATACCTGCGACCCCGCGAATACCCTGAGGCGGATAGCGCGTGGACGCAACCGCTTGCTGTGCCTCCTCAACCGTTTGAATAAATGGAAACATAATGGTCTGTGCTCCGGCATCCAAAACACGCTTCACAACTACCGCATCGTTCCAGGGCACACGCAGCACCGGAGGAGTCGAGGTTCCCGCCAAAACTTGGAGCAAGGACAAGGCTTGCGGCAGATCAATCGGACAATGCTCCATATCCACGACAAGAAAATCGAAACCCGCACATCCCATTGCCTCGGTCACCAACGGACTGGCCGACATCAGCCAGCTGCCGATTTGCGGTTCCGGCTCGTGTAACCGCGCTTTAAAAATATTATGCGGCAGATCCATTAGAATATCTCCGGTTCAGGAGTTGGTGGGCCTATTTCAAGAAAATCAAAATCGCATCCATCATTCGCTTGACCGACATGGCGTTGATACAAAGCCGCATAGCCGCGCGCATATTTAGGCGGCGGCGTAATCCATGCCTGATGACGGCGCTGCAATTCTGCTTCCGGTACCTTCAGGTCTAATCGCCGTTCAGCCACATTAAGCTCGATCACATCACCGTCTTGAACCAAAGCCAACGGACCACCGATGTGAGACTCTGGTGCCACATGAAGAACACAGGTGCCGTAATGAGTGCCGCTCATTCGTGCATCGGAAATGCGCACCATATCGCGTACGCCTTTGGTCAACAGCTTTTTAGGAATGGGTAAAGCACCCCACTCCGGCATGCCTGGCGCACCGACGGGCCCCGCGCCACGCAAGACAAGAACTGTGGTTTCATCTATGGGAAGATCCGGATCATCAATCCGGTGAGTTAAATCGACATGGCTATCAAACACCAACGCCTTGCCCGTGTGGGTGAGGAGCGACGGCGTTGCGGCCGACGGTTTTATAACCGCTCCATCGGGAGCGAGATTGCCATGCAATACAGCCAAGGCTTCACCCGAAACAACGGGCCGGTTTAATGGGCGGATCGTTTCATCATCCCAAGAGGTAGCACCGGCAAGATTGTCTCCTAAGGTTTTACCGTTAACCGTAAGACAACTAAGCTTAAGCCGATCAGTCAATCGGGATAATAAGGCGCGCAAACCACCAGCATAATGGAAATCTTCCATTAATCGGTCTCCAGCCGGCATCAAGTTAGCCAATACCGGCGTGCGACGGCCTTCGACGTCCATTTCATTTAAGGATAGGTTCACACCGCAACGTCGCGCCAAAGCAATAAGATGGACCGCTGCATTCGTTGATCCACCCAAGGCCATATAAGTTACGACGCCATTGTGGAAAGCATCTTTGGTTAAAATATCGGTTGGCTTTAAGTCCTCCCAAATCATCTCGACGATGCGGGTTCCGCAATCCGCGGCCATGCGGCTATGGGCCGAATCAACTGCAGGGATGGATGACGCCCCAGGTAAAGTCATGCCCATCGCTTCGACGATCGACGTCATGGTCGATGCCGTACCCATGGTGTTGCAGGTGCCGGTTGACCTCGTACTGGCTCCTTCAAGATCAACCCAGTCTTCTCGCGTTAACTTGCCCGCGCGTAATTCATCCCAATATTTTCGTGTATGGGTTCCGGCACCGATTTTGTTCCCACGCCAATGAGCGCTGAGCATCGGTCCCGCCGGACAAAAAATCGCAGGAATGCCCATACTGATAGCGCCCATCAGGAGTCCAGGTGTCGTCTTATCGCAACCACCCAATAACACGGCACCATCTACAGGATGCGAGCGCAACAGTTCTTCAACTTCCATCGCTAAGAAATTGCGGTACAGCATGGTGGTTGGTTTAACGATGACCTCTCCCAAAGACATGGCAGGAAGCTCGACCGGAAAGCCGCCTGCCTGCAACACGCCTCGGCGCACGCCCTCGGCCCGTTCGCGTAAATGGGAATGACACGGACTAAGCTCACTCCAGGTATTTAAAATGGCGACAACAGGTCTTCCCATAAAATCGTCGCGGCGGAATCCCATTTGCTGCGTCCGCTGGCGATGGGAGAAGGCACGCATATCGGCAGCGGCATACCAACGCTGGCTGCGAAGAGTTTCGATAGTTCGCCTTAGCCCTTGCATGTGAATGACTCCCTCTTAAGGATTGATAGCGCCGCTAAGCCGCTAATTCAAACCCTCTATTTACTTTGGGATTAAGATTGACCTGGCAGCCATAACGATACCATGCTTTTCTTCGGTCTCAGGACCGAGGCCAACCGTATTTTGCAGGCATCGTATGACTGACTTTAGTGATTTTACCCGGCTTGCCGCGCTGACACCCGATCAGCCTGGATTTTTTAAAACTGATACGGGCCACGACCTCACGGTTTCTTCTATTGCCCCTGGCGTGTTTCGCCTGCGGATCGGTCCGAAAACCAAGCCAGACTACGGCTTGCTTGTATCGCCTTTGCCCGATATGCCTCATAAAGCCTTTCAGAAGGATGGCGTACATGGATTTCGTGCTGGCACTAATGCCCGGCTAGAAATTCTGCAAAACCCGTTGCGTATACGGTTATTTCATCGCAACCGGCTGATTTTAGAATCCATTCTTGACGAACATTTTCGTGGTTGGACGCGCCTGCCACCTTTTGGTCACCAAGATCATATATGGACCGCGGCATTTGCCTTGACTGAGGGCGAAGCCGTTTACGGCTTGGGCGAAAAGTTTAGTTCGCTTAACCGCCGCAATCAGCTGGTCATCAGCCGCGCCGAGGATGCTTTGGGCGTCAATACCGAGCTTTCCTATAAAAACATTCCCTTTTGTTGGAGTCCAAAGGGCTGGGGCATTTTTGTCCATACGCCAGGACGCGTCACCCACGGCGTTGGCTATCCGCAGTGGTCTCATCGTAGTTACGGTATCGTGGTTGAGGATGAAGCTTTAGATCTTTTTCTGTTTGCCGCGGATGAACCGGCGGAGATGCTGAACGCCTTTACGTCTTTGACCGGTCGCCCTGCCGTACCACCCGTGTGGAGCCTTGGCGTTTGGATGAGCCGCGCCTATTACCGTACGGCGGAAGAGGCGATCGCGACAGCACAAGAAATTCGCAACCACCGCATCCCTTGTGATGTTTTGACTTTGGATGGCCGCGCTTGGCTTGAGGTGCGCACGCGCTTCGCGTTCGAGTGGGACCAGACCCGTTACCCGGATCCCAAAGCCATCCTTGATAAAATCAAAGCGCAGAATTTTAAAATCTGCTGCTGGGAATATCCTCTTGTCTCTGTCCACAATCCTTTATTTGATGAGCTAGCGGCAAGAGGTTGGCTGCTGAAAACCAAGGATGGTCAACCTTACCGCTACGCCTGGGATGTTGACCCCAAATCGTCGCCCTTTGGCGAGGTCCTGACGCCGCTACCCGTCAGCGGTATCTTCGACTTCACTCACCCAAAGGCTTATGCATGGTGGCAAGACAAGCATAAGCCTTTGCTGGATGTCGGCGTCGATGTGATGAAGACCGACTTTGGTGAACAGGTTCCGGATGATGCCGTCGCCCATAACGGTGATAGTGGCGAGCGGCTGCATAATGTTTATCCCCTACTCTATAACGCCTGCGTGTTTGAGGCGATGAAGAAACACAGTAGGGAGCCTATGGTATGGGGTCGCGATGGCTGGACCGGAAGTCAGCGTTATCCTGTGCAGTGGGGTGGCGATCCGCAAAGCGACTGGGGTGGCCTTGCTGCTAGCATTCGGGGCGGCCTATCCTGGGGCCTATCCGGCGTGCCATGTTATGCCACCGACGTCGGCGGATTTTATGGCCAACAGCAACCCGATGCCGAGCTTTATTTGCGTTGGATCGCCCAAGGTATTTTCTCATCGCACTTTCGCTTTCACGGTATCGGACCGCGTGAACCTTGGCATTTTGGCAGTGAGGTCGAAGATATAGCGCGGCAACTGCTCGGATTTCGCTATCGTCTAATCCCCTATATTCAATCGATATTGGAAGAAGCAGCGGCAACCGGTCTTCCCGCCATGCGCGCTATGGCCTTGGCTTATCCGCGCGACCGGATCTCCCATGGCTTTGATACGCAGTACCTGTTTGGGAATAATCTTCTGGTTGCGCCGATTGTGGCGCCAGGCGGAAGCGTTGATATCTGGTTGCCGGAAGGCCTTTGGTATGATGTTTGGACAGGTGAGGCTTACGAAGGTGCCGGTCTTCTGACGATTGATGATGTACCGTTGGATCGCATTCCGGTTTTTGGCCGTGATGGCACGATCTTGCCCTTGGGTCCCGCCGTGCAGCACACCGGGGAGATCAACCCCAAACGACCAGTCGAAGAATATTGGATTTTTGGTCAGCCGAAGGGCGGGATTCCGGATCTTGGATATAAAGTCGCTCAAAGTCAGTTTGGCGCAAAAAAGCGCCGCTGACTTTAGCCAAGAAATCGCGGTTCCGGCAGACCGGGCACATCGACACGCACGGCAAAGATGCTGCCTGATTGCGGATAGGCTGTAAGCTCTTGCGGCGATCGGTTTTCACGTAGACTGGTCACGTAAAGAGTTTTAAAATCTTCGCTACCAAAGGCAATCATGGTCGGACAACGAACCGGCATGGCGATTTCATAGTGGAGCTTGCCATTGGGTTTATATCGGGCGATCCGCCCACCGTCATAGAGCGCCGTCCAGTAACATCCTTCGGAATCCACCGCCGCACCATCTGGTCTACCCTCGCCCTCGCTAAATTCTAGAAAAATCCGGCGATTTGAAATAGCTCCGCTGGCTTCATCATAATCAAAGATCCATACCTTTTGCGCACGGCTATCGGACCAGTACATTAGCCGGTCTTTACTTGAAAAAGCCAAGCCATTCGCCGTCACCACATCTCCGGCCATTCGCTGCGCCATACCATTAGTATCCAGACGGTAAAGAGCGGCCGCAGGTTTATCTTTGGGCTCGTACATTGTGCCGGCCCAGAACCGGCCTTGGGGGTCGCACTTTCCATCATTAAACCGCGTGTGTTGGCGCGCTAGATCCGGATCCAGCAGTTTGGTCACCTTGCCCGTATTGATATCAACCAAATGAAATCCGCTGCGCAAAGCCGCAACCACCCCACCCCGCTCCCGTAAGGCGAAACAGCCGATCTCTTCAGGCATAGCCCAGGAGTCATTGATTCCTGTTCTAGGATTAAACCGATTCAACGATGGCTTTAAAATATCCGCCCACCAGAGAACTTGATCGCGCGGACACCACACAGGGCACTCGCCCAACTCCGCCCGAATATCCAGGATACAGTGCACCTGAGACATGGCTATGTTTTTTCCCAGGTGAATAGGACGCGCCCCTCAAGAGTTTCTCCGGGCCGCAATATAACCGCGCCGGTCCCCTCATTTCCTGCCGACAACTGATTGAAAGCGTCGGTGTCGTGAGAAACCGGCTCAATTGCGATACTATCACGGCTTGGCGTGGTAAAGACCACCAAGCGATTAAGGATAGGATCAGCCGTCATGGTCAGCGCAAGATTATGGCTTGGCCAAGTTAACCGTGCCACCCCTTTCCAACCCGTAAAAACATTATCAACTTTAAGATCACCGACAGCGTGCTCTTTCGAAAATTTCCATTCATGAGGAACGGATATTTTGCGGATGGGCATAACAGTGTCGTCGGTTTCCCATACTTCGGATGCATCAAAGAAAAAATGAGTAACTTGGGTTTTGGGAAAGAACGGATGAATGCCTAAACCCGCCGGCATGGGACGATCATCAGCATTGCGTAGCCACAGATGAATATCCAATGCATTTTCACGCAAATTGAACTCTTGCCGTGCTTCATAGGCGAAGGGCCAAGCTACTTTTTTGGTTTCAGTATCAGGATGGTAATGCAAGGATAAGATCGCAAAAAATTTTTCCGCCCGTTCAATGCTCCATGCCGACTGCCAAGCATTACCGTGAATGGAGTGCGGGTGATCGCCAAAGTTAAGCGCCAAGCGGTGCGTTTCTCCGGCGAACTCAAAGATACCGTTCTTGATGCGGTTGGAGTATGGGATCAAGGGATAGCTGGCCATGGCACGGACATTTCCTGCTGCCAGATCCGCCTTGCTGATGGGCCGCAGCAAGGGGATGCCGTCGTAGGATAGGGCCGCAATCGCCCCACCGATAGCAGGACAAAGCTCAAGGCTTGCCGAACCAGCCGTTAAAGTGACAATCTGTGATCTCATGGACCTGCGACGGAACCCTTAAACATGGCAACAGCACTCTACCCCAGCCTGAAAGGCCGCGGTGTTTTTATCACGGGCGGCGGCTCGGGCATAGGTGCAGAATTGGTCCGGCAGTTTTGCGCCCAAGGCGCCCAGGTGGCTTTTGTTGATATTGCAGAAGGGCCTTCCCAAGTCTTGGTTCAAGAGATCAAACAATCAGCCCCTCATTTCTTTTCTTGTGATATTCGTGACGTCACCGCATTGCAAGCCACTATTGCCACCGCCCAAAAAATTATTGGGTCCATCCAGGTCCTTATAAATAATGCGGCGCGCGACGATCGTCATAAGATGGAGGACGTCACGCCGGAATACTGGGATGAGTGTCTTGCCCTTAACTTAAAGCATCACTTTTTTGCAGCCCAAGCTGTCGCACCTGGCATGGCCGCTGCCGGCGGCGGCTCCATTATTAATCTAGGCTCAATTTCGTGGATCCGTGGTCGCCCGGGAATGGTCGGCTATACAACCGCCAAGGCCGCGATCAATGGACTGACGCGAACTTTAGCCCGTGAACTTGGAGGCCAAAATATTCGCGTGAATGCGATTGTTCCCGGCGCTATCGTCACGGAACGGCAAAAGAAGCTTTGGCTAAACCCCGACGAAGAAAAGAAATTTCTTGAACTCCAAAGCCTTAAGTTCATGCTACAACCCGATGATGTGGCCCGCATGGCTTTATTCTTGGCGGCGGATGACAGTCGCGGCTGTACGGGACAGAACTTTATCGTCGACGGCGGCTTAGTATAGGGTGACGAAGGAGATAATGATGAAGCTGCAAGATCCCAAATTATTTCGCACCCAAGCTTATCTCGACGGGAAATGGGTTGATGCCGATAAGGGTGAAACCCTGACCGTCGACAATCCTGCCGACGGCAAGGCGCTTGGTACAGTGCCCAAGATGGGCGCCGCGGAAACCCGCCGGGCCATTGAAGCCGCCCAAAAGGTCTTCCCCGCGTGGGCTGCAAAGTCAGCCAAGGAGCGCAGCGCCATCCTGCGTCGCTGGGCCGAACTTATGCTGGCCAACCAAGAGGACTTGGCACAATTGATGACCGCCGAGCAGGGAAAGCCCTTAACTGAATCTCGCGGTGAAGTTGCCTACTCAGCATCCTTTCTCGAATGGTTTGCCGAAGAAGGTAAGCGCATTTACGGCGACACCATTCCAGCCCCTAAAAACAGCCAGCGCATCGTTGTCCTGAAACAGCCGATCGGCGTTTGTGCCTCGATCACACCCTGGAATTTTCCATCAGCGATGATCGCACGCAAAGTGGCACCCGCACTTGCAGCCGGCTGCACCATGGTGGCCAAGCCGGCATCGCAAACACCCTACTCTGCCTTTGCCATGGCCGAACTGGCCGAGCGCGCAGGCGTTCCTGCCGGCGTGTTTAGCGTCGTTACCGGAAGCGCCACCGCCATTGGCGGCGAGATGACTTCAAGCCCAATCGTGCGCAAGATCACCTTCACCGGTTCGACGGAAATCGGCAAGGTGTTGATGGCTCAAGCCGCCAGCACGGTAAAAAAAGTCAGCATGGAGCTTGGCGGCAACGCTCCTTTCATCGTGTTCGATGATGCTGATCTTGATGCGGCGGTTGACGGCGCTATGGCCTCGAAATACCGCAATGCGGGACAAACTTGCGTTTGCGCCAACCGTATCCTGGTGCAGGACAAGGTTTACGATACCTTTGCGAAAAAACTCGAAGCCGCCGTTGCAAAACTTAAAGTCGGTAATGGCACTGAAGCCGGTGTCACCACGGGCCCGCTGATTGATGCCAAGGCGATTGAAAAAGTTGAAGCCCATATCGCTGATGCTGTTGCCAAGGGTGCGCGTGTCGTGCAAGGCGGCAAGCGGCATGCGCTTGGCGGCAATTTCTTTCAACCCACCGTGTTGGTCGATGTAAAGCCCACCATGGCCGTTGCGCGTGAAGAAACCTTTGGCCCTGTTGCGCCGCTTTTCCGCTTCAAGGATGAAGCCGAAGCGATCCACCTTGCCAATGATACCGAGTTTGGTCTTGCCGCTTATTTCTATGCCCGCGATCTTGGCCGCGTTTGGCGCGTCGCCGAAGCCTTGGAGTACGGCATCGTTGGGATCAACGAAGGCATCATCTCGACCGAGGTGGCACCATTCGGCGGCGTGAAGGAATCCGGCATTGGCCGCGAAGGCTCGAAATACGGGATCGAAGACTATATGGAGATCAAGTATCTCTGCATGGGCGGGATTTAATCATCCTCCCGGCATGATCCGTTCCGATCGCCGTAAGATTTCCGCATAAAGCGCATCGGGAATCTCAATGCCCTCCGCCTGGGCCTTGGCACGGAGCGCAAAACGCCGCTCTCCCGGCAGACGCGTCCCCGGTTGTTTCAGGATTTCTCCGCTTAGCGCGGCAATCCGCGTTACTACTTCAACGCCGCCAAACTTCTGGGGGTCAATCAACAAGAAAAATTGTCCGATATGCGGCGGAGGTCCTTCGGCATCAAAGAATGAGCTGGCTTCATAGGCGAAGTTTGCGCCGGTTAGACCCGCCGCCAATATCTCGACCATCAGGGCCAAGGCCGCACCCTTAGCATCACCCATGGGGATCATTGTTCCAGCAAGACCCGCCTTGGCATCCGTCGTTGGCCGCCCTTGGGGATCCAAGGCCCATCCTTCCGGAATAGGATCATTGCGCTGGGCCGCCACCATGATCTTGCCGCGGGCGACCTTGGATATGGATAGGTCAACCACTAAAGGATGACCGCGGCCACTCGGGCAGGCAAAGGCAATAGGATTGGTGCCGAATAAACCTTTGGTGCCGCCCCATGGGGCGATGGAAGCCGGCGCATTGCTGAACGCCAGGGCTATGAGGCCTCGGGCTGCCAATGGCTCAATATGATACCCGGCCGCGCCAAAATGATGCGAATTAACAATGCCAAGACCAACAACACCCTGGTCGCGTACGGCCTCTTCCGCGGCTTTAAGACCGACCGCCACCGCAGGGTAGGCAAAGCCACTTGCCGCGTCGACCATCAGGGCGGCTGGGGCTGTCCGCCGGAGGATAGGCGTTGCTGCCGCCTGGACCTTTCCGACAGCGGCTTGGTCGGCATAGGCTGGTAGCCGTGCGAGACCATGACTGGCCAGGCCATCAGCCTCCGCCGCAACGAGAGCGGCCGCAACCATAGCCGCATTGGCCGGGGTTGTTCCATTAGCCGCCAGCGTACGAATGGCAAGGGCCTGCGCTACTTCAGGAGATAGCTTCATCTGTATCAGGGAGTGAGTGGCGGGAGCGACGGGACTTGAACCCGCGACCTCCGGCGTGACAGGCCGGCATTCTAACCAACTGAACTACGCCCCCACTCGGGCTGCCATAATGGCTCGCGGGTGGTGTAGAGCACCCCTCCCGAGGTGTCAAGCTGAAGGCGCACTTTTCCCCTGATTTTCATTTGGAATCAGTCGCTCTAGGCGCCAAGAGGCACCCGCTTCCCGGGCGAGAACACGGCACAACCAGGGCAAGACCCGGCGGAGCTCCGCCTCCAACACATAGGGCGGATTAATCAGTACAAGACCGCACCCGTTAAGGCGTTGGAGGTCGCTGTATGAAAACGGCGCCAATTCTGCCACCCAGATTTCTTGAAAGCGCATCCCCTGCAAGCCGTTCAAGAACTTATCAACGGGCGGCCGTGATTTAATCGGATACCAAACAGCATAGGTACCGGTGGGCCATCGCCGCTGTGCCTCGCTCAAAGCCTTACTTAGGTTTTGAAACTCATCGGGTTGCTCGAAAGGAGGATCGATCAAAACCAATCCACGGCGCTCAGCTGGAGGCAATAGGGCTTTAATGGCCTCATAACCACTACGGGATTCAATATGGATCCGGTAATCGTTTTTAAGGGCTTTGCGTAACTGGATGATATCTTCAGGGTGAAGTTCGACAGCAACAAGACGATCCTTATCTCGAAGAAAATTCCTGATAATAAGCGGCGATCCTGGATACTGGATGATATCCTTCGATTGAGGATTTAAGCCTCGCACCAGAGAAAGATAAGCCGCTATTTCAGGCGGCACGTCGATCGCTTTGTTTAACCGAGCAATACCGTCCTGCGCTTCCTGGGTGCGCAGAGCTTCATCGGCACCGAGGTCATAAAGTCCGCAGCCAGCATGACTATCTAAAACAAAGAAGGGTTTCTCCTTAAGCTTTAGATAGGCCAGCAACCGGCACAAAACGACATGCTTGACGACATCCGCGAAGTTTCCGGCATGATAAGCGTGACGATAATTCACTGCGCCATATCCTTAATCCTGTTCGCGCAGAATATTTATAGCATTTATCGGCTGCCAATCCGCCTACGCCTAAAATGGCTGTGCCACCCGAAGCCGAAGGCGTAGGGTGGTGGGCGGTGAGGGATTTGAACCCCCGGCATCCTCGGTGTAAACGAGGCGCTCTACCGCTGAGCTAACCGCCCTTATCTACCTGCTGACGCCCCATATACCCCGCGCCGCACAAATGCAAAACCCCAAAAAGCAACCGGCCGCCACGGGGACGGCCGGCTACTGCATTTATCTGGTAACCGCGTTAGCGATTCACTGAATCTTTCAGAGCCTTACCAGCCTTAAACTTGGGCTGCTTAGATGCAGGAATCTTGATCTTTTCGCCGGTGCGAGGATTGCGGCCCTCACTGGCGGCGCGATGCGCAACAATAAAAGTACCAAAGCCAACCAAGCGAACTTCATTACCCTTCTTAAGGGATTTAGTGATCGCTTCGAAAACACTATCAACCGCTTTGGCGGTATCAGCCTTTGACAAGCCTGTGTTGTTAGCGACAGCAGCAACGAGATCATTCTTATTCACGATTATACCCCTATCCTTCTGATTGCGATGGAGCAGGCCGAAACCCTAGAAAAACTGCGCTTTTTAAGCGGAGCGGAGTGTAGGCATGCCGATTTTGCTGTGTCAACGGAATCACGCCCTTTTTTCCGCAGAAATCTGCGATTTTCTATAAAAACAAAGGTCTACAAGGCGTTCTTGGGCACCCGGGGTGGCAGGCTAAGGCAGCCCGAGGTGTATTCGTGCGGCTTAAAGGGATTGTTTTAAAGAAATACGGACGACTCGTTTGGGAGTCGTCCGTAATCAATAATCAATATAAACCTCAGTGCGTTATAACCGAACTGTGGTCTCCATCCGGGGTTGTTGTTACCGGAGGCGGCGGCGCCGGAGGCCATTCGATCGGCACCGGCTTGCTGGTTAAGGCGTAGCCCAGAACATCATCGACCGTTGTGACGGGAATGATGGTCAAGCTGCGCTTCACATTATCTGGAATATCCGCCAGGTCCTTTTCATTCTCTTTTGGAATGAGAACAGTTTTGATGTTACCGCGTAAAGCCGCCAACAGCTTTTCCTTCAAACCGCCGATAGGCAGAACACGCCCGCGTAAGGTAACTTCACCCGTCATAGCGACATCATGCTTAACGGCGATACCCGTCAAGACAGATACGATCGACGTCACCATGGCGATACCCGCCGATGGCCCATCCTTAGGCGTCGCCCCTTCCGGGACGTGGACGTGAATATCCGTCTTATCAAACCGTGTAGGATCAATACCCAAACTTGGCGCGCGGGATTTAACGTAGCTTTCCGCCGCCTGAATGGACTCCTTCATGACGTCGCCCAGTTTGCCGGTCGACGTCACCTTGCCCTTACCCGGAACAGTTACGGATTCAATGGTCAACAGTTCACCGCCCACCTCTGTCCAGGCGAGACCAGTAACCATGCCGATCATATCTTCCTTCTCGGCTTCGCCATGACGGAACCGGGGAACGCCCGCGTATTTCGACAGGTTGCGCGGAGTCATTTTGATCGACTTCGTGCCGTTCATGACAATTTCTTTGACCGACTTGCGCGCAAGATTAGAGAGTTCACGCTCAAGGTTACGAACGCCGGCTTCGCGCGTGTACATTTGGATCAAGTTGCGCATGGCATCATCAGAGATGGCAAACTCATCCTTTTTAAGGCCATTGTCCTCAATAACCTTGGGGAGAAGATGCTGCTTAGCAATCTCCACTTTTTCATCCTCGGTATAGCCTGGAATGCGAATGATCTCCATACGATCCAAGAGCGGCTGCGGCATCCGTAAGGTATTCGCCGTGCAGATAAACATCACATCCGATAAATCATAATCGACTTCAAGATAATGATCATTAAAAGTGACGTTCTGCTCTGGATCCAAGACCTCAAGCAAAGCTGACGACGGATCACCCCGCCAATCCGAGCCTAGTTTGTCGATCTCGTCCAGGAGGAA
>CAYNIC010000019.1:30376-37990 GCA_964397465.1 uncultured Rhodospirillales bacterium
GGAGGAAAAGCGGATTTGAAGACTTCGCTTTTTTCATTCCCTGCACGATCTTACCCGGCATCGACCCGATATAGGTGCGCCGGTGGCCTCTGATTTCGGCTTCATCCCGAACACCGCCCAAACTCATGCGCACAAAGTTACGACCTGTCGCGGAAGCGATCGATTTACCGAGCGACGTCTTACCGACACCTGGCGGACCAACGAGACACAAAATTGGTCCCTTTAGCTTTTTCATGCGCTGCTGAACGGCCAAGTACTCCAAGATACGTTCTTTGACCTTTTCGAGACCATAATGATCCGTATCTAGCGTCTGTTCAGCCAATTTGATGTCACGCTTAATCTTGGTCGGCTTTTTCCAGGGAATACTGGTCATCCAATCAAGATAGTTTCGCACCACCGTTGCTTCTGCCGACATGGGGCTCATGTTGCGGAGCTTTTTCGCTTCGCCCAAAGCCTTCTCGCGCGCCTCTTTGGGCAGCTTGGTTCTTTTGATCTTTTCCTCAAGCTCGGCCAATTCATCGCGACCTTCTTCGCCTTCGCCAAGCTCTTTCTGAATCGCTTTCAATTGCTCATTCAGGTAATACTCGCGCTGCGTCTTCTCCATCTGCCGCTTGACGCGGTTACGGATACGCTTCTCAACCTGAAGAACGCCAATCTCGCCTTCCATAAAGGCATAGACGCGCTCGAGACGATCGCTCACCTTGACCGCTTCAAGCAGGTCCTGCTTGTCCTGTATCTTAAGTGCAAGGTGCGACGCAATTGTATCCGCAAGCTTGCCCACATCCTCGATCTGATTGACCGAGACCAGGACCTCAGGCGGAATTTTCTTATTTAGCTTGATGTATTGTTCAAATTGGGCGACGACGGCGCGCAGCAACGCTTCGGTTTCCCGGTTATCGCTAGCCTCGGGTTCAATCGGCTCAGCATAGGCTTGGAAAAAGTTTTCGTTTGCCACATATTCCGAGATACGCGCACGGCGCGTCCCCTCGACAAGAACCTTAACCGTTCCATCGGGCAGCTTCAGGAGCTGCAAGACCGTGCCGATTGTTCCGATCGAGTAAATATCGTCCGTTGTCGGTTCGTCTTGTGACGCATTGCGCTGAGTGACGAGAAGAATCTGCTTATCGTCCTTCATCACATCTTCCAAGGCGCGCACGGATTTTTCGCGCCCGACAAAGAGCGGAACAATCATGTGAGGAAACACGACAATATCGCGTAAAGGAAGGACGGGATACAAAACGCCTTGCGGAACAGTCAACATAAGCCCTCTTTTAGCTTAAGAAATCGACGAACTGATGTCCGCCGATATTAGGTGCGAAGCGAACGCTTCGATAATTATGTTGGGAGGCGGACGGCGCAATCAAGGCCCCCCGACTAAAAGGTTGATTTTCATTACCTTTGCCGCAGGAAAGAAGCGAAAATCAGGCAGAAGTTTCAAGCTCTTCGCGGCGTTCAGCATAAATATAGAGAGGCTTGGCCCGCCCTTCTACTACTTCTGCGTTCACCACGATTTCTTCGACTGATTCGAGTCCCGGCAATTCATACATGGAATCAAGCAGGATTTCTTCCATGATCGACCTGAGGCCGCGCGCCCCTGTTTTGCGTTGGATGGCCCGCCGTGAAACCGCCTTTAAAGCTTCATCATTAAAGGACAGACGGACATTTTCCATCTCAAACAAACGCTGATACTGCTTAACCAAAGCGTTTTTCGGTTTGGTCAGAATATCCACAAGAGCCGCTTCATCAAGGTCGCCCAAGGTTGCAACCACCGGCAGACGGCCGACGAATTCCGGGATCAAACCGAACTTCAGCAGATCTTCTGGCTCTACATCGTGCAGGATATCGCCCGTACGGCGATCGTCGGGCCCTTGAACATTCGCACCAAAGCCGATCGATGTGCCCCGTCCACGGGCGGCAATAATCTTTTCAAGGCCGGCAAAGGCACCGCCACAGATGAAAAGGATGTTTGTCGTATCAACCTGCAGAAATTCTTGCTGCGGATGTTTACGTCCGCCTTGAGGCGGAACCGACGCAATGGTGCCTTCCATGATCTTCAGCAATGCTTGCTGCAC
Source organism: uncultured Rhodospirillales bacterium (assembly GCA_964397465.1). Classification (GTDB taxonomy): domain Bacteria; phylum Pseudomonadota; class Alphaproteobacteria; order JAWKYA01; family JAWKYA01; genus JAWKYA01. The sequence continues at coordinate 32,449 of CAYNIC010000019.1, forward strand.
ACCTTCGCCCGAGACGTCACGGGTTATGGACGGGTTATCGGATTTACGCGAAATCTTATCGACTTCGTCGATATAAACGATACCGCGCTGCGCCCGCTCAACGTTGTAGTCCGCCGCTTGCAGAAGCTTCAAGATGATGTTTTCGACGTCTTCACCCACATAACCGGCTTCGGTCAAGGTAGTGGCGTCCGCCATGGTAAAGGGCACATCTAAAATTCGCGCCAAGGTCTGCGCCAGCAAGGTCTTACCGCAACCGGTCGGGCCGATCAGCAGGATGTTCGACTTAGCGATTTCGATATCGCCGCTTTTCTGACCGCTGTTGAGACGCTTGTAGTGATTATGGACGGCGACCGACAAAACCCGCTTGGCATGGCCTTGACCGATCACATAATCATCCAGAACCGATTTTATATCGCGCGGCGTTGGCACGCCCCCACGCGACTTCGCGATGGCGGATTTGTGATCCTCGCGAATAATATCCATGCAGAGCTCAACGCATTCATCGCAGATGAATACGGTTGGACCCGCAATCAGTTTGCGTACCTCGTGCTGGCTCTTGCCGCAGAAGGAACAGTAAAGGGTGTTTTTTCCATCACCCCCGGTGGACTTCGTCATGGATCGAAAGTCCTCATCGCCATACGTTAATCTATCCCCATGTTACCTGGCCCTAATCCCTTGCGACAACGGTAAAAATGCAAAAAATTAGGATTAAAGTTCTCGTGATAGGCACCGAATCGGCTGAAACCCGGCAAAACTGCGAAAATTTATGTACCGCTTGCCGGCTTAGCCGCCTCATCAACAACCGGAGGACGCACTTCGACCACCTCATCGATCAACCCGAAGGCCTTGGCTTCTTCACCTGAGAGGAACTTGTCCCGCTCCATCGCCCGTTCGATTTCATCCAAAGGCCGTCCGGTATGCTTGACATATATCTGGTTAAGGCGAGCGCGAACGGCAAGGATCTCCCGGGCATGAATTTCAATATCCGTCGCCTGGCCTTGGAAACCGCCCGAAGGCTGGTGCACCATAACCCGCGCGTTAGGCAGACAAAACCGCTTACCCGCCGCCCCTGCCGTCAACAACAACGAGCCCATGGAGGCCGCCTGGCCGATGCATAATGTCGACACATCGCAGCGGATGTACTGCATGGTGTCATAGATCGAAAGACCTGCCGTCACCACGCCACCGGGCGAGTTGATATAGAAAGAAATATCCTTGGTGGGATTTTCCGATTCCAAAAACAACAACTGCGCGCAGATGACCGAGGCTACGGCATCGTGAACAGGCCCGGTCAAAAAGATGATCCGCTCTTTCAGCAGACGCGAATAGATATCGAAGGCCCGCTCGCCCCGATTGGTCTGCTCGATAACCATCGGGATAAGGGGACTCATGGTGATCTCGTTGTTCATTAGATCGCTTCCTGACGCTGTCACGGGATGAAATTATTCAGAGGTTGCCGACTTCTTGCGTGGGGACTTCTTCTTTGTTTCCTTGGATTCCGCCGCGGATTTATCGCCGTCATCGGGATCGGCCAAAAGCTCGGCCACCGGGATTTGACGTTCCGTGACCTTGGCCATCTCAACGATAAAGTCGATCACCTTGTCTTCGAAAACGGGCGCCCGCAGACTGTCTCGGGCTTGCGGCGTGCGGCGGTAATACTCGATCACCTGTTGTTCCTGACCCGGATAACGACGCGCCTCGGCCACCATGGCCCGGTCCAAATCGCCATCCATCACCTGTATATTGTTCACCCGGCCCACTTCTGCAAGGAGCAGCCCCAAACGTACCCGGCGTTCGGCGATATCCCGGTACTCGGCCTTCATCTCGTCCGCAGACTTGCCGCCCTCATCGATGTCTTCACCGCGGGCCTTGGCGTCTTCCACCTGTTTCCAAATGGTTTGGAACTCGGACTCCGCCATGCCCTCCGGCACTTTAAAGTCGGCTTTTTCCGCCAGAGCATCCAACAGGTCGCGTTTGAGGCGCATGCGGGTATATTGACCGTAATCTTCGCCCATACGGTCGCGCAACGCCTTACGCAGCGCTTCCAGATTCTCGAGACCCATTTGCTTGGCGAGGTCGTCGTTTAGAACCGCAGGCTCGGCTTGGCGCAGTTCTTTGATCGTGACGTCGAACACCGCTTCGCGCCCGGCCAGGTCTTCCTTGGCGTAGTCTTTGGGAAAGGTCACCTTAATATCAAAAGTCTCGCCGGCTTTTTTGCCAATCAGCTGATCCTCAAATCCCGGAATGAAGGTATTGGAGCCGAGCTCCAGATGATGACCGGTTCCGGCCATCTCGGGGCGTTTGTCGCCGTCAACGCTGCCGGCAAAATCGATCACCACCGTATCGCCCTTGGCGGTGGGACGGCTGTCGGTGACCGGGGTCGTGCGCTTCATGCTTTCGGCCATCCGCTTCAGCGAGGCGTCGATCTCCCCTTCGCTGATATCGGCGACCTTTCGCTCCAGCTTTAACTTGCTAAAGTCGGGCAAGGCAATTTCCGGCAGCAACTCCACCGCCAGGTCGAATTCCAGATCCTTGCCTTCATCGAACGACTTGATCTCGATCTTGGGCTGAGCGGCCGGACGCAAACCCTTGTCGGTAATGGCCTTAGCCGAGCTGTCTTGCAGCAGATCCTGCAGCACCTCGCCCATGACGCTGGCGCCATAGCGCTTTTTGATAACGGAAGCCGGGGCCTTGCCGGGACGAAAACCCGGCAGCGTCACTTGCTGGCTCAAGCTTTCCAGACGCTTGGCCACCTTCTGCTCGATGTCCTTGGCTTTGACGACAACCTTAAATTCGCGCTTAAGACCATCGGCTTTCAGTTCCGTTACTTGCATAATCCTCGTCCTTATATACTTTTATCTTAGTCCGCCTACGCTCGTTGAGCTTCGGCGGACACTCCTACGCCTAAGCGCCTTTGTGCGCCATCCACTTCGCACGCCGGGCCACTTATGGCCTGCCACCCGAAGCCGTAGGGTGGTGCGGGCGAAGGGACTCGAACCCCCACGGATTGCTCCACTGGAACCTAAATCCAGCGCGTCTACCAGTTCCGCCACGCCCGCGTCTTCGCGCCATGCCTCACCAATCTTGCCGGTGACGGCAGGCCCTTCTAGCGCCAAAGCGGCAGAGGAACAAGGGGCTCGGCGGCCCCAGACTATAGCAGATTTGCTTAAAGTCGCACCAAACCTGAGATGACGGCAAAAACATCAAGGCTGGCGCGGCTTACCGCCGGGCCTTACCGCCCGTAAACCGGTTAAAACCAGCCCCTGATAACCAAGAGCTCGGGTCTCTATCCCCTTAAGTCATTATATATAAGGATAGAGACCTGATTCTTAATCCTACGGTTCCCAGGCGTCGTCGACGGCGGTTTGGACCGCCTGGGGCAGCGGCGCATCGGGGGATGGCGGTGAACCATAGTTGGCCATCTCCTGCACCAGCTGATCCACCTTGGCCCGCATCAAGGTCTCGCCGCCATCGATGGTGATGCTATCCAGCTTCGCCTCGTCATTAGCATACCAGTCGGCGATGGTGATGGTGCTGTTGCTGCCATCCAGGAGTTTCACGATCAGATCCGCCCCCTGTTTTTGGAACCAGATGTCTTCCGGCGACAGGCTCGAGAACAGCTTCAAGGTATCGGTTTCTGTCGCGTCGTTGGTGGCGTCGTTATGGATGGTGGCGTTGAGGGTGGCGCCATCCGTGTTGCCAATAACATAACTATCATTATTCGCCCCGCCGCTTAACATATCAGTGCCGCCGTTGGAGATCAGGGTGTCATTCCCCGCCCCGCCGGTCAGGATATCATCGCCATAGGCATCCGAGGCGGTGATGACCACGCTCGTGGGCGGGCCTTGCCGGGTGGCGATATTCCCGGTGTCGGGATCAATGTCGAACCCGGTGGCAACGGCGGTTAAGTTAAGATCACCGGCACTCGCTGGCCAAGACACGGTGAGATTGGTCAGCTCAAGTCCGCCGACCCGCCATTGACCATTGCCGAGATCAAACCCGATCGACAGCGTGGCGCCCGGGGGCAGTCCCGAGATGGTGACCCAGAACCCCTGCACATCGTTGGGATCGGGCACGATGGCGGTCAGGTCCAAAGCCGCGGTGGCGGTCTGGTTGCTGTCATCACCGTGCAGCACGTCGTTGCCGCCCATGCCGTCCAGCACGTCGTTACCGCCGCCGCCCCAGATCACATTGCCGGCACCGTTGCCGGTCACGACTTGATCACCGGTGGTATTACTGAGACCGGCGGCGTTCTGGCCGATGAGGGAGATCATCTCGTCCACCGTCGCCGCAACCTCCACCACGCAGGAGGTATTGACCGATGTCGTCGCGCCGTTGGATTGTTCGTAAGACGTGGCTTGGACCTTCAAGGTAAAGTCATGGGCATCGTTCGGCGCGGGTTTAATTTTAAGACCGCCCAAAGCCCCCGCCGAGACTTCCCATATCCCCGGCGCCACTTGCTGACCCGATGACAAGATCGCGCCCGTTGGCACGCCCGAGATCCGCACCGGCAATAACACCTCCGAGCCATCGGTGTCGGTCAGCCCCACCTTGATCGCCAGCTTGATCCAACTGTCTTCCATCCCCACCACATCACCGGCGCTGAGACGAGGAGCCGAGGCGGTGGTGTCGCTAACCGCCTCGATCCCGAACAGCTCCTTCTGCAGCTGGGTGATCCGGGTGTTAAAGTCCGGCTCGTCATAGGTATACCGATCGGGGCCATAGCCCATGGCGATCAGCGTCCGCTCAACCACCACATCCTCAATCGGCCGGGGATCATGATCCAAATAACGGGTTGCCGGTAAGGCCGAGCCCAGGGTGGCGTCGATCACGTCACCGACATTAAGACGCGACGCCGGCGTGGTGGCCGCCAGGTCGTCACCGGCCGAAGATCCGCCCATGACAGCGACAGGCACCGCCGCATTGACCGCCTCACCCTTGGCGGTCAGGACCAGGGTGTTATCCGCCGCACCCGCCGTCCCAAGATCACCCGCTTTCGCCGCAGCAAGAGCATTGGTCGCCTCGACCGCGGCGATGCCCATGGCCGCCGCCATGGCGATGGCGCCGCCGCTGGTGCTCATCTCCGGCAGGCGGGTCGGGATCTTGCCCGTTAGGGCTTGTCTCGCGCCGCGATCAAAGGCTGTGTCGTCATCGTCGCTGTCTTCGTCATCGCCATTATTGTGGGGGGCGGTTGGCTTATTCCCCGCTTTTACGTCCTTAGGGCCCGCAATCTTAAAATCAACATCGCCGACCTTGGCCGTCGTGCCGTCAAGCTTGGTATAGCTCGCCGTGCCGTGCACCGTGTTGCCGGCGTCGGTGTAGGCCTTGCCATCGCTCACCACGCCGATCGACTTGATCCCCATATCGGCAAGTGTCTTCACCTCCCCCTTGTCCGAAATCCCATCTCCATCTTTATCCTGCCAGATGCGGAACTTGCTAAACTCGGTGTCGTTGCGATCCAGCACCCCGTCCTTGTTGCTGTCGAACACCTTGGCCAGGCCTTGCAGATCGGTGTCGCCCTCCTCCGCCGTGTGCAGGGCAA
>CAYNIC010000020.1:0-30910 GCA_964397465.1 uncultured Rhodospirillales bacterium
GCGGGTAAGTCGTTGAAGCCAGCTATCACCATAGCGCTTGATGCCATGGGAGGAGATAATGCTCCCGATATGGTTTTAGGTGGTTTAGTTCTTGCTAAGGAACGCTTTCCCTCCGCCCATTTTTTAGTATTTGGCGATGAAGCGCGTCTTATCCCGCTTCTTCGCAAGCACCAGCTTTCGGACAAGACCGTCACGATACGGCATGCGGCGCATGCGATCCCCAGTGATATGAAACCGTCGCAAGCTTTACGGCAAAGCAAGCAATCCAGCATGCGTATCGCCGTTGAGGCAGTCCAAGCCGGAGAGGCTGGAGCGGTCGTATCGGCTGGCAATACTGGCGCTCTAATGGCGATTTCAAAAATCGTATTGCGGACAGCGCCAGGCATTGATCGCCCCGCTATGGCGTCGTTCTTCCCAACGATGCGAGGCGAGAGCGTCATGTTGGATTTGGGTGCTAATATTGAGTGCGATACCGCAAACTTGGTGCAATTTGCCCTCATGGGTGAGCTGTTCGCGCGCATCGTCTTAGGGTTAGAAAAACCTAAAGTCGCCTTATTGAATGTGGGCTCAGAAGAAATGAAAGGTCATGATGAGGTTCGCGGTGCGGCAGAAATTCTGCGTGGCAACGATCTTGATCTCGACTTTCATGGGTTCATTGAAGGGGACGACATCGCCGCCGGCACGGTTGACGTCGTCGTAACCGATGGTTTCTCGGGCAACATCGCCCTTAAAACCGCGGAGGGAACCGCCAAGCTTTACAGCCACTTTCTGCGGCAGAGCTTTAAAAGTTCACTCTTGGCCCAACTGGGATACGTTCTTGCAGCGCGGGCATTGACCAAGCTTCGCATGCGTGTTGATCCGCGCCGCTATAATGGCGCGGTGCTTTTAGGGCTAAATGGCATTGTTGTTAAAAGTCACGGCGGCACGGATGCCCTGGGCTTTGCCACGGCCATTGGCGTTGCGATTGATATGGCGCAACATGGATTCGTCCAGCGCGTTCGTGATGGGCTTGCCCGCATTGACTCAGCTGTTAATATTCCGGCGATTGCCGGAGCTCCTTCCGAAGCCTAAGCTAAAGCAATGATAAGGTCACAGATTATTGGGTGTGGAAGTTATTTGCCGGGCACGCCCGTCGATAATCATGCTTTGGCGCGTCGGGTCGATACCGACCACGAATGGATTGTGCAAAGAACAGGGATCCGGCAACGGTATATCGCTGCGGAAGGAGAGCTAACCTCTGATCTGGCGATTGCGGCAGCTAAGGCGGCGCTAGCCAATGCATCTTTGGCGCCTCAAAAAGTGGACGCCATCGTTTTGGCGACAACAACGCCGGATGACACTTTTCCTGCCACGGCAACCAAGGTTCAGTCGGCCCTAGGGCTGACGGGTGGATTTGCCTTTGATGTTCAGGCTGTTTGTGCAGGCTTTATCTATGCCCTGGCAGTTGCGGATAATTTTATCAAAGCGGGGCAGGCTAAAAATGTCCTGGTGATCGGCGCCGAAACCTTCACCCGCCTGCTGGATTGGGAAGACAGATCAACCTGTGTTCTGTTTGGTGATGGTGCGGGGGCTATCGTCTTGTCGGCGGCCAATGTACCGGGCCAAGTGACCGATCGCGGCATCTTATCAACCCATCTGCATTCTGATGGCGGTACTCGGGATTTGCTCTACGTGGACGGCGGCCCTTCCAAAACCAAAACCGTTGGCCATGTAAGAATGGTGGGCCGAGAAGTGTTCCGCCATGCCGTCGAAAAGCTGTCCTCCGTTATGGAAGAGGCTTTAGCCCATAACGGGCTTGCGGGCTCAGATGTAGACTGGCTGGTTCCGCACCAGGCCAATCAGAGAATTCTCGATGCGACGGCCCGAAAGCTTGGCGTTGGACATAATAAGGTTATTTCTACTGTCGACCAGCACGCTAACACCTCTGCAGCCTCCATTCCCTTGGCCCTGGCAAGCGGGGTTGAGGACGGCCGGATCCGCAAAGGGCAGCTTATTTTGATGGAAGCTATAGGGGGTGGTTTGGTCTGGGGGGCAGCCCTGGCACGCTTGTAAACTGCGGTTATGAGGGTTTAAGGGGGGTTGCCGGGTTGCCCTAAAAAGGCTTTCAAGAAAATCTTCCAAGCCTTTGGAATTGACGGGATAATTTTCAGGCGTTAGGCTCATTCCCTCGGATCGGGGGAGCATCAAATGACCGGGAAAACAATAACCCGGGCGGATCTGAGTGAGTCAGTCTACCAAGAGGTAGGTCTGTCTCGTAACGAGTCCGCCGAGTTGGTTGAAACTGTATTGAATGAAGTTGCCGACGCTTTAACGCGTGGGGAAATGGTAAAGATCTCTTCTTTTGGGAGCTTTGCCGTGCGGCAAAAGGGCAAACGCATTGGGCGTAATCCTAAGACTGGCCAAGAGGTACCGATATTTCCTCGGCGGGTTTTAGTCTTTCGGCCCAGCCATGTTCTCAAAGGCAAGGTTAACCTGTCTTTGAGTGGGAGCGCGGGCGTTGATCCCATTCTCTCAGACGACGAAGGATAAGCCATGGGTGAAATAGCCTCCCTGGAGGAATTGCGCCGTAATGGCAAGTCCTCTGCGGCTTTCCGCACGATTAGTGAAGTGGCTTCAGACTTGGACGTTCCGCAGCATGTGCTGCGGTTTTGGGAAACGAAGTTTGCTCAGGTCAAACCCTTAAAACGGGGGGGTGGCCGTCGATATTATCGTCCGGAAGATGTCGATTTATTACGGCGTATCCGGACGTTGCTGTACGAGAATGGTTACACCATTCGCGGCGTGCAGAAGCTTTTGCGAGAAACCGGCGGGCGGATAACGGATATCGCCCTTATGGAACGGGTTGCGCCGGCGCTTGTCGAAACCGAGATAGAGGTTGAAGCTGAGGCTGAAAATCCAGCCAATGATATTCGGACCCAGGTTCAGTTGCGCCGCCTATTGCGTGAATTGGTGGAAGTGCGGGATTTGCTGAAATCCCGTCTGCATCGCCGTTAGGACATTGGAATTATCCAATCTGGGAAATTCTAGGGATTTTATTTCCTTTAATTGCGCTTAATTACCAGGCTTGACCGGAATGATGCTTGTTAAAACTCCTAAAACCCCATAATTTCCGCGGCACGGATCGTAGCGCAGCCTGGTAGCGCACTAGACTGGGGGTCTAGGGGTCGCGGGTTCAAATCCCGCCGGTCCGACCATTTTAATGCAATTAAAGACTAGTTGACTGATATCTGCGATTTACGCTCATCTTTTGCAAGCGCTTGAAGCGATCATCCGCCGTTCCTATGAGAACATTACATGTTGGTCAGGTCATAGCCGCATGATGAATTCTTGGATTAGTCTGTTGCAAAATCGGTCGCATTATCTCACCGATAATACAGTTGTTTCGCAAGCTCTCCTGACGCCCGACATAACTACCTCTTAGGTGCCTGGGATAGGCACGACTGCCAAGTGCAATCCGGCCACATATAGTTTTTCCATTCGGATAAGAACAAGAGGCCAATAATTATAGTGATAATCCCGCCGGTACGGAACCACGTTCGATAATGGGGTTCATACCAAGCGAGCATAGTGATCAGGAAATTTGGCCATAACGTATAAGTAATACCTTCAATTATGGCCTTAATGCCGACAAGTGTCAGCAATAACGGAAGCCCTGTCCACATCCAGTGGAACCCAACGATAAATGTACCCATGATGAGATGCAGGTAACCAATTATCAACGATGCGCTAGCTCCCTGCATACGAATATGCTTCAGATAGCTTAGCCATTCGGCGGGACGAAAAATTAACGAAAGGCCAATGATGACGGCGCTGGTTCCAATCATAAAAGCAACGACATGTTCCATAAGACCTCGCTCAAGCAGATTGTTCATTGGTTTTCATGAAAACACTCAGAGTTCGCACCCTTACAAATAACTAATCCCAAAGCTGTATCTATTTTTGAAAAATAGTTTGATTGAGATATAAGAAAAAAACTTTGACTATGGTCAAAGAAAATAAAATAGAATACGAGACATTTAAATACTTTTTCAGGTCGTAGCTGGGAAGGCGGCTGAGGAAACCAATATAATACCGCTCGAGATCACCGCTCAATCTTTAGGCTAGAAGAGCGCGATTCAAAATTGGCTGAGGAATGAAAAGTCTTCTTGATCGAGGCAATTATTTCTCGTGACCAAAGCATCTGTACCTATGCGTCTTCTTGGTTTTAAACGTAACATTTCTATCCTTAGTACCGGGGAGCCTCTATAGTTTATTTTCGTAAGACGGGAACCACTTGGTGATGGGCTTGAAAAATCGTCAATCTCATTGCATGTTGGTTTTAATTGTATTATTTAATCGGACCACGGCATGAGATGTTGATGGAAAAAGATACGTCCTCATCTTCTTATAAATCTGCAACCGTTATCTTAAACCCGGGTTCCGGGCGTAGTCAGGGCGATGCCGTTATTGCGGCTCTAAAGGAAATTGAAGCCGGAAGTGGCCTGACACACACCGTGATTAGGATCGCTGCCAAGAAAAACATCGTTAAGCAGTGTGAGACTGTCGTTTTTGAAGCTAGACAAAAGAATCAACCGGTCATAGCCGCGGGAGGCGACGGTACGGTGAATTTGGTTGCCGCGCTTTGCCATAAGCACCAAGTAACGATGGGCATCATTCCTTTGGGTACCTTTAATTATTTCGCCCGGGATTTGGGAATTTCTGCGGATCCCACTGAAGCTGTGAAGATGTTGACGACCCATAAGATCCGTAAAGTTGCGGTCGGTCTAGTCAATGATCGCGTGTTTCTGAATAATGCGAGCCTCGGTATCCATGCGCGGATGATTCGTGAGCGAGAAAATCATTCGGCGCGGTTTGGCAGACTTCGCTTTATTGCTCTTCTATCAGGTATTAAATGTCTTTTTGAGAAGCATAGATTTGATACTATCAAGCTCGTGACTGACGGGAAGGCGAGCGTCCGACGGATGGCGATGATTTTCGTCGGTAACAATCGCCTGCAGTTGGACAATTTGGGATTAGGCTCCAGAAGCTGCGCTGAGCGGGACAAACTTGCCGTAGTTTTCATGCCGCCGCTGTCGAGGTTGCGGACTTTTATTTTATTATTGCGCGGAGCCAGTAAAACTTTGCGGTTTGCGCCAGATATACAAGAATTTTGCGCTGATGAATTTGAGGTTCATTCGCGCCGTCGTCGAATTGAAACCGTCATCGATGGTGAGCTTGTTTGGTTGCTGGTACCGCTGCACTTTCGCATTGATAAGGAAAGTTTAAGCGTCTTAGCGCCTAATCGCGAAGGTTAAAATGCGTCTCGTTCATATTTCAGATACGCATTTTGGGACAGAAATAGACACCGTCGTCAGGTCAATCATTCAAACAATCAACGAACTTAAGCCTGATATAGCTATTTTATCTGGTGACATAACGCAGCGCGCGCGGCCAAGCCAATTTCAAGCGGCATTAGATTTCATGTTGCAGATTAAAGCTCCCAAGAAAATAGCTGTTCCAGGAAATCACGATATCCCTTTGTATACGGTTGCGCGCTTCTTGTGGCCGTACCGTAATTATTGTCACGCATTTGGTGAACGCGAACAGATTTTTAATTATAAAAATGTCACATTAATAGGATTTGATGCGACAAGTCCTTACCGTCATACCGATGGTAAGCTTGTAGATAGACATCGTGATTATCTGCGAGCTTTGCAAGCAGGATATGAGAAGCAGGTTCGTATCGTTGTTTGTCATCAACCTCTCGCAACGGCTTGGCAAAAGGATTCCGGAGAAGTGCTGATAAACTCGGCTAGGACTGCAGCGCTGCTTTCCGAGGAAAAAGTCGATTTGTTTCTGAGCGGACATGTGCATGTCCCGTTATCCGTAACAACAGCAAAGGCATTTCCTAAGCTTAACCGTCATTTTATCTTAGGCGGCGCCGGAACCGCAACGTCTTGGCGCACGCGTCCAAAAGTCCAAAACTCTTTCAATGTTATTGATTTGACGTTGAACTCTGTTTCTCCGAGAATCACGCTGATACGGTATGATCATCAATATGCTACTCATAGATTTGAAGTCTCACATCAAGAAACATTTGTCCTCCACGCATCGGGCTGGGTTAGCGAGCAAAACCCTTAAATTTACCCTAATATATACGGAATATTCATATGAGAAAAATGAATCAAAGAATAAGTGATTTGTTGGCTGGGGATCAAACTGCACAAGAAATACTAAAACAGCTTCGACTTATTAAACCGGCGCAAAAAGAAGTTGAGTGGACAGGAAAAACCCCGGGTCAACGCGTATCGGACGCTGTCGCTAAGATTGTTGGGTCGTGGACCTTTATCATCCTACAAAGCATTATGCTGCTGCTCTGGATGCTTGCTAACGTTCTGGCATGGGTGAATGCATGGGACCCTTATCCCTTTATTTTGCTGAATTTGGCATTATCATTTCAAGCCGCTTTTACTGCGCCTATTATCATGATGAGTCAAAATCGGCAGAATGCAATTGATCGGCAAAGGGCGGAGAGTGATTACGAAATTAACGTAAAAGCAGAATTAGAAATTGAACAGCTCCACGAAAAAATAGATCTCCTACGCACTCAGGAGATAAAGCAATTATTGGATATTATCCAAGTTCTCGAAAAAAAGTTGGACAAGAGCTAGCCTTACCAATCGCGTAAAAGGGATATGTCGCGGCTGTCTGTTGGAATACGAACAATGTTCATGCCAACAGCGCGGCGTCCGGCAGGGGTCAAGCGGCATACCAGCCAGTCGGGCTTTAACGGATTGGCAAACCAAGGCTCCGCCCACCCACGTTCGATGCAAAATCGGACGGTACGGGTACTTACTCTTTGGCCTTCCAGATCAAATAAGGGCAGCTTTCCGGCAGGCTGATCCAGCCCGCGCACAAGCCACCGGCGCTGGACTTGCGTCGGAACAGCTTGATTTTCCTCTGTTTTTGCGACCTCAGCCATGATCCCCCATATCTTCAAGGGGTTATGCTAAATGTCTTTTGCGGTGACGCCAAGTCCCTAGCCGAAAAACTTGAATTACTGAGGCTCATCTTATGAAAATAAGCTTGGTTTATATAACGATCGATTCTAATGATGCCGCCGAAGATTTAGGTAAAAAGCTAATCGAAGAAAACCTGGCGGCTTGCGTGAACATATTGCCCGGTATGACGTCATTTTATCGGTGGCAGGGGGCAGTCGAAACCGCCAAGGAAGCGGTCTTAATTGCCAAAACCCGGACAAGTCTCATTGATCGGCTAACCTTGCGCGTTAAATCCTGGCATAGTTACACTGTCCCTTGCGTCGTTGTCGTACCGATTGAGGGCGGTAATCCAGACTTTTTAAAATGGATTGAACAAGAAACCGTCAATCCGGAATAATTTTAGGAACACGATGACTACTCAATCTATCCCCCTATCTCCGCGTAAAGGTGTCCAGCTGATCAGCGTCATTGGTGTGGGGCATTTCTTCAGCCATTTTTACGGGATAGCTTTGCCGCCGTTGTTTCCTTTTTTACAGCAAGATCTAACGGTAGGTTTTTTGGGCCTTGGTTTTTTGGCTTCTGCTTTTTATCTCGCAAGCGGAAGTCTTCAGCTTCCCATGGGTATTCTTGTCGATCGGTTTGGCCCGGCCAAGGTTTTAATCTTTGGCATTACGTTGCAGGCTATCGCTATCCTGTTGATAAGCTATGCCTCATCCTATTGGATAATTTTTGCTCTTGTGCTGCTGATGGGTGCGGGAAACAGCGTCTATCATCCTGCCGACTATACGATTATATCGGCGCGCATGCCGAGCCAAAGGTTGGGATTGGCTTTTAGCATCCATACTTTCTCCGGACATTTAGGATGGGCGGCCGCACCGACGGCCTTAGGTTTCATCGCGCTTAATTACGGATGGCGGGTTGCGCTTTTCGTGGCAGGTATGGGTGGTCTTATTGCGGCATTGCTTTTGCTGCTTAATCGCCAGCTCTTAGGGATGGATGTGATTACGGCCATATCTCATAAGGGTGCCGAAGCAGCAAAAGTGGGATTAAAACAAATTCTAACGCGGCCGATCTTAGCCTGTTTCTTATTTTTTATGCTGTTTTCAATGGCCTTGACAGGATTCCAAAGTTTTTTTGTCTCGGCTGCTCACGCATGGCATGACACGCCGATTGGTGATGCGAATTTAGGGTTAACGTGTTTTTTTATTGGTAGTGCCGCTGGTTTGTTACTGGGCGGCGTTGCGGCTGATCGTGGCATTAGTCCAGGACTGATAACAACACTCGGGTTTAGTGCCAGCGCACTGGGAATTTTATTGGTGGGGCATTTGGCACCGGAAGGTCTCATATTGGCGGCATCCTTGGCGGCAACCGGTTTTGGTTATGGCGCTGTAGCCCCTAGTAGAGATCTTTTGGTGCGTTCTGTGACACCGCCCGGCGCCACGGGAAAAGTTTTTGGTTTTGTTTCCGTCGGTCTTGATATTGGCAGCATTGCCACGCCATTGCTGTACGGCTGGATCATGGATCATGGCGGACCGCAATGGATTTACTGGCTATCTGCAGCGATCATGCTTTCTGGAATTGCGACAGTCGGACTGGCCGGACGCATGAAGCAACAACATCATAAAAGCATTGTCCCAGATGCAGAAGGTTATTCTGCGGCTTTGGGCGTCACGGCTGAGCGGCCCAAGGCTTGATCCAGATCGGCGATAATATCTTCGATAGATTCAAGTCCGATCGATAACCGAATGACATCGTCTCCAGCCCCTGCCGCCATTCGTTGCTCGGGCGTCAGCTGACGATGAGTTGTCGAAGCCGGATGCAAGATCAGGGTTCGTGTATCGCCAACATTGGCTAGATGAGAAATAAGTTCGCAAGACTCAACCATTTTTAAACCGGCGGTATACCCACCCTTGATGCCAAAAGTGAAAACCGAACCGGCCCCTTTGGGGAGATAATGATTGGCGAGATTGTGAAAAGGATTATCGGATAATCCCGCGTAAGAAACCCAAGAGACCTTCGAATGTTTAGATAAAAATTCAGCTACAGCTTGTGCGTTTGCAACATGTCGATCCATCCGCACAGCCAGAGTTTCGGTGCCCAATAAAGTTAACCATGCATTGATTGGAGAAGCTGAAGCGCCTAAGTCGCGCAAGCCAATGGCATGGCCGTGCACTGTAAGCGCCAAGTCACCGAAGGTTTCATGAAAATTAAGTCCGTGATAGGCAGGATCAGGACCTGCAAGTCCCGGAAACTTTCCGGACTTGGTCCAATCAAAATGACCGCTATCTATCATCACGCCGCCCACAGCCTGCCCGTGGCCGGAGAGAAACTTGGTCGTGGAATGAACCACGATATCGGCGCCATGTTCGATGGGGCGGCAGAGATAGGGTGTGGCCAGAGTGTTGTCGACAATAAGGGGAATCTCTGAGTCATGGGCGATCTTAGCCAGCGCGGCTATATCGGAAACGATGCCGCCGGGATTTGCCAGGCTCTCACAAAATAGGGCCTTCGTCATAGGGCCGATGGCCGCCTTGACGGCAGAAAGATCATTGGTATCGACAAAAACGCAATCCCAGCCAAACTTTTTAAAAGTAACGCCAAATTGTGTTATGGAGCCACCGTATAAACGCCGCGAAGCGATAAAAGAGTCACCGGATTTCATCAAGGGTAAAAATGCAAGCATTTGTGCGGCATGTCCCGAAGCGCAGACCGTAGCGCCGCGCCCGCCTTCCAAGGCCGCTAAGCGCTCTTCCAAGGCGGCAACGGTTGGGTTGGTTAGCCGTGAATAAATAAACCCTGGTGCTTGCAGGTTAAAAAGCGTCGCCGCGTGCTCGGCGCTTTCGAACACGTAAGAAGTGGTTTGGTAGATGGGAAACTGCCGGGCGCCGGTTGTCGGGTCTGGAGCTGTGCCGGCGTGCAGCAAAAGTGTTTCGAAATCGGCCGGACGGCCGTCGATCTTGACCGGATGTAGGCGATCGGCAAATTTATCTTTGCTCATGACCGTGTTCTCCGCCGGCTGGTGATGATGCCGGAGTTAATTCCGCCCCAAGACAGTTCACCGTAAAGTCGCGAATATTCAATTTTTGGGCAGCGATTCATAACGACTGTAAGTCCCGCAGCTTCCGCGCGCCTGGCCGCGGCGTCATTGCGAACGGTTATTTGCATCCAAATGGCTTTAATGCCTTTGGCGGCTTTGAGTCGGATCGCCTCATCAACAATGGGAACAGCAGCCTCAGAATTGCGAAATATATCGACCATCTCATAATTATCTGGAATGTCGCCTAGGCTGGCGTAACAAATCTCGCCCAGGATCTCTTGGCCAGCCGCACCGGGATTAACGGGGATGACCCGGTAGCCTTTTGTCTGGAGGTATTTCATTACGAAATAGCTGGGCCTATTCCAGTTTGGGGATGCGCCGACCATCGCAATGGTTTTGGCGGCACCGAGCACCTCTTTCAGGTAATCATTGGTATAAGCGTTATGGTCGATCATGAGGCATTACCGAAAATTCTTGATGTAGTGAGTCTGCTACTCCCTGGGCCGCCGACCAGAGAAGATTGATGGCCAGAACAGTCAGGATAATCTTAAAGCTATAGGCGAAGACTTTCTGCGGCAAGCGATCAAGAACTTTATTACCCACATTTGTGCCAATAAAGCCGGTAAAAATCATGGCGGCAAGAAGGGGCAGCCAATCCCAAAAAGCAAAGCCTAAGGCGCCGAAAGCGATAACTTTGATGAGATGCTGAGCCGTCGTAAAGAGGGCATGTGTAGCGACGGTTCCGTATTTGCCAAATCTCTCCGGAGGAAGGAAAGCCGCAACAATAGGCCCGGTCGCCCCTAAGAACATAGTGGAGAAACTTGCGCCAATTCCAACCCAAAGAAACCCAAGCTTGCCGACGTTACGCGGGGTCAGCTTTGGCGCCCAAACAATGACAATAATGAATAAACCCAAAAGAGTTTGCAGCAGGGTGACAGGAAGGCTGGTGAAGATACGGGCGCCGATAACGGCACCGATAATTGTTCCCATAACGAAAGGCCACCAATAGATCCAGATAACATGACACCGCATAATGGCCGCGCGGCCAATATTGGAGCCGAATTGCACAGCCCCGTGAGTGGGAATAACAAGCGGCGTAGGCAGAACAGCCGCCATGGCGGCTAACATGAGGAGGCCGCCGCCGAGACCGATTGCGGCGGTCAAGGCAGAGGTAAAAAAGCTTAACGTAATAAGAAAAATGGCAACCCACGCGGATACATCTTGCGGCAAGATGTGATCGATCAGGGTATCGTACGTCATAGGGATACCTTGATCAGCTGTTGGTCCAGCTGGGTTTCTTTTTTGCTATGAAGGCATCAATGCCGATGCCGACATCCCTCGCCATCATGTTATCGGCCATGACATCGGCGGCGAAGCTGTAAGCATCAGCCTGTTTTTGCTCGAGCTGTTGATAAAACATTTTTTTGCCGACCGAGGTTGCGACACCGCTGTGCCGGGCAATCCGCCGCGCAAGATCATTGACTGTATCATCCAGCTCCGCGGCCGCAACTGCGCGGTTGATCAATCCCCATTCCATCGCAGTCTTGGCGTCGATAAAATCGCCCGTCAGCAGCATTTCAAATGCGGCTTTGCGCCCGATCGCACGACTTAAGGGCACGGCTGGTGTCGAACAGAATAAACCAACGTTGATTCCTGATGTTGCAAATTTGGCATCCGTACTGGCAACGGCGAGATCGCAGGCGGCGACAAGCTGACATCCGGCCGCGGCCGCAATACCATGAACCGAAGCAATGACAGGTTGAGGAAGTGCCGACAGGGTTTGCATCATCCGGCTGCATCGGTCAAACAAGTCGCGGTAATATGCTTTATCCGGATTGCCGCGCATCTCTTTCAAATCGTGTCCGGCACAAAAGGCTTTTCCACTTCCCGCGATCACCACAACGCGGATGTTCCTATCGTTTTTGATCGTCTCAAGAGTTTCCTGAAGAGCACCTAAGAGAGCCTCTGATAAGGCGTTAAATTGACCGGGACGATTTAATGTCAAACGGCTGATCCCTGCGTCATCGTGCCGAAGGAGGACAGGCTCGTTAGTCAGGGGCTGAGCAGAAGCTGGCATGTACTCTCCTGAAAGGGTGTGAGACAGAGGGGGAACTCTTTGCCTAGGCTACGGCAAGGAGTATGAAGCATATAGGGAATTCTGACAGGGGAAAGAGCGATCAAAATGAAACCTTATGCAGCGGCGCAAATTTCAATAGCCGAGTTTCATGCGCTGGCAGCAGAGACTCTTCCGTTCGCGACAACTTTTGGATTTCGGATTGAACACCTGGAAGCCGGGCGGGCGAGGGGGCGTATGGTTTTCAACCAAAGCCAGCTTCGTCCCGGCGGCACCATCGCCGGGCCGGCCATCATGGCGTTAGGCGATTATGTCATGTATGCCGTGGTCTTAAGCTTGATTGGCCGGGTTGAATTGACGGTCACTACAAACTTGACCTGCAACTTCCTGCGTAGGCCGCGGCCGGCCGATCTTATGGCGGAGGGGCGGATCATTAAGCTCGGGAAACGTTTGGCCTACGGGGAAGTTCTTATGACGACTGAAGGTGATGACGACCCTGTTGCCCATATCACGGCCACCTATTCAATTCCCCCTAAGCCGGAGAACGGCTAAAATCTTGACTTACAGCGACGGTAATGGAATACCATTTTATTAAGTCATTGTTTTTAAATGATTAACTTGTATTGACACAAGCGCCTTTTGTGGCAAACTCCGCGCCACAAATTGTGCCGCTTTCGGCGGCCTTGCTTAGGACGGAATCATGCAGAAAACCTATTCTGCCAAACCAGGTGAAGTCGAAAAGAAATGGTATCTGATCGATGCTAACGGTTTGGTTTTGGGCCGGATGGCGACAGAGATCGCTAAACGGCTTCGTGGCAAGCACAAGCCCCAATTTACGCCTCACATCGATTGTGGCGACCATATTGTCGTGATCAACGCTGAGAAAGTGCGGCTCACGGGCAATAAAGCTCAAGATAAAGTCTTTTACTGGCATACGGGATATCCAGGCGGCATTAAAGGCATTACCCCGGCCAAGACTTTGGCGGGTAACCATCCTGAGCGTCTTATCGAGAAAGCGGTTGAGCGGATGATTCCCCGCGGTCCCTTGGGTCGTAAGGTTTTGGGTCATTTAAAGGTTTATGCCGGTACAGCGCATCCTCACGAAGCGCAAAACCCGCAACCTCTCGATCTCGCTGCGTTGAATTCTAAGGTAAAAAGGACCGCATAATGGCCGAGCAAACAATTTCCAGCCTTGCCGATCTCGGCAAGGCGAAGACCGCAGCCATCGCAGCAGCGCCGAAAGAGCCTGTTTTGGATGCACAAGGTCGGGCCTATGCGACCGGTAAACGTAAAAACGCTATTGCGCGGGTCTGGATTAAGCCAGGCAGCGGGAAGATCACCGTCAATGGCCGGCCCTTAGAGCAATACTTTGCGCGCCCCGTGCTCCGCATGTTGGTTCAGCAACCTTTTATGGCCGTCAACCGCTTGGCACAATTTGATGTCATGTGCACGGCCAATGGTGGCGGGCTGTCGGGTCAGGCCGGCGCCGTTCGTCACGGCATCTCTAAGGCGCTGACTTATTATGAGCCAGGCTTGCGTCCAACTCTTAAGCAGGGCGGTTTCTTAACGCGTGATTCCCGTATCGTTGAGCGGAAAAAATATGGCCGCGCGAAAGCACGCCGTAGCTATCAATTCTCAAAACGGTAAGCTGCGTAATAAATTTGTAGTCGCAACAGAAAGAGCGTCCGCATTGCGGGCGCTCTTTTTTATTGGGCTGAATCCTAGAGATTTCGATCAGTAATCCCCAAGTTTTTCGACTTATCCCCTCGTTCCCCACAATCGACAGGCTCGTAGGCCTTGTCTAACGAGATATTGTGTGTTTATATAGGACAACAACACTACATATAGGACGGGGGTCACGGTATGGAGTGGTCTGACGAAAGAGTACAAAAGTTACGCGATCTCTGGACCGACGGATTTTCGGCGAGCCAGATAGCGCTTCGTTTAGGGGGTATTTCGCGTAATGCCGTTATTGGCAAAGCGCATCGGTTAGGGTTGAAGGGTCGTCCTTCACCCATTCGCCGGCCACCTCCTGTGGTTATGACACTTCAAGAAAATGGTTGCCGGTGGCCGATTGGTGTGCCGGGTCAGCCAGGTTTCACTTTCTGTGGCACAGAGGCGTCCGAAGGTCGCCCTTACTGTGTCGCCCATTGCCAGATGGCCTATCAAAAGCGGCAGAATAGCGCTGCTTAAGCCATAGCCCGGTCAACACGGCGGCAATTTTCCATTGTCAAGTTAACAAGGGGACGGTCTACTTCCGTCCCCTTGTTGCGTTTGCGGATGAGGGCATGCACGTACCGATTTATGTAGGGGCCAAGATATGGCTGGGGTTACAGAAAGCAAAGATAAGATTCGGATCGCTGTGCTGGGCGCCAGTGGCTATACCGGCGCCGAGTTATTGCGGCTGCTAAAAGCTCATCCCGCAGTGGATATTCGTGCTCTAACGGCTGATCGCCACGCCGGTAAACCCATTACAAGCGTGTTTCCTCATTTGTTTGGATGGCAATTGCCAACGATGGTTCGAATAGAAGATGTGTCGTGGCAAGAAATCAATGTCGTCTTCTGTGCCTTGCCCCATGGAACAACCCAAGAAGTGATTTCGGCTTTGCCGCGGCATCTTAAGGTCATCGATTTATCCGCCGATTTTCGTATCCAAGATTCCGATACATATAACAAGTGGTATGGCCATCCTCACCGGGCCTTAGATCTGCAAAAAGATGCAGTGTATGGCTTGACAGAAATTAATCGGGAAAAGATCCGAAAAACTTGGCTGGTTGCCAATCCAGGGTGCTATACAACCTCGGCCGAGCTTCCTTTGATTCCACTCTTGAAAGCGGGTGCGATTAATCCGGATGAGATTATTATCGACGCTAAATCGGGAGTGAGCGGCGCCGGTCGTTCCTTGAAAGAAGAATCTTTGTTCTGCGAGGTAGGCGAGGGCATAAACGCCTATGCTTTGGCGGGACACCGGCATGCTGCGGAGATTGAGCAGGAATTGGCGCTGGCTGCGGGACGGCCCATGACAGTGACATTCATTCCGCATCTCATGCCGATGAACCGGGGTATTCTGTCGACGATCTATGTCCGCTTGGCTAAAGGACATACAGTTGAGGCGGCGCATGACGTTTTGGTTAAGGCCTATGCTGAGGAACCCTTCATTCGTGTCCTTCCGCGAGGTGCCTCACCGGCCACCCGGCATGTCAGAGGCTCTAACATGACATTGATATCTATTACTGCCGACCGGCGACCAGGTTGCGCGATTATTGCTTGTGCTTTGGATAATCTGGTTAAAGGGGCTTCGGGCCAAGCTATACAAAATATGAATTTAGTCATGGGATTTCCCGAGACAACGGGCCTTGAACAATTACCGATGTTTCCTTGAATTTATGCACCCTAGCCATGACGCTTTCTCTCATTCCTTATAAGACAACGTTACCCAAAATTGCGGAAACGGTTTTTATCGCTCCCACGGCGGTGGTGATCGGAGATGTTGTGGTGGGGGATGATAGCGGCATTTGGTATGGCTCTGTCGTTCGAGGTGATGTAAACGAAATTAGAATTGGGGCGCGCACAAATATTCAAGATGGAACTGTCATTCATGTCGCCACCCATGGCCAGGGAACATACATTGGAAATGATGTCACTGTTGGGCACATGGCCGTGCTTCATGCATGTACGATTGAAGATTGGGCTTTTGTCGGCATGAAGGCGTGTATCATGGACGGCGCTATTGTTGAATCCTGGGGCATGGTGGCCGCCGGTGCCCTGCTGACACCGGGCAAAAGAGTTTCTTCAGGTCAGCTTTGGGCGGGAAGCCCGGCTAAATTCTTGCGGAACTTGACCGATGCCGAAAAGGACATGTTTCGCTGGTCAGCAGAGCATTATGTTGAGCTTGCCCAAGTGCACAAACAAGAAACCAAAAAATAATGAACATCGCCTTCGCGGAAAGTGATCAAGATATCGAAGACTGCCTTCCCGTTATGGCAGAATTGCATTCGCAGTTTAAAGAAAAAGACGGTGCCAAGAATTTTCTAATGCGGATACAGCGCCAGATGAAGGATGGCTATAAACTAGCCATCCTGAGAGAAAAGGGCGACGTAGTCGCCTGTGTCGGCTATCGTTTTATTGATATGCTGGCCTTTGATAGATTTTGCTATATCGATGATCTGGTAACAAAAGAAAATCAGCGCTCAACCGGCTATGGGCAGCACCTTTTCAATTTTGTTAAAAAAGAGGCTGAGCGGGCAGGGTGTTCCTATGTCCGCTTGGATTCAGGTGTGCATCGAAAGCAGGCGCATAAATTTTATTTTAAACAGAGAATGACCATTGACGATTTCCATTTTGCATTGCCGTTAAAGAAGAACACTAGGAAGTAAACATGACGATCTCGATTGCGACGTCCGATCAAGATATCATCCGCGGCTTTGTGGTTATGCGGGAGTTGCGACCTCATATTGCAACGGAGGCTGATTTTTTGCTTCGCGTACGCAGTCAAATGGCGCAAGGATATAAACTGGCCATCCTTGACGAGGGCGGCGTGCCGGCAGCTTGTGCGGGCTATAGGGTACTTGAGATGCTTTATACTGGAAGAATGCTTTATGTCGATGATTTGGTGACTTTGCCTGCGGAGCGATCAAAAGGTCATGGCGATAAGCTAATGGATTTTCTTATGGAGCAAGCGCGCCACGAAAAATGCGTGGAACTTCATTTAGATTCCGGAACTCAACGTAAGGAAGCTCATCGCTTTTATTTTAGGCGTGGCATGCTTATAAATGCCTTTCATTTCGGCCAGGCTGTGGACAAGCCTTACTAGAAACAATCAAGCGGAAGCTTGAGATGCCGGATGCCTTGCGTATTTGGAGGCGGTAAAACTCCGGCCTCTAGATTAACCTGTAAGGCGAGTAACATTAGATTGGGTAGCGCCAAGGTTTTATCTCGGGCAATACGTAGATTAACGAAGTCTTCTTTGGTCGTATCATTTTTGATATGAATATTTCTTTCGCGCTCTTCGCCTACTGTTGTGGACCAGGTAACCTCACGGCCATTAGGGCAATAGTCGTGGCACACGAAAATTTTTGTTGTGTCAGGCAAAGAAAAAATCCGCTGAATGGAGTGATAGAGTTGTTCGGCGCTTCCGCCTGGAAAGTCGCATCGCGCCGTACCGCCATCGGGCATGAAAAGGGTATCGCCAACAAAAAGATTCCCGCCGATAAGATAAGAGACGCAAGAAGGCGTGTGCCCCGGTGTCGAAATAACCTTTGCGGTTAAGGGCGGAATACCAACTGACTCGCCATCGCTTAATAGGCGGTCAAATGCTTTTGTCCCTTTCAGCAGCGGCGGATCCATTTCATAAAGATTGGCAAAGTGGCGCCTGACATCTTTTATGCCTTCACCGATTCCGATCCATCCTCCTAACTCATCGCGCAAAAGTGCGGCGCCCGAGAAGTGGTCTGCATGAACATGAGTTTCTAAAATAGCCTCTAGGCTTAACCCGTGGTGATGAATAAAGGCGATAACCTCATCGATAAGCTGACGGCCCATCTTTCCGGATACGGCATCAAAGTCGCGCACAGGGTCAATAACCAAGCACCGCCGGGCCGTAGGATCGGCAATGACATAAGAAACAGAGCTGGTTGGTTTATGAAAAAAGCCTTGAACCAGCAGAGGTTCTTGATCTTTTGCCAAAGTTTCTCCGTTAGCTTGTCGCACGCTGTTTGACGAAAGATCCGGGAGCGTCCTCGCGTGGTTTTAATTTACCATCGCCAGGTGTTCTGGCCTTAATCTGTTCGCCGTCAAAGTTTTGCAACCATTTTCGCCACGCCGGCCACCATGATCCTTCGGCTTGTACTGCATGGTTAAGCCAGTCATCGGGCGTTTTCTCTATTTTAGCGTTTGTCCAATAGCCATATTTCGTTTGGCTGGGAGGGTTGATGACACCGGCGATATGGCCGGATCCAGCCAAGCAGAATGTTACAGGACCGCCGTATAGTTGAGTTGCGGCATAGGTAGATTTCCAAGGGGCAATATGGTCTTCCTTGGTGGAGAGAATGAAAGTTGGCGTTTTAATCTTGGTAAGATCGATCGGCACGCCCTTCAGTGTAATGCCGCCGGGTTTGGCCAAAAGATTTTGTTGATACATCTTGCGTAAGTAAAAGCTGTGCATGGCCGCCGGCATGCGTGTCGAGTCCGAATTCCAATAGAGAAGGTCGAATGGAAAAGGCTCTTTGCCTAAAAGGTAATTGTTGACGACAAAAGACCAAATCAAATCGTTAGCCCGCAACATATTGAAAGTCGTCGCCATGGCTTTTCCTTCAAGGAAGCCTTTTTTGTTCATGCGGTTTTCGAGACTGGTTAATTGTTCTTCATCGATGAAAACACCCAATTCACCGGGATCCCTAAAATCAACCATAGTCGTGAAATAGGTGGCGCTGGCGATGCGATCGTCTTTCTTCGTCGCCATATAGGCTAGCGTGCTAGCCAGTAAGGTGCCGCCAAGGCAATAACCGATGACATTTACTTTATCTTCGCCGGTGGCTTGCTTGATCGCATCAAGCGCGGCCAGCGGGCCCTCCTGCATGTAATCTTCAAAGGTTTTCATAGCGAGTTGTTCGTCGGGGTTAACCCATGAAATCACAAAAACAGTAAGGCCCTGATCGACGGCCCATTTGATGAAGGAATTTTTCTCGCGCAGGTCTAAAATATAAAACTTATTGATCCACGGCGGCATAATCAGCAACGGACGCTGCGCTACTTTTGCTGTTGTGGGCGTATACTGAATGAGCTGCATAAGATCGTTTTGGTAAACGACCTTTCCCGGCGTTAAGGCGATATTCCGACCAATTTCAAAGGCGTTGGGATCTGTCATGCGGATGGCCAGACTGCCCTTGCCGGCTTCCATATCCTTTACGAGATTTTCAAGGCCGCGAATCAGGTTCTCGCCGCCGGTCTCTATTGTTGCCCGTAAGACTTCGGGATTAGTTAGAAGAAAATTTGACGGCGCCATGGCATCGACAAATTGGCGCGTATAGAAATCGACTTTTTTGGCCGTCTTCTCATCAAGCCCGTCGACATCACGAACGGTGCTTTGCATCCATCGGGCGGTCAGCAGGTAGGACTGCTTAACGAAGTCGAACAAAGCATTATCTTGCCAGGCGGCGTCCTTAAAGCGCCGATCGTCAGGCAAAGGCTCGGCAAGGGGGGGTGTTTCGATCCCCATCAAACGTTGTGCCGCGTTTTGCCACAATTGCATATATCCTGACCAAAGGTCGACTTGGGCCTGCATTAGCTTGCCGGGGTTAACCATGAGCCGTTTAGTCATCTCCAGAAAGGCCGTCCCAATGTTGAGCGGATCAGACATTCCAAACGAATTATGATTTTCTTCCTGTTGGCGGGCAAGGAACTGGGCGACAATCCCGTGGCTGCGCTCCGCAATCTGGGTCATGGTTTGAGCCAATTCTACGGGGTCTAACAATGGTTTTGCAGCCTCTTGTTGATCGTTCATGCCATTTTCCTTTATAAATGTCCCGTAAGCTTATATTATATCTGAGTTTGCTACTGAATCAGCAGGCGGCACTACAGGGGCGACTCGGGGTTTCCGTGAAAGACACATCGCTTGATGGACGAATGATTACACCATCATCACCGCAGTTACATCGAAAACCTTTAGAAGGTTCTCGAGAAATATTTTTATACGGCAGGCCAGGATTTACGCGTCAAGGCGCGGTCCTCCCGCCAGTCATGCTTTATCGCGGACCAAAGCAGACGCCAGCGGCCTTATCGCGGGTCACCACCGCTGCGGCTGCCGTCGTTTTAACCGGCGGCTACTTGGTTCTGGCCAGTTGTGCAGGGTCCAGCGAGGAGGGCTTTAAGGATGGCCCCCCACCTAAAGAATTAGAAGCGGAAGCTAAGGCGCAAAAACAGGGTGGATTGCCCACGGTGGGGCAACCTCCGGCCTCGACGACGCCACCGGCTACCGGGACAGCGACAGCCTCGTCGCTTCCGTCGGTTGGTGCGCCGCCACCTCCGGGGTCGGCTCCCCCGGCACCTCCGGGGTCGGCTCCCCCGGCACCTGCGGCAGGCAAAACCCCCGCTAAGCCGGATATTGTCGGTACCCCTACAGGCAGAAGTAATCCTAAGCCGACGGCGGAGCAGCAGAAGCAGGCTTTAACGCGCGGCCTTATCGGTGACAAGGCACATGCCCAGTATACCGACGAAGAAATTCGTCAGATCGGTGAAGGTGAGGCAGAGCCTTCCCGACCCACACGGCAAACGGTGCAGACACCCCAACTGCCGGCACCGGCCGTGGCAGCAAAGTCAACCGATGCGCCCGTGCCCCCGGCGACGCCCACGACGCCGGTGACGTCGGCGCCAGCCTCGCAGCTTCCGTCGCCTCAAGTAACGCCACCACCGGCTCCGTCGACACCGCAGGTCGCGGATATTCCGGTACCGGATCCTGTTCCACCGCCACCGGCACCTGCAGGTACGGGCGGCGTGGCCTTGAAGCGGCCGCCGATTGTTGTTGAACAATCGGCCAGTCCGCCGCCACCGGCTGTGGTTGCCGATGCTACTCAGCAGACGCCCCCCGCCTCTGTGGGAAGCCAATCATCCTCTCCGGTTGTCTTGCGTCCGCCGCCGGCGCCACCGTCTGTTGGACCGCGCAAAGGCGCAGTATCCTCTTCGGACCCCATGCCCGCACCGAACGTGCTGCAACCGGAAACGCAAATTGCCGAGGCAACGCCAGGAGGGCAGGTACAGTTGCGAGCGCCGGCGCCGTATGCTGGTGCCCCCGCGCCGATGTATTCGCAATCACAGCCGGTCATGGTTCAGCCCAATGCGATGCCACCGATGGGCTCAGCCGTACCTTATAGTTTTGGCGGTGCGCAGCACTTAAGCTCGATTTTATTCGAGCATGGGTCAGCCAGTCTCTCGTCAGCCGATCAGCAACTCATAGCGCAGGTTGCATCGGGGGTTCGGACAACAGGATCGCGCCTCAGGATTGTTGGCCACGCATCCAGCCGAACATCCGATATGGATATCCTGAGCCATAATGAGGCGAATTACCGAATTTCCATGGCCAGGGCTCAAGCTATAGCCGCTGTGTTGGTCGCGAACGGTGTTCCGGCGCAAAACATTCGTATCGAAGCTCAGGCGAATGATGGGGCGCTGTTCTTTGAAACGATGCCCTCGGGCGAGGCTGGAAATCGTCGGGCGGACATCTTTGTTGACTCCTAATCCTGTCGGATTAGATGAAAATTTAACTCTCTTCGCCTTTCCGCAAGGAATGCAGTAGAGGTACGGGCCGAGGCAGGCTACAAGTGTCGGCATCGCTCTAACGGCAGGCTTGGCAGGAATGAATACAGCGTCGAAATCTAATCCTTTTCGTGTCGGTATCGCCGGACTGGGAACAGTAGGTGGCGGATTGGTCAACCTTCTTGAAGCCCATGCTGATCTATTGCAGCTGCGGTGCGGGCGCCCCATTACGGTTACGGCCGTCTCGGCGCGTACCAAAAATAAATCCCGCGACATCAGTCTTGAAAATCTTCGTTGGTATGACGATCCCGCCCAGCTTGCCCAAGATCCGAACATCGATGTCGTCTGCGAGCTTATCGGCGGCTCGGATGGGGTGGCGAAGCAATTGGTCGAAGGTGCATTGGCTGCGGGCAAGTCCGTCGTCACCGCGAATAAGGCGCTTCTCGCCGTTCATGGCGCTAAGCTTGCGGCCCTGGCCGAAAGCAAAGGCGTCGTCCTGGCGTTTGAAGCCGCCGTCGCTGGTGGAATTCCGGCAATTAAAGTTCTAAGGGAGTCCTTAGCCAGCAACAAGGTAACGGGTGTCTACGGGATATTAAACGGCACCTGTAACTATATTTTAACAACGATGCGTGAAACTGGTCGTGACTTTGCCGATGTCTTGCAGGAGGCGCAAAGCCTTGGTTACGCCGAAGCTGATCCAAGCTTTGACATCGATGGTATTGATGCCGCGCACAAACTTTCCATTTTAACCAGCCTTGCTTTTGGCACCGTGGTGGATTTTGCCACGGTGGCCATTGAAGGCATCCGTAGCGTCAGCGCGCTGGATATTCAATATGCTCATGAGCTCGGATATCGCATAAAGCTGTTGGGAATTGCGCGACCGACATCTTATGGAATTGAGCAACGGGTCGCTCCTTGTCTCGTGCCGTTGTCGTCATCCTTGGCTCATGTGGATGGCGTCACTAACGCCGTAATCGCCGAGGGTGATTTCGCCGGCCGGATTGTTTTGGAAGGACCCGGCGCCGGCGCCGGGCCTACGGCTTCGGCTGTCGCTGCCGATCTAGTCGACATAGCGTGCGGAAGGAAAACCCCGGCCTTCGGCATTCCAACGTCACGGCTTGTCGGACCATCTGCGGCAAAGCGCGAGCATCGAGCCGGTGCTTATTATGTGCGTCTTTTGGTCATGGATCGCCCCGGCGTTTTTGCGGATATTGCCGCTTGCCTCCGCGATCAGAAGGTTTCGATCGAATCAGCCATTCAGCGGGGACGGGCTTTAAACGATGCCGTCCCGCTTATTTTGACTGTGCATGAAACCGGGGAAATGGCCATGGAGCGCGCCTTAGCGGCCATAGGGGCCTTAGGAAGCGTTGCGACGCCGCCAGTTCGCTTTAGAATTGAAGCCCTCTAAAGCTATTATATCCACTCTAACTACGTCACAACAGGAGCAGGTCCGATATGGCAACCTCTGGCATCGGTTTTACAAGTGAGCGCAATCTGGCTTTGGAGGCTGTGCGCGTAACCGAAGCGGCGGCTTTGGCAGCATCTCGGATGATGGGGCGCGGCGATGAAAAGGCGGCTGATCAAGCTGCCGTGGACGCGATGCGCCAAGCACTCAATGGTCTTGCCATCGACGGTACGGTGGTGATCGGCGAGGGTGAGCGCGATGAGGCGCCAATGCTTTATATCGGGGAGCGCGTGGGTCAAGGCGCCAAGGACGGTGTTGGTCCCAAGATCGATATCGCTCTCGATCCACTAGAAGGTACGACGATTACTGCTAAAGGCGGGGCTAATGCATTGGCGGTTGTCGCCATGACGCAGAAGGGCGGGTTTTTGAACGCGCCGGATACCTATATGGATAAGATTGCCTGCGGTCCGGGATTACCCAACAATGTGATCGATCTCGATGAAAAACCGTCGGTTAATCTGAAGAATCTCGCCAAGGCAAAAAAGCTGGATATCGCGGATCTAGTGGTTTGCATTATGGACCGCCCTCGCCATGAAGAACTAATCGCCAAGGTGCGTGAAGCCGGCGCGCGGATTGTCTTAATTTCGGATGGCGATGTCTCTGCCGTTATTGCGACGGCGCGTGCCGGAACGGGAATCGATATGTTTATGGGTATTGGCGGCGCGCCTGAAGGTGTCTTAGCGGCTGCTGCTTTGCGATGCATCGGCGGGCAAATGCAGGGCCGCCTCATTTTCCGGAATGAGGATGAAAAGGCCCGGGCGCGCCGCTGGGGCGTAACAGATTTTAATCGTCGCTATGTCATGGAAGAATTGGCCAGTGGCGACGACGTCATGTTTGCGGCAACAGGCGTAACTGATGGCACCATGTTGCGCGGTGTGCGCCGGTCCGGTAGCCGCGCTGAGACCCATTCTATCGTCATGCGCTCGAAGACCGGCACGGTGCGCACCATTAGCGCCGAACATAACTTCGAGCGCAAGGCTGTTCCCGTGGGTGGCGGATAGGGATTGCGATGGTAACAGAGCCAGCCTTTCTCGGTGTAGAGCGATCGGCCTCTGGCCGGCGATGGTCGTTGCGGCCCATTGATGAAAGACTGGCCTTGGCGTTGTCCCAGCGGCTTGATCTGCCCGAGGTGGTGGGTCGGATCATGGCGGCACGCGGAGTGAATCTTGAGGGCGCCTCCGCCTATTTGGAGCCGACATTAAAAACGTTTCTGCCCGACCCATCCTCCCTGAAGGACATGGATGCCGCCGCCGAGCGGGTGGCCGATGCGATTATCGCCGGCGAGAAAGTCGCGGTGTTCGGCGATTACGATGTGGACGGCGCAACGTCATCGGCATTGCTGGCGCGTTTCTTTTCCGCTGTCGGCGCTAAACTTCGCATCTATATCCCGGATCGCTTTAGTGAAGGCTATGGCCCCAATGCGCCCGCCTTACTGCGGCTGCAGAGTGAAGGGTGCCGGGTTGTGATCACCGTTGACTGCGGGATCACCGCCCATGCGCCGCTTGAGGCGGCTAAAACAGCCGGGCTTGATGTGATCGTGATCGATCATCACGGCGCTGAACCGCTGTTGCCTAAAGCCTTTGCCGTGGTGAATCCCAATCGCTTGGATGATGACAGCGGTGTTGGTCATCTGGCGGCTGTGGGTGTGGCATTTCTCTTGATCGTTGCGGTGAATAGAGCATTGCGGCGTCGTAACTTTTATACGAATGGCCGTGTTGAGCCTGATTTGCGCAACTGGCTTGATCTCGTCGCCCTGGGTACGGTCTGCGATATGGTGCCGTTGATCGGCGTCAACCGCGCGCTGGTCACGCAAGGTCTGAAAGTCATGGCGCAGCGCGGCAATATCGGTCTTGCCGCCTTGGCGGATGTTGCCGGGTTGGATGCGCGGCCCGATGCCTATCACGCCGGATTTTTATTGGGACCACGCGTGAATGCGGGCGGGCGCGTCGGTGAATCAGACTTAGGTGCGATGTTGCTGTCCTGTGATGATGAAGGCGAAGCCAAACGCATCGCCGAAAAATTGGATGCCCATAACCATGATCGTCGTCGTCTAGAATCGGCTGCGGCTATGGAAGCCATTGCCGAGGCGGAGGCCGCCGCTGGTCAATTTATCCTGCTGGCCCGAGAAGGATGGCATGCGGGTGTGATCGGGATTATCGCCAGCCGCTTGGTAGATCGTTTTAACTGCCCGGCTTGCGTGGTGTCGCTGAAAGATGGGATTGGCAAAGGCTCGGGCCGGTCGGTGCGCGGTGTTGATTTAGGCGCAGCCTTAATCGCAGCGCGGCAAAAAGGGTTACTGATCAACGGTGGTGGTCATCCCATGGCCGGAGGTTTCACGGTCGAGAAAGATAAGATCCCGGCCCTGCGCGATTTTCTGGCTGAGCGGATTGAGGCGCGTATTCGCGATGATAAGATTGTTCCGATCATGGAGGTGGATGCCGCCATTCAACCGACCGGGGCAACCATCGATGTAGCGCGTAGCCTTGAACGCTTGGCGCCGTTCGGTATCGGCAATCCGGCGCCGCGGTTTGTGCTGCGGTCAGCGCGACTGGTGCGCATTGATCCGGTGGGTGAGGGACACTTACGCTGCATCGTTGCCAGTGAAGGCAAAGCCAGCGGGGAGCTGAAGGCCATCGCCTTTCGCGTCGCCGATGGTCCAATCGGTAAAGTGCTGTTGGAGGCGCGGGGCGGGGCGCCGGTTCATCTGGCGGGCAAGCTTCAGGTCGATACCTGGCAAGGCCGAGAGTCAGTTCAACTGATTATTGAAGATGTCGCTTCGGCCTTTAATTCTGCGGCTTAGAGGATCAATTAACGGAATATTTTTGTAGATTAAAATATTTTCCTTTATAAATAAGTTTTTATTTGACATTGCAAATTAAAAAATGTGAAATCCGCAAATCGCAGTGTCGATACCTGACCGGTTTAGGTCCGCGGGATTTGATGGGAAGCAGCTTGCGCCGCGTTGTAACCGCTAAAGCGCCACGAGTAGACGTCGTGGTTTCCCGATACGAAGGGGCGAGCCATGGATCGTTTAAAATCCTGTACCAGCACGATGATGTAAGGGCGTAGGCCCTAGGCTTTCTGCGGCCCGACGCTTTCTGTCGGCGCAGAAACCGCGTCATCGCTTTTCCTTTTTCCCAATCTCACCCTTCGCCGTCGATCAAGCGGCAAAGAGGTCGTCATTCTTCAGTGTTCTGAAAAGGAATTATCGTGTCTTTTTCAAATGACCGTCAGCAAAGCGATCCAAGCCGGAAACCGCTTATTCGCCTGACAAACGTATCCAAGGTATATCCCAAAAGCCGTTCGAGCGATGAAGTCGTTGCCCTCAACGATCTTAGTCTTGATGTCGGCCAAGGCGAAATCTTCGGCATCATTGGCAAAAGTGGCGCCGGTAAAAGTACGCTTATCCGTCTCATCAATCAATTGGAACGGCCGACCAGCGGGCAGGTTCTGATCGACGATCAAGACGTCAATCTTTTGTCCGGTGATCGGTTACGGAAACTGCGGCGTAACATCGGGATGATTTTCCAGCATTTTAATCTGCTGTCGTCGCAAACGGTGTTCGATAACGTTGCGCTGCCATTGCGGATTGCCGGTGTCGCCCGCAGCGAAATCAAACACATCGTCGAACCGCTTCTCGATCTGGTTGGATTGAGCGATAAAAGAGATCGCTATCCAGCCGAGCTCAGCGGCGGACAAAAACAGCGGGTCGGCATTGCCCGCGCCCTGGCAACCAAGCCAAAAATCCTGCTGTGCGATGAAGCGACCAGCGCCTTAGATCCCGAGACGACGACGGCCATTCTGCAATTGCTGGCGGATATCAATCGCAAGCTCGGGATCACCATCGTTCTGATCACCCATGAAATAAAGGTGATCAAGGACATCTGCCACAAGGTTGCGGTTCTTGAGCAAGGCCGGGTCGTCGAACAGGGTGAAACCTTAGGCGTATTTGCGCAGCCGCACCATGCCTTGACCAGATCCCTAATCGCAAACGAGCTTAACAACGAACTGCCTGAGTGGATCCGCACCTCTATCGCATCCGAGCCGGGAGCGGGCGGCCAAGCCATTGTCCGCGTGGTCTTCACCGGAAGCTCGGCGACTGAACCGGTGATCAGCCGCCTAGCCCGGCGCTTGAATATCGACGTGAACATTATCTTCGGTCGGGTCGATCGCCTGCGTGGTTCTGCCTTTGGCGTGTTGTTGATCGGCATTCCCGGTGATCAGGACATTGCGCGCAAAGCCGTTGATTTTATCGCATCCCATCATCTTTTTGTGGAGGTCCTTGGTTATGTCCCAAGCCATCTTAGAGCTACTGGTTAAGTCGACGCTTGAGACCATCTATATGGTCTTTGTCGCCGGCGGGGTAGGGGCGTTGTTCGGCCTTCCTCTTGGCATCGTCTTGGCAACGACAGGTTCGCGGGATTTGTTTCGCCTGCCGTTCTTAAGTCGGTCCATCGGCGCCATCGTCAATGGTGTTCGTTCGACCCCGTTTATCATTCTCGTGGTGGCGATTATCCCGTTGACGCGCCTGATTACGGGAACCTCGATCGGCACCACGGCGGCGATCGTTCCGCTAACCCTTGCCTCGATCCCGTTTATCGCCCGCATTACCGAGGCAGCCATTCGCGAAGTCGATCGCGGCTTGATCGAGGCGGCAACAGCCATGGGCGCAACGCCGCTGCAGATCATCTTTAAGGTTTTGGTGCCAGAAGCCTTGCCGGGAATTCTGCTCGGCCTGACCTTGGCGATCGTCAGCCTTATTGGCTATGCCGCCATGGTCGGCGCCGTTGGCGGCGGGGGTTTGGGTGACCTCGGCATTCGCTATGGCTATCAGCGGTTCATGCCCGAGGTCATGGCCGCGGTCGTCATCATTCTCATTCTTCTGGTTCAGGTTGTTCAAACGCTTGGCGAGTTTTTGGCCCGCCGGGTGAACCACCGTGCCCGCAGTGATTAGCAGACCTAACTTATCTTTAACGCGAAAGGAGAAAGCCTATGACTACTTTTACACGTCCGAAGATCCTTCTGGGTGCACTGGCTCTTGCGGTAGGTATCGCCGCACCAGGCTGGGCTGAGAAAATCAAAGTCGGCGTCAGTGCCGGCCCTCATGCTGAAATCTTCGAGGTGGTGAAGGGCATCGCCGCCAAGGATGGTCTTGATATCGAGATCGTCGAGTTCACCGACTATGTCCTGCCCAATGCGGCATTAGAGGCCGGCGACATTCAAGCCAATTCCTTCCAGCATCAGCCCTATTTGGACAATCAAGTCAAAGACCGCGGCTATAAGATTGTTTCGGTCACCCCGACGGTGGTTTTCCCCATGGGCTTTTACTCCAAAAAATACAAAAGTTTGGAGCAGCTTCCCGAAGGCGCCAGCGTTGCCATCCCCAATGATCCAACCAATGGCGGCCGGGCGTTATTGCTGCTTCAGTCGAAAGGATTTTTGAAACTGAAGGATGGGGTCGGGCTAAAGCCGACCATCATCGATATTACCGAGAATAAAAAGAAGCTGCAGATCCGTGAATTGGATGCGGCGCAGCTTCCCCGCTCACTAGGTGACGTTGATGCGGCGGCGATCAATACCAACTATGCCATCGAAGCTGGGCTTGACCCCAATAAGGACGCGATCATCCGCGAGACGCCGAACTCGCCCTATACCAACCTGATCGCCGTGCGGACTGCCGATGCCCAGCAACCCTGGGTCAAGAAGCTGGTCGCGGCCTATAAATCCGAGCCGGTTAAGGCCTTTGTCCAGCAACGGTTTAAGGGCTCGGTCGTGGCGAGCTGGTAACTTAAATCGGCTAAACTAATGGGGAACCGTGCCGTCATTCAGGGTCGCCATCCGGGGCGGTGCGGTTCCCCAAAGCCGCAGAAGGCTTGGAAATCAGGATAAGCTTGCCTTTTTCCCCTAAGATGGGTATGTCCCTATCCGGCTTTGACCCCTTCGTCTAGAGGCCTAGGACATTACCCTTTCACGGTAGTAACACGGGTTCGAATCCCGTAGGGGTCGCCAATTTATTATGACGCAGCCCAATCCTTAATCTTTTCGCATGTCCCGCTATACAGTGGGTATGTCTTTATTAAATCATATAAATTTTTGAGATTAATATTTTTAAGCTGCCACTCGGGATCGGCTTTGCCAGTTTGAAGGTTGAGTGAAGCTTCAAGATTGCCGTGCCATATTATTGTTAAATCTTTTCCCGTTTTTAATTTTTCAAGTTTATTCCTTACTCCTTCTGTTGAAGCATCTACTAAATCATCCTTTTTATCTTCGTCAGTTACAGCACACCAATTGATATTTAGTTTTCCTGCAATATCTGCATATTTAGGTAAATTATTTTTGCCCCCAGTATCGACAAATGTAATGCCTTCCGCATCAATATCAACTTCAGATTTTTCCAAATAATATCGGATAGCAAAGATATCGTCTTTGCCTTCACATAAAATGATTTTTTGAGCAAAAAGCATTTCATGTGTACCTTTCTCATCAAGTTTCTCTTGGAATCGTACTTCCTGCGAAGCTTGAGAAGTTTCTATCTCTCCTTTAATGACTTTATTATTTTTGCGCCAAAGCCGGATAACTTTTTGATTGCTGCTAAAACTAAGAAATTGAGGGGCATGAGTGGTAGACAGAACATACCAGCCGCTCTCTGAAAGAAAGCTTAGAATTTTTCGCAATTTATTACATAAATGAGGGTGTAAATAAGTTTCAGGCTCTTCGTACAGCAAAAAAATTCTATCTTTGGTTAAATCTGGGTATTGGGATAACACATCGAGTGCGGCGATTCTTACAAGCGCCTGCCACCCTTGACCCATACACTCTAGAGGAGTTAACGCGCCGTTAGCATCGCTAGCAAAGGAAAGAGCTAACTGCTGTGCTAACCAATGTTCTAAGTGCTGAATGTTAGGGTTTAGGGCAACTTTACTCGATCGGCCTAAGTATTTAGCAAAAGTTAATTCAAAATTTGGCTTTAGATTATCTCTCCATAAAGGGAAAGCAGCTACTACATCAAAGAAGAAATTGTAAACATTCTTCAATGTTTGTGGCATGGGCCGGACTTTTCCCTCACGTTCAAATTCCCAATTTTTCTCGAAAAATTCTTTTGTGAGAAATTTTGCAAGCCTTTTAAGAGGTCCTGTTTCCCACTTGTAAAGTGAAGCGTATAAATTGTCAGGACTCAGAAGCCAAACATCGGGTAAATGCTGCCTAATCTCTTCTAAACGTGCATAAGTTTTTGCGGTATTTAATTTTTGGTCTTTGTATTCAATTTTATGTTCGCCTTTGAGAGGCACTCGAGTGGTAATTAGAATATCATCGTGATTTTCATCAAAGAGTCTATGGCTATGAGTAAAGGAGCCATTTTTGGCTCGGCCTATAGTCCTTATTCCATGTACAGGTATGGGATCGCCAACTCCACCACGCACGGCAGGTAATTGGTTTTGTGCATTGGCTTCGAAATGAAGTTCAATTGTAAAATCTTTCTCAGATGTCCCATCGATAGCGTGATAAAAATCGTATTCACTCGGCGAGAACTGATAGAAATTTGCTGCTTTAAGTGATAACGAGATAGCGTTTAATATAGTAGATTTGCATGCATTGTTTGATCCTATTAAATATGTAGGGCTATTCTTGGGAAATTGGGTTTCGAATTCGTCGATACCTCTAAAATTTCTAATCAATAATTTTGAAATTCGATAATCGAGTGTCACTCATTGTTTCCTAATGTAGGGCAAGAATTATTAAATATACACGCATAACATGCTTTTGTTAAGACTGTAATGTGGGGTCATCATTTCTTATGGGCGCTTGGCAGGGTTGTCGTTATTATTTCTGAGGGCTTTTAAGGGAAATCCATATGACCCAAGTTACCGGTGGTTGTCTGTGCGGCAAGGTGCGGATTGTGGCCTCGGGAGAGCCGTACCGGGTCGGTCTTTGTCATTGTCTTGATTGCCGGAAGTTTCATGGCGCTTTGTTTCATGCTTCCGCCATATTCCCGCAGGATGCAGTGAAGGTCGAGGGTAAAGCCCACGACTACAAGGGGCGGTTTTTCTGCCCCCACTGCGGCTCGTCGGTTTTTTCCCGTACCAATGACGAGGTGGAAGTAAACT
>CAYNIC010000021.1:0-29596 GCA_964397465.1 uncultured Rhodospirillales bacterium
ACAATGCGCTGGGCACCCTCTACAACATGGTCGGCTTCCAGACGAAGCTGAAGCATGGCGAGCAGGTCCGGGTCTTCCGCACCATCCCCGGCCTCGAGAACGCCGAGTTCGCCCGCCTGGGTGGGCTCCACCGCAACACCTTCCTGAACTCGCCCAAGGTGCTGGTTGGTCTGATGCGCCTCAAGGCCGATCCCCGCCTCCGCTTTGCCGGCCAGATCACGGGGGTGGAGGGATATGTTGAATCGGCAGCCATGGGTTTGCTGGCCGGTTGTTTTGCCGCCGCCGAACATCGTGGCCAGGAATTGGCCTTGCCGCCTGAAACTACAGCGCTTGGCGCGCTCCATCGGCACATTACCGGCGGCGCTGATGCCGAGACTTTTCAGCCGATGAATGTCAATTTTGGCCTATTCCCACCTTTGCCTACCGCTGTTCTGCGGCGCAAAGGCGCCGACCGTAAAAAGGCCCACGCAACCCGGGCATTGGCTGACCTGGATCAGTGGTTGAGAGACTCAGCGCTATTGCGGGCGGCAGCTTAATAACGGCCGAGCAACCTTCGCCCGGCAAGACGCCAGAGCAAAAGGCTGTCAGATTTTTCACCAATCCGCGAAGCAAAAGGGTTAAATTCCGCAGCCTGCAGGCGTTTGAGATGATATGCGGCGATTCTTGCCTCTAAAAGGAAGGTTCGAGCGGGCAATGAAACCTTCGCCGATTGTTTGGCTACCTCATCAATTAAGGCTTTTGCCCTGGACCCAACTGAAGACACACTTAGATTTAAGGCTGCATTTGGCTGTTTAAAGGCAAAGACATCCCGAAGAGAGACCCCTTCCCGATCAACTAATTCCTGAGGAATGAGGAAACGTCTCCGATGCGCTTGGTAAGCTATGGCCCTGAGCATGCCGGCCAAACCAAAGGCTGTGCCAGCCGTACGACCCAATGCCAAAGCAGCTTCGTCTTTTTCACCCAAGACAGTCATGCACAAAGCCAGGATTTCCCCGGCTGTTTCCATAGCATAGCCCTCTAGCTCGGAGAGAGTTGCGGGCCGCCAATCCTCTATATCCCGCTCCCGAGCGCATAACGTCCGCTCAAAGGACTCCTGACTTAGGTGATGCCGGGCAATTACATCCGTTAAGGCGGCAATGATGGGGTGAGCGGGCGGCGTACCCTCGCCATAGATGGCGGCTATGGCCTCACGCCACCATTGTAGCCGAATTTGCCCCAAAATGGGCTCTGACACCGTTTCGGGGATACGCGAAATAGCAACATTAAAGGCATGGATCGCGAAAAGAGCCGGCCGATGTGTAGCCGGAGCCAAAACACATAAAAGGTACCGATCACGGTCATCACGCCTTACGGTATCCAAGCAATTAGAATAGGCCTCTTCAAGACGCATGAAATTTCCCAGGCGACATAAAAAACTTAACCATGATCAGGGCTTTTCTTTCTTGTATCCCTGGCATAGCCTCAAATCATGCAGTTTTGAGCTTTCAGACGAGGCCGATGCATGAACACAATAACAAAAAAAGGAGCCCTCCATGGCTTTTGAACTTCCCCCTCTTCCTTACGCCCAAGATGCTCTGGCTCCCCATATATCGGCCCAGACAATGAGCTTTCACTACGGCAAGCATCATCAAACCTATGTAACTAATCTCAATAATCTTCTGAAAGACAGCCCGCTTGCCGGCAAAAGTCTTGAAGACATCATTATGGCCGTTAAAGGCGATGCGGCCAAGATCGGCATCTTTAACAATGCGGCCCAGGTCTGGAATCATACTTTCTTCTGGAACAGCATGAAACCCAAGGGCGGCGGCGCGCCTACAGGCAAGATTGCCGATATGATTAAGGCTGATTTTGGTTCAGTCGATACCTTTAAAACGGAGTTTAAAACCGCCGCGACCACTCAATTTGGCAGTGGTTGGGCTTGGCTGATTGTTGAGGGCGGTAAGCTTAAGATCACAAAGACTGGCAACGCCGATCTCCCCATGGCCCATGGGCAGAAAGCCGTGCTGACCTGCGATGTGTGGGAACACGCTTATTATCTTGATTACCAAAACCGTCGTCCCGATTTTGTCGATGCCTTCCTCACCCATTTGGTGAACTGGGATTTCGCCAACAAAAATCTTTAATTTCCAATTAAAAAGAGGCCTTATGGCCTCTTTTTAATGTTTTAGTTTATAATGCAATAAGCGCCGCCGCGACCCGCCGATCTTCTGATGCCAAAACATTGAAGGTACGGCAGGCTGCACCTGTATCCATAGGCTCGAGAGCGATATGGCGGGCCGCCAAGGCACGGCGGAGGTCTAGGGGCGGGATGGCAAAGTTAGCTCCGCATCCCAACAATACCAACTCTAGCGGAGCTCCTTGCTGAGGGCCAAGGATAACCTCCAGATTTTCCAAAGTCATGTCCGCTAAGCTTTTGACCGGCCAAGAAAATACCTGATACGGCGACAGCAAAATTGAGCCCGGATAGGTTTCTCCCGCAACGACGAAGCGGCCGTTTCCATAACGCTGAACGACATGTTTTCCCGGCGGCACCAGCGGGGTTAGATCCATAACACCCTATAAGCTAAGCAGCTTCGGTTTGGTGCGACCCATGCATATGACGCCCACGACCGGAAATGTACCATTCCAGCGGCGCTGCCACATAAATGGTCGAGTAAGTGCCTAAAACCACGCCCCATAACATGGCGGCACTGAAACCAAAGAGAACCGGTCCCCCGAAGATTACCAATGCCAAAACTGACAATAAAACCAATCCGTTAGTCATGATTGTTCGCGCCATGGTTTCATTGACAGATTGATTGATTAACACCCTAAAATCCATGCGTTTATATTTTCTGAGATTTTCGCGGATACGGTCATCGATAACCACCGTATCGTTAATGGAAAAGCCTGCGATGGCGACGACGGCAGCCACAACGTTGAGGTCAAACTGCATGCCCGTTACCGAAAACAGACCTACCGTTGTTAAGCAATCGTGCAAAATGGCGATAACGCCTGTAAGCCCGGCCCGCCAGCCATAGCGAATGGCCATATAAATCATGATACCAACAAGGGACAGCGCAACGGCAAGCGTTCCTTGGGTCACAAGCTCTGCGCCCACCCGGGGACCTACGACCTCGACCCGGCGATAGTCTACGCCCGGCCCTAAGGCCGCTCTGACTTGCTCCACAGCCGCCATTTCCTTGGCCTCGGTAGTGTCAG
Source organism: uncultured Rhodospirillales bacterium (assembly GCA_964397465.1). Taxonomy (GTDB): domain Bacteria; phylum Pseudomonadota; class Alphaproteobacteria; order JAWKYA01; family JAWKYA01; genus JAWKYA01. Next base: position 3,202 of record CAYNIC010000021.1, read on the forward strand.
ACGCCTGCTGCACCCGGATTAAGACCACATCCGGTGCGCCAAAGCTTGTCAAAGACACATCGCCCAGATTGAGACTGTTCAACTTGGTCCGTAGCTCGGCGATATTGGCCAGTCCGGGGGTTTTGGCTTCAATCAAGATACCCCCGGCGAAATCCACCCCGTAGTTCAAGCCACGGGTCGCCAAAGAAACAACCGAAACGATACAGAGGATAATCGACAGGGCGAAGCAAGCTTTGTGCCATCTGAAGAAATCAAAGGAAGGCACCTTATCTAGAAGGCGAACCGGACGAAACATAGCTACTTCTCCTATCCTATAGCGGCAATTCTGCAGGCCGGCGCCACGTTAACCACGAAACCACCATTAGCCGCGTAACGGTAACGGCCGTAAACATGGAAATCATGATGCCGATCGCAAGAGTTACCGCAAAACCACGTACGGCCCCGGTTCCGAACAAATACAACATAACCGCCGCAATCAGGGTGGTTACGTTAGAATCTAGAATGGTGACATAGGCCCGTTGAAAGGCGTTATCGACCGCAGGGAATGGCGAACGGCCAAACCGCATCTCTTCTCGCATGCGCTCAAAGATAAGAACGTTGGCATCCACCGCCATTGCCAAGCCTAGAACCAAACCGGCAATCCCAGGTAAGGTCAGGGTTGCCCCCAATAACGCCATGATCGCCAAGGTAAAAGCCAGGTTCAGCAGCAAGGCAATATTGGCATAAATGCCAAACAACCCATAACCCACGATCATCAACAAAGCGATCAGGGCGTAACCAATCAAGCAAGCGATCGTCCCTGCGGCAATGGAGTCAGCTCCAAGACCTGGACCAACCGTCCGCTCCTCCAGCACCTTAAGCGGCGCAGGCAAAGCACCGGCGCGCAGGAGCAGCGCTAAATCACTTGCCGTTTGGGGTGTAAAGCGGCCGGAAATGACCCCTGCCCCTCCCAGGATAGGCTCCCGAATGGACGGCGCACTGATAACCTTGTCGTCCAGAACAATAGCCAAAAGGCGGCCAACATTTCTTTGGGTGGCATCACCAAACCGCCGGCCACCAGTTGGGTCAAACCGAAAGCTGACGACGGGCATACCGTCTGTATAGGTTGGCTGCGCATCCGTCAGGTTTTCACCGGACACAATGATCCGGCGATTAATCGTATACTTGCCGCCGTTTGCCTCTTCGGAATCTAATAGCTTGGTGCCAGGCGTTCCCGGCGCTTCAACCAAATGAAACGTCAACTTGGCGGTTTTACCCAAGAGTTCTTTCATCCGCTGGGGATCGTCGTAACCCGGAAGTTCAACAATGATCCGCCGGTCGCCTTGGCGTTGAATACTGGGTTCTTTGGTGCCGGTTTCATCAACGCGGCGCCGAACGATTTCGACCGACTGATCAACGACTTGCTTTTTTCGGGCAGCGATCGCCGTTTCGGACGGACGGACGACAAGCTTTCCTGGAGAAGGTTCCGTTATGCTGGCATCCGAAGCTATACCGCGTGCCACGTCTTTGGCGGCATTAACTTGCGCAAGGTCCCGCAGCGTGATGCTCACGCCGCCATTCTCTATCGCCAGCGCATTAACGCCGATCTGCTTTTCCCGCAATCCGGCGCGTGTCTCTTCAAGCAACGTATCCGTATATTCGGTCATTGCCCGGTCAATATCCACTTCAAGAAGAAGATATGACCCGCCTTGCAGATCGAGCCCCAGATTAACCTGACGGTGCGGAAGCCATTCTGGAAGTGTTTCCAGAAATTTACGGCCAAGAACATTCGGCACCGAAAAAACAATGCCGATTAAGCAAACAAGTATAATGGTTATAGCTTGCCATCTAGGGAAATGAATCATGACGGATCAATCTGTCTCATCTTCACGCAAAATCGCTGTTTTTATTTCTCGGCAACGTCGTCCTTCTTAGCTGCGGCTACCGGCTTTGGTGCCGCTGGATCGACCTTATTGAATACTTCAGCAACGGTACCGCGCAGAACATTGACGCGCACGCCCTCGGCGATTTCGACTTCAAGTTCGTCAGTACCGGCCTTCGTAACCTTGCCCATGATACCCCCGCCAAGCAATACTCGATCACCTCGGCGAATAGAGTCCAGTTTTGTCCGGTGTTCGCGTGCTCTTTTCTGTTGCGGCCGAAGAAGCAGCATATAGAAAACGACAAAAATCAGAACAAACGGCAGGAACTGCATAATCATGCTGCTGGTATCGGAGGCAGCAGCCGGTGCTGCGGCTGTTCCTTGGGCATAGGCGGAAGAAATAAAAAACATCGAGTGGCCGCTCCTGGTTAACGACTTCCGGCTAATTTCCCCGCCGGAAGCCTTGAGGCTAATAGGAAATCGTGAATGGCGGACTATAGCGGGGGTCAGGGGATTTGCAACCTCGCCGGACGGGCAGAATCCGTGCTATCTTGGCTTATTATCGGTGGATTTTCAGGAAACTCGGTCTTTTCATGCCGCAAATGGACATTTTGCCCCTTTTAACCCGTATTGCCGAGGCCCTCGAGCGATTGGCACCCACCGCCCCGCCTAAAAGCGACCCTCGTGCCGCGGCAGCCTTCGTCTGGCATGCCGAATTAGCGCGGCTAGAGCCTATAGAGCGGGTTAATCGCGTTTCTTTAAATCTTTTGCGCGGCATCGAGCGTCAGCGGGACACATTGTTTGAAAACACCCAGCGTTTTGCAAAAGGGTTGCCTGCCAACAATGCTCTCTTATGGGGCGCTCGGGGCATGGGGAAAAGTTCTCTCGTAAAAGCCGTGCATGGCGCGATCGAGACCGAGCTTCCGGGTCGTCTCGGCTTGGTGGAGATTCACCGCGAAGACATTCCCACCCTGCCCCAACTTTTGGGAATTTTAAAAGCAACGCCTAAACGCTTTATCGTGTTTTGCGATGATCTGTCCTTCGATGGCGACGATGCGAGTTACAAATCGCTAAAGGCTGCCTTAGAAGGCGGGGTCGAGGGACGCCCCGACAATGTTCTTTTCTATGCGACCTCTAATCGCCGCCATTTAATGCCGCGCGATATGATCGAGAATGAGCGATCAACCGCCATTAACCCCGGCGAAGCTGTGGAAGAAAAAGTATCGCTGTCTGATCGCTTTGGGCTATGGCTGGGCTTCCATAATTGCGACCAAGATACGTACTTCACTATGGTGGATGGATACGCCAAGGCCCTAGGACTGACGGTAAATCCCCAACAGCTGCATCATGAGGCTGCAGAATGGGCCACTACACGCGGGAGCCGCTCGGGAAGAGTCGCATGGCAATTTATCCAAGACCTTGCGGGGCGTCTTGGCGCAACGGGCAATCTACGAGAGAGTTAAATAACTGCGCGGATTGACTGGCTGCTTGCCTTTGCGCAATTCAAAATGAAGCTGCGGTTGATCAACACCGCCGGTTGATCCAACACGTGCCACGACCTGGCCGCGTTTCACTTGATCACCAACCTTCACAAGAATTTCTTCGCAGTGAGCATAAGCGGTAATCCAACCGTCGGCATGGCGTACCAAGACCAGGTTACCAAAGCCGCGTAGCTCGTTACCCACATAGGCAACAGTTCCGTTGTCGCCCACCTTAATCGGTGTGCCTCGAGGTGCGCCTAAGTTAATGCCATCGTTGTGAAGACCGTTTTCCTTAGGACCAAAGCTGGAGAGAACCTTGCCATTGATGGGCCATAAAAAAGTACCGCCTCCTTCACGAGGGGGCGTATCACTCGGCGGGGTTGGATTAGTCACCGGCACAGCAGCAATCTGCGTTCCGGTAGAGGCAGAAGATGACGGCGATGCTGCTGTTGTTGATGCAGGCGTCGGCGCCGAAGCTGTCGGCAACGGCGGAGGTGGCAAATTCTGTGATTGCGCCGAGGCCACGGGATCTGGTTCAACCACGGTCTGTTGGGCTGAGGCAAGGTTACGATCCGCATAGGGGTCCGCCTTTGGCGTTGTTGCTGGAACAGGCGGTACTGCCGGCCGTGTCGCCGTCGTTGCCGGTGGCGTTATGACAGTTGGCGTCGAGGGTACTGCAGGCGTTGCCGGGCGCGTCGGCTGAGTTGTGGCAACAGCCGGCGGCGTATTTTGAACCGGGGTCGATGGGACTGTGGTTGTCCGTGGCGGCGTTGCCGAAACTGTCGGCTGAGTGGTCGCGGGACGCGTAACCGCAGGTGTTGCGGTTGCCGTTTGAACGGCGGCGCCGGGTACGCGGACGCGTGGTTGGGGACCGCCCGCAATACCGGCAGAGGCCGGCAGCCGAACTTCTTGGCCAGCCGACAGGGTATACGGCGCTTCCATATTATTGATTTGCGTAACTTCAGTCACGGATACGCCGTAGGTTCGAGCAACGCCGTATATCGTATCGCCTCGTTCCGCGACGTGATACTTGACCGCTGGAAGAGTAAGGGTTTGCCCTGCCGACAAAGCAAACGGCGGCTCTAGATTATTTGCATCAATAATCGAGCGAACAGGAACTCCGTAATTTCGCGCCAAAGCATAGACGGTATCGCCACGCTGCACGTTAATTCGGCCATTCACAGGGATTGGGACATCAGTCGCCGCTGGTTTGCTCTCCCCGCCGCCAAAGAAGCTTGTCGCGCCCGAACATCCGGTCAAGAACAACGTTAGGCCAATAAGACATAGCTTGGACTTTTTAGACTTCATAACCATCATGCTGACTGTTCCTCGACCGTCCCTGGTAAAAACGGCACAAAACGCACTGCCCCTAAATCTTCCCGATCCACGTTGTTTCCATGTCGACGATATCGTAACAACCGCTGGGGCTGCCTTATATCGCCAACAGGAGCAACCAAAACGCCGCCCTCCGCCAATTGATCAAACAGAACAGGCGGGATAGCCGTGGTCGCACAGGTCAGCAGAATAGCATGAAACGGCTGCTGTTCTGGCCACCCTTTGTGACCATCCCCCAACTTTGCGGTAATATTGTGTAATCGCAGGGCCGCAAAGCGGGTAACAGACTCATCAAGTAAGGGTTTATGCCGCTCAATCGTATAGACTCGGCGGCAAAGGCGGGCCAGCACCGCCGCCTGGTACCCTGACCCCGTCCCTATTTCAAGGACCTTCATACGGTCGTTCAACTGGAGGGCTTGGGTCATCATGGCGACAACAAAAGGCTGACTGATGGTTTGGCCATGCCCGATAGGAAGGGCGGTATTTTCATAGGCGCGCGCCTTGAATGTCAGAGGTAAGAATGCATCCCGCGGCGTTCGCTCAATTGCGGCAAGAACGGTGCGATCCGTTACACCTTCCCGGCGCAGTTCCATAATAAGGCGCAGCTTGCGGGTCAGGGCCGTCACTTGAACTCTCCATCGCGTAGGGCGTCCAAAGTTTTGTAGTGCGTCATATCCATACCAATGGGAGTCACGGAGATCTTATGCTCCCGCATCGCCACGATATCGGTGCCGGTCTCTGGATATTCCTTCGTGTGGTGCCCTAAAGGGCCGATCCAGAAGTATGGCCGCCCCCGCGGATCAACGCGCTCATGCAAGCGGCCAACGATATCACGCCGGCCTTGCACAGTTGGAATGACGGCGGTGACCTGGTCCGGCTCTACATCGGGAAAATTAACGTTATAAAGGACATCGGCAGGCCAGGCGACTTTGGCCAACTTACGGATAATATCCGGCGCGTACCGTTCGGCCACTCGCCACTTAATGTCCGCGGGATCGCGGTAGGTCTGACTAAAAGCAATTGCCGGAACACCCAGAAGAGTAGCTTCCATCGCCGCGGCGACTGTCCCCGAGTAGGTGACATCTTCAGCGAGATTTCCGCCGCGATTGATCCCCGACAGACATAAAGTCGGCGGAGCATCCTTCATCAAATGGCTGACGGCCATCAATACCGCATCCGTGGGGCTTCCTGTAACGGCAAAGCGTTTTTCACCCATCGGCAAAACGCGAACCGGCATATGCAAGGACAAAGAATGACTGACACCTGATTGTTCCGTTGCTGGCGCGACAACCCAAACATCATCAGATATCGTTCGCGCGATAGCCTCAAGGACGCGAATACCTTCAGCTTCTATTCCATCATCGTTACTAACAAGTATTCTGGCACGGCTCAGATTTATCAACTTAGCCATGAGGCGTAATGACCTCAATGCCGCCCATGTAAGGACGTAGCGCCGGCGGGATTGTAATGCCGCCATCTTCTTGTTGATAGTTCTCAAGGATAGCAACTAGGGTGCGGCCCACGGCAAGCCCAGACCCATTAAGCGTATGCACAAAGCGGGTATTTTTACTACCTGCTGATCGAAGCCGGGCCTTCATTCTTCTTGCCTGAAAATCCCCGCAGTTCGAACAGCTCGAAATCTCCCGGTATCTATTTTGCCCCGGTAACCATACTTCTAAGTCATAGGTTTTTCGGGCGGAAAAACCCATATCACCCGTACACAACAGCAATACGCGATAGGGAAGTTCCAAACGCTTAAGAACTTCTTCGGCGCAGGCGGTCATTCTCTCGTGCTCTTCATCGGATTTATCCGGATGAGCAATGGAAACCAGCTCTACCTTCGTAAATTGATGCTGACGGATCATGCCGCGGGTGTCTTTCCCGGCGGCACCCGCCTCCGACCGGAAACACGGCGTATACGCCGTCACGCGGATCGGCAGCTTCTCTTCCTCAACAATTGTATCGGCCGATAAATTTGTCAGAGAAACCTCGGCTGTAGGGATCAACCAAAGATCTGCCGTCGTCCGAAAAAGGTCATCGGCAAACTTCGGCAACTGCCCTGTGCCATAAAGGCTTTCATCCCGTACCATAAGAGGCGGTGCAACTTCCGTATAACCAAACTCTTTGGTATGAAGATCGAGCATGAAAGACGCCAGCGCACGCTCCAATCGCGCCAGAGCCCCTTTCAAAACAACAAATCGCGCCCCCGAAAGCTTCGCCGCAGTCTCAAAGTCCATAAGACCAAGCTGGGCGCCTAACTCGTCATGCTCGCGCGGCGTGAAGGAAAAATTACGGATCACGCCGACTGTACGCACCACCGTATTCGCAGTCTCGTCCTTACCATCGGGAACATCATCTGCCGGCATATTCGGTAATCGGGATAGTTCCGCTTCAAGGGCATCCGAAAGTTTTTTCTCTTCAGCTTCGGCCGCCGCCATTTGATCTTTGAGCAATGCGACTTCTGCCATCAAAGCGTCAGCATTTTCGCCCCGCCGCTTCATTTCTCCAACCTGACGGGAAATATCGTTCCGGCGCGCTTGTATCTGCTGAAGAACCGTTTGCTGATCCCGTCGCTGGGTATCTAAGGAAAGTAGATTTGTGGCCGCAAAAGATATACCGCGTCGGGCCAATGCACGATCAACCACGTGAGGGGTTTCACGAATCGCTTTCAGATCCAGCATGAGGGCCGGCTATCTCCTTTAAAACACAAGATATTGGGTGCTGCATGCCCCAACCCCCTTTATACGGGGCAGAAGGCCTTTCGTCCAGCTTTAGTCGGCTGGAGGAGCCTCTCGATCTCCAAGAGCCGCCAAGTGGGCTGCTCGCCCTTTTTCAACGAGCCGGGCGCAGATAACGGATATTTCGTAGAGAAGAAGTATGGGGATTGCCAGCATGACCTGGCTAATGACATCAGGCGGCGTTAACACCGCAGCCACAATAAAGGCGATGACGATGGCGTATCGCCGTTTTGCCGCCAGTCCCTTTGAGCTGACAATGCCGACCCGCGCCAACAGCGTCATGAGCACCGGCAATTCAAAGCAAAGACCAAAAGCAAAAATTAATTGCATCGATAGCGAAAGATACTCCGAAACTCGGGTTTCAAGTTGTATCGGAAGTCCGCCTTTGGACCCTGTTGTTTCAAAGCTTAGAAAGAACTGATAGGCGACCGGCATAACCAAATAATAGACCATGGCCGCGCCCATAAGAAAAAGCGCCGGCGTGGCGACCAGAAAAGGCAAAAAAGCCTTCTTCTCATGGCGGTATAGTCCTGGCGCAACAAACATCCAGATTTGCGACGCAATAACGGGGAAAGACAAAAAAGCCGCTGCGAAAAACGCAATCTTGACATTGGTAAAAAATGCTTCTTGCGGCGCAGTAAAAATCATACGCCGCACTTGTCCGTTACTGGACTTTGCCTCCAACAGTTTGGCCAACGGTTCCACCAGAAAATCAAACATCTGCTGATGGAAAGCATAGGCGGCAAAAAACAAGATAATGAATGCAACAAGGCTATAAATAAGGCGACGCCTCAGCTCGGCAAGATGCTCGACTAAGGGCATCTTTCTGTCCTCAACACCGCTGGTCATCGGTCAAGATCTTTGCGGGGAGGCGCCGATGACAAATCCGGCATCGATGTGTCTAGCGCCTTAAGCTCTTTTTCTATGCGGCCGGTTGGATCCACCTCAGCCTTGAGTTTGCCGCCGATATCTGTGCTCGTTGTCTTTTCCAGATGGCGCTTCAGGTCATCAAGCTCAGATTCTCGGATAACTTCATCAACGCCTGAACGAAACTCTTGCGCCATCCGGCGCAACTTCGCCATTCCCGCCATCACCGTTTTTAATACCTTCGGCAAATCCTTGGGGCCAATTACCACCAAAGCGACAACGGCGATGACCAACACTTCTTGCCAGCCGATGTCGAACATTCTGCTTTGCCTCAGATAAAATCTTTATGTCGAAATGATCTAGCTACCCGCCGATGTTTTATCGCTAGAACGCGTGCCGGCATTCTTATCGCCATCGATCGACTTTGAATCATCATCTTCTTTAACCGAGCGTTTGAATGCTTTCAGTCCGCGGCCAAAGTCACCCATCAAACTGGAGATCTTGCCGCTGCCGCCAAAAAGAATCAGCACCACCATCAAAACAATCAGCCAATGCCAGATGCTAAACGAACCCATTTTTTTCCTCGATTTTCTAGGGAGTCTTTATGACTACCCAACCTTAAAGCCGGATCATGGCAGATGAACCTCCGCCCTGCAATTAAATGGGGTTTGGAGAGGCAAAAATAAAGATTTGCCGCCGATCTACGGACACTTCAACCGGGGTTCCCTCCTGGGGCAGGAAACTTCCGGGCGCCCGGGCATGCATATGAGCACCCATACCCCCCGCCCCCGTCACATCCAGATGTAGCAGGCTCGTTCGGCCTAAAAACCGGGCTGCAACCACACGGCCCCGACAATTTTCATCAGATAAAGCCTGGCCGTTAATTTCTGTCAGTTTTAGAGCCTCGGGACGGATCAGAACTCTAACTTTTATTCCATCCGACAAGTCTGGCGCGGCAATTGGTCCAAAAGGGGTCGCTACCTTACCCTTGTAAACTTGACTGGGCAGATCGTTGATCTCCCCGAGGAAGCCGGCCACAAAAGGATCAATAGGATGAAAATAAAGCTCCGTGGGTGTTCCTTGCTGAACAATCTGTCCCTCACGCATGACGGCGAGATGATCGGCCATGAACATCGCTTCTTCCGGATCATGGGTCACGATGAGAGTAGCAATCCCGCTCTGCTTCAAAATATGCACGGTTTGATCACGAACTCTTACCCGCAACGCCTGATCAAGCCCCGAAAACGGCTCATCCAGCAACAGAACAGTCGGGCGTGGGGCAAGAGCTCTTGCAAGAGCGACGCGCTGTTGTTGACCGCCCGACAACATATGAGGGAAAGCATCGGCATAACTTTGCATATCTACCGCAATAAGAGCCGCATTAATTTTATTCAAGCGATCTTGGCCGGAGGATAATCCGAATGCGATATTGTCGCGAACATTCAGATGGGGAAAAAGCGCATAGTCCTGAAAGACGATGCCTATCCCCCGCACCTCTGGCGGTAGCGACCGGCCCTTGGAATCAACGACCGTTTGATTGCTGATGAGAATATTGCCGGTTTGCAAATCCTCCAAGCCGGCAATTAGTCTCAAGATCGTGGTTTTGCCGCATCCCGAAGGTCCTAAAAGACATGTAACCGACTGCGGCATTAGCTGCAAAGAAACGCCGCGCACAGCATCAAGATCACCATAACGATGCGCAACATTGTGCAGTTCTAAGGCAGCATTCAACATGTCATGATCCTAGCGCGAATAACGCGGCGCCTTGTATCTTGCCTAGCGCCCCCGTTTACGGGCACCAACCTCATCAAGATCAATGATTTCGGCCGTTGTGTGCTCATTCTTATCTTCTGGATCTTCGCCTTCCAGATCCTCATTCTCAGGGCTCTCTGCATCATCAGCGTCCATGTCTTCTAAATCTAATGATGAATCTTCTTCAGATTCGCCCTCTTCAATCAAATCAAGAAGAGGTGTCGGCAGATCCTCTCCTTCTGAGGCCAAGGCTTGCTCGCCTTCGTTTCTAAGCCGTTCAGCATCGTTCATCGCAATGGTCGCCATCGTGGGCCGTGAATCCAAAAGCCCCGCTGCTTTTAATTCATCAATCCCAGGCAGGTCGTCCAAAGTTGCCAGACCAAAATGATCCAAAAACTTTTCAGTCGTTATCCATGTTACGGGTTTGCCCGGGGTTTGGCGGCGCCGGCCAGGACTAATCCAACCCGCTTCCAGTAAATTCTCCAATGTCCCTTTGCTTAAGGCGACGCCGCGCACTTCTTCAATCTCTGCACGGGTAACCGGCTGATGATAGGCAATAATGGCCAAGGTTTCGATCGCCGCCCGTGATAATTTACGCGGCACTTCAACTTCAAGTTTAAGGCGCGCACCCAAATCCGGCGCCGTACGAAAGGCCCAATTGGATCCAATCTTAACAAGATTGACCCCACGCTCTGCATAATCAGACTCAAGCTGACGCAAAATCGCCTCAACATCCGCATCTTCAGGCAAACGCGCAGCGATAGCCGCGCGATCCAGCGGCTGAGTCGCGGCGAATAAAAGCGCCTCAACAAGGCGTAGGTCTGTAGGGTCAATATCCATGGGCATTAATGTGAGTCATAGGTGGAAACATCATCGGTTGAAGTAACTCCTTCCAGATCACCACGATCTCGCAACCAAATAGGGCCAAACGGATCCGCTTGGCGTAATTCCAATTTACCTTCACGCGTTAGCTCAAGGCTGGCCACAAAATGAGCTGCAACGGCTGAGCGTTTAATCAAAGGATCGGTCAGATCCGACGGCAGAAAACTCGACAAAGTGGTCCAATCGGGGATTCTTCCTACGATATGGCTGAGGCGCTGTATCGCCAAGTCGATCGAATAAAGTTCCGTCTGAACGATGGTTAACTGGCTAGGTTGTTTTCGTTTGCGTTGATCCCCGTATGCCCGCAATAAATCATAAAGGGAAGCTTGCCAAATCGACCTCGTGATACGGGTGACACCTTGCTGCGGTTCACCGCGTTGAAAGCTATCCCGCCCCAGCTGCGGTAAGGCCATGAGCTTGGAACCTGCTTCTCGCATAGCCTCCAAACGGCGAAGTTGAAATGCCAGAAGAGCCGCAATCTCTTCCCCTGACGGCTCGTCTTCGTCTTTTTCTTCCTCGGGCAGTAGTAGTCTGGATTTAAGATAGGCAAGCCACGCAGCCATGACCAAGTATTCTGCCGCGATATCAAGGTGTATAGCTCGGGCGCTGGCGATGAATTCCAGATATTGATCCGCCAGTTGAAGAATTGAAATGCGGGCAAGATCAACTTTTTGCTCACGCGCAAGGGTCAGCAACAGATCTATTGGGCCTTCAAACCCTTCAAGATCTAGTACGAGTTCACCCAAGGTGCGCGTCGCGCCGTCCTTTTGGGGTTCTTCGAAGCTGGTATCAATTGACATGCCCGGCCGGTCTCCTTGGCCCACATGATCACGATACGGCGCTCATCTCAAGCCCTAGTAAGGTGGATAACTCGTTCCAGGCCGCCTCGGCATTAAAAAAGTTAGGCGGTTTTATAAGGGTTTGGGCTCGTTTGAGGCGATCGGCACCCAGGGCGGATAAAGCCGTTGTTCCCTTAGTAATCGCCTGCATTTCATCCATATCGCCATTACAGTGGAGAATCACATCACATCCGGCGGCCAGGCTTTGTTGGGCCCGTTCAGTGAAGCTTCCGTCCAAGGCCCGCATGGACAAATCGTCGCTCATTAACAACCCATCAAAGCCGATTTCTTCCCGGATAACTTGGGAAATGACTAATGATGAGGTTGTTGCGGGACGCGCTGGATCAAAGGCCGCATAAACGACATGGGCCGTCATACCCAGCGGATAATCGGATAACTTGTTAAAAGGCACGAAATCGACCTTACGCAGGTCCTCCGCCGGCGCATCAACGACAGGAAGTTCAAAGTGACTATCGACGACGGACCTGCCATGACCGGGTAAATGCTTAAGAACCGGAAGGACGCCGCCTTCCAATAACCCTTCGCACACGGCTTTCCCCAGAAGAGAAACCATCTCCGGCGTGCGTCCCAAAGCACGATCGCCGATAACATCATGGGCTCCCGGAACGGGGATATCTAGAACTGGCGCACAGGCAACCGAGATTCCCAGAAAATGGAGCTCGGCCGCAATCAAACGTGCCTGCAAATATGCAGCCCGCTTTCCAGCCGCTAGATCTTTCTTCGCTAAATCTGCCGCCGCTTGAGCTGGTGGATAAGACCGCCAGTACGGAGGCCTTAATCGTTGAACACGGCCCCCTTCCTGGTCAATCAAAACCAAGGCGTCAGGCATTTCAACCGTAGCCCGAAACTCATCCACCAAGGCGCGGATTTGTTCCGGTGTTGCACAGTTGCGTGCAAACAGAATAAGCCCTATTGGCCTTGTCTTTGCAAAAAAGGCTTTTTCTTCAGAAGATAGGCTTAATCCCGTACAGCCAAATATCGCAGCCAGCACCGGCTTATTTAGTGACAATGCAGTCTTGTCCTTTAGCCTTAAGTGAACTGCAGACGGATTGTGCAGCATCGCGACTTGCTAACCCTACAGCCTGGACACGAACCCAGCCTGCTTTAGGGCCACTACCCACCTGTTCAAGATGCAGAGTGAGTTTGCCCAAGAGATCGGGGTATTTAGCGGTGCGAGCCGACCAAAATTGCTGAGCTTCTTTTTCAGAACCAAAGGCACCAATCTGGATCTTTGGCCCATTGCCCGATGCTGGTTTAGCCACTACTGCCGCCGGCTTGGGCGTCGTCGGTGTTGGGGCAGCGACAGGCGCGGGCGTTGCTGACGTAGCAGCGGCCATCTGCGGTGCCGCAGTCGGTGTTGGCGTGGCGACAGTTGATGGTGCCGAGGGTGGGGCTGCCCCTCCCATAGTAGCAATGGGTGGCGGTAAAGGCGCAGATCCTGACGGTGGCAAAGTCGCTGAACTTGGCGGACTTAGGGTACGTCCCGAACCCCCAGGCTGGGGCGCCGGCGGAATCGCTAGGCCGCTTGCCGCTGACGGTGCCGGCTCTTTCGTAACGCCTTGAGGCAAAGGAGGGGCCGAAGGATCCTGAGAAGCCGTCACGGTTGGCGCTGTCGTACCAGGAAGCGACGGCATGGTCGTAACTGTTGGTGGCGCAGCACTCCCCGGCAAAACGGGCACGGCTGTTTCAGCCGGAGTTGTCTGAACCGGCATCGTGGGTGCCGCAGATGGAAGCGGCGCCTCGCCAGGGGCCGCTGGTGTAGGTGCCGCCGGTGTCGACGCTGCACCGGGAACCGTTGGTCGCGGTAGCGGCGCTTCAGGTGCGGGGACGGTGCCAACGCTACTCGGTGTCGACGGCGCCGCCGCAGGATCACCATTACCAATTTGGCTGTAGATGGTTTTGTCCTGATTATCGATTTGCATACCGCCTGGTTCTTGCGGTTTGGTTTTGGTTGGAAGTTCGTCAGCCTTTACTAAAGGCGGCGCGCCATCAGCAGTTTCAACACCGCCAGGCGCCGTAAAACGCTTTAGCGCAAAAGCTCCCCCGCCCGCAACGCCTGCAACAACGATAAGCATGACGACCGGCTTTAACCAAGCCCGAGAGCCGCGAACTCTGGGCTCGCCGCCATCATCTAGGTCGTCAAAATCATCCAAGGGTTCAAGATCGTAATCGTCCCGGCGAGAATTCACCGCATCTCCTCCAAAGGTTCGACACCAACAATTCGTAATCCCGACGCAATGGTATACGCAACCGCGCGGACCATGGCTAGCCGGGCTTCAGTCAAGGTTCTGTCCGAGTGTACCACAAAACGCAGATCAGGGTTCTCTTTCCCTTTTGTCCAGAGGCCATGAAACGCAGCCGCGATCTCTAAAAGGTAAAACACAGGACGGTGTGGTTCATGGGTTTGCGCGGCTGTTTCCAATAATCGCGGCCACCCCGCAATAAGCCTAACAATTGCCAGCTCTTCCGAGTCGCTAAGGCGGTCTAACGGAGCCTTTCTGAGCGACTCGGGAGAAAGGTCTATGCCGGGAAATGCCTCGACCGCCATCCGCAAAGCCGAATAGGCGCGAGCATGGGCATACTGGACATAAAATACGGGATTATCGCGTGACTGCTCCGTCACCTTTGCATAGTCAAAATCTAACGGGGCGTCATTCTTTCGCGTTAGCATGATAAAGCGAACAACATCCTTGCCTACAGCATCGATAACATCGCGCAACGTAACAAATGTCCCTGCGCGCTTGGACATTTTGACAGGCTCGCCCTTATCAAGCACCCGTACCATCTGACAGATTTTAACATCCAGACTGGCTTTGCCATTGGTAACGGCTGTGACAGCAGCCTGCATCCTCTTAATGTAGCCTCCATGATCGGCGCCCCAAACATCGATCAAGCGATTGGCGCCGCGATGAAACTTATCAAAATGATAAGCTATGTCGGAGGCAAAGTAGGTCCAGGTACCATCGGACTTTTTAAGCGGGCGATCGGTATCATCGCCAAACTTGGTTGCGCGAAACAAAGTTTGCGGCCTTGGCTCCCAATCATCAGGCGTTTTGCCCTTTGGCGGCTCCAAAACGCCTTCATAGATCAAATCATTGTCTTGCAGGATCTTAATGGCATCTTCGACGCGGCGCGTCCGAACTAAAGAGGCCTCTGAAGAAAAAACATCTTGTTGAATACCCAACCGATGCAAATCTTCTTTTATTTCTGCCAAAAGAAAATCGATCGTGAATTGGCGCACAACGGGCAACCAATCAACTTCAGCGGTATCAAGCCAGCTTCGCCCATCCCGCTGGGCCAGGGCCTGACCCACATCTTTTAAATATTCGCCCGGGTAAAGTCCGGCCGGAATGGCATCAATCTTCTCGCCCAGGGCTTCGCGATATCGCAAATAGGCTGACTGAGCGAGAACCTGAACCTGGTTGCCCGCGTCATTGACGTAATATTCTTTTGTGACGGTATACCCGGTCTTTTGCAAAAGTGCGGCCAAGGCATCGCCGACCACCGCCCCTCTCGCATGCCCCGCCGTCAAAGGTCCGGTAGGATTAGCCGAAACATACTCAACGTTGACGACTTCTTTCTGGCCAAAATCAGAGCAGCCCCATCGGTCTCCTACCGCCAAGATATCGGCGATCCGGTCCAGCCAAACCTGCTTCTTGAGGGTCAAATTAATGAATCCTGGCCCGGCAATATCAATCTTTATGACATCCGGCAGCTTATGAAGGCGGTCTGCGATCCTCTTGGCCAGCTCTTGGGGTTTAAGCCCTAAGGGTTTTGCCGCAAGCATGGCCACATTAGAGGCGATATCCCCATGAGCCGCCTCGCGGGTCGGCTCAACGGCAAAGCGGCTCGCGTGCTGGGAAATATCCTGATCCTTACCAAGCTCTTGAGCCGTAGCCGATAGAGCCTCAAGGATTTGTGTGCGATAGTGTCCGTAGATATCCATTAGAATTCCGCTGTGGCCCAGGGCCAACCCCATACTAATTTACGTTAAACTTCAACAAGATGGTTCAAATATGGCCAACTTGTCCTATATTGATAGGGTGATAACCGGAAAGGCGCCAGGAGAATAGACGATGACCGGGCTTGCTCTACTTGAGACTGCACGCTTAAAAGCCATAAAATCTCCCCAAAAGCTCCAGGTTTCAGACCGGGCAGCGGCACGGCTGGCAACTCTGATTGCTGCAGAGAGTAATTCAGACCTTATGTTTAGGATTTCTGTTTCGGGCGGTGGCTGCTCGGGGTTTCAGTACGGGTTCAGCTTTGATGGTGAGGCCACGGCAGATGATTTGATCTTTGAGCGCAATGGCGTGAAGGTTGTCGTCGACGAAACATCATTGGAGCTTCTGGCCGGCGCTGAGATTGATTATGTTGACGAACTCATAGGGTCCTCGTTTCAAATCCGTAATCCAAATGCCACTTCCTCTTGCGGATGCGGCAATTCTTTTGCTGTATAGACTCTCATGAAAATTGCGACCTGGAATGTTAATTCGGTCAAAAGCCGGTTCGAAATCCTTTTAAATTGGCTTAAATCACAAAATCCCGACGTTTTGCTTCTTCAGGAGATTAAAACCGTAACCCATGATTTCCCTGCGCTAGAAATCGAAGCCTTAGGATATAAAGCCGCGGTTATGGGACAAAAAAGTTATAATGGTGTCGCCATTCTCGCCCGGCATCCTTTTTCTATCAGGGCGACCCGCCTTCCTGGGGATGATTTGGATGAGCAAGCCCGCTATATCGAAGCCGATATTGCTGGCAAAATTACAGTCGCCTCGATCTATCTGCCCAATGGCAACCCGATTAATAGCGAAAAGTTTACCTATAAACTTGGATGGATGGAGCGCCTCCGGCTTCATGCCGCCAACCTGCTTAAAGACGAGCGTCCCATCGTACTCGGCGGCGACTACAATGTTTGTCCGGAAGAAATGGATGCCTTTGATCCACAAGCCATGACGGATGATGCCGTTTGCCGTCCAGAATCACGAGCCGCTTTCCGCCGACTTACATACCTTGGTTATGTGGATGCCGTTCGTAGCCTGCACCCCCATGATCCCATGTTTAGTTATTGGGACTATCAGTCGGGACGCTGGCAGCGGGACCAAGGTCTTCGCATCGACCATCTTATGCTTTCGCCCCAAGCAGCAGATCGGCTTGTTGCTGCAAATGTCGACCGGACGCCGCGTGGTCTTGAGCGCCCGTCAGATCACACACCTGTTTGGTGTGAACTGGACATAATTCTCTAAGTAATCCTTATCGTACCCATCATCCCCGTTTCTTGATGCGCAAGAATATGACAATGAACCATCCAGTCACCGGGTGTCTCGGCGACGAAGGCGATTTCCGCGCGTTCATCTGGCCGAAGTAGAATTGTGTCTTTCCAGGGCATCTGCGGATCTGGCTTTCCGTTGCGCGATAAAACGCGAAAATGATGACCATGAAGGTGAATCGGATGATCCCAACGCGTCGCATTCACCATGTCCAACACAACTGTCGTTCCTTGTTTTATCTCTAACAAAGGTGCAACGTCATGGTTCATTGCAATCACACCATTGATCGCCCAAAATCCACCGATCCCTCCCCCATCATGAGCCGATGTATCGACGGCCGGTAGCCGTCCCATCGCACCGCCGTCGAAGATTACGGGAAATTTCCGGGCGTCGGCCATATTCAGTGTTGGCAATGGATTAGAAGGCAAGACCATAGGTAATGATGGCGAGTGATCACGCAGCGGCTTGTCCGCGCTGTAGACAAGATCCAAGAGATGCCTGCTGTCTTGAGGATAATAACTATCCTGCACGGCATGACGCGATCCGGGAGTACCTATCATATCCAGAATAAGATCTGCACGCTCACCGGGCGCCAAAATAATAAGCCCTTCATCCGGCTGATAAGGCGGCAAAGGCTGACCATCCAAAGCGATGATCCACGGATGATGCCCAGCGAAATTGAACCCAAAAATCCTGGCGGTTGCGGCGTTGATCAAACGCAAGCGCAACCGTTCTCCCGACCGAACATTCCATACTTGAGGAACAGTGTTGTTGAGAGTAATCGTCTCGCCGAGCCGGCCGGCATGAGCGGCATCATGACGGTCGGCAAAATCCTGCTTATGCTGGCCTGTTTTTGGATCGAAACGCCAATCGGCGAATAGCCATATTTCTTCTCGATCCACAATCGGCGGATTGGCTTCTTCGACAATCAAGGCACCGAATAATCCGCGCCCTAATTGTTCCCGCCCATTAAGATGAGGGTGATACCAAAACGTTCCCGCATCTGGAACGTCAAAGGCATAGTTGAAACTGTCTCCGGGTGCAATTGTGCCCCCGGGGAATCCGGGAACGCCATCCATAGCTGGTAATATTTTCCGAATTCCATGCCAGTGAATGGATGTTGCTTGAGAAAGATCATTTTTGAACAAGGCGCGAAACGGGGCACCTTGCTGCAACCGCAGAATAGGTCCTGGCACTTCGCCGTTGTAAGACCAAACAGCCGTATTTGGTTTTCCTCGGCCGAGGAGCGCGACCTGAGAAGGTGCCGCACGAAGATCAAAAGATTTCGGCTGCAGCGTTCGCGCCCATGCCTGCCCGCCAACAGCCCCCACGGCAAGGGCTGAAGCGATAAAGCTGCGTCGCGTTAAGATAAAGGGTGATGTCATTCAATCCTCACAACGAGAATTGAATGACATTTATTAACTTCGTCAACTCACCGTTACGCGAGGTTATATATCGGCGTAAACATGGGTTTCCGTACTTGCCCCTGGATGGGTGACGGCGCCTTTTTCTGCATCGCCCACAGTCTGGGCATACCGCCACAAGGCACCCGATTGATAGTCATGTTTGCGGGGTTTCCAAGCCTTGCGGCGCTCAGCCAATTGAGTATCGGTTAGATCAACCTCCAATGTTCCCTTATCGGCATCCATACGAATAAGATCGCCGTCTTTTAATAAACCGATTGGCCCACCGACGGCGGCTTCCGGCCCCACATGACCGATACAAAAACCACGGGTCGCCCCGGAAAACCGTCCATCGGTAATAAGAGCAACCTTATCGCCCATGCCTTGACCATAGATCGCAGCCGTTGTTGCCAGCATTTCCGGCATGCCTGGGCTGCCGCGGGGCCCTTCATAACGGATGACCAAAACTTCACCTTCTTTATAGTTCTTATCGGCAACAGCTTGGTAAGCTTCTTTTTCAGAATCAAAAACCCGCGCCGGACCAGAGAACGTTAAATTTTTCATCCCGGCGACTTTTACAATAGCCCCTTGCGGAGCGAGGTTTCCCCTCAATCCAACAACGCCACCGGTGGGACTAAGAGGCTTCGCTGTTGTACGGACTACGTCTTGATCCTGAGGGATAACGACATTCTTTAGATTCTCTGCAATTGTCTTGCCGGTGACGGTGATGCAATCACCATGTAGGAATCCGCCATCCAACAATGCCTTCATCAACACGGGAACACCGCCAATTTCATATAAATCTTTGGCAACATAACGCCCGCCTGGCTTGAGATCGGCAATATACGGCGTTTTACGAAAGATTTCGCAAACGTCGTGAAGATCAAACTTGATTCCCGCCTCATGCGCGATAGCTGGCAAATGCAATCCGGCATTGGTTGAACCACCCGAAGCCGCCACAATCATCGCCGCATTTTCCAAAGATTTCCGCGTAACAATGTCGCGGGGCCGCAGCTTATTTTTTATAAGGCTCATGACCGCCTGACCGCTGGCCTCGGCATAGGCATCCCGGGATTCATAGGGCGCTGGTGCCCCGGCAGAACCCGGTAGGGCAAGCCCGATCGCTTCAGAAACACAGGCCATAGTGTTGGCGGTAAACTGACCGCCACAGGATCCGGCCGACGGGCAAGCTACACATTCAATATCGTGGAGTTCTTGCTCATCGATCATGCCGCCCGAAAACTTGCCTACGGCCTCAAATACGTCCTGTACCGTAATGTCTTTGCCTTTATAGCGGCCGGGCAGAATTGACCCGCCATACATGAAGACTGACGGTACATTCAGACGAACCATCGCCATCATCAAACCGGGCAAAGACTTGTCACATCCCGCCAATCCAACTAAAGCGTCATAGCAATGGCCACGCATTGTTAGTTCGACCGAGTCAGCAATTACCTCGCGGCTAACCAGGGAGGACTTCATACCGGCATGCCCCATGGCGATACCGTCTGTCACCGTAATCGTCGTGAATTCGCGAGGCGTTCCACCCGCGGCTTTAACCCCCTTTTTCACCGCTTGAGCTTGCCGCATCAAAGTAATATTACAGGGAGCCGCCTCATTCCACGTCGTAGCCACACCGATAAAAGGCTGTGCGATCTCTGCCTCGGTCATGCCCATGGCGTAGTAATAGCTGCGATGCGGGGCACTCTCAGGCCCAACGCTGGTATAACGGCTAGGTAGTTTTGACTTATCAAATGGCATCTGTCCCTCCCCATCGCACAGAATATTCTCTGCGATGGCTAAGGATAGAAAATGCCGTCTTAAAAACCTACAGTTTTTTTGAAGGTCTTTTTATTCCAAGTGTCGCAGGGCGCTTTGCAGGCGCGCATGGGTCGCCGTTAGATCTTCCTGCCGCTCACGCTGTTCATCAACCACCTCTTCTGGGGCACGGGCGATGAAATCCTGGTTGCCCAGCTTTGCCGAGATTTTATCGATTTCGGTTTGAAGCTTCTGGCTTTCTTTGATCAACCGCTCGCGCTCTTTACTGAAATCGATAACATCGGCAAGGGGTAAAAATAACGTCGCTTCCCCTAAAATAATCTGCGCCGCCCCCGTACTTAAAAACTTATCCTTGCAGTCTAACTGGGACAACCGTGCCAGACGAAGAATAAGCGGGCGATGTCGCTCAATCCGGGCAATCGTTTCGAAGGACGCCCCTTGAACAATCAACGGAATTTGTGCCGCAGCGGGAACATTCATTTCGGCCCGAACGGCGCGAACCTCGGTAATCAGCTTGACCAACCACTCAATTTCTTCCGTCGCCTTCGTATCTATTAAGGACGCCGACACCTTGGGCCACCCCACCTGGGTCAGCCAATCGTTTTGCCCGGTAAGATGCTGCCATATCTCTTCAGTGATAAAGGGCATAAACGGATGTAGCATCCGCATAATTTGATCCAAACCCCATGCTGAGACTGCACGAACTTCTTTCTTAGCCGTCTCATCGGTACCCATAAAAACCGGCTTAGCGAATTCTAAGAACCAGTCGCAATAACTATGCCAAGCGAATTGATAGATCCGCCCCGCCGCCTCATTGAAACGAAATTCCATCAAAGCCGTTTCAATATCTTTTGCCGCATTTACAATGCTACTGATCAACCATTTCGATAAGGTTTCCTTGCATTGTTCCGGATGAAATTCCGGATCAAAGCGGCATTCATTCATTTCGCAAAAGCGGGCCGCGTTCCATAACTTAGTGGCAAAATTCCGATACCCCTCAACCCGCGACATTGACAGCTTGATATCACGTCCCTGAGCCGCCATAGCCGCCAAGGTAAACCGTAAAGCATCTGCACCATAATCATTAACCAGGCCTAACGGATCAACAACGTTGCCTTTAGACTTAGACATTTTCTGCCCGCGCTCATCCCGGACAAGAGCATGGATATAGACAGTGCGAAAAGGGACCTCGCCCATAAACCGCAGCCCCATCATCATCATCCGCGCAACCCAGAAGAAAATAATATCAAACCCCGTTACGAGAACGTCGGTCGGATAATAACGCTCAAGTTCTTTGGTTTGTTCCGGCCAGCCTAAGGTTGAGAACGGCCATAATCCCGACGAAAACCATGTATCTAGCACGTCGGGATCTTGAGTAAGGGACGTATCGATTCCATAGTGCGCCTTCGCCGCGGCCTGGGCTTCTTCCTTGGACATCGCCACAAAAACTTTATTATCCGGGCCATACCACGCCGGAATACGATGTCCCCACCACAGCTGACGCGAAATACACCACGGTTGAATATTACGCATCCACTCGTAATAGGTCTTGGTCCAATTCGCAGGCACAAAAACCGTCCGGCCTTCTTCCACAGCCTTAATCGCAGGCGCCGCCAAGGTTTTAGCGTCGCAATACCATTGTTCGGTCAAGAAAGGTTCAACCGGAACGCCACCACGTTCGCCATAGGGAACCTTATGATTATGCGGTTCGATCTTCTCTAAAAGACCCGCCGCTTCCATATCTGCCACAATTTTCTTGCGCGCGTCGAAGCGATCCAGCTTTTGATAAGGTTCAGGCACAGACACCGTCAATCGCGCGTCTTCATCCATAATTTGGATCATTTCAAGGTTATGCCGTCGTCCGACTTCAAAGTCATTAAAGTCGTGAGCCGGTGTAATTTTGACTGCCCCGGACCCTTGTTCCGGATCGGCATAATTATCTGCAATAATTGGAATACGTCGCCCCACAAGCGGTAAGATTACATACTTTCCAATAAGGTTTTTATAGCGCTCATCGTCGGGATGAACAGCAACCCCGCTATCACCCAGCATCGTTTCCGGGCGGGTTGTGGCAACGACGATATGTTGCTTGGGATTCCCTTCCAGAGGATAACGAAAATACCAGAGATTTCCTTTGGTTTCCCGCGGCTGAACTTCAAGATCCGAAATCGCCGTCCGTAGCTTCGGATCCCAATTCACCAAGCGCTTGTCTTTATAGATAAGACCATCACGGTGAAGATCCACAAACACTTTGCGCACGGCTTGGGATAGCCCCTCATCCATGGTGAAGCGCTCTCGGTCCCAATCACATGAGGCGCCCAATCGGCGCAATTGTCGCGTAATGGCGCCACCAGACTGATCTTTCCATTGCCAAACGCGATCCAAAAACTTCTCACGACCTAACTCCTGGCGGGTCAAACCCTCAGATTCTAGCTGACGCTCCACGACCATCTGGGTCGCAATTCCCGCATGATCGGTACCAGGCTGCCAAAGAGCATCCTTACCTTGCATCCGGGCAAAACGAATTAAAATGTCTTGAAGCGTATTATTGAGCGCATGGCCCATATGCAGATTGCCGGTGACATTCGGCGGAGGAATAACAATCGCATAGGGCTGCGCATTGCTTTCGGGATGCGCCGAAAAAGCACCTTGGGTTTCCCACTTTTGATAATGCTTTGCCTCAACATCTTGAGGTTGAAAAGTCTTTTCCAGCATAAATGATCCCCTTAGACGCCCTTTCAAGCACCCTGCCGAAGCCCAGTCTATTTATCAACTATAGAAATAGAGACTCATGATACTACAAGCCCAGATGTCATCTGCAGCATTCAGGTCTCTTAGAACAGCTACGATTTATTGCGACTAACCCGTTCGATTTCTTCACGAATTAAACGCTGAACCAAGGGCGGCAAATTTTGATCGAGCCAGCTTTTCAATAAAGGACGCAAAAGGTCTTTTGTCAGATCCTCCAATGTACGGTTAGTGGTTCCCATCGGGAGCTTGCTAACCGCGGTAAGCTCTGCAAAAGCGGCAGAAGCAGCAAGCGCCGTTTCATTGCTGATCAAAGCAACACTTTGATCGGCAACTCGCGAAACTTGATTTTTTGTGGGAACAGACGAGCTGACCGCTGGAAAACTCAGTTCAGCTATTTCCTGCTCAAGGTAATCATCGTCAATTTCCATCTCTGGCCGCGGTTTCTCATTCTGATGCCCTATTACTTGAGCGATAGGCTGAGCTGCGGCTGGTCGTGGCGGTTGGGATGGTTGAGGTATCGTGTGAGGCTGTCTTTGAGCCTGAGGAGTTGATGAGGGCTGTGATGGACTGGACTGTGTTTGCGGCGCTTGAGCTGCAGGAGACGCCGGCCGTGATGGCTGCGACTGAGGCTGGGACTTATTAGGCGTCATTGGCGCCTTACCTACTACATCCGTCAGCTCTAATATGCGCTCGGGCCCTGCCTGTTGTGGGGACTTAGTCGCACTTGCAGGATTTGTGGGGGCTGACGACTTAACGCCGCCTTCGCCATTTTCTGCGATAATTTTGCGGATGGAGGCCAGAATTTCTTCCATAGAAGGCTCTTGTTGATTATCTGCTGGGGTCATGAAATTTCCACTTACTAAACTTTTCTAGATCAGAATAAGACATCTAATAGCGGAAATACATCCCTGGTAAAGAAAAAGGGCCACCGAAAAGTTCCTGTGGCCCCCTTAAAAATCGCGCTTAGTGTATTTTATTTAGGTTTTGGGGGATTATTTTTGGTATCGGGTCCGGTTAAATCGTCAGGATCGCCCATTACTCCAATAAGCTTACCCTTAACTTCATTATAATGCTTTACAGGATCATAGGTTTGCGTCGGCAATGCTAGGGCTGCTGCGGTCAAATTACCCATAGCTGCGGCTAACCGGAACTGCGCCACCGATTCTTCACGTTGAGCCCGCACAAGGTTGACTTGCGCATCCAGGGATTCCTGCTCTTGATCAAGAACATCCAGAATGGTGCGCGAGCCAACCGTCGCTTCTTGGCGAACGCCCTCCAAAGCGACATTGGCTGAATTGACCTGGGCCTTAAAGCTAACAATCTGGGCTCGTGACGTTAACAACGCTTGCCATGCTTGGGTTGCTCGCTCGATGGCCGCGCGACGATTGGTCTCGATATCAATGCGCCGTTGACCCGCAGTTTGTTTGGCTTGCCGAACGCGCGAGTAAGCCACACCTTGCTCGTATATGGGAACGCGCAATTCCGCCAAAACGGTATAGACGTCCGCTTGTTGGGCTTGGTTGCCGCCCTGCTCCAAGGTTCTTGTCCAGCTGCTCCGAAGATTTACTTCCGGCATTAATTCGCCTTCAGCTTCGTGGATGGAAGAACGAGAAGCAATCTCGAGATATTGTGACGCCATAACATCTGGATCCCGAGTCAGAGCTGCATTAACTGTTTCTTCCAGGCTGGATGGAAGAGTAATGGCAAATTCTGGCACTGGAAGAAGCGCTGGCTCGCTTCCAACGAATTTCAAGAAGGTGGCCCGGGACTGGACGAGGTTTCCTTCGGAAGAAGCCCGGCCTGCTGTTGCACCGGCGACGCGTGCTTCAGCTTGCGATACGTCCGTTTTGGTGATTTCACCGACACGGAAACGATCGCCAGCCGCCTCTAATTGCCGCTGCAAAACTCGTTCATTATTTGTCGTAATATCAACGACTATCTGATCACGATATACATCAAGATAAGCAACAGCCGCATTCAAAAGAACATTCTGCTCAACCGCTGTCAGCCGTGATCTTTGCGCTAAAACTTCGTTCTCAGCTCGCTCAATAGCGCGAACCGTCCGGAAACCGCGAAAGACCGGCTGGGTTAGAGTAGCGCGCGTTGCTTGCGGTGTTGTGTCAACAATCGGACCGAAGACCCGCTCACCATTAGGGGCATATCGGCCTTCCGCTCGGCGGTTATTGGTCCACTCATGCCCAACACTTGTCGTGGCATCAATATTTGGCCGATACCCTGCCTTAGCTTGAGTAACGCGCTCATCTACAGCGCGTAATTCCGCGCGAGCAGCCCGAAGTTGAGGATTGTTTACATAGGTTGCTACCAATGTGTCAGTTAAAGACTGAGCATGCGCAGGATTAATAGCGGCTCCACTCAGAAACGCTAGCAAAGACACAGCAGCAACATTAAGCACGGCCATTTCAGGGCGGGCTGTTTTAGTCGGGGACGATTTGAGCCTCATCGCATGTCCTTTTCGTTAGGCTCGACCCTGTCAGAAGATAAAGGCCGGCTTCTGTGAGAACCCCGGTAACGCCGGAACCCCACAATCAAATAACGCACGTTGAGTGATGACGCCATCTATCTTCATAAATAGCGTTGCCACACCTACCGTGCCACCACCTTCCGTCCCACCAACCACAGCGATCAAACGGCCCCCGTTGCCGAGTTGATCGAACAATTTTTGAGGGATGGAATTCACAGAACCTTCGAAAAAAACGATATCGAAAGGCGCCTGTCCTACATAGCCATTACAGAGATCCCCCTGAACAATGGCAATATTTTTAAATTTATCTACCGTCAGACGATTTGCCTCAGCGGCAAAGCTCGGATTGCTCTCAAGACCGATTACCGTGCCGGCTAGTTGACTGAGCACGGCCGGGCCATACCCGGTTAGACAACCGATATATAGGACTTTATCCCGAAACGACGGATCAACAGCCTGAATCAATCGCGCCAAAACGGCCGGACCAAGCATATATCGGCTTTGGCCGAAGGCGAGGCCTTCGTCACTGTATGCAAGGTTACGTAGCGCTTCAGGAACGAAATCTTCCCTCACCACAGTATTCATGGCTTGAAGGATTTGGTGGTTAAAAACACGGTTGGTCCGCAGCTGCCGATCAACCATATTATGGCGGAATAGCGCTGATTTCGAACTCGGCCATTGCGTGGGGAATGTCGCGATCAACCCTTGGTATTCCCTACAATAAATAGCGGCAGCACCATGCTTACCCCCTACCTTTTGTGTTTATAATCCTTTAAAAAGGCATTTGCAACCCTGATTCCATTTTAATTTCGATTATGATCCTATAAATTTTACTTCAAAAACCCCCGATGAGAGTTCACTTGACTATTTTGGCTATGCCGACTTGTATGCCCCCGCTGGCCCGGTGGGAGAGTGGCTATCTATCGGACTGCAAATC
>CAYNIC010000022.1:0-27247 GCA_964397465.1 uncultured Rhodospirillales bacterium
TGAAAAAGGCAAGGATTGAGGATGGTTATCCCTCCCGCCGTTCCAGCATTACCTTAATCACCATCGTCACCACCGCCAGCAGCGTTAGGACTGAAGCGGCGGCGAAGGCGCCGGTGGCGTTGTAGTCGTTGTACAACAGCTCAACCTGAAGGGGCAGGGTGTTGGTCTCGCCCCGAATATTGCCGGAAACTACCGAGACAGCGCCAAACTCGCCGATCGCCCGCGCGCTGCACAGGATGGCGCCATACAGCAAGGCCCAGCGGATGCCGGGAAAGGTGATGCGGCGAAAGATCTGCCAGCCGTTAGCGCCCAAGGTGATGGCGGTTTCTTCTTCATCACTGCCGCGCAGTTGCATCAAAGGCAGAATCTCGCGAAACACAAACGGGCTGGTGACAAACATGGTGACCAGGATGATGCCGGGCAGGGCAAAAACGATCTTGATATCGTTTTCGCTGAGCCACGGGCCTAATAGACCTTGGCTACCGAACACCAGTATGTAACTGACGCCGGCAACGACCGGCGATACCGAGAACGGCAGCTCTGCCAAGGTGATCAGCAATTTACGCCCGGGAAATTCAAAAAACGCCACCGCCCAGGCGGCGGCTAAGCCAAAGGCAATGTTTAACGGTACGACAAAGAGCGCGACGATAACCGTCAGGTAAATGGCGTGGAGTGTTTCCGGATGAGTGATGTTCTCGATGTAAACTTCCCAGCCGCGGGAGAAGGCCTGGGCAAAGATGATGATCATAGGTAGGCCCAGAAACAGCAAGGTCATAACCGCACCCAACACGATCAAGGTGATCGCGGTCGGTGATGGTTTTTCAGGGCCATTGTTGGGTGCTAGCAGCATTTAGGTGCTCCGGGCCTGATAGCGCAGCTGCCAGGCCTGCAGCATATTGATCCCCAGCAGCAATACGAAGGACGACAGAAGAATAACGCAGGCAATGGCACTGGCGGCTGGGTAGTCGAATTCCTCCAGGCGGATAAAGACCAGCAAGGCGGCGATCTCTGTTTTCAACGGCATGTTGCCGGCGATAAAGATCACAGCGCCAAACTCGCCTAAGCAACGCGAGAAGGCCAGGGCGCAGCCGGCTAAAAGCCCCGGGGCGATGTGGGGTAGGATTACGCGCAGGAAGATTTGCCATTCCTTGGCGCCCAAGGTACGGGCGGCTTCCTCCAATTCATAATCGAACTCTTCCAGTACCGGTTGCACGGTGCGGACCACGAAGGGAAAGCTGACAAAGGCCATGGCGACGGCAATCCCCAGTTCGGTATAGGCGATGGCGATGCCAAAGGGAGACACGAGGTTGCCCACCCAACCGTTTTTGGTCAGAAGGGCGGTAAGGGCGATACCGGCCACTGCCGTTGGCAGGGCGAAGGGTAGGTCCATCATGGCGTCTAGCAAGCGGCGGCCCGGAAATCGGTAGCGAACCAAAATCCACGCCATCAACAGTCCATAGAACAGATTAAAGACGGTCGCCATCAAGCCGGCGCGCACGGTGACAATATAGGCCGCCACGGCGCGGGGCGATGTCACAACCCGGATCAACTGATCCCAGCTGAGCTCATTGGTTTTGATCAAGAGGGCGCTAAGCGGCAATAGAACAATCAGGCCAAGGAACAGTAGGGTGGTGCCGAGGGTCAAGGAGAGACCGGGCAGAACGCGTTGGTGGGATTTTAAAAAAGCCATTTACTCTAAGCTGTTATTTAAAGGCGGCATAGGAATAACGCCGTGCACAATGGCAAGTTGGCGGCCCAAGGGCAAGCGTCACTTGAATCTCTTCAGCCGCCATCCTCTTTGCCGCCTTATTTGCCGAGCATCACCCGATCAAGGATACCGCCCTCGGCAAAGTGCTTCTTTTGCACGGCATCCCAGCCGCCAAGTTTTTCTTCAACCGTGACCAGCTTCACATTGGGAAACTGTGTCACGTATTTCGCGGCTACTTTAGGATTACGAACCCGATAAAGTTTTTGGCCAATACCTCTTGGCCGACATCGGAGTAGAGAAACTCGATGTAGGCGGTAGCGATGGCCCGGCTGCCCCGTTGATCAACCACCTTGTCAACCACGGTTGCGGGGAATTCAGCCAATAGGCTTTGCGATGGCGTGATGATCTCGAGATTCTTCGTGCCGAATTCTTTTTTAATGCCATTGACCTCGGCTTCGAAGGTTATCAAGACATCGCCGATCTCGCGTTCCACGAAGGTCGTTGTCGCCGCGCGGCCGCCGGCGTCAAACACCGCGACATTTCCCAGCAAGGTGCGAACGAATTCTTCGGCCTTTACCTCGTCGCCTTTGAATTTATCCAAGGCATAGGCATAGGCGGCGAGATAGGTGTAGCGGGCATTACCGGATGTCTTCGGATTTGGAAACACCAGCTTTACGTCATTGCGTACCAAATCATCCCAGTCTTTAATCTTTTTGGGATTGCCGCCGCGCACCAAAAACGAGGGCAAGGAATAATAAGGGGAGCTGTTGTTGGCATATTTCTTCTGCCAATCCGGCGCAATCAACTTGCCTTTATCGGCCAAAGTTTGAACGTCAATTACCTGATTAAAGGTCACGACATCGGCTTGTAAGCCTTCCAATATGGCGCGGGCTTGGCGCGATGATCCGTTGTGCGACTGTTTCACCTCGATGGTCTGGCCGGTTTTGGCTTTCCAGGAGGCGATGAACAGCGGGTTAATCTGGGCAAAAAGTTCGCGAGAAATGTCGTAAGAGACGTTGAGAATGTCGCTTGGCGCTTGGGTTTGCGCCGAGGCGGCGTTCCCGAAAGATAGGGATGCAGCAAGGGCTAGGCTTAATGCGGTCGATGTTAGACTGCGTGAAGGCATGGGTATAGTCCCCCTATGGATAGAGTAGTCTGTGAATGAAGAGTTAAGCTGCGAGGTGTGCGTCTGTGGCCGAAACAATTGTTCCGCGCTCGGCGTGAAGCGCAACCTTGCTGCCAACCTGAAGGCCGAGCTCGGCAAAACGTTGCTGCGGCAAGACAATCTCTAAAGCTGGAGTATTGCCTTGATCGACGGAAACCTCGAGATGTGCCGTGGCACCGATTACGGAGACCCGGCGGATTCTACAGAGGCCGCTGCTGTCAGGGGTAATCTGAATATCATGAGGTCTCACCAAAGCAACGCCGTCGCGCGGTGCGTTTTGGATGGGCAAAGCAAGCTTGATCCCGGGAGCATCGATTGCGCTGCCGCTCAAGACATAAGGAATGCGATTGGCGTCACCTAAGAACCCAAAGACGAAGGAGTTGACGGGGGCATCATAGACCTCGCTGGGTGTACCGATCTGCTCGATCTGGCCGTTATTCATGATGACGACCCGGTCGGCAACCTCCAAAGCTTCCTCTTGATCATGAGTGACAAAAACCGAGGTGACATTGATTTCGTCATGGAGATGCCGGATCCATCGGCGGAGATCTTTCCGCACCTTGGCATCGAGCGCTCCAAAAGGTTCGTCCAGGAGGAGAACGCGCGGTTCGATGGCAAGGGCGCGGGCCAAGGCCACCCGCTGACGCTGGCCGCCGGAAAGTTGGGTTGGGTAACGGTCCGCCAGTTCTTCAATTTTAACCAGCCGAAGCAAGTCAAGTGCGCGGGCGCGGATCTTGGTGGCGCTGGGCCGGTCTTTGCGGCGGACCGACAACCCAAATGCGACATTCTCGGCCACGGTCATATGGCGAAATAAAGCATAATGCTGGAAAACAAAGCCCACCTGACGATCGCGGGCGGGAATGCGGGTCGCGTCCACGCCGTCAAAGGTCAACCGGCCAGCCTCGGGAAAGGCAAGGCCGGCGATGATCCTGAGAAGAGTGGTTTTGCCTGAGCCGGAAGGTCCGAGCAGCGCCAATAATTCGCCTGAGTGGATACGGAGATCCACCCCGCGGAGAGCGGCAAAGCGGCCGAATTGCTTGGTAATTCCGTTAAGGGCGATTTCCACAATGACCTCTTTGCGTTAAGGGCTATATCTGTAATTTCGTTCATTCATCTGTTATATTGGATATGATATATTGGCAAGATGTCAAATATATTAGATATTACTTTTAACAAGACCTAACGACAAAAGGCATTGAAATGGCTCCGCGGAGCAACCATCGGCTAAGTAAAACTGGATCCCCTGTCAAGGATAAGCCGGTCGCTGATGGTGATAACTTACCGCAAGCAGTCGGACTTAATCTACGACGATTGCGCAGTCGGCAAAATCTCTCGTTGGAAAAGTTGGCTCAACTTTCCGGGGTGAGTCGGGCGATGTTGGGCCAGATTGAGCTGGGCCGCAGTGCACCGACTATCAATGTGCTGTGGAAAATTGCCAAGGCGTTGGATGTTCCTTTCTCCGCTTTTCTGGGAACGGGCAATGCGCCAGCGGTCACTGTTATGCCTGCAGAATCGGCAAAGATTCTTTCTTCCCATAACGGCACCTTTACATCTCGCGCGTTATTTCCCTTTGGCGATGAGCGAAAGACCGAGTTTTATGAGCTTCGTTTAGCGGCGGGCACAGAAGAAAACGCCCACCCGCACCCTCTAGGGACAGTGGAAAATTTGATTGTCGCCGTCGGAATAGTAGACATCGAACGTGAGGGAGAGGTTTTTCATCTACAGCCCGGTGATGCCATTCAATTCGAGGCTGACGTGCCTCATAGCTATAGAAATCGCGGCCCACAACAAGCCGTTATGTACCTGGTCATGAGCTATCTTAAATAGCGACTTCCCTAATATTCCGCCCCGCTTTTCTCACCTCTTGACGATTAGGCCGTCCCGGTTAATAGTCGGCATGTGGCGATTTGGGCTGACCGGCTTGCGGCCACGTAAAACAACCTGCTAAATAGGTCATGGGCGTACGTAAACCCCCGGACCTGTGCTGTTTGGTTCGGGGTTTTGTTTTGCGTAAGACGGTCACAAAAAGGATGTGACGATGTCTGACCGCACGATTAAATCTGATCCTCTATCAAACAAAGAGTTGTCGTCTCTTTTGGTGCATGGGGGAACGACGCGCACCTCGTTCGACGAGACGTGCGAAGCCATATTCATGACCTCCGGCTATGTTTATAAATCGGCCGAAGAAGCGGAGCAGGCGTTTTTGCAAGACGGCAAACGCTATGTTTATTCGCGCTTTTCTAATCCTACCGTCGCCATGT
Source organism: uncultured Rhodospirillales bacterium (assembly GCA_964397465.1). Classification (GTDB taxonomy): domain Bacteria; phylum Pseudomonadota; class Alphaproteobacteria; order JAWKYA01; family JAWKYA01; genus JAWKYA01. The sequence continues at coordinate 5,135 of CAYNIC010000022.1, forward strand.
TTGAGGAGCGTTTGCGCTTGCTCGAGGGGGCTGAGGCATGCCTAGCAACGGCAAGCGGCATGGCTGCAGTAACGGCAGCCATATTATGTCAGGTTCAAACTGGTGACCGTGTCGTTGCTTCCCGGGCCTTATTCGTTTCCTGCGATTATATTTTGACGATTGTGCTCCCTCGGTTGGGCGTGACGGTTGAGCTGGTGGATGGCCGGAATCTTTACGAATGGCAGCGCGCCTTATCCAAGCCTACGCGTTTGGTTTTTTGTGAAACTCCGTCCAATCCCTGCCTGGAGATTATCGATCTGCCGGCGGTGGCCGAACTCGCTCACAAAGCCGGTGCACAATTTATCGTTGATAATGTCTTTGCCTCGCCGTTGCTTCAGCGACCTCTGGAAATGGGCGCGGACGTTGTCGTTTATTCCGCGACCAAACATATCGATGGTCAAGGCCGATGTCTTGGCGGCGCCGTTCTAGGGCGCAAAAGCTTCATCTCGGAAGTTTTGCACCCTTATTTACGCAATACCGGTCCCAGTTTAAGCCCATTCAATGCTTGGCTTCTCCTAAAGGGGATGGAAACGTTGGACTTGCGGGTAGAGCGCCAATGCCGTACGGCAGAAGAAATTGCCCAGGCTCTAACCAAAAATCCGGCGATCAAAAATGTTCTTTACCCATTTGCGGAAGATCACCCGCAGCGGGAGCTCGCACGGCGTCAAATGAAACAGGGCGGCAGCTTAATAAGCTTTGATATGAACGGCGGTAAGGATGCGGCGTTTCGTTTTTTAAATGCTCTAAGATTTATTCGGTTATCGAATAATCTGGGCGATAGCAAAACCTTGGCGACTCATCCGGCTACAACGACTCATTCACGATTAACGCCAGAAGCACGAGCCATTGTCGGTATTTCGGATGGGTTGGTTCGTCTGTCGATTGGTCTTGAATCGACAGTAGATATTCTTGAAGACCTAACTCAAGCATTGAAAAAATCTTAGATTTCCTTCTATTTCTTTTAAAGAAATTGCGGGTAGTCTTGTTTCTTGCTGATCAAAACTGTAGGCTCGATCCAGATTTTAGGGAGAGTCACTATGGTAGCAACCAAGAACAAAGAAAAATCACCGTCATCTAAGGTCGAAGCGAAGAGCGCTGCGCAGACCCCATCAGGTGACATAACGGGTAGCTCATCTGATCCGTCACGGCTTAGCCCGGCGGAGGTTTTGGGCCAAGCTGCTTGGTTGTTGTCACAAAGCCCAAAACACAAGTATTTGTACCTGACAGATATCGAATGGGCCATTCTTCCGGCTTTGAATTTGCGTCAGTTTAAACTGTATCGTAAAGAGGGGACGATGGTTCCGGTCGCCCTGGCCATTTGGGCGCGATTATCCCCTGAAGCCGAAGCGCGCTATTTAGAAACGCGGCGACTTCAGCCGCAAGAATGGAATAGCGGAGATCGCCTTCATATCATCGATGTCATCGCGCCTTTTGGCGGTGCCGAAACGGTGATGCAAGATTTGGCCAAGCGCAAATAATAACTTTAAACTTCTGTCGTAGCCCCTAACCATTGTATCTATTCTAAAAGCATAGTGCGCTTTATGTTAGGGGTTACGGAGAAGGATAGAGTGAATGCGGCGAGTTTTGCTGGGTGATTTTAATCATGAAACCAACACATTCAGCGTTCAGCCGGCCAATCTGAAGGCGTTTGAAAAGCTATTTTGTATTTATGCGCCTGACGTCGAGCGAAAATTCCGCGATACGAATTTCGAGATGGCAGGCTTTATCGATTGCGCTGAAAAGTATGGCTGGCAAGCGATCCATACTGTCGTTGCCTCCGCCAATCCTTGCGGCAGGGTTACCGACGACGCCTGGGATAAAATAACCGGAATTATTTTGGCAGCAGCAAAGAATCAAGGTCCCTTCGATGGGGTTCTTTTATCACTTCATGGCGCCATGGTAACTGAAAGCTTCGACGATGCCGAAGGTCAGCTCCTTAGCCAAGTGCGTCAAATCGTGGGACCGCAAGTGCCCATCGCCATTACGCTGGATCTTCACGCCAATGTATCTCCGCTTATGACGGAGATGGCGAACATTATATGCTCTTATCGGACATATCCTCACATTGATATGAGAGATCGGGGCCGGCAAGCGGGCGAATTACTTGAGGAGGCAATGTCAGGAAAGATAAGGCCGTGCTCCCTTTTGGCGCAACGCCCGCAGTTGTTGGGTGTCAATGGCGGACGAAGTGACGAAGGTCCGATGGTGCCTATGCTGGAGCAAGCAAGACGTTATGAAAGCGAGCCTGGGATTCTCTGCGTGTCCATCAATGGGGGGTTTTCTCTGGCGGATATTTATGATGTCGGACCAAGCATCACGGTGACCTATGATGACTCTATTCCCGGCGCAGCCCAGCGTGCGGAAAAGATCAAAGAAAGCCTAGCGGATGAGATGTGGCGAACCCGAGATGTTATCACCAATACATATCTGACACCCGAGCAAGCGGCGGCCATAGCATTAAGTCATGATGGTAAGGGAAAACCACTTATCATTGCCGACTACGCGGATAATCCCGGTGCCGGGGCCTATGGAGATTCAACAACTTTACTGAAGGCGTTGTTGGAGGCCCGCGTTCCTGACGTTGCTTTCGGCCTTATTCGGGATCCGGAAGCAGTTTCCGTGTTAAAAAATCATGCAGAAGGCCAAAACGCGACAGTCAATTTGGGGGGTAAGATTGCCCCCAGGTTCGGCGGGAGCCCCCTTACCCTAACCGGGAAGGTTTTGCGTGTAACCGATGGGGAATTTGTTTGTCAGGGCCCCATGTACCAAGGGATTGCTAAAAGTCTTGGGCCGACTGTCGTTTTTCAGGTGGAGGGGATTGAGATTTTGATTACCACCAACCTTCTGCAGCTTTTAGACCGGCAGATGTTCGTCGCCAACGGCCTGATTCCTGAAAACAAACGGGTAGTTGTCGTTAAGTCGATGCAGCATTTCCGGGCGGCTTTTGAACCCATGGCTAGCCGGGTCATTGTCTGTGATGGTGGAGGATTGGCCACTCCTGCACGAGGAAAACTGCCGTTTTTCAAGGCAAGACGCCCTTTGTGGCCTCTTGATCCAGATATCTCGGCCTAGGGCCCCAGATAGCGTAGACAAGACTTCGCGAACCCGGCATGATCCCCCCTTAGTACGGGGGGTATGCTGAGCATGCTTCCTGCGTAATGATTAAGGGAAGGGGAACCTTGCATGAAGTCCATGCTTCGAGCGTTGGCCGGTGCGGCCATTTTATCGGTCTCATCGTTAGCGGCGATGGCCGACACACCTAAAGACACTTTGGTTATGGCTCATAAGATCGACGAGCTGATTACGCTCGATCCAGCGGAAGCTTTTGAGCTTATCGGCGGTGAATATTTGGGCAACACCTATGATCGGTTGATCAAGTACGATCTAAGCGATGTCTCTCGCATATATGGCGAGGTCGCCGATTCTTGGACGGTATCGCCGGATGGCCAAACCTTTACCTTCAAAATCCGCAAGGGAATTAAATTTGCCTCGGGTAATCCTTTGACGGCAAAGGATGTGGAGTTCTCGCTTCAACGCGCGGTTATTTTGAATAAAAATCCCGGCTTCATCCTGACCCAGTTTGGATTTAATAAAGATAACGTCGCTCAAAACATCAAAGCGACCGATGACAGCACACTGGTCTTTAAGATCACGGAAAAATTCGCCCCGACATTTGTGCTCTATTGCTTAACGGCCAATGTGGCGTCGATTGTCGACAGTGTTGAGGTCAAGAAGCACAGTGAAGGTCCGGAAGATCTCGGCAATAAATGGTTGCGCATTAACTATGCCGGTTCGGGTCCGTTCAAGATGATGCAGTGGAAGCCGAATGAGACGCTGACCTTGGCTGCCAATGAAGCCTATTGGCGCGGCGCCCCGACGGTAAAGCGGGTTGTGCTGCGTCACGTCCCCGAAGCCAGCACACAAAGACTGATGTTGGAGAAGGGCGACATTGATATGGCGCGTAATTTGACGCCAGATCAGGTTAAGGCTTTGCAATCGAATAAGGATGTTCGGATACAGTCTTCCCTCAAAGGCGCGATCCACTATTTCGGTTTGAACACCAAAAATCCGAATTTCGCCAAGCCGCAAGTTCGCCAGGCGATCAAGTACTTGGTCGATTATGAGGGTCTTGGAAATACGGTTATGTCCGGTATTGCAGTGCCCCACCAAAGCTTCTTACCGGAAGGTATGATGGGTGCGATCAAAGACAGCCCATATAAACTGGATGTGGCAAAGGCCAAGGCCTTATTGGCTGAGGCGGGACTGAAGGATGGATTCAAAGTATCGATGGATGTACGGAATTCGTCTCCTTACATCGATATTGCCCAGTCTTTGCAAAATACCTTTAAACAAGCGGGCATCACCCTAGAGCTGATTCCGGCCGATAATAAGACGACTTTGACCAAGTACCGTGCACGCCAGCATGATATCTATCTTGGTCAATGGTCGCCGGATTATCAGGATCCGCACACCAATGCGCAGACCTTTGCCGCTAACTATGACAATACCGACGCGACAAAGGCCAAAACATTGGCTTGGCGGAATTCTTGGGACATTCCCGACATGACGAAAAAGACGACGGCCGCTGCCGCAGAGCTGGATGCAGCCAAGCGTCAAAAGATGTACGAAGAAATTCAACGCGAGCATCAAAAAGACTCGCCCTTCGTCATCATGTTCCAAGAAATCGAGCTTGCGGCCATGCGAAACAACGTCAATGGTTTCGTTATGGGGCCGTCCTATGACAACAACAGCTATCATGGGATAACCAAGTAAGCAGTCACTTCTAGGATTAATCCTCGTGTCCATTCATGGCACGCAGGCTGAGACGGTGAAAGCGCAAGCGGCAAGCTCTAAAGGCTCGCTGCTTGCGCGCCGTTTCGCGTCGATAGGCGGGCTTTTTCTCTCGCTGTTTTTGACTTTTCTCGGCCTTCTTCTTTTTACGTTTATCGTTGGCCGGATTGTTCCCGCCGATCCTGTTTTGACGATTGTCGGCGAGGGCGCGCCAGAAGAGGTCTATCGCCGGGTCCGTATGGAACTGGGACTGGACGAACCGATATGGGAGCAGTTCCGCCGCTATCTGGTAAGTTTATTGTCGGGAAATTTCGGCATCTCTACCATAACGGCCAGACCGGTTATGGAAGACATTCTGCATGTTTTTCCCGCTACCCTTGAACTGGCTACGATTGCAACCTTGCTGGGTGTGTTGGTGGGAATTCCGACCGGCGTATGGGCGGCGGTTAAGCGGGACCGGCTTTTTGATCAGGTTGTCCGCGTATTGGGATTGATCGGTTATTCGGTCCCGGTATTTTGGTTGGGTTTGGTCGCGTTATTGATTTTCTATGTCAAACTTGATTGGGTGCCGGCCCCGGAAGGACGGGTAGGGGTTGCCTATGATGGCCTTGTTCCATCCGTTACAGGCATGATCACCATCGACAGCATATTGGCGGGTGATTTTGAGGTTTTAGTGGATGCGCTTCATCATCTTCTGCTGCCATCTGTCCTTCTTGGCTATTTTAGTTTGGCGTATATTTCCCGAATGACGCGCTCCTTCATGTTGGAGCAGCTTCGCCAGGAATACATCGTTACGGCGCGAATTAAGGGCGTTCCCGAGTGGCGTGTTATTTGGGTCCACGCCTTGCGCAATATCCGCATACCGCTCATCACCGTTGTGGCTCTCAGTTATGGGGGACTTTTGGAGGGCTCAGTGTTGACCGAGACTGTTTTTGCCTGGCCGGGCTTGGGCCAATATATAACCCATGCACTTTTCGGCTCTGATCGGAACGCCGTTCTCGGTGGTACTATTGTCGTCGGGGTGGTTTTCGTGACGCTTAATCTCATATCCGATTTTCTCTACCGTGTTCTAGATCCGAGGACGCGATGATGACCCAAAGCTTTCGCGGTTGGCTTCTGGCTGATACACCGACCAGCCGGTTACAAGCACGGTTGGGGCGCAGTTATTTGGGATGGTTAGCCTTAACGGAAAATCCATTGGCCATGCTTGGTTTGGGGATTGTCGTCGCCTTGTTACTGGTCGCAGCTTTCGCACCTTTTTTGGCCCCCTATGACTACACGGCACAGGATTTGATGGCACGTCTCAAGCCACCCAATTCAACACATTGGTTTGGCACCGACGATTTCGGCCGAGATATCTTTAGCCGCATTATTTACGGCACACGGCTGACTTTGGAAGTTGTCATCCTGGTTGCCCTTATCGCCGTTCCTCTGGGATTATTGGTCGGTACAGTCGCCGGATATTGCGGTGGCTGGGTCGACACGGTTCTAATGCGGATTACCGATATTTTCCTTTCATTCCCTCGGCTTATTTTGGCACTGGCTTTTGCCGGTGCGTTAGGGCCAGGAATTGAGAATGCGATCATCGCCATTTCGATTACGGCGTGGCCACCTTATGCGCGGATTGCCCGCGCAGAGACATTAACAGTGCGCCACACCGACTATATCGCCGCAGTTCGTTTGCAAGGTGCAGGACCTATCCGTATTATATGGGGCCATATCGTTCCTATGTGCATGTCCTCGGCAATCGTTCGAGTTACATTGGATATGGCAGGCATTATCTTAACAGCGGCAGGTTTGGGGTTCTTGGGGCTTGGCGCTCAGCCTCCCGCTCCGGAATGGGGTGCCATGGTGTCGTCCGGTCGCAGCTTTCTCGTCGACCAATGGTGGATTCCGACACTGCCGGGTGTAGCCATATTTATCGTTTCTTTAGGGTTTAATCTCCTGGGCGATGGATTGCGCGACGTTCTTGATCCGAAGAGTGCGAAATGACCGCGGGAACCTCGACACCCTTACTAGAGGTTGAAGATCTTCGGGTAACCTTTCCGACGCGCAAGGGCTTGGTTGAAGCCGTACGGGGTATATCCTTTTCCTTGGGTCGGGAAAAACTCGGCATCGTCGGAGAAAGCGGTTCGGGCAAATCCCAAACGGGACGCGCCATTCTGAGATTAACCCAGCCGCCTGGACGCGTAACGGCGCGCCGCCTCGACTTTGATGGTATGAATTTGTTGGCCGCCAGCGAAGCGGAACTTCGCCATATTCGCGGCCGGCGAATTTCGATGGTGCTGCAGGATCCTAAATTCTCCCTCAATCCCATTATGAAGGTTGGGGATCAAATTGCCGAGGCTTGCCGCCTGCACGAAAGTCTTTCCCAGGCTCAGGCTAATGACAAGGCTTTCAGCATGCTCGAGGCAGTGCGTATTCGCGATCCCAAACGGGTATTCAATGCCTATCCGCATGAGGTTTCCGGCGGAATGGGCCAGCGCATTATGATTGCCATGATGCTGGCGCCTGATCCTGATCTTTTAATCGCGGACGAGCCGACAAGCGCCTTGGACGTCACGGTTCAGCTGCAGGTTTTGGCGATTCTGGATGATCTCGTGACTCGCCGCGGGATGAGTTTAATTTTTATCAGCCACGATTTGAAACTCGTATCGTCTTTTTGCAACCGGGTTTTGGTCATGTATGGCGGCAAGGTGGTCGAGGAATGCACGGCGTCACGGCTTTCCGAAGCAAAGCATCCTTATACCCAAGGCCTCATGGCTTGTTTGCCTCGGGTTGATGGGCGGCATGGTTTGTTGCCGACGTTACGGCGAGATCCGGCATGGTTGGCATAGGAACAAGCATGATAGATGTTCATGACCTTCAAGTTTACTTTGGGTCTGGCGCTTCAGGGGTCCATGCCGTGCGTGGGGCCACTTTCTCCGTAGTGTCGGGGGAGAGTTTCGGGCTTGTCGGGGAGTCGGGTTCGGGCAAGTCGACGGTTCTGCGCGCAATCTGCGGTCTTACGCCCAATTGGACTGGAGCGATTACCTTAAACGGTACCGATCGTCGCCTTATGGGTAAATCGTTTTATAAAATGGTGCAGATGGTGTTTCAGGATCCCTATGGGTCCTTACACCCGAGGCACACCGTCGACCGCATTCTAGCCGAACCGATCGCTATTCATAATCTGAAAAATAGCGAGCAAAGAATAGAAAAGGCATTGGACGCCGTCGGTTTGGGGCCCTCCTTTAGATTTCGCTATCCGCATCAGCTCTCAGGTGGGCAACGTCAGCGGGTCGCCATCGCGCGTGCCTTAATTTTAGAGCCGCGCATCCTTCTGCTGGATGAGCCGACAAGCGCCTTGGATGTATCCGTGCAGGCCGAGGTGCTTAACCTTCTGAAAACTTTGCGGCAAGAACTTGGGCTGACCTACATCTTGGTCAGTCATGACTTGGGCGTTGTATCGCACATGTGCGATCGCTTGGCGGTAATGCAGCATGGGCGGATTGTCGAGGAAATGACGGCGCAAGCGCTTGCGGCCGGAACGCCGACCCATCCCTATACGCGCCAGCTTCTTGTCGCCAGCCTGGGTTATGATCGCGCTAAGATTGATCAGTTTGTCGATTTCGCACAGTAAGAGCTGATCATGGAAAAAATGGTACCGCAGGTTGCCGTTATTGGTGCAGGACCTGTCGGCTTATTTTCGATCTTTGAATTGGGCATGCTCCGGATGCGGGCGACGGTGATTGACGCCTTACCCGAAATCGGTGGGCAATGCGCGGCACTTTATCCTGAAAAACCTATTTACGATATACCGGCCTTACCGGAAGTTGCCGGTGCCGAGTTGATTGAACGCTTAAAACAGCAAGCTGCTCCGTTTCATCCGATCTATCGTTTGGGAGAAAAGGTTGAAGCGCTTACAAGATTAGATCAAGCGTGGCGGTTAAGAACCTCTGCAGGGGCAGAAATAGACGCCAAGGCCGTTATTATTGCCGCAGGCGCGGGAGCTTTCGGCCCGCACCGCCCACCCCTAGAGGGTATCGCGGGATATGAAGGCGTCTCGGTGCATTACATGGTGACCCGCAAGGAGTCCTTTCGCGGCAAGCGGATCGTTATCGCGGGTGGCGGGGATAGTGCAGTGGATTGGGCCTTGGCTCTGGCGGAAATCGCCGGGCATATTTATTTCGTCCATCGGCGGGATAAATTTCGCGCGGCACCTGGAAGCCTGGCAAAACTGCAGGAACTTTCCAAGACGGGAAAAATAGAATTCGTTATTCCTTATCAACTTTCGGCGTTAGAGGGGGATGGCCGGCAGCTTAACGCAGTGATTGTCGCTGATCTCGATGGAAAAACCCAGCGCCTTGAAGCCGATAGTTTGTTGCCTTTTTTCGGGTTGTCTACCGACCTTGGCGCCATAGCGTCATGGGGCTTGGACTTACAGCATGGGCATTTGCCGGTTGCCCCGGCAACGTGCAAAACGAGCATGGACGGTATTTTTGCCATTGGCGATGTGGTGACCTATCCCGGAAAAATTAAGCTAATTCTTTGCGGTTTTGCAGAGGCTGCCATGGCGGCTCATGCGATTTTCCCCTTAGTTCATGAGGGAGAAGCCTTGCATTTTGAGTATTCTACAACCAAAGGGGTCCCCTCGACGTAATAACCTTGCCACATTCGCCTCGAATGGAGATAGTGCGCCGCCAGAAGCTTTGTTTGTTAGGGTTAATATGCCGAAGATTATTTTTCTAACCTCGCGCGGGGAGCGTCACGAGATCGAGGCGCCCATCGGTCTTTCCGTTATGGAAGTTGCCAAGCATAACGGCATAGATATTGAAGCGGCATGCGAGGGTTCACTGGCTTGCGCGACTTGCCACGTTATTGTTGATCCGAACTGGTATGACAAGCTTCCACGCCGCGCCGAAGAAGAAGAGGACATGTTGGATCTGGCTTTTGGCCTAACCAAAACTTCCCGTTTATCCTGCCAGATTTTGGTGAGCGAAGAATTGGACGGGCTTATTGTGACTGTTGCTGGTTCTTAATATCAAAGCCATTAATAGTCGTGTCAGACGTACGTGCCTGTTCGATGGTTAGATTATTTCAGAATTTCCATTGAAAAACAGTATGTAAGGCATGCCCCCTTAGTTGGGTTGCGCAATTGCTGCGCTGCACAAAGACCAGTGCTATCGTTAATCGTAATTGTTGTATTGCGCGCTCAGGTCCCGTAGCATTTCCAAGCCCGTACTGATGAGGGGATTGATGTGGGCTTGGGGGAATTCAACGTTTAAAAGATATATAGAGTGGGGATAAAGAGAATTTTACGTTCTCTCGGTTATATCTTTAAGACTGTCATCCTTTCCATTTTGATCCTCAGGGTAGCCGCCGTCTGCGAGGCAGACGCGGTTCGAAAGGGACCTATTAAAGGAGCCGTGAGGATGTCTGATCAACAGAAAGTTGGGACCGTTACCTATCAGTCGGTCGATGAAGCATATTTTAATAAAAGAGGCTTACGCCGATATGCGGGAGTTTGGTCGCTTTGGGCGCTCGGTGTAGGTGCTGTTATCTCGGGCCATTTTTCCGGATGGAATTTTGGTTTAGGTGCGGGTGGCTTTGGGGGTATGGCCATCGCAACAGCGATAATCGCAGTCATGTACTTGGGGCTTTGCTTCTCTTTGGCGGAAATGTCTCCGGCCTTGCCTCATACGGGCGGCGCCTATTCTTTCGCCCGAAGTGCGATGGGTCCCTGGGGCGGCTTCTTAACGGGCCTTGCCGAAAATCTGGAGTTCGTCATCACGCCGGCGGTTATCGTTTACTTCATCGGATCCTATCTCGGCAGTATTTTTGAGACAGGGCCGGAGCTTCAACCGGTATGGTGGATCGTTTCCTACATCATATTTGTCGGCTTGAACCTGTTGGGTGTTGAGCTGTCGTTCAAAGTATCTCTGTTTGTTACCTTGGCGGCTTTGGCAATCCTGGCCGTGTTCTGGGTCAGCGCTATACCAGCGGTAGATTTCTCAAAGTTTGCTTTAAACATTGGGGTTGGCGCCGATGGTAAAGCCACGGAACTCCCCGAAGGTAATGGTTCTTGGATGCCGTTCGGCTGGGTAGGCGTTCTGGCTGCCATGCCTTATGCCGTGTGGTTGTTCTTAGCCATCGAGCAGCTTCCTTTGGCGGCTGAAGAGTCGGTTGATCCCAAACGTGATATGCCAAAAGGCCTGCTTTTGGGCATTTTAACCTTGATTATATCAGCTACGCTCGTGCTCACGCTTAATACAGCGATTTCACCGGGCGCATTTAAAATCAGCTCTTCAGGAGAACCGCTCTTGGAAGGTTTCCGGACTATTTATGGAACCGGCACCGCCAAGATTTTGGCATCGATTGCGGTTATTGGTCTGATCGCCAGCTTTCATACCATCATTTTCGCCTTCGGCCGTCAGATCTACTCCTTGTCACGGGCGGGATATTTTCCACAGGCTCTTTCGGTGACCAGCGGCCAAAGTAAGGTACCGCATGTTGCTTTGCTAACGGGGGCTATCGTCGGCCTTGCCGTCATGATGATGGTTTTCTATGTCGGCGGTGAAGCCAAGGTTGGAACAACATTGCTGAACGTCGCCGTGTTTGGCGCCATGATTTCCTACATGTTTCAATCGTTGTCGTTCATTCTTCTGCGGATTAAAAAACCGCAGATGCCACGGCCCTACCGGAGTCCCTTTGGTATTTTAGGCGCCGCGGTTACGATTATCATTGCGGCCGTCACGCTATACTATCAGTTCCAGGATCCGACCTATCGAGCGGCGATGGAAGGGGCGGCGGCGTGGTATGCTTTGGGCATCATCTATTTCGCGGTATTCGGCCGGCATAAGCTGGTTTTATCTCCGGAGGAAGAATTTGCTCTGACAGGCAAGGCTCATCATCTTTAAACGATAAATAGAAACGCTTGCGGCAACCGGGGTCAGAAAGCCCTGGTTGCCGTTAGTCTTAAGGCCATATGAATGGGGAGACACTTTTATGCAGCCGTCTGATGTTAAAACCGCTGCCGATGCCATTAAAATCGTCGAAGAGCGCAATCTGACTCACATTAAAGTCGGCGTGTTTGATGTCGACGGTATTTTGCGCGGCAAATACATGAGCAAGGAAAAATTCTTTTCTTCATTGAAGAACGGTTTTGGTTTTTGCGATGTTGTGGTCGGCTGGGATAGCAATGATCAGCTCTATGATAACACGAAAATAACCGGCTGGCACTCGGGTTACCCGGATGCACAAGTTCGAATTATTCCGTCCAGCTGCCGTGAAATTCCATGGGAAGCGGATACATTATTTTTTCTGTGCGAATTTGCCGAAGCCCATGAGGCGGTTTGTCCGCGCGCGGTACTGCGCCGCGTCCTTACCCGCGCCGAGAAGATGGGATTCAAGGTTTATGCCGGATGCGAGTATGAGTTTTTCGTTTTCGAAGAAACACCGGATTCGGTTCGGCAAAAGCGTTATACTGACCTAAAGCCGCTAACGCCGGGTTATTTCGGTTATTCCGTCCTGCGCAATTCAACTCACGCAGAGTTTTACCATGGCATGTTGGCCATGGGTGAAGCGATGCGAATGAACATAGAGGGGCTTCACACGGAGACAGGGCCTGGTGTTCTGGAAGCGGCCTTGTCGGTAACCGAGGGCTTGGAGGCAGCCGATCGCGCAGCCTTATTTAAAACCTTTGCCAAGGTTTTTGCCCAGCGCCACGACTTGATGGCGACCTTTATGGCGAAGTGGTCGATGAATTGGCCGGGTCAAAGCGGGCATATTCACGTCAGCCTAAGGGATAAAGCCAATAAGACGGTTTTCTTCGACGCCAAACAGCCACACCGAATGAGCAAGGCAATGCGTCACTTTATTGGCGGCCAGCAAAAGCTTATGCCGGAAGTTTTGGGTATGGTGGCGTCGTCCGTCAATTCTTATACCCGGCTTATCCCGGGCTTTTGGGCGCCGACTGAAGCGACCATCGGCGTTGAGAACCGCACTACGGCCTTGCGGATCATTCCGGGCTCTGAAAAATCTCAGCGGGTTGAGTACCGGATTGCTGCTGCTGACTCCAATCCCTATATAGCTTTGGCGGCGGCTATTGGTTCTGGTCTTTGGGGCATCGCTAATAAGGTAGAGCCTGAGCCGATCGTTGAAGGTAACGCCTATGCCCAAAAGTTCCCGGCTCGTCTATCCTTGCCCCGAACCTTATGGGATGCGGCACAGAATTTGAAAAAATCAAAGGCGGCGCGGGAACTGTTTGGTGATGAGTTTGTCGATCACTTTGCGGCCACTCGGGAATGGGAAGAGCGGGAGTTCCGCCGTCATGTTACCGATTGGGAATTGTCGCGGTATTTTGAGATTATCTAGAATAAACGGAGCATATGAATGGCAGAGCGTTTGAAGTGTGTGTCGCCTATTGATGGGTCAGTTTATGTTGAGCGAACCCTTGCCGAGGAGGCGGATATTGCGGCGGCCCTCAAAAAGGCGCAACAGGCACAACCAAAATGGCAAGCCGTTTCTATTGCCGAACGGGTAAAGCTTTGTAGCAAAGCCGTTGATGCTTTTGTTCGTAATGGCCCCAGCATTGCTGAAGAGATTACACGTCAAATGGGCCGGCCCATCAGCCAGTCTCCGGGCGAGGTCAGGGGATTTGAGGAACGTGCCCGTCATATGATCAATATCGCCGCCGAAGCCTTGGCGGATCAAAAAATTGCTCCTAAAGAAGGATTTAATCGATTTATCCGTCGGGAACCCGTCGGTGTCGTCTTTGTCATTGCGCCGTGGAACTATCCATATTTAACGGCGGTCAATGTCATCATACCCGCCATTATGGCGGGTAATGTGGTCATCTTAAAACATTCGGCTCAAACTCCATTATGTGCCGAACGTTATGCGGAGGCCTTCAAAGCCGCCGGATTGCCTGAGGGCGTTTTCCAGTATTTGCATCTTTCCCATGCCAACGCTGAACGTATCATCAAAGCTCCAGAAGTTAACTTTGTCGCCTTTACCGGCTCGGTTACCGGTGGCGCTGCGGTCGAAAAGGCGGCAGCCGGACGATTTATTGGTGTCGGGTTAGAGTTAGGTGGTAAGGATCCCGCCTACGTGCGTGCAGATTGCAACCTGGATCATGCGATTGAAAACCTTGTAGATGGGGCTTTCTTTAATTCGGGCCAGTCATGCTGCGGTATTGAGCGAATATATGTTCATGAAAAGGTCTACGATAAGTTTTTGACGGGTTATGTCGATCTGGTGAACGGATACCGGTTGGGTAACCCGCTGGATTTGCAGGTTAACCTGGGTCCTGTCGTCAAGGCGAGTGCCGCCAAGTTGATTGAAGATCAAGTTACGGAAGCCGTTAAAAAGGGTGCCAAGGCTTTAATCGACCCTAAAAAATTCTCGGAAGCTAAGTCAGGTACCTGTTATTTGGCTCCGCAGGTTGTTGTTGATGTTGATCACTCCATGCGGCTAATGACCGAGGAAAGCTTTGGCCCGGTCATCGGCATTATGAAAGTCCGCTCCGATGATGAGGCGATCAAGTTGATGAATGATAGTGATTACGGGCTGACGGCGGCCATCTGGACGGAGGATCACGATGCGGCGATTAAGATCGGCGATCAGGTGGCAACCGGAACTTGGTTCATGAATCGCTGCGACTATTTAGATCCGGCCTTGGCGTGGGTTGGCATCAAGGATTCGGGTCGGGGATGTACTTTATCTGCGGAAGGTTATATGCACCTGACGCGACCGAAGTCTTTTCATCTCCGGGTTAAAACCCAATAATATAGCTATCTTTTGGCGGCGTAGGGGCGCACCTGGTGTGTCAGCCAGTTGGTAATTTCCAAACGCCGCATGGCGGGATTTAGAATGTCCTCATCAATTCCCAGGAGCCAGGCGATGTCCTGGCGCTTGGGATTGCTGGACAGGGTTTCCGTCATTGAGGCATAGGCCGATACGGCCTCTTTGTCGGCAAAAAGGCCTTCTTTAACCAAGGCATCGCCATATCTTAAGGCAACCCGGCCAACCTCACGAAGGTCGTATTCCGGATGGTACTGGACACCCCAAAATATTCCCGCATCATGCTTGATTTCCAAGGCTTGAATCTCTGAGAGAGAATTGCCTGCAAGAACGGTGGCACCGGTAGGCAATGTCGTGATGGCGTCTTTATGGACGCAGATGGCATCAAAGACACTGGCTTTGCCCTTATAAAGAGGATGATCACGTCCAGCGTCCGTTAAGGCGACTTTCCGCGCGATGCCAATCTCGCGTCCCTTGGGATTTAATTGGACATCGCCGCCAGCGGCTACGGTGGCTACTTGAGCCGCCCAGCATGACCCAAAAAAGGGAACGCCAGCCGCATAGATTGAGCGCGCGAGATCAATTTGGCGATCTATGGAAGAGCCACCATTGTAGATGTTCAATGAGGATCCCGTGAGAACCACCCCGTCATAAGAAGCTAGGGATTCGCCCTGCGAGAAAATTTCTCCGGGGTCGGCCGGTTGGATCGTCGTCGTATGGATGCCGGGCATGCAGGCGGTCAGAACCTCGATATAGAGTTCTGCAGGTATATGGCCGCCAGCATCGACCAACGCCTTGCGGCCTTCCTTGGTGTTGCCCTCAACGACAAGAAGATGAATCTGATTGCTCACGGCATCTGCTTTCTATCGGAAACAGGATAGTTTTACTCAAAAAAAGACTATAAACAAGTATCGGACCGTCAAGCCCAGCTTTTTATGAAAGAGAGATATGATCACCGATCCCTGGTTTTATTGCCTTGCTCTTTTAGCGATTATCATAACGGGCATCTCCAAGGGTGGGTTTGGCGGCGGGTTGGGAATTGTCGGCGTGCCGTTAATGGCCTTGGCGGTTCCGCCGCAACAGGCGGCGGCGATTCTTTTGCCTCTTCTTTGCGTTATGGATGTTTTTGGCCTATGGCTTTACTGGGGTAAATGGAGCAAGAAAAACATTTTAATTCTGTTGCCGCCGGCCTTGTTAGGGACCGGCTTGGGCATCGTCTTCTTTCAGTTTATGGACATTAACACGATAAGAATCATGGTCGGAGCGATTGCGGTCTGCTTTACTCTGGATCATTGGTTTCGTGTGAGAAGGAACTTGCTGACGGTGGTGGTCCCATCTCTGCGATGGGGATGGATTTGGGGAAGTTTTTGCGGCTTCACAAGTTTTATCGCACATGCGGGTGGTCCACCCATCTCCGTCTTCTTACTGCCGCAGAAGCTCGACAAGACGGTGTATGTTGGTACAACAGCCCTATTCTTTGCCCTCATTAATTACGCGAAGCTTGTCCCCTATGGATGGCTGGGCCTGCTGGATACGGCCAATATGTCAACAAGCCTTATTTTGGTGCCGCTGGCGCCCTTAAGTATGTGGCTTGGGCGATGGCTGCATCACAGAGTTTCCGATATCTGGTTTTATCGGCTCTGCTATGGATTTGTTTTTATCAGTGGTTTGAAGCTGCTGTGGGACGGTACTACAGGGTTTATGTAGTTCTCCAATAGTGGCACGCCACCAAGTGTCCTGTCCCTGCAGTTTCAAGCGCTGGTATATCAGCGGCACATTTATCGGTTGCTTTTGGGCACCTGGTTCGAAACACGCACCCCGATGGCGGCGCTACGGGTGAGGGAAGATCACCTTTGAGAAGAATTCGCCGTTTCGCTCGCTCCTTGCGGGGATCGGGAATAGGCACGGCCGAGATTAAAGCCTGTGTATAAGGGTGGCGCGGATTGTCATAGATTTCAGCAGCCGGGGCAATTTCCATCATGCGTCCCAGGTATAAAACCATGATGCGATGACAGATATGCCGAACGATTGACAGGTCGTGGCTGATAAAAATCAGAGAGATCCCGAATTTTTCTTGCAGGTCTTGCAAAAGATTAACGATTTGCGCGCGAATTGAAACGTCCAAGGCAGAGACCGGTTCATCGCAAATTATGAGCTTTGGCTTTAAAATCATCGCCCGCGCTATACCGATGCGCTGGCACTGGCCACCGGAAAACTCATGAGGGTAGCGATTGCGCATAAAAGGATTGAGCCCGACCTGAGGAAGAATCTCCATCACACGATCTTGAATCTGTGATCGAGAAAGGTGGGGCTCAAAGGTGCGTAACGGTTCGGCGATAATATCGCCAATTGTCATGCGAGGATCGAGACTCGCCAAGGGATCTTGAAACACGATCTGCATCTCTTGACGCTTGCGCCGTAAGGCCTCAGATGAAAGTAAGGTTAGATCTTCACCCAACCAAACCACTTTTCCTGAAGTGGGTGGGAGCAGGTGAAGAATCGCTCGCCCCAAGGTAGACTTTCCGCACCCTGACTCACCCACGATACCCAAGGTTTCGCGGGGGAAGAGATCGAAGCTGACTCCGTCCACGGCCTTTAGGGGAATGGTCGAGGAAAAAAGACCCTTGCCGCGGAGCGGGAAATAAACCTTAAGGTCGCGCACGGATAAAATGGGACCTGTCATGGCAGGGCCTCAAGATGGCAAGCTTTGAAACCGCCGCCGAGAGCCGGTCGAAGTTGCGGCACAAGGGTGGGGCAGGGCTCAAATCGATAAGGGCAACGTGGCGTGAAGGGGCAGCCCGCGCTAAGCTTTTGCAAGTTAGGCGGCTGACCCGGTATGGCGATAAGACGTTTCTCTGTTTTCTGATCAAGTCGCGGCACCGACAGAAGCAGGCCTTGAGTATAGGGATGCTGGGGTTGATAAAAGATGATTTCCGCCGAAGTCTTTTCGGCAACTCGGCCACCATACATGACCATGACCTGATCGCAGAGTCCTGCGATTACGCCAAGATCATGGGTGATCATAGCGATGCTTGTGCCAACTTCTTTTCGTAATTCTGCCAAGAGCTCAAGGATTTGCGCTTGAACGGTCACATCAAGGGCGGTGGTCGGCTCATCGGCGATAAGCAGCTTAGGTCGGCAGAGCAAAGCCATGGCAATCATGACCCGTTGACGCATGCCGCCGGAAAACTCGTGTGGGTATAAGCGATAGCGACGTGCAGGGTCAGGAATTCCGACGCGTTCAAGCATGGCAATGCCTTGGCGATCCGCTTCGCTTTCCGACATTCCCTTGTGCTCGATCAAAATTTCGTTCATCTGCCGGCTAACGCGCAAGAAAGGATTAAGCGACGTCATGGGATCCTGAAAAATCATCGCCATATCGACGCCGCGTATGGCGTTGAGTTGCGTGCGTGATAATCCAATGAGTTCGCGACCTTGAAAGCGTATGCTTCCCGTTACCGATCCGTTTTTGGCCAGAAGCCCCATGATGGCCAAGAACATCTGGGTTTTGCCGGAACCGCTTTCACCCACAATGCCCAGGCTTTCGCCTTCATTGATGATAAACGAAAGATCTGTTGCCGCAGCAACCTCTCCGTCGGGCGTGTGAAAGCGAATGTTGAGATTTTCGACCTCGAGCAGCGCCATGCTTACCGATCCTTTGGATCTAAGGCGTCGCGCAAACCGTCGCCGATAAAGTTAAAACAGAACAAGGTTGTGGCAAGAAAGATTGCAGGGAACGCCAGCATCCACGGCGATTGTTCCATCACCCGGGCGCCTTCACTAATTAAGACGCCCCAGCTGGTTAGAGGTTCTTGCACGCCGAGGCCTAAGAAAGAAATAAAACTTTCGGTCAGGATCACCTGAGGAATGGTGAGGGTTGCATAAACAATCACCGGCCCCAGAATATTCGGTACGATATGGCGGAAGATAATGCTGGGAGTTCTAACCCCGCCGGCTCGCGCCGCCTCGATAAATTCGCGGCGTTTAACGCTTAAGGTCTGCCCGCGCACAATCCGCGCCATGGTTAGCCACTCAACCGCGCCAAGAGCGGCAAATATCAAATAGATATTTCGTCCGAACAAAACCATGAGCAGAATAACGAAGAACATGAAGGGCATGGCGTACATGACATCGACAAACCGCATCATCAAGCTGTCAACCTTACCGCCCAAATAACCGGACACAGCTCCGTAGGTCACCCCGATCAGTAACGACACAAGGGTGGCCAATATTCCGACCGCAAGGGATACGCGGGCGCCATAAAGGGTGCGAATAAACAGATCACGCCCGTTGCCATCCGTGCCGAACCAGTGGGCATTGGCAAAATCCGGTGGTGCTTGAATACGATCCCAATAAATTTCATCGTAAGGATGCGGGGATAGGAGGGGGGCGAAGATGGCTAACAAAAGAATAATGGCTAAAATAATCAGTGAGGTCACCGCCGCACGGTTTCTAAACAAACGACGACGCGCATCTTGCCAGAGGCTACGACCGAGAGGTGTTGCTTCTATATCGAGAGGTAAGGGCAGATCTGTCATCGATCGTACCTCACCTTGGGATCTAAAAAGCCGTAAGCAATATCAACAAGAAGATTGAGTGAAATGATTAATCCGGCATAGACGATAACAGCCCCCATTACTAGCGTGTAGTCGCGGTTGAGAGCGCCTTGAATGAAGTAGCGTCCGATACCCGGAAGATCAAAGATTGACTCGATGACAACCGACCCGGTGATGATGGCCGCTGCGGCCGGACCCAAGTAAGATACGACGGGCAACAATGCGCCCTTTAATGCATGACGTAGCACGACCAGGCGGGCGCGCAATCCTTTGGCGCGTGCAGTTCTGACGTAATCAGCACGCAAGGTTTCCACCATTGATCCGCGGGTTAGCCGAGCGATGTAAGCGATCTTAGGTAACGCTAAAGCCGTGATCGGCAAGATCATGTTGCGGATAGCGCCGTCATTCCATCCTCCGACCGGAAGTAATGAAAGATAAACGCCCAATATTAAGGTCAATAGCGGTGCCATGACAAAGTTTGGAATGGCGATACCTGTCATGGCAAAGCTCATCACCACATAGTCAAGGCGGCTGTTCTGACGTAAAGCAGCGGCAATTCCAGCGCCCATACCAAAGAGAGCGGCGACAACAAGGGCAAGAATACCCAACTTAAGACTGACGGGAAATCCGGTTTTTAGCAGTTCAAAAACCGTGAAGTCGCGTACTCGGAATGAGGGCCCAAAATCACCAACGAGAATATGGCTGAGGTAATCTATGTACTGCTGCCATAACGGCAGATCCAATTTGTAATGGGCCAAAATACGGGCTTCGATTTCCGGCGGCAGAGCGCGTTCCGACGCAAAAGGTCCGCCTGGTGCAACGCGCATCAGGAAGAACGCTGCCGTAATGATCAGCAGCATCGTGGGTATAGCGCCCAATAGGCGTAAAGAAATATATCTCAACATAGGAGAGCACGCGATGCTTGAGAGAGGGAATTGCCTCTCTCAAGCATACTGATGCGCAATTACGATGCGAGATCCAACCAGCGAATGCGGTGAATATCCCGGCTCGTGTCTTTCCACCCAATCACTTTTTGTGAGACCAGGTTTTTCGATACGTAAAAATAGATTGGAATCATCGGCATATCCGCAATGGCGATGGCTTCCGCTTTTTTTAGGAACTCGCCCCGTTTTTTGAGATCCGTGTTGACGGCGGCCTCGGCCATTTGCCAATCAAATTCTGGGTTGGAGTAACGTGAATAATTTAACTTGCCGGTTGACGTCGCGACTAAGAACAGAAAGTTTTGCGCGTCGTTATAGTCGGCAATCCATCCGCCCCGAGCCACATCATAGTTTGCCTCCTCCATATTTTTGTAATGGACGGCAACCTCTGCATTGGAAAGTTCGGCTTCGACGCCGATTTTCTTCCACATCGACGCCAGGGCAATGGAGATCTTTTTATGATTCTCCGAAGTGTTGTAACTGATAGTAAATTTGAGGGGCTTTTCAGGTGTGTATCCCGCTGCCTTCATCAGTTCCAGCGCTTTGGCATCCCGGTCTTTCTGGCTCATCATCTTGAACGATGCGCTGACTGACTCCGGATAGTTTGCGGTATTTGGCGGAACATAGCCATAGGCTGGGATCTCACCGGTTTTCAGCACCTGATTTGCGATGACATCACGATCAACCGCCATGGATAAAGCAAGGCGGACGTTTTTATTATCAAACGGCTTTCTGGTTGTGTTGAGTGTAAAGAAATACAAGCCTTGATAAGGAGCGATTTTTGTCTCCTTCGGCAGCTCACGCTTTAGCAACTCGATCTGGTCCGAAGCAAAATCGGTGCAGATATCGACTTCATTAGCCCGAAGACGTTTTTGGGCTTGGGCGCGATCTTCGCCGGGATACCAAACAACGGCATCAATCTTTACTTTGGCGGCATCGTAGAATTTTGGATTTTTAACCGCTTTGATGTGATCGTTAGGGACCCACTCGGTGACCATGTAGGCGCCATTCGAAACTATATTGCCGGGTTTGGTCCAATCCTTACCGAATTTTTCGACCGCATGCTTGGGCACAGGATAGGCCGTGTAATGTACTAGTTGAGCCAGGAAATAAGGCGTAGGGCCTTCAAGGGTGATTTCCAAGGTTTTTTCGTCGACGGCCTTAACCCCAAGATCTTTTGTCTCTCCGCGCTTGAAAGCCTCGGCATTTTTAATTGTGTAAAGAAGAGATGCGTATTTTGCAGGAGTTTCAGGGGCAAGGATACGGCGATACGCGTAATTGAAATCTTCCGCGGTGACCTTTACGCCATCAGACCACATTTGATCCCGTAACTTAAAGGTATAGACGCGACCATCTGGGCTAATCTTCCAGCTTTCGGCGGCGCCGGGAATGATCGATCCATCCTGCGCTTCGGTTGTCAGGCCGAGAAAAATCTCGCCAACAATCCGATTTTCCCACACGCCACTGACGAAATGCGGATCAAGCGAAGCGGGCTCGCCCATGTTCGCGATTCGTAGAAGTTTTTCGGCATGAAGATTGGTTGCCCCGAAACTGCTGGTAGCCAGAGCCAAAGCCCCAAGCACCACATAACGCATAATCCGCTTTTTCATGTTTCCCCCATTTATATGATTAAAAGCTAAAGCTTTCTTGGGCCGAAAGCTAAAGGAGGGAGGTACGCATAGCAAGACGTTCTGCAAGGCAGAGATAGGTAAAATTTGCTGGATTTCCTGTGATTCGGCCAAAATAGACCTTTCCAGTAAGATTCAAGTGGTATGCAGCTATGACCTTTGCAGATTTGTGACAGCCTTTAATTAGGATAATTGGCAGTTTTTAAGGGTTTACCTAGCAATAATGTGCTGTTTTTGCAACAGCGGGGAGAGATAAAGGCCGAGGAGGTTTGTATGTTGTTGACGGAGAGGTGGGAGTGGATAGGGTATGCACATGAACAGGCGGTTTTGGAATATTGCCGCTGCGGGTAGTGAACTCTTAGGAGCGAGAGAGCA
>CAYNIC010000023.1:0-2165 GCA_964397465.1 uncultured Rhodospirillales bacterium
ATTTTATATTTATTTTTTTTGTATTATTTATCTGGGGGGGTATTAAACGCCGCCCCCTTCTGCATTATATGCATAAGAATATAATTACATTACTTAGAATGTAATTTTCGAATTAACGCTTTTGGACCACCAGGTCTATCTTTAAAGAGAAACGAAAATATAACCCAAAGTAGTATAAAATATTATTTTTGGAAAAATTCTGAAGTTGGCAAGGGAAAAGCCTATTAAAGATATGAAAAGAAACATTATTTGTCATACATGTATATGATTCATAGCAAAGCATAATTATAAAGATAAACCTTATACAAATTGACTTAATTGGTACCTATGTTAGCATTTTCTTAGTAAATGAGCGGCTTTGGCGTCGAGTAGCTGACCCGCATGACTACATTGACTGTGCGTGCGTCTAGGGCGACTACGGTTAAGAAAATTAAAAATTTTTACACTAAAATGCAGGTTAAATTTTCCCAATTATTTTCGCTTTGTGGATACGAAGCTGGGCTGGGAAATGAGGGGCAACAATGTCTGACACAGGCAATGACAAGTTAAATAATTCTGCCGCGGGCAATAACGGAACCAGCGCGCAAAATTCATTTCTAAGTTCAGCAGATGATGACAAGTCAAAGGTTGCTCTCAATCCAGCGAACGCCGGCGCCGGAGGACTTGTTTGGCCCATCGCTGCCGCCGCAAAAAAAGATGACGATGAAGATGCGCTGTTTGACGAAGAGTCCCGTCAAATTGACGAAGATGCTTCTCTCTCAAACATCCATATGGGTTCGCCTTTCGCCTATCTTGCGGGCAATCTTTTTCCAGCCTTGCAACCAGGCGGTCCGTTATTTGCGGCTGCTGTTCCCCTTGCTGCGGGAGATGGATCTGGTGGCGTTGGTGGGAGTGAAGGCCCTGCGGTAGCCTATGGCGCCAGGAGTTTTGGCGAACTTGATCTCAGCGGTGATTTCGACGACGGCAACGGTGGCGGCGGTGGCGGCGGAAGCTATGCCGCTCGCGCGAGTTTGCGGTCGGGCGATAATGGCTACAAAGCCACGGGCCTCGGTAAGGGAGAGGGTTTCGGCGACATCGCTCAGTTTGCCAGTGCGGGCGGCGAAGGCGGCGGCGGTGGGCCGTACACACCGCCGCCGCCTTCTAATCCGCCGCCGCCCCCTAAGGCGTTGCCTGACTTATTCACGCAAAATCCGGATACGGTGAATTTTAATAACGTTGTGAAGGGCACCTACAAAGAGGGCACCCAGTACAACGCCTTAGCAAGCAATGATACTGTGATCATGCCTGACAATGTGGTCGAGGCTGCGGAAGCCGGTTGGAATCCCACGTCCTTCGGTGGTGGCGCCGGCAACGATATTATTTACGGCATGTCGATGGACGACAGCCTTTATGGCGAACTCGGTGATGATTCAATTTTTGGCGGAACAGGAACGGATCATCTGGGCGGCAACGACGGGATGGACCGATTGGTTGGTGAAGCAGGGAACGATATTCTCAACGGCGATGCTGGCGATGATCTTCTCGAAGGAGGTACGGAGGACGACAGCCTATATGGCGGCGAAGACGACGACGTTTTACGTGGTGGTACTGGTCAAGATTTACTTTCTGGCGGTACGGGCAACGACCAACTACTGGGCCAAGATGGCAATGACAGTGCTGAAGGCAGCGCCGGTTTCGACGAACTATTTGGCGGTCTTGGTAATGACACAATGGACGGTGGCGCCGATGGCGACAGTTTAAGAGGCGGCGACGGCGAAGACGTGCTCTCGGGTGGCACCGGGTTTGACGAGATCTATGGTGAAAACCAAGATGACAGTATTTTGGGCGGTGACGGCACAGATTTGATCTATGGCGGCGACGGCGACGATCGTGCTGATGGCGGGAATGACAACGATAATATCTACGGCGATCAGGGAGCGGATAGTTTATCGGGTGGTGCCGGTCAGGATCTGATCGAAGGCGGTACCGAAGATGATATGATCGATGGCGGCGCGGATGGCGATCGCCTATATGGCCAAGAAAATGACGACAGCATTCTGGGCGGCTTGGGCGGCGATACAATCTATGGCGCCGATGGCATCGACCACGTCGATGCGGGCAACGACAATGATTCTGTCTATGGCGGCGCGGGAACGGACTTCCTAGTTGGCGGCGCTGGTCAGGAT
>CAYNIC010000023.1:2265-26963 GCA_964397465.1 uncultured Rhodospirillales bacterium
GCGGGAACGGACTTCCTAGTTGGCGGCGCTGGTCAGGATCTGATCGAAGGTGGTACCGAGGATGATAATATCGATGGTGGCGCCGACGATGATAACCTGTATGGCCAAGAAAACAATGACAGCATCCTTGGTGGAGCGGGACGCGATATTGTTGAAGGAGGATCTGGCGACGATAGTATCGATGGCGGTACAGGCGGCGACACGCTTTACGGCGGAACGGAAAATGATACGATCTATACGGGAGATGACGCGAACTCGGACACCAATTACGTTTATGGTGGCACAGGCGATGACAGTGTCATCGGTGGCAACGGTATTGATCTCATCGACGGCGGCGCCGGATATGACAGTGTCATCGGCGGTGCCGGCAATGATTCGATTTATATAGGCGCAGATGCGACCACAGATCAGAATTGGGTCAACGGTGAAGCCGGCAATGACAGCATCACTGGGGATGTCGGGCGGGATTTTCTAAGTGGTGGCAGCGATAACGACTCTATTGCCGCAGGTGACAATGATGATGTCGTTGATGGTAATTCCGGGAGCGACGAATTATATGGCGGCAATGGCGCCGACAATATTTTTACCGGCACGGATGATGTCGCCGATAAAAACACCGCTTACGGCGAAGCGGGAAATGATGTTATCGCCGGTGATGCTGGCATCGATACTTTAGACGGCGGCGCTGATAACGATTATATCACCGCCGGGGGCAACGACGACTCTGTGATTGGTGGAACTGGAGCCGATGAAATCTACGGCGGTGCCGATGATGATTCCATCGATGGCGGTTCAGAGAATGACATCATTTACGGGGGCTCGGAAAATGATAGAATTTATGTCGGCCTTGATGCGGTTACGGATCAGAACTTTGTTTATGGTGATTCCGGTAACGACAGTATTTTGAGCGATGCCGGAATTGATCAGATCGACGGCGGCAGCGAGAGCGATAGCCTTTCAGGCGGTGATAATAACGATGTCATTTACGTTGGCGCCGATGCTGCAACCGACCAAAACTGGGCTACTGGGGACGCGGGTGCCGACGTCATTACGGGTGATGCCGGTCTTGATACCTTGGACGGTGGTGCCGATAACGATTTTCTCTTCGGCGGCGGCAATAACGACTCCTTAATAGGGGGATCGGGTCTGGATGCTATCTATGGCGGTGCCGGTCAGGACGTTGCCGATGGTGGCGATGACAACGATCAGATTTTTGGTGGCACTGGAAACGATATTTTATCGGGCGGTAAGGGCGAGGATTACATCGAGGGTGGTGCCGAAGATGACACAATACTCGGTGGCGACGATAGCGATGGGTTATACGGACAAGCCGGGAAAGATAATCTCTCAGGCGAGGGGGGTAGCGACTCTCTCTATGGCGGCACCGAGGATGATTCGCTGAATGGTGGCGATGATAATGACTTTCTTTATGGCGGCGATAATGATGACCGTCTAGATGGCGGTGAAGGCTCAGACCAATTACTGGGTGAAGGTGGTAACGACAGTATTCTTGGATCGGATGGAACGGATTTCGCCTATGGTGATGTCGGTGACGACATTATCGACGGTGGTGCCGATGGTGATGTCCTTCGCGGTGATGACGGAAACGATAGCGTACTGGGCGGCACCGGCAACGATGAGGTTTATGGGGGCAACGATCAGGATTTTCTGGATGGTGGCGCTGACCGGGATCAGGTTTATGGTGCGGCCGGCGATGACAGCCTGCTCGGCGATACGGGCGACGATAGTCTATTCGGCGGTATGGGCGATGATATCGCCGATGGCGGCGAAGGTGATGATTCGCTGATCGGCGCAGAAGGAAAAGACATTTTAGCCGGCGGTGTCGGAAACGACATTGTCGAAGGTCAAACTGAAAGTGATGTCCTTGATGGTGGTGTGGGATCCGACACCCTAGCTGGCGGCATGTTTGGTAATGATATGGACGGCTCTGACGATACGATATCGACGGGTGCTGACGATTCGGCGGGTGATCAGAACTGGGCCTATGGCGGCGGCGGTAATGATACCGTTACTGGCTATGCGGGGCAGGATAGTATTGATGGCGGCGCCAATGATGATGAGCTGGCGAGTGGCGCAGGTAATGATTCGATCTATGTCGGTCTTGACGACGCTATGGCCAAGAATACGGCCGCAGGTGAAGCGGGTGACGACATCTTAGCCGGCGATTTGGGTCAGGATCATTTGGATGGCGGTGCCGATAAGGATTATATAACGGGCGGCGCCAATAACGACTCCCTTATCGGGGGTGCCGACAACGATGAGATCTATGGTGGCGCCGATCAAGATCAAGTCAGTGGCGGAAGTGGTGCTGACCTTATCTACGGCGATGCCGGTAATGATTTTGTCGATGGTGGTGCCGATGCTGACGTTGTCTATGGCGGAACGGAGAATGACACGCTGCAAGGCAATAGCGGCACCGATTTCTTGTATGGCGATGATAACGACGACTTCCTGCGCGGCGGCGCGGATGGAGATGAGCTCTATGGGGGCAGCAACACCGGCTCGGAGTTCCTCTTAGGCGATCAGGGCGCCGATACGATTTATGGCGGCGATAACCTTGATCAGATTTATGGCGGCGATGACGGCGACACGATATTCGGCGGTAAGGGCGTCGACTTCGTCAATGCGGATGATGGTGATGATATTGTCTTCGGTGACGAAGACGGCGATATTCTCGCGGGCCTTGCCGGAGACGATACCATCGACGGCGGCGTTGATAACGACATTATTTATGGCGGTGATGGATCTGACTCGCTGATTGGCGGACAAGGCATCGATCAGATTTTTGGGGACGATGCAGATGGGGCTTCTGTCAATGATAATATTGACGGGGGTAGCGAGGATGATTTCCTTTTGGGCATGTATGGCGATGATGTGATCGTCGGGGGCAGCGGCAACGACAATATCTATGGCGATGACGATACGGACTTGTCGTTTGGCGGCAACGATTACATCGATGGCGGCATCGGTTACGACAAGATGTGGGGAGGTATCGGCAGCGATTATATTTGGGCCGGTCCCGATCTCGATACGGATCGAAATACTCTTTATGGGGCCGAGGACGACGATAGTCTCATCGGGGATTCCGGCTTTGACACAGCCTTCGGCGGTACGGGTAACGATACCATTTTCGGCGGCAACGCCAGCCTGAGTGTTTCCTCCAACACCCTTTATGGTGACGAGGGAAATGACATAATTTATGGCGACATCTGGGAATTGGGCGGTTCTGATTCCATCTTTGGCGGGATAGGCAACGACACGGCTTACGGTGGCAGTGGCGCCGACAGCATTGAAGGCAATGAAGGTAATGACACGCTCGACGGCGGCTACGACGCTGATACCGTTTGGGGTGATATTGGTAACGACAATATACGCGGCGGTGCTGGCCTAGACTTGCTGTTCGGCGGGGCCAACGATGACGTCCTTGACGGCCAGACAGGTGACGACTTTGCCTATGGTGGTGATGGCAAGGATTTTATCGCTGGGGGTTACGGAAAGGACATTCTTGAGGGGGGAATCGATAACGATACGCTATATGGCGATGAAGATGACGATTCCCTCTATGGCCAAGCCGATAACGACATCATGATCGGCGGCGACGGTAACGATACAGCCTATGGCGATGTTGGTTCCGACACCTTTTTCGGCGGTTTAGGCGAAGACTGGTTCTATGGTGGCATCGGCAATGACTCTGTTGCTTCTGGTGGTGAAGATAAAGACACGCTATTTGGCGAAGATGGCAATGACAGCCTCAACGGCGGCGGCGGCAACGACTACATAGAAGGCGGTATCGGCAAGGACGTGCTGCATGGGGATCGTGGTTTTGGTGGTGAAACCTTAGGTTTAGACCTGTTGTACGGCGGCCAAGATGATGACAGCCTCTTTGGCGACGAATTCACCGACACGCTTTATGGCGATACCGAAAACGATTACGTCGATGGTGGAACTGGTAACGATACCGTTTACGGCGGCACGGGTAATGATACCCTAGTGGATGGCGGCAATTTCGGAGAGACCAACACCCTTTATGGCGAGCTCGGTAATGATTTTGCCTATGGTGGTAATAGTGATGATCTGATTGACGGCGGCGATGGTGATCTTGGCATAGACAATCTCTATGGCGGCGCCGGCAACAATACGCTTTATGGTTGGGACGGGAATGATACGGCCCAAGGCGGCACCGGTAATGACACTGTTTATGGGGGGATCGGCGACGATTTTGTCAACGGCAGTACGGGGCTTTTAAACACCGTCTATGGCGGTGATGGTAACGACGTAGTCATTGCCGCAGGCGGCACGAATACTCTCTACGGCGATTATTTGCTTGAGATGGGAAATGACACGATCACGGGTGGTTCGGGGACTGATTCCGCCTATGGCGGCGTTCTCAGTGATACCATCAGCGGGGGCGCAGGTACCGATTTCTTATACGGCGGCTCTGATAATGATAACCTCTTTGGCGGCGATCAGGCCGATTTCCTCGATGGCGGCACGGGCAATGATAAATTAACCGGTGATGAGCCATTTCAAGTTGGTAATGACACTCTCTGGGGCGGTGCTGGCCTTGATACGCTGATAGGCAATGCTGGTAATGATACTATAGATGGTGGAACCGAGAATGACCTGCTGAATGGTGGCGTCGGTGACGACACGATGTACGGCGGTGAGGGTGATGATAAATATGGTACTAATTTTATCCCAGGCACCGAAGGTATCGGTAATGATCTCGCTTATGGTGGAAACGGCAACGACACCCTTCAGGAGTTCGGTAATGATGGTAACGGGAATGATACATTCTACGGCGATGCCGGGGATGACAGTCTTTTCGGTGCAATAGGTAGCGATAGCTTATTTGGTGGCATCGGCAACGATGTCATCTTTGGTGGCGACGACTATTTTGCTGTGGCTCTCAACAAGGATGACACGCTCAGTGGCGGGGCCGGAAACGACATCGTCTACGGTGAAGATGGTAATGACACGATGTACTTTGGTCAAAACGGCAGCGCTTATGGACCGGAGTTTGAAGGCGGCGAAGATCAGTTTGATGGCGGCGTCGGCGACACGGACGTGATTTACCTGGACGTCAATCCCGGGCTGCCAGTCAATTGGATATCATTCACGAACGGGGGAATCGTGGGCCCCGATGCGAATGGTTTTCTCATTTTGCAACCGGACAGTGACGGCACCATCACCCTTGCGGATGGCTCGACACTGACCTTTACCGATGTCGAAAAGATCATGTGGCATTAGTATAGGGGGCGCGTAACTGGCTGATTGCCTGTAATATAAGATTGATATTTAATTAAATTTTATTAGTATTTTTGTATATAAATTCGTATTCAAGTCTTATTGAGTTGAATAGTCCCGTTTCTGTGGCTATCTCTAAACTGGGCCATATAAATTGGGGTGAACTGGTGTGGGCCATCCCAATTTATGCATTCCGGTCCTGCCAGGAGATAAGCCATGTCCGATACGGTTAAATCCCAGATAAATGGACAATCGGAACATCAAGCAACCCCGGTTAAGGAAACGGCTTCCTCAGCTAACAATATCCAAACCGCAACCGCGGATTCTTCGGGAGCTTTTGTTGTCCCGGGTATGGCGGCACCGAGGCGCGACGAAGATGATGACGACGCCCTTCAAGATAATTTGCGCCAGCCGGAAGAAGATGAGTCTTTGGCCAACATTCATATGGGAAGTCCGCTCGTCTATTTGGCGGCGGGATTATTTCCGGCGCTTCAACCCGGTGGTCCTTTGGGAGCGCAACCTGTTCCTTTTGCCGCTGCTGGTGGTGAGGGAGTTGTTGGCAGCGAAGGCTCAGAAGTTGCTTTGGGCGCCCGTGAATATAATGAAACCGATTTAAGCGGTGATTTTAACGCGGGTAGCGGTCGCGCCGGCGGTGGCAGCTATGGCGCTCGTGCAAGCTTGCATTCACAGGACAACGGTTTCAGAGCTTCAGACATAGAAAAGGGCAATGCCGCCGATGAAAACGGCGGCGAGGTGGCGCAACGGGCAAGCAAGGCTGATGGAGGAAATTATATTCCATTCACGCCGCAGCTCCCAGAAAATCCTCCGCCACGCGCCTTGCGTCCCTTATTTACAGATAATGCCGATGTGGTGGATTTTAATAATGTCGTGAAGGGTACCTATCAGGAGGGTACGCAGTACAACGCTCTTGCCGGCAATGACATTGTTATCATGCCTGAAAATATGACCAAAGCTATGGAAGCCGGTTGGAATCCAACCACCTTTGGCGGCGGTGCGGGCGACGACATGCTAATCGGCAAGGGAATGGACGATCAGCTTTTAGGTGAATTGGGGAATGACACCCTCTCGGGTGGCCTTGGCAAGGATATGCTCTGGGGTGGATCCGAGGACGACTATCTTTCTGGGCAAGAAGATTCCGATACCCTTTATGGCGATGCCGGTAAAGACAAGCTCTATGGCGGCGCAGAAAATGACAGCCTCAGCGGTGGTGCTGATGCGGACGCGCTCGAGGGCGGCGATGGGAACGATACCCTAGCGGGGGATGCCGGGGCCGATATAATTTACGGCGGTTTGGATAATGATCAGGCCTATGGCGGGGCCGGTACGGATAGCCTCTACGGCGGCGAAGGGGACGATAGTCTTATTGGCGGCGATGATGCTGACCTTATTTCCGGTGAGAATGGCAGCGACACTTTAATCGGTGATGTGGGTTCCGATGTTGTCTACGGCGGCTTAGGCAACGATCAAGGCTATGGCGGCGCCGGTATCGACAGTCTTTATGGCGGCGATGGCAATGATGACCTGAAGGGTGGCGATGACGCCGATGTTCTTTTGGGTGAGCAGGGAGATGACATTCTTGATGGCGGCGTCGGCGACGATGTCGCCGAAGGCAGCGACGGCTACGACCAAATCTTTGGCGGCGCCGGTCTGGATACGTTGTTTGGCGGCGCCGGTGTGGATTATATTGAGGGTGGGACCGAGAATGACACGTTGTCTGGTGGCATGGACAATGACGTCCTTTATAGCGGTGACGGCCAGGATAGCCTGATTGGCGATGTAGGTGCGGATGTGTTGTTCGGCGGCGATGGTCATGATGTGGCTGATGGCGGCGCTGATGACGATCAAATTTTCGGCGAGGCCGGCACGGATACCCTAATAGGCGGTGAGGGAAGAGATTACCTGGATGGAGGCACCGAAGACGACACGCTTGATGGCGGGGAGGGAGACGACCTGCTTTACGGTGACGCCAATAATGACAGTATTTTAGGAGGATTGGGGGCGGATCATGCCTTCGGTGGCGCCGGGTCGGATACGATTTCCGCCAGCGAGGGCGATGATGCGATCGATGGCGGTGAGGGCAGCGACCTCTTATACGGCGGTTTAGGCAACGACCAGATTAACACGGGTGCGGATGCCGCTAACGATAAGAACACGGTTTATGGTGAGTCTGGGGATGATGACATCGTAGGCAATGCAGGTCGTGACGAAGTTTATGGCGGTGCGGATAACGATGTTCTGCGCGGCAATGACAATAGCGACAGCCTGTTCGGTGCGTCGGGATCCGATATTTTATTCGGCGGTTCCGGCGATGATATTGCTGACGGCGATGAGGGTTACGATCAAATTTTCGGCGAGGCCGGTGCAGATAAATTGTTCGGTGGTGCCGGCACGGATTACATTGAAAGCGGCAGCGAGGACGATAGCGTCGATGGCGGCGCCGATAATGACGTCGTGTATGGCGGCGGCGAC
The DNA here is from genome assembly GCA_964397465.1 of uncultured Rhodospirillales bacterium. Classification (GTDB taxonomy): domain Bacteria; phylum Pseudomonadota; class Alphaproteobacteria; order JAWKYA01; family JAWKYA01; genus JAWKYA01. Next base: position 10,024 of record CAYNIC010000023.1, read on the forward strand.
AACGATAGCCTGATCGGCAATATGGGTGCGGATGTGCTGTTCGGTGACGCTGGCGAGGACGCTATCGACGGCGGTGGAGACAACGACCAAGTTTACGGCGGTGCCGGATCGGATACGCTTTCCGCCAACGAAGGCGATGATGCGATCGACGGCGGTGAAGGCAGCGATCTCTTGTATGGCGGTTTGGGCAACGATCAGATTAATACGGGTGCGGATGCCGCTACCGATAAGAATACGGTTTATGGCGAAGGGGGCGCGGACGAACTCGTTGGAACGGCAGGTTCCGATACTTTGGATGGCGGTGTCGATAATGACGTTTTGCGCGGTGGTGATAACAACGACAGTCTGATCGGCGGTCTGGGTTTGGACATCCTCTTCGGTGGCGCAGGTAATGACGCTGCCGATGGCGGCGATGACTACGATCAGATGTTCGGCGATGCCGGTGTCGACACTTTGTTTGGTGGTGCCGGTACGGATTATATAGAAGGCGGCACGGAAAACGATACGCTGGACGGTGGCGCGGATAACGACGTTCTCTATAGTGGCGACGACAATGATAGCCTGATTGGCGGCACGGGATCCGATGTGCTATTTGGCGGATCGGGGAACGATGTCGCCGACGGCGGCGCCGATGACGATCATATCTTCGGCGAGGCTGGCGTTGATACGTTGCATGGCGGATCTGGAAAAGATTACCTCGATGCCGGAACGGAAAACGACACGATTGATGGCGGTGAAGGCGATGACCTGCTGTATGGTGACGGCGGTAACGACAGCATCTTAGGCGGAATCGGTTTGGACCGCGCATTTGGCGGTGATGGTAACGATACAATCGCTGTCGGTGATGACCATGATAATGTCGACGGTGGCGCCGGTAGCGACCTGCTCTATGGCGGCAAGGGTAATGACCAGATCAATACCGGCCTGGACGTCGCAACAGACAAAAACACGGTTTACGGTGAAGAGGGTGCCGACGTCATCGTTGGAACGGCGGGATCCGATACTCTGGACGGCGGTGCCGATAATGATGTTTTAACCGGCGGTGACAATAACGACAGCCTGATCGGCGGACTGGGCCAGGATATTCTCTATGCTGGGACAGGCAATGACGTTGCTGATGGTGGCGCCGAGGATGACCAAGTCTTTGGCGATGCCGGGGTTGATACCCTGTATGGCGGCGCTGGCAAAGACTACCTAGAAGGCGGCGCCGAAGCCGACGTTTTAGACGGAGGCGATGGAGAAGACACCCTGTTTGGCGGCGCGGATAATGACGCTGTAACCGGCGGCGGCGGCAAAGACCTTATATTTGGCGATGCGGGTGACGATATCTTGCGCGGTGGCACCGACGACGATGTTGTCTATGGCGGATCTAACGTTGGTTATGAGTATATCCTCGGCGATCAAGGTGCAGATAAACTTTACGGAGATGAGGGCACCGACGTTCTTTATGGCGGTGACGACAATGATACGGTTTATGGCGGTGCAGGCATAGATTTTGTAAATGCCGATGATGGCCATGACACTGTCTATGGCGGCGAGGATAACGATGTCCTTGCCGGAAATAACGGCAACGATACGTTGGATGGCGGCACCAACGATGACGTTCTGTACGGTGACGATGGTAAAGATAGCCTATATGGCGGCGATGGCGCGGATCAGGTCATCGGTGATGGCCTGGTAGATAGCCATAATAATGACGATCGTATCGACGGCGGTAACGGCAATGATATGCTTGCCGGGATCTTCGGAGATGACAGCATTAACGGTGGATCCGGCAACGACAGTCTTTTCGGCGATGATTGGCGTGATCTTACTATTAGCGGCAACGACACCATTGAAGGTGATGCCGGCAATGATATTGCCTATGGCGGAAGAGGAAATGATCTTCTTTTTGGTGGCGCCGACAATGACTCTCTGTTCGGTGATGCGGGACTAGATGTTTTATATGGCGGTATCGGGAGCGATACCCTTAATGGCGGCGCTGACGACGACTTTTTGTATGGGAGTTTAGGTTTAGACGTTCTGCATGGTAGTGCCGGGAATGATACCATAGACGCCGGCGATGATAATGATTTTGTCAATGGCGGCGCTGATAACGACGTTTTATACGGCGGCTTAGGCAACGACACCATGAACGGCGAGGAAGGCAGCGACACTGTTTACGGCGGTGCGGGCAACGATATCTTCCACTATATCAATAGTTCGGGTGGCCATGACTACATCGATGGCGGCGCTGGAAATGACACGTTAGTTTTGGCAAATATGCCAGCAGGTCCGGTAAGTTCGTGGTTCAGTGGGAGTTATGTGCAGCTTCTTAACGGAACGGTGATCGTTGGAAGCAGCGGCACTATTGATTTAGGTGGCGGTAATATTATTGAAATAAATGGAGTCGAGAGAATTACATTCGGCATATAGCCTAATGAAATGATGTTTTGGCAAGGCCGGATTTAAAATCCGGCCTTTTTTGTATTCGGTAAAGAAGCCCCAGAATCATTGTTCGACATTATCAGTTTGTGTGTGAGCGCCGCTAATGCTCTGCAGGGGTGAGAAAATTTTTTGATATGTTTGAAAAATCTTAAAAACGAAAAAACAGAATCCATAAAGCGAATATAATTCATTATTAATAAGAAAATTTGAATCAAAATTTGACGATACAAATATTACACGCTTAAATTTTTTAATAATTAACAGATCACTGATCCGTCGCACTATTGTATGAAACGTGGAGGCAGCAATGTCTGAGGTCAATAAACCCGCTGCAGAAGTTAATGCAAATGGAGACTCAGGGCGGACCGCAAAAGAAACAACCCAGCCTTCACCCGCGCAGTCTTCGACTGCTTCCGCAAATGCATCAGGCTCTACAATCGTACCTATTATTGCGGTTCCTAATCGGGAAGAAGACGACGAGGAAACAATCCAAGATAATCTTCGTCAAACTGAAGAAGACGTTTCATTGGCCAATATTCATATGGGAAGCCCTCTGGCTTATTTGGCAGCAGGGTTATTCCCCGCGCTTCAGCCGGGTGGCCCCTTGGCTGCCGCTCCCGTTCCATTAGCTGCAACCCAGGGCGATGGCGTCATTGGTGGCGGTGACGGTTTAGCGGCAGCCATAGGCGTTCGAGGTTTTAACGAGCCCGATCTTAGTGGCGGTTTCGGTGATGGTGATGGCCGTGATGGCGATGGCGGTAGCTACGGTGCGCGGGCCAGTCTTCGATCAGGCGGCGATGGGTTCAAAGTTCCCGGATTAGGCAAGAACGATGGTTACGCTGATATCGCACAATTTGCCAGTAACGGTGATATCGCTCAATTCGCCAGCAACGGTGATGGCGGTGGTACAGGCGGCGGCCCCTATATGCCTCCTCCATTTAATCCTCCTCCCTCTCCCTCGGGATTGCCCGCGTTATTTACGAATAAAGTGGATGTAGTGAACTTCAATAATGTTGTGAAAGGTACCTATCAAGACGGTACGCAGAATAATGCGCTGGCTAGTGATGATATTGTCATCATGCCAGAAAATTTAGCAGAAGCTGCCGAAGCAGGATGGATTCCCAATACCTTTGGGGGCGGTGCCGGTAACGATCAGATTTTCGGCAAGGGCATGGACGATCAGCTCTTAGGTGAATCAGGTAATGATACCCTGACTGGCGAAATGGGTAAGGATTCTCTATGGGGCGGTACAAATGACGATTTCCTCTATGGGGGGCAGGATACCGACACCCTGTATGGCGATTCCGGTAAGGATAGCCTGTACGGTGGAGTTGAAAATGACTATCTAAGCGGCGGTAGCGATGACGATCGTCTTGAAGGTGAAGATGGCGATGACGTTATCAATGGTGATGACGGCAATGATTTTGCTTATGGCGGCATCGGAAAAGATACCGTTGGGGGCGGCAAAGGCACGGATACCGTCTACGGAGGTGCCGAAAACGACAACCTTAGCGGGGGTGATGATGCCGACCATCTTGAGGGTGAAGATGGTGACGATGATTTGGCCGGAGATGCCGGTGCAGATTTTATCTATGGGGGCATAGGTAAGGATAAGGCCAATGGCGGCACTGGTACGGATACCGTCTACGGCGGCGCTGATAATGATGTTTTAACCGGCGGCGATAATAATGACTTCATAGATGGTGGTACTGAAAATGACACAGCATCGGGTGATGCGGGTACCGACATTATTTATGGCGATGCCGGCGATGATTTCCTGCGCGGAGGCGCCGATGGTGATGAAATTTATGGCGGCACCAATACGGGTTCAGAGTTCATTTTAGGCGATGAAGGCGCCGATACCTTATACGGTGGCGATAATAGTGATCAAATATATGGCGGTGTGGACGGCGACACGGTTTATGGCGGACTAGCCACCGATTTTGTCAATGCAGACGAGGGTGATGACAGCGTCTTCGGTGACGAAGGCGTTGATATTCTTGCCGGTAACGAGGGTGACGACGTCCTCGACGGCGGAATTGATGGTGACGTTCTCTATGGTGACAACGGGAATGACTCGTTGTTTGGCGGGGAAGGCACCGATCAGCTGATCGGCGATCAAACAGACAGCATAAATAATAGCGATTATCTATCAGGCGGGGCCGATAACGACATTCTGATGGGGGTGTTTGGTAGCGATTACATCGAAGGTGGGGATGGTAACGATAAGATCTTCGGCGATGAAGAGATCAATCTCGCTATAGGCGGTGGCGATGCCATAGATGCCGGCGCAGGATATGATCAGGCTTGGGGTGGTATCGGCAACGATTATATCTGGGCCGGTGCTGATCTGGATACCGACCAAAACACTCTTTATGGCGACGAGGGAGATGACGATCTTCATGGAGATAGCGGTTTAGATACGATTTACGGCGGAACTGGAAATGACACGATTTATGGCGGCAATGCGACTGCTAGTACTTCGCCTAACAAGCTTTATGGCGGCGAAGATAACGACATTATCTATGGCGATATCTGGAATATGGGCGGGGCCGACTCAATATTCGGTGGAACCGGCGATGATACGGCATACGGCGGCCAAGGCGCCGATAGCATCGAAGGTGAAGAGGGTGATGATAATCTACGCGGAGGAGACGACCGCGATACCCTATGGGGCGGTATTGGAAAAGACAGCCTTATTGGCGGCGCTGATATTGACACCCTCTATGGCGGCTCGGAATCCGATTTCTTAGACGGCGGCTCAGAGGATGACTCTGCTTACGGTGGCGAGGGCAATGATACTGTCTTCGGCAACTACGGGAAGGATTTGCTCGAAGGCGGCAAGGGTAACGATATCGTCCAGGGCGGAGACGATGACGATCTCCTCTATGGCCAAGAAGATGACGACACCATGATCGGTGATGATGGTAACGATACGGCCTATGGCGATATCGGGAATGATACCTTCGACTATGGTGGCCAAGGAGAAGATTGGTTTTATGGCGGTATCGGTGATGATCTTGTCGTCTCTGCCGGTACGGGTAACGATAGTCTTTTTGGTGAAGAGAATAACGATACTATGAGTGGCGGCGGGGGTGATGATTACCTCGAAGGCGGCATGGGTGACGACCAGTTGAATGGCGATAGTGGCGCTGGTGAGGGCGAAGGTAATGATATTATGTATGGTGGTCAGGGTAAGGACGCCCTCAACGGTGACGGGCTGAATGACAAGCTTTTCGGCGGCGACGACGATGATTTCATGGATGGCCGCAGCGGGGATGATAGTCTTGTTGGCGGCAAAGGCAATGAAACAATGCTGGATCAGGGTGCCTTAGCCACCGACAAGAATACCTACTGGGGTGAAGAAGGTGACGACAATGTCATGGCCTCAAAGGGGAGCGATTCAATATATGGCGGAGAAGGTAATGACGGTGGTATAGGTGCCGAAGGAAATGATACCGTTTACGGCGGTGAAGGAGATGACAAGGTATTCGGCGGCGTCGATAATGATACGGTCTATGGTGGTGTAGGGAATGATTTTGCCTCCTCGAGTGGTCTAACGGGATCGCAAAGTACTGTTTATGGCGGCGACGGTGATGATCAGATAGGTGCCTATGCTGGGACCAACACGCTTTTCGGTGATGGAGACCTTGGGGCGGCCGGAAATGATTCCATCACCGGCGGCTTGGATACCGACTACATCTATGGTGGTGACCTTGTAGACGTCATATATGGAAGCTCCGGGACAGACTCTGCCTATGGGGGCAGTGGCTCTGACTTTATTTACGGCGGTGATCACGACGATCTTTTGGAAGGTGGTCTTGCTGATGACATCCTCGAAGGCGATGACTTATTCAAAGTTGGCAATGATACGCTCATTGGCGGTGAGGGGTACGATACCTTGGTCGGCGCCCACGGCAATGACTCGCTCTTTGGAGGCGACCAAGATGACGTGATGAGCGGGGGTGTAGGCGATGACACCATGTATGGCGGCGAAGGGAATGATCAATACGTCACCAATTTTTATCCCACTAATACGCAGGGCGAAGGTAACGACATTGCCTATGGGGGCATCGGCAATGATATCTTGAAAGAGTGGTCATCAGAGACAGGAAACGATATTTTCTATGGCGGTGCGGATAATGACACGCTGGATGGATCAGCCGGCAATGATATGCTGTTCGGCGGCACGGGTGATGATTTGGTGGATGGCGGTGACAACTTCTTCCTTGGTGGATCCGAAGAAGACGATATTTTAAGCGGTGGCGCCGGTAATGATACAGTTATAGGTGCCGACGGTAATGATGTCGTCTATTTTGGTGAGAATAATAACATGTGGGGGCCCGAATTCGAGGGGGGGCAGGACTTCTTCTATGGTGGCGAAGGAGATATAGACACGATTTTCCTAGCCCTTAATCCCGGCGATCCCAATGCATGGATCACCTTCAACCAGGGTGGAATTTCCGGGGTCGACGCCAGTGGGTTCCTCATTTTGGATCCGGATAGCGATGGGGTGATTACCCTTGCGGACGGATCAACCTTAACTTTCCAAGATGCTGAAAAAATCATGTGGCATAACTAACGCATAGCTTCTTAGGTAACGGCTAAGACAGAAAAGGCCCTGTAGCTCTCTTACAGGGCCTTATTTTAAATGATTTTGGGATTGCGGACCAAATCGCTTTCAGAAAGCCCTTCGACTAAGGGTGTTGTGCTTCAAGGCAAGGCGGCGTTACTGCAGAAAACCGGCCTGTTTGGGCGGATGTTCCAGAGCTTGGCATAGTAAAAGATAGACTTTACCGACGTCTGAAGACACCAAGGTTGTGGTTAATAAACGTTCATGATCCCAAGTCTCGGCATCAGTGATGAGGCGTTCGAACTCTGCAATGTAACGCGTAACATAGGTGCGAAAATCAGTATCGATTTCATAGCGGTGACGGATAAGGCTTCGCTCTTGCGGACCAGTGATACCGGCGACACGGCGCGCAAATATGCCGCGATCTCCTCGATAATAGGCCTGCCAAATATTTGCAGGAATATTTCGTTCAAGTAACCGGCTTAGATCGACCGAAATAGCATTCAAAGTATCGACAACAAAAGCTCCTGCCCGCAGAAAAGCCTCTTGCTGTTTTTCTCGCTCACTCTGCTCCAGCGACTCCTTGGTCATTAAGGCGCGCTCGACAATCCTGGCGAATCTATGACTTTGCTGATCAAAGATCTGGCCGGCGCCTTCTGTGTCTTGAATGGCGCGAGCGGCCGTATCAGCAAGATTTTTGGCATGCTTATCCAAGGCTTCGCCCAGTTGCCCAAAGCGTGTCAATGTCGCCTCTGTGGCAGTGCGCATACCTTGCGCCTGACGATTTAGATTTTCCCCGATGAGATCGATATTTCGTGACGCACTTTGAGAAACAGTATGAATATCCTGTAAAGCCTTGTTCAGCTCTTCCAAAGCGGCCTGGTTTATCGTGATGGTTTTTTGTTTATGGGCTGCGATGGTCTCTAGAATGATTGCTGACGAAGCTTCTGTCTCATTATGAAGCTCTTGGCGGAGCATCCCCAGGCGCGCGGTTACGGAATTAACCTCACCCAAAGTCTCCTTGGTGCCGTTTTGCAAGGCGCCAAAGGTAGCATCAAGAGCTTCTCGGGTATGACTCGCTTCTTGAGCGGCAAGAGCCATTTGCTTCGACATTTCTTCAGTCACGGACTTAATTTCTTGTGTTTGTTGATGCGTGCGATTTGTTAGAACGTCAGAACGTTCTGCAATGCCCATCATTGTTTCACTCAACTTTTCTAGGTGCTGGTTCATGGTTTGGCTAATGCTTTCCATACGCTCATTGGCCTGATCAGCAAGGAATATGACGGATTCTGATTGCTGAGCCAGGTTGTCAGCAATATTTTCGGCTCTAAGGCTTATGTGGTCAGTTAAACTCCGTAAACCAGAAATATGAAGGCGAAGATTACGGTCTGTTTCGTGTGATTTGCTTACCGCATAGTCCGTTGCCGCGGTCAGCATATCTGTTTGATGTTGTATAGATTTCTCGATGTTTTCTACCGTATCTATTGTTTCGGCGCCAAGTTTTTGCATCCCTGATGCGTAATGGCTGAAACCGCTTTGCAATTCTGCTACTTGCCCTGAGGTTTTGCTGAAAGCAGCATGAGCTTCTGCGATCGAGTCACGCAAAGCCTGTGTTAAATCCGATATTTTTACTGTTGCAGAGCTCGTCCTTTTCTCGAGATTCTGGGCATTATCCTGCAGTTCTTTATTGGTTTTTTCCAACAATAATTGGGCATTCAGTGCAGTGGCGGATATGCCGGTATCAGCTTGCCGAAGCGATTTATTGAGATCATTGATTTCATTTTTTGCCTCGGTTGAGATACCGATAATTTGTTGACTGCTCAACCGGATTTCATCGAGTGCTTGAACAAGACGTCTATTTGCTTGATCGGTCGCCTGAGAGAGATTATCGGTGCCACGACGAACTTCATTCGTGACCGATGCGATGCGCCCAGCGGCACGTTCGGCCGTAAGTCCGAGATCATGCCCTTGCCGTTGCAAGATTTCGCCAACCTCGCGAATTTTGTCTGCAGAAGCGCTAGCTCCCTTATCAAGATGATCCAGGTTGCGTGCATATTCACGATCCACCAGATTCATATGTTCCAACAGGCTTTGGGTGGCTTTCTTAATTCCTTCCGTTCCGCGGTGCAGGTTTTTATTGAGTTTTTGCGTGGTATCTTCGGCTTGATCGGCAGCCTCCGCGAGGGCGGTAGCTTGTCGCTTGATGGCGGCTTCGATAGTTTCCGCTTGCGCTTCGGCTTTAGTCCCGCTTTCTGTTAATCCGCCTACAAAAGTTTCAAAAGAGTCGCGTAATCTTTCTGCGGAAGTGACGGCTGCTATCCTCGATTGCTCTAGTAAAGAGGCCTGCTTCTCAATAAGGTGAGCGGATGCGGTCGCGCTTTGCTGAGCGGCTGCGGACGCCGCGCTAAGCGCTTCAATTTGCCGATCAAGTCCTGACTCGATCACGGTAGCCTGGCTCGCCGCATGATTTGAGGCATCTATCAGGCGCTGGGCCTGTTGATTTAGAGCTTCATGAACAAATCGGGCCTGTCCTGAAGCGTGGACGGACGCCTCTGCCAGTTCAGACGTATGCTGACGAAAGCTGTCCTTGATAACGTCGAGCTGTTTTGACAACTCATGCGAAGTAGACGTAATCTCACGGGCTTGCCGCCGTAGTGCGTCTGTCACTGCATCGACACGCTGACCTGTGCCCGCGGCGGGATTATTTATGGCGCGCAGCTGGTCCTCGAGAGCGAAGGTGATTTTCTCAAGTCGCTCAGCTCTATATCGCCATGCACCGAGCATCCAAATCGCCGCAAAAGGGGCAATTGTTCCAACCAGGAATCCCCCCACCTCGTGGGGCAGCAGTTGAGCAAAATTTGACCAGCCAAAATAAAGATGAAGGTAAGCAGCGAGGCTTCCGGCCCAGAGTCCTATAAGCAGAGGGCCTGAAACGATTAAGCTGCCAAGAGTAATTCGTTCTTTCGACAATTCAGAACGAGACGAAGATACGATCTCAAGGAGAGAAGCGGCTTGAGGGTCGTTTTCTGGCTGCGGCGTAGTTTTTGCTTCACCGGGGCCGCCAGATTCCGGCGACATGTCCTCTGATTCGCTCTGAAGGGAGTGGGAATTAGATGAGGGGGAATTCATCATATAAGACTATATGTTAGGAATGATTTTTAAAGTGTCGCTCAAAATTACCTTAATGTCCAATTCGAACACAGCTGGGATAGGAATATCTGGAAGCCTTGAAAAATAAATAAATTTTTACGAAGCTTTAATAAAATTTATCTATTAAATTATCATTATTAATCAACAACCTAATGAGTAGCGCCGGTATTGCCGTTGTGCTCAGGATGAAGATAAAGTCCTGATCGGATAACAAAAATCCTCACAATAGGATTAAAGAAATTTAATAGGACTATAAACTTTTTATTTATGCATATATGTTTATATACCTATTTATTTAATAATATAAATATAATTCTAAAAAGAAAAACGTAATTTTTGATCTTTTGGTCAGAAGTTTATATAAAATTAGAGGATTTAAGGTAGTTTTTTCTTCTAGAAAAGGCCTTAAGATGCAAATGGCACCAACGAGTTGCTAGGATTGCGTCTAGAATCCTATTCGCGTAGTATCTTGGGCTAATCCTCAGGGTAAGTCGTTCAGGGAAGATAATTCTATCTGACTCGTCTTAACCGAAGGGATTATACATTAGGGTTCTAAAAAGGTTGGGACGCATGTCCGATATAAAGTCATCTCGATTTAGTCAGTCGTTCGCGGGCGACGGACCGCTGGTTTCTCCAAACTTGAGTACATTAATTATTGCGACAGTCGGCCTTAATTTCTTAGCGCTGGCGCTTCCGGTAACCATTCTTCAAGTCTACGACCGTATTATCCCCAATGCCGCGATTGATACCCTTTGGGTTTTGGTCGGCGGAGTTATTATCGCTTTGATCTTCGAAGGTTTGCTGCGTCAAGGGCGCTCAGCCATTACCAGCTGGACGGCGGCGCGCTTCGAACACATCTGCAACTGCCGTGCCATGGCGCGTTTATTGGACAGTGATCTCGTTGCGTTAGAAAAAGATGCCCCAGGTGTTTATTTAGACCGGTTTAAAAGTATTGATTCTTTAAGAGATCTTTATTCCGGCCAATTATTGCTCACGCTCATTGATCTACCTTTTGCGGCCCTCTTTCTGGGGCTTATTTTGTATTTAGGTGGTTGGCTTGTATTAGTGCCTATCCTTCTTTTTGTTCCATTTGCGATTATTGCCGCTTGGGGTGCGGCGCGACTTCGCAAAGTGATCGAGCAGCGTAATACGCTTGATGATCGTCGGTATAACTTCATCATTGAAGTCTTAATGGGCCTCCATACGGTTAAAGGTATGGCCATGGAAGCGCAGATGGTCCGCCGATATGAAAGACTTCAAGAAGCCTCCGCGCGTGGCGTAGGTGAAGTGACTTTCTTTGGCGGCATCAACCAGAGCATGAGCGCGCTATTTGCCCAGGCGACAATGGCAGCAGTTGTAGGTTTTGGAAGTCTTTTGGTCATTGAAGGCCAGTTGACCTCCGGTGGGCTGGCAGCTTGTACGCTTTTAGCAGGCCGGTCTTTACAGCCAGTTCTCCGTGGTCTTGGATTTTGGACATCGTTCCAAGGTATCAAACTCGGGCGCGACCGCGTCAATCACCTCTTGAACCTTCCGCGCGAGAGCCAGCCCGACCAGCGTGAGCTGCCGCAATATAACGGGGCGATTTCGTTTGAAGGGGTCCGCTTTGGTTATGCCGATCGAGAAATCATCGCTGGCGTTGATTTGCGCATTGCTCCGGGTGAAGTAATCTCGATCAGTGGTGATAACGGTGCCGGTAAAACAACCATGCTTCTTTTGGCGATGGGGCTTGTTCGTCCTGTCGCGGGACGTGTCCTATTTGACGGCCAAGATATTAGCTCGCTAGACCCGACAAGCCTGCGTAAACACGTTGCGTTTTTACCGCAAAGTGGCGTGATGTTTCAGGGGACAATTCTTGAGAACCTCACAATGTTTCAGGGTGGGGACGCAATCGATGAGGCAATGCATTTCTCACGGCTTCTGGGGCTTGATCAGATCGTCAATCGTCTTCCCCGTGGTTACGACACGCCGATTGGTGGCGGAGCAAATGAGATTCTTCCGGGTGGCGCACGGCAGCGTATTGCTATTGCTCGTGCCTTGATCGGCCGCCCGAAGCTCGTTTTATTCGATGAAGCCAACACGTCGCTTGATTCATCAAGTGATGAATTCTTAAAGAATACCCTGTTGTATCTAAAGGGCCGCCACACGATGATTCTTGTCAGTCATCGCCCGTCATTATTGCGTCTTGCTGACCGCAGTTTTGTGTTAACAAATGGCCGTCTAGTTGAGCAATCCTTTTCAGAGCCATCGCCATCGCGAGTACAAGTCGAAGGCGGTCGGCCGACATCTGCTCAAGGAACTAAGGAGATGTCGGTATGAGTGCTGCTCTCGTCGAAACGCTCCGTGCTGCGCGCTCGGGGAATTATCAAGGCATTTCCCAATACACAGCGGCTCTTATGCCATTGCTGGCCGCATTAGGCTGGCGCGGTAGTCCCCGTGATCTGGCTGAAGCGTTGCCCCACTTCTCGGACGATATTGATCTTGTAGGGTTGCGAAATACATTAGCTAACCTCAACTATCGAAGCGAGGCGAGAAAGGGAAATCTGCGTGATCTAGATCCAAGATTAACGCCCTGCCTTTTTGTACCAGAGCAGGGATCTGTAAAATTGGTTCGCCAGGTAACTGGCGATAGTGTGAAGGTTTTTGACACAAGCCTTTTCCAGGAAAAGACCATCGCAAAGTCGAACATTTCTGGGACGGTGTATTTTTTCTCTCCCGTACAGGTTGAGGAAGATATAGCTGCACGGGGTAAGACGGGATGGGTGCGTCAGCTGGCCAGTCGGTTTAGGCCGTTTTTCTGGCGAATTTTCGCGATGACGGTGACCATCAGCGTACTGAATTTGGCGACGCCGCTTTTTGTCATGGCTGTCTACGATAAGGTCATTGCAACGGGTTCAGAGCTTACGTTGTTCTACTTGGGAATAGGCATCGTTTTTGCCTTACTGGGGGAAATTGTTCTACAGTATATGCGCGGTAAATTGCTCGCCTACATAGCAGCACGCGTGGATTTGCTTGCCGGCAGCGCCGTTTTCCAAAAACTGCTCAATCTTCCTATGGCCCTTACCGAGCGCGCAACCGTCGGCGCCCAGACGGCACGGTTCCGTGAATTTGAATCGTTGCGTGATTTTTTCGTAGGTCCTTTGGCCTTGGCCTTTTTAGAGCTTCCCTTTGTCATCTTGTTTATCGTGACGGTTGCTTTAATCAGTGGCGTTATGGCCTTGGTACCAGCGGCAATGTTGGTGATTTATCTCGTTGCCGGCGCCTTAATCATCCCTGCCGTTCAGCGTGGTGTTATGCAGAGCATGGGCGGGACATCCGGACGCCACTCATTCTTGGTGGAGACAGTTTCTAATCTTCGGGCGATTAAGTACCATACGGCAGAAACGGTCTGGCTAGACCGTTACCGTGATCTTTCGGCTCAGGCTGCGATGGCAAATTACCGAACGGCGCAGGTTGCGAACTTTGCCAGCACCTTTGCGCAAATCATGATGATCGCCGCAGGCATCCTTACTCTTGTAGTGGGTATCGAGTTAGTCCTGCACCAGGAGCTTTCCGTCGGTGGTCTGATTGCCTGTATGGCGCTGGTATGGCGAATTCTGACGCCGATGCAAATGCTTCTTATCGCAATGACACGGCTGGAGCAGGTTCGTACGGGCATTCGTCGTGTGGATCAGTTAATGGGAATGCGCGCCGAGCGCAGTCCGTATTTAGCGACCTCTGCGGCCAAGAGGTTTGAAGGTCGAGTTACATTTAATCGTGTATCGATCCGCTATATTCCGGAAGGCGACCCGGCTTTAATTGGTGCGTCTTTTGATATACCCCCGGGCGAGATCGTGGCGGTTACCGGGGCCAATGGCGCAGGGAAATCGACAATCCTTAAGCTTATTGCGGGTTTGTATCAGCCTCAAGCTGGTTCGGTTTCAGTTGATGGAATCGATATTCGTCAGATCGATCCGCATCATTTACGCCACTCGATCGGCTATGTACCGCAGGTTTGCGAATTATTTCATGGTACGATCGAACAAAATCTCCAACTTGGAAATCCTACCGCCGATCATATGGCCATTCGTGAAGCAGCGCATATGGCTGGCGTGTTAGGCACCATTGAACTCTTGCCTGAAGGGTTTCAGACTCGTATCGGCGATCAAATATTGCGGCAGTTGCCCACAGGTTTTCAGCAGGCTTTAGCTTTGGCACGCGCTTACTTGAGCAAGGCTCCTATTATGTTGTTTGATGAACCGGGAAGCAATTTGGATGCAGATGGCGATAGAACCCTCATGTCAACGCTTACCCAATTACGGGGGCGTGCAACCGTATTTATCGTAACGCATCGCCCAAGTCATATGCGGCTTGCAGATCGAATGTTGGTACTAGATCGAGGAATCATTCGCTTCTCCGGGACACCCGAAGAGGTGCTTAGTAAGCTTCCTAAAGACTTAATGTAAAAATGCCTGCCCTTACAGGAGCAATACGGAGTTGAACATATGACGGAGATGACGGTCGACGGAGAAAATAAAACTGAAGTGTCAGTGCCCATGGCTCAGCCAAAGGCTTTGGCGCGTCAGCGTTTTCTTGCCCAATCTATTATGTTAGAAGAGGTTGGCCCTAGCCGATTTAATCATGCGAGCCTAATTGTAATTGCAGGCCTGGTTGCAGGCTTTATTGCTTGGGCGGCCATTACGAAGGTTGACGAAGTTTCTGTCACCAGCGGCGAAGTTATGCCTTCGGGTATGGTGCAAACGATCCAGCATCATGAAGGCGGTGTCATAGAAAAGATATTCGTTGGCCCTGGCGACATCGTCGAACAAGGCCAAACCTTGGTTACTTTACGCCCAAATGATCTTAAGGCAGATCGCGATCAGTTGGAGGCCCGTCGCGTGGCACTCGAGCTGCAGGCGGAACGGTTAAGGGCCTATGCCGAGGGCCGGGAGCCAAATTACGGTACGGTCGATAATCGGTATGCCATGTTGGTTAATGATCAAAAATCGATCATGGATTTGCAAAGACAGTCACGAGAGAGCCAAGTTATGGTGCTTGATACTCAAATTGCTCAGCGCGAAGCCGAGCTGGCGGTATTAAGCGGGCAAGAGAAATCTATCCGCGAGCAAATTGCTCTTTTATCAGAACAACTTAAAATGCGGGAAACGCTTCTCGAGAAAGGCCTTGTTTCTCGGGTTCTTTACCTTGAGACCCAACGCGAACTAAGCCGTAACACGGGTTTGCTGAATGAGGTTATCGGTAAGGCGCGTACCAGCCGTGAGGCTATCGCCGAAGCCAAAGGGCGGACGTTAGAACTCGATAGCAAACTTAAATCTGAATCTGTTCAACAAATGGGCCTCGTTACCAAGGAATTGGCGGAATTACGTGAAGCCATTGCCCGGATCGATGATCGGAAAGAGCGCCTTGAAATTAAATCTCCTGTTCGAGGCGTTGTTCAATCTCTGGAGGTTAATACCATTGGCGGCGTGATCGCTGCTGGCGGACCGGTGGTGCATATCGTACCTTTGGATGAAACCTTGGTAGTCGAAACACGAATTCCTCCGCGGGATGTAGGATTTATCTCGGTGGGCCAAGAGGCAAAGGTGAAATTTTCATCCTATGATTTTACAAAATTTGGCGCATTGAACGGGAAAGTCTCACGCATTTCGGCAACAACCTTCACGGATGATAAGGGAAATTCATTTTATAGGGCCCGGATCGATCTTGATCGTAACTATGTTGGCGAAACACCCGGGCACAACTTGATTTTGCCCGGCATGACGGTTGTGGCGGATATCAAAACAAATCGTAAAACTCTTATTGAGTACTTGATACGTCCGATATACACGGCAATTACTCAAGCATTCCGCGAGCGATAAAAGCTAAAGGGGGGTCTACGGAGCCTGCCACATAGGTTTTTCATCTGTGCCCAGGATCTGTAAGCCTCCCTTTTCTCCGGTTACAGAAACAATAGTTCGTGGGTGATCCTGCTCGTCCTTTAAAATGAGACTTGGCCCAATGGTTTCTGTTAAGCCCATCCGTAGGCGGGAACGGCCGGCATCATCGAACATTCCGAGCATGGCACCGCTTCCACTAAGAGCCAGCATGGCTTTTCCCGCGCCGTTGTCCCCATAGAGAACGACAGAGGGGCCAACTCCATCGGCGACACTTAACACAATACGTGCGCGGCCCTGCGCATCTACGACCACAAGTCTGTCAGTCGTCAGGGTTTCCATTCGCATCGCCGCTGTGGAAGAGGGGGGCGCAGCGGCGTTCTGCGCTTGACTAGAGGCTGCCGAGAGAGCGGCAATTGCCCCACAGGCACATAGGCAAAATGCAAGACCATAAACCCAGTGCCGTAGCGTACGAATCTCTTTTTCAAGAAGGCTGATGGAGGAGGGATGAGCAGCGGTGGGTTTCATGATTTATCCTCTTTAGGCGGATTTCGGGCAACTATGCTGATGGCGATTTACTGTGGACTTAACAATATATGATATTTTTCTACCATTTCAGGCATTATGAATGGCTCTAAATGTCTGAATAGGAAATTAGTGCCAAATAAAACATATAGATATGGGGAAAAAAGAAAAATTTTAGACAAAAATAATGATATTATTCCTATAGGTAGTCAAGGGAAGTTTCGTTTACTATACGCGCGTCGCTGTTAGTTTCGGCAGCAGAATATCATGAGCGGATAACGAACTTTTCTAAAGGTGATATGGCTTTCTCATGGTGCGCAGTGCCGCCAATACTCCTTATGAAACAAATGCTGCAGATGTGACTGCCCTCGATATTCCTGTCTCCCCGCAAAACT
>CAYNIC010000024.1:0-26777 GCA_964397465.1 uncultured Rhodospirillales bacterium
GGCCCGGTGGGAGAGTGGCTATCTATCGGACTGCAAATCCGCGTACGCCGGTTCGATTCCGGCCCGGGCCTCCCTGCAGACATTGAGATCAGATTAATTTATGTTTTTACTCGATCAGCGTTTGCAAGGTGACAAGCCTTTGCTATAAACGGCCATCTTGAGCACATGGCATATTATTCCTCGGTAGCTCAGCGGTAGAGCAGCCGGCTGTTAACCGGCTGGTCGGGGGTTCGAATCCCTCCCGGGGAGCCAATATTTTTACACAAATCATTATTCAGATAACGTTCAGATGACCTTTCTTATGGTCTCGTCATCAACAACGAGAGCCCGCTCCCCCCGGGTTTAGAGAGGCAACTACTATGCAGACCAAATCAAAATTCCTGTTACTCAGCAGTGCCGCCGCGGTTCTAAGCGTTACCGTGATGGCCACAGCCGTGACCGCTGCTCCCATGAGTCAGGATCGATATCAGGCTCACAGTGAGCGCATGTGGAAAAAGATTGATGCCAACTCAGATGGGACGATTTCTTCCGAAGAATTTCGCGCACGAGGTGATCGCGCCTTTTCACGCCTAGATAAAAACAATGACGGTAAGATCACCCAGGAAGAAATGGCTGAAATGCGCGGTAAGCATCATGGCGGCCACAGAGGCCATCATGGTGGTGACCGTGAAGGCTGGTTTAACAAAATTGATGCCAACCACGACGGCGCAGTAACCAAAGCCGAAGCAGAGGCCGCACGCGATCAAATGATTGCCCGCATGAAAGAGCACACGGATCAGGCTTTTGTCAAAAGCGATAAGAACAGCGACGGCAAGGTAACGAAAGACGAGTTCTCAGAATTTGCCCGCTCGGGTCGCCATGGCCATAACGGTGCAGATCCTTATCGCCAAGCAGAAGGTCGCAAACGTTGGTTTGATATGCTTGATGCAGATCATGACGGCACGATTTCAAAGGCCGAATCTGAGTCGGCAAGCGATAAGCGCTTTGCCCGTTTGGATGCCGATCACAACGGCAAGGTAACTCAGGAAGAAATGAGAACCGCCCGTGAAGCCATGCGTCAACAATGGATGCAAAACAAGGCGAATAAACCTCAGTAACCTCTAAAGGGGCGGAACGGAACTCCCCCTCCCCGCGTCCGGAAAGCCCCTTCGGCAAACCCTCGCCCCTCGGCGAGGGTTTGCTATTTTATACGGTCGGCCGCGTGATCTGAGCAGAAACAACACGCCAATCATTACCCGATCGAACGTAAATGTCCGTATAACGGCTGACACCCGGACGACCATTCTTTGCTTTCCATGATCCCGTGGCGCGTACCAGAGCTACGTCGCCATAGAAGCGAATATTCACTTCGTCTAAATTATAAGAAGCTAAATCTGATCCTTGCGCGGTTTGATCCAAGAAGGCCGCCTTGTTAAGAACAGATCCATCGGAATCAATGCAAATAAAATCTTCTGTAAGGTGCCGGCGATACCACTCCACATCACCTTCTAGTGAAGCGCGGACATATTGCTCATTAAGTTCCTTAATATGGTTTTCTTGCGACATCGAGCCCCCTTATCGATCAGAATGTATAGGCAACGCCTAGTCCGCCACTTCCCTGCATCTCCGTTTTGCTAACAGGACTCTCATCTGCGTCACCGGTCAGACGTTGAATCCGAGCATAGGCCAATAACGACCAATGGTCGGTTATGCTTTGGGTCAGATTTCCTGATAGGGAGATGTCCTTAAATCCTGCGCCAGCATCGTATACCGGCAGACCGGAGCGTAAAGATTCAGCCAAAGAAACGCCGTAATAACTTTCCATCCAAGATTTCGTCGCGAATCTTGATCCAACACGAACATCAAAGGCGGTCCGCGTTGGAAATCTAAAACCATAACCTAAGCCAACATCCAAGATGCCACCGTCTGTGGAACCCATGACATCGTGATCAAATCCGACATCAACCTTGAAGTTGTCAACTTTAATAATACCATATGCTCCAAGCTTCACATAGGGATCGATGTCATCCAAACCTTCGATATAATAGTCAGCTTTGCGGCCGAAATCATACCCTGCTCTTACGCCCAAGGTGAACATTTCCGTATTTAACGCATTGACGGCAAGTTGAGGACTTAAATCGCGGATGTAAATATCCGATCGGGCTGTTAAGAGAACGCGGTCTTTCCAATTGACATCGAAAATAGGCGCCGCAGCCGGACGATAGCGATTCGACCCCTCAAAGACCGGCGCATAAACACCACCCGCACCAATGCGAACCATCCAGTCTTTTTTTGCCTCACTAGATGCCAAGGATAATTCAGATGACGAAGCCGTTGCCACAACAGGAGGCGATGCCGACGGGGCAATATTTGTCGGGGACGCATTAGAGTTGGGTGAAGCTAAACCGCTGTTATTTGCCACTTTCAGCGCTGGGCAATTGGAGGCGTTAAGCTGCACAAGCTGAGTCTGCGATGTCAAATCGTCAGGTTTCAAGATCAATGCCGCACAGTACTCTGCAGCAGCCTTATCTGGAGCATTTGCCGCACGCAAAAGATTGGCATAGGTTAGGCGAAGATCATGGTCTCGAGGCTTGGCCTTTGCTTGGGCATAAACTCGATCCAGCTCGCGTCCACCACCGACTTTTTCCGGTGATACCGGCGCATTCAGAGCTGTATCCCATAAATCGTTGACCACCAATAATGTTTTCATTTGGGCACGGTTATCACTCGCGCCCGGATATCCTGCTGCGGCAGCCTTATCGAATTGGGTATAAGCTTCTATGAGGTTTGCTGCCGAAGGAAAATCACGGACCAGAAGATAACCCGTCAGGACCCGTGCCCCCGCGTTACCTTTCTCTGCCGCCTTTCGACCCCATTCCACAGCCTTCGCTCGATCGGGAGATACACCGACGCCAGTTTCATAAAGTTGACTTAAAAGATATTGTGCAAAGCTATCGCCGTTATTAGCGGCTTGAGTTAGCCACTCCACCGACTTGCTAAAATCGCGAAGCTTGTCGTCTGGCGCGTAGCCTGTACCGTAATAATAAATAAAGCCCAACAGTGTCTGCGCTTCTACACGGCCGTGTTGGGCGGCGGTTGTTATATATGTAATGGCGCGCGTTGGATCGCGCCGCACTCCTTGGCCATGAAGATAAAGCGAACCAATCAAAAGTTGGGCTTCTGCATCGCCCGCACTTGCGAGAGGCTCCAACTGGCGTAGCGCCTGTCGATGATTACCGGCCAGGTAAGCCGCCCGCCCCTGGGCTAAATCTGCCATAGCAGAAGAAGCTCCGCACACGACAACGATCGCCGCTGCGAATCCCCAAATTCCGCATCGCATCCATACATTTTTAAAGCGCACAGCCATTTGACTGAGTGCTCTTATTTTTTGCTCTTCACCCGGCATATTCTTATTTGCCTTATGAGATGGCTGCCGTTGTGCTCCCCGGCTTGTGGGGACTATAGTCGGCCTATTCCAGGTTGGAAATGGGCGTATTTTAATTTTCTTATCTTACTTGAAAACTGCAGATTTCAGCCCTTTTTAGAGAGTTTTATGGATAAATCCAAGCCTCCCCAAATCGACGTATTACATCAGGAAGTGACCTATGAGGGCTCTTGCCGCGTTAAAGCGATAGATCTGCGTCACTCGCTACATGCCGGAGGCATGAGCAAACCCCGCCGGTACGACGTTTTTACGCGCGGAAATGGCGTTGCAGTTATCCCCTATGACCCAATCCAGGATCGGCTTGTTTTGCTGGAGCAATTCCGCCCCGGAGCCTTTCTTGCTCATGAACATCCATTTATGACCGAAATCATTGCCGGTTTCATAGAGGATGGTGAAAAGCCTGAAGATGTTGCCCACCGAGAAACTTGGGAAGAGACGCATTTAAATGTGCGCGCACTTGTACCCGCGGGTAGTTTCTTAATCAGCCCAGGTGGCTGCGCCGATAAGATGCATTTGTTCGCTGCGTGGATAGACGCTCCTTCGGTTGGAGGTATCTACGGTCTCGTCGACGAACAGGAAGACTTGCGAATCTTCACAGTGGATTGGCCAACCATCGTTAAGAAACTGGAAGACCATTACTTCAACAATGCGGTAACTATCCTGGGACTACAGTGGCTTGCACTCAACCGGAAGCGGCTGAAGAAGATTTGGACGGCTCCATAGGCTTACTGATATCGTCTAGATTCCCTTCGTTGGCGTTTTTCCACTCTGCAGTGGGCGCCATGTATTTGAGGTTTTCCTGGCGAATCTTAGCCGCGGCATCGTCATATAGGAACGGCAACGTACAATAGCGCAGCCCACTTCGAATAGGCGTTGCCTCATGCAGAAGCGAACAAGAGAAAACAACAGCCCCGCCCGTCGGCGCGCGATATGTCCGGGTTCCAAATTCGGGGAACATTAAATCCCCGCCTTCATATTCTTCGGCATTAAGATTCATAGTGACGGCAAAACGTCGGTGTGCTGTTCCCTTGGTGGTGTTGTCGCGATGCGGTCTAAAATAACCACCTTCTTTTGAATCATAGCAAGCAACAATATACCGCTCGATCCGTGTTACATTGAATTGGAAAGCTTTCTGAATCTCAGGAAGAAGTCGCTGTTTAATTCTTGTGGCAAGAGCGCGCCGGACATTCTCGTCTTCAATATTATAATCGCGTCGTCTCTTGAATCGATAATCAATCATGCCATAGGTGCGGCCTTCATTATCATTGCGCATAAAGCCGCTGTCTTCACCACCATGCTGATTATAGAGATCTATAAGAGTCCGGCAAAAACTAGGCTCTAACACGCGCGGAATAATGAGTACCGGGGCGATTTGTGGCGCCGGTTCCGGCTTTGCCGGCGTTGGCAAGGCAATAACCGCCGCCATAAGAGCCTTAGCATGCTCTGCCGGCGACAAACCGCTGAGGATACCCAAAACCCGCAAAAATGGATCCAGCAGGAAGGTAACCGGCGTCGCGCCGTTGGAATTTCCCAGGCGCTCGGCTACATCATAGAGTTTGGCGACCTCACGATTTTTGTCCCAAAAAAAGCGAATTCCGGGAACCCGCGCTTGGGTCGCTTCGCGCTTTTCATCGGCAGGATCATTGCTTACACCAAAAAAGCTGATCCGAGTATCATCGATAAGATTGGCCGGCTCGTGCAGCGCCTTTATCATACGAGCAACCTCGGCATTTCCCGCTGAGCCAAAAAAGCACAAGGCAATGTGACGGCCCGCAGCCTGACTGAAATCAAACCTTGGGTTCACGCTTGATGCCGCTACAAACCACGGTGCCGGATCGCCTATCGTTAACATTGGTTGTCTCCTTGCATCAAAATAATAGATTTTTTGCGGCTAGAAGCAAATACTCAATGGTCTTACCCTTTAAAAGCGGGATTTTTGGCAGGGCTTTGGCCCATTTCTGACTCTTAAAGGATAAGATCAACTTGCTGATTGAGGGATAATGTGCCGATAGGAATTCGCTCCGGGTTTGTTGAAGCCGTTGGTAATACGCCTCTGATCAAACTTAAAGGCCCATCAGAGCGGACAGATTGCCAGATTTTAGGCAAAGCCGAGTTTTTAAACCCCGGAGGGTCGGTTAAAGACCGAGCGGCCCTAGCTATTATCGAGGCCGCTGAACAGGAAGGCCGACTGAAACCCGGAGGGGTTGTGGTCGAAGGAACTGCCGGAAACACCGGGATCGGCTTGGCTTTAGTGGGGAATGCACGCGGCTATCGCACCGTTATCGTTATTCCCGACACGCAAAGTGACGAGAAAAAAGCCATGCTTCGGCTATGTGGCGCAACATTGATCGAGGTTCCTGCCGCACCTTATCGCAATCCTAACAATTACGTCCATGTTTCGCGGCGAATTGCCGAGCATTTAGCGCAGACGGAAAAGGCCGGAGCCATCTGGGCCAATCAATTCGATAATACCGCTAACCGCGATGGACACTACCGCACAACAGGCCCCGAGATTTGGCAGCAGACCTCAGGTAAAATCGACGGCTTTGTGGCTGCAGTTGGCACCGGAGGGACGCTTGCCGGTACAGGGCTAGCTCTCAAAGAGCGCAATAAAGATATTTGCATCGCCCTTGCCGACCCAATGGGGGCCGCCTTGTATAATTTTTATAAGCATGGCGAGCTCAAAGCTGAAGGAAGTTCAATAACGGAAGGTATCGGCCAAGGCCGGATTACGGAAAATCTCAAAAATGCCCCCATCGATGAGGCATTTCAAATTCCTGATCAAGAAGCCTTGCCGATCATTTTTGATCTTCTTCAGCACGAGGGGCTTTGCCTGGGAGGATCGTCGGGAATAAATGTTGCTGGCGCTATTCGCCTCGCCAAAAAACTTGGGCCCGGCCATATTATCGTTACGGTCTTATGCGACAGCGGCGTAAGATACAGCTCAAAACTATTCAATCCGACCTTTCTCCAACAAAAGGAATTACCCTATCCTTCCTGGCTAAAATCGCCTCCTGCAATGGATGATTTGCGGCAGTTGGGCTTAGAGAAAGCTTAATCCATGGGGCAAGCCTAATGAGTAAAACTTTACCGCTTTTTCGTGATGATGCCTATCTACAAACTTGTATCGCAGAAATTATCGACGTTCGGGATCAGGGCGTCATCTTAGATCGAACGATTTTTTATCCCATGGGTGGCGGGCAACCTGGAGACACTGGCTACCTTCTCTTAGAGAATGGCGAACGTTTGGCCGTTATTGATACGGTGAAGGGCACTCTGCCAGGTGAAATAGTTCATATTCTCGACCCGCAGAGCGCCAAACCATCCGCAAAAATTAAAGTCACGGCTGTTTTGGATTGGGATAGGCGTTACAATCATATGAGAATGCATACGGCTTTGCATCTTCTATCGGCTGTTTTATCTTATCCTGTAACGGGTGGTCAGGTTGGCGCCGAGCGTAGTCGCTTGGATTTTGATATGCCTGAGATGTCTATTACAAAAGAAGAAATCACTAAAAAACTGCACACCATGATTAGTGGCGATCATGCTGTTAGCGCAACGTCTATAACAGACGAAGAACTCAGCAATCGGCCAGAGCTGGTCAAGACTATGAGCGTTAAGCCTCCCACGGGATCCGGAACTGTAAGGCTTATCAACGTTGAGAAATTAGATCTACAACCATGCGGCGGCACTCATGTCCGGAGGACTAAGGAAATTGGCTCGGTAGAAGTGGTAAAGATAGAAAAGAAAGGCCGCCAAAATCGGCGGGTCATTCTTGGATTTTCCAACTCGTGAATGGAGTGACTATGGTAGGATTATCTTTTGGCCCGCTCGTATCAACAACGTGGCTAGCTGAGCATCTAAAAGACCCCGATCTACGTATTGTGGACGCAACCTATTCTGTTCCAGGAATGGGCCGCGAGGCTCAGGTTGAATTCGCTAAAACGCATGTCATCCCTGGCGCGGTTCCATTCGATATCGATGCCATATCGGACAAAACCAACCCACTTCCGCATATGCTGCCGACGCCCGAACTTTTTGCCATGAAAGTTGGGAATTTAGGCTTGGGCAGTAGTAGTCGGATTGTTGTTTACGATAACACATCCATGATTGGCGCACCCCGGGTCTGGTGGATGTTTCGCGTATTTGGCCATGACAATATTGCGATACTTGATGGTGGATTAACAAAATGGGTTAAAGAAAACCATCCCTTAACAGATAAGCACGTCACGCCAACCGCTCAAACTTTTAAATCGCAATTTAGGCCCGACCTTGTGCGCGATAAACAATCTGTCATCAAAAATCTCCAGACAAAGACTGAGCAGATTCTAGATGCCCGTGCCGCAGGAAGATTCCATGGCACCTTGCCCGAACTTCGTCCCGGCATGCCCTCCGGTCATATTCCCGGTAGTCTTAATCTTCCTTTTGGTGAGATTATGGATGCCCAAACCGGTACATTCCTACCAAAAGAGCAAATCAAAGACCGTTTCTTAAAAGCCGGGGTAGCTCTTGATCGGCCGATCGTGGCATGTTGCGGCTCCGGTGTCACAGCCTGCGTGCTGGCGGCAGGGCTTCATCTTCTCGGCCGGACCGATGTGCCGATTTATGATGGATCATGGAGCGAATGGGCAAGTGATCCTGCAACTGCAAAAGTCCCATGATTAAAGAAACGTTTTCATCGCCGAGTGAGCGGCCACCTATCCCACCCAATAAACTTTGGATGGAGGTTATTCATTTGGAAATGCTCGAGGCGCCTTCCGGGGCCGCCCGTACACCGCCAGTGCCCAATCTTGTCATAACTCATCTAGAAAAACCTACGGTAGAATTCTATCGGTGGATTTACGATGCCGTTGGTTCAAATTGGATGTGGCATGTCCGCAAATTGATTACCGATGAAGCTTTGGCAGAGATCATCCACCATCCTCAGGTCGAGATTCACCTATTTTCACAAGACGATGCGATCGTGGGCTATGCCGAAATTGATCGACGTGATCCTGACAATGTTGAGATTGCTTTTTTCGGTCTTCTGCCCGATTTTGTTGGGCGTGGCTTAGGCCCCTATTTCCTGGATCAGATCATCCGGCTGGCGTGGATGAAAAACGCCAAACGCGTTTGGCTACACACTTGTATCTTTGATCATCCTAAAGCTGTCGCAACTTACAAAAACAGCGGATTGAAAGTCTTTAAGCATGAGGGCTATATTATCGACGATCCCCGTTTAAGCATCGCGGGTTAAGTCATTTTACTAACTACTGACTTCGCTAATTCTGCAATCTTCGTCCAGTTACGGGCGGCGATAAGTGTTTCCGGCGTCACAAAGGATCCACCCACGCAAACTACATTGGCGAGGGCTAGGTAACTTTTGGCCTTTACCGCGTCGATCCCGCCTGTCGGACAAAACTTTATCTGAGGAAAAGGGCCGGCGAATGATTTGAGCATCGCCACGCCACCCATAGGTTCAGCGGGAAAGAACTTTAAAAACCGGTAACCACGCTCAACCAGCAGCATGATATCGCTCGATGTCGCGGCGCCAGGCAACAAAGGCACAGCCATCGTCGCTACTGCATCAAGAAGCCGAGGCGTTGCACCGGGTGACACAAGAAATTTAGCGCCAGATTGAACCGCCCTCTCCGCTTGGTCAGCTGTCAAAACGGTTCCGGCCCCCACTATTGCACCCTTTACCGATGCCATCCTCTGCAAGACTTCGGCTGCGCGCGACGAACGCAAAGTCACTTCAATGACCTGCAACCCTCCGGCAACCAAGGCTTGAGCCAGTTCGACAGCGACGCCTGGATCATCTATCGCCAATACGGGGATAATCGGCGCGCGAGTCAAAAGACTTTCAAGGTCTTTGTTTTTATTCTGCATGGGGCATGGCCTCCTTCGGAATGATGGCGCCGCGATACTGTATAACCGATGCCGCCAGCTCATGCCCTGCCTTTGCAGCCGCGAGACCATCCCAACCGCGCATAAGCCGAGCCGCCAAATAGCCTGCATTAAAGCTGTCGCCGGCGGCCGTGGTGTCTACCACCTGCGGAACGCTTTTGGCGTCTACACTCAACGGAGATTTCATGTTTTGAGTCCAAACGACGCTTCCCGTATCGCCTGTTTTTACGGAAACCTCCGTTATACCCGATGCCCGAAGCCGCTTTGCCGCCGCCAAGGCATCTTGATCCCCATACAGAGGTTTTTCATCTTCGATCCCGCTTAAAGCTAAATCACAACGCCGCCGTAGATTATCATAGGCTTCGCGTGCAGCGGCAATGGACGGCCATCCTGCCGGGCGATAATTTGAGTCAAAGGCAACCTTTGTCCCTTTTTCACGCGCCGCATCCAATAATGTATTAAGTTTTCCTCGGCCGTCATCACCATATAAAGATAGGCTAATTCCCGATAAATAAATCCAATCATAATTGCCCAGGCTTTCGAGAACCGCGGCTGCCTCCGGGACGGAAAAGATGTCCCGTGCGGGAGCTCGATCCCGCCAGTAAAAAAATCGGCGATCGCCTTTCTCATCGACAGAAATCATATAAAGACCCGGCAACCTCCCTTTTAAGCGAATGACTTTATCGATACCCACGCCTTCTTGCTGCCATGCGGCAATCATCGAGGCGCTAAAAGGATCATCGCCCAAGGCCGTCACATAGTCGACGGACACCCCCAGCCGCGCCAGATAAACCGCCGTATTTAGCGTATCTCCTCCGTACCCAAGACGGAGCCCTTCCGCGGGCTGCCCCGACAGCTCCAGCATGCACTCCCCTATGGCGGCAATTCTCATGCACCCCCCTTATGACCATATACCTGATAGATGAATTTCCCCTTGCTTAGCAAGCAAGACGTGCCTTGCTTGAATATGGGGTGAGACGGCATAATCCTTAAAACCAAGGCTAAGAGCGCCAAGGGTAAGGGGGAGTGAATGGCCAAGAAGCAAGAAGAGCGCAAAAAACGGCTACGGAGTCAGCTCTGGTTTGATGATCAAAGCGACCCTGGCATGACGGCTCTTTATATTGAGCGCTATCTTAACTATGGCTTGACCCGCGCCGAATTGCAGGCTGGCAAACCGATCATCGGTATTGCTCAAACAGGCAGCGACCTTGCCCCGTGCAACCGTATTCACGTCAAACTTGCCGAACGCCTAAAGGCAGGGATACGAGATGCAGGCGGCATCCCTATCGAGTTTCCCGTCCATCCTATTCAAGAAACCGGCAAGCGCCCCACGGCGGCCTTGGACCGAAATCTTGCCTATCTAGGATTGGTAGAGGTGCTTTACGGTTATCCTCTGGACGGGGTTGTCTTAACGACTGGCTGCGATAAAACCACCCCCGCCTGCATCATGGCTGCGGCAACCATAGACCTGCCCGCTATTGTTCTCTCAGGCGGTCCCATGCTGGATGGACATTGGCAAGGGAAACTCGTCGGCTCGGGCAGTGTTTTATGGGAAGCTCGGAAGCTGCATGCCGCGGGTAAATTAACTTATGACGAATATATGGACATGGTATGCTCATCTGCCCCCAGTGATGGTCACTGCAACACCATGGGCACGGCTTTATCTATGAACAGTGTGGCCGAAGCTTTAGGCATGTCCTTGCCAGGATGCGCCAGTATACCTGCGCCTTATCGCGAGCGCGGCCAAATGGCCTATTTCACAGGGCAACGCGTTGTAGAAATGGTCCATGAAGGTCTAACGCCAACGAAGATCCTTACCCGTAAAGCTTTTGAAAACGCCATCATTGTTACTTCGGCTATAGGCGGCTCAACGAACTGCCCCCCTCATGTCACAGCAATCGCGCGCCATATCGGGGTCGACTTATCCATCGATGACTGGCAAACCTTTGGGCATGATATTCCCCTCCTCGTCAACTGCCAGCCAGCCGGCCAATATTTAGGTGAAGCCTATCACCGCGCGGGCGGGGTTCCTGCTGTTATGCATGAACTGCTGATAGCCGGCCGACTGCATGGTGACGCTTTGACAGTGAATGGCCGCACAATCAAAGACAATGTAAGTCAAGCGAAGTCACCCGAACCTGATGTTATTCGGCCTTATGACAAACCTTTAAAAACCAAAGCAGGGTTTGCTGTCCTGCGCGGCAACTTATTTGACGCAGCCATTATGAAAACATCAGTCATTACCGAGAATTTTCGCAAGAAATATCTTGAGCAACCGGGTCACGAAGGCGTTTTTGATAGCCGGGCCATCGTTTTTGAAGGCCCCGAGGATTATCATGCACGCATTAACGATCCCGACCTTAAGATAGACGAGACTTGTATGCTCGTCATTCGCGGCACCGGGCCTATTGGTTATCCCGGTTCCGCCGAAGTTGTGAATATGCAGCCGCCTGATGCGTTAATAAAACGGGGAATTCTTGAACTGCCCACTATGGGAGATGGTCGCCAAAGCGGAACAAGCGGCTCCCCCTCCATTCTAAATGCCTCACCTGAATCAGCCGCGGGCGGCAATCTTGGCCTTCTCGAGACAGGCGACAAGATTCGCATCGATTTAAACAAAGGTCGTGCCGATATTCTCATTACTGACGAAGAACTGAAAGCGCGACGCGATCGCTACAAGGCGCCGAAACTTGAAAACCACACCCCTTGGCAGGAGCTGTATCGTGCAACGGTTGGTCAACTTGCGACAGGTGGATGTATCGAGTCTGCCGTTCACTACCGGCACGTAGGTAGTAAAATTCCTCGGAATAACCATTAACTAGGAGAGCGGTTATGGCCGGACGTCTCGCCAATAAGATCGCTGTCTGCACAGCCTCTGCCGCAGGAATCGGTGAAGCGACCGCGCTGGCTTTTGCCGCCGAGGGCGCACATGTCATTGCCACAGACATTGATGATCAAGGCTTGGAGCGGCTAAAGAAAGCCCAACCCAAAATCGATAGTCGGCATTTGGATGTGCGTGATCCTAAAGCCATTAAAAATCTCGCAGCGGAAATCGGAAATATCGATATCCTCTTTAACTGCGCCGGTTTTGTGCATCATAATACGATATTAACCTGTACAGATGACGAGTGGGATTTTGCCTTCGACCTAAACCTCCGCAGTATGTATTGGATGATCCGAGCTTTCTTGCCGACTATGGTTGATAAAAGCCAAGGATCAATCATAAATATGGCTTCCGTTGCGTCGTCTATTCGCGGCGCCCCCTTTCGCTTTGTCTACGGCACCACTAAAGCGGCGGTAATTGGTCTAACCAAATCGGTAGCAGCAGATTTTATTAAACAAGGCGTAAGGTGCAATTGTATTTGTCCCGGCACAGTACAATCGCCTTCCTTAGATAATCGTATTAACGCTTTCGCCGATCCGGTACAGGCAAGAAAAGACTTCATTGCACGCCAACCAATGGGTCGATTGGGCAAGGCATCCGAAGTTGCCGCCATGGCTGTTTATTTAGCCAGTGATGACTCTGCTTTTACGACGGGAACCACGATGATAATTGATGGGGGATGGTCTCTCTAAGAAACCTACACAAAGTTGGATCAAAGGAGATAACGATGAAGTTATTGCGTTGGGGGGAAAAAGGACAAGAGAAACCAGGTCTCCTTGATTCTTCAGAACGAATCCGCGACTTATCCGCTCACTTTCGTGATCTGGGAGGCGAGATCCTATCGCCTCGCGGGCTTGATCGCATTCGCGGTCTTGCCGTTGATGACCTGCCTATTGTCTCCACTACTCCTCGCCTTGGTCCATGCGTTGCGCGCGTCCCAAACTTTATTTGTGTGGGGTTAAACTATTCGGATCATGCTGCGGAAACAGGCGCAGAGATTCCCAAGGAGCCCATACTTTTTAACAAACATACCTCGGCAATTTGCGGACCCAACGACAATATTATTCAGCCCAAAGATTCCATAAAACTTGATTGGGAAGTCGAGCTTGGAATCGTTATTGGATCCGTCTGCCGTTACGTAAAGGAGTCTGAGGCGATAGCGCATATTGCTGGCTATTGCGTAGTCAATGACGTGTCCGAACGACACTTCCAAATCGAACGCGGCGGGCAATGGACAAAGGGTAAGAGCGCCGAAAGTTTTGCGCCTATTGGACCCTGGCTCGTGACGACTGATGAAGTTAAAGATCCGCAAAATCTGTCTTTGTCTCTTGAAGTTAATGGCAAGCGATACCAAAACGGCTCAACAGCAACCATGATCTTTGGGGTAAGCTATCTTATCGCTTATATCAGCCAATTCATGACACTTGTACCAGGCGACATTATCGCGACCGGTACACCGCCTGGTGTTGGGCTTGGCCAGAAGCCGAATGTGTTTCTAAAACCAGGTGATACAATACACCTGAGTGTAACTGGTTTAGGCGAACAGAACCAACGCGTGGTCGCCTATTCCGGCTGATCTACTTGGATGGTGTAATTGGTATTGCTATTTTAAGTCGCTGTTCTCGTTTTGCGGCAACTTGTTCGCGCCAGGCAACATAAAGTCCGGCGATGATGATAATTACCGTACCCAGTATGCTGACCATATCGGGCCAATCACCAAAAACGAGATAACCGATTACAGCCGCTCCTAAAATCTGCGCATAGAGAAACGGCGCTAAAAGAGAGGCTTCCGCTTCGGAAAAAGCCTTAACCAAAAGAAACTGACCCAGACCATAGATAAGTCCTGAAGCTGCCAAGAAAATCCATCCCTTTAGATCAGGCGCCACCCAATCGAACGGTAAAGCTACGGCCGCAACGAGAGTGCCAATGAAGGCAGTATAAAAGATCATCGCCTCTGGCGTCTCGGTCGCCCGCAATACCCGAGTAAGAAGTTGATAAAGCGCTGAAAGACAGGCGCCGGCGACAAGAATGGCGGCGCTTAACCCAAATCCACCATAGCCTGGTCGCGTGATGATAAGAACGCCGATGAATCCTACAACAACGGCTATCCAGCGGTGAATACCGACACGTTCCCGCAAAAGAGGCACAGATAAAGCCGTCATCACCAGGGGCGCGACAAAGAGAATGGCCGTCGCATCCGCCAAAGGAATAGAGCGAATTCCCACAATCACGAGGGTCGTGGTTGCCAAAGGTAAAACCGAGCGGCCGATGATTGCCCAAGGCCGATGCGTCTTAACCATAAGAGGCCAGAGACGCGGCGGCGTTAACGGAACCAGCGCCAGTAAAAAGAAGAAGTTTCTGGCCCAGGCAATCTGGGCCACAGGATAAGAATCAACCAGATACTTACCAAGGCCATCGACCATTGCGAAGCATGTAACTGAACACAGTAAGGCAATAACTGCCGCAGAAGGATAAGTTTTTGTCATGGGCACAACAGCTGACCGATCACGATAAGTGTCGGTGCAACGTAAATTCCTTTTATAAAAAGCCTAAAGGAGTGAATACTCGGGAACGGCGATAAGGTAAAGTGAGTTATTCCTGCCCAATATTGGGAAGAGCGGCGGGAACCGGCTTAAGCGCACTCTCTTCTAAGGGGGTGTCTCCCCCTCTATCACCAGCAACCAAATCCTTTTCCTCTTTTGGCGCATCAGAAGGCATACTGACAGAGGCAATAATCGGCTCCGGATCCGGTAGGATAAATCCGCTTACCTTATAGTTATGCCATCCCAAGGATTTGGAAGGTTGGTACCAAACCCGCACAAGCGACCAATCATTCTTTGGAGATACATCAACGGCAAGGATGTCTTTATGAATCTGACCGCGATTTAACCAATTGGCGTGATCAAGAAGAACTTCCCGATCAGAAAGCACCGACGACACCATAGCCACATGGCCGCGCGGCAACCGCGGGGTCTTGGACATGACCATGACGGCGCCTTTAATCGGTTGATGTGCTCGAAGGTATTTATTCTCCGCTGCTTTCCACCAGGTGTGCGCATCCCCGCGCAGCATGATGCCCGAGACGGCACGCGCATAGGGAACGCAGCTAATATATTTAGCTTTTTTGACCTGGGCGGCAGAAGTGATACCAGGCACGAAGAGGGAGATCAGCAGCACCGCAAGGATGCGCGCCGGCCATCGCATTATTAACCTCTTGAGTGGCTTTCGATGGGCATAAGGGATAGTCCGGCCTAGCCCCGTTGGCAAGTTTTTTTATGCCATTGTTAATAAAGCAAATATTTGACTTTACGAGAGTTTGGACCGCTTGAAAGCACGAATCTTCCTTATCCTTAAGATATAAGTATCTGGTTTCTTAAATTATTGCCGAGTCGATATTCGAGTATCATCACCTTTCTCGCAAGGCTTCATCTTGATAGCGAAGGATTGGCGCCAGAACATATTCAATAAGCTTTCGGTGTCCCGTTTGTATATCAACAGTGGCGGTCATCCCCGGCCTAATTTTAATACGGCGATTATCTACGGTCAGCTCGTCACGATTCAAAGCCACATAGGCGCGATAAATAGGGCCCAGCTTCTCATCGACTGTGGCATCGCTTGAAAT
Source organism: uncultured Rhodospirillales bacterium (assembly GCA_964397465.1). Taxonomy (GTDB): domain Bacteria; phylum Pseudomonadota; class Alphaproteobacteria; order JAWKYA01; family JAWKYA01; genus JAWKYA01. The sequence goes on from CAYNIC010000024.1 coordinate 15,817, forward strand.
TTTACGGACAGATCCTGGAAGCGATCCGTATTTTGTAAAATTGAAAGTCTCGATCTTTACTTCGACTTCTTGGCCTTGGCGAATGAACCCAATATCGCGGTTGAGGATATTAACTTCTACTTCCAACGAACTATTATCCGGAACAATCTTCATAAGAATTTCAGCCGGCTGAACCACACCGCCTACCGTATGAATGGCTAAGTCGTACACTTCCCCCGCCATGGGCGCATTTAGGGTTCGCAAAGTTAAACGACGCTCTACTTTTCGAAGCTCCTGCTCAAGAGCCGCAATCTTCTGACTAACGGCACTATGGTCCATGCTGAATTTTTCATAGGCTTCCGTCTCTAACTGAGCGCGTTCTTGCCGCGCCATCGCGATTTCCGCTTCAGCTCGGCTAGCCTCTGCCTGTTTGATATTCAGCGTGCGTTCGCGCACGAGTAATTGCTCTTCCGCTTCATCAAGGGCGACTTGCGCCGCATTACCCCGATTAACAAGCTCCCTCAATCGCGCGGCTTTACGCTCGGTAAAAGGCAAAACCGATTGTAACTGCCCGATTTCCGCAGTAACAGCGGCCTTAGCGGCAAGTAGGCTGTCAATCCGACGATCCAACGATAGTTGACGGGCGGTGTAATTCGTCCATTGGCTTTGCAGAACTCGCCGTCCTTCCGCAACCTCCGCGGCTTCTCCTTTGACCAGCCGGTCATAGCTTTCCAAAGGGTTCTTGTCCTTTGTCAGCAAGGCAAAAATGCGAACGGCTTCAACGCGGGCTGAATCAAGTTCCTGCCGAATACGTTTGGCCTCGGCCTCTTCGGCGGTGTGATCAAAACGGACCAGTTCTTGGCCCACCTCAACATGGTCGCCATCATGCACAAGAATTTCCTGTACCACCGCCATATCCGAAGATTGAACAAGTTTGACGCGGCTGCTAGGCACGATTCTGCCTTGGGTTGGCGAAACGATGTCGATTTCGGATACAAAAGCCCAAATTGTTGTGGCCGCAAAAAGAACCATCAGCAGCATGGGCAATAACCAAATTGCTATCGGCGGTGGCCGACGCACAATAGTTCCAACCCCGGCAAGAAACTCCGCTCCATCAACTCTTTCTTCGATGCCTAAAACATGCCGCGCGCGCAGCCACAGGCCTTCCAGTTTCGTTGTTTTTGCACCAACATAGGACCGCAGTTTTTTCCAATGCGGCCGAACTTTTTTCATTTCTTTGGCTAATCTAAGACTCCACGGATGAGCCTTCAGAGATTTTATCCAATCATTGGCCCGCTGTATTTGCGCCTGAAGTTGATCACTCATGCCGGCACCTGTTGGTTCTGAAAGGCATAAAGCTCGGCAAACCGTCCTGTTTGCCCTAGCAAACGCTGCGGATGGCCATCCTCGACAATCTTGCCACCTTCAATCGTGACGACCCGATCCGCGATTTTCAGCATGGACAACCGGTGGGCAATCAAAAATACCGTCCGCCCTTTACAAATCCGCCGCAGGTTACGCTGTAGAATAAGTTCTGATTCAGAGTCCAATGAGCTGGTCGCCTCATCAAAAATTAAGATCTGCGGATCGACGATCAAGGCGCGGGCGATGGCGATCCTCTGACGTTGACCCAAGGAAAGCAACGATCCTCGCTCACCCAGAACGGTGTCGTACGCCTTAGGCAAAGATCGGATAAAATCTGCGGCCCCCGCGAGCTCGGCCGCGGCCTCCACCGCCTCCATGGGAATGGTGCTGTCTCCCATTTGAATGTTTTCGCGTACCGTACGGTTCAGCAAGACCGTGTCTTGCATGACTACACCGATCCGGCGCCGTAACCACACCGGATCGATTTCGGCAATATTGATGCCGTCGACCAGAACCCGGCCCTGCTGCGGCACATAAAGACGCAGCAGCATCTTCATCAAAGTGCTCTTCCCCGAACCGGACGAGCCGACAATGCCGATAATCTGGCCCTCCGGAACATCAAGATTGATATCCTGCAGGGCATTGGCTGACTCCGGTCCATAGCGGAACGACATATCTTCGAACTGAACGCGGCCTTTCAGGGCGGGCAAGGATTGACGGCCGCTTGTGCCAGGCTCGGGCCGAGCATTAAGAATATCGCCGACGCGGGACACAGCGACCCGCACCTGCTGCAGCTGCTGGAACAACTGGGCGATCCGCATCGCCGGAGCGATTACGCGGCCAACCATCATATTAAAGGCGATCAGCTGACCCGCGGTCATATCACCGTCAATCACCGCTTGCGCGCCAAGCCACAGTGTTACGGCGACGGTCATTTTATTGATGAAAGACGCTGTCTGCCCAATAACTCCGGAAAGATTTTCCGTAGTGAAACTGGCTTGGGTTTGCGAAACCAGATGCTGTTCCCAGTTTCTTTGTAACCGCGGCTCCAGGGCGAGGCTTTTTACCGTCTCAATCTCGCTGACAGTTTCCACAAGGAAGGATTGCCCGTCCGACTGGGTGCCGAACTTGCGCTGCAGCTTGGCCTTTAAAGCTGGCGCCACCGCAGCATAGAGCAGCAAGAATAGGATGATTGATCCGGTGACGATCGCCGTCAAGAACGGACTAAACAGCAGCATCACGCCTAAAAAGACAAAGGCGAAGGCAAAATCGATAACGGCGACCAGCGCCGGCCCGGTCAGAAAGCCGCGAATGGTTTCCAGTTCCCGCAATCGCGCGATCGTATCGCCGGTCTGGCGTGAGGTAAAAAAAGCCAGTGGCAGCTGCATCAAATGACGGAATAATCCTGCCGCCAGCGCGGCATCGATCCGGTTGGTGGTGTGGCTAAACAGATACCGCCGCAAACCGCCCAAGACCAAGTCAAAAACCGCCAAGGCCACCAAGCCGAAGACCAGAACGTTCAGCGTTGAGATGCCGCGGGTGCTGAGAACCTTGTCGATGATCACCATGGTAAACAGCGGCGTGATCAAGGCAAAGAGCTGCAAGAATAGCGACGCCAGCAAGGCTTGGCCCAAATAGAAGCGATAGCGCAGCATGGCCGGCAAGAACCAACTAAAGCCAAAGCGCGGTTGTTCGACGACTTCCGGGGTTGCGATCTCCGCCTTGCGCAGGAGAATGACATCGCCCGACCACTGGGCAGCCAGACTTGCCTCATCAAAGGTAAGGGCATCGGGTATATTCGGATGGCGGAGAACCAACCTGCCCTCCATCATCCCAACCAAGAGCAAAAACTGGCCATCCTTGAAAACCACCATCATCGGCGGCGACGCCTTGGTCAGTTGACGCCAGGTGTATTGGCGATGACTCGCCTCCGCCCCCATGATGGAGGCGCCTTCGATCACATCGCGAATGACGAATTTACCCGTGCTGCCGACCCGATGGCGCACCGTGCTGGGCTGGCAGGCGATGCCCAAAACCCCCAGCACCAGGCTGAGGCACATCAGGCCGGTGTCCATTTCCAATTGATCAGGGGCAGCTTGCGGCGATCCATCGGCCACGCTGATAGTCGTTGGTTTCTCTTGCGATTCCATAGGATCCCCCATACCGATCGACGCAACTATAGGAATTTGCATACAATTTGATGCTTTCTATAGTTGCATGGCCGTTTTGGGTTTTGCAAGGTGAATTCTAAACGGCTGGAAACAGAGATCTTTTACGATCTCTGCTTCATCGTCATCAGGGGCCTTTATTCCCGCTCAAGGCTCCCAGGCATCATCGATGGCGTTTTGCATGGCGGCGGTGAGCGGCGTGTTGCCGTCGGGCGTGCCGTTCTGCGCCGCGTACATCGCCATGTCCTGCACCAGTTGATCGACCTTGGCCCGCATTAAGGTTTCACCGCCGTCAATGGTGATGCTGTCCAGCTTCGCCTCGTCAGTCGTGTACCAGTCCTGGATGGTGATGGTACTGTCACTGCCGTCCAACAGCTTGACGATGAGATCGGCGCCTTGTTTTTGGAACCACACATCTTCCGGCGAAACATTGGACAGAAGTTTGAGCTGATCATCCTCACCGGCGTCGGTCACGGCATTGTTGGTGATGACGGCATGAACGGTATCGCCATCGGCGCTGCCGACGACATAGGTATCGTTGTTGGTACCACCGTCCAGATGGTCATTGCCCCCGGTTGAAACCAGGCTATCGTTCCCGGCGCCGCCGCTGAGGATGTCGTCACCGGTGGTATCCGAGGCGGTGATGGTGAAGCTGACCTGCGGGCCGTCCTTGGTCGGGATGTCGCCTGTGTCGGGATCGATGTCGAACCCGGTGGCAAAGACGTTGAGGCTGAGATCTCCCTTCCCTGCCGGCCAGTTGACACTGACATTGCCAAGATCAAGGCCGCCGATCCGCCAAGTACCGTTGCCCATATCAATGCCCGGCACCACCGTGGCGCCCTGAGGCAAGCCCGACAGGGTCACCCAGAATCCCTGCACATCGCCCGGATCAGGGATGATGGCGTGAAGATCCAGTTGCGCCGTGGCGGTTTGGTCGGTGCCGTCGCCGTGCAGCACGTCATTGCCGCCCATGCCGGTCAGTACGTCATTGCCGCCGCCGCCCCAGATAACACCGCCGCCCATTAGTACTTGATCGCCGGAAGTCGCGCTTACCCCCGCGACATTCTGAGCTTGAAGCGATATCATCTGATCCACCGTCGCCGCGACCTCCACCACGCAAGAGGTATTCACCGAAGACGTGGCACCGCTTTCTTGTTCAAATGATGTCGCCTGAACGGTCAGGGTAAAGTCATGAGAACTGTTGGGCGCCGGTTTGATCTGAAGATTACCCAAGGCTCCGGCCGAGACTTCCCACACGCCCGGTGCCACCTCTTTCCCCGCCGACAAAATCGCGCCCGCAGGAACACCGCTGATCCGCACCGGCAGCAACACCTCCGACCCGTCGGTATCGGTCAAGCCCACCGTGATCGCGAGTTTGATCCAGCTGTCTTCAACACCCACGACATCACCGGCACTGAGGGATGGCGCGGCGGCATCATTATCCCCCACCGCCCAGTTGGCACCGAACAACTCGCGGCCCACTTGGGTCAGACGGTCATTGTAACTCGGCTCGTCATAATTAAACCGATCGGGCCCATAGCCCATCGAAATCATCGTCCGCTCGTAAACTACATCCTCAATCGGCCGCGGATCATGATCAAGATAACGGGTCGAGCCCGCCGTCGCGTCAATCACCGCCGCGCCATCAAGGTGCGATGCGGCCTTGGTTGCGCCGGTTTCAACTTCGCCCAAACCGCCGCCTGCCGACGCCGCCGCACCGGTCGCCAAAGCCAGATCGCTGGTCGCATTGACATCGGCCGTTGGCACCACGGCCTTGCTCTCGCCCCATCCCGACGCAACGCCGGTGCCGTGAACCTCTGCTGCCGCGAGAGCCGTTGCAGCGCCAGTCGCCGCAATCCCCAAGGCCGCCGCCATGGCAACCGCGCCGCCACTCGTACTCATCTCCGGCAGGCGTTTCATCCGGTTTTGCCCGTCGAGGTTTTCGTCTTCTTCGTCTTCGTCGAGATCAGAAGACTTCGCCAACATATTCGGAGGCAGAGCCAGCATCATTTTCGCGCCCGGATTATCGGCCAGATTTTCAGCTGGAGACGCCGCATCGGCAGCTTCCGCCGCCTTCGCCGCCGCAGCGTCGGCCACCAGGGACGCGACCTTCACCTCGCCATCGGCAAAGCGCAAGGTTTCGATATCCACCAGATGATCGGTTCCTTCATTGACCTTGGGCGTTTTGGGCTCTTCACCCTCTGCTGCCGGTTCATCCTTGCCGATGAACTTCACGGTCAAGGAGCCGTCGTCGTTCACGTTGATTTCGTAATCGGCCTTGTTGCCAAAAAAGTATCCGGTGTCCTTGCCGGCGCCGCCAATCAACTCGTCATCGCCTTCGCCGCCGCCGACCGTATCATTACCGGCACCGCCGACCACCGTATCCTTGCCGTCACCCCCGACCAGCTTGTCGGAGCCGTCGCCGCCCTCCAGCCAATCATCGCCCTTGCCGCCGACCAGCGTGTCGCCGCCTTTACCGCCGACGAGAATATCGCTTTTATCGCCGCCGCCGAGGATATCGGCCTTGTCGGTGCCGACCTGCACCTTGGCCTTGGCGATAAAGTCGTCCGACGCCCCTTCCGGCGCGACGAAGTTTTCCTGCATGGCCGCGCCAAGATCCAGCGTCTTATCGCCGTTGGCATTGACCGTCGCATCGTGCATGATCTGTTGAATATTCAGCTTGGTGCCGTCGGCAAAGGCCAGACTCTCCACCCGGCGATTGTTGATGTCCCAATCCTCGATGGTGATGCGGTCCTTCAGGCTGCCGAAATCCGCGTTCGGGTTCGCCGGATCCTTCAGCGCGATCTCCAGATTATTTCCCACCTGACGGATCAGCACATCTTCCGGCCCAATCCCGGGACCAAAGGCGATCTTGTCGTCATTGCCGGCGTTCAGCTCGATCTCGGCGTCACGGGTGCGGTAGTTCCACTTATCGACATAGGTGTTGCCGTCGCCGCCACCCATGCGCACCGACTCTTGCTCCAAATTCCACGAGCCTTCCTGGTACTTGTGGACGTACATATCCTTGACCGTGTCGTGGCCATCGCCGCGGCTGAATTGATAGGTGTCGTTGCCGTAGCCGCCCTCCAGCCGGTCATCCCCCTTGCCGCCCGCCAAGAAATCCCCGGCCCAGCCGCCGGTCATGGTGTCGTTACCGCCTCCGCCATCAAGATCGGTCTGAATGGCAAGGTCGGTCTTGATGACATCATTGCCGTCGCCGGCCTGGAAGAACTCCACATTATAATCGGTGATGTTGAGGTTGAGATCCTTGTCCCCCAGGTAAACCACCCGGTCCCAGCCGGACCCGCCATCAATGTTCTTAAAATCATCATCGGCATCGACGACCAGCAGATCATCGCCCGCCCCGCCGAACATCGCGTCCTTGCCTTCACCGCCCGACAAAATGTCGCCGCCCTTGCCACCAATGAGTTTGTCGTCGCCCTTGCCGCCATCCAGCAGCGCGGTGTCTTTCAAGTTCGCGCCGTTCAGCACGTCATCGCCGGCGCCGGCGGCGACCGCCTCGATGCCGATCTTGGCAAGGTCGTAAGTCACCGCCTTATCATCCGTGACAACCGCGACGTCGAAACCCTTCCCGCCGTCGATCTTGTCTTCGCTGTCCACAAACAGAATATCGTGGCCATCGCCGCCGCTGATGCTGTCGATGCCTTCCCCGCCCGCCAGCCAGTCGTTGCCGTCACCGCCCTTGATCTTGTCGTTCCCCGCACCGCCGCCCAGGATCACGTCGCCCGATCCGGACGTACTCAGATCATCATCCAGCTCCGCCCCCATGGCGCCGATGAGGCCCGATGCCCCCACATCCATGATCAGGGCCGTCGCCGCGGCGGCCTCGAATAATGCTTGGCCCTGGGCCTTGCCGGCGTTATCGGGATTGTTAGGGTTGCCGGGCTGCCCCGGCGGGCCCTCATAGTTGAACTTGATCCCGCCCGACACCTCTTCCTTCTTCCACCCTGCGGCCGAGGTCGCCAATCCAACATCACCCACCTTGCCGGTGGTGCCGTCACTCTTGGTATAGCTGGTGGTGCCGTAAACCTTGTTCCCGGCGATCACTTCTTCTTTGTTGTCGGACTTTAAGTTGACGGAAGTAATCCCGACATCGGCCAGGGACTTCACCTCCCCCGCATCGCAGCTGCCGTCTTGGTCGATATCGATCCACACCTTGAACTTGGCGAAGTCGGCATCGTTACTATCGAGCACGCCGTCCTGGTTGCTATCATATGTTGCGGCGAGACCCTCCAGATCCGTGTCGTCCGGATCATCGGTCGACAGCGCGAACGCCAGCTCCTTCGGCTCATTGATCAGGCCGTCGCCGTTGAGATCGATCGAGAGGAACCCATCGCCGTCCCCGACCCAACCAACATTTTCGAGGTAGCCGTCGCCGTCAATGTCGTAAAACGCTTTTGATTTATCGATGGCGACCAGATCAAGCCCGTCGCCGTCAAGGTCGAGGACGACTGGCCAGCCTACTCGTGTTGGTTCCCATGGGTCATAGGCCTGCATAAGCTGATTTTCATATTCAATTAATGCATCAAATAGACCCTTACCGTAGTGGCCGTTACCGCCAGGGTAGCCTGACCATTCTCCAAATGCTCCATGCAATATTTCATGAGCAATTTTTCTCTCAATAGAAGCTACACCGTATCCCTCCACCTCTCCCGGGGTACCATATTGGCCTGGGATACCTGTGCTGAAAGTTTCAAAATTGTTCGGATCTATATGTATATCGATAACACTACCTTCTTTGGGCTTTCCGGTACTGCTATCAAGCTCTATGTTTGAGTAAGTGCCAGTTTTTGAATCAAAACTGATTTGGACATGATTGTTGTTTTCCTTAAAGCCTTCAAAAGTCTTCTTTCCATTCTCGCCACTAAAAATTGAAGCGACATTACCAATAATAGTTTCAACTTTCTCAATGGTAAGATCAGGATGCGGTCCCACTCCTACGCTTACGCCATTTATTTGATAATTATTTGTGATAGCAGATGGAGGAGCGCCAAAAGGGGTACTATATGGGCCATATGAGAATGAAGAACCGCCACCTATGGAGCCTGAAGGACCGCCACCGGCGTCAGCAGCATCTAATGATTTATTGTCTTCTCTATCGGCAATCGAGCCATTCCCATCCGCCATAGCACCCCCCCCCAATAGATGTCTTTTTAATAAAATACCATCTAATGGTGCGTATATATTGCAGCGGCGTCAATACATCTTATAGGAGTATCAGGGAAGCAAATCCTCAATTCGTACAGGTTGCTCGCGCGCATCACTGGCCTGTATTTTCAGTAACCTATCAAATGCTTGGGTGGCATCTTGATAGGTTAAGGGAATTCCAAACAATAATGGCAAACAATTTTTAGGCGAAGATCTTTCAATACTAAGGTACATTAGCACAGTCACAAAACGCCGCTCGATACTATCGACATAATGATTAGCCTTACATCCCGACAGATTAATCTGTCCCTTCAACATATACCGCTCATTTTCATATGTTTTATGTATATTGCGGGGAGAAGTAACAGAGATAGAATCATCATTTAGAAATATAAAAATATTAGGCCCAAGGGGTGCCGGAAAATCGTATTGGTGTGTTATCCATTTCCGTGTTACGCGGCTTTGCCCCGACATTGGGTCTATTTCAAGCAGCGATGGCGAAAGCTTTACCTCCAAAAAATCTAGCTCAGAAGAATTGTTATAATTTAAGATATAAGAATAAACGGAGATATTTAAATTCCGATATTTTGATTTTCCAAGATCAAAATAGTCCGCTGGCCTGGCGTTAAAATTCAAGACATCTTTGTCTATTTTATCTGCAGAGCGTAACTGAAAATCGTAAGAATCTGGATTTATTTTCTCTCTAGGCAACCCAAGATCATTTATGCCGCTTATAAAGTCTCTGACTGCTTTTTGAGCGGTTGAAGCAGCTACGGTGTTTTCTTTTACGAAAATAATTTTTAAATCTTGCCCCCAAAAAACTAAGGGAAATTTTTTATAATTTCTTTGATCTGGCGGAAAAGCCTTCTTCGCATACCCTCGAATTCCCATGCCGCCCTGAGGAATATAAAAACAACTTAACTCAAGACATTCGTCCTCAGCATGCGAGGGTTTTGGCGCAAAGCATACAGAGAATAAAAAGGTATAAACTATTAATGGCAATTTATATTGATTTAAAGAGTTAAAAATTTTTTTTATAATATTTTTCATAAACGATTTTCTCTATCAATATTTTATATAATTACGACATCAGATCTTCTAATCTAAGAAATGGCTTTTCAAGATGATCCTTTTTAGCACGGAATAGTTTTTGGATAGCTGGCTTAGCTTTGTCATAGGACAACCTTATAGAAAATAATGACGGTATGCAGTCCTTAATCTTGCTTATGGGTGCAGGTTGTTTCGGATTAATGCCTATTGAGATAACAGCACCCAGCAAGTCTCTTTCCACTGCATCAACATATAAGGTCGTTGTGCAGCTAAAATCCCCCACGCCAGAGACACTATACTGACTACTAAGTACGTACTTTTGGCTGAGATAGGAATTTAAAATATTTTCGGGATATATTGGAGAATAGTTTATATCTTGAAATATAATATATACGTTAGGCCGAAAAACACTTTTGATAAAGGGCGATGAATATAGTTTCAAGCTCTCAAGGTCACTGGATAATTTAAACGTAAGCATGTTGGTGTACATAAAAAAAGCGATTTTATCGTACAAGGAACGACCTACCTCTACATAACCCTGACCCTGTGTTCCTTTGCTAACTGACTCCAAGTCAGTCTTTAGTGCAGAGTCACTGTCAAATTTGGGTAGTTTCGGTTTGCTTTCTAATATTCCAAGTTCAAATATTCCAGAAAAGAATTCTTCAACTAGCTTAACAGCGTAATCGGAATTTACTGCATGATTTTTCATTGCAATAAAACGAAGATTTTGGCTCCAGAATACGATTGGGTACTTTTTTTCAAATTCTTCCCTACTGATATTAAGAGCGCTTGTGGGATCCCGACCAGAAAGACTAATCACACCGCTTCCATCATTAACGTCATGCCGCGTATAAAAACATCCGAAATCAAGACATAAGCGCGGCGCACTCGATGCTTTCACAGAAAGTGGGTACAAGCTCAAGCTCATCAAGCCTAAAAGAATTAAGAACCGCATATCTGCATCCTCTACGTGCCAGCCTGCTCTCTCTTCGAATATCCGTCAACTTAAAATAATCGTTAAAGATGTGTCAGGTGTTACACAGATTGTTGCTTAATACTACTATATTTCTCCTTTATGCGCTTTGATGCAGTACACCTTTAGACTACAACTCTTGCTGTACTTTGTAGAATAACCGCCTGTGGGTTGCTCGAACCCAGACAACTAGCAGGATATGTGCATTGGCTATATTGCTTAGGGGTTGTATGCGCTTTGGCGCGTCTTGATGCCGT
>CAYNIC010000025.1:0-24999 GCA_964397465.1 uncultured Rhodospirillales bacterium
CCGGCGGCGTCGATCCCAAAGACCCCGACGTCGTCGTCATCGACGACACCGGCGGTACCGTCACCGGAACAACCGGCAACGATACCGTCCTCGGGGGTGGCGCCGACGATAGTGTTATCGGCGGCGGCGGCGATGATGTGGCGATTGGCGGCGGCGGAAATGATGTCATTCAAGGCGGTGCCGGAAACGACTTCGCCGAGGGCGGCCCTGGCAACGACAGCTTCGATGGCGGCGAAGGTAACGACATTTACGTCTCCGGCCTTGGCATTGACACGTTCAGCGGCGGCAACGGCGATGATGTCCTCTTCAGCGACATCACCAGTTACACGCACCTCGGAGCCATTACTACTTTCTTGGGCGGCGCCGGATTCGACAAAGTCTATCTCTCGGGGTTAACACCTACGCAGCTTAATAATCTGCCAAACCTTGTTGCCAATATGAATATCGATCCTGCAGGGAACGGAACTCACGCTGTTTTTGATCTTAATACCGGATCCATCATCTTCATGGATAACAATGGTAATCAAGTCTCCGGCTCAGGTAACGGCTTGGGACTGAACTTTACCGATATCGAGCAAATCTTCATCGCCGGTTTGGGCGGCCAAATCACCGGTACCGACGGAAACGACTTCCTGATTGGCGGCGTCGACGATGACCAAATAATCGGTGGGCTAGGCAACGATAAGCTCCTCGGCGCCGGCGGCAACGACGCCATTGATGGCGAAGATGGCATTGATCGGATTTATGGTGGTGGTGGCGATGACCAACTCGATGGCGGTGCCGATGCCGATAGTCTTTATGGCGGCGCCGGTGACGATACCGTCTTTGGTGACGATGGCGTTGACCTTATCTATGGCGATATCGGCAGCGATACGCTAAATGGCGGAACCGGAGACAGCACTATATATGGTGGCGCCGACAGAGACACTCTCATCGGCGGGAATAGTGTCGATACCCTTTATGGCGATGACGGCCAAGACGTTATTTATGGTGGTAATGGCAATAATCAGATTTATGGTGGCGATGGCGAGGATGTCATTAACACTGGCAATGGTATCGATGTTATTTACGGCGGCGATGCCGACGACTACATCGAAGCCGGCGAGGGCAACGACACCGTCTTCGGTGGCAACGGAAACGACGTCATCAACCTTGGTGAGGGCGCCACGGGCCTAGGGTTTGGCGGCGCCGGAAATGATACCCTCTCTGCCGATTTGGGAAGCGTTGATACCCTTGATGGTGGGGACGGTAACGACACCATCTTTAATAATGGCGGCAACAACGACGTCATGATTGGTGGTGCCGGTAACGACGTGCTGATGACGCAAGACGCCTCCAACGCTTCGGGTCAAGACGATAGCTTCGACGGCGGCGAAGGCGACATGGATGTCATCCGGTTTTTCATGGGTGAACCCCTAGATGCTAACGGGAACCAGTTTGCATCGGTTAATAATTGGCTTACCCTTGACCAAGGCTTCTCCTTCGAACAGCACGGAAATGAGCTCTGGCTTGTGAACACAGCAGGCGGTAGTCCGGTTGACGCGTCGGGAACCATCCTCCTTGACAACGGCTTTGGCAACATCACGGAAATTCATTTCGACAACGTTGAAAAAATCATCTTGGGTTAACAAGCCCTAAACCAAACTAAAAAAGGGGAGCCAACGGCTCCCCTTTTTTCATGCCCTTTCTGTTAACGCCACAGCCCCTCCAGCCGATTAAAGGCCTCCGCCAGCCGAGCCGGCGAATTGGCGAAGGTCAATCGCAAGTGCCCTTCTCCCCCCTTCCCGAAGGCGCTACCCGGTGCAAGGCCGACGCCTGTCTTCGCGAGAATATGTTTGGCCTCGGCCAGGGAATCCGTCATGCCGTCTACGGCTAGAAAAGTATAGAACCCCGCCTCTGGCGGCGTTAAACGGACCCGAGGAAACCCGCCCAAGCGCTGAAGAACGATTTGCCGGCCGGTTTCGCAATAGGCGGCAAACTCTTTAATGAAGGGCTCACCCTCATCCAAGGCGACCCGTGCTGCATGCTGAATAAAGGTCGGCGCCCCCGACGTATTGAACTCGATGATGCGGCCGATAACGGAACCAAAAGACGGCGGATGAATGAGCCATCCCAACCGCCATCCGGTCATGATCCACGCCTTCGAGAAACTATGAATGACCAAGACCTGGTCTTCCGGCTCTATGTCGTTCAGAATAGAGGATGTGGGGCCGCCGTCGCGGACAATGCGATGGTAAACCTCATCGGCCATAAGCCAAATGCCGCGCTTGCGGCAGACCGCCAGCAGATCCCGGCGTTGTTGGTCAGGAATAAGCCAGCCGGTCGGATTAGACGGAGAGCAATAAAAAATAACCCGCGTCTTTTCGTCAATCAGCGCGATGAGTTTATCCAAATCTAAATTAAACCGTGCACCGTCGGAGGACAGGGCGACTTCCCGCACTTCGCCGCCCAGGATCCGCACCGCCTGGCAAATATTGGGCCAAACCGGACTGACCACGATGGCATTATCTCCGGGACCCAGAATGGCCTGCAGTGACAGCATGATGCTCTGCATGCCGGAGGAGGTTACGGTGACCCGTTCGAGATCAAGGTTGGTTTGATAAAGACCATCCGTATAACGCTTTAAAGATTCCCGCAAAGAAGGGATGCCCCGTTTATGGGTATAGCGCGTTTCCCCCGCCTGCATGGCCGCATAGGCCGCTTTGCTAATGAACTCGGGCGTCGCCAAATCGCTTTCCCCGACCCATAGCGGGATCAGATTTTTGACGCTGAAACCTAAGTCAAAGACCTCCTGGATGCGGCTGGTCTGCAAGGTGGCGATATGGGGTTTGATGGCATTGGATGAATTCACGAACGCAACTCCGGACGGTTGGCGAAGAGATCAAGCGCCTCGGGATTGGCCAAGGCTTCCTTGTTCTTAATCTGACGTCCATGGACAATGTCCCGCACCGCCAGCTCAACGATCTTGCCCGATTTAGTGCGGGGAATATCCATCACTTCCAGAATTTTTGCCGGAACGTGACGCGGGCTTGCCCCTGTACGAATTTGGTTTTTGATTTTCTTTTCTAGCTCCGGAGTCAAATGAACACCCTTTACCAGTCGTACGAACAAAACCACCCGGACATCGCCCTCCCAATCCTGGCCGATCACCAAAGATTCCATGACCTCCGGCAACCGTTCGACTTGGCGATAAATTTCCGACGTCCCGATCCGGACGCCGCCCGGATTTAACACCGCATCCGAGCGGCCGTAGACCACAAAACCATCATGTTCTGTCTGGGCAATATAATCACCATGACACCAAACATTCGGAAAGCGGTCAAAGTACGCGCTATGATATTTCTTGCCGTCCTCGTCTTTCCAAAATCCAATCGGCATGGAAGGAAAAGCCTTGGTGCATACCAGCTCGCCCTTTTCACCTTTGAGCGCCCGGCCGTTGTCATCAAATACCGCGACAGCCATACCCAGACCGGCGGATTGAATTTCACCCCGCCAAACAGGCTGATTGGGGTTGCCCAGAATGAAGCATGAAAGAATATCCGTTCCGCCGGAAATAGAGGCTAGATGCACGTCGCTTTTGATGGACTGATAAACATAATCAAAACTTTCCGGCAGCAGCGGCGATCCTGTCGAGGCAATCGCCCGTAAAGCCGCCAAGTCATGGGTTTGCTTAGGTTGCAAACCCGATTTGGCCAAGGCATCGATATATTTAGCCGAGGTGCCGAAAAATTGAACACCTTCGCGCTCCGCCAAATCGAAGAGGACATTTCCTGTCGGGTAAAAAGGATTACCATCAAACAGCACAAGGGTCGCTTCGCTAGCCAAGACCGCAACCAGCCAATTCCACATCATCCAGCCGCAGGTGGTGAAATAAAAAACTTTCTCGCCGGGACCGATATTACAATGGAGACGATGTTCCTTCAGCTGCTGCAGGAGAGTTCCTCCCACACCGTGAACGATGCACTTTGGCACGCCGGTCGTCCCGCTTGAGAACATGATATAGAGCGGATCATTGAAACCGACTTGAGTAAACTGGATCGGCCCCGCTTTATAGGGTTTTATGAATTCGGGGTAGGGAACGGCGCCACGTAACCCTGATGCATCGGGTAATGTCCCGCCCTTAACCTTCGACAGATAAGGCAGGATAATTGTGGATTTCACTGTTGGAAGAGCGGCTACAACCTCTTCCGCCTTGGCCATTACCGAAAGCGATTTACCGCCGTAGTAATATCCATCGACGACAAAAAGCGCCTTGGGCTCAATCTGTCCGAAACGATCTAAGATGCCCTGCACACCAAAGTCGGGCGAACAAGACGACCACACCGCGCCAAGGGAGGTTGCCGCCAGCATAGCCACAATGGTTTCCGGGGCATTCGCCACGATGCCCGCAACCCGGTCGCCCTTTCCTATGCCGATCGCCGCCAAGGCCTGGGCGGTTCGGGATACAGCCTGCTCCAACTGACTCCAGGTCATCTGATCACGAACCTTATCCTCCCCCTGGAAAATAAGTGCCGTTGACGCCGGGTCCACCTGCCGCCGTCCGGGCCGTAAGAGATTCTCAGCAAAATTCAGTTTTGCATCCGGAAAAAACTTCGCGCCGGGCATTTTATCCAGATCCACGCCGGTGCGAGCCCCGGGTGTCTCGGCGATAACGTCGCAGAATCGCCACAACGCCGACCAGAAATCCTCCCGATGATCAATCGACCATTGCCATAGTTTTTGGTACTCACCGTCGAAATTCTTTTGATGAGTCTCTTCCACACGCTTTATGAACTTTGTCAAAGCCGAGCGCGCAATCTCCGCGTCACGCGGCTGCCATAATGGTGCTGACTTTATCATGCGTTCTTCCCTTTAATCTTGCCGACTTATGAGCTGCCTTACCCCCGTTGTGAAGCAGCGTCGGCTTGGCTTTTTATCCCCGGACTTAAGTCTTAGCGCAAGAAAATCCCGTTCTCCGATCACGCCTTTCCAAAAACTGTCCGATGACTGCGAATCTCGCCCATATCTTTTGCCTCATAAACGCCGCGGGCAATGGCCCGAGCCAAACAGTCGGCGGCT
The DNA here is from genome assembly GCA_964397465.1 of uncultured Rhodospirillales bacterium. Taxonomy (GTDB): domain Bacteria; phylum Pseudomonadota; class Alphaproteobacteria; order JAWKYA01; family JAWKYA01; genus JAWKYA01. Next base: position 5,059 of record CAYNIC010000025.1, read on the forward strand.
AAGGAACCTAGCCGCGCCACCGTTTCAAGCGGTTTGTCGACAGAGCGGGTCCCTGTTGTGAGGGCAAAAACCACATCACCATCTAAAGTGGAATGCACAGGACGGATAGCCCGTGCCAAGCCGTCTTGAGCCATAACCGCAATCCGCTCCATATGAGCTTTGCTAAGCACGGCGTCCGTGGCCACAACCGCAAGAGTGGTATGGGTGGGCGCTTTGGCGTCTATCCGAAAATCATAATCAAGATCAGCGGCGGGTTTCTGCGGCGGGGAGAAATTTCCAAACTCCTTGTTCATTTCAAAGGGCCACGCCCAGAAACAAGAACTCTCCGGCAAGGTCACGCTGCCGAAAGAATTAACCGCCGCGATCGCACCGACCATGCATCCCGTAAGCGGATCTTTGACCGATGCCGTTCCAAGCCCGCCCTTTAGAGGGCCAGCCTTGGCGCCGTACCCCGCCCCCGCATTGCCCAAGGCAAAATCTTCCGTCGCATTTTTAACAGCCGCAATGCCGAGATCTCGGTACGGCGGGGTCATGCCCCAAGACTTTTTGCCGCCATTCCATAAGTCGAACAGAATGGCCGCCGGCACGATGGGGATAGCATGATCCCCCATAACGAATCCTTTGCCTTGGGCCGCCAGCACCGCCATGACACCCCCCGCCGCATCAAGCCCGAATGCCGACCCGCCCGATAAGACAATGGCGTGTATTTCATTAACCGACGCGGCAGGCCTTAGAACCTCAAGCTCACGCGTGCCGGTGCCCCCACCGCGCACATCGACCGCCGCCACAACCGGACGGTCCGGCAGGATCACTGTCACTCCCGTACGCACGAGGGCATCCTCGGCATTGCCGACCTTAAGGCCGACGATATCCGTTATGGAATTCCCGGGACCTGGCTGCAGCATGGACACCCCCTCACTCCTGCCATGGGAGCGCGTCCCCGCCTCTTTGGCAAGAGAGCAATTCAGCCATGCGCGGGATGATTGGCAGTCGGCCAAAATATAGCGTAAAAACAATTGCTCTATGTTTCTTCATCGCGCTTCCGTTTTTTCATTTATATGCCCATGGCTGGAGAGGTCTTGTGATTAACCCTCGCCAGCATATCGTCCTGCGCTTTGCCGCCTTACCTCCTGCTACGCGAGGAATTATCTGGGCCCTGGTTGGAATTTTCCTCTTCACGCTTCTTGGCGCCCTTGTCAAAGTCCTGGGTGCACGATTGGACAGCTTTCAGATCGCCTTTTTTCGCTCGTTCGGGGCGTTTGTCGTTTTGCTGCCCGTCGCCCTCATTACCGGGCTGCGGCAGGCCTTTTATACCCAGCGCATTGGACGCCATCTCTCCCGTAGCCTGACCGGGGTCACCGCCATCGCCTGCGGTTTCTATGCCCTGGTGCATTTGCCGTTGGCCGATGTGACCGCCCTTGGCTTCACAAAGCCCCTTTTTCTCGTACCTCTGGCCGCACTCTTACTCGGCGAAACCGTGCGGTGGCGGCGAACCTTGGCAATTTTGGTCGGGTTTTGCGGCGTTCTCATCATGGCACGGCCCGGACAATCGGGATTTGATCCAACGCTGGGAATCGCCTTGGCCGACGCCTTCATTTCGACCTTCTCCGCCATTCACGTCAAGAAGCTGGCGGAAACCGAACGCCCCTTGACCATGGTGATTTATCTCAGCCTTTTTGCCAGCATTTTTCTCTCGATCCCCGCCGTTGTTTTTTGGCAAGCGCCGACAGGCGAAGAATACGTTCTGCTTGGGGCAATTGGTCTCCTGGGCGCCCTCGGTCAAGCCTGCATCGTCTGCGCTTACAAGACCGGAGAAGCCACCGCCATTACGTCACTTGAATATGCCAAGTTACCCTTGGCTGTTTTCCTAGGCTGGATCATGTTTGCCGAACTTCCCGATCTTTGGAGTTTATGCGGCGCTATCATTATCATCGGCAGCACGTGTTACATCGCCTACCGCGAGGCTCAGCTGGGAAAAAGGCGCCCGCCGACGCTGACGACATAAAGAGGCGCTCAGCCCCTTCCCGGATCATCCTTTCCCCGTTAGGATGCGTCCGTCGCAAATCTTAGGGAATGGGGCCATGGATATTAAAGGACAGGTTGCCATCGTCAGCGGTGGTGCATCAGGCTTGGGCGAAGGCGCCGCACGCGCCTTGGCAAAGGCCGGGGCAAAGGTTGCCGTTCTTGATCTTAACCGTGAGGGCGCCGCAAAAGTCGCAAAAGACATTGGCGGTCTTGCCATTCCTTGCGATGTCACCAATGCTGAAAATGCCGAGATTGCCTTCGCCGAGGCCGTGGCAGCTTTCGGGCCGCCTGCCGTGGCTATTGTCTGCGCCGGCATCGCCCCGGCCGCGCGCATCGTTGGACGAAATGGTCCTCTGGATCTTTCGGCTTTCCGGCAAGTCATTGAAGTCAACCTTATCGGCACCTTCAACATCATGCGCCTTGCCGCAAGCCACATGGCCAATCGCGAGCCCAACAAAGACGGTGAAAGAGGCGTCATTATTACAACAGCTTCGGTGGCTGCTTTTGAAGGACAGATCGGCCAAGCCGCCTATGCCGCTTCCAAAGGAGGCATCGCCTCCCTCACTCTTCCAGCTGCGCGTGAATTCAGCAGCATTGGCGTGAGGGTTTTGTGCATCGCGCCAGGATTATTCGGGACCCCGCTGCTCTTAGGGATGCCTGAACCGGTGCAAAAATCCCTGGCAGAGTCGCTGCCTTTTCCCAAACGATTTGGAACGCCGGGCGAATACGCCGACTTGGCCCTGCACCTCATCGCCAATCCTATTTTAAATGGAACGACAATTCGGATTGATAGTGCGTTGCGGATGGCGCCTAAGTAGGGATGGTGCTTTTCATCACTGCATCAATTGATTTCGCCAACCGCACATCGCGCTCCGAAAGACCGGCGCAGTCGTGAGTTGTTAAAATAATATGAACTTTATTATAAACGTTGAACCATTCCGGATGATGGTCTTGAGTCTCGGCCAACAAGGCCACCCGTGTCATGAATCCCCAAGCTTCGCTAAAATTCTTAAATTTAAAAGTCCGTTGCATGGCATCGCGGTCCGTCATTATGGACCACAAGGGTAAATCGCTTAAGGCCTTGTTCCGCGCCGCCTCATTCAGTTTTTCCACCATGATCTTTTATCCTTAATTTAAAATTAAATATAAGATAGCACATTAGTTGTCCTGGTTCAGCACGATCGCGAAAGGACGCTTGACCAAGTGACCATCTTATCGTCACCTATATGCGTGTCATACTCTCATCTATCCCATCCTCCTTCCATAGAAGTGATCGAAGCGCTGGCCGCCGAGGCTTTGGCCACAATACCCGAGGTCTTACGCCGCCATTGCCGTAACGTCATTATTCGTGTCGACGATTTTCCCGATGATGAAGCATCGCAGGAGATGGGTCTCGACTCCCCCTTCGACTTGTTAGGACTGTATCGCGGCATTCCTCTTGACGAGAAATCGTCGACTCACGCCGTGACCGAGCCCGACATGATATTTCTATACCGCCGGCCTTTGCTTGATTATTGGTGCGAGATTGAAGAGGATTTGGGCACTTTGGTCCGGCATGTTCTGATCCACGAAATCGGCCATCATTTCGGTTTTTCCGATGAAGAAATGAACGCAATCGAATCAGGCGGCGGCCATGCCTAAACTCTCGGGATAAGAGCGTCCGCGACTGCGGCTTTCAGTGCCGGCAAAACCTCATCGATAAACCAAGGGCGTTGCTTGATCCAACCCGTCGTCCGCCAAGACGGATGAGGAAGCGGGAAATACCCATCCGGCAAGAAACTTTTAAAACCGCGCACGCGCTGTTCCAGACTCAACTTTCGCGTTTGAGGCAAATAACGCGCCTGCGCATAAGATCCCACCAAGAGCGTCAGTTTTACCTTCGGCATTGCCGCACGAAGACGCCCGTGCCATAGCGGTGCGCATTCCTTGCGCGGCGGCAGATCCGCACCCTTAACCGTACCGGGAAAGCAGAACCCCATGGACATCAGGGAGACGCGGGTCTCATCATAAAACTCTTCCCAGGCAAGACCTGTCCACTCTCGAAGACGATCGCCCGATCGATCATTCCAGGATAGTCCCGTTTCATGGACACGATTGCCGGGCGCTTGCCCGGTGATGATAAGTCGTGCAGTGGTTGAAGCGCGGATCGCCGGGCGCGGCTCATGGCCGAGAGAAGGCGCACAAACCCGGCATGCTCTGACTTCCTTTAGTAACCGCTTCAGGCTTGCCTGATCCCGATCTGCTTTCCTTGCTACGGACACTCTTTTTCTCTCAATAATTTATCAACATAGGCCGGAACGGTTTCGCTCGCCGGTCCATAGATGGCTTCATCAAACAAACTCGCCCCTTCAGAAGGCGCGAGGTTAATCTCGACGGTTGTTCCCAAAGCTTCCAGCACGAACCCCGCCGCCGGATAGACATTGCCCGAAGTTCCGATCGATAAAAACAAATCACAACGGCGTAGCGCCTTGGTAATCCGCGCCATGTCGAATGGCATTTCACCAAACCAAACCACATGAACCCGGAGCGATTTAGCCCCGCAGGCCGGACAAAGACTATTTTCGTCCATATCATGTGGCCACGGACTAACGGCATGACAAGTGCGGCAGCGGGCCTTTAACAATTCGCCGTGCATATGGATAAGGCGTGTGCTGCCGGCTCTTTCGTGTAAATCGTCGATGTTTTGGGTGACCAATAAAACATCGCCCGGCCAAGCTTTCTCGAGACGCGCCAACGCCGCATGCGCCGGATTTATCTGAACCGCATTACTAAGCAAAGCTTGGCGGCGGGCATTATAGAATGCATGAACCCGGGCTGGGTTTTCCGCAAAAGCCTGCGGCGTCGCAACATCTTCGATCCGTACCTTGGCCCAAATTCCGTCAGAGTCCCGAAAAGTAGCAAGACCGGATTCCCGGCTGATACCGGCGCCGGTTAGAATGACAATGGATCCATTTCGCGTCAGCATGGAATTATGGTACAGGTAGTTTCCATGCATGTCCTCTTCGTTTGCACGGGAAATATCTGCCGCTCCCCCACAGCGGAAGCCGTGTTCCGCCACCAAGCCGCAGCGCACGGTCTCAAGGTTACGGCCGACAGCTGCGGCACTCATGGTTATCACATCGGCGCGGCACCCGACTCTCGCTCTATCCATCATGCGCAGTTACGAGGATATGATCTTTCTTCTCTTCGCGCCACACGGCTTACCCGGCAGCATTTTGGCAAGGGCCATCTTCTCCTGGCAATGGATAAAGGTCATTTGGCGATCTTGCATCGCCTGGCGCCCCAAAAGCATGGCGCGGAGCTACGGCTTTTCTTGGATACGGTGCCCGACCTTAAAGGTCAGGATGTCCCCGATCCTTATTATGACGGACCCGAAGCCTTTACCCATGCGCTGGATCTTATCGAACGCGGGGTTGAGGCGTTAATTGCCGAACTCCTTCAGAAATACCGATAGCGCCATCGGTCATCGCTTTTATAAGATCCCTATCGTTTCGGCGACTGGGATCGACACCAGGCTCGCCCCTTGGCATTTCTTATGATAGATATGAAAAAAAGGGGGGGTTATGGCGGGTGCGCAGCTTATCCCGATTTTTCCGGTCCCGATTTATCTTGAACGCCCCTCCCGCGGCGGGGCGCTGAACCGCCCCTTGGCCTCAGCTATTCGCGCAATCCATACGGCCGACACTCACGGCAAGCAGCTCTGCGCCGAAAAATACAGCGGCGGTTACACGTCGTACTTTACCCATAGACGCCTGGAACTCGATCCGCGATTTGTGTCTTTCACCAACATGATCCTTGATTGCGCCCGGGAATTTACGGAGAAACTCGGCTTCGAGTCCAAAACCGCGTTACGGATGGTGAACCTTTGGACCAATATAAACAGCCGGGGCGGGTATCACGAAAAACATCGCCATGAAAACTCCTTCCTGTCCGGGACCTATTACGTTGAAGCCGGAGAAGGCGCCGCACCTATTACTTTTTATGATCCTAAGGCCGCTTTCCGCATGATAGAGCCCCATATGGATAATCCCGCCACGTTCACCGCAAAGGTTTTTTCGGTGCAGCCTACCACCGGGACGCTTGTTCTTTTTCCATCCTACCTTGAGCACAAGGTCGAAGTGCAGAAAAGCGACCTGGATCGCCTGTCGTTAAGCTTTAATATTATTTTTACGGCCAAAAACGATTTTGACTGATGAAAATTTTACAGCCACGCCGGTGCCGCCACCGCGGCTTCCTCCGCCTCCTGAACCAGAAGATCCAATTCTTCCGGGTTGGCTCCCTCTAAAGGATAATGCGCCAGGGGTACATAGGTGGCCCCCCGCTTACCCAAGTAACTTCTGTACATGGTAAAGGCCGGGATGGTTTCAGGCCCCGCCGTGAATAAGGCATTCCCCACGATAAACTGTTCGATGTATGTCGGACGTATTGAGCGGCCAAATCGTGCCACGGTTACATGGGGCATAAATCGGCGCCGATCCGGGGGAAAATCCTCGCGTTGCGCCAGGGTTTCGATTTTCTCGTGCAAATGAGACAAGGCGGATGACGGCTCGGTTCCAATCCATAAGGATTGCCTGTCTTGGCCATGGCCGAATTCACCCGCCCCCCGCAAGGTCAGCTCGAACGCCGGCGCCACCAGTCTTCCCAGCGCCGCATGCAAGTCGTCTAACCGGCTTTCTTGCGTGTCGCCCAAGAACCGCAATGTCAGATGCATATTGGCGGGGGGAACCCACCGGACACCATGGATACCGTGCTGCATGTTTTGCAGACGCTCGAGGCTGCGTCGTAAGGATCGCGGCAAAGCCAGGGCGATGAAAAGGCGCATCATCTTCCTTCTCCATCATGGGCAAGGGTTGGGGATATCGGTATGGATAGCCTCAATCGCCTTCACAACAACCTCGCTAAGACTCTGATCTTGAGCCGCGATATCCTGCTTCAGTTGCGCCAATGTCGTCGCACCAATAATGACCGACGTCACAAAAGGTTGCCGCAAGATATAGGAAATCGCCATCACCACCGGATCAAGATTATGCTCTTTCGCCAAGGCGATGTACCGCGCCGCCGCCGTCCCGCCCTGCCGATTGTTGTAACGCTGAAACCGATCGAACAAGGTGAGACGGGCGCCGGTTGGCTTGGCGCCATTTAGATATTTCCCGGTCAATACGCCCATTGCCAAGGGGGAATATGCCAAAAGCCCGCATTCCTCCCGAATGGACATTTCAGCAAGACCAATCTCATAGCTGCGATTCAGAAGATTATAGGGGTTTTGAATGCTGACGATCCGCGCTAAATTCTGTTGCTCGGCGTATTTCAAAAATTGAGCAACACCCCAGGGTGTTTCGTTCGATAAACCGATAAAGCGAATCTTGCCCGCCCGGACCATATCGTCCAAGACCCGCAAGGTTTCTTCGATCGGAACCGAATTGTCTTGCGGATCATGGCTGTAGCCCAATTCGCCAAACATGTTGGTTTTGCGGTCGGGCCAGTGGAGTTGATAAAGATCGATGCGGTCGGTCTGCAGCCGCTTTAAACTAGCCTCCACGGCAGCGACAAGATTGACGCGATCCGCCGGATGACCTTTTCCGCGAATCCAATCAAGACCGCGTCCTGCCGTAACCGCCTTGGTGGCCAAAACAATCTTCTGCCGTTTCGCCGGATTAGCTTTGACCCAGGTACCAATAAAGGCTTCCGTTTTACCGTAGGTTTCGGCCATCGGCGGCACGGGATACATTTCGGCGGCATCGACGAAATTAATTCCCCGATCGAGAGCGAAATCCAATTGAGCGTGGGCATCGGCTTCGGTGTTTTGTTGACCATAAGTCATCGTGCCAAGGCAGATGGCCGACACTTTGGTTCCCGTCCGCCCGAGGGCACGATATTCCATGACGGGATCTCCTTCATCAGACGAACAAGGTCAAGACACCGGTATAGCTGTAAAAACGATTATTGCAAATCTCCCCTTTGGCCATAAATCCGACCAAAGGAAACTCGCCTAATTCCTCCCGCAAAATAGCCACTTCGGATCCAGATTCACCGAACAGTGTTTCGCGCCGGGCGACATGGGAGACATAGATGCCGCCTTTAATGATTCGACCATTCAATCGGGCTTTGAGGCCGCGCAGCATTTCGCGAAGTTCGATTTCAGCTGCCGTGGGATCCCGGCGGCAAAAGAAAACCGTATCGCCCACATCAACGCTCCGACTGACCGCAAACCACATGCGGCGCTGATCAATCGAGGTAATATCCCGAGGAGTATAATCTCCCGTATCGCTGCCTTCCACAGGGAAAGCCAGAAAGATATCACTACGCACCTGATCCAAGTCGGTTTTTGGATCCAGCCCCGCGTCCTCACATAAAACCGCTAAGCCGGGCTTATTATCGATACTAACGGCGACATACCCGTCTGCTCCGGTGACCGTGCGCAAAGGCCCGACGGGCGTACATCCTTGCGCCAAGGCGGTCAGGATCGTTACTTCTGGACCGAAGAGAACGCCTGACACGCCACCTTCGGTAATGGTGCCAGCAACCTGCGGTTGATGATCACCGCGGGACGAGGTCAACCCGCCTAAAAGAAATCCAACCCGGCCCGCCAAGGTCTTCAAAAGACGCGATAGCCGGTGATTGCGCGGATCCGCATGGATGAAAGCGGTGGCGGGATCGTTCTTCAACAACCAATTTCCCGCCGACGCCCGTAACGGCGCCATATTATCCACGAGACGCGGAAGGTAGCAGAAACTATGCCACGGAAAAGTTCCAACCATAATCGTCAAGGCCGGTTCTAAGGCATATTCACTGTTGCCAGAAATGATCCCATTGGCGGCTGTTCCGACCCACAAGGTCACATCCACCTTTTTGCGAAGCTCGGCGACAATATCGGGGAGAACCCCGGCGAAGGCATCTGTCGCGTAGATAAAGCCGACGCGATCCGCCCGCGTTAAGGGACCGATTTCTTCGACACAACTATCGACGGCCGTCTTCCAATCCAACCCGACCGCATGAACAACCTTAAAAATATCCTGCCTTCCCGTCATGACACGGTATCCAGAAATTTTGCGACGACAGGAAGAATGCGTCGAACGATTTCATGAACACCATCGGCGTTAGGATGAATGCCATCCGGTTGATTAAGCGTCGAACTCGCCGCTACGCCGTCGAGAAAAAAGGGATAAAGCGGTATGCCGTAACGCGCGGCCAGACGCGGGTAAATCGCCTCAAAGGCCGTTACGTACTCCGGGCCAAGATTGGGCGGCGACTTCATACCAATCAATAAAACGGGGATTTTGCGCTCCTTCAGAACCTTGAGCATGGCCTCTAGATTAGCTTCGCTGGCGCCGGGCGATAAGCCGCGCAAAGCATCATTCGCACCAAGCTCCAACAAAACGGCATCGGGCTTTTCCGCCAAACTCCAGTCTAAACGCGCCTTTCCCCCCGCCGTGGTATCACCCGAAACACCGGCATTCACGATCGTGACATTATAGCCTTCCGCTTTTAAGGCCGCTTCGAGGCGCGGCACAAACCCGTCACGAACAGTCAGGCCATAGCCGGCGGTCAGGCTATCCCCGAAGGCCATTACCTTCAGCGGCCGCGTAGTCTTCGGTGCGGAAAGCCCGCCTTCGGCACTTATGATGCCGCAAACCAGCGCCGTGCTCGCAATGATCTTCCATAAAGTCTTCAGAGTTTGGCTCCCCATATCGACGAGATGCCCTTATAAAGGCTTTTATTTTTACCTTAGCAACTTAATGCAAAAAATTGCCTTAAAGATAGGAAAGTTTATCTCGATCGCCGCGTTTCGTTTGTCGCTCATCGCCATGGCCCGATTATGACCTCGTTGCCCTCTTCGCCTCTGGTACGTCTTTCCCAGGTTACGGTCACTTTACCCGGGCCAACGGGCCTCGTGCCCATCCTGCGGGGGATTAACTTGGATCTTGCGGCAGGCGAAACGGTTAGCCTGGTTGGACCTTCCGGTTCTGGGAAAACAACTCTGCTGATGGTCATCGCCGGCCTAGAACGTGCCACCTCAGGCTTGGTTCATGTTGCCGGCAAAGATCTCACCGCTCTCAGCGAAGATGCCTTGGCACAGTTCCGACGGGATCATGTCAGCATCGTGTTTCAATCTTTTCATTTAATGCCCACCATGACGGCGCTTGAGAATGTTGCTGTTCCCTTGGAATTAAGCGGACGAAAAGATGCCCTAGCGCGGGCAGCAGAGAATCTAAATGCCGTTGGTCTTGGGCACAGACTCTCGCACTATCCCGTTCAACTTTCGGGCGGAGAGCAACAGCGAGTGGCCCTGGCCCGCGCCTTCGCGACGGAGCCCGCCCTTCTGTTGGCTGATGAACCTACGGGAAATTTAGACCAAAAAACCGGCGCCCATATCGTCGATCTTTTGTTCGATCTTGCGGCGCGACGCAAAACGACTCTTTTGCTGATTACGCATGATTCCGAACTCGCCCATCGATGTCAGCGCCAAGCGCGGCTTCGTGACGGCCGGATTGAGGTTGATCCTGTTTCTTTACCCTTTCATAAGTCAGGGTAGTTATGATGTCGCCTTGGCCCTTAACCCTCCGTCTTGCGCGCCGCGAGCTTCGCGGTCACTTACGCAATTTCTTGATTTTTATTGCTTGCCTGGGTTTGGGTGTCGGGGCGATTGCTGCCGTTGGATCCATTACTGCTGCCGTAAAATCCACCATTGCGGCTGATGCCCGTGTTCTCCTGGGCGGGGATGTTTCTTTGCGGCTTGTCCACACTCCGGCGACACCGGAGCAGCTGCAGTATCTTTCTCACGTGGCGCGCGTTTCCGCCAGCGCCGATCTCCGCGCGATGGTTCGAGCGCCTAGTGGCTCGGATCGGGCATTGGCCGAGCTTCGTGCCGTCGACGATGCGCATCCCCTCTACGGCCAACTTGTTCTGTCTCCCGACATTTCTTTGCGGGAAGTTATAGAGGCCAAAAATAATATTTTTGGCGCCGCGGTCGAGCAAAGCCTCCTCGACCGGCTTTCCCTGCGCATCGGCGATAAAATTCTGCTGGGCACGGCAGAGATAGATATTCGCGCCGTCATCGTTAGGGAGCCAGATCGCGCTACAGGCGGATTTGAATTCGGTCCTCGGGTGATTATCAGTCAAGCGGCTCTGGCAACCACTGGTTTGGTTCAGCCAGGCAGCCTTATCCACTATGACTATCGATTGGCTCTTCCCGATACGCTATCGCCAGAGGTTTTCGCAAAGGATCTTGCGGTAAATTTTCCGACCGCTCCCTGGCGTGTGCGGGATTTGCGCGACCCTGCGCCCGGCCTGTCCCGGTTCGTTAGCCGGGTCAGTTTATTCATGACCCTGGTTGGACTAACCGCCCTTTTGGTTGGTGGCATCGGGGTATCGAATGCCGTGCGGGCCTATCTTAATAAACGCACCGTATCGATCGCCGTACTTAAATGCTTAGGTGCTTCTTCGCGCCTGGTCTTTCAAGTCTATTTGGCACAGATACTGTTTCTGGCTGCTATCGCCACCGTTCTTGGTTTAATCGGCGGGGCGCTTATTCCTTTTGCCGCCGCGACAGCCCTTCGTTCCGTCTTGCCCCTGGCTTTTAACCCGGGAATCTATCCGCTTAATTTAATCGTCGCCGGCATTTATGGTGTTTTGGTTGCCGTCGTCTTTTCTTTGGCGCCATTAAGCCGGGCAACGACGCTCTCTGGCGCGGCTTTGTTCCGCGACCGGGTCAGTCCGGTTCATGGTCGAATGACGCGCGCTGTTTTCCTGATCATCAGCGGCCTGGTTTTCCTTTTGGCAACGCTGGCCGTTATTACAGCGCAGGATCGTCTTGTTGCCCTGTGGTTTGTCCTTGGCGCTTTGGCGACAATCGGCGTGTTTCGCCTGGCCGCCGCCATCATTATCTTGTTGATGCGACGCATACGTCACCCCCGTAGCCCCGCGTTACGATTGGCGATTTCCAATATTCACCGGGCAGATGCGCCCACCGCTGGCGTTTTGCTTTCACTCGGCCTCGGCCTCACCCTCATGGTCGCGATCAGTCTCATTCAGAGCAATTTCGCTTTGAAAATTAATGAAACCTTGCCGGAGAATGCTCCGTCGTTGTTTTTTATCGACATTCAACCTGATCAGGTTTCCACTTTTGAGACCGTAACCAAATCAACGCCCGGAGTGACCCAGATTGAACGGGTTCCCATGCTGCGGGGTCGCATTGTCTCCATCAACGACACGCCTGTTGAAACGGCAACCGTCGACCCTAAGGTCGCGTGGGTGCTGCAAGGCGACCGCGGATTGACCGTTGCCGCCACACCGCCGCGCGGAACAAATATTGCGGCCGGTTCCTGGTGGCCGGAAAACTATCAAGGGCCGCCGCTTATTTCCCTCGATGCGGAAATCGCTGAAGGGTTTGGCGTTACTGTAGGGGACCGGTTGGGCATTGATATCCTGGGACGCAAGGTCGTGGCCAAGATCGCAAGCTTGCGGAACATCGATTGGAGTACCTTGGGCATCAATTTCATTATTGTGTTTGCTCCCGGGACGCTCGAAGGTGCGCCGCAAACTCATTTGGCTGCGGTATACAGCCGCGACGATAGCGTGCCCATCTTAGAGAAAGCGATCATCGATGACTTTCCTAATATCTCTGCCATTCGGGTTAAGGAGGCATTGGCCGCCGTCGATCAGGTTTTAGTGCAGGTTGGTGTCGCCATATATCTGGTGGCGGCGATCACCCTTCTGGCCGGAGTTCTTGTTCTCGCCGGCGCTGTTGCCGCCAGCCATCGGCAGCGCCTTTATGATGCGGTTGTCCTGAAAGTTCTGGGCGCGACGCCGCGGCTTATTCTTCGCGCCTTTGTTTATGAGTATGGGTTTCTCGGATTAGCTGCAGCCGGGCTTAGCGCTGTACTTGGAACGGGAGCGGCTTGGGCGGTCATCGTGTTCATTCTTCGCGATAGCTGGGTTTTCCTGCCCGTGGATATTATCACAACAACGGGGATAGCCCTCGTCTTGGCTTTAAGTGTCGGTTTGACCGGCACCTGGCGGGCGCTGCGGGCTAAACCGGCCGCTTTCCTCCGCAACTTTTAACCCTCTATTCAGCTTTAGTTCAGGTACCAAAGCTCATGGTTTAAACTGAGGTGGGATATGGGAGCACAAACTCTACAACGCTTGGTCCGTTATGTGGTGCCTGCAGCCGGACTAACCTTTTTGCTTGGCGCCGGGATCGCCTTGGCCCAGCAAAACGCCGCCCCGCCTCAACTCAAAACTGTACCGGAAGAAGCACCGAACGATCCTTATCATAAATCGGAAAGTGGCGGTCAACCCTCTTCGCGCACGCAAAAGCCATCTTCCAAGGGCGAGGGACCAACTGTCGAAGAGTGGCGCGGTGAGGCACAAAAGCTTCTGGATACCTTGGGCAAAATGTTGAAGTCCATCCCCACCTATGAAACGCCGACCGTTGATGAGAATGGCGATATCATCATCCGGCGGCGCGCTCCCGAGAAAAAGCCGGAAACGCCCAAATCGAGCCCAAACGGCAAGACTTATGGCACCTAACGAATTCTTGTGTTGCTAACCTGCTTTATCTGCAGGATCTTAGCGCTAACCGTTGAAATTCCTAACGAGACACCCGATATTAGCGGTAGATCTTTCACCCTGGAGGTAATAATGGCTTTTGGACAAAATAGGCAAGTTATCAGCCGTGCCGGTGCTACAGCCGCCGACATCGACGTCGGGCTGCGCGCCTATATGCTGAAGGTCTACACGTATATGTGCTTTGGCTTGGCTCTATCCGGAGCCGCCGCTTTTGCCGTATCGACGTCACCCGCGTTGATTTCAACCATGTTCAACACCCCTTTGAAATGGGTGGTTCTTTTTGCGCCTGTGGCCATGGTGTTTTTCTTAAGTTTCCGCATTCACCGCATGAGCTATGCCAGCGCGCAGATCGCGTTTTGGGTTTATGCCGGATTGATGGGGATTTCCCTGGCGCCAATCTTCTTGATCTACGCCGGGGCCGATATCACCCGGGTGTTTTTGATCACCTCCGGCGCCTTTGCCGGGCTTAGCCTATACGGCTACACAACCAAGCGCGACTTAACCGCCTTCGGATCATTTTTGATGATCGGACTGTTCGGGATCATCATTGCGTCATTGGTGAATATCTTCATCCCCAGCACAGCCCTCAGCTTTGGCATTTCCGTGGTGGGCGTCCTGGTCTTTGCCGGCTTGACCGCCTACGACACGCAAAAAATCAAAGAATACTACTACGCTGGCGACGATGCTGAGACGCAAGGAAAGACCGCCATCATGGGCGCTCTTTCCCTCTATCTCGACTTCATCAACCTGTTCTTGATGTTGCTTCGGCTGTTCGGAAATAACCGCAGCTAAGTGACCTTTTCTGACAAAAAACCGCCCGTGCGTTATGCCGGGCGGTTTTTTTATGCGTCGGACAGCTTACTGAACGAAGGCGCGCAGTGAATCCATCACCATGGACATACTCTGCGAAACAAACCATACCAACAGCCAAATCGTCACCGCCGCTAAGGCCAAGCCTGTTCCGATCGTGATGCCGGCATTAATCCCCGCACGTTGCGCCGGCGTGAAATCTTCGGCCTCGTCGGGTTTTACCTTAAGAACCGGGCGATCGGGTTGCGGTTTTGTCACCAGTTTGGGTTCGCGCGACCCCTCATAAGACCGCGGCGCCGATCCGTAACCTGAGGCTGCAGATAAAGTGTTGAGCCGGGGCTGCGTTAAGGTTGAATTGCGGGTCAGGGCGATGCCCATTGCGCCCGTTAATCGTACGGCCGGGGCAACCGGTCCGTCAGAAGTGAGTTTTACCGCAGGATGATGCGGAGTCTGGACGGTGCCGGTTTTTAGGGAGGGCTGCTTTTTCAGCGACGACGCTGTTGCCGGGACGCTGTTGCGCAAGGGTTCCCGGCGAATTTGCGCCGGCTCGGCCTTGAGCGAGGCACCTCTGTCTTGCGCTGGAGAGCCCAGATCCACGGGAGGCGAAGATATGGTCGGTTGCGCCGTCTGAGACGAAGAGGTCACTTGCGATATCGCAACGGGGGGTGATACCGGCAGCGCCGCGGGTTGAATAAGAGGCGCCGCTGCCGTTGGTATTTCCGCCTGATAAAGATCGCCTTTTACCGGCGGCGGTGTTTCTGACGGGATTGATCTTGTAGCCGTTAGGGGGGGTGTAGGGCCGATCCCCGGAACATCCTTCAGCGGAAGCGGCGTCAAAGGAATTACTTGAGATGTCGGCGCATCATCCCAGTGACGCAATTGCTCCAGCCCCGAAGAGGGCCGTGTGGAGAACCCATCAAACTCGGCCGTGTCCCAATCCTTAAGCGCATCGAGGCCGCGCCCTCGTTTGGCGCGTAGGGCCGCGTCATCCAAACGCCGCACGATGTCGGCGGCTTCCTTACGTTCTGACTTCATGTCGACCATTCTGGACTCAATTTTGGTCAAATTATGCCCAGCCTTGAAACCCGCAGATAGTCTGGCTTTTTTTAATGAAAACTGGCCGTTTTTACATAGTCCCGGTGTGGAGAATTCTTGGTCATTCCCTCAAGTTTGGTAATCATTCCGGCCACCCCAGCCGAGTTTAACCAATTTTCAAATCGATTTCGGAAATGCATGCTCGCACTCGCCCCTTCGATGAACACATCAACGATGCGCATATCCTGATCACCAACGCGAACGCGCCAGCCGGGCTCAAAAGCCTTGCCGCTCTCAACATCAATGCGGGTTTTAACGATAACATCCCCATTGGGCAGGACATTCGATCCTAAAATAGTGAAGCCGGTCGCGTTGGTGGCATCAATTTGTCCCACGGCCACATCGATGAAGTAAACCGCGAATAATTTGGTGTAAGCCGTCATTTCTTCGGTGCTAGCAGAGCCGGCATAGCGGCCCAAAGAAAACTTCGCCAAAGCATCAAAATCCAAAGCCGTTACCATTAGCTCGGCAAAGGCGGTACTACGTTGGGGCGTAGCCGGCTGGGTTTGCTGAAGGATACGCCGGGCCGTAACGCCCAAATCCTTTACCAAGATTTCTGCGGCGGCGACGGTTTGATCCTTGGGAGTTTCATCGGCCCGCACCGCCGCGGCAGAGCTGACAGCAATGGCAAAAGCCAGTCCCAGAAATATTTTACGCATTACCTTTACTCCCCTTAATTTGTTGTTGCCGGGCTTCCTCTAGCAGTCTTCGGCTATCCTCGTGAGGAATGCTTTTTAAAAAATTAGACCAGTCTGCTTCTCGGACAACAAACAGTCGATGATGAGCGTCGTCCACCCGCCGCGCCGTCTCGCTACGCCAAACCATCATGGCTGCCGGATAATCGTCATAGGGACCGAAAACTTCAGCTTTTTGACGTAATTCCCGCCAGTCGGTTTGCGTAAACTCGCCACCTGCAACGTAGAAATGCTCTGCCATCGATATATGCCAGTGCCCCGTTTATTTTTATCTAAGGCACTTCTTAGCGAGATTGACCCACCTTGATCAATCCCGGAGAGCCCTTTTTAACAAAATAAAGATAATAAAAAGAAAATAGCTAAAATGCGGAGAAATTATAGAATAAGAGCCCATTTCGTTTTTTACATAAACCTAGATACATCCCCTAGTTTCTATCGATGATTTAAATAATCTATGATCCGGCGCCCGACTTCCCGGGCTCCGACAACCGCCAAATCCACACCTTGCTTGGTAAAATAGGCCATCTCTTCCTCGTTATGGGCGCGAACCAGCACCTTGATTGATGGATTAAGCGAGCGGGCGGCCTCGACGATACGCCGTGCCTCATAGGGATTGGGTACCGCAACAATTATAGCACGTGCTCGGTCCAGGGCCGCTTCCTTCAACACCGCCTCTTGACTGGCATCGCCGGCGATCGCAAAGAAACCTTTTTCTCTGAGTTCCTCTACCCGATCACGGTTTGCATCCACAATAACAAGATCCGTCTTTGCTCGATCGAAGTTTACCGAAATATGTTGGCCGACACGGCCATATCCGACAAGGACAATCCATTCTATCGATAACTGTTCTTTATCGAAAGCTAACTGCGCCAACCGGTCGCTTGGCTTATTAAAGAGCGCCGCAATATGCGGCCGCCGCGTTATCCAATCTAAGCTGATACGGCTCAGGTAAAAGAAGCTGGGGTTCAATGAAATAGAGATCAGGGCGCCTGCTAAAATGAAATCCCGCGCATCCGATGATAATATTCCATTGATCACCCCGATGTTGGCCAAGATAAATGAGAATTCTCCGATTTGCGCCAAACCCGCGGAGACCAGCAGGGCTGTTTTAAGGGGATAGCGAAAGAGCAAGACGATCATGCTTCCCGCGACAGACTTGCCGATCATGATGATGGCGACCACGGCCAGAACCTCTAGCGGATGATCGATAAGAACATAGGGATTGAACAACATCCCGACAGAGACAAAGAACAGAACAGCAAAGGCATCTTGCAGCGGCAATGCCTTTGCCGCCGCTTCATGGGACAGATCCGATTCACGAATCATCATGCCGGCAAAAAATGCACCAAGCGCCAGCGACACGCCGAACAAACTTGCCGCGGCGAAGGCAACGCCCATGGCAACAGCAAATACCGCTACGGTGAAAAGCTCCCGCGACTGCAGACGAGCCACCATCGCCAAAAGCCAGGGCAATACGCGTCGCCCCACCACAACCATAAAAACAACAAAAGCGATAACCTTGCCGATGGCCAGGCCGACATCGAAAAGAACTTGCGTGAGATCTCCCGTTGGCATATCCGGCGCCAAGGCCGGAATCAAAACCAAGGCCAGCACCATCACGATATCCTCGACGAGCAGCCAGCCGATGGCGATATTGCCGTTCGTCGTTTGCAACAGATTATGTTCTTCGAGCGCGCGAAGCAGCACCACGGTGCTGGCGACTGAAAGCGCCAAACCAAAGACCAAACCGCTTGTAAGCGGCCATCCCCAGAGATAAGAACATACCCAGCCCAAGCTGGTCGCCACCGCGATCTGTGCGATGGCGCCTGGAAGAGCGATCCGTTTTACCTCGGTCAAATCCTTGAGGGAAAAGTGCAAGCCAACCCCGAACATCAACAATAAAATGCCCAGCTCGGAAAGCTGTTCAGCGATTTTTACATCCGCGACAAATCCAGGCGTGAACGGACCGATCAGAACACCGGCGATTAAATATCCGACGATCGGTGACAAGCGAACTTTCGATGCGATAAAGCCACAAACAAAGGCCGCAGAAAAACCTACAGCAATGGTCGAGACAAGCGGCAGGTCATGCTGAAGGGCCATATTTTCCTTATAATAAAAATAGAAAATGATTTTTACACGATGGCGACGCGACCCTTAAAGGTCAACCCTCCCTTGCAATCGGTGTCGCGCTCTTTTCAGAGACAACAAATTCGTGTTTCAGATCTGTTTCCGCCCGATCGATTAACCTCAAGTGTCCGTCAGGAGGCGGGGCGACTACACCCTCTCTGAGGCTGCGCCCTTTGCGGCCGAGCTTGCCGGCCGCTTTCAGACTTCATAAGGAAGGGGAAGGGGGAAATGGTGCCGAAGCGGGGAATTGAACCCCGGACCTACTGATTACGAAAGCCATTTAAGTTATTGATTAACAATAACAATAAATGCCAAACAATACCAAAATCAGCGGGTTTCAGCCCCTAACGGCGTGATGCCAATCTACGCACATTTCCAAACATTGCCAAGCCTATTGTTGATATCGTGCTGACACGATGCGCGTGCATGTTTTTTGTGCTGATACGATGGTCGTTATAATCTTCAGCCCACAACGTTTTCGACAGCTACACAATTTGTTTTTTTATCTGTGTGTAAATGTCGAGTTCAGCATTATCGTAATCTAGAGTTATCAGTAAGGAGTGGCGTGCTTTTTGATTGGATCAGTTAAGTTGCTTTTCCGTAGCGCGCTTTTGCTTTTTTATCCACGCATCAAGATCGCTTTTATGAAACCGCCATGCGCCTCCTACCTTAAAGCCCGGAACCTTACCTTCTGCAGCTAAACGATACGCAGTCTTCTCGTTCAGCTTAAGGTATTCCGCCACTTCTTTGATGGTCATGATATCCGATTTCATTTTTTACCTTGATGCATAAGACAATCATGAGAAAATAGTGGAAAAATGAGAATAATCAACTATTTTGAAGTCTGGCATCGTGTGCGTGCAGCAAATGCGCTTGCGTGCGAGCAGTAAAATTCAGCCAGCACACTATCGCGTTGTGCAGGCGTTAACCGGAGCGGCGCGTATGAAGAAAAACACCAGCGTAAGCAGACTAAATGCAATAGATCTCTTTGCAGGGTGTGGTGGCCTGACGCAGGGCATGCATGAAGCTGGTTTCCATACGAAGGTGGCTATTGAGCTAGAGCCTGTTGCTGTTGATGCATATAAACTAAACCACCCAAACACGCACGTTATACAAAACGACATTCGCAAAGTGGATGTGGCAGAAATCAAAAAATTGTTGAATGGGGAACAGCTTCATCTATTAGCTGGCTGCCCTCCGTGTCAGGGCTTTTCTTCCGTCCGTCGCCTAAACAAAAAGAAAAGTGTTCGTGATAAACGAAATAGTCTCGTCGTGGAGTATTTCAGATTGGTGAAGGAACTCAGACCCCTGACCATCATGATGGAAAATGTGCCGGGTCTCAAAGATTATTATCTCTTCAAAGATATTGTGAAAGAGCTTCACGAATTGGGCTACAATCCCAAGGTTGAGGTGGTAAACGTAAAGGATTATGGAGTTCCACAAAGTCGACGCCGGTTGGTAATGATAGGATCACTGTTGGGTGAGCTTAACCTGCCAAAAGTATGTACTGACAAAGTAACCGTTAGGGATGCGATTTTCAATCTTGAAACTCCTGAGAAAACCTTAGACCCACTGCACAAAATTGTAGCGAAGCATACCGATGCAGTTAATGAGCGGA
>CAYNIC010000026.1:0-23649 GCA_964397465.1 uncultured Rhodospirillales bacterium
GGGAGTAAACGAGAGGAGCGGCAAAACACCGCTCCTCTTCGCTTTTAGAGGTGCAAAAACAATAAAAGCCCAGCATTGCTGGGCTTTTATTTGGGTAATACGCTAAATTAAACGTCTAAGTCAGCTGCCAATTTCCCAGCGTTTTCTTGAATGAACTTGAATCGCAGTTCAGGCTTACGGCCCATGAGGCTTTCAACCAAAGAAGTTGTTCTTTTCCAATCCTCCGGTTCCGCATGGCGCTCCGGCAAGCAGACTCGAAGGAGGGTACGTCGCGCCGGATCCATGGTTGTTTCTTTGAGTTGCTGGGACTGCATCTCGCCCAGGCCCTTAAAGCGGCCTATATCGACTTTAGCTCCGGGTTTAAACGCTGTTTTCAGAACTCGATCCTTGTCGGCATCATTATGAGCGTATTCCGTGCGCCCGCCTTGAGTCAGGCGATAGAGAGGAGGGACCGCAAGATAAAGGTTTCCAGACTGGATTAGTCCTAGCATTTCCCGCCAGAAAAAGGTCATGAGCAGTGAAGCAATATGGGCTCCATCCACGTCGGCATCGGTCATAATAATGACTCGACCATATCGCAACTTTTCGAGATCAAAATTAGGACCTGACCCGCATCCTAAGGCTAAGATTAGATCTTGAAGCTCTTGGTTTGCAGCCATTTTGTCAGCAGAAGCTGAGGCAACGTTGAGGATTTTTCCTTTTAAGGGAAGGACGGCTTGAGTTACCCGGTTACGGGCTTGTTTGGCAGAACCGCCGGCAGAATCACCTTCAACAATGAAAAGCTCCGTCCCTTCGGAGCTCGTACTTGTGCAATCAGCCAATTTCCCAGGCAAACGGAGCTTTCGGGTGGCTGTTTTACGCAGAAGATCCTTGGCATTGCGGCGGCGTAGTCGTTCATCGGCCCGTTCAATCATTCGCTCGAGCAGAGCGGTAGCCATTTCCGGTTGCGCGGCCAGCCAATGATCGAAATGATCTTTGAGAGAAACATCGACCAGCTTAGTGGCCTCGGGGCTGGCTAAGCGATCTTTGGTTTGCCCTTGAAATTGAGGGTCACGAATGAATACCGATAAGACAATGGCCGCACCTCCTACGATGTCGTCTGGGGAAATCTGAGATGCCCGCCGATTGCCGACCAACTCACCATAGGCGCGCATGGATCGCGCAAGAGCAGCCCGCATACCGGCTTCATGAGTTCCCCCTTGGGGGGTAGGGATGGTGTTACAATAAGTCTGGCAAAAACCCTCGTCATCTTCCGGCCAGGCTATAGCCCAATCCATCCGGCCGGCCTTATCAGGAAAATCAGCGCTTCCCGCAAAGGCCTCAGGCGTAAGGGTATTCTTTCCCGCCAAGGATTCATTTAAGTAGTCGGCTAAGCCCCCTGGAAAATGGAGGGTTGCCGTTGAGGGGATATCGTCACCTCGCAGCAAGGTTGGATCACAGGTCCATCGGATTTCCACACCTTTAAAAAGATAGGCTTTAGAGCGAGCCAATGCATAAAGACGCTCGGGTTTAAAATGCGTCGTTTTGCCAAAGATCTCATGATCCGGCGCAAAGGTAACCAAGGTGCCACGCCAATTGGCATTTCCCAATGACTTAAGCTTACTTGTCGGCACGCCCCGGCTATAGGTTTGGCGCCAGGCTTGCTTGTCGCGGGCCGTATCAATGACGAGGTTCGCGCTGAGGGCGTTAACGACCGAAATCCCCACCCCATGCAGCCCGCCTGATGTTTCATAGGCTTTGCCGGAAAACTTACCGCCGGAATGGAGGGTCGTTAAGATAACCTCCAGGGCGGATTTGCCCTTCATCTTGGGATGAGGATCCGTCGGAATGCCTCGCCCATTATCCTTGATTGTAACGGTATCGTCTTTGGATAGGGAAAGCTCGATCCGCGTGGCATGGCCGGCAACGGCTTCATCCATGGCATTATCAAGAACCTCTGCCACAAGATGGTGCATCGCTCGCTCATCTGTGCCACCAATATACATGCCAGGGCGCCGGCGGACGGGCTCGAGACCCTCAAGGACTTCAATATCTTTGGCGGTATACCCGCCTTTGCGGGCTGCGGATTGAAATAGGTCACTCATGGCGGGCAGTATAAAAGCGGCTCTTTGCTGGGGGCAAGTAATTTGCCCGATATATCGTAGGATGGATTGTTATCACCCACAATAGGTTGTGAAAATGACTGAAACTCAAGGAAAGCCGCAAGGCGAACTCATGATTCGGACTGTAGCTATGCCGGCTGATACCAACGCGAATGGTGATATTTTTGGCGGATGGCTGCTTTCTCAGATGGACATTGCGGGTGGCATTGCCGCAATGGGCCATGCTAAGGGACGTGTCGTTACCGTAGCTATCGAATCTATGGTTTTCCATCGGCCCGTTTTCATAGGGGATGTCCTCTGTGCTTATGTGGATCGCGTAAAGATTGGGCGCACTTCGATAACATACAGAATTGAAGCCTGGGTGGTTCGCAGGGCAGGCGGTGAAACCATGAAGGTCACCGAGGGGGTTTTTACCTATGTTGCTATCGATGACAAAAGAAAACCCCGACCGGTAGCTCAGCCTTAGGTTTTGTCGTGCAAAAACCAATAACGCTAGCTGCTACAACTAAAGGATTAGATCGGTGGCTAGGCATAGGCCTCATCGCAAGTTTTAGCCTATTGTTGATTGCTTATGTCGCTCCGCTGATGACGGTTCGCAAAGGTTTTTTGTTTAGCGAAACTTTTTCTCTGATGGACACGCTGATTTCCCTGCTGACTGGGCGGGAGTGGGGCCTTTCTTTAGTTCTGATTTTATTTTCGTTTCTTTTTCCGATTACTAAAATAGCGCTGGGTATTGTGGCCTGGTTTATTCTGGATCAAGGAGGAGCAATTTTACCTAAAATTTTGCTTTTGATTGAGCGCACTGGGAAGTGGTCAATGTTGGATGTTTTGATCGTCGCCCTAGTTGTTGTTGGTCTTAAGGCTAGCTTTATTACCGATGTTGCCGTTCACCCGGGGATTTACCTGTTTGCAGGATCTCTTCTTTTATCCACGGTGATTACCGCTAGAATAAAAACATTGGCCCATCGGCAGAATGGGGGGATAAGAGCCTGAGCCTTGACACCACTTCTTAGGCTAGGTCTTTTCAGATAAATAGGTAGAGGAACGAATATGTCCCAGGCATTTATATTTCCAGGACAGGGTAGCCAGATTGTTGGGATGGGAAAAGATCTATCAACCAACTTTGCATCGGCGCGGGAAGTTTTTGAAGAAGTAGATGACGCCCTTGGACAGCGCTTATCTGCGCTTATGTTCGAGGGACCAATAGAAGAATTGACCTTAACCGAAAATGCGCAGCCTGCGTTGATGGCGGCCAGCCTTGCTGTCATTCGAGTTTTAGAGCAGGAGGCCGGCTATAAAATAGAGAGCAGGGTTGCCTTTGTTGCCGGTCACTCTTTGGGTGAATATTCCGCGCTTGCGGCAGCCAAAGCTTTTTCGATCTCAACCGCGGCCGTCTTGTTGCGGAAACGTGGTCAAGCAATGCAAAAAGCCGTTCCTGTAGGGCAGGGCGCCATGGCGGCGTTATTGGGACTTGATCTCAATGCGGCGCTGGCTGTAGCGGCTGAAGCTGCCGGTGATCAAGTTTGCGATGTTGCGAATGATAATGCGCCCGGTCAAATCGTTGTCTCAGGTGATAAGGCGGCGGTCGAGCGAGCAATTGAGATTGCAAAAGGCAAGGGAGCAAAACGGAGCATTCTCTTGCCGGTTAGCGCACCCTTTCATTGCCGTCTTATGAAGCCCGCCGCCGAAGCGATGGCCGAAGCTTTAAGTCAGATTGTTATTGCCCCTCTGTCGGTTCCCTTGGTGGCGAATGTCACCGCTGCCGTCGTTGAAACGCCGAGCGAGGTGCGACGATTGCTTACCGAACAAGTTACCGGCCGGGTGCGCTGGCGCGAAAGTATTTTGACTATGAAAGCCGAAGGTGTCGATACACTCGTCGAATGCGGTTCGGGACGCGTGCTGTCAGGGCTTATTAAACGAATTGATGCAGATCTTGCAGCGGCATCTTTGCAAGGGCCGGGCGATATTGATACCTTTATAAAGGGAACATGACATGTTTGATCTCAGTGATAAAACCGCCCTGGTGACAGGCGCATCAGGCGGCATAGGTGCGGCTATTGCGATCTCGCTTCATTGTGCCGGAGCCCACATTGTTCTTTCAGGAACGCGGACCGAGGCTTTGGAGAAGCTTGCTACCCAGCTAAAGGATCGGGTGACGGTTCTGACGGCGGACTTGAAAGATCCATCAGCATCGACGGTGCTTGTCGAAAAGGCGGAGGCCGTCACCGGCAATCTCGATATTCTTATCAACAATGCTGGATTCACCCGTGATGGCTTGCTGCTTCGGATGAAAGATGAAGATTGGCAGTCCGTTTTGGAGGTAAATTTGACGGCGGGATTTCGTCTGACCCGTGCCGCCCTTAAAGGCATGATGAAACGGCGATGGGGGAGAATCATCGGGATCTCTTCGGTGGTTGGGGTAATCGGTAATCCCGGTCAGGCCAACTATGTCGCCTCAAAAGCCGGTATGATCGGCTTTACAAAGGCGCTGGCGCAAGAGGTGGCATCCCGGGGAATCACAGCCAACACCATCGCTCCCGGCTTTATCGCCACCCCGATGACCGATGCGCTGACAGAGGCGCAAAAAACGTCTATACAGGATAAAATACCTATGGGTCGGTTAGGGACCCCAGAAGACATCGGGTATGCGGCGGTTTATTTAGCCAGTACTGAGGCTAGCTATATAACCGGCCAAACTATCCACATAAATGGCGGAATGGCTATGGTTTAGCTATTTCCTTGGTGCTAGTGGACTGGCCATGCTCTAGGATCTGTGCTAGAAGGCCGCGCCTGGGCCGTATGCGGCTTTGGGCATTTGTGTTAACCCTGCGATTTCATTCGCAAATTCTATATAAACAAGTAGGGAACCATCGACATGAGTGATGTCGCCGAGCGGGTAAAGAAGATTGTTGTCGAGCATTTGGGCATTGAAGAGTCCAAAGTAACCGATAATGCCAGTTTCATAGATGATTTGGGCGCAGATAGCCTTGATACCGTCGAATTGGTCATGGCGTTTGAAGAAGAATTTGGGATCGAAATTCCCGATGACGCCGCTGAAAAAATTCTGACTGTCAAAGACGCCATTGCTTTCATTAAACAAAACAGCAAGTAAGATTTGCTGCCATTTTCAGATCTGCCGGCACAACGGATATACCGTTGCCGGCATAGATCTTGATCTCGGGGAATTATCATCGCCATGCGTCGTGTCGTTGTTACGGGCCTCGGCCTAGTCACACCCCTTGGCGTTGGGGTTAAAAACAACTGGGATGGATTACTGGCCAGCCGTTCAGGTTTAGGGCCGATTACCAGCTTTGACGTATCGGATCTTCCGGCAAAGATCGCGGGTCTTGTGCCTCAAGGCGCGACAGCCGAGGGTAAGTTCAATCCGGATGAAGCGATGGAGCCCAAGGATCAACGCAAGGTTGATCAATTCATTATTTTTGGAATGGGTGCTGCCCGACAAGCCATCGCCGATAGCGGATGGGTAGCAACAAGTGAAACCGACAAAATCCGCACCGGAGTCATGATCGGTTCGGGGATTGGCGGCTTAGAGGCGATCTATGATGCCACGTTAGTCTTAAAAGAACGGGGTCCTCGACGCATGAGCCCCTTCTTTATTCCTTCAGCCCTTATCAATCTCCTATCGGGGCATGTTTCGATTAACTTCGGCTTCAAGGGTCCTAACCATGCGGTGGTGACGGCTTGCTCGACCGGAGCGCATGCGATCGGCGACGCAGCCCGACTTATCATGCTGGATGATGCCGATGTCATGGTGGCCGGCGGTGCCGAAAGCGCCGTTTGCCGTTTGGGCATCGCGGGGTTTGCCGCCGCGCGGGCCCTATCGACGGCCTTTAACGACACGCCGCAAAAAGCCTCTCGGCCCTGGGACAAAGACCGTGATGGATTTGTTATGGGCGAGGGATCAGGCGTTATCGTTCTGGAAGAGCTGGAGCATGCGAAAAAGCGCGGCGCAAAGATTTATGCTGAGCTTATCGGTTACGGTCTATCGGGTGATGCGCATCATATCACCGCACCGGCTTCAGACGGAGATGGCGCGTTCCGATGCATGCAAATGGCCATGCGTCGAGCCAAGCTGAATTTTGAAGACATCGACTATGTTAATGCACACGGAACCTCGACGCCTCTGGGCGACGAGATAGAATTAGGGGCGATTAAACGTCTGTTCGGTGATTCCGTATATAAGCTTTCGATGTCATCCACGAAATCGGCGATTGGTCATCTCTTGGGGGCTGCGGGAAGTGTCGAGGCGATCTATTCTATCCTGGCGCTGAATAACCAAGTCGTTCCGCCGACGCTTAATCTTGATAATCCCTCAGAGGGCTGTGATATCGACTTAGTCCCCCATCAACCCAAGGAACGTCGGGTGAGGAATGTCCTCTCCAACTCCTTTGGCTTTGGCGGTACCAACGCTTCCCTGATATTCACCGCAGCGCCCTAGAAAAAATATGCCAGGCATGCCAAGCTTGGGTATGCGGCTCATGAGATTATTAGGTACATTTTTAATCATTATCGCGCTCGCGACGGGCGGCGCAGTTGTCTGGATTAAGACGGAGTTTTCGCGGCCCGGGCCTTTATCCCAAGATAAGATCATTGCCATTCCGCGGGGAGCCACTTCAGGAAGTATTGTTGAGATTCTCGGAACGGAAGGCGTTGTTCGCTCGCCGGCAATCTTAAGCCTGCGGCTTCGGATGCAGCAGATCGATCGCAGTCTGAAAGCTGGAGAGTACCGGTTTGCAGCAGGATCGAGCATTGCTGATGTCATTGAAATCTTGACTAAAGGCCCTAGTGTCTTGCGGCCTTTAGTTCTCCCGGAGGGGTTAACCGTGGTGGAGATTCTTGACATCATCCAACGGACGGAATTCTTGAATGGCATCATCAGCCAAGAGCCGGATGAAGGGAGTTTATTGCCCGAAACCTACTTTATGGCCTTGAACGATAACCGTGACGATCTCGTCCGTCGCATGGAAAAAGCCATGAATGCGTTAATGGATCAGCTCTGGGAATCTCGGGTTTCTAACCTGCCATTTTCAACCAAAAAAGAGGCTTTGACCCTGGCCTCCATTGTTGAAAAGGAAACCGGCGTTGAAAGTGAACGCCGCCGGATTGCCGGCGTCTATATCTCTCGTCTTCGTCGGAATATGCGCCTTCAAGCCGATCCCACCGTCGCCTATGGACTAGCAAAAGGAACGGCAAAATTGGGCAAACCTCTGGGACGGCAGCTTACCTTGAATGATCTTCGCCTCCCAACGGCGTATAATACCTACACCATTGATGGGCTTCCGCCCGGTCCGATCACCAATCCCGGCCGAGCAAGCATTGAAGCGGTGCTCAATCCTCTAGAAACGGGTGATATTTATTTTGTTGCCGATGGTTCCGGGGGGCACGTCTTTGCCAAGACCTTGGAAGAGCATAACCGGAATGTTGCGCGGTGGCGTCAACTATCACGGCAACCTCAAAAGCCGATCCCACCAGGAGGACCGCCTGTATCCGGAAGTGGAGGGACGCTTGGGCAAAAGGCACCCACACCTCCATAAATCTAACCCTTTTTGGGCATTCGACCGAGCAACCGATCAGCCAGGGTATGAGGCATAATCGATAAAAGTTGTGCGGCAATTTTTATCGGCCATGGAAAGGCAATAACCGCCGGGCCTTTATGAAGGCGTTGCTTAATAAGAGCGGCGGCTGCATCCACATCCATAAGAAAAGGCATGAAAAAATCATTATGGGATGTCATGGCGGTTTTAATAAAACCCGGCAAGACTACAGTAACGGCCACCCCGTTAGGCTTAAGGTAAACCCGTAAGGCATCACCCCAGGTTTTGACCGCAGCTTTGCTCGCACTATACGCAGGGGCGCCGGGCATCCCGCGTAATCCTGCAAGGGAGCCGATAATGACAATCTGTCCGCGCCATTTTCCCTTTAAGGCATTACTCAAGAGAAAAGGCAGCGCCGCGGTTACCGTATAAATAACCCCGATTAAATTAACGGCAAAGATCGCCTCAACCTGGTCAACGCCCTCGGTTCCCTGGGCCGTTCCCCCGGAGATGCCCGCATTGGCAATCATCAGATCAAGCGGGACTTGGGCGTGTGCTTTGGCAATCGCCGACTCGATGGCTGAACGGTCGGTAACGCTAAGAGGGAAGCACTGAACCGTTGCCCCCAAATCGCGGCAAATCTCTGCAGTTGCAGCAAGACCCTCAGGATCTCGCGCCGCTAAATGGAGCGTTGTCCCCGGTGTGGCATAAGCTTTTGCCAATGCAGCACCCAGGCCGCGTGAGGCGCCGGTTATAAAAACTGACTTATTCTGGTGCATACCCTTACCAAGTTATCCGCCTGCCTGTATGAAGCTCTCATCCTTTGCTATAGTCTTCCTTATCCTTTCAAGCCAGTTCTCGAGAAAATGACTACAAATTTTAGTAAAACACTTTCCAGCATGACCGGATTTGCTCGTATTGATGGGCAGACAGGCGGTGGGCGTTGGGTTTGGGAAGCCAAAAGTGTTAACGGCAAAGGCCTTGATATTCGCCTTAGGCTGCCTCCGGGTTTCGACTCGCTGGATCAATCCATTCGTGCTCTCGCCGCAAAGAAAATGACCCGAGGAAGTCTGACTTTATCTCTAACACTAGAGCTTGAAGGGGCCTCAACGGGGTATCGGATCAATAAGACGCTACTGGAAGAGTTGATTAGTTTAGGCCAAACCTTAGAGATAGAAGGGAAGGTCGAAACACCGCGACTAGATGCTTTGTTGGCTGTTCGGGGCGTTGTGGAAACCAAGGATGACGCTCTGTCCCCCGAAGATCAGAAAATAATGACAACGACGCTTCTTGAGGAGGCAAACCGTCTTTTTGATCAGTTGGTGATGAATCGCAGATTTGAAGGAGCGCGGTTAGGTGAAGTTTTAGCGCGGTTGCTGCAAGATCTTGAAAAGTGGTGCGACGCTGCGGAACAAGAAGCACTGCAACAACCGGCCGCCTTAAAAGAACGCCTTAATGCGGCGCTAAAGGAACTATTGGGCGCATCGCCGTCTCTTTCGGAAGAAAGGCTGGCCCAAGAGCTGGCACTTTTAGCCACGAAGGCGGATGTACGTGAGGAGCTAGATCGTTTGAAAGCCCATATCCAAGCCGCTTATACTCTTTTGCATGAGAATGGCGCGATCGGACGACGGTTGGATTTCTTATGCCAGGAATTAGGCCGCGAAGCCAATACGCTTTGTGCTAAGGCTCAAGCTTTAAATTTAACGCGCATTGGCCTGGAACTAAAGGCAGGGATAGAACAGTTTCGCGAGCAAGTTCAAAACCTAGAGTAAGATTTAAGGTACCGAACATGATTCACCGACGTGGCTTAATGTTAGTGTTATCCTCCCCATCGGGTGCTGGGAAAAGTAGCCTGTCTCGAAAACTACTCGAAGCAGATAATAACCTTAAGCTATCAATTTCAATGACCACTCGAAAAGCAAGGCCCGCCGAGAAGGAGGGTCGCGACTATTTCTTTGTCGATGAGCCAGCTTTCAACCGGATGATTCAAAATAATACACTCTTGGAATTTGCCAAGGTATTTGGCCACTATTACGGCACACCCAAAGAGGCTGTGGAGGCGGCATTGCGCGCTGGGCAGGATGTGTTATTCGACATCGACTGGCAAGGAACCCAGCAAATTGCTGAAAAGGCAAGGGAAGATCTGGTCACGGTCTTTATCCTACCGCCGTCAACTGCGGAGCTGGAAAGAAGGTTACGAGAAAGGGCCCAAGATCCGGGAGAGGTTGTTGAAGCCCGTATGGCCAAAGCCGCGGACGAAATGAGTCATTATGCGGAATACGATTATATTGTCGTCAATGACGACATGGACAAAAGCACTCAACAAATCTTGGCAATCTTGACCGCCGAAAGGTTGCGTCGTGATCGCCAAGAAGGCCTTGTCGATTTTGTGAAACAGCTAAGAACGCCCGAATAAATCAAATCATACGCTCTAGCGCTTGGGCTAAGCGACAAAAATCCTGAATGCTGAGTCGTTCGGCTCGTTCGGTGGGTTCGATATCTGCAGCCGAGAGCAAAGCCAAAGAATCAATATTCAAACTGCGCAGACTGGAGCGCAACATCTTGCGTCGTTGTCCGAAGGCTGCCGCCGTTATGCGTTCCAAAAGCGAGCGTGAAGCGGGAAAAAGAGGTTGCTCATAAGGAATAATCCGAACGACTGTGGAGGCGACTTTGGGCGGTGGCACAAAGGCCTGTGGCGATAAATCAAAAAGCCTGTCGATTTTGCAAAGCCACTGAGTCAAGACCGAGAGCCGCCCATAGGCAGAGGTTCCGGGAGCCGCCACCAAGCGGTCGGCTACCTCTTTTTGGAACATAAGCGTCATGGCTTGAAACGCGAGAGGTGTTTCAAGCCACTGTAAGAGGAGGGCGGTCCCGATATTATAGGGAAGGTTAGCGACAATCTGCCGAGGAGCGGTGCCCAAGGTTGATAAGTTGGTTTGTAGGGCATCGCCTGCAATAATGGTAAGGCGGCCGGGATAGGCGGCAGATAGCTCCTCCAAAATAGCCAAGCATCGGTGATCCCGCTCGATCACGATTAATTCTCGGGTATTGTCGGCGAGTAAGGCTCGTGTCAGTCCGCCTGGGCCGGGACCAACCTCAATGATTGTTCCTTGATCTAGAGGATGTGCGCTTGCGGCAATCTTGGCCGTGATATTGCCGTCAAACAGAAAATGCTGTCCGAGGCTTTTGCGGGCGGATAAATCATACTTCGCAACAATATCTCTTAAAGAGGGAAGCGCGGGTGGTTCGGTTTTAACCACGAACATCCAGATATGCATCCCGGCGAAGATCTCGCAGGTAACGGCGCTGCATGAGATCAGCTTTCTGATTCTCCAGCCGTTGCCGAGCATCCTCCGCAGTAGGTGGCTTTACCGTCGCTTCCTTACGATCGCAGACGGTAATAATTTGCGCGGTTGTTGGCGCGCGAATGGGCTCGCTGCTTTCGCCCGTTTTGACGTTGGAAAGGGCTTGCCGAATTGTTCCCGGCAGATCACTCATACGCATTTCTCCCAGATCGCCAGTGCCAGTCGACCCGCTTTTCTCGTATGTCTTCAAATCTTCGCAGCTCTTAACGTGACTGCGGATATCTTTCAGTTTTTGCATGGCAGCGGCAACGGCCTGCGGCGGTGCATTAGGCGGCAAGTCAAAAACAAGCTGGCGCAGCTTGAGGGTGATGGAACTTGGGTCGGCTTGGCCGGCAATTTGCCGCTCGCGCAAAGCAAGGATATGCACGCCCCCGAAGCTTCTTATGGGATTAGAAATGTCGCCTGGCTGAAGAGTCTCGACAACCTTACCGAGAGCATCTGGAAGCTGTCCTCGAGAGACCCAGCCTAAATCGCCACCTGAAGCCGCGCTTGCGCTCTGAGAAAACTGCTGAGCTATTGCCGGAAAGTTAGCACCTTGTCGTAGCTGCTCAACAAGGCGCTGAGCCTCCTTCATCGTCTCATCTTCTTGATCTGGGGAATCTATGGTCAAGAAGATTTCGGAAACCAAGTTTTGCGGTAGACCAATGGCTTCTTGAAGTTTTTGTAAAACCTCTTTGATTTCGTCGTCGCTTACCTCGATTTTGGGTACGATTTGCCGCCGGACAAGCTTGGTCCAAGCAAGTTGCGCGCGGACCTGTTGGCGAAAAGTCGGAAGGCTCAAATTGTTTTGCTTGAAATAGTTAACCATTCCGCCTTCAGGCATGCGGTTACGTTTTTCGACTCCGGCGAGTTCGCGGTCAATTTCCGCGTCAGAGACTTTGATATTTTGTTTTTCTGCTTCCTGAAGCTGCAGCCGTTCATCAATCAAACTTTTGAGTACCTGACTTTCCAAGCGTGAACGCTGCCGCGGATCATCCTGAAGACCAGACGTGACAATCGTCATTTGTGTGCGCGCCTGGAGGTCGAAAGCTGAGATAATCTCTTCGTTAACAATGGCGGCGATGCCCATGACATCCTGGGCTTTCGCAACGGAAATAGAATCAAAAGCTACGAGGAATAAGGCGGTAAGGGTTGCCTTAAGGTAGCAAGAGAAACGTCTCTGATGGGGTAGAGTTTCCATGATCGCCTACGATTATTACTAGAACGCAACTTCACCAAGATGCTTAAAAACAAGCCGAGTATAGAATGTATCACCCTCGCTGACATCTTCGTCACGAGTAAAGTTTCGTAACCAATCAAACTGCCAAGTCAGACACTCGTCCTGGTATTGAACGCCCGCGCCATAGTTAAGAAATCCGCCATCCGAACTGAGATCGCGGCGGGCGGAAATATGGGTACTGTAGTACTTGGCAAACTGCGAGTTGATTCGCCCGGATACTTCTTCACGAGGTTCGTAGCCGCCATAGCCTTCGCGAAGGTTTAAATAATCCACCGATACTTGGAAAATATCAGGCCCGAAAACAGCGGCAAGGTCTTGGCGACGGATTTCATCGTCGGATTTCTTTACGCGGAAACGATAGATCAAATCAAAATTCTTAATGGGAGACACATCGACCCGACCGACATAATCTGATTCGCGATTTTCTAAACCGCTACCTGGGCGGAAAAGCTCCGTAACATGCTCGTCCAAAGCCAGGCTTTGTCCGGCAAAGACGCTGGCGTACCCGCCATAGTCAAAATAGAGGGCGGAACGACCGCCGTAAACGACGCGGCTTCCGCCCTCGACGCGATCCAGGCCGGTAAACCGGGAACGGCTAAACAGGTTCGTGTCGTCGAACTCGGTATCCAAGCTATCCTCATTAGGGATAAGGTCTGGGTTGCCGCCTTTGGGCGCAATCGACGCCATCACGATAGGTTCAATGACGTGGCTAAATCCAGTTCCGTATTGAACGAAAGGGTATCGGGTATCGACCGTTAGCTGAGGAAAGAAACGCCCGTCTTCACCGCGGAGACGTTCGCCATTGGGGTCGTTCGGATCGATGAGGTTTTTGGTGCTATAACCATCCGCACGCGCAGAAGCGGTGACTGTGGTGACCGTGCCAATCGGGGATGTATAGGGAACCTCGAGGTTTACCCCGCCGGAGATACGGCGGGTTTGGGTGCCATGATCCCGCATCAAATTCATGGCATTAAAGTCAAACTGCAATCGGCCGCCCAATCCTCCTCCAAAATCAAAACCTTCCGTTACGTACTGATGATCAATGATGGGAAGCAATTTTTCTTCAGAGTTATAGCGATTGAGTAATCGTAAGTCCTGATAGTCGACGGCGCGCCCCAAGGTGTAACTGCGGCCATGAAAACCTTCAGCAAATAAATCGCTTTTGAGGATATCGCGATCAGAGAAATTATATCGCTTTAGGTAGTTACGATCTGTCGTACGGTTAATGTCAAATCCCCAACGCCAGTTGTCGTCGATATCGAATCTTCCCATGCCTTCGACGTGACCGCGAAATTCGTCTTCTTTCACGGTACTGAAGTTTCCGTCTAAATCCCGTTCGCGCCGATCGGCGATCGTCCCGCTGCCGGCCAACCGGTAATAGCCCGTGGTCAGACGTTGCCGGTATTCGAGAGCGAGGGCAGGGAGCTGTTTTGTCATGACGATGGGCGTAATCGTCAGGTCTTTGCTGTCATCAATGACAAAGTAATAGGGGACGCTGGTCACGAAACCCAAGTCGTCGTTTGAGAAAAAGCTGGGTGCCAGAACACCGCTTTTCCGCTTCACAGTCGGATCGGGATGTTGAAGGTACGGCGTATAGGCTACAGGAATGCCGAACCATTCCAATCGGGCGTCATAATAACGGATTTCTTTTTTATCGGTATCATGAACGACTTTGCGCGCCTTGACCTGCCAGAGAGGCGCCGCCTTCGGGTCGTCTTCGCACAGTTTACAAGGACTAAATACGCCTCGGCGCATTTCGGTTCGCTTGCCCCCGGTTCGGGTGCCGCTTTCTGCCGCTAAACGTGAGTTATCCGACAGGATAATGTGCAATTGTCGGATAACACCGTCCTTCATTTGGTCGGATAGCTCCACGTAATCGGTGAAGACCACCTCGCCTGACGGCTCAATGAGCATGACGTTGCCGGAGGCTGATACCGAATCCACGCGCCGGTTGAAAACGACTCGGTCAGCTAAAAGAGTTCTACTGCCTTGGGCAATTTCCACAGTACCGATGGCAGTGACAATACCCAATTCGTCGTCATAGGTGACTTGATCGGCAGACAGCAGGACTGACTCACCGATGGCGGATGTATCCTGCGCGTAGAGCGGCCGGATCGCCATCAACGCCAAAAACAGGGACAAAAGAAGATAGCTAAATTTTCTCATTAGCCATCCTCAAGGTGAAGGATAAGGCTAATGCCGATCAGCAAGGAAATGCCGGCGGGTGTCCAGGCCGCCATCACCACCGGAATGGTGGCCGACATGCCTAGGGCGTGAATAACGTCCGACATAAAGTACAGCAAAAAGCCCGAGAGGATTCCCGCGCCGACAAGGTAGGCGGCACCGCCGCGACGGGTCTGCCGCATCGAAAAAGTGGCGGCGATCAGCACCATACCGCAAAGCAGCGCGGGTATGGCCATCTGGCTATGGAGATACAGCCGGTGGCGATGTCCGGAAAACCCAGCGGCCTCCAGAACCCGGATAAACCCTGGTAGATCCCAAAACGACATGGTCTCGGGCGAGGCGAAGCTTTCTTGGATTTTCTCAAGGGTTAAATCTGTCGGGAGGCTATGTTTGGCAACGGATGTGGACCGGCCTCCGGGCAAGGTAATCCATGCATCTGTTAAATCCCAATGCCCAGGCAGCAAACTCGCCTTTGCCGCATCGATACGGCTGAGAAACCGGTCTTGGTCCTCGAACAGATAAAAGGTTACGTCCTGGAGTTCCATCTTGCCTTGCGCAACGCGGAGGGCATGAATGACGGCGCCTTGTTTGCCGTCCCCCTGACGGAGCCATAGGCCGCTGGCAGACACGGCAAGAAGGCTACCGTGACCCTTGAAATGTTCGTTTTCGAGACTTTCATAACGCGACAATAAAATGGAGGCGATCGGGCTGAAGGCCATAACCTGGATGGCGCCCAAAACACCGGCAATCACCAAGGCTGGCATCAAAAATTGCCAAGCCGAAATGCCGGCTGCCCGCACAACGGCCAGTTCGTGGCTTTTGGTTAAGCGCAGAAAGGCCAGCATCGATCCGAACAAAAGGGCAAAAGGAACCAGCTTTTGTGCCAGCTGCGGCAGCTTAAAAAGCGCCATCTGTAGAATAACCATGAAGGTAGCCGTTTCGCGGCCGGAAGCCCGGCGGAGCAGTTCAATGAAATCCAACAGAAAGACGATCGCCAATAAGGCGAAAAAGGCCGCGCTTACCCAGAACAGAAACTGGCGGCCGATATAAGCGGATAGGGTGAGGGATAAGCGCATCGCGGGGTGTGGGGGCTTTCGCCCTATCTCCAGAAATGCGTGCCAACCGCCGAAAGCCGAAGCTGACTCAAAGCGGTTTGGTAGACGCAGGAAGAAGGGTCAAAGCCTGACGCGATCATGGGCCGGACTATAACCGCTCGTTAATGCTGTGAATAGAGTTTCTTACCGTAACCTATAGAAAATGCGTATTTTATTCAGTTATGGAAAATGATAGTCGACTCAAATAAGGGATATAGGATTTTATACCTAGATTCAGATCATAAAAGATATCCACATTTAGAAGTCATCTGGTTAGGGGGCAAGCTTCCTTTGAGGTTCGGTGATCGCCGGCAAGAAATTCGCGGTCGATCAACGGGAACATTGGTAGCCACCGCGCATCTTCACCCTCCATAAAATTTAGCCGCCGAGCGAATCGGCGGATTGCCCAACGGCTAGGCCGGTGTTATCCGTTGACCCATATCCGAAGCGCGGCTTCAGATTTAACCGATGCTGGCTAGTCATGCCGGGCCTTAACCGAAGAAAGCGAGCCCATTATGCAGGTCGTCTTTGCCCCGCACACCACTCCCAAAACCGGAACAGTTGTTGTCGGCGCCCTTGATGGGGGAAAGCTCGATACGGCGGCGGCGCTTCTTGATAAGGCCAGCGGCGGCACATTGCGGCGCGCCCTGAAAGCAGCGCCAAAATTTGAAGGAAAAAGAGGCCAGATCCTGGATATTCCCGCGCCGGCCGGGTCGCGGCTTGATCGCATTATCGTTTTAGGCGTGGGAAAGGCCGCAGATTTGACGCCTGCCAAAGCCGAAGACATGGGGGGCGACCTTGTCGCCTATCTTAACCGCCAGGGCATTGTCGAGGCTGTGGCTATCATGGGATTAGAGGCCGAGGGCAGAGGCAAGAAAAAGGGAGCTGAGCCCGTCGACGAAGGAGAGGCAATGCGCGCCGCCGCCTATGGCATGGGTGCCTATCTGCGGGCGTGGCGGTTTGCTAAATACCGGACCAAGGATAAGTCCGGTGACAAGATGTCTTTGAAGAAACTCACCATCACCTTGGCTCAGCCGGATCAAGCGAAGCGCGAATTCGCCACGCTTAAAGCGGTTGCTGAAGGCGTGTTCATGACCCGTAACCTCGTGTCGGAACCGGCCAATATCATTTATCCCGAAAGCTTCGCCGCCGAATGTCAGGCGCTGACTGCTCTTGGCGTTGAGGTGGAGGTTCTTGGCGTCAAACAAATGCAAGCCCTGGGCATGAACGCATTGCTCGGCGTAGGGCAAGGCAGCGCCCGGGAAAGCCAAATGGTGGTGATGCAATGGCGCGGCGATCCCGGCGCCAAAAAAGATTCGGCGCCTTTCGCGGTCGTCGGCAAGGGCGTCACCTTCGATACCGGCGGCATCAGCCTGAAGCCGGGCGACGGCATGTGGGACATGAAGTGGGACATGGCCGGTGCTGGAACGGTGGCGGGGTTGATGCGGGCGCTTGCCGGCCGTAAGGCCAGGGCGAATGTCGTCGGTCTGTGCGGCATGGTGGAAAACATGCCCGACGGAAAGGCGCAGCGGCCGGGCGACATTGTGAAATCCATGTCGGGTCAAACCATTGAAGTTCTGAACACGGATGCTGAAGGCCGCCTGGTATTGGCGGATGTGCTCTGGTATTGCCAAACCCGCTTCAAGCCGTCGGCGATCGTCGATCTGGCGACGCTGACCGGAGCGATCATCATTTCGTTGGGCAATGAATATGCCGGGCTCTTTTCCAATGATGATGCCTTGTCTGCGGATCTCACCTCCGCCGGCAATGCGGTGGGTGAAAAACTGTGGCGCCTACCGTTGCACGATAACTACAACAAGATGATTAATACCGACGCTGCCGACATGAAGAACATTAGCGGCGGCCGGGCCGCAGGCTCGATTACCGCGGCGCAATTCTTGCAGCGCTTCATCAAGAACACACCGTGGGCCCATTTGGATATCGCTGGTGTGGCGTGGTCAAGCCAAGACAAGGGTTCGATCCCGAAGGGTGCAACGGCTTTTGGCGTGCGCTTGTTGGATCGGCTTATCGCCACGCGATATGAACGCAGTTAACCCGGCTTATGACGGAAGTCGCGTTCTATCACTTGGCCCGTCAACCGCTTGAAACCGTCCTGCCGCGCTTGCTGAAAAAAGCGTTGGAAGGCGGATGGCGGGCCGTGGTCATGGCGTCATCCGAAGATCGTATCGAGGCGTTGAATACGTTGTTGTGGACCTATGATGACCGGGGTTTCTTGCCTCATGGCAGTTCCCGCGATGGATTCGCCGCCGAGCAGCCCATCTATTTGACCACTCAAGATGAAAATCCGAATGGTGCGCGCCTTTTGGTGTTAACCGAAGGCGTCAGCTCGAATAACCTTGCGGTTTATGAAAGATGCCTCGATCTTTTTGATGGCAATGATGCCGAAGCTTTGGCTGCGGCGCGGGAACGCTGGCGAAAACTAAAGGAATTGGGCTTGCGACTGACCTATTGGCAGCAAAGCGACGGGGGCGCTTGGGAAAAGAAAGCTGAAGCGGGCTAGGCTTTCGGCTATTTTCGTCCGGAAAAAGTCATGTTTTTTAATTTGGTCTCACGAAACAAAATGTAAAGCCCGCTGGCGACAACGATCACCGCGCCAATCCAGATCTGTGATTTAGGCAGCTCGTCCCACACCATCCAGCCGATAATCGTCGCATAGATCATGGCCGTATAATCGAAGGGAGCGACAACGGGCAGAGGTGCCGCGCGGAAAGCATGGGTAATCGCTAATTGCGCAGATCCTCCTAAGATGCCAACGGCAATTAATAAGCACAGGTGGGTGAAAGGAGGCGTTACCCAAACAAAAGGCAACATGGCGCCCGAAACCAAGGTGCAGGTGAGAGTAAAATAAAACACGATGGTGGCCGGATTTTCCGTACGGGATAACAACCGGATCATGACCATGGCAACCGCATAGAAAAAGGTTCCAACCAAGCAGATTAAAGTAATGGGCGCAAAAACTCCACTGGTGGGGCTGGCCATAATGAGCGTGCCGATAAAGCCGATAATGACGGCGCTCCATCGCCGGACGCCCACGGCTTCGCGCAGCATCGGCACCGACAAGGCGGTAACGAACAGTGGTGCGGCAAAGCCAATGGCGATCGCATCGGCAAGCTGCATCCGACTGTAAGAATAAAAGAAACAAAACATAGAGCTTAAGCCGATGATCGATCGCAGCATATGTCCGCGAAGATTGGCAGTGCGTAAGCTGTTAATCCCCGCAGGGATTAAAACGATCGACAGTGGCACAAAAGCAAAGAAGCTACGAAAGAACACCAGTTGGACGGTGGGATAAAGTTCACCCAACCATTTAACCATGGCATCCATGCAGGCAAATATGCCGACTCCGAGCAGCATAAACGCAATACCTTTTCCGGCATCATTCTGCAGCGGTTTCGGTGTCGATACGATTTCGGCGGGCGCACCGGGAACACTGGGCGGCGCACTGGAAGACGGCACGGGCATGAATATTCCTGACGGATTGCGGAACTTTATTTGCCCAAAGAACTTGATTTTGACAAGCTTGGCAAGAATGTCATGATCGTAGACATGACTTAGGCCGTAACGGACCTAAAGGAGAGGGGAAATACTATGCATATCCTTATTTTTCTACTAATCGGCCTCATTGCCGGATGGATCGCCACCAAAATCACATGGGGTCACAGTTTTGGATTGTTGGGCAATCTTCTCGTTGGCGTTATCGGCGCCTTGATCGGCCCGAGCATTCTTCGCCTTTTCAACCTGCAAATCGGCGGGATAGACCCTTATATTGCTATGACATTAGTGGCCGTGGTTGGGGCCGTCGTCTTGCTGCTGCTGTTGCGGTTGATTCGTCGCTAAGGTCTAGGAAAGTGGGGAAACAATGGCTGATCAAGCCATATTGGCTGGAGGCTGTTTCTGGGGCGTTGAAGAATTAGTGCGAAACCTGCCCGGTGTAACGGCAACAGAAGTTGGTTACACCGGCGGGGATGTCCCCAACGCCACCTATCGTAATCATGGCACCCACGCGGAGGCCATTAAGATCACTTTCGATCCAGAGAAGCTTCCCTATCGAAAACTGCTGGAGTTCTTTTTTCAGATTCATGATCCGACAACACGGAACCGGCAAGGCAATGATATCGGGACGTCTTACCGGTCGGCCATTTTCTATCTTAATGATGAGCAGAAGAAAGCGGCCGAAACGCTGATCAAAGAAATGACGGCATCCAAAAAATGGCCGGGACCGATTGTCACCGAAGTGGCACCGGCATCAGATTTTTGGCGGGCTGAAGAGGAACACCAAGATTATCTGCAGAAATATCCGACCGGATATACCTGCCACTGGGTGCGGCCTGACTGGAAGCTGTCTTAGGCCGAGGACTTATCCTCGTTC
This sequence comes from uncultured Rhodospirillales bacterium, assembly GCA_964397465.1. Taxonomy (GTDB): domain Bacteria; phylum Pseudomonadota; class Alphaproteobacteria; order JAWKYA01; family JAWKYA01; genus JAWKYA01. The sequence goes on from CAYNIC010000026.1 coordinate 19,910, forward strand.
ATCGAGGTGAGTCTTTAGTTCTTTAGATAAGCCGACTGATCGCCGCCCCAAGGAAACCTATCGATATCAAGCCCGAGCCAATCGAAAGCCTCCATGCAGCCGCGTTGCTGACAAAGTTTCGATCCCACAAGTTCAGTCGCCAGAAGCGAGATTTCTTGCGACTTTGCCGGGCGCGTCGGGTCTTCGACCGTGCGGTGCTTGCCTACCCGAACAGCAACGATCGCGTTTCCCGGGCCGGTAAAAAGTGTATCCGGGACGTTATCCAATAAAAACGCCCCGCTGCCCTCAAGGCCGTGCACGATCGCCGATGAACGTGAAATCATCCGGTCAAAACTAATTCGTAACCCGACAACCTTTCCTTCCCAACGAAAGGGATTGGCGGCAAGCTGTTCGGCTTTGATCCAATTTACGACGCGATAATGCTTGCTGAAATCATCAAACACCTTGCGGGTCTCGGCGGAGAATTTATCGGCCTCGGCCTGACGAGCTGCAGCCTTCTCGGCATTTTTCTTGCGGCGCGCCTCTTCAGCGGCCTTATTGTTATAGACGGAAACAAGTAAAGGTTTGCCGCCGGCGCCTTCACGAGCTTTGCCCGTAACCAAGATAGGTTCAATGGCGCTGGTCGATCCGGGTGCCGCCGAAGCCTTGTAAGTTTTCGGTACGACATTGATATCAACGTCCCTGTCGTCTTTGCAGAAAGCGCGATACCGCTCGCCGGCTCTGGTCAATAACTGTTCCGTTGCCGCTTCATCGGCGAAGGCAAAATTATCCGGCGCCACGACCATGACCTTGCCGCCATAACGGCTGCATAAATCCAAGCCGGCTTCCGGATCAGAGATTTCATGAATGAAGAACTGAGTATTTTGATCGGATGCAAGACTGATCAAAAAATCACCGCTGGGTAAGGGAGTCAGAGGTTCATTGATCATCCGTTCACCCAGAAAGTAACCGTCGCGGAAATATCCCTTCCAGCTCTGGAAACTTTGCCCGCCGCGCTTCAACAGAAAGGTCGCCTTGCCCATTCCATGAGCCTTGCCGTCTTTGCACGGTCCCTCATAAGCAACCTTGTAGTCAGGGGAACGCAAGAAGGGTAAGGCCCAGATTTTACAATTCGTCTGCTCGGCATCGATCCAACCCGCTTCCGTCGCCTCATTGGCAGCGACGGCATTAGTGGCCAAACCCAAGGTAACCAGGCTTATGAAAGAAAAAAGTAAGCGGCTATATCCCATAGCGAACCTCATACTGGGGTTTCGGACCTTAGCCTATTTAGATAAAGATTTAGATATTTCTAAGGCTTCTTGAGCTTTTATCCAGGCGCTCTCCGCTATTTCAAGATGCTGCCGAAGATCGGCCAGGTTCTTTTGCAGGGTAAAAAGCTTTGTTTTATCGCTGGCATAGAGGCTGGGATCGGCCAGCTTCGTTTCCAAGGCGGCAATTTCGGCGGTTAGCTTTTCCACGCTCACCTCCGCAGTCTGAATGTTTTTTGTCAAATCAGACTTAGAGGCGCGAGATGTTGCCGACTGCCGTCGCTCTTCTTTGCGTGCGGCTGCTGTAGCAGATTTAGGTGAATTACCCTGGCGTTTTTTGCTATCCAGAAGCAGTGACCGATAATCATCAAGATCCCCGTCAAAGGGAGAGCAGGTCCCATCCGCCACCAGCCATAACCGATCAGCGCAGGCATTAATTAAGTCGGCATCGTGAGATACCAGAATAGTCGCCCCTTCAAAAGCCGCCAAAGCCGCGGTCAGGGCTTCGCGGCTGTCGATATCCAAATGGTTGGTGGGTTCGTCCAGCAAGAGAAGCTGAGGTGATTTGCGGGTTGCCGCCGCCAAGGCAAGCTTGGCTTTCTCACCACCCGATAGTTTGCCGATCGCCGTTTCGCCTTTTTGCTGCGACAAACCAAAGCGCCCCAAATGCGATCGCACGGCCGTCTCGGTCGCATCCCTCATAAGGTCTTGCATATAAGCGGTCGGCGTTAAGTTGAGAGGCAGACTGTCCGACTGCTCTTGCGCAAAATAGCCGACGCGAAGTTTGGATGATTTCCGCGTGCTGCCCGTCAAAGGTTTTAGATCGCCAGCCAATGTTTTTAGCAAGGTCGTTTTGCCGTTGCCGTTTGCACCCAGTAAGGCGATCCGATCGTCCATATCGATGCGAAGGTTAAGTTTGGTTAGGATCGGTGACTTCGGATCGTATCCGGCTTCGGCATCCTCAACAACCAAGATCGGCGGCGACAGTTGTTCGCCGGCGGGAAAATCAAAGGCAACTTCTTCGTCGCTGGCCAAAGGTTGCAAGGCTTCCATCCGTGCCAGGCTTTTTAAACGTGATTGCGCTTGGCGAGCTTTGCTGGCCTTGGCACGGAAGCGTTCGACAAACTCCATGATGTGCCGGCGCTGCTCCAGTTGCTTGGCATAGGCAGCCGCCTGCAAACGGCGGCTTTCACGGCGCGCTACATCGTAGGCATCATAGTTGCCCTTATAGAAATAGAGTTTTCTGTTATCGAGATGCAGAATCGCCGTGCAGATGGCATTCAGCATGGCGCGGTCATGGCTGATGAGAAACAACGTGCCTTGGTAGGCGGCAAGATGCGCCTCCAGCCACAAACGTGCTTCTAAGTCCAAGTGATTTGACGGCTCGTCCAAAAGCAATAGATCAGGTTTGGTAAACAGAACGGCCGCAAGTGCCACGCGCATTCGCCACCCGCCGGAAAATGACTGCAGAGGGCGAGCCTGAGCCTCGGTGGAAAAACCAAGTCCTGCAAGGATGGCAGAGGCGCGGGCTGGCGCGGAATGGGCATCGATATCATTCAGCCGGTCGTGAATATCGGCAATCCGATGCGGATCCGTTGCCGTTTCGGCTTCGGTCATAAGAGAGGTAAATTCATGATCGGCAGCCAGAACGAAATCGACGGGGGACGTTTTTCCCCCTGGCGCCTCTTGCGCGACGGTACCGATTTTTGCCCGCGGGCGAATGCGGATATCGCCAGCTTCTGATTCAATCTTTCCCAAAATTGCTTTCAGAAGAGTCGACTTGCCGGTGCCATTGCGGCCGACCACGCCGACCTTTTGACCGGCGGGAATATGTACCGTCGCGGCATCAAGAAGAAGCCGCTCGCCCATACGAAGGGATAAGCCGTTAATATGCAGCATAACGAATGATCACAAGGTAAGGATCAATAAAACAATCCTATCCCTTAAAACGCTCCACATAGGCGCGCTCGGCGATGTTCACCACCACCTTGGTTCCGGCTTCAATGTGCGGGGGAACCATGATGCGGGCGCCGTTCTCCAAAATCGCGGGTTTGTAGGAGGATGATGCCGTTTGACCTTTGACCACCGGATCGGCTTGCCGGATCTCCATCACCACCGATGCCGGCAATGTCACGGCAAGAGGGCGGCCTTCATAGATTTCCATCGAAACTTGCATGGATTCTTGCAGGAAGTCCGCTTGATCGCCGACGACGTCGCGCTCAACAGTCATCTGCTCGAAGTTTTCCAAATCCATGAAGGTCAAGGATCCATCCGGCTCGGCGTAGAGGAATTGGAAATCCTTTTCGTCGACCCGAACGCGCTCGACCGACTCTTGGGTGCGGAAGCGCATATTGGTCTTGACGCCGGTGCGGGCATCGCGCATGTCCACTTGGACGATGGCATTTCCCTTGCCAGGCTGAATGATTTCGATCTTGATGACGACCAGAAGCTTGCCGTCAATTTCCAAGACATTACCCGAGCGAACGTTGATAG
>CAYNIC010000027.1:0-23451 GCA_964397465.1 uncultured Rhodospirillales bacterium
TTCGTCACGTTCAAGTCGCCGAGATGGTGATCGAACAAGCCAAACGCCTGGTCGAACATAAGATCAATGTCGTCATCCTGCTGGACTCCATCACCCGTCTGGCCCGCGCCTACAATACCGTGGTGCCGAGCTCGGGTAAGGTTTTGACCGGCGGCGTCGACGCCAATGCCTTGCAACGGCCCAAGCGGTTTTTTGGTGCGGCGCGTAATATCGAAGAAGGCGGGTCGCTGACCATCATCGCCACCGCACTGATCGATACCGGCAGCCGCATGGACGAAGTGATCTTCGAAGAATTCAAAGGCACCGGTAACTCGGAAATCATCCTCGACCGCAAGCTGGCCGACAAACGCACCTTCCCGGCCATCGATCTCTCCAAGTCGGGCACCCGTAAGGAAGAACTGCTGGTGGAAAAAGCCACCCTGTCCAAGATGTGGGTGTTGCGCCGCATCTTGATGCCGATGGGTGTGGTCGACGGCATGGAATTCCTGGTCGAGAAATTGAAGCAGTCGAAATCCAACCAAGATTTCTTCGATTCAATGAATCAGTAAATAATAAGTCCCAAACAAAAGCCCCGGTAAAATGCCGGGGCTTTTTTATTAAGGGATTTAAGATGATCCGAATAAGTTGTTTAAATTCCCCGTACCATGCCGCCATCGACCAGGATGTTCTGTCCGGTTATGTATCCAGCTTCGGGCGATAACAGAAAGGCGACAGTCTGGGCGACCTCTTCCACCGTGCCGTAACGACGCAAGGGAATTTTCTCAACCCGTTCGGGCATGACAGGATAACTATCGATGAATCCCGGCAAGACATTGTTGATGCGGATCTTCGCCGAGGCATAGCGCGTCGCATAAAGTTTCGTATAGGCGGAGAGACCGGCCCGCAAGACACTGGAAATTGGAAACCCCGCATCGGGTTCGATAGCGCCAAAGGCGGTGATGTTGACGATTGCGCCGCCGCCCCCACGCTCCATCACCGGCGTTACCTTACGCAGCAGGCGTTGAATGCTGAGGATGATGAGATCCAAGCCCTGGCGCCAATCCTCGTCGCTTAAAGTCAAGAGATCGCCCTTCGGCGGATGACCGGTGTTATTCACGACGGCATCAATCCGGCCGTAGCTTTGATGAGTTCTCTCCACTAGGCGAGCGATGTCGCCGTCGTCGAGAACCGATCCTTGAACCGCCGCGGCATTGAGTTCTTGGGCCAGGGTCATGATATCCTGGGAGGTCGCCATCAGGCCGAGCTGATAGCCTTTTTGCGCCAATAATCGCGCCGTTGCCGCGCCCATCCCTTTGCTTGCTGCAGTAATAATGGCGACCGGCATGACCTAATCTTTCGGGACCAAGAATAGCTACGGCGTCAGAACCAGACCTTCCTTGGCGACAACGGCGCCGGGAAGAGCGGCCTTCAAATCTTTTTCAATTCCCGCCATGACCTTATCATCATGGGACGGATCATGATGGAAGGCGACGAAGGTTTTGACTTTTGCCGCCTTGGCCAAACGCACACCCTCTTCCCAGGTGGAGTGACCAAAGCCCTTAAAACGGGGATATTCCGCATCGGTGTAAGAGGCGTCATAAATCATGATGTCGGCATTCTGCACCAACGAGATGATGGTACGGTCCAATTGACCTTCTACATGCTCGGTATCGGTGATGTAGCAAATAGACTTGCCGCCATATTCAACCCGGTAACCCGTGGCGCCGTTGGGGTGGTTAAGCGGGGCCGTCCGCAGCGTCACCCCGGGGCAGGGAGTCAAGGTTTCGCCGGCGCGGAAATCGCGGTAGTCGATCTGCGCCCGGAAAATGTCGGGCGGAACAGGGAAGAGCGGCTCGATCATCAAGCCGCGCACCGCCTCTTCAAGGGAAAGCCGCGGCGCCAAATGCCCGGCCCAGATGCGAACCTCGCTTTGGGGCAGGAACATCGGCACGAAAAACGGCAGGCCCACGACATGATCAAAATGGGTGTGGGTCAAAAATAGATCGATCGGACCCTTATGTTTCGACAGCATATCAAGGCCCAACGGCCGAAGACCCGTTCCGGCGTCGAACACCATACGGTGTCCGCCGCAGGTTACCTCAAGGCAAGAGGTGTTGCCGCCATAGACGACATAGTTAGGACCGGCGCAGGCGATACTGCCGCGGACACCCCAAAACTTTACGGAAAGACTGTCGGTATTCACGCTGAAAAACTATCCCCGCCCATACAAATAAGGCCGCCGGTAAGGGCAGGCTGCCGCAACCATAAGAGATAATACGGCTTGGCGCAAATAAACCGATCGCAAAACCCAGAAAAATGGGCGGAAAGACTACGAAGCCATGAAAAAAATCACGGAACCAGCCGGTATCCGCCGGGCTCCGTCACTAAAATCTGTGCCTCGGCGGGGTTGCGCTCGATTTTCTGCCGCAGACGGTACACATGGGTTTCGAGGGTATGGGTCGTGACACCGGCGTTGTAGCCCCAGACCTCGCCCAAGAGAATATCTCGGGCTACCGTTGCGCCGGCGCGGAAAAGATATTTCAAGATCGCGGTTTCTTTTTCGGTCAGCCGAATTTTCTTCTTCTTCTCCTGGTCGATCAGCAACTTTTGCGCCGGCTGAAACGAATAGGGGCCGATGCGAAAAATGGCATCTTCCGATTGCTCGTGTTGACGCAGCTGCGCGCGTAACCGCGCCATAAGAATGCCCAGGCGGAACGGCTTGGTGATGTAATCATTGGCACCGCTATCCAGACCCTTGATGGTATCGATCTCGGAATCGGCGCCGGTCAGCATGATAATCGGCGCCTTCAAGCCGGCTTGGCGCAACACCTGGCAGAGGTCGCGCCCATCCATGTCCGGCAGTTTGAGATCGAGAATGACGCCGTCGAAATTCTCCGCCTTGGCCGCAGCCTGGGCTTCGGCACCTGTTGCGGCTTCAACAGCGGTAAACTCTTCACTGCTGGTCAGCTGTTCGGTCAGCGACTGACGCAAGGCCTCGTCGTCATCGACGATCAGGATTTTTTTTAAGGCACCCATAACTGTTTTTATATCCTATAGACGGTTGGCCATCGGTTATGGCCCGAAAATTATATGGCCAAGGAGATTGTGGGGTGGGGAGCTTCGCCTGGCAAGCCATCGGTGGCAACCCTTCATTTTGGCCCCTATTTTGGACCGTCTGAGGTGGTTTTGGGTAGTTTAGTCTATCGTTAGCCCGGTTTTTTGATTAAAAAAGTCAAATGGTTGCTGCATCTCACGCCCCAGAATCGCTTTTGAGTCCGGTTGACGCCGCCCTGGCCGATCTGCGGCGCGGCCTGCCGGTTCTGTTGAGCGCAGAGAATTTCCCGACCCATGTCGTTCTTGCGGCTGAGACCGCCAGTTCTGCGGGTTGGCGGCGGCTATCGGCCTTGGCGGCGTCGGGCGCTGCACTGGGGCCAACGGGAACGGGCTTATCCTTGATTCTTCCGGCAGGGCGGGCGGCGGCGTTAAACCTGTCGGCGCAGCAAACCGGTTTGGTCGCGCTGGCGCTGCAAAAAGATGTCACCCCGGCGATGATCCAAAGCTGGATTGATCCAACGGAAACGCCCACAAGCCTATCTGTCTTGCCTCAGGGTCCGGTCCTGGTTTTGGGATCCGGCAGCCCAGCCGCCGCCGCCGTGCGGGCGGCAAAGTTGGCCGGTCTCTTACCAGCCATCGTGACGGCGCGCCTAAACGAAACAGCTCGGCCGGCCCCTGGCGACTTGGCACAGATCAGCCGGGATCAAGTGCTGACCTATAAACAGCTTGCCGCGCAGAATCTGCGCCAGGTAGGGATGGCACAGCTCCCCCTGGCCGAGGCGGAAAACACCCGGGTGGTGGCGTTCCGGCCCCATGGCGGCGGGACCGAACATCTGGCTCTTATCATTGGCGAACCGCGCCTGGATCTGCCGGTTTTAGCGCGGATTCACTCCCAATGCCTGACCGGGGATCTGTTGGGATCCTTGCGCTGCGATTGCGGTGATCAGCTGCGCGGCGCCATATCGGCGATTGCCGCGGCGGGAGGCGGAGTCCTGCTCTATCTTGCCCAGGAGGGCCGCGGGATCGGGCTGGTCAACAAACTGCGCGCCTATCGCTTGCAAGAGCGCGGTGTCGATACGGTCGACGCTAATCTGCAGCTGGGATTTGATGAAGACGAGCGTGATTATGCCGCTGCCGCCGTGATGTTGCGCCAGTTGGGGATCGGCCGGGTGCGTCTGCTGACAAACAATCCGCATAAGGTTGAGGCTCTGCGGCAGGCAGGGCTGGAGGTAACTGAACGCGTACAGCACCAATTCCCCGCTAACCCGCACAATCAAGACTATCTTGCAACCAAGGCCAAGCGTGCCGGACATATCCTTTAAGGGTGGAAAGTAACGGATGCCCCACCGATTGATGGTGTACGCAGACGGATGGGCAACCTGGCGCGGGCGGCGGTTGCGCTGTGCGATTGGTCGCAGCGGCATTAATGTTATCAAGCGCGAGGGAGATGGTGTCAGCCCCGCAGGCTGTCACGAGTTATTGCGCATTTTGTATCGCCCCGATCGCATCGCTCCGGTGAAAAGCGTCCTGCCGGTTCAAGCCTTGACCCCTCAAGACGGCTGGTGTGATGACCCGGCCGACCCTTTGTATAATCAGCCGGTTCAACTGCCCTATCCCGGCCGCCATGAAAAGCTGTGGCGGGAGGATGGCGTCTACGACGTCATTGTCGTCCTGGGACAGAACCATAACCCCCCGGTACCGCATAAAGGCAGCGCGATCTTCCTGCATATCGCCAAGCCGGAATTCACGCCCACCGAAGGCTGCGCGGCCTTGACCCAAACCGATCTTCTGGCGGTTTTGGCGGAGGCGCATGTTGGGGATCTTTTATGCTTTGCTCAAGAGGACGATGAAGTTGCAGAGTCTATTTAAGGGGGAAGCTTATGACACCACCGTTATCGCTGACTCTTTATGGGCATCCTGACTCAGGCCACGCCTATAAGGTAGGGCTGATGCTGACCGTTGCGGGCCTGCCTTATAATTATCATCTCATCGATATCAATAGCCCGCACGAAACCCGGCCCGAGCCGTTCCGTAGCTTGGCGCGGTATAAGGAAGTCCCATTACTGGTCATGAATAACCAACCCTATGTGCAGTCGGATGCAATTCTATGCGCTCTAGCAGAGGCGACGGGACGCTTCGGCAGTGAAAATCACGATCGTATGGCGCGGGCGCGGGAATGGCTGTTTTGGGAGGCCAATCGACTGGGCATGTCTTTGCCCCATCTTCGTTATGCCCGGAAGTTTAGTATGGAATCCTATAACGAAGGTGCATTGACGTGGCTGCAGGCGCGGTATGATTTTGATATCAAGCGTCTTGAGCGCGAATTGAGCGATGGGCGCAGTTTTGTGCTGGATGACAGCCCCTCCATCGCTGATTTTTCTCTCTGCGGTTATTTGTTTTTTGCCGATGAGGCGGCGGTGATGGTACCACCCAAAGTCCGGGCCTGGCTGGCGCGGATCAGTCAATTGCCGGGCTGGCGCGCGCCCTATGATCTAATGGGCTGATTGTTTCCGGCTGTAGGCCGCATGCCGAAAATCGCCGTGCCGACCCGCACCTGGGTTGCGCCATGGCGGATGGCCTTCTCGAAGTCGCCGCTCATTCCCATGCTGAGCTGGGTCAAACGGTTTCGCGCCGCAAGGTTTGCGAGCAAGGCAAAATGCAGCGCCGCCTCTTCATCAATCGGAGGGATGCACATCAGGCCTATCACGCGAAGACCGTGGACGTCGCGGCATCGGGCGATGAAGTCATCGGTCTCCTGGGGCGAGATCCCGGCTTTTTGCGGCTCCTCCCCGGTATTGACCTGAATGAAAACCGGCAGTGAGCGATGCTGCTTTTTCATCTCCAGGCTGAGGGCGGCGGCAAGTTTTTCCCGGTCGACGGTTTCGATCACGTCGAACAAGGCGACGGCCTCGGCGACCTTGTTGCTTTGTAACGGCCCGATCAGATGCAGGACTACATCGGGATATGCCGCCTTCAGTTGCGGCCATTTCGCAGCGGCCTCTTGAACACGGTTTTCCCCAAACAGGCGCTGACCCGCATTTAAAACCGGCCGAATATTTTCGACGCTCTGGGTCTTGCTGACCGCGATCAAGGAAATCGTCGCGGGATCCCGGTCAACGCTTTGCGCCGCCGCCGTCATCGTCTCCCGGACCGCGACCAAGCGGCGAGAAGGGTCGGCAGAAGGAAGCAGATCATCAACCATAAAGGGTTTTTCGCCTAAAACGGAGGTAACAAAAGGACCTAAGAAGAAAAAGTGGCGGCACGGGGCGTCAAGTTGCGTTATACAAGCAACCGCCCAGCACCCTCTGGAGCGCCGACAGCACGCATAAGAACAACGTGAGTTTTATGAGCCGATATAACTTTAAGGAAACGGAACAGAAGTGGCAAGCCGCCTGGAGCGAGGGTAATTGCTTTGCGGCATCGCGCGATCCGGCGCGTCCGAAATACTACGTGCTGGAAATGTTTCCTTATCCGTCGGGGCGCATCCACATGGGACATCTGCGCAACTACACCATGGGGGATGTGGTCGCCCGGTATAAACGCGCCCAGGGATTTAACGTGCTGCATCCCATGGGGTGGGATGCCTTCGGCTTGCCGGCGGAAAACGCCGCCATGGAAAAAGGCGTTCATCCTAAACAGTGGACCTACGCCAATATCGCCGCGATGCGCGAGCAGATGAAGGCGATGGGCTTGTCGCTGGATTGGAGCCGGGAGATCGCCACCTGCGATCCGGAATACTATCGGCATCAGCAAAAACTTTTCCTCGATTTCATGAAGCAAGATTTGGTTTACCGCAAAGAGTCATGGGTGAACTGGGATCCGGTGGATCACACCGTACTGGCCAACGAGCAAGTCATCGACGGCAAGGGCTGGCGATCGGGTGCGGTGGTCGAGCGGCGCAAACTTAATCAATGGTTCTTTCGCATCACCGCCAAGTCGGAGGAGCTGCGCGCGGCTCTGGCGACCCTTGACCGTTGGCCGGCGAAGGTCCGCACCATGCAGGAAAATTGGATCGGCAAATCCGAAGGGATGAGGATTCGGTTTCGTCTCATCGATCCTGATGGAAAAAAACAAGATGCGCCGTTGGAAATTTTCACCACGCGGCACGACACGATTTTCGGCGCAAGCTTTTTGGCGTTGTCGCCCGATCATCCGCTGACGGAAAGACTGGCGGCGAAAAATTCCGCCCTCGCCGCCTTCGTCACCGAATGTCGACAAAGCGGCACCGCCGAAGCCGAACTCGAGACCGCCGAGAAAAAAGGCTTTGATACCGGACTTAAGGCCGAGCATCCCTTCATCAAGGGCCGCACCCTGCCGGTTTATGTCGCCAACTTCGTGCTGATGGACTACGGCGCCGGCGCGATATTCGGTTGCCCCGCCCATGATCAGCGCGATTTGGATTTTGCCCGCAAATATAAATTGCCGGTGGTGCCGGTGGTGGTTCCCGACGACAAGGACCCCACAACCTTTGACGTCGGCACCGAGGCCTATACCGGTCCTGGTCGTTTGGCCAATTCGGATTTCTTGAACGGTCTTTCGGTTGACGCGGCCAAGGAAACCATCGCCGCAAAGCTTGAAGCTATAAACATTGGCGAGCGCGTCACCACCTATCGTCTTCGTGATTGGGGCGTCTCGCGGCAAAGATATTGGGGCTGTCCGATTCCGGTCATTCATTGTGAGGCCTGCGGTGCGCAGCCGGTTCCGGAAAAAGATTTGCCGGTGCGGCTGCCCGAGGATGCGGACTTTTCCGTACCCGGCAATCCGTTGGAACGCCATCCCAGTTGGTCAAAGGTGACCTGCCCCTCCTGCGGTAAGCCCGCGCGCCGCGACACCGACACCTGCGATACCTTTGTTGATTCATCCTGGTACTTCGCCCGATTCTGTTCGCCCACCGCCGCGGTGCCGGTGACAAAAGAAGACGCTGATTATTGGTTGCCGGTCGATCAATACATCGGCGGGGTCGAGCATGCGATTCTTCATCTGCTCTACGCGCGGTTTTTCACCCGGGCCATGACCGATTGCGGTCATCTGAATCTGGACGAGCCGTTTGCCGGCTTGTTCACGCAAGGCATGGTGACTCACGAAACCTACCGGGCCGCGGATGGTCGATGGTTGGAGCCCTCCGTGATTGAAAAATCATCCGATGGATCGGCGATTGAGATCGCAACCAAAAAACCGATCACCGTCGGCCGGGTCGAGAAGATGTCGAAGTCGAAGAAGAATACGGTTGATCCCACGGCGATCATCGAGGCCTATGGTGCCGACACCGGCCGCTGGTTCATGTTGTCCGATAGTCCGCCGGAACGCGACTTGGAATGGACCGAAGGCGGGATCGACGGCGCCTGGCGATTTGTGCAACGCCTCTGGCGGATTGCCGACGATGTGGTGCAAAAACTTCCCGCCGTTGGAACCGCGATGCCGAAAAACTTTTCGCCGCCGGCACAGGAACTGCGATCCACCGTTCACCGGGCGGTGGCGGCGATCACCGACGACATCGAACGTTTCTCCTTTAACAAGGCGGTAGCGCGGTTATATGAATTAACCAATGGAATTGGTGATGCGGTGAAGGCTGCTTTCACCGGAGACGATACCTGGGCGTTACGCGAAGCTCTGGAGGTCTTGGTGCGGCTGCTCAATCCCATGATGCCCCATTTGGCCGAGGAGCTATGGCATAAGCTTGGTCACCGGGAGATGTTGGTAAACACGGCCTGGCCCAAGGCGGACCAGAGCCTTTTGACCCGCCAAACCGTGACCATCGCCGTGCAGATAAATGGCAAGCTGCGCGCCACTTTAAGCCTTCCGGCCGACCTGCCTCAGGAAGAAACAACACGGGCCGCCCTTGCCGAGCCGGCAATTGCCAGGCATCTTGGGGGGACGACACCGCGGAAAATTATCGTCATTCCCAATAAGGTAGTGAATATCGTTGCGTAATCGCCTGATTTTCTCCTCGATTATTTCCTGGCCGCGCCCAGCGATTTTTGCCGGCTTCTGCGCCGTAAGTTTATGCCTTGGCTTGACCGGTTGTTACGAGCCCCTTTACACCGCCTCGGCGGGGGATGCCTCGACATCGCAAACCAATGCGGGCTTGGAAGATATCAAGGTGGCGATCATCCCTAATCGCGAAGGGCAGATTCTGCACAATCTGTTGTTGGATCGGTTAAATCCAACCGGCCGGTCGGCCGATCCCAAGTATCAGCTTAACACCACCCTTAGCCAAGGCACCAAACAGCTGGGTTACACCCGGCGCTATGAAGCCACCCGGGCTAATTTGACCCTTGTTGCGGAATTTACCTTGACCGAAATCGCGACCGGCAAAGTCGTTTACAAAGGGCGCAGCCGCGCTGTCGGCTCTTATAATATCAACACCTCAAATTATCAAACCGACGCCAGCGCCGATGATGCCCGGCGCCGGGCTTCACGTGAAGTCGCCGATGATATGAAGCTGCGTATTGCAGCGGCGCTCGGCCGTCTGCACGACACCGAAGCCGTGCCGCCTGAACCGAAGCTACAGGCGGTTCCCCGGTGAAGCCGAAGCCGCGCGAAGTTGCAGGGCTTCTTCGCCGTCCGCCTGCCGAAATCCGCGCAATTCTTCTTTATGGAGAAGACACGGGCCTTGTATCGGAACGCGCCGAACAGTTGGTGGAGACCATCGCCGGCAGCAAGGATGATCCATTTCGCTTGGCGGTTCTTACCGGCGCAATGTTAAGCGATGATCCGGCCCGGCTCAACGATGAAGCCGATGCCTTGGCCCTCACCGGCGGGCGTCGCGCGGTGCGCGTTCGCGATGCGGGCGATAAAGCAACCGCGGCTTTTAAAGCATGGTTGGATAATCCCAAAGGAGGTGCCGACGCCAGCGTGGTGATCGTGGAGGCCGATGCCCTTGCCGCACGATCATCCTTGCGTAAGCTGTTTGAAACGGCGGACAATGCCGCCGCCATTGCTTGCTATCGCGATGAGGGCGCAAGCCTCACCACCTTGATTGATGAGGTGATGAAAGAAAACGGACTCACCTTGGCGCCGGATGCGCGGAGTTTTCTTGCCGATAGTCTTGGCGGCGACCGGCGATTGTCGCGCCGTGAACTCGAGAAGCTTGCGCTTTACGGGGCAGGAAAAAAACGGATCGAGCTGGAGGATGCGCGCGCCTGCATCGGAGACAGTTCGGTTGCGACTCTTGATTCCCTCAGCTTTGCCGTTGCATCGGGAGATGGTGCCGAGACCGATCGCAATCTGTTACGTGCTTTGAACGATGGCACGGCACCGATCGGTATTTTGCGCAGCTTGGCCCGACATTTCGAACGCCTCCATATAACGGCTACGCGCTTGGCGGAAGGTGTTGGTCCGGATCAAGCCTTAAAAACCTTGCGGCCCGAACCCTTCTTCAAAGTACGTGACGAATTCCTGCGCCAAGCGCGTCTATGGTCACCGGCTTATTTAGCCGAGGCCTTGGGCCGCGTGCTGGAAACGGAGGTTGCGTGCAAACGAACCGGATCACCTGCCGCTACTCTGACGGGTCGGGCGTGCCACGAGATTGCCGCCTTGGCGCGGCGACTATCCCGGCGGTGAGCCATGACACGCTTGGGCAAGAAGCTCGTGGGTTTAATCATTACGCTATTCCTGAGCTTACCTGCCGCCCAGGCTAAATCTGATCGCATCGCACAGCGACTTTATAATGATGAGCCGACGATCTTTAGTTTTTACTGCGATTTCACCAACAAAAAATTCAATCTGTCACGCCGCACAGAGATAAAAATCACTAGTCATTTTTATCTGTCGGAGATTATCGCAAACCCGGTTCTTACGATTGACAACGAAGCGCCCAATCGTATCAGTGCGATGCCGCGTTGCTATGAAGTTTGGCTGCCACGCATCAAGGAAAGCACCATCGCTTATTTTACGGCTGTGCGCCGCGATCTGGAAAGTCGCATCGGGCCAGCGACGCTGATGCTGTATGAAAAGGTTGATACAGCCGAGAAGCGGGTTCTTCTCGCTGAACAAGAGCGCAAGATTGATCAACTCCGGCGACAGCTTAGTGAGGCGGATGAGTTGCTGCGTCAGCTGCAACAGCATTAGGGGTTGAGGCCGTCCTGTTGTGCAAAGAAGCTATGGTTTGGTCTGGCTTAAGCGGCGAATAATATCATCGAACTGTTCAAGATCGGTGTAGTGGACCAGCACATGGCCGCGCTTGCCATCGAAAGCTATTTCAACTTTCAAACCTAAGATGTCGGAGATTTCTTTTTGTATCGCCCGAATATCCGCATTCTTTTGTGTATCGCCAGGTTTCTGCGGGTGAGCCGCGCCGCCTGATCCTTTGGGCGCAAGTGATGCTGATGTTGATCCTGCCGCCGTCAACGGTGTTTTGACCGATTGTGCCAGGCGCTCCATTTGCCGGACGCTGAGGTTTTCCTCGACCGCTTGCCGCGCCAGGGCTTCGGGATTGGCTGCGGTGATCAGGGCCCGCGCATGTCCCGCAGATAACTGTCCCGACCGCAGGTAACCCTTCACGGTTTCGGGCAGAGCAAGCAGACGCAGCGTGTTTGCAATGTGACTGCGACTTTTGCCGACCGCCTCGGCGAGTTTTTCCTGGGTATGGGAAAACTCCGTCATCAATCGGCGAAAAGCCTCGGCTTCTTCCAAAGCGTTGAGATCTTGCCGCTGAATATTCTCGATCAAGGCAACTTCTAGCGCCCCGCGATTGTCCAAGGCGGTGACGATCACCGGCACTTGATGGAGCTGTGCTGCCTGGGCGGCGCGCCACCGCCGCTCGCCGGCGATGATTTCAAATCGGCCGGGACGATCAGGATCTGGCCGCACGACAATCGGCTGCAGAATTCCGTGCTGACGGATCGACGTCGTCAGATCGCGCAAGGCCTCTTCGCTAAAATTTCGCCGCGGCTGATATCGATTGGGCCGCAAGGCATCAACCGGAACCCGGCGATCGGCGGCAGCAGGCGCAGCCGATGCGACCCCACCCTGCGGCGGACTTGCCGCCGGCCGGACCGGAGTTGGCGCGACCGGAGTTTCCGCCGCCGCATTGTCTTCACCAAACAAAGCATCAAGCCCTCGCCCCAAGCGGCGCTTTCCCATCTTTGCGGCAGTATCGTCGGTCATGCGTGAACCCTTTACTTAGGCGGCGGTCGATGCTGTCAAAGCAGCTTCGCGCTTCAGCACTTCGCCCGCGAGATGGATATAGGCTTGGCTGCCGGCACAGCGCCAATCATAAACCAAGACCGGCTTGCCGTGAGATGGCGCCTCGGATACCCGGACATTGCGCGGGATAATCGTGCGGTAAACCTTGTCGCCCAGATGCTGCCGCACATCATCAGCGACCATGCCGCAGATGCTGTTGCGTTTGTCGAACATGGTCAGCACGACTCCCTGGATCTCCAGGGAAGGATTGTAGCCGCGCTTGATCCGCTCGATTGTTTTCAGAAGATGAGACAAACCCTCTAAGGCATAAAACTCACATTGCAGCGGGACCAAAACGGCGTCGGCTGCGACCAGGGCGTTTAAGGTTAAAAACCCAAGCGCTGGGGGGCAATCAATCAGCACCAAATCCCACGGCAAATCGGGGATGCGCAGGGCGCGGCGCAGTCGGCTCTCCCGGCCATTGATCTGAACCAATTCCAACTCGGCGCCGGTCAGATCCACTGAGGCGGGAACGACAGATAATCCCGGCACAGCCGTCGGCAGGGCCGCCTTTTCGATGGGGGTTTCCTCAATCAAAACGTCATAGGTGGTCACGGTACGCAGCTTGCGATCAATCCCTAAACCGGTGCTGGCATTACCTTGTGGATCCATATCAACGATTAATACCCGACGGCCGCAGGCCGCCATGGCTGTAGCAAGGTTGATGGTCGTGGTTGTCTTGCCAACTCCGCCCTTCTGATTGGCTACGGCCAAAACCCGCGGTGTGGAACCGGAAACCGGAGAAGACGGCGGCACGGAGAAGTCGGTTACAGAGCGGCCAGTCAGGGGATCAGTCATGGGGAAAGTCTTTCATGCCGGGAAACCATGCCTTAAGAGGCAAGAAATCGTTAGCTTAAACCCGTAACTGGGGATGGGTAAGCCGCAGGATTGTTCCGTCAGGGTCAGTTAGGCTTGTAAAAGTCTCGACGGAATCAAATGTCCACCTTTCCCGTGCCGCCGTCAATTCCCTATCCGCTCCTTCGCCCTTGGGGAAAACACAGAATCCCGGGGATGATAAAATCGGCTGAGCCAATATCAAGAGCTTATCCAAGGGCGCCAAAGCTCGGGAGACGATAAGGGAAAACCGCTCTGTTACCGTTTCGATGCGCTTATTGAGGATTTTTGCCGGCGCGCCGGTGATCCGAGTCGCCTCGCGCATAAAGGTTGCCTTGCGGCTATCGGACTCAATCAAGGTTAAATCCGGGACACCCAGGATAGATAAAACGATCCCGGGAAAGCCGGCTCCGGCGCCTAAATCGGCGATCGGCCCGGACGGCAGATGGGGATGAGTTAAATAGGGGAGAAGCTGGGCGGAATCCAAAATATGGCGACGCCAGGGATCGGCCAAGGTTGAGGGGCCGACCAGGTTAATGGTCTTTTGCCACTTAACCAGAAGGTCGAGCAAAAGCTGAAGCCGGTCTAAAGTTTCACGTGAAACATTCCCCCCGGAGAAGGTTTTTCCGGAAACTGCAAAATCATCCCGGGTTAAAACGACAGCCAAGCTAGGCCGCGTCTTGGCGGCGGACATAGCGGAGGACGGCAACCAAGGCCGCTGGGGTAATCCCCGATATCCGCGACGCGGCGCCAAGGGTAGCTGGTTGGGCCTCGGCCAATTTTTGCTGAACCTCGGCCGATAATCCGCCAATTTCCCTATAGTTAAGGTTAGCAGGCAAGCTTAACTGTTCATCACGGCGAAAAGCGCGGATGTCAATTTCTTGTCGTTCAAGATAGCCGGAATAAAGCGCTTCGATCTCAAGCTGGGCCGCAATGTCCGGCTTTATATGGCCAAGCTCGGGCCATAAGGAAATAAGGCCTTTTACGGTAATACCCGGATAGGATAGCATGGTCATGGCGTTGCGCCGAATGCCGTCTTGATTAACGGCAAAACCGGCGGCCGCCAAGGCCTTAGGGGTATGAGTCACGCTTTGCGCCAGGTATCGGGCCTGGGCGAGATCCTGCTCTTTTTGTGACCAAGCAGCCTGCCGATCTGATCCCACGCAACCCCAGGCAATTCCCAGAGGCGTCAGACGCTGGTCGGCATTGTCGGCGCGCAGGGTGAGCCGGTACTCACACCGGGAGGTGAACATGCGATAGGGTTCGGTTGTTCCCCTGGACACCAAGTCATCAATCAAGACGCCGATATAGGCATCCGCGCGGGTAAGGGAGATATCCTCGGTTCGGGGCGCCCCGCCAGCACGGCGGGCGGCATTGATCCCAGCCATAAGGCCTTGGGCCGCCGCCTCTTCATAACCCGTGGTGCCATTAATCTGGCCAGCCAGGAAAAGGCCAGGAATCCTGCGGAGTTCCAGGCTGGGAAGCAACTCGCGCGGATCGACATAATCATATTCTATGGCATAGCCGGGGCGGCGCATGACCGCCTTTTCCAACCCGGGCATTAGCTTGATGATTTCTTGCTGAACATCCAGCGGAAGGGAGGTCGAGATCCCATTGGGATAGACCGTATCGTCATCAAGGCCTTCCGGCTCGAGAAAGATTTGATGGCGGTCCCGGTCGGCAAACCGCACCACCTTGTCCTCAATCGATGGGCAATAGCGCGGCCCGACCCCTTCGATCTGGCCGCTATACATCGGCGCCCGGTGGAGATTAGCCCGGATAAGATCGTGAACTGCCGGGGTAGTCCAGGTAATGTGGCAAGGTATCTGCGGGGTGGTTATCTTGCCGGTTAAGTAAGAAAACGGCACTGGCGGATCATCGCCCGGCTGGGATTCCAAGGCCGCCCAGTCAATGGTTCGCCCGTCAAGCCGCGGTGGCGTGCCGGTTTTCAGCCGCCCCATGGCGAGGCCAAGCCCGGCTATAGCCTCGGCCAAGGCAACCGACGGTGCCTCGCCAACCCGGCCTGCTGCCTCGCGTTTTTCACCAAGATGGATCAAACCCCGCAGAAAAGTGCCGGTTGTGACCACAACGGACCGAGCCCTAATTTCTTGGCCCGATTCTGTGCATATTCCGCACATTTGGCCATTAAATGCACGTAAGAAGCTTGCTGCGGCACCTTCTTTAATGGTAAGATTAATTTGATTTACCAGCAGATCCTGAATCGCCAGGCGGTAAAGCTTACGATCCGCTTGGGCGCGGGGGCCCTGAACTGCCGGGCCTTTGCTGCGATTGAGAATACGAAACTGAATCCCCGCCCGGTCTATAGCGCGGCCCATTAATCCGTCCAGGGCGTCAATCTCGCGGACGAGATGCCCCTTGGCCAAACCGCCAATGGCCGGGTTACAGGACATGACGCCAATGGCCTCGGCCTTATGGGTTAACAGCAAGGTCTTGGCGCCAAGCCGCGCCGAAGCCGCTGCCGCTTCGGTTCCGGCATGGCCGCCGCCGATGACGATGACGTCAAAATCAAAGGTTCCCGAGGTCATAACACTGCTCATCCCGCTGTTTTAGCGAGTCCTGACGCTCAGGCAAAGAGGGATCCTGCAAGCCGCAACAGGATCGACATCTGGCCGGGCGCACAAGAAGAATATACCTGGAAGAAGACATTTCCCGGCAAAAACAGGCTTGCGCCGGCAAGAAGACCCCATAAAATAGTGTGCACAGCTATAACACCCTTTTAAATTACGTCGTGATTTTTTGAGGATTTCTCTAATGAAACACCGCTCATTCGCCTTCGCTGCTGCCGTTGTTTTTACCGCCGTTTTCACGATGGCGGAATTTCTGTCGGCGCCGCCGGCCAAGGCTGATGATTGGCAGGATACGCCCTGTGCTGGAACGCCCTTCCGCAGCGCCGACAGCGCCTACACCTGCCGAACGATCAAGGGCCGCGGAACATCGGGTCCCAGCGGCCAAGGGGATTACTACATTCTGCGCGGTGTGAAAGAAAACGTTGCGCGATTCATTTATCTTTGCTCGGCGGGGATGCAAACCTACTGCAACACCATTCCGGCCGAAGAATTGAAAACAGCCATCACCTCTCAGCGTACGGCCGATGCCGCACCGAAAAACTGGGGCGAGATTAAACGCGAAAAAGGCAGCACCTATATTCCGTTCGAAAGCGGAACGCGCGGCGCCTGTCTCGGTTTCCTTCACTATGATCAAGCGGTGGATAATGGTTACCGCTTTCGCGCGATCGGGCATGTGTGCACCGATAAAAATCGCAGCGACAAAGACAGCGCCCTTGAAACGGCAGCAAAAGAATTCACGGGCTTTAAGCGGTAGTAATCAAAGGACAGACAGCACCGCGCAAATAAAAAGCGAATCATAGATCGTGCGCCGGTGGCAACGACGATGGGATTTATGTATAAAATTTCGAAAAATTAGAATCGGTACGCAACCCCAATCCGACCGGCGTTCGTGATCGGATCGATTTGGTCATAAGAATGAAATGCCGGATAGGGAATGCGGATGGCTTGGTAAGTTGCTTGGTCATACTCTAGCCGCAACGAAATTTGTTTGGTGACCATGACCTCAGTCCCGAGCCCAATGACCCAAGCATCCCGCGTCGCAGTGATCCGGCGATCTGATGCGTCGCCTCCATAGTCCTGAGTAATGCTGAAATTGGCGCGGCGCCACCCGGCGATTAAATAAGGCATTAGCGTATTGGCCATGACATATCCGAGACGGCCGGTAATTCCACCATAGGGGCCGATGCCGACCCGGCGATCATAATCATTCACAAAAACATGCCCATCGTCTTGAGCGGCGGTGCTCATGGCGAATCCCGCCTGCACGCCACCATAGATGTTGTGAAAAGTTTTTCCATAGCCGGCAAAAAGGCCGCCGGTAAAACCCTTAGCGGCAAAATCGATGTAAGAACGAAAGGGCGTCGGATCTATGTACTGGTAATGAAGATTGGCCATTTCGGCGCCACCTTCGAGGCCAAGATAAAATCCGGCAAAGGGATCTGCTGCGCCGGAAGGCGGTGTCGCTGTTGTCTTGTCGGGTCCGCCAAAATTATAAGCGATGCCGACGCGGCCGGTGCCGCCGACGACCTTATCACGCTCGGCGCCACCCGTCGCTGGATAGGGAATGAGCAGATCCGGATAGATCGTCTGGCCGTATTCCATGCGCGCCAGGACATGGGGCAGCAACGGAAATTCTACGCCGGTGGCAAAGCGCATGCCATTCAAACCGGAGGAGCCGCGATAATCATAAGCGTTTCCATTGTAATCCTGCGAGACGTCCATGCCGATGTGCTGCCAGCCGACCAAGATATAGGGCAAGACCGCATTATGCAGGTTATAGCCAAAGCGGCCGGCAATACCGTAACTGTGCGTCTCGCCAAAACGACGCGCATAGTCAGAGGCATAAACAAAACCTTGATCACTGGCGGCAGTCCCGACCAGATAGTCGCCCTGCAGTCCGAGGTAGAAATTTCTGAAAGTTCGGCCGTAACCAAGATAGACGCCCCCTTCGTATCCGGAAGCGTCAAAATCAGCATACTCACTGTAGGGAAAAACCTCACGATAATCGTAACCAATCGCGAGATGGGATTGCGCAGCTTGTAATCCGATATAAGGGCCGCTGAAGGGATCATCGGCGGCAAAAACGCTTTTTAAGGGAAAAAGCGTGCTAGCAGCCAAGGCGACGAGAACAGAGGGTAAAATCCAAAAACCCTTGCGCATAGACGTCAGTCTAGGACGGCGATAATTTAAAATCACGCCAATTCGTTATGGCGTCAAAATTCTACTTGCCGATGCAAAACCGCGCGAAAATCTCATCCAGCAGATCTTCGACATCCACCCGGCCGGTGATGCGACCCAGTGCTCGAGCTGCAAGGCGGAGATCTTCCGCCGCCAGATCCGGAAGCGGTGCCAAGGCCACGCGGCGCAACGCCGCAAGAGTTTCTTCCAGAGCCTCGCGATGACGGGCCCGCGTTAGAATCGGCGCCGTTTCGGCATCGCTTGTGTCAAAGGCGCGATGAACCAGATCGGTTAACTTGGCAACGAAGGCGGGAATGCCTTCTTCCGTGACAGCCGAAATCGATAAGGTTTCTGAGTCGGCACGGCCAAGCTCGGGGCGGGGAACTAAACTCACATCGCATTTGCTGCGGACAATAAGATCTGCAGCGGTGATCCAGGTTTGCAAATCATCATCGGCGGGGAATGAATCAGATCCTTCAATAAGAACCACCCGCAGGTCCGCCGCTTCCGCCGCCGCCTTGGCCCGGCGCATTCCTTCAACCTCGACCGGATCAAGTCCGGCGGTGGCGCTGTCGCGAAGTCCGGCGGTGTCGATCAACACCACGGGATATCCGCCAAGGTCCAGATGAACTTCCAGAATGTCGCGGGTGGTTCCGGGGGTTGGGGCCACGATCGCCACATCGCGTCGCGCCAAACAGTTCAGCAGGGTGGATTTTCCCGCATTAGGTCGTCCCAACAGGGCGATATAAATACCGTCGCGTAACCGTTCACCCCGGCGGCCATCGTTCAAATGCGCTGCGATCGCGCCGCAAAGACCGTCGACGGTGGTTTTAAGCTCGGTAATAACCTCGGGCGGAACATCCGCCTCATCCGAGAAGTCGATGGTGGCTTCAAGCAGAGCCATCAATTGAATTAACTGCTGCCGCCACCGATCATAAAGATCGGCTAAGGCGCCGTTCAGTTGCCGCAAGGCGAGACGGCGTTGCGCCGGCGTTTCGGCGGCGATTAAATCGCCCAAGCCTTCAACGGCGGTAAGATCAAGCTTACCATTGTCAAAGGCGCGGCGCGTGAACTCGCCTGGTTCCGCCAGGCGTAACCCCGGGATACGGCCAAGACAGGCCAGAACCCCCTCAATGACGGCCCGCCCGCCGTGAAGATGCAGCTCTGCCACATCTTCACCGGTGACGCTGGCAGGTCCGGGAAACCACAACACCAGCGCCTCATCCAAAACCTCGCCATTATCGGGATCTTTCAGCTCCATCGGCCGGGCAAAGCGCGGCCAGGGCATGCGGTTATTGCCTTTAAGTGCCCGTAAGGCAGCTCCCGCTTCGGGACCAGAAATCCGTACCACGGCAATCCCGGCCTTGCCGCGTGCAGTCGAGACGGCGAAGATCGTGGTCCCGGTCACGATTTACGTCGGGGGTGGCGGGGGAAATTTATCCTGAGGCTGCAACATAAGCCGCGTCACCCGTCCGCCATCAACCAGGTGAGTCTGCAGGATTTCATCGATATCGGCGGTGGTTTTATAGCTATACCAAACGCCCTCCGGGTAAATCACCATAACCGGCCCTAACTCGCAGCGATCAAGACATCCCGCGGCATTCACCCGGGTGCCTTTGATGCCTAAGGCCTTAGCCCGGTCCTTCATATAGCCGCGCAAAGATTCGGCGTTCTTTTCGGCGCAGCAGCCGCGGGTATGACCCGGTGCCCGGCGATTGGTACAGCAAAAGATATGGGTTTTATAATAAGGTGCTGGATCGCTCATAAAGGATTCCTTGGCTTCAGGTCTATCATGTTTGAGGTATAGAAGCCGGGAACAATAGGCAAGCCCGGCTATTGTTATTCTACCCGATTAGAAAGTCTCCAATGACCCAAACCGGCCCCGATTCTTCTAAAAGCCCCGATTCTTCTAAAAGAAAGGCAACACCTTCGGATCTTGGGGCGAAAAATCGCCTCGATCAAGAAACCAGCCCCTATTTGCTGCAGCACAAGGACAACCCGGTGCACTGGCATGGTTGGAACGAAGCCGCCTTTGCCGAGGCGACCGCGACCGGCAAGCCGATCCTTCTATCGGTGGGATACGCGGCCTGCCATTGGTGCCATGTCATGGCCCATGAGAGTTTTGAAAATCCCGATATCGCGGCGTTGATGAATGAACTCTTCATCAACATCAAGGTTGATCGGGAAGAGCGGCCGGATGTGGATGCCATCTATCAAACGGCCGTGGCGGCTCTCGGCGAACAAGGCGGGTGGCCTCTGACCATGTTTTTAACCCCCACGGGCGAACCGTTTTGGGGTGGAACTTATTTTCCGCCCGAGGCGCGGTGGGGGCGGCCGGGTTTTCCCGAAGTGTTGCGAAGCCTGGCGGACGCTTATCGTCATCGACCTGACGATATCGCCCGCAATGCGGCGGCGATTAAACAGGCTGTTGCCAAGGCCTCGGCCCATCATCCGGGCGCTCCGCTGTCCCGCACGGAAGGTGATGCGGCCGCTTTGCGAATTGCGGCGGCGATCGATCCGCAACATGGCGGTCTTCCCGGCGCACCGAAATTTCCCCAGGCACCGATCTTTGCCTTGTTGTGGCGGGTCTATCTTGAAACCGGACAGGAGATTCTGCGCGATGCGGTGGTGCGTACGGTCACCGCCATGAGCATGGGCGGAATTTACGATCATCTCGGCGGCGGTTATGCGCGGTACTCGACCGATGAAGTTTGGCTGGTGCCGCATTTCGAAAAGATGCTGTACGACAATGCGCAGCTGATCGATTTGCTGAGCGATGTGTGGAAGGAAACCCGCGCGCCCTTGCTTCGCACACGTGTCGAGGAAACCGTTGCCTGGTTGCTGCGGGAAATGATTAATCGAGATTCGTCGGTTCCGACGACGGCGCAAGGCGGTTTCGCCGCCACCCTGGATGCGGATAGCGAAGGTGTGGAAGGCAAGTTTTACGTCTGGAGCGAAGCGGAGATCGATAAAATTCTCGGCGCCCAATCCGCGCTCTTCAAGTCGGCCTACGATGTTACCGCTGCCGGAAATTGGGAACACCACAACATCCTTAATCGGATGATGACGCCGTATGGCGACGCCGCCGGCGAAAAAATTCTGGCGCAACAAGCGGCGCAGCTGAAACAAGTGCGCGATCAGCGCGTGTGGCCAGGCTGGGACGATAAGGTTTTGGCCGATTGGAATGGTCTCGCCATCGTCGCCCTGGTGAAGGCGGGACTAACCTTTGATCGGCCGACGTGGATTTCTGCTGCTGTGTCGGCGTTCACCTTTATTGCGCGTTACTTAAACCGCGATCACAACCGGCTATGGCACAGTTGGCGTAAGGGCATTGCGGCGCATCCCGCCGTATTAGATGACTATGCGGCGATGATGCGCGCCGCGCTGGCCTTGTATGGAGCAACAAGCAATGCGGATTACCTGGCGATGGCAGAGGCGTGGTCTGAAACGGTGGAAAATTTCTACCGTGATCCTGCGGGCGGTTATTTTTTAACGGCAACGGATACGCCGGCTTTGTTGGTGCGCACGAAAACAGTGGCGGATAGCGCCACACCGTCAGGCAACGGGATGCTGTTGGCCGCTTTATCTCATCTCTATCTTTTAACAGGCCAGGATGTTTATCGCGCGCGGGCCATGGCGCTGACGGCAAGTTTTTCCGGTGCGGCCGAACGCCTAGCCTTGGCCGCGCCCAGTTTTGTGGCGGCGGCGCGGATCATTGAAACGACGGTCCAGATTGTCGTCGTCGGCAAGGGAGCGAATGCGGAGGCCTTACGCCAAGCGGTGCTCGATCTTCCTCTTCCCGATCTGCTTCTGATGTCGGTGGCCGATCCGTCCGCCTTACCGCCAGATCATCCGGCGGCAGGTAAAAAACTGATCGATGGGAAAGCGGCCGCCTATGTCTGCCGAGGCCTTGTCTGCGATCCGCCGGAAACGGACCCGGCGCGCCTGCGTCAACTAAGGCAAAGAAACTAAAAGGGAGCCCGAAGGCTCCCTTTTTCTCGAGCGCAGCGACGATACCTCTAGGGTCCGATGATGATCTTCTCGACATTCTCAAAATGAAGTTCTGTCACGGGGTTTCCCGAACCATCATCAAAGGAGATTGTCCCCGAAGCATCAACCGGATCACCGCCTGCAGTGGCCACCAGCCAGATCTCGTTCCCGTGGACTTCGAAAGTAAACCCGTTGTCCAAGTCCAGCCAATCGTTGATCTGCAAGGGAAGATGGGTGGCGACATCCACCGGGGCTGTGTTGAACATAATAAGGTCCATATATCCCTCGCCGCCGTCGAAGGAGTCGTTCACTCCTAGAAGAGAAACACCATCCCCGGTAATCAGAAGATCGTTACCATCACCACCGATCATGACATCATTGTCGCCGGCGCTGCTGAAAATCGTATCGTTCCCGTCGTCGCCACTTAAAGTATCTGTCAAGCCGGTTGATGTGATCGTATCGTCCCCGGCGCCGCCGAAAGCGGTGTTTTGCAAACCGCCATCGACACTGATGCCATCGTTTCCGTCGCCTCCGAAAATAGTATCGTTATCTTCTCCACCAAAGATGATGTCGTCGGCATCGCCGCCAAACAGAAGGTCATTACCGGCGTTGCCGTGAATCACGTCCTCTGCGTCACCGCCGGAAATTTCGTCATTTCCATCACCACCTAAGATGAAATCTTGACCCTCATCTCCCATGAGCTTGTCATTTTCCGAACCGCCGTCGAGGGTGTCATTGTCAAGGCCGCCAACCAGGGAATCATCATTGGCGCCACCAAAAAGAATATCGCTTCCGATATCTCCTGTGGCGAAGTCTTGCCCATCACCGCCAAAGAGTCTGTCGTCGCCGTTGCCGCCGACGAGCGTATCGCCATCTTCATTGCCGACCAGTGAATCATCTCCACTGCCGCCATAAAGACTATCGGCGCCTTGGTTGCCCTCTATCAGGTCGTCTCCTGTGCTGCCCGAGAGTTTATCGGCACCAAGACCGCCCACGATGTGATCATCATCGACGCTGCCCAGCAGGAAATCCGGATCATCGGTGCCGGTGATGGCACCCCCATGCCCGGCGAGAAAAATCTGCTCAAGGTTCATAAAATGACTACCGAGAAACTGTCCGTCAGCCGAGATGATATTTCCGTTTATGTCCTTAAACAGGATCGATCCGGTATTAATGTCGAAGAAGGCGGTATTGTCGTGATTATCCATCCCGATCATCGCCGCTATGGTTGCGGGATCAGCCCCATTTAGTCCGGACAGATAGATGGCGTCGTTTCCATCGCTACCATCAAAGATAAATGTGGCGCCCAAATTGATCATGGCGCTTAGGTCGCAAAGCAAAACGTCATCGCCGGTTCCACCAACGACGTTATCGTGGCCAAGGCCGGAGACATATTTATCGTTGCCCTCGCCGCCATCAAAGCTGTCGTTGCCGGGACCACCGATAGCATAATCCGCACCGCCGCCGCCGATGACAGTATCGCTGCCACCCCCGCCAATAACGACATCGTTGCCGTTACCGCCGTCGACGGAATCACTTCCATTACCCCCGAGGACGGTATCGTTTCCGCCGCCGCCGGTGACGGTGCCGCCGGTGTCGTCGATGACGACGACGTCGGGGTCTTTGGGATCGACGCCGCCGG
>CAYNIC010000028.1:0-15588 GCA_964397465.1 uncultured Rhodospirillales bacterium
TCGTCGGTGCAACGCCAACCGGCGTGCCGATGCCCACCGTCTCGATCGATATCGACCCAAAGTTCGAATGAGCCACACCATTTACCGACACCGTACCCGTCAACCCAGCCGACGGCGCCGCAATCCCATGCACATCCAACGTCGAGGCTATGCTCGGCGCTGTTGGTGCGGGTGCAGCCGGAGCATCAACCGCCGGTGCTGTGGTGGTGGCTGTGGCTGCCGCCGCTGCCGTAGTTGATATGCTTCCGGTGCCTGGACCATACTGCGTCGCTTCTTTAAACGACATTCCCGTTGCAGCGCCTGGGAAGCTCCCTGGTGTTCCAGGACCGTACTGCGTCATCTCCTTCAGAGACATACCGAAGGTGCTGGGCGCAGCATTAGGTGTAAAATCAAACGCAACATTGATCGTATGATCAACAAAGTTCTTCGTTTTATTTTCCCATGAATCAACCGTTACATTTAATCCGGTCGCAGCTAGGGTTGCATCGACCGAATACATAGCGATTCCGGCCCCGCTGATGCCCCCTACTATTCCGCCAGCGGCGACGCCTACCGGATTCCCCAATGTAAGCGCGCCGCCTAACATAGCACCGGGAGGTGCGCCGATCTCTGCTCCAGCTTTCATAGCAACGCCGTAGCGAGCCGCATCAAATCCTATGTCAATAGCAAGCTCCGCCACTCCACTTGTTATTGCATGGCCAAGCGATTTTCCCTGAGTCATGCCTTGCTCGATATTTAAACCCGCTTCTATTCCCTTAGCAGCGTAATCTAATCCCTTACCGACAGCACCCAACTTATCCCCTAGCTTCTCCATGCTATTTGCCCAGGATTTCGCCGTGGCTATATTGTCAACATCCAAAACTTTTCCAAGGGAGGCCATAACCCCCTTTTGCTCTATAACTTCATGAGTAATAGCTATTTCTGTTTTTGTTAAAGTATGAATATCAACATAATTAGGGGTGGCAATTATCGTTTTTTCATGCCACTGCGTAATATCAAAATAGGTATTAACCTCAGGCGTAGAGATACTTTTCGCTTTATCAAGAAAATCTACACCAGACTTATAACCGCCCTTCAGGCCTTTTTCTGCCCCAGAGAATTTGTCTCCTATATTTTCTATATCATCTACATCAGTCTTATCAATTGAGTTGCCCATATCTTAACTCCTAGTCTTTGAATTGACTCTTTGAGTAATTGAATGCAGCAGCGGAAGCCATGTCCCTTTGATGAGAACAAACAAAAATGCAAAGCATACCGTTAGTATCAAAGCAGCATGACGCTCTTCATCAAAACCATCCCGGTATGAAAAAAATTCTATATATCCTTTAAGGGAAGTTTTTATCGGCTTAGAGAACGCTGCATATGATGCCGTCACGACCATCAGCCAACAGCCAACCAGCATGATATATGCTTTGGTATTATTTTTTGTTTTGATTCTGTAAACATTCAGAATAGAAATTGCTGTAATGGTGTTTCGATCTTTTAATCTAAAATATTCATATGTATTTATAACAAGAAGGGAGCTTATAAATAGCAAGAGAAGATATGTAACTAATAAATCACCGTCAATATATCGATTGAACAAAAATACATTGTGATCTTTTATTGAGGTTGGAACAACGTCGATGATCCGAAAATGAAAAGAGAGAGCCAAAAGAAAAAATAAAAGAGATCCGAATAAAGCACCATAATCAAAAACACCATTGGCTGGCAGCAGCCGTAAAAAGATAATAAAGGGCAAGCAGGATAGGAAGTAAGGCTGATAAAAAGATACTGCCACACACAATAGAGATAGATGCCAAATCCAATATTTGCTAAAGTCTAAATAACGTAAAATACCAGACGGTTTTTCCACCACTAGTAGGCCTTCCGCTACCCTATTAACTTGCCGCCCTTGCTGGTCCATAGGCCTCTCCCTCTAGAAGCCTACGCCTCCCGCTTTCCTAGCGTCAACGGATTTTTAATCGTTTTAAGTGTGCTGAACTAACTAGGGAAACCGCACATCTCCGGGTTGCCTGGCCCATAAAAACAACCCACAAGCGACTTTCGGTCTAGGTAGAGCTCAACATGAAATAGGTGACTTCTTGTATCTTGGTTTGGCGATTCAGATTATTGAAGTTTTCTTTCTAAGAAATCGAGTTTTTTAAGAGCTTCAAGATCCCCTAGCAATTCATAACGAGTTCTCGCATCACGAGCATTTTGCAGAGCTTCACTTTTCAGGCCTATATTACCCAAAGAAGATGCCGCACTCATTAGAAGCTCTGCCTCTTTCGAAGCAGGAATAATAGTCCCGTCGTAAAGGCTTCTTAACTCACGAAATATACTTGCTGTTTTAAATCTTTGTTTTTGAGAGGCGCTCCACGAACCCAGTACAAATTTTGCAAGAATAAATGAAGAAGAACGTTCTCCTTCATATTTCATGATAAGATTACATACTTCATTAAGATTTTGGCCGGTATCTTTATTTAAAAAATCTATTAAAGAAGAATAATAAAGCAAGCGCGATTGGATTAGCGGCCCGTCAACTGATGTGTAGAGTTCTTTTGCCTGGCGAAAAACCGAAGCCATGTCAGGGCTAATTTTGGCAATATCAACAGAACTCATTTTATAAAAAACAAATGCAAAAAAACAACTCCGGCAGTGTTGCTTCAAAAAAGAAATATCATCTTTGTCAACAGAATCTAAATACTGCGATTGCCAAGGATCATTGGCACGGTCATATATTGTTAAAGCGAGATAGACCAAGGCCTCTCGGCGGCCAATTAAACGAACAATTTCCGAAAAAAATTGTTCACGCTTCGCAGGATTGCGATAAAACTCTTCTACGAGGGGCCTAAGTTGCTGGCGATTTTTATATACCTTTCCCGACATCACTTTTGTTAAAGTTCTAAAATTCTTCACATCTTTATTCATATATACATATTGCAAAAGCGTAAAATCTATATCATTGAATGAAACAAGCATTTCATTCGCATTGTTTACTAGAGAGTCGCTAAAAAGATCTCTATATTCTTTTGGGTCATGAACGCCCATTTGTCCTAAAACACTATTCAAAATGCATTGCAGGGCTACAGTCCGCGGTAAACTTTGCCGAACTAAAATAAATACTTTCTCATAAGCACGGTTGGACCTTTGCACCTTAGCGGTACAGTCCACCCTGGGCAGCAATGCCAAGTCCTCGGATTGCGCATGAGTTTGTTGCCCCGCATCCTTAACAGAGTCGATAATAAAGTTAGCCTGATTTTTTGGCGTGGACTTGCCGATATTTAGCGGCGGCAATCCCGGAACCGCTGAACTGAGACGCTGGATTTGTTCAATTAAAAGATTGGCTAGCTGAGGGTCGTGGGGAAGATTGATAAAAAAATTAATCGGGGTTTCCCATCGCGGAGATATTCGTATCGTCGCATTCAGAGTGGGAAGTGTGGTCATTTCCTCTAGAAGTTCGCGAACTTCTAGACCGCTCAAAAAATTTGCGCTTTCATCGAGCGGGATTTGAGCAAAGGCAGGGATGCTCAAATTAATACAAATGATAGCTACAATAGCTTTCAGCCGCACTTTGGCCGCAATATTTAAAATCACTCCCATATCGACATTATATTTCTCGATTTAAATTTGTCTATTGATCAATAGACACTTTATGCAGCGCGTGCATAGTTTGTGGTCGCCTCGACCGCGGCGATGCCCATGGCCGCCGCCATGGCGATGGCGCCGCCGCTGGTGCTCATCTCGGGCAGGCGCGATGGGATCTTGCCGGTCAGGGCGTTCTTCGCGCCGCGATCGAAATCTTCGTCGTCGCTGTCGTCGTCACTGTCGTGATCTCGGGGCGCTGTCGGCTTGTTACCTTTGCTTGTTTCATTTGTTGGGGCGATCTTAAAATCAACATCCCCGACCTTGGCGGTGGTGCCGTCCATCTTGGTATAGCTCGCCGTGCCGTGCACCGTGTTGCCGGCATCTGTGTAGGCCTTGCCATCCGACACCACACCGATCGACTTGATCCCCCTATCGGCAAGGCTCGATACCTCCCCCTTATCTGAAATCCCATCGCCGTCCTTATCCTGCCAGATGCGGAATTTGCTAAACTCGGTGTCGTTGCGATCCAGCACCCCGTCTTTATTACTGTCGAAGACCTTCGCCAGACCCTCAAGGTCCGTGTCGCCCTGCTCTCCCGTGTGCATGGCGAAAGACAGTTCCTTCGCCCCGGTGATTTTGCCGTCGCCGTCAAGGTCGATCGCCAGCAGGCCGTCATCCTTGCCCGCCCATCCTAGGCGTTCGCGCGTGCCATCGTCATTGGTGTCGTACTGCGCCCCCGCAGAGGCACTTACCAGCTCGACCCCGTCGCCATCCAGATCCAGCACCACCGGCGCGAAACTGCCGCCTCCACCACCGCTGTCACTATCGCCATCGCCCCCGTCGCTACCCTCACCCTCACCGCCTTCAGGGCCGCCGCTCGGTCCCGTGTCATTACCGCTGGCACTGCTGGTGCCGCTACTTGAGCCAGACTCATTGGAAGACTTGCCTTGTGCCGCAGCCTCGCGATCTGCGTAAGGATTACCGCCAGGTCCGGCAGGAGCGCTTGATGTTTCTGTCGCCTCCCCTTCGGCCGTTCCATTACTACTAGCGCTACCGCTCGCACTGCCACTTGCGGAGGAACCCTTTCCATTTTGGTTTTCCCGCGCCACCTGCATGGCCTCGATCACCGTCATACCGGTATTACCAAAAGCCTGCCCTAGCGTCGGCGCTGTTTGATTCATGAAATCGCGCAGAGCGCCATTGTCCAACGAGGCAAAACCGTTTGCATCAACCGACGTAAATGCCGCTTCGATCATGCCATATTGCGTCGTTGGCGCCGTGGGTGCCTGCGTCTCAGGCGCAGCCTCCTGCGGGGACATCAATCCTGCGAAGCCCAGCGCAGGCCCGACCCCCGGCGTAAACATTCCCACCGCCGAGATTGTTGCATTCACCATGGTTTGCGCCATGGTTTGCGTCATCGCCGCCGCAAAGGCCTTCTCGTCAAAAGCGCCCACAGCATCAGCTCGATGATGGCTGGCGTATTCCAGCGCATTTAACATTGCCGTCTGTGAATTTGTTACCGACAGCATATCCGCTTTGGCTGCCGCTGCCGCCGCAGCCGCTTGTTGTGCCTGTGCCGCCTGCAGACCCATCGCCGCTTCCATACTCATGCCCGGCATCGCCGCATTCGCTAAGCTCGGACCAAGGCCCATACCCAAACCTTTGCCCGCTAGGTCGAGTGATGCGGCTATCCCCAGGGGCGATTCAACAGATGGCACAGACGGAACGGATGATACTGTCGCGCTCGGCACGCTGCCTATATTCATTGAGCCAACCGACGGCGCCCCAATGCCGTAATTATCCAACATAGACGCAATACTGGAAGGCGGCGCACTATAACCGGTCGTCGTTGACGCTGGACATCCCGGCGGGACATTAGCCATGCCTACGTATCCAAGCACTTGGCCGAACTGATCTAAGGGATGTGTTATCATCCCACTAGACGTAACCGTTAGCTCACCCGATTTAACTCTTTCGTCAATCGCATTTGTATAATTAGTGTAAGACAACCCGCTAATGGCGGCAGTAGCAACTGTATTAAACAAGTCTTTTGTTGCCTGCGTGAGGCTAACTCCATTAGCCTGCAATTGCTCATAGGTTAATCCATCAATAAAAGCTGGTGCCGCAAGAGCGCCGGGCCAAGCGTTTGCAGGCAAGCCATAATCTTTTAAAACGCCATGTATCTCATTAAATATTGCTTTTTCAGTCGTTGGGATCTTGCCACCAGCTTTCTCAATAGCAGCCAGATCTGCTTGAGCAATCGCTCTGTTAATCTCTTTAAATTTTGCATCGTCCACAAAAGTGGCTAAATGTGCTTGTGCATAAGCTCCGATGGGACCGTAGTGAGTAGTAACATTTACCGCTCCCGCAGACCATGGGCGACAGCCAACTGTCGCATTATATTCGTGATATGCCGCTACTCCCAAATTATTAAGAATACTCCTCATTGTTTCGATCTGTTCAGGTGTATACGTACCTACGCCACTACCGTCACTTGGTGAATTACCAATATCTCCAGCATCATCTTTAGACATGACCGCACCTTCCTTTTGCTCCGTATTTTGCAACTAGCAAAGATTCAAGTTGAGCCGAAAAGACATCGAAAAATTTTATGATCTGTAAATATTTTGAAAGATCATCAGGCCAAATATTTGCCCTGATAAAAATATTATACTGACAAGACGCAATATTAAATCCGCAGTGTTTATTTACGTAATTATCGTAATTCAAACAATCAACGAATACATCTCGACTGAAATCAAAAAGATAGGTTGCTCGAAAAAGCCGGCCATCTTGGTTTTCTTCATATTTAATAATTTTTATCGATTGTTCTTTTTTTTCCTCATAATGAACATTTTTATTATTCAACTCATTCTTTATTCTATTATATTGATATAAAGCATATTGAGGCTCAACCGATATAGGAGAATCAACTAAAAGATCGATATCAAACGAAACATTTTCGATTCTATAATTTTTTAGCGAAACCAATTGTTGAAAAATTACTCCGTTATTTTTGTCTGCATCTTCAAAAAAATTCTGAATTGCACAATCTACTGTATGACAAATGGAGATACGTGCTTCCTCATAAAAAATGGCATTATTAATATGCTTGTAATAATACCAGCCGCCTAGAACAACGCCTCCCCAAGCAATACAGACCAATAAAAAAGTTACGCGAGCAGTTAGGCGTTTTGCCTTTGGGCTTTGAGATTCTGTCATCTTATATTCTTGACTCTGGGCCATTGCCTCTCCCGCCGTCAAGAGTACGCCTCCCGCTTTACTAGCGTCAATGGGTTTTTAATCGTTTTAAGTGTGCTGAACTATCTAGAGAAACCGCACATCTCCGGGTTGTCTAGCCGATAAAAACAACCCACAAGCGATCTTGTTAAAACCACCTGAGATAGACTCACTTATTCTGAAGCTGAATGCTGATCGGCACGTAAGATTTTTCAGATCGTTTTAGTTTTACGATCAAATCCTGGTCGGCATTGATTGATAAGCAAATGAGGGCTTCTTTATCGGAAGATATCGTCTGCTTTAATTGTAGGTTTCTCAATATATTAAAATCTGGATGGCCCATATCAACCATGTATATTATTTTGTAGATATTACTCCCTTTTGTTAAAATTAACCCCCATCGATCTTCTTCCAGACTGAAACGGGTCGGGAGAGGCCCCTTATAATTTAAAGTTTTTTTAAGAAAATAAGCACTATCAGTCTTCTTTGTTAAATAAAAATATCCGGGCAGAAAACAAGCCGCCGTAAAATCTATGTTGAAATATTCTTTGGCACGAATTTCGATATTGTCACGCGGCAGATAATCTTCTGCCTCAATTCGATGAACATGCTCTTCCCCCATTCCCGGATACAAGTCCTGGATATAGAGAAAAACAAGACCTCCTGTAACAACACAGATGACCAGTATTAACGGCAGAATAAACATCCACCAGAATATATTTGTGGATTTGGCCGGAGGATTTTGGGGCGGAACGCTAACATTCATAATGCTATATTTTCCTTACCTCAACAGTTTCTACAACACCTGTGTCATTAACGAATAGATCAATGACCCAATCAGTATTGTAATATCCTATGTGACCTTCTCTAAGATAAAAGCTTACTCGTCTCTTCCCATTAACGCGGTAGTCGGAGGATTTCTGAAAGCCAAACTTTGATAAAACCTCGCTTGCATATTCATTCTTCTTGCCGACTAAATCTTCTTGAAAATAATTCCTAACAAAATCTTGCCGTGAAATTGTCCATCGAGGATGACATAGATTAGTGTAAGCGATCTTTCTAATACCGCTGCGTTGGGTAAGCACGCATTCGACAGAAACATAGGAAAAAATAATTGATGCGGCGAAAATAATAGCCAAAAGGCCTGCAATAGTTTTCGCCCATACGCTCATCTCAAACCTATTGTGATACTCGTAGGCCTATAGCGTTTTTCAATCTTCTTTAGCTTAATAATTAGATCTTCATTATTTTTAAGCTTCGAACAAATCAGGGAACGATTGCGGGAGCCCTCTATCTTGGCTATGACACCAGGATCCGGATAATTAAAACCAGTCGAGAATTTTATAATATCGCCTGCCATCTTTGTATGGATAAGCAGAATGGCCCACTGGTTTTCATCGGTAGAAAAACTGGAAGGAATGACACCTTCATAATTCATCTGATCGCGTAAATATTCTATCTCTCTGGGACCAAAGGTAAAATACGCAGGTAAAAAACAAAAACCTTGGTAGTTATTTTTAAAATATTCTTTAGCGCGAATTTCAACGTTTTCATGAGGCGTGAAATATGCAGCACGCATAGTGCGAACATTTTTCTGATCTAGCTTGATGTAAATGCGCCTTGCCGCTAACGGCGCAGCAAAAATAAATAATATAATCAAAATTGATAAGAGAAATTTATTGGTCACAGCACAGACATTTCAACACTTCATCTTTCATTTTTCGCTGTTTTCATAAAGCCGCTGATAATACTCAGCCATTTTTTTATCCTTTTGAACAAAAATGCCGTATTTATAAAATATGTAGAGCTTATAAAGCGCCGCCTGTACGCCGCCTTCTGCCGCTTGCTGGTAAAAATCGACTGCTTTGATGGAATCTATTTCACGTCCCAGACCCTCCTCGTACATGATGCCCAATTGGTATGAGGCCTCGGGATAGTTGCTACCTTCATAGGCTTTGGTAAACCACTCAAAGGCAGCCTTATAATCTTTGTCGACACCTAATCCTTTTATGTATGACAAGCCGGTGTAAATCATTGCCTGCGGATGCCCTGTTTGGGCCGCTTTTTTAAACCATGCAGCCGCCTTATCGTAATCTCGCCCCATGCCGCGGCCCTGAGCGTAAAGAATGGCAAGATCAATCATGGCCGGCACATAATTAAGCTGAGCTGATTCATTCACCAAAACTAGTCCACGCTCGGTATTCAGCTCGGCTAATTCGGCCCGCCCCAGGTGATGCATAATCATGGGGTCATCGGGAAAATTTCTGAAAGAGATCCGACAATAAATTAAGGCATTATTGTGTTTGATATCGGATAACGTCATCGACGGAAGCTTTGCGACGTCTGAATCTATTTTATCAGTGACATACCGCGACTTTGCCAAGGTATTGCAAAGCTTTCTCTGTACGGTAACTTTTGCATCAGCATCCTGCGCAGAGCTGTTGCCACCGATCAAAGCAAGACATCCCCCGAGAATTATCAGCCGACTTCTAAGCATGAATGCGCCATTGCAATGAGCTTATCGAGATGAAGCCTACGCCTCCCGCTTTCCTAGCGTCAATGGAGCTTATAACCGTTAAGGGTGTGCTGGTTTGGCCTGGATTACTGCGGAATAATTCTCGTAAATCGATATGTTGGCTTTTGAAACTACCGATAATAGATGCGTAAAACTGTGCACGTGGTGCATAGGAAGTTGTGCAGATAGTGTCATTGCCTGTGCATGGCATGCAGAGGTTACCGTTTCTTGCCCCGCTTTTAGCAGCGCCCAGGTCTACCTACCATCGCCCTGTCTCTCACCTACAAAGATGTATCGCTGGTTGTTTCTTTATAGAGCACAACCTTTAAGAGATTCTGGCAGCGACACTTAGAGCAAACGATTAGTTTGCACTGCGCGATTGATGAGCACCGCGGTTACTTGCTCTGCTCACCAAACTGAGGCGTTAATTTTGATCGGTCATGGTACGGCTAAGCTTTTAAACTTCTTTCACCGCCAAGCTTGGTCCATCACATTCTTTGTTGTCTTCACGCGATCATCGCATCATTGATGATGTGAATTATCTTCGCGCTAATTACAGCCAAGCTGTCACCCTTGCAAACCCACATCCTCGTAAAATAACGGAACCATTCCGTCGGCGATGCGTTTATTCAGCGTTCAGAAATTCACATCCCCTTTGGAAGGACAGACAATGCCCAATCAACCGCAAGCACCACAAGGCCAACAAAACAACCAAATGAAGCAGTCCAATCAGCAAAATCAAAAATCATTTGGTAACGGTAACAAAGAAAACGAGATGAATCGCAATTCGAATGATCGTAATTCGAGCGGTTCAGCCGCGAAACAAAGCGGCGCCAATGCCCGCACCAACGATCGCAACAGCGATGTCGGTAAGGACACAGACGGTGACGGCCGCCCGGTTGCACCAGGCAATCGCGCCGGTGAAATCGACGGCGATCGTCAGAACCGCAACAAACACTAAGACGATTTCCTGATCTTACAGAAGCACGTAAAAGCCCACCTTAATCGGTGGGCTTTTTGCTGAGCTTAATTCACGCTTGGCAGATTATGCCGCGGCTTTGCGATCGTTATTATCGCCGCCGTATTTGCGGCGTTTAAATCGGAAAGGTTTGCCGCCGCCCTTGCCGCGGTTCTTGCCCGGCTTCTTATCGGCGTAATGCGGTTCTTTCTTCGCCGCCTCGGGATCCAGCAAACGCAGGATCGCCTTCCATTTGGCGCCGTCCGCCGGGGTGATCAGATTAACCGCCTGACCCTCGGCACCGGCACGGCCAGTGCGGCCGATGCGGTGGATATAATCTTCCGGGCATTGGGGCAGGTCATAGTTGATGACATGGGCCACGTGCGGGATATCCAAACCCCGGGCGGCGATGTCGGTCGCGACCAAGATCCGGCACTTCCGATTGCGGAAGGATTGGATCACCTTGTCCCGGCGGCCTTGGGAAAGATCGCCATGGATGGAGTCAGCCGATCTTTCCTGACGCGCCAGCTTGTCGGCCAAACGCTCGGCACCCCATTTGGTTTTGACGAACACGATGATCGAGCCTTCGCGGGAGTCCAGCTCGCTGGCAAGACGCGCATATTTCTCGGGCTCGGAAAGGCGCACTGTTTCCTGCTTGATCTTGGCGATCGGCGCGGTGGTCGATCCGACCGAGATCCGCACCGGATCGTTTAGATATTTCTGCGACATCTTGATGATGTTGTCCGGGAGGGTCGCCGAGAACATCAAGGTCTGACGTTGTTGCGGCAGGTACTTGATGATCTTTTCCAGCTGAACGCCGAAACCCATGTCCAGCATCCGGTCGCTTTCGTCCAGCACCAAGAAGCCGGTGTCGCGCAGCATCAGCGTGCCGCGGCTTAAATGATCATTGATCCGGCCCGGCGTGCCGACGATCAAACGCGGGCGGGCCTTCAGTTGTTGAAACTGCTTGCCCATGGATTCACCGCCGATCAACAAGGCGGTTTTGATCCCGCTGTTGCTGGTGATTAGTTTCTTCAGCATGTCGATGACCTGAACCGCCAATTCGCGGGTCGGGGTCAAGACCAGGGCCGAACCGCGCTGGGATTGCATGAGATGCGCAACCAGCGGAATACCAAAGGCGCCGGTCTTGCCGGTGCCGGTCTGCGCCGTGCCGAGGATGTCTTTGCCCTGCAACGCCAGCGGAATGGCCTGGGCTTGGATTGGTGTGG
The DNA here is from genome assembly GCA_964397465.1 of uncultured Rhodospirillales bacterium. Taxonomy (GTDB): domain Bacteria; phylum Pseudomonadota; class Alphaproteobacteria; order JAWKYA01; family JAWKYA01; genus JAWKYA01. The sequence continues at coordinate 11,513 of CAYNIC010000028.1, forward strand.
GGGTAGTGAACTGCATCCGCTCAAGCGCATGAAACAGCGCTTGGGGCAGCCCCAAAGCTTTGAAGTCTTGCATAAATAGTCCTTTTGACAAGCGCACCCCACCTTAAGGTTAAGGTGGGGTGTAGCTTACCCATGAATCGTTATATCGATTTCAGGTGCAGCCCGCATTGTCGGACTGCGCAATAAGTGAAAGTCTCTTACGAAACCTTCAAATTGACGGCCGAGGTCTTGCCCTTTTCGGTGGCAAGTTCGTAGCTGACGCGTTGGCCTTCGTTCAACTGACGGATGCCCGCGCGCTCAACGGCGCTGATGTGAACGAACACATCGGGACCACCTTGCTCGGGTTGGATGAAGCCGAAACCCTTGGTGGAGTTGAACCATTTAACTGTACCGGTAGCCATTATCGAAGTCTCCTTAAGACGAACGTTAGATCCCTCTTAATCCTAAGAGGGGGTGATTAAGAGTCATATAACCCCGCACCCAAACTGAGGTCGGTACTCTTTTGGTCAACCGCTGAACGATCATCGTAGGGAGGATCAGTCTGTATCGACATCGATACTGCCGTCATAAAAGACAGCCCGTAAACACAAAGAGTAGATATGAAACTTGAGGCGCATCCTACACATCCCTGTGGAAAACGCAAGTAAGGCCCGCCAATTTCCGGCAAAACCCGCAGAAACCTTGGGTTATTTCAGAACCCACGCAGAAAAGCTAGCACCTTGCAGTGGTGCGGCCAAACGATCTCGGCCCGCCTCAACCCAGGCCGATATGGTAGGTCCTGGGGAGTATGAAGACGGGTAGCAAGGCCACACGCCGCCAAAGCTTTTAGTAACCACCATCCCGGATCCAGTTGTCCCCGATGAAGTCCCAGTTTTGCCGATCCAGGAAAGGCATGATGATTATTGTGCCAACTCTCCCCCATCGTTATCAGAGCGGCGATCGGAAGGTTATAGCCCTGAACGCCGGCGCCGTTAACGTGCCAATCTCTCTGCCCTTGGCGATGAGCGAAATAGCCAATCAGCCAATGACCCGTCACGCATGCCGAGATCCGCGCACAAACTCCCCACACTACCCAACTCCACCCACCTATAAGATAAAGGGGGATTACAGTACTGAGCTGCTGCAACATCCAATAATCCTCCATAAAACGGAAAATAGGATCACTGGCAATTCTCTCTTCAAGTTTGATTTCCGGAGGACGGACCAACTTAATACTGCAATGAACTTGCCAGACATAGTCCCGCCAGAAGCTCTGCCGGTGAGCAAAGTAACCATGGCAAGTTGGTTTACGCTGCGCCCAATCTCGAATGTCGTGAGTTTTAATCATGGAATACGGACCCGCCAGCCCGACTAAAACCCCAACATGCACCAAGATATACTCGAGCCATAAAGGGCACTCAAAACTGTTATGAACAAATCGGCGATGCATTCCCACTGAATGTCCAATAAGCAAAACTAAGCTTGTTGAGATCAAAAATAATGCAAATAGCTGCCAAGACAGTCCGTTATATATGCCCAAAATTGTCGCCGCATAATTTACCAAAACCCAGGTCGACTTCTTGATATCCCAATAAACTACACCTTTGATGGGATCAGCATTTGCATCGTTGGTAACGCGAGGATGAAGGATTGGCATCAAACTATCCCTTTTGCATTTTCTTTGCCAGCTTTTGGCTTTCTTGCTTAAACTTTCGACTAATCGGACAAAAATTCGCTAAATAATCGTACATCCCCGCAACCAAATTATCGCGGACCAGGGCGTAATAAACAAATTGCCCTTTCTTGGTCGACTTGATTAAATTGGCTGTCTCCAAAATATGCAGATGCTTAGATATCGACGGCTTGCTCATATCAAAACGGTCAGCGATCTGACCTGCTGCAAGCTCAGTCTCCGACAAGTACGCCAAGATTCTTCTTCGAGTGGCAGAAGATAGAGCCTCAAAGATTTTATCGAGATTGCTCATGGTACTCGGATAGTTATTTAGCTAATAAGCTAAATATATAACTAACTGTCCTTAACGTCAAGCGACTGCGAAACTGACCTATCCCCACTATTTTTATTAAAAAGCCGGCGAAAGCCATGATAGGGTCATTATTCGTAGCAAATATTGCCCATGACCTCTCGCGCTCCCCGCCCGGCCGCCCTCCTGGTCTTTTGGCTTAAATCCCGCCTCCTTATCGTCAAGCGGTGGCTCATCAATTGCTTCGTTTCACCGGCGCGGGCTCATCGATCTCACTTAGCGATCCGTCCGACACGATTGCTGAGCTCTATTCGCTCGCCGTTGTTTACGGAAACCGACGCTGCCGAGGCGCAGTTGCAGCTTGGCAAGATTCAGAACCTGCGCATCGCCAAACAATCTCTCGACAGGATTTATTTGCCTCCGAATGCTCTGTTTAGTTTTTGGGCGCAGCTCGGCCGCCCAACGCGCCGGCGCGGCTATGTCAGCGGCCGCGAATTACGACAAGGCTGCATCATCCCGACGATCGGCGGCGGGCTCTGCCAACTATCCAACGCAATCTATCAAGCGGCGAAGCAAGCTAACTGCCCGATCGTGGAACGCCATGCCCATACGCAGATCATTCCGGGCTCCGCCGCGGCCCTCGGGGAAGACGCAACCGTGTTCTGGAATTATGTCGATCTGCGGTTTCGGGCAACGCGCCCCACCCTGCTCCGCGTTGATATCGCCGAGAGAGATTTAGTGGTCAGTCTTTACGAGGCCGCCTCCTAATGCCGGATTCACCGCAAAGCTGCATGACTTGTGGTGATGATCATTGCACCCGGCGCACCGCTATAAAACCTTTAATGGCGGATATCGCACCGATGACAAGCTATGTCGTTGACGATATCTGGCCTGAATACAGGGACTATCTATCGGCAACTATGACCGCCGCGGATCAACTCTGCTCTCCGCATCCCCTCATGCAACGCTATGCCTGGCCGAAAGTTAGTTCTGCTCACGTCCAGACTGCTTTTCTGCCCACCCTGATGCGGCACATTCATATGCGCCGGGTCGCCACGGCGCCGGGTGGGGTCCGCCAGCAAACTTATTTCCGGACCGATGATAAACTCGCGGCAACCCTCGGTCGAACCATTGATTATCGGGCACAGCATTTAGTCATCTATCAAAATTTTCTTCCTTGGCTGCACCGGCGCGGCTGGCTCGGCGGCCGAAGTTACGATGTCCTGATGACACGTTATCCCTTAAAGATTCTCCATCAGAAACTGGATGCCGCCGCCGCAAATCATCCTTCCAGTCCTAGCTTAAAAGATTTCCGCGCGCCGGAAGCGATTGTGGAGGCCGAATGGCGCGCCTTAAGCGGCGCGCGGCGTCTTGTTACACCGCATACGAATATCGCTGCCCTATTTCCGGAGAAGAGTCATCTACTGCCTTGGCATCTGCCGGCACCTTCTTCTCATCGTCGGGGAACACGGTTTGCTTTTTTGGGGCCGACCATTGCCCGCGAAGGCGCCTATATTGCTCGTGACTTTGCACGCCGTTTATCGTCACCTCTAATCGTGTTTGGCCGCGACCTCGAAGGACAGGATTTCTGGCGTGGGATTCCTATTGAGCGGCGCACCTATTCATCACGATGGCTGGACGACATTGGCAGCATCATTTACCCCGCTCTCGCACCGGCCCAGCCACGTCGACTTCTGCAGGCTCTGCAAAACAATATTATCGTTTACGCAACGGCAGCAGCGGGACTTCCTGACTCATTTTATCAGAATATAATCCTTTAAAAGGACTAAATACATATATTTTTGTGCGCTTTAAAGACATTCTAAGTTTTCGTTTTTAAAACATTCCCTTGAGAAGTCTTATTAACTTAGTATTAAACAAAAAAATTTAGAATTATCGTTTTATCTAAATTTGACTTGAGTTTATAATCACTTGGAAAATCTGGCAGCTTCATACAGGGATGTGTCTATCCCATATGCGAAGTCATAACGCCGGAAAACGACTTCAAAATTTGTATCTAAAATACGAAACGGCCCCCCGGCTTAATATCATTTTGAAAAGAGGATTCCATGGCGAACTGGTTCGATGGCAACGACAATGACGTAGACTTCGACA
>CAYNIC010000029.1:0-10615 GCA_964397465.1 uncultured Rhodospirillales bacterium
GGCTGATCGCCACCTTCACCGTATCGGTTAGAAAAGGCTTAGAGATTAGAAAGGTTGGCTCCGGCCTATCACCAGTGAGCAACCGCTCCGGATAGGCGGTGATAAAAATAACCGGCACCTGAACATGGGTCAGAATTGACTTAACGGCATCAATACCCGAGCTATCGTCCGCCAGCTTGATGTCCGCCAAAATGAGCCCCGGTTTACGTTTGCGGGCAGCTTGGACCGCCTCGTCACGCGTACTGGCAATTTGGATAACCTTATGTCCCAACTCTTTGACTATGTTTGCAATGTCGAGGGCAATCACCGGCTCATCTTCAATGATCAAAACCTCCGTGCTGGTTTCCCGGGCGATATCCGACATGGCCGAATTGATCAGGTCTTGAACCTCGTTTGAAGTTCTTTGCAAAATCTGCCCCGTCTCTTGATAAGAAAATCCTTCAAGAGCCGTCAGCAACAAGGCTTGCCGGCGTTCCGGCATGAGCGTGCTTAATCGGGCATGAACCGTTTTCCGGGTGGTTGAGTCGTCCGACCCGGAAAGATCATTAATGTGGGTAGAATCCCAAATAGTGTGAAAGAACTGGTAGAGCGGCAACCGCGCCGATCCGCCCGTCGACAGCTGCGTCGGATCAGCAATAATTGCTTCAAGCGTGGCCCGCACATAAGCATCGCCGCTTTTTTGGTTACCTGTTAAAGCCCGTGCATAGCGTCTCAAAAACGGCAATTCTGACGCTACTTCTGTCGAAAGCGACATTAACTTCCTCCCCGTCCAAACTAAGCAGTAATATCGAAAACGCCTTCCCGGTGAAAAGGTTCCCTCTTCCCAAAAGCATCTTGAAAAAAATATACCTTTTTATGGAACAAAAGAATATTTCAAGGCGTTAATCTTTCCGTTAACACGGCCAGATTCTTGGCTATTATACAGATAAGCCTTTGAAATAACGAGAATAAGGGGGATGGGGGCCGGGTTATCAGCCCCTGGCAAGAGAGCGCAAAATGAGTGGTCGCGATCGCGATAAAATTGGGTATGTTTCAGACAGAACATCAAGTTCATCTCCAGAAGCTACGGAAACCCATGCAGAAGAAACGTCTGATTTATCGGGCAAGAAGATGAGTCCAAATAGACAAAATTTATCATCGCAGGATTCTGAAAAATCCGCACCGACAACAGTGGATAAGGCCTTGAGTAACGCTCAGGAGGCCGCCAAACCTATGCCTATGCAGTCCGACTGGCTAGGCCGCAGCTTGCAACAGCTCTATCAAGAGACTGTTGAAGCGCCCATTCCTGATAGTTTTAAGGACCTCTTAGATAAGCTCGATTTGGCCGAAAAAAAGACAAATAGATAATTTCGCCAAACCACTTGCATGTGGGCCTACGCCCCGTCTCAGGAAAACACATGACGTCCGTAAAACCCGATTTTAAAAGCGAATTCTTAAGGTTGGTGCCAAGTTTGCGCGCCTTTGCCCGTTCGCTCTGCGGAAATATGGCGCTTGCCGATGACCTAACACAAGAAGCCCTCATGCGCGCGTGGGACAATCGCGACAGCTTCCAGCCAGGCACAAACATGCAGGCTTGGCTCTTCACAATCCTTCGCAACAGTTTCTATTCGGGAATCCGGAAAAGATCGCGCGAGATCGAGGATCCCGAAGGGATTCACGCGCAAAAACTGGAGATTGCACCGCAACAACAAAATGGTTTGGAGCTTAAGGAGCTTCGGCGAGGATTGGCCCTTCTTCCCATAGAGCAACGCGAAGCTATTGTCCTTGTCGGCGCCAGCGGCTACTCTTATGAAGAAGCTGCGAAGATTTGCAACTGCGCCATCGGTACGATTAAAAGCCGGGTATCGCGGGCGCGGCGTACACTTATGAGCCATGTGGAAGGTGAAGCTCTATCTGATACTGCACTGGCCGACCCTGTCTCCTCAAAGTTATTACCGCAAAAAGGAGCTGCGGCATCTCTAGGGAGTCTAAGCGATCGAGAAGGTGAATGAACTGGCTATCTACTCTTTTGCGTGGGCGATCACTACGCGCACGGATGGTCCTTATCTTGGCCCTAGCCCTTGCACCCCCCGCGGCTTTTGGTATTGGCCAGGCCTATACAGATTATCTCGCCGAGCGCGAGGCCGTTGAGAGGAATCTCAACCAAACCGCGAAACTTGTTACTCTTGAGCATCAAAATCTTATCTCCGGTGCCAAAACCGCCCTAACTGCTCTTTCGACGCAGCCCAATGTGCGCTGGATGTTGGATCCGGCCTGCTCAGACGCCCTCCACGGAGCGCTTTCACGCCTGCCTGAGTTCACATTGGCAATTGTTGTCGACGCGACGGGCGCCATTAGATGCGCGAGCCGCGACATAAATCAATCGGTTAGTCTGCGCGAGCGGGAGTGGTTCCAAGCCGTTATTACAGGAAAAGACTTCGTTATTAGCGATCTTTTGATGAGCACCCTTCTGCCGGAGCGAACCGTTGTAACTGCAGTGCCCCTGGTACGAGAAGGCGATGAGAATGCCGGCGCCGTCGCGCTTTCGCTTGATTTATCGGCACTCGCCCGCTTAAAAAGTTTAAAGGATGTCTCGCCCAGCACTTTTCTTGCTATCAGTGATTCCAAAGGAAATTTGCTACCTCTCAGTGGAACGATGCCCCGGTCTCTTTCCGGGCTTCTTAAAAGTGGCGCCGGCGTTCAAAATCGCTCCTCAGATATCGCCATTAATCGCGGACGCGATCCCAATGGCGACGATTATATTTTTACCGTTACCTCTCTTGCTTCCGATAATCTGTTTGCGATTCTGGGGGAGCCTTCTCAATCTCTATTTGGTTGGTTACGGGTTAAATTAGCCGCCCGCGTCGCCATTCCCACGATTATCTGGTTTGCCGCCATGGCAACGGCTTGGGCGGCGACCAATCACCTTGTCATAAGATGGGTCCTTCAGTTACGCCGCCTGGCCAGCTCTTTCGTCTCCGGTCGGATCTCTGACAGATCAATTTCCTTTGCTCAAGCGCCTGAAGAATTGGGTGAGCTTGCACGCTCTCTTACCGGAATGATGGAAACATTAGATGCGCGAAATGCCCAACTCAGCGACGCTCTAATGCACCGCGATGTTCTCATTAAAGAGATCCATCACCGGGTAAAAAATAACCTGCAAATTATCTCAAGCCTTCTTAATCTTCAGGCCCGGTCTTTTCGGGACGGGATTGCGAGAAATGTCGTATTGGGGATGCGAAGCCGGATAAACGCCCTGGCTCTTGTTCACAAAAGCCTCTACGAAACAGGAGAATTGCAAATCGTCAGGCTAGACGGTTTTATTCAACCTCTTGCCAGTCAACTTCAAGATTTGATGGGAACCCCCAATCGCCGGATCCATATCCATACGGAGGTTCCTCCTCTGACGGTATCGGCCGAGACAGCCGTTACCCTCGCCATGCTGATCACCGAAGCAGTAACCAACGCTTTTAAACATGCTTTCCCAGGGCGAAATGAAGGGCATATTTACATTCATCTGGAAACTCATGAAGATGGATCTGTTGATTTGATCTGCGCCGATGACGGCGTGGGTGGATTCGATTTGGAAAATCCCGGCGAAGAAAGAGAAGGTAGCCTTGGCCGCCAGCTCATTGAAGGCTATATACGACAATTAAATGGGCAAGTGACCATCGATAGAAGTAACGGCACAAAGATCAAAATATCTTTGCCCAAACTTCGATAGTCTTTAATCTTTTTTACGGGTCAATAGAGTTAAGGCGACTGCCGCGGCGCCCACCAGAAGAAGCGGATTTACGGGCAATGACCGGGCAAATCTGAACAAGCCTTGTTCAACAATAGGCAAAAGAACCGCCCAGGGAATTTGCTGAGATGAATTGGCATGAGCCGGCGCCTGGAAGCGCCCTGTAATAATGATGGCGAAACCAATTACCGCGTAAAATAAGGCCAGAATAAAAACGGATTGGATTGTCCCTAGCACCGGCGAAAGGATGAGCACAGCGGCGTAGGTTGCCAATACCATGCTCATCGCTATCGCAAGAAACGACCCCACAAGGAGAGCAAGACGATTAATCACCGGATTATTCTCCCGCGTGGCGGCTTAACTTAACGTCGACGTAATAGCAGTCCGGCAACTAACCCTACGCCTAAAGCCGCACAAAGTGCTGCAATGGGGTTCTTCTCGACCTTCCCTCGAACCTCATCAACTTTATCACGGACTTGATCGCCGGCATGAGACAGCATCCCCTTGATGCCGTCAAAGTCAGCACTGAACTTATCGGTCATTTTTGATGCTCCATTTGCTGGTGCGTTTTTTGTCGAGGACATGTGATCCATTTTTTTCTCCACAATTCGGCGGCTAAAGCGTTTTGTAAATAACAGCTAAGTCGCCTAAAAGTTCCGAAAAATTAAAATTATGGGGGAGCAAAGATAATCCGGACGGAACTCCACTTTACGGCAAACGTTATTCTTAAAGATATGAACGGATGAAATGAAAGGAGTAACCGTCATGCTACAGTGGGCCATAGCCTTCTTTGTACTTGCCCTCATCGCTGGTCTTTTAGGTTTTGGCGGAATTGCCACAGCCTCGGCGGGAATAGCGCAAATTCTCTTTGTTGTTTTCCTTGTCGTATTCGCGGCCTCCTTGATCGCTCATTTAATTACGGGCCGCCGACCCCCCGTGGTCTGATATCATTAAAAAGGCGCCCTAGCGGCGCCTTTTTAATTGTTCTGTTTACAAAAAGGAGGCGGAAATTCCCGCCTCCTTTTTGTTAAGCTTTAGCGAACTGCTGAAGCTTTATACTCTGGCATTTTTTCCAGTCGATCCTTGGTATAGTTGATTGTTGCCGTTGCCTTGTCGCCTTGGCCAGACCAAGCGATGTCTTTCCACGCAACGCGAACCGGACGCGCGCCAACTCCCAAAAATCCGCCGACATCGATGATAACACTTTCAATGCGGCCATCTTTTGCCATCAGTAAGTCGTCAATATCGCCGATTTTTTCGTTTTGGGCGCCATGAATGTCAAGACCAATGACTTGACTGACATTTAAGGAACCATCGCCATTCATGACCGGTGTGCCGAAACTTGGCATAGCCGAGCTCATAACATAAGGTTTGCCCGACCGGGTCATAACCTTACCCCGCCAAGACTCATCTGAATATTTATAAGCTGGGGTACTAGTCCCTCTTTCTTTGGTCAACGTGGCTGATGTGATTGTCTTGCCGTCTGGCGAAACCGTAAGGTCTTTCCACGCGACTGAAATCAACTTTTCGGATTGAAGCCAACCGCTTACATCGACAACGACACTGTCAATAACGCCATTATCATTAACCAAGACGCTTTCGATCTCGCCGACCGTCTCGCCTCTATTATTAACGATATTCCGGCCGACCAGATTACTGACGTCTACTTGTCCTGGAGCTGTTTTCGTAGTCGTCGACATCGGCTGAGAGGGAGATGCATTCTGCGCCAAGGCAGGATAACACCCGACAGCCATGATGAGCGATAAAGCCGTGGTTAAAGTGAGGGTCTTTGTCATAATGATGACTCCATTTTGTTTTTTACCTTCTGGGTATTTAACAAAAAATGGATGATTTTGTTCCTTACCGCGGCGCCACGGTTCTGAGTTTTCTCGGCAAATTTCACCTCATGGGAATCACATCACCCCCAGTAAGGAGGTACTCCGAAGTGGGCATGAATTTTGGTTCCCCATTCCGGGTCGCCAAGGTTATCAGAAGATGGAACCTCCGGAATATTTTTGAGAACATCATCATCAGCTTTAAGGACATAGCCTCCAAGTTCGGGATTATAGGTGAATACGCTCCACGGCAAAGCACGACGTTGCTCTCCCAAACCAAGGAAACCGCCGAACACGATGACCGCATAAGCGACTTTTCCGGAAAGCTTATCGATCATGATGCTCTCAACCTCACCAAGATGCTTACCTTGAGGATTATATATATCCGTGCCTTCGACCTTATCCGCAGATATCAGCGACTGTGTTTCGTCGCGCTTTAACACCTCTTGATCCTTAGGCATCGAAGAATCTGTTTGTGGCAGCATAAAACTCTCCCGTAATAAATTTTTTCCAGGGAAGGGTACCATCTAATTTGTTTTAACGTAGCCGCCAACGTCAGTCTTAACCCACGGCGTGTACTTAGAAATTTAGATGCAGTGTCGGCCGATTTTTTATCCGGTACGGTATCTCTCTCGGCATAGTCTGGCCTGGCTGAGGCGGGGGCTCAGAGGGCTTAGCCGGAATAATCTGTGGCGGATCCTGCGGCGGAACAAGAGGCTGCGGGCTTGGCATGGGTCCGCCCGGTTCGACTGGTAAGGGATCGCCTGGCTTCACCGGTATCGATACATAAAATGGCTGAAGAGGTGCGGCACTCATCACATACCTCATGTTTCTTGGCTCTTGTCTTATAAAAAATACCGAGTGCAGATAGATCTACACTCGGTATTACTATTGCTAACGCGATGCGGGACCGCGGCGATTGTCGCTCTGCCGAGAATTATCATCCTGGCGGGAAGAAGCGCTGCCGTCACGGCGCGTTTCTTCTTGACGATTCGCTTGAGCATTTTGGTTATGCTTATTCGCGTCAAAACGCCCATTGTCTCGGTCGTTGTTCGCTTGAGGCTGGTTTTGCTTCTGGTTCATGATTGTCTCCTTTGAGCTTTTAAAGGCTTAAAGGAAACCTACAAGACCAATGAAGGTTCCTTATCGCGTTGAAATTAAGAAGCTTAGCCGCAACCAAAAGCCAAGTTATGAATTAATAGGCGAGAGAAGCTTAGCTGTGGAGATGACATGTCAGTATTCAAATTTAATATTTTTGCTGCGGGCATGGCGCGTGGCGCCGGCCATCCGTTTGTTTTTATCGGCGCTTGTATATTTCTCATCGTCTGGGTGGCGACAGGCCCGTTGCTGGATTATTCCAGCAATTGGCAGCTTGTCATGACGACCGTCACCTCCATTATCCCCTTTTTGATGGTCTTCATCATTCAAAACACCCAAAATCGCGATAGCCAAGCCATGCATATAAAACTTGACGAATTGTTGCGTGCCATCGAGGAAGCCAATACCGATTTCTGCGATCTGGAAGAAAGAGGCGACACTGAATTGAAACGTCTTCACGCAAAGTACATCAAAATGGCCGCCGAAGCCAAAGACTCGCTCTTGGCGCGGGAGAAACTGGAGAGAAGAAAAAAAACCAAACTTCGCGAAGCTTGATTAAATCAACTCTCCGGGAATTAAATCTATAACTTTGACATCAGAGCCCAAGGCTTCCGTGACTAACGAGCGATGGCAGTGAAGTGAATCTCTTTCATAACACAGCAGACAGGGGGACGGCCGTTTCCATTAACCGCCGAACTTCCTTCAATGCACTTTGCGCTTGGGCGGTTTTGAGATGTTCCCAGAAAATCTCCGGATGGGCCTTTGATTTTTGTCGGCAACGCCCCGGATTTTTGCCGGATTTCCCAAAGCCTTCATATGAAGATAGAAAATATTCAGCGCGTCTAAACTTTTGGCGAGGTTGCCTTGGGCGAACTCAGGACGCCGTGACCACGCAATAGCTCTGATATCAATAAGAAGAGTGATTTTCTCACGGTGCAGGGTGCGTAAAAAATCCTGAAGCTTTGTCTTTTCATAACCGATCGTAAAAATGCGGGGCACCATGAGCCTAGCCTATATTTTTCATAAATATCAATAGCTTAGAATATGCCGCCCAAACAAAATAAACGGCGCAGTCTCGAAAACTGCGCCGTTTATTAAATTAAAGAACAGCCTTTTTAGGCGACTTCGGCAGATTTAGCCTCTTCCGCTTTCTCATTGGCTTTAGCTTTTTCTTCCGCAAGGCGACCCATGACGCGGTCGCGGTCGGCGGCGACTTGCTTCAGGCGATTGACCACCGATCCTGTTCCCGCAGGAATAAGTCGGCCGACGATCACATTTTCCTTTAGCCCATCCAGCGTATCAACCTTGCCGGAAACAGCCGCCTCGGTCAAAACGCGGGTCGTCTCTTGGAACGATGCCGCCGAGATGAACGAATTGGTCTGCAGGCTGGCCTTGGTGATGCCTTGAAGCACCGGCTTGCCTACTGCCGGACGACCATTGGCCTTATAGGCGTTGTCATTGACCAACGCATATTCCTCACGGTCAACCTGTTCGCCGACAAGGAATGTCGTATCACCTGGATCGGAGATTTCGATCTTCTGCAGCATTTGACGCACGATAACTTCAATATGCTTGTCGTTAATCTTCACGCCTTGCAGACGATAGACTTCTTGGATCTCATTAATCAGGTAATGGGCCAAAGCCTCAACACCCATGACGTTCAAGATGTCATGAGGAACAAGGTTGCCATCCATCAAAGGATCGCCCTTTTCGACAAAGTCACCTTCCTGAACGGCAATATGCTTGCCCTTCGGGATGAGGTACTCCATCGCCTCGGCGTCCTTGTCCATGGGACGGACAACGACCCGGCGTTTTGCCTTGTAGTCCTTGCCAAACTCGACCCGGCCGGCGATTTCAGAAATAATGGCAAAATCCTTTGGTTTCCGTGCCTCGAAAAGCTCGGCAACCCGCGGCAGACCACCGGTAATATCACGGGTTTTGGAAGATTCCCGAGGAATACGCGCCAGCACGTCACCGGCCTTAACAGCGGCCCCGTTCTCAACCGAAAGAATGGCATCGACGGACATGTAGTACCGCGCTTCACCCCCATTGGAGAGCTCGACCACCTTGCCCTTAGAGTTCCGCAAGGTAATCCGCGGACGCAAATCCGTACCCCGAGGCTGTTGCTTCCAATCCACCACCACCTTGCTGGCGATACCGGTCGCTTCGTCCATAACTTCGCGAACCGAGATACCTTCGATCAAATCAACATAATGGGCGAGACCATCCTTCTCGGTGATAATCGGAATGGTGTAGGGATCCCACTCGGCCAGCTTGTCGCCTTTTTTCACCTTAGACTTATCGTCAACCAAGAGCCGCGCGCCGTAAGGCACCCGATGGCGTGCCCGTTCACGGCCGGCCGTATCCTTAAGGATGACTTCCGTGCCACGGCTCATGACGATCAAGACTTTATCCGAGTTCTGAACCACGTTCCGGTTGCGGATTTCAATCACGCCATCGGCAATGGCTTCAACATTGGATTGTTCGGCACCCCGTTGCGCCGCGCCGCCGATGTGGAAGGTCCGCATCGTCAACTGCGTTCCCGGCTCGCCAATTGATTGAGCCGCGATGACGCCGACCGCTTCACCGATATTGACCGCCGTCCCGCGCGCCAAATCCCGCCCATAGCACTTCGCGCAAACACCAATCTTGGTTTTGCAGGTCAGCACCGAGCGGATTTTGATCTCGTTGACGCCGGACTTTTCGATTTTCTCGATGGCAACCTCATCGATAACCTCGCCTTTCTTCACGGCGACGTTATTTGAAGCCGGATCGACGATGTTTTCGCAGGCGGTACGACCCAAGACTCGTTCCGAAAGAGCCTCGACAACTTCACCGCCGTCGATAACCGCCCGTAAACGCAGGCCGTCATCCGTACCGCAATCCTCTTCCAGGACAATGCAATCCTGCGCGACGTCGACCAGCCGGCGGGTCAGGTAACCCGAGTTCGCCGTTTTCAACGCCGTATCGGCCAACCCCTTACGCGCACCGTGGGTCGAGTTGAAGTACTCGAGCACCGACAGGCCTTCTTTAAAGTTCGAAATAATCGGCGTCTCGATGATTTCGCCCGACGGCTTGGCCATCAAACCGCGCATGCCCGCCAGCTGACGAATCTGCGCCGCGGAACCACGCGCGCCCGAATGAGCCATCATGTAAACCGAGTTGACACCCTGTTTACCCGGCTGCTGCATGACTTTCATCATTTCCTCGGCGACGCGTTCGGTGCACCGCGACCAAACGTCGACCACCTTGTTATATTTCTCACCTTGGGTGATCAAACCGTCCAGATATTGCTGCTCAAACTCTTTGACCTGCTCGTTGGCCTCGGCCACCAGCTTCTTTTTGGCCGCCGGGATGACCAGGTCGTCCTTACCGAAGGAGATACCCGCCCGGCAAGCATGAGAGAAGCCCAGCTGCATGAGGCGATCGGCGAATATGACCGTTTCTTTCTGACCGCAATGACGATAGACCGCATCCAAAATATTGGTGATGTCTTTCTTGGTCAAAAGGCGATTGATCAAGCTGAACGGAACGTTCGGATTGCGCGGCAAGATTTCCGACAGCAGCATCCGGCCCGGCGTAGTCTCAACGCGCTGGGTAACGGGCTTGAAGTTGGCATCGACGTTCTGATAGCGCGCCTTGATTTTGGTATGCAGCGTGACGACGCCGGCATCCAGCGCTTGCTGGATTTCGCCAACGTTGGAGAAGGCCATACCTTCGCCCGGAGAGCCAGGCTGCTCCACCGTAATGTAGTAAAGACCAAGAACAATATCCTGCGACGGCACGATAATCGGCTTGCCGTTCGCCGGCGACAGGATGTTGTTGGTCGACATCATAAGAACGCGGGCTTCCAGCTGCGCCTCAAGCGATAGCGGCACGTGGACCGCCATCTGGTCACCGTCGAAGTCGGCGTTAAAGGCGGTACAGACGAGCGGATGCAGCTGAATAGCCTTACCTTCGA
>CAYNIC010000030.1:0-8174 GCA_964397465.1 uncultured Rhodospirillales bacterium
TGTCGAAGTCTACGTCATTGTCGTTGCCATCGAACCAGTTCGCCATGGAATCCTCATCAATCTGATATGTTTTCGAGTTTGAAGTCGCTAGTCGCTACGTCATTTGGCACGAAAGTGGAGCTGGTTTGGTAAAAGGCTCCAAGTGCACTCGTTAATGAAATATAAAGTTTTTGCTTTATGAAGACAAAATTTAAATCTTTAAATAATTTTAATAATACTTAATACGACACTAATTAGGAGTTATATCTCAAGTATTATTAAATAACGAAATAGAATATCTAAATAACGAAACTGATTCGTGCCAATGCTGGACAAAGTGGATTAAGATTTTCGAGTTAGGAGTCGATGTTCCAAAAGCTGGGCTGTTATGGGAAGCAGCGAAGCAGCATTGACGCCAATGGTCTCGGCGATGCCGATAAGGTCCTGTGTGCCGTCGGCATAGGCCAGAAGATCCATCATATGACGGACCTGATTTTTATTCTGGGTCGTACTGAGGGTGGGATAAAGACCACGTTTACCGAGCTGAGGTTCGCCAAGTACGGCCGTTTCATAAACATAATTGTTTTCTAAAATTTCCAAACATTTTTGCACGGCGTCGAATCCACCTTGCAGACCTTGCGGTGAAATTAGCGAGAGATCATCCCTTGACGTATGGTATTCGGGAAAGGTGCCATACTTCGAGCGAATAACGGAGCATACCGGTAGGTCGATGCCCGGACTGCAGTATTGGCGTTCATCGCTGCCGCGATCAAGGAAGCTATAGGCTTGATACTGAGGCGCGTGATGGGACAGTACGTGCTTGGCAACGCGATCCGCTAAGGTATTGCCATGGCGCGATGCCACATAAGAATAAGCGCGATCATCACCCATGCAGGTGAGAACAAAGCCGGCAACGGTGTTGCGTTTCATAACTTGAAGATGTCGACTTAGGTAGACGATCGCACCAATCGTCTCCGGCAAGAAGAGAATGCGATAGGTATAGCGTCGTTGGGGTAGGGTGCTGATCCATTGCGCTAAGGCTATGGCCACGCATGGCCCGGAAAGTTCGTTATTGGCAAGGGAAGGATGGCACACATAGGTCGAGAGCAGGATCTCTTCCTTTGATTGACCGGGAATGATCAATTCGCCATAGGTCAAATTGCCGGACGCCAGGGTTGCGTCGATCTTTACATGATAGGTGGCATTGGTTTTTTGCCGTAATATTTTGCGCAGGTTGTCACTAAGGCAAAATCCCCACCGTCTTTTATAATACGAGGTCATATAAGGAACGGCATCCGGCTGATCCGGCAAGGAATAGAGATGTTGATCAAGTTCGGCGTAGCTCAATCGTTGATCTACGGGTTCGGAGTAGCCGAGAACGTGAAGATTGCTTTGCTTGAAGTCGACGAGGCGCCTTCCACTTTCATCTGCGATGAAGGCATCGCGAATATTCCATTCATCGGGGACGACCCAATCAAAGGCTTTCGTTCCCGACGCCACTTCGTGAAGGCTGAGGGCAGGGAGCAGATTCTTGATATAGGCGAGGGTTTCGCGGACACCATTGCCAGTTAGACTTCGGCAAATCGGATAAAGGTCCGTTGCCCAGCCATACATAGTCTTTCCTTGAGATGTCACGCTGTCATTCCCCGCTGTGCTTTATCTTAGCTTCGCCGCTGTTAAAGGGGCGATTGGCAATATTATATAATAATAAACACGAAATAGGCTCAGTTTATACCCTTTATACCTAGAGAAAGAGGTTATTTAGCTGGGGGTTAGGCATAATTTGGCGGCAGATATTCCGCCCAGCCGTTAAGGAGAGAGTGTCGGGGGTGCACAAACAGGCACGGCAATATCTTTTGGTAAAATTTGCTGCCGACTGAATAAATATTCTTTTAATTACCATAATTTCTAAAAGTCTTAACGGCACACCGTGTCGGAGTCTCCATTACATTCTTTATAAGGCGATTTACTCTAGATCAAAATTGTTTACGGGTAGGAGTAAAATTTATCTAAAAATTATGCCATCACCTTCAATCTCTTTGTTTCAAAAGAGGGTATTGGTAGGCCAAGAATAACGCTACGCTATTCAGACAAATTTATTTCGTTTTAATTGCTATTCGTGGTCCATCGGCCTATAACGCCTCCCCGTATCACCCCTTATTACCCATTGGTCTTCGCTACGATCAAAAGAGGATATAATGAACCCCTTTCCCCAAAAATTGTCGGCGTGCTTTTCTATCCTTATGAGTGCCCTTGTTGCCGGATCCGCGATGGCGCAAACAGCCCCGGCGCAACAGCCGGCAAAACCAGCAGCGCCCGCGCCAGCGGCAGCAGCGCCCGCGCCAGCGGCGGCAGCACCTGCGCCAGCGGCAGCAGCACCTGCGCCAGCGGCAGCAGCACCTGCGCCAGCGGCAGCAGCACCTGCGCCAGCAGCAGCGGCACCTGCTCCAGCGGCAGCAGTACCGGCCTCAGAAGTACATGAGCATGATCTTTATCCAGGACTCCAAGTTGCCATTACATCTTTAAAAAGAACGCCAGAAAATACGCTGACCCTGCGCTGGGATATGATCAATCCAACGGATCAACCTATCGCTATGGAAGAGATGAGGGATCAGTATGAGGATATGCCAGATAATCTTTATAAAAGAGTTACATTATTGGATTTAACAAATCGCAAAAAATATACCGCATTGAGCGACTCTTATGGGCGTCATGTAGGTCGTGCAGTAAAACTAACCAAAGACAGCAGAGGATCAACAGAAAACATAGTAATTCCTGCGAAGGGCAAGATGTCCTTTTGGCTTAAGTACCCAGCGCTTCCAAAAGAAGTTCAGTCTGTTTCGGTGGAAATAAATGGCGTTGAGCCATTTAGCCAAGTGCCTATCACAGATTAATTTGCACTCCTTTAGATGATAAGACTTATGCGAAATCTATTATGGGTTCCTATCTTGAGCATTTTGAGCGTGAGTGTGTGCGTTCCTATGGCTCTGGGGCAAACCCCGGGCGATGGATCGGAACTTCCTTTGCCGAAGGGTGTTGAAGGCGATGTTTATGAACTAAAATTTGATGTTCAAAACATTAAGGGAACTACGAATGAGGTAAAAACCAATTCGAACGAATTACAAAAAAACCTGAATGACCTCAAAGGTCTTGGAAAAGATGTTCGGGTCACCGAAACCGCAACTCACTATAAGATTGAACTGTCGGCCGATATTTTGTTCGACTTTGATAAGGCCACCCTTCGGCCCGCGGCCGAGACCGCGTTAACCAAAATTGCCGAAGTCATTCAGTCCAGCAAGACGCCAGAAGTCAAAATTGAAGGTTATACCGACTCCAAAGGAGCGGATGACTATAATTTGCGGCTATCCGAGCGGCGGGCCACGACCGTGGCCGTATGGTTAACAAAACATAAGATTAGTGGTGGTATGATCTCGACCATAGGTAAGGGGGAGGCCAATCCGGTTGCGCCCAATGCTAAACCGGACGGTACCGATGATCCCGAAGGACGACAAAAAAACCGTCGGGTTGAGATTTATTTACGAAAAGTAAAAGTTTAGCAACACACTCTATAGAGGTGTTTTCGGTTACCTTAGGCGAGTAACTATGGATACGACTGCTTATATCAAAGCCTCGATCAGAGATATGCCCCTCTTCCTGGGGCTGGAAGAGCAGCCGTTTAACGATTTCGCCGAATCTCTTCATTGGTTTACCTTGCCCGGCGGCGCAACATTGCTGGAAGAGGGCGAGGTCGCCGAGTCCCTGTATATTGTCATGCACGGCACCTTAGGCGTGTTTATTGAGCGTGATGGTAAAAGAGTTTTTGTCGATAGCGTCTCTCGTGGTGAGACGGTCGGTGAAATGGGGATTATCTCCGGTGGCAATCGAGCGGCCACGCTGATCGCCTTGCGTGATTGCGAACTCTTGCAGCTTGATTTGCAATCCTTTGAAAGGTTCGCCATTACCTATCCGCGCCGGATGTTGAAACTTGTGCGCCGTATGGTGCGGAAGTTTCACAAGTCGGTGGGAAAGCCGCCATCAAAACTCAATTTAAAAAGCATTGCGATCGTTCCGCTTAATTCACCGAAATTATTCTCGGCATTCTTTGAGCAGCTCCGACAAAAACTTTATAAATATGGGAAGACGGCAGCTTTTCTAGGAAGCGACAGCGTCAATAATCAACTGGAATGGTTTTTCCGCCAGGAAACGCGAAACGATTATGTTTTTTACATTACCGATTTTAACGACCCTACCTGGGTCAAGCGGTGCTTGCGCCAAGCCGATCTCGTTCTGTTTGTCGGCAGCCATAAGTCCTTTGAAGACAATCCCGTTCTTGAGGGGCTGATTAAAACGCTTTCGGCCGATCAGCCGCGCGAATTTGTTTTTTTATATGATAAGGAGCCATCGCCCCCGTCGGAAATTTCTTCCGCGCAATGGCAAAATTGGGGCGCGCGCATGATCCATCATGTCCGTGAAGGCCACAGTGAAGATCATGCCCGGTTGGTCAGGTTCATCATGGGTAAGGCCATTGGATTAGTTCTATCCGGTGGTGGGGCCCGGGCCTTAGCACATTTAGGCGTCATTCAAGCTTTGCACGAAGCCGGCATCCCCATTGATTTGGTGGGAGGGTCAAGCATGGGCGCCATTATCGGGGCGGCCGTCGCCATGGGATGGGATTTTGATACGATCTTTCAAAAGATGCGCGAAAGCTTTTTTGATACCAATCCGGTCAATGATTATACCTTCCCCCTGTTGGCCCTGGTGCGGGGGCAAAAGGTTTCATGGCTTCTTAAGCACCAATTCGGCAAAACAAGAATAGAAAACCTGCAACTTCCCTATTACTGTGTTTCAACGGACCTTATCAAAGGACAACCCATCGTCCATCGCCTGGGACCTCTTTGGCAGGCGCTTCGCGCTTCTTCGTCTATCCCAGGCTTGCTGCCTCCGGTCTTTGAGGAAGGGCAGGTGCGGGTAGACGGCGGTCTTACCAACAACTTTCCCTTAGATATCATGTTGGAAAAGCGACGCGGGCCGGTCATTGGTTCCGATATCCTGGAGACCAATGACAAGGTGCCCGATAGCTTTGATAGCGAAAGCCTTTCTTTGTTGTCGTTGTACAGCAAGGTTGGGAAAACAGTTCCCAATATTGTTGAGATTCTGACGCGTGCTTCTACCACGGGCAGCCGATTGCAATCACAGAACAGCCGGCATAAATCCGATCTGATCATTGAAATCAAGATACCCCATATCCGTCTGACGGATTTTTCGTGGTTCGATCATATTGTGGCGATGGGTTATCTCCAGGCTAAGGAGATCATCAACAGTAAGAAAGATAAGTTTATATTGAGCGCTTAAGTTGCGAAACGGCAAGTTCTGTCGAACCGGCAAAGAAAAACGCTCCCGAAGATTCCTCGGGAGCGTTTTGGTTATCGTGATAATCGTTTATACCGAATAGTACATTTGGAACTCGATCGGGTGAGGCGCCATTTCATAGGCCTTCAATTCCGACCATTTTAATTCGGCATAGGCTTCGATTTGGTCTTTGGTGAACACGCCGCCTTTAAGAAGGAAGGCATGGTCTTCCTCGAGCGCCGTCAAGGCTTCGCGCAAAGATCCGCATACGGTAGGAATCTGTTTGAGCTCTTGCGCCGGCAAATCATAAAGATTTTTGTCCATCGGATCGCCGGGGTGGATTTTGTTTTCGATCCCATCCAGTCCCGCCATCAACATAGCTGAGAAAGCAAGGTAAGGATTGGCCGCCGGATCGGGGAACCGCACCTCGATGCGCTTGGCCTTGGGCCCGGCACCGAACGGGATACGGATCGAGGCCGATCGATTGCGCGATGAATAAGCCAAGAGCACCGGTGCTTCGTATCCCGGCACCAAGCGCTTATAGCTGTTGGTTGAAGGGTTACAGAAGACGTTTAGCGCCTTCGCATGCTTAATAATGCCGCCAATGTAATAAAGGCAGGTTTCCGATAGATCGGCATAACCCGAACCGGCGAACAACGGCTTGTTAGATTTCCAGATCGATTGGTGGCAATGCATGCCGGATCCGTTGTCACCAAAAATGGGCTTTGGCATGAAGGTTGCGGTCTTGCCATAAGATTGCGCCACCATATGGACCACATACTTATACTTTTGCACCACATCGGCGATTTTGGTGAGAGTATCAAACTTGAAGCCAAGCTCGTGTTGGCCGGGCGCCACCTCATGGTGATGCTTTTCACCGGCGATACCCATCTCCAGCATGAGACTGACCATCTCGGCGCGATAGTCCGTGCCGCTGTCTACCGGCGGGACGGGAAAGTATCCGCCTTTGGTGCGCGGGCGATGGCCCAAGTTGCCTTCTTCATAGCGGCGGCCGTTATTTCGCGGGTTTTCTTCGCTATCCAAGTGATAGAACGATGCATCGCCCTCCACCCCATAGCGCACATCGTCAAAGACGAAGAATTCGAGTTCGGGGCCAAAGACAACTGTGTCGCCGATGCCGGTAGAGGCAAGGTAGGCCTCGGCGCGCTTGGCTGTCGACCGTGGGTCGCGCTCGTAACCCGCAGCACCAGGCTCGTGAATATCGCAGAAGATGATAAGCTGTGGCTGGGCGGCAAACGGATCCATCACCGCCGTCTTGGGGTCGGGCATCAAAATCATGTCGGATTCATTGATGGCTTTCCATCCGTCGATGGAGGAGCCGTCAAACATGATGCCATCTTCGAATACAGATTCATCGATCGTTGAGACATGCTGTGCCGTATGATGCCACTTGCCCCGTGGATCGGTAAAACGAAGCGAGACGTATTTCACATCCCGTTCTTTAATAAGCTCCATAACCTTTTTAACGTCGGACATCTGCTCACTTCCCCTTTCTAATCATTAATCTTGGGAGCTGTTTCCCCGTAAGCGATCATTTAAACTGCATCACTCCCGCGCTCGCCGGTGCGAATGCGGATAACCTCGTCTATGGGTGAGACAAAGATCTTGCCATCGCCGATCCGGCCCGTATGGGCGGCTTGTTGAATAGCCTCGACCGTGCGTTCCACAAAGTTGTCATCAACAATGACTTCAATTTTCACTTTAGGCAGAAAATCCACGACGTATTCGGCGCCGCGATAAAGCTCGGTATGGCCTTTCTGTCGGCCAAAACCCTTGGCTTCGGTGACGGTAAGACCCTGCACGCCGATCTCGTGTAGGGCGTCCTTTACCTCATCCAATTTGAAGGGTTTGATGATGGCTTCGATCTTTTTCATGCGAGGGTATATCCGTTAAGGCGGGCGAGAGAGAACGGTTAAGATAAATCTTTCCGATTAAGCTATGCATAAACCATGCCAAGTTGGAAAACTATAGGATTCCTGCCGAATAATGCCGGTTTGGCCGGGATTTTGTTAACAAATGCCTAAATTTTAGCCGCTCTGCCTAAAACAGAGACATACCGCCGTTCCGACGCTTGACGTTGTCGTTACGGCGCCGTACATGATCGGCCAGAGCTTATAAAGCTCGGCACCTGTGGTGGCTGTAGCTCAGTTGGTTAGAGCATCGGTTTGTGGTACCGAGGGTCGGGGGTTCAAGTCCCCTCAGCCACCCCAATTATCTCAAGGACTTAGCTACTTTTGTGGCTAACGTTGCCCAGTTTTGTTGGGACTTTTGTTGGGACTTTCATCTGTGCCCAGCCGATCCGCAATCGCTTCTACAGCCCGGCGACGGTCCTCATTAGCGACAGCTACATAACGCTCTGTCGTCTTGCCATCCTTATGCCGACCTAAAGATTGAACCACCTTACCGCCGGTGTTCCCGGCAACCGCCGAGAGGAAAGCGGCCTTGGTGTTGTGAAAGGTATAACGGCCGACAAGATCGAGTGATTTAAGCACCGTCTTCCACGCGCGCTTTGGGTTTTTAATCGGAACCGGTTTTGCATTCGGCCGGTTTATGGGGACGTAAACCAGAAGATAATCATCCCCGCGTGCCTCAGCCTCTCTATCCAATCGATCAAGAATTTCAAACGCGAAACTGTTGGCTTCAATAAACTCGTCTCGCTTTCCTTTTGTCTCCTCACCTTTCAGCCAAACACCACGATTTTCTCTATCAAATTGATGGCGCCTTAAATTAAAAACCTCAGTCTTACGGAAGCCCATGTGCACGGTAAGCCTACATAAGCCGGGGTGTTAGCCATGCATTTTGTTATCAAATCATCTTTCAACTAC
>CAYNIC010000031.1:0-7846 GCA_964397465.1 uncultured Rhodospirillales bacterium
AATTTCGGGTCACGGCTTCGGCATGAGCCTTTGCATCGATAGAGGAATGATCGGAAAGTGCGGTGGCCATGAAAGGATGCTGCTATTGCGATTAGAGAGCTTTTTGTAACCGTAGATTCATAAGAAAGCCAGTCTTTGCTATCAACGCGTGGCTTGTGCTTGAGAGCGGCCTTTCCAGTGGCCACCCTTTCCCCGCCAATAGCGAAGGGCGCTATCAAAAGTCATAAGGGCATAAAGAATTCCTGCAATGGGCAGAAAAACAGCCTGCCAAAGGGGTTGCGCATAGAGGCGGAGGGTGGGGATGTACGCCACGGCCATAAGCAACCAGGCACCGGCTCCCAAAGCCGCGATGCTCAGGCTGTAATGCCACGGAAAGCTGATAATAAGGGCAGGGGGAGCTATATAAAGAACGGCCAAACCAACAAGTGTACCAATAAGAAGAAGGCTGGAGTAATGGAGCTGCGTAAATGCCGACCGAGCAACCATTTTCCAGACACCATAAATGCCGTCATAAGGGCGGAGGGAAAATGACTGCTTAGTTAGGCCGATCCATATAGCGCCGTGCTGCTTGAGACGTCGTCCTAAGGCGCAATCATCGATAATTTCATTTTTGATTGATGCTATGCCGCCGGCGGCTTCGAGGGCGGTGCGGCGTACCAGCATGCATCCTCCGGCGGCGCCGGAGATCCTTGATCGAGGATCATTCACTTTGGGGAATGGATAAAGCATTTGAAAAAAGAAAACGAAAGCAGGAATTAACAACCGTTCCCAAAAGCCCTTGCAGTGAAGCATAACCATTAAGGATACGAGGGTTAGTCGTCGTTGCTCGGCTTTTTGGACCAGGCTGCGAAGAACCCAAGGCCGATGCTCAATATCCGCATCTGTCAGCCACAAATATTCAGGTTCCTTATGCAAGGCGTCAGTAACGCCAGTATTAACCGCCCACATTTTCCCAACCCACCCGGAGGGCAGGGGGTCGGAGCGAATAATGCGAAGTTGTGTCCCTTTGGGATGCTTTTGACCGCAGGATATGGCGACATCTGCCGTCCCATCTTCAGAATGGTCATCGACCAATATAACGGACAGAGGGCCGGGATAATCTTGATTCAATAAAGAGGCGAGAGATTTATCGATAACATCGGCTTCATTCCGCGCAGGCACAACAGCGATTACAGAAGGCCAAGAGGGTAGAAGAGATTCCTGTTGAGACAAGAATTGATCGGATCGCCAGAATCTTCCATGGAAAAGGAATAAATAAATCCAAGCAATAAGGCTAAGACCACCGATGATTTCTAGTGCTGTTACCATGACATTTTTATGAAGCCGCGAAGAAGGAAAGCAAGAAATTGAAACTTGTTTAGCTGGACGCGGCCCGCAATGGGGTCTTCAAGGCGTAATTTGTGAGCTAACTTGTCTGCGATCATGACAATGACCTGACAATTGCGCGCTAATTGAGGATTTTTCATTAGGTAGGGAAGTTCCCGAGCGATGATCATTAACTGATCAACGCCATCAAGGCATCGATTTAACACTGAACGAAGATTGCTGCTGGCTTTACTCGCCGCCAGTGCCGATACATCAATTCCTGCCTCATGCAACCAAGGTTCAGGAATGTATACGCGGTTCATCTGCGTAAAGTCTGCCTTGCAATCCTGCAAGTGATTGATGACTTGCAGCGCATTGCAGAGAGCGTCGGATTGTATATAAGCTTTGCGATCTTCTTGATGGAGATCGAGAAGAAATCTCCCCACGGGCGATGCGGAGTTGAGACAGTAGCCTATTAAATCGTTCCAATCTTTATAGCGAAGTTTAACGGCATCTTGCTTGAAGGCAACGATGAGGTCACGGGCATGGGAAAGCGGGATATTCTTTTCTGCAAAAAGAGCCCGCACGGCCGTGCCCTTCATATATGCCGGATTATCAGAGCCGTTTGTTAAGGAATGATCGAATTCATCGAGCCGTCTGATTTTTTCATCGGCGGGGAGATTGGGATTATCCGCAACATCATCGATCGCCCGCGCGAAAGCATAGTAACAGGTGATGGCCGGCCGTAACGATGCCGGAAAAAGTTGCGCGACGGGAAAGTTCTCATCCTGAGCGCCTTTTCCCGAGGGAGTTTCAACGGCATTGGTCATGTGAGGGTATCGACTTCGTTTTCACTAAGCCCTCCTGGAACGACAATGATAGGCACTTTTAATCGGCCGGACATTTTCCCAACTATATGCGTGACCAGGGGGCCGGGGCCTTCCGATTTGGTAGAGGCTCCCAAAACGAGAGCGGCGATATGGGACTCCTCATTCAATACTTTTAGCAAGGCATCGGCGCGTTTGCCTTCACGAATATACAGCTGTGGTACGGTTCCCGTGAGTTCATTTACCATGCCGGACCACTCGTGAAGGACCTGTTCTGCTTCCTCGCGACGCTCTTCCTCCATAAGTTGCTTGACAGCCATCCAATGCTCGAACTCTGCCGGTTCGAGAACATAGAGCAGAGCGACAGAGCCGTTACTCCGGCGGGCACGTTGGCAAGCGAAGCGCAATGCTATTTTCATTTCATCTGAGTCGTCGACGACAACGAGGAAAATAGACCTGCGTGATTTTTCTATGTCGGTTTCTGTCATAACAATCCTATAGATCAGATCTTACGAAAGACCAGGGCTCCCAATACCCCAGCAATAACGGCCATAGCAACAGCGATCAAACCGTATAAGGCAGAGTGACGATAAGCAAATCTTTGGATTTCCGCACTGGTGCCGACTTGGCTGACGATAAGGGGGGTTGTTTGCGCATTTTTGACCTCGCCATCTTTTATTTGAAAAACTTCGATTACATACTGGCCCGTAGGCAGGTTGGCAGAGAAATGCAGATTAACTCGAAAAAGGCGGTTACCCAGAAAAGTAATCTTTGCAGAGGAGGTAAGATATCTCCCGCGTTGCTGTTGAAGGTGAATGAGGGCCTCGCGAAAGGCGGAGATTTCGGAGCGTGTCTGATCTTCAGGATTAAGGGCAAGCATATCCAATCCGAGCTGATGGCGTTCACGCAGACTGTCCGAAACAAGGTTTTCGAGGGGAGCCGTCGCTGCAAGGGCGTAAAAACTGGGGACGCGGCTAAAGGCTATTTCCTTGTCATTTATCCAAACTCCTGCGACGCGGGATTTGCGGCGGACAAGAATATTCTGTTCGGGACCGCGGATCGTCACCACAATGGAACTGTCTTCATCCACCGCACCGAACAGAAGAACATCCGCACCCGTAAATCCAGTGGTGATCGCAATCAAGTGATCCGACATATCAGCGATCAGCCCATCTTGGGCGTAAGTGTTTCGTGGGGTGAGACCCAACACCAGTAAAAAAACTCCCAAAACACTAAAAGGCAGGAGGAAACGTGGCATCACGGCCTCCCCATGATCACAAGTGAAAAAAGCTCGGATGGCTGTATGACCAAATCAAAGGCAAGCTTGCCGCCGACAATTAAAACCAAGGCTGCCAGGAGGCCTCGAAGTTGCGCGCCTTGTAGCATGGCTCCCACGCGGCTGCCGAACTGGGCGCCTACCACGCCGCCTACAATAAGAATAACGCCGAGGACGACGTCCACTGTTTGGCTGGTATAGGCTTGGAGGAACGTCACATTAGCGGTTACAAAGGCAATTTGAAGAAGCGATGTTCCAACGACAAGGGATGTCGGCATTCCCAGTAAATAAATCATGGCAGGCACCATGATAAATCCTCCACCGATACCCATAATCGCGGTCAACACGCCAACAACCATGCCAATCGAAAGAGGAAGAAGAGCGCTAATATAAAGTTTAGAGCGCCGAAATCTTGTCTTAAAGGGAAGTCCGTGTAACCAATTATGCTGATGAAGCCGAGTGCGAGAGGATCCTTTTATGCGACTCTCCCGCGCAATGGTCCTGACGGACTCCATCAACATAAGAACGCCAAGAGTGCCAAGGAAAATGACATAGGTGAGGGCAATGATAAGGTCGATTTGACCGATGGATCGTAAGAAACTAAATAGCCAAACACCAAACCAAGATCCGCCTAAGCCACCCCCGAGGAGAAAGAGAGCCATTTTTATATCGACGTTCCCGCGTCGCCAATGGGCCATAACTCCAGACATAGAGGCGGCGATAATCTGGCTGGTCCCCGTACTGACAGCGACAGCCGGCGGAACGCCAAGAAGCATCAAAAGGGGGGTTAAAAGAAAACCACCGCCCACACCGAACATTCCGGAAAGAAGGCCGACGGCGACCCCCAATCCTAAAATGAGCCAGATATTCACCGACATCTCGGCGATGGGAAGGTACATATACATAGGCGAGTCGCTTTAGCGCTGTTGTTTGCTCATTTCCGTAAGGAACGGGGCTGGTCAATAATCCAAAGCCTATGGTATGCTGAATTTATAGGGTAGCGCTACGGTTCTCACGCTAAGATCGTATAAAATCAACAATAGCGACAACGCAAATAGGGTCTGGATGGAGACTTCACTCCGAACGGAGGAGTTAGCCAAAAGCCTTAAATGTTATCAGAGTAAATGTGTCTTTTACGCCGGGAATTTTTTGAATGTTCTGGCAAACAAAATGACCGATATCATCTTCATCACCCAAATAGCACTTCATTAATAAATCATATTGACCGGAAGTCGAGTAGACCTCCGATACGCCTTCAACCTCCGTCGCAGAGTCGGCAACTTCATAAGCCCGTCCTAGATCACATTTTACTTGAATAAAAATAGTCCGCATGACGGCATCCTTTCATAGAGCTCAACTAGGATAACGGTTCCGAAGGTTGCTTTATCCGTTTCTTGGCCGGTGTCGCGCGTTTTCTTTTCGTGACCGGCTTTGCGGCGGCATCGTCCACCTGATCTTCTTTATCATCATCTGGTAACAGCACGGGTTTCGCCAAAAAGGCGGGCATATGCGCGCCCAAACCGAATACCGGTCCGCTTTCCTCGCCATCATCGGAAGCATATGGGGGCTGCGGATCTGGGCGACGTCGAGATGAATGTGAGGAGGACTGACGCTGAGAGCTTGGGCGCGATGATGCAGGTTTTTGTTGAGGTTGAGTTTCATCTGCGCTCGGTTCGGCAGAGTCCGGCCCGATCACCATGACGGGGATAGGTTGGCCGATCCGCTTCTCGATGGCTTTTACATAACGATCGTCTTCTTTGGTGATCAAGGTAAAGGCGCAACCTTCACGACCGGCGCGACCGGTTCTCCCGATACGATGCACATAATCATCGGCGTGAATGGGGGTATCGTAATTAATGACAAAGGGTAAGTCCGCTATATCCAGCCCCCGCGCCGCAACATCCGAACAAACAAGGATCCCAATCTCTCCGCCCTTGAATTTTTCTAACGTTTCCGTTCTGAGATGTTGAGGGATATCGCCGTGAAGCGCTCCTGCGTTATAGCCGGATTTTTGCAGCGATCGGCAAAGTTCTGTGACATCGCGTTTGCGGTTACAGAAAATAAGCGCTTGGGTAATTTTATAGTTGGCGATTAATTTGTGAAGAATATTTCGTTTGGATTTTGGCGTTGTGGGAACGACGCCCTGCGTGACGGTTGCTGCCGTAGTTGCGGGTCGGGCAACCTGGATTTCTTTCGGATGCATAAGAAAAGCATTTGCCAACCGGCGAATTTCTGGCGGCATTGTCGCTGAGAAAAGCAAGGTCTGACGTAGCTTTGGCATGAGGCCGGCAATTTTCTCAACGTCGGGAATAAATCCCATATCCAGCATTCGATCTGCTTCGTCGATCACGAGAATCTTGATGTCGTGTAATAAAATTTTTCCCCGTTCGATATGATCGAGTAATCGGCCGGGTGTCGCGATGAGAACGTCAACGCCGCGGTCAATCAGTTTTTCCTGTTCGCTGTATGAAACTCCGCCGATTAAGAGCGCTTTTGTTAAGCGATGATATTTTCCGTACTTGTCAAAATTTTCTGCAACTTGAGCCGCTAGCTCGCGCGTTGGTTCTAGAATAACCGAACGGGGCATTCGCGCTTTCGCGCGGCCGCTTGCCAGGATTTCGATCATGGGCAGTGTAAAAGATGCCGTCTTTCCTGTTCCCGTTTGCGCAATGCCCAAGATATCTCGGCCCATTAAAACAATGGGGATGGCTTGGTGCTGGATGGGAGTAGGATGTTGGTAGCCCGCATCGCTTAAAGCGCGCAAAACTTCATCGCCCAAACCTAAATCGGTAAACGAAACGTTTTCTTGCTGTCCAACAGCTTCGGGTTCAATCATCTAAACTCTGCCAGGGTAAGGAGCGGGGACTATAGGGGCGAAGCTAGCCAAGTCAACGTCTAGCCCTCGTTCTTTTATTAAGTATAATTTAGGAGCCTATCTCGTTCATGAAAATAGCGTTGCTGGAAAATGTCAAAAATCCCGGTTCTTTTTTTACCAGGCCTGTTATGTGACGAAGCTTTATGGGCCCACCAAACTAAGCATCTATCTGATATCGCTGAAAGCTCTGTAGCTGATCTCACTCAGGATAAGAGTATGAGGGCTGTAGCAGAGCGTGTGCTGCGTACGGCACCGCCGCAATTCGCTCTGGCAGGACTATCCATGGGAGGTTATGTGGCGTTTGAAATCATGCGCCAAGCGCCGCAAAGAGTTCTTAAGTTGGCTTTATTAGACACCCAAGCAAGGCCGGATACGCCTGAGGCTAAACAGCAACGCCAAGGGTTAATTAGTTTAGCCCAACAGGGCGAATTTAAGGGCGTAACGGCACGGTTGTTGCCGCGACTTATTCATAATTCACGTTTGAGCGACGATGCTTTAACGGGCACCATCATGAAAATGGCGGAAAATGTAGGTCGAGAAGCCTTTGCCTATCAACAAACAGCCATCATGAATCGGGTTGATAGTCGTCCGGATTTATCTGCTATTAAATGTCCAACTCTCGTACTTTGTGGTCGAGAAGACGCATTAACGCCCTTGGCCTTGCATCAGGAAATGGTCCAGGCGATCCCCGGCGCTATGCTCAGTATTATTGAAGATTGCGGCCATCTAACAGCCTTAGAGCGACCCCAAGCTGTTACGTCTTTGTTGCGCCACTGGCTGACCTATCTTTAACGCCACCGCCAAATCGATGTGCCATTGCCTTCTTGCCGAGGATTCCGGGGAGGAAAGAGAGCAACGGTCATTTGTTTGATGAAAGAGCGAAACTCCTTTTCGTCGGGACTGCCGGCGTCAACCTTGCCAACAACAGAAGATAAAGGGATTTCGTTGTTACAAAAAACCATCATGACCTTGATTTGATCATGTTGGCCTGGCCCTAAGGGGCGTCGAGGATAGTACTCGCAAGCGTCGTCGGCCGAGGATGTCGAACCATTTATAAGCACAACAACACGCATATACCGCCGATCTCCTGGGTCAGGTGTCGTCGTAAAGTCCACATTGGGACCAAAGTGTGACCCATGCATAGACTCAAGGATGGCGGCATTTAGAATGTCTTGAGAGACAGAAAAGGGGTTTCCCATGACAATCGTCCAAACACTGCGGCCGCCGGCACCAGCATAGCCAAGCAATTGCGGCTCATAAACAGTCGAAGTCTCAGTACTTTCAATCACATAACTATAAGCAGGCTTTCCCGCCATTCCCAAAGAAAGTAGAAATGTAAATAATAAAAAACGCATATTTTTCATATAGTTAGACAATATGATCTCCGGGTTTTGCGGGCTTAAGGCCAATTGCTGTGTCATTTAAGACACAACAAGCTCTCAAAAAGCAAATTCTACGTTGGTTCAGATTGACGGCAAAATGATGGCCTTATAGAGGAGAGGGACAAGGGCGGTTTTGGAATATTGCCGCTGCGGGTAGTGAACTCTTAGGAGCGAGAGAGCA
>CAYNIC010000032.1:0-4834 GCA_964397465.1 uncultured Rhodospirillales bacterium
ATATCCCTCCACCCCCGTGATTTGACCGGCAAAACGAAGGCGGGGCATGGCTTTTAGTCGTAATTGCTGATCCAGAAGGCGGGGGCTATTGATGAAGGTGTTGCGGTGCAGCCCGCCAAGCCGCGCAAACTCGGCATTCTCAAGGCCGGGCAAAGTCTTAAAAATCCGTACCTGCTCGGCATGTTTCAGCTTGGTTTGAAACCCGACCATATTGTAGAGCGTGCCCAAGGCATTGTCCTGCCGCAGTTGAACAACGGCATAGGGGCGTTGATCGCTATGCGGATTGGTTAGTCCAACAGGTTTCATTGGCCCATAGCGGAGTGTTTCAAGGCCGCGGCTTGCCATCACCTCGATAGGGAGGCACCCCTCAAAATAGGGAGTCGTCTTCTCCCATTCCTTGAAGTCGGTCTTTTCACCCGCGATAAGCGCCGTCACAAAGCTCTCGTATTGAGATTTGTCTAAAGGACAATTTATGTAGTCTTTGCCCGTGCCGCCAGGGCCAGGTTTGTCATAACGGGATTGAAACCAAGCCTTTGATAAATCGATACTTTGCGTATGGATAATGGGCGCGATGGCATCAAAGAAAGCGAGAGAAGCTTCGCCTGTTAACGTGAGGATCGCCTCTGATAGACCCGGCGATGTTAACGGGCCTGTGGCAATAATCACCTTCTCCCAGGTTTGCGGGGGTAATCCGGTTACCTCGTCCCGTTCAATCTGAATCAAGGGGTGGTCATGGAGATGGCGGGTTACCGCTGCGGCAAAGTTTTCCCGATCAACCGCTAGGGCGCCACCAGCAGGGACTTTATGTGAGTCAGCCGCTTGTAAAATAATAGAATTTAGCCGCCGCATTTCCTCATGCAAAAGGCCGACAGCATTGTTCATGGCGTCGTCTGAGCGAAAGGAGTTTGAGCAAACAAGCTCGGCAAGTTGATCGGTTTTGTGGGCTTCGGTGCCTTTTTGGGGGCGCATTTCGTGGAGAACGACGTGAATGCCCTGCCGCGCAATTTGCCAGGCAGCCTCGCTGCCGGCGAGTCCGCCGCCGATTATATGAATAGGATGGCTCATTCCCTGAATGTAGCTTGGGAAACGTTATTGAACAAAAGAAAACCGCCGCAACCCAAAGACTGCAGCGGTTTTCTTTTACGAAATGATCTTGGGATCAAAAAAGAAGGACAAGACTGATCACGCCCAGGACAATGGCAATATATCCAAGAGGAACTTGGTAAGTCGTGAGTTTAGCGCGAAGCTCATCGCCGTGACGTGCTGCATGGGCGTTTTTGCTTAAGGCATGCATATGAATCAGGCCGTACCCAAGGAGCAGACCTAAAGCGAATTCGACCAATGAGGCGCCAAAGCCAATCAACCAGTAAATTGGCGCTGCGGACAAGGCGCCAATATTGAGCAAGAGGCGGATTATACCAATCAGGCCAAGGATACAGCCGATAACGCCGATAATTCCTTGGTAAGGTGTAATTTTATCAATGATTTCCTTCGCATTGGGCTGCGCTTTAACGATAGACGGATAGGCAGCCAACGCGCCGAGCACGATCATAAATAGGCTAAGGATAAGACCTATAAGCATTATTTTCCCCTGCCGCTAAGAACGGATGAAACTTAACTGTGCCCAAAAAGACAGGGCGGATTTAATCTATATCGCATAAGGAAGGTATGCAGGTTGTTTCTATTTTAGCTTATTAATATAGTTCAAGGAAATTCTATAATACCATGATACTAATACATAATTAATGTATTCTAAGGGGCTGTTCGACGGCTGTCAGTTTGGCGTTAAAAATAATTAAATCCGGCGAAATTAGCCGACTCGATTACCCTAACTCGCTACGCGTCGCTTGGTTTTAACGCCTAAATAAGGCGCGAGAAACTGACCGGTATGGCTTGCCGCGACCCGGGTAATATCCTCCGGTGTTCCCGAAGCAATAACTTTTCCGCCGCCACTGCCGCCTTCCGGGCCGATATCGATCACATAGTCGGCGGTTTTAATGACATCCAGGTTATGTTCTATGACAAGAACCGTATTGCCTTGCTCGACTAAGGTGTGGAGCACTTCAAGCAGTTTCCGCACATCTTCGAAATGAAGGCCGGTTGTCGGTTCGTCGAGAATATAAAGGGTTTTGCCCGTCGCGCGGCGGGAAAGCTCCTTGGCGAGTTTAACACGTTGCGCCTCGCCTCCAGACAAGGTGGTGGCCGATTGTCCGACCTTGATATAGCCCAGCCCAACTTTACTGAGCGTTTCCATCTTTTCTCGGATTGAGGGCACAGCCTTAAAGAACTCTGCGGCTTCGTCCACGGTCATATCCAAGACATCGGCGATATTTTTATCCCGGAAGGTAACTTCGAGGGTTTCTCGGTTGTAGCGCCGCCCCTTACAGACATCGCATTGGACATAGACATCGGGGAGGAAATGCATTTCGATTTTGATGACTCCATCGCCTTGGCAAGCTTCGCATCGGCCGCCCTTCACGTTTAAAGAGAAGCGGCCGGCTTCATAGCCCCGGGTTCTAGCTTCGGGTAATCCCGTAAACCAGTCACGGATCGGGCTGAAGGCGCCGGTATAGGTGGCAGGATTAGAGCGCGGCGTCCGTCCGATAGGGGACTGATCGATATCGACAACCTTATCGAGGTACTCCAACCCACGGATTGAGTCGTGCTCTCCAGGTTGAACGCGGGCTCCATTCAATCGCCGTGCGCAGGCTGGAAATAAGGTCTCAATAATCAAGGACGATTTGCCCGACCCGGAAACGCCGGTAACACAGGTCAACGTACCCAAAGGTATGGCGGCGCTGACATTCTGCAGGTTGTTTGACCGGGCACCTTTGATCTCGAGGACTTGACCGGGTTTTCCTTTGCGTCTCCGAGTAGGAATAGCGATCGATTTCTTTCCCGTTAAGTATTGCGCCGTTATGGACTCTTCGCAGTCCAAAACCACGTCGGGGGTTCCGGCAGCGACGACATGGCCACCATGTACACCCGCGCCAGGCCCCATATCAATTAACCAATCGGCTAACCGCATAGCCTCTTCGTCGTGCTCAACTACGATAACTGTATTGCCAAGATCGCGAAGCCGCTTCAGCGTATCCAGAAGCCGTTTGTTATCTCGTTGATGCAATCCAATCGAGGGTTCATCCAAAACGTAAAGAACACCGGTGAGGCCGGAGCCAATCTGCGAAGCCAAGCGAATACGCTGTGATTCACCCCCGGACAATGTTCCCGAAGCCCGGGCGAGAGTTAAATATTCAAGCCCTACATCATTGAGAAATCCAAGTCGCTCACGTGTTTCCTTCAAAATACGTGCCGCAATCTCTTTTTGCTTGGTCGTTAAATGTTTAGGCAAGTCGTTGAACCAACGGTTGGCGTCGGCAATCGACAGCTCTGAAACCTCACCAATATGTTTATTGGCGATTTTGACGGCTAAGGCCTCAGGTTTGAGCCGATATCCGTGACAACTCTCGCAAGGTGTGACGTTTTGAAAACGGCCAAGCTCTTCTCGAACCCAGGCACTATCAGTCTCGCGAAAGCGCCGTTCCATGTTGGCAATGACGCCTTCGAAAGGCTTTTCGGTGCGGTAGGACCGCGCGCCGTCATCATAGCTCATCGAGACTTTAGTATCACCGGTTCCATAAAGAAAGGCCTCGCGAATTTTCTTGGGTAAGTCTTCCCAGGGCGTTTTCATGGAGACTTTAAAATGACGGCAGAGGCTGACAAGAGCCTGGTAATAATATTGGGACGTTGTGTTTGCCCACGGCGCGATAGCGCCCTTTTCTAGGCTGAGCGTAGCATCAGGCACCACCATGTCGGGGTCAAACCGCATGGTATTGCCCAGCCCATCACAGACGGGGCACGCCCCATGAGGACTATTGAACGAAAATAGCCGCGGTTCAATTTCTTCAATTGTAAAGCCGGAAACAGGGCAGGCAAATCGCGCCGAATAAACATACCGCTCCTGAGTATCGGCATTCTCGGTAATGACAATGCCATCAGCCAGGTCTAACGCTGTCTCCATACTGTCGGCCAAACGTTGAGCGATATCATTCCGAACAACGACCCGGTCGACGACAACTTCCAAATCATGTTTGCGTTTTTTATCCAAGTCGGGAACTTGGTCGATTTCATAAAGCTTTCCGTCGACCTTAATGCGCTGGAAACCGCGTTTTTGCAGTTCACGAATTTCTTTACGATATTCACCCTTACGGCCGCGAACAAAGGGCGCCAAAAGATAAAGCTTTGTACCCTCAGGCAGACTCAAAACGCGGTCAACCATCTGGCTGACGGTCTGGCTTTCTATTGGTAATCCCGTAGCGGGCGAGTAGGGAACGCCGATCCGGGCAAAAAGCAAACGCAAGTAATCATAAATTTCCGTCACAGTGCCGACGGTCGAACGAGGATTCCGCGACGTTGTTTTCTGCTCGATAGAGATTGCTGGAGAAAGGCCTTCAATCGAGTCAACGTCGGGTTTTTGCATCAATTCAAGGAATTGCCGGGCATAGGCTGAAAGACTCTCAACGTAGCGACGTTGGCCTTCCGCATAAATCGTATCAAAGGCCAAGGATGATTTACCCGATCCGGACAGTCCGGTCATAACGACAAGCTTGTCGCGGGGAATGGTTAAATCAACAGACTTAAGATTATGCTCGCGGGCCCCTCGGACACGGATCGCGGGGGTATCGCTGGGAAGATGAATGACAGAAGCAGAGGAAGAGGGGCGAACATCGCATGGGTAGGTCCTTCGCGCTCGTCCCTGTCCTCTGGACGCACGAGCCGCCGAGGGTACCCCTGGCGCGCCCGCGACCCAAGAAAGCGTCGGTCCCGACGTCGCGGC
>CAYNIC010000033.1:0-3721 GCA_964397465.1 uncultured Rhodospirillales bacterium
TTTCCATCACAGCCTCAAGGCATGGCGGTGGGCTCCGTTGTCATCGCCCCTATAAATGCCGCCGGCAAGCCGTGGGTAACGAGTCCCCGCTTCAATACGCAGCTAGATTGGGCCAAGATTCTCCCCAAAAATGTTCATGCCGAGGCAAATTGGAGTACAAATCTTGAGCCTGGCGATCCAGTTCCCGAATATGATGTCAGCGGCGGGGTAAAGAATTTTCTTGGCGGCGTATTTTTAAAAACAGATACGCCTAAAAGTCTTGTCGACGCACAAATTACAGTTTTAAATAGTGCAGAAATGCTTATGACTGCCGCAAACGAAGGGGCGATGGGACGCGTATGACGGCTGCCACCGGCGATATTTTCGCCTCGCGAAAATATCATTTGCAACAGCTCCTTGCACAAGCTTGGCCCATATATCTTGGCCAGATAGCCATCATTGCCCAAGGCATCATCGATACGATCATGGCGGGGCATGCCTCGGCCAATGATCTGGCGGCGATTGGCGTTGGCACCAGCATATTTGGGACAGTCTACATCGCGATCTCGGGCATACTCATTGCTCTTATGCCGTTAATCGCAAGAAGATATGGCGCCGGCGAGATCACAGAAATCGGCGAAACTGTGCGGCAGGGTTTATATCTAAGTTTGATTCTTTCCTTTGTCACGGTGACCGCTCTTCTTATTCCTGATCCTTTCTTTCTGATTGCAAAAGTATCGCCATTGATTGAGATCAAAACCCGGGCATATTTATCGATACTTGCCGTCTCTATTCCCGCTGTCATGATGACACGGGTTATTCAAGGATATATGGCCAGCGTCTTGCAAGCCGCCCTTGTTATGAAACTTAATTTCGGCGGTTTAGCACTCAAACTTTTGTTAAATTTTCTCATCATTTATTGGATCCCGGGAGGTGCGGAGCAAACCGCTGAGCGCTGCGCCGTTAGCACCACAGTTACCAATTGGATCATTTTAGGCGCCGGCATCTGGTTATGCTCCCGGCATAGTGCGCTTCAGCCATTTGCCGTTTTCAAAAAAATTTCTAAACTCAACTACAAATATATACGGGAGATCCTCATCCTCGGCGTCCCCATCGGAATCACTTTCTTCATCGACTATACATCCATTACTTTTGTTGGATTGTTAATCGCGGGCTTCGGCGCAACAGCAACAGCGGCACACCAAATTGCGTCGAGCTTCTCCCTGCTCTCTTACCTAATTCCCTTGGCCGTGGGCAATGCGGCAAGCGTCCTGGTGGGAAAAAGCCTTGGCTCCAATCGCGCTCAGGATGCCCGACAATTCGGGGCTTCGGCCTTGTTGTTGGGCCTTATTTTAGCCCTAACGGTGCTCATTATTACAGTCTTTGGGGCCAACCATATTGCTGGCCTTTTTACGAAAGATGCAGCAACGGTTGGATTGACCGCAGTCCTACTGGGGGTCATTGGCTTTTTCCACTTCTTCGATGCATTCCTTACCATCGCCAACGCCATATTACGCGCCTATAAAAAAACCCTTCTACCGACCTTTATTTATTTTATATCGATGTGGGGCATTGGCGTCGGCATTGGCTATAATCTCGCCATACCAGAAGAGTCTGTCTTACGCGGCATCTTAGGAGTTGATCGGATCCCCGGCCCCTTGGGGTTTTGGGTGGCCCTGACAGGGGGCGCCTTTGTGGGAGCCGTATTGTCACTTCTCTACTTGGCATTTGTTTATAGGCAGTTCAGCTATCGTGGACAGCAATGAACCGAGCTTCCTGCACCATTTCCGAGCGACCGGCCAAGTCTATCATCACCAAATCGAAACTACCTGACGCTGATTACGTAGTTAATCCCTATATCGGCTGCGAGCTGGCTTGCCTTTATTGTTATGCCAGCTTTATGGGCCGCGCCGTTGGGCAAGGTATCACTGATTGGGGCAGCTACGTCGTGGCCAAAACCAATGCCGCAGCCTTGTTTGAAAAAGAGCTGCCTAAGTTGCTGCGGCAGAATCCGCGGCCTAGTCTTTTCTTAAGTTCCGTTACCGATCCCTATCAACCAGCCGAGAAAAGATATCAGCTGACGCGGGGAGTTTTGGGAATCCTGGTCAAGAATCGATATGACGGTGTTGTGGGAATACTGACCAAATCGCCTTTGATCCTGCGCGATCTCGACCTGCTGCAGCAAATTCCCCAGGCGGAGATTGGACTTACCATCACCACAACGGATGATGCCGTCTCGCGCTTTCTTGAGGTTAAAGCACCCAGTGCGTCAAGCCGGATATCGACACTGGAAACCCTCTCCAGCGCTGGTCTTAAAACCTATGCGTTCCTTGGGCCACTTTTGCCGCATTACCTTCATGATTTGGATAAGCTCGATACATTGATCAAGACCGTCAAAGATGCCGGCGCCTCATGCGTCTATGTCGAGCACATCAACTTGCGCCGTTATATTTTAGAGCGTCTTGATCCTGTGTTTGCAAAGGAAGCTCCAGAAACAGGCATTGCTTATTCTACCAAGCAGCTTAAACAAATGCGCCACAATCTCGATCAAGAAGTTCATCGCTTGTTGAAAAAACACAATTTGCCTTTACGCCTTAGTCAAACGCTTTACCATCCGGACGACAAGGTTCTGGTTTAACCCGCCACGGGTGCCCAGAGGACTTGATCTATGCGGTCAGCTCCGGTGGCCAGCATCACCAGCCGGTCAAAGCCAAGGGCGATCCCGGCGCTGGGTGGCAAGCCGAATTCCAGCGCCGCCAGGAAATCCTCATCAATCGGATAGCGCTCGCCATAAAGCTGCTGCTTCAAATCCATATCGGCTTCAAAGCGGCGACGTTGCACGGCCGCATCGGTCAGCTCACCAAAGCCGTTGGCCAGCTCGAGCCCCGCAACGTAAATCTCAAACCGCTCGGCGAGACGCGGATCTTCCGGTTTCGGCCGGGCCAGCGCCGCCATCGGCAACGGATAATCATAAAGCACCGCCGGCGCATCTTGGCCCAATTTTGGTTCGATCCGCTCGCCCAAAATCCGCAGCACGATGTCATCCCAGCGATCGCCATCGCCAATCCTGACGCCGATGCGTTTTGCCTCGGCGATCAGTTTATCCGGCGCCGGATCGGTGAAGTTATCCATGGTCGCCAAAAGATCGATCCCGCAATGGCGGGTGAAGGCATCGGCAACAGAGATATTTTCCCAGGATCCAAACGGATCGATGGTCTTACCCTGGCGATACAGCAGCCCCTTCCCCGCCGCCTTGGCTGCGGCTTGAAGAATCGCCCGGCAATCCATCAGCAAGTCGCGCCAATCCGCGTTGCGCCGGTACCATTCCAGCATGACGAATTCAGGGTGATGGGTGCTTGCCCGCTCGGCATTGCGGAACACCCGCGCCATCTGAAAAATAGGAGACACCCCTCCGACCAGCAGCTTTTTCATTGCGAATTCGGGACTGGTGTGAAGATAGCGTTTCAGCGCCCGACCACCGTCGGGAGGAATCAAATCCGTGGCAAAGGCATGTAAATGCGCCTCATTGCCGGGGCTGACCTGCAGGATGGGGGTTTCGACCTCGGTAAACCCTTCCGCTTCAAACCAAGCCCGAAGCGCCTTTAAAACCTGGCTTCGACCAGCCAAAAAGGGGCGTCGATCCGCCACAGCATCCGGCGACCACCAGGGTGAACCTTGGGGAGTTACACCTTGAGTCATGGCCAAGATTGCCGAGGCGCCGCCGACCTGCTAGGGTCCGCGC